>NZ_PDUT01000007.1:0-5841 GCF_002700155.1 Maribacter sp. 6B07 | reverse complement strand
GGTATGAGGAAGAGGAGTTATGAATAGGGGGGGGAAAAAGGTTAATTTAGAGGTTGGTTGGTCAGGGAAAAAAAAGAAAGAATATTTTTTTTAGAAATAAGTTGCCAGGTTAAAAAACAGTTGTATATTTGCAGCCGCTTAGGGAAACACCTAAGGGAAACGAAGCCGGGAGGGTCGCAGGGTCCAAGGGCGGAGTGGATGGAAGTTCATTGAAATATTGTGGAGATTATAAGAATCGAGAACGGGTGAGGACCTGTTCGAGAGGAACACGAATTAAGAAACATACCATATAATATGCCTTGTGCATATTTGGATATATTGAATCGAGAGTCGGGGCCGGGATGGATTTGGTTTCGTTGGGACGAATATTTACAAAACAACGATGAAGAGTTTGATCCTGGCTCAGGATGAACGCTAGCGGCAGGCCTAACACATGCAAGTCGAGGGGCAGCGGGGAAAAGCTTGCTTTTCCGCCGGCGACCGGCGCACGGGTGCGCACCGCGTATGGAACCTGCCTTGTACAGGGGAATAGCCCAGGGAAACTTGGATTAATGCCCCGTAGTACCGTATTTCGGCATCGTTATACGGTTAAAGCCTTCGGGCGGTACAAGATGGCCATGCGTCCCATTAGCTTGTTGGTAAGGTAACGGCTTACCAAGGCTACGATGGGTAGGGGCCCTGAGAGGGGGATCCCCCACACTGGTACTGAGACACGGACCAGACTCCTACGGGAGGCAGCAGTGAGGAATATTGGACAATGGAGGAGACTCTGATCCAGCCATGCCGCGTGCAGGAAGAATGCCCTATGGGTAGTAAACTGCTTTTATACGGGAAGAAAAAGAGCTACGTGTAGCTTACTGACGGTACCGTAAGAATAAGGACCGGCTAACTCCGTGCCAGCAGCCGCGGTAATACGGAGGGTCCGAGCGTTATCCGGAATTATTGGGTTTAAAGGGTCCGTAGGCGGGCCGATAAGTCAGGGGTGAAAGTCTGCCGCTCAACGGTAGAACTGCCTTTGATACTGTCGGTCTTGAGTTATAGTGAAGTTGCCGGAATATGTAGTGTAGCGGTGAAATGCATAGATATTACATAGAACACCGATTGCGAAGGCAGGTGACTAACTATATACTGACGCTGATGGACGAAAGCGTGGGGAGCGAACAGGATTAGATACCCTGGTAGTCCACGCCGTAAACGATGGATACTAGCTGTCCGGAACCTTGAGTTCTGGGCGGCCAAGCGAAAGTGATAAGTATCCCACCTGGGGAGTACGTTCGCAAGAATGAAACTCAAAGGAATTGACGGGGGCCCGCACAAGCGGTGGAGCATGTGGTTTAATTCGATGATACGCGAGGAACCTTACCAGGGCTTAAATGCATATTGACAGGGTCAGAGATGACTTTTCCTTCGGGCAATTTGCAAGGTGCTGCATGGTTGTCGTCAGCTCGTGCCGTGAGGTGTCAGGTTAAGTCCTATAACGAGCGCAACCCCTACCGTTAGTTGCCAGCATGTCATGATGGGGACTCTAACGGGACTGCCGGTGCAAACCGTGAGGAAGGTGGGGATGACGTCAAATCATCACGGCCCTTACGTCCTGGGCCACACACGTGCTACAATGGCAGGTACAGAGAGCAGCCACGTCGCAAGGCGGAGCGAATCTATAAAACCTGTCACAGTTCGGATCGGGGTCTGCAACTCGACCCCGTGAAGCTGGAATCGCTAGTAATCGGATATCAGCCATGATCCGGTGAATACGTTCCCGGGCCTTGTACACACCGCCCGTCAAGCCATGGAAGCCGGGAGTGCCTGAAGTCCGTCACCGTAAGGAGCGGCCTAGGGCAAGATCGGTAACTAGGGCTAAGTCGTAACAAGGTAGCCGTACCGGAAGGTGCGGCTGGAACACCTCCTTTCTAGAGATTGTCCTTTTAAGGACGGTCCCTGGCGAAACGAAGAATCGGAATAACGGTCCCGGTCTTTTGGTTTAATACGATTGTTTCCAAAAAAAATAGTGTTCGAAGAAAAATAAAGATCTCCATAATCATGATATATAAGTAATTGCTTTTCCGAGAAGGTATTTATACTGAAAAGGAAGAGTAGGGACAGTCCCATAGCTCAGCTGGTTAGAGCGCTACACTGATAATGTAGAGGTCGGCAGTTCGAGTCTGCCTGGGACTACAAACAAGAAAGGGTGCCCATCGGGCATTACGTTCATATATTGAAATATTGAAGGAAATTTTAGAAGTTGTGCTACCTGTCAACTGTAAACTGGCAACAGCCGACTTATGGAATTGGGGGATTAGCTCAGCTGGCTAGAGCGCCTGCCTTGCACGCAGGAGGTCATCGGTTCGACTCCGATATTCTCCACCAGGTCAATAAACAATGACCAATTTACAATTAACAATTTATTGTTGATTGTTCACTGATAATTGTTTTATTGCGAAACGTTCATTGACATATTGGAACAGGAGGTAAGACATTTTTAATGTTTTATCGACTAAAAAAGAAAGAAACACGAATCTTTATTAAGTAAAGAGTACGAATCAAGAATAGAATAGATTAAAGATCTGGCGACAAGCTGGAAAAGGGCGTATGGGGAATGCCTAGGCTCTCAGAGGCGAAGAAGGACGTGATAAGCTGCGAAAAGCTGCGGGGATCGGCACACACGATATGATCCGCAGGTATCCGAATGGGGCAACCCGTTATATTGAAGGTATAACATCCGCAAGGAGGCAAACCCGGGGAACTGAAACATCTAAGTACCCGGAGGAGGAGAAAACAAAAGTGATTCCGATAGTAGCGGCGAGCGAAATCGGATTAGTCCAAACCGTACATGTTCCGGCATGTGCGGGGTTGTAGGACCACGACATTCGAGATGTAATGAACTAGAACGCTTTGGAAATAGCGGCCATAGAGGGTGATAGTCCCGTATAGGCAAAGAGCATTTAGATAGTGGTATCCTGAGTAGTGCGGGGCACGTGAAACCCTGTATGAATCCGGCGGGACCATCCGCCAAGACTAAATACTCCTGAGAGACCGATAGTGAACCAGTACCGTGAGGGAAAGGTGAAAAGAACCGTGAATAACGGAGTGAAATAGATCCTGAAACCATACGCTTACAAGCGGTCGGAGCCCATATGGGTGACGGCGTGCCTTTTGCATAATGAGCCTACGAGTTACTTTTACTGGCAAGGTTAAGTTCTTCAGGAACGGAGCCGTAGCGAAAGCGAGTCTTAATAGGGCGCCATAGTCAGTAGTAGTAGACGCGAAACCGTGCGATCTACCCATGGGCAGGTTGAAGCTGTGGTAACACATAGTGGAGGACCGAACCCGTTGACGTTGAAAAGTCTTGGGATGACCTGTGGGTAGGGGTGAAAGGCCAATCAAGCTCGGAAATAGCTCGTACTCCCCGAAATGCATTTAGGTGCAGCGTGTAGATAGTTTTATAGAGGTAGAGCTACTGATTGGATGCGGGGGCTTCACCGCCTACCAATTCCTGACAAACTCCGAATGCTATAAAATGTTTCTGCGCAGTGAGGGCATGGGTGCTAAGGTCCATGTCCGAGAGGGAAAGAACCCAGATCACCGGCTAAGGTCCCAAAGTATATGCTAAGTTGATATAACGCGGTGGAACTGCATTGACAGCCAGGATGTTGGCTTGGAAGCAGCCATTCATTTAAAGAGTGCGTAACAGCTCACTGGTCGAGCGGTTCCGCATGGATAATAATCGGGCATAAGCATATCACCGAAGCCGTGACTTTGTATTTATACAAGGGGTAGGGGAGCATTGTAACTGCGTCGAAGGCGTACCTGCGAGGGATGCTGGAGCGGTTACAAACGAAAATGTAGGCATAAGTAACGATAATGCGGGCGAGAAACCCGCACGCCGAAAGACCAAGGTTTCCCCAGCTATGCTAATCAGCTGGGGGTCAGTCGGGACCTAACGCGAACCCGAAGGGGATAGTGGATGGACAACAGATTAATATTTCTGTACCTGCTCACGCTAAAAGTGACGGAGGCGAGAAGTTGGTGCGTACAGACGGAATTGTACGTTGAAGGGAGCGGTAACGCCCCGATAGTACACCGAGGCCACGGCCAAGGTGATAATCCAGCATATCGACTTCCAAGAAAAGCGAGTGAAGCAGCCCGTACCGTAAACCGACACAGGTGGTTGGGATGAGTATTCTAAGGCGCTCGAGAGATTCATGGCTAAGGAACTAGGCAAAATAGACCCGTAACTTCGGGAGAAGGGTCGCCCCCTTATGGGGGGCCGCAGTGAAGAGGTCCAGGCGACTGTTTATCAAAAACACAGGGCTCTGCAAAATCGAAAGATGACGTATAGGGCCTGACACCTGCCCGGTGCTGGAAGGTTAAGAGGAGATGTCATTCCTTCGGGGAGAAGCATTGAATTGAAGCCCCAGTAAACGGCGGCCGTAACTATAACGGTCCTAAGGTAGCGAAATTCCTTGTCGGGTAAGTTCCGACCTGCACGAATGGTGCAACGATCTGGACACTGTCTCGGCCATGAGCTCGGTGAAATTGTAGTATCGGTGAAGATGCCGGTTACCCGCAGTGGGACGAAAAGACCCCGTGCACCTTTACTATAGCTTCGTATTGACCTTGGTCAAGCAATGTGTAGGATAGCTGGGAGACTTTGAAGCTGCATCGCCAGGTGTGGTGGAGTCATTGTTGAAATACCAGCCTTTGCTTGTCCGGGGCCTAACTCTCTTATGAGAGAACAGTGCGTGGTGGGTAGTTTGACTGGGGTGGTCGCCTCCAAAAGAGTAACGGAGGCTTCTAAAGGTGCCCTCAATACGGTTGGCAATCGTGTGTAGAGTGCAATGGCACAAGGGCGCTTGACTGAGAGACATACAGGTCGATCAGGTTGGAAACAAGAGCATAGTGATCCGGTGGTTCCGCATGGAAGGGCCATCGCTCAAAGGATAAAAGGTACGCCGGGGATAACAGGCTGATCTCCCCCAAGAGCTCATATCGACGGGGGGGTTTGGCACCTCGATGTCGGCTCGTCACATCCTGGGGCTGGAGAAGGTCCCAAGGGTTGGGCTGTTCGCCCATTAAAGTGGCACGCGAGCTGGGTTCAGAACGTCGTGAGACAGTTCGGTCTCTATCTACTGCGGGCGTTAGAAATTTGAGTGGATCTGACTCTAGTACGAGAGGACCGAGTTGGACCGACCGCTGGTGCGCCAGTTGTTCCGCCAGGAGCATCGCTGGGTAGCTATGTCGGGATCGGATAAGCGCTGAAAGCATATAAGCGCGAAACCGGCCACAAGATGAGATTTCTTTAAAGGGCCGTGGGAGATGACCACGTTGATAGGCTATAGGTGGAAGGGCAGTAATGTCCGTAGCCGAGTAGTACTAATTGCCCGTCAGGCTTGCGCATACGTACGTCCCGTTTTTAGGAACGGGGCGGACGACGATCTTTACTTCTTTCTTTTTATACCGAAACATACTTTTATAATATAAGTGCTTCTTTCCTTTATAGGAATCCTGTTCCATTCATGTCAACGATATTGCGGCGAAGGCCGCGGTCGGCAATGTCCGATCCAAAACTTAGGTGGCCATGGCGACGGGGCCCACCCCTTACCATTCCGAACAGGGAAGTTAAGACCGTTTGCGCCGATGGTACTGCTATACCAAGTGGGAGAGTAGGTAGCCGCCTTTTTCGAAAGCCCCTTACAGTAATGTAAGGGGCTTTTTTTATACCCTAAAGTGAAAGTGACCGGGGTGATATAAGTATTACCCTATCTTCATACGGACTGTTATACTTCTAGTGCAATTATAAGTAAGTATTACGATTGGTAGGCGCTAGGTGAGGGGAAAGAG
>NZ_PDUT01000006.1:0-1071 GCF_002700155.1 Maribacter sp. 6B07 | reverse complement strand
AAAAGAGGGAAAGGAAAAGAGAAGGGAAAAGGGGAAGGAAGAGAAAGAAGAAAAAAAGAAGAAAAGGGAGAGAGGGAAGGAAGAAGAAGAAAAGAGGAGGAAAAAAGGAGGAGAGAAAGGAAGAAGGGAAAGAAGAGGGAAAAAGAGAAGAGGAAGAGAAGAAGGGAAAGGAGAGTCAAGGAAAAGGGAAAGAAAATAAGAGAGAGAGGAAGGGAAAAAGGAAAGAAAGGAAGAAGAGAAAAGAAGAAAGGAGAAAAGTAAGGGGGAGGGAGAAGGAGGAAAAAAAGAGAGGAAGAAAAAGGAAAAAGGGGAAGAAGAAAAAAGAAGAGAAAGAAAGAGGGAAAGAGGAAGAAAAAGGGAGGTAAAAAGGAGAGAAGGAAGAGGAGAAAAGAAAGGGAGGGGGAGGAGGGGAAGCGGAAGGAGAAAGGAAAAGGGAAAAAAAGAGAACAAGGACGAGAAGAAAAAGTAGGGAGGGCAAAGGAAAAAAGAAAACAGAAAAGGGTAAGGGAAGACGGAGACGGTAAAAAGAAGAAGAAATAAGAATAAGGAGGAAGTAAAGAAGAAAGGAAAAAAAAGAGAAAAGAAGGGAAGGGAAAAAAAGGAAAGAGAAAAGGAAAAAGGGAGGGGAAAAGAAGCGGGAAAGAAGAAAAAGAGAGGGATAGGGAGAGAAAAAAGGGAGAGGGAGGGGGGAGGAGAGGAGGGAAGAAGGAGGAGAAGAGAAGGAGAAGAGGAAAAGAAGAGAGAGAGAGAGGGAAAAAAAAGGAAAAGGGGAAGGGAAGAAAAAAAGAGAAAGAGCGAAGAAAAGGAGGGAGAGGAGGAGGAGGGGAGAGAAGAGGGGGGGAGGAGAAAAGGGGGAGGGAAGAGGGAAGGGTAGAGGGAGGAGGGAAAAAAGGAGAAGGAAAAAAAAGAGAAGGGGAGAAGGAGGAGGAGGGTGGAGGAAAGAAAAAAAAAAGAGGAAGAAAGAAAAAGAAAGAGAGAGGAGAAGAGAGAAAAGAAGAGAAAGAGAAAGGGAAAGAGAGGAAAAAAAGAAAAGGGAGGAGGAAGAAAAAAGGAAAAAAAAAAAGAAAAAAG
>NZ_PDUT01000005.1:124004-190399 GCF_002700155.1 Maribacter sp. 6B07 | reverse complement strand
TATCTAAATAAAATTAAAAAAAAAACCGATACATTACATACCGGTTAATTCATTCTATTTCAACAACTTATAACTTATCCTCCAAAGTCATCAAAACGTATATGTTCATCTGGAATTCCGAAATCTTCACCCATTTTCTGAACAGCTTTGTTCATTAACGGTGGTCCACAGAAATAAAGTTCAATATCTTCTGGAGACTCATGAAGACTTAGGTAGTTATCAATTACACAATTGTGTATGAAACCTACGAAACCATCACCAGGTGCATCTATATTCTCTTTTACTTTCCAATTATCTTCTTCTAATGGTTCTGATAATGCCAAGTAGAATTTGAAATTTGGAAACTCTTCTTCCAACTTATAGAAATGATCCAAGTAGAAAAGTTCTCTTTTAGAACGACCACCGTACCAGTAAGTTACTTTTCTATCGGTTTTTAAAGTTTTAAATAAGTGATATAAATGAGAACGCATTGGCGCCATACCTGCACCACCACCTACGTACAACATTTCTGAATCTGATTCATTGATGAAGAATTCACCGTAAGGACCTGAAATTGTACACTCATCACCAGGCTTCAAGTTAAAGATATAAGATGACGCAACACCAGGGTTAACATCCATCCAACCGTTCTTAGCGCGATCCCATGGCGGAGTAGCAATACGTACGTTCAACATAATTTCTCTACCCTCAGCTGGGAAAGATGCCATTGAATAAGCTCTCTCAACCGTTTCCGGATTCTTCATCACCAAAGGCCAAAGGTTGAATTTATCCCACTCTGCTTGGAACTTATCTGGAGTTTCATGCTCTTCTGGGTGAGCAGTAATATCTATATCAGCATACTTAACCTCACACTCAGGAATCTCAATTTGAATATAACCACCAGCTTTATAGCCCATATCTTCTGGAATCTCAACTACAAATTCCTTAATAAAAGAAGCAACGTTATAATTACGAACCACTTTCGCAGGCCATTTCTTAATACCGAATACCTCTTCTGGGATGGTAATTTCCATGTCTTGCTTTACCTTAACCTGACAGGCCAAACGTGCACCATGGTTTAATTCTTTTTTAGAAAAGTGAGGAGTTTCAGTAGGTAAGGCCTCACCCCCACCAGAAAGAACGTGACATTCACATTGAATACATGTTCCACCACCACCACAGGCAGATGGTAAAAATACTTTTTGGTTACCTAAGGTAGATAATAAAGACCCACCTGATGCAACTTCAATTTTCTTCTCTCCATTTATAGTAATGGTCACAGGACCAGATGGAGAAAGTTTTTGTTTGGTAAACAGAAGCAATGCCACTAACACCATCAACAGTATTAGAAATGCGACAACAGTTATTAGTATTGTTCCGCCAGTACTTGCAGCTAAAATCATAATTATTTGTTTAGGTCGTTATAAGAAATCACTTTTTCGTCAATTTCTTCGTTCTTATCTACTACTACCTCTTCTTCAATTGGTGCAACCACTTCTGGCTGAGTTACTTGATTTACTTGTTCCGTTGCCTCTTCAGCATCATCACCGCCACCGGTCAACATACCACCGAAACTTTGAAAACCAATTCCCATTAAACCAGTAATGATAAATGTAATACCTAAACCTCTTAACGGTGCAGGAACATTACTATATCTAATTTTCTCACGAATGGCAGCAATTGCCAAAATAGCCAAGAACCATCCAATTCCAGAACTCACTCCGTAATTAAATGCCAAACCAAAAGTTTCTATCTCTCTTGCCTGCATGAATAAAGATCCACCCAAAATTGCACAGTTTACAGCAATCAACGGTAAAAATATACCCAATGAGTTATATAAGGAAGGTGAGAATTTCTCAACTACAATCTCCACCAATTGCACCATTGTTGCAATGGTTGCGATAAATAAGATAAACGATAAAAAGCTAAGATTGTAATCAGCATACTCAGGTCCTAACCAAACCAAGGCACCATCCTGTAGTAAATACTTATCCAATAACCAGTTCATTGGTACGGTAACCGCCAATACGAATATTACAGCAGCACCTAAACCAACAGCAGTAGCAACTTTTTTTGATACCGCCAAATAAGAACACATCCCCAAGAACACGGCAAATACCATGTTATCTATAAAGATGGACTTAAAAAATAATTCTACATGTTCTAACATAATTTCTACTTAAATGTCGTTTAATTTTCTTCTACAAGCGCAGGATTTCTTGAACGTTGTACCCAAATGATAATACCAACAACTATTAACGCTGCCGGTGGTATAATCATAAAACCATTATTCTCATAACCTGTAGCGTACAATCCCGTTTTTTCAATTGGATCACCTAAAACCGGAATACCAAACAATGTTCCCGAACCTAAAAGTTCTCTAAAGAACCCTACGATGATTAGAATAACACCGTAACCTAAAGAGTTACCAATACCATCTAAAAATGAACGCCAAGGACCGTTTGCCAATGCAAATGCCTCAAAACGTCCCATAATAATACAATTGGTAATAATAAGACCTACGAAAACCGCAAGGGTTTTACTTAGCTCATAAGCAAATGCCTTTAGCACTTGATCCACAATAATTACCAATGTAGCAACTACAATTAGTTGAACAATAATTCTAATTTTTGAAGGTATAATGTTTCTCATCAAAGAGATTACAACATTACCCGCACCCAATACGAACATTACAGAAATTGCCATCACCAAAGATGCTTTTAGTTCTGCCGTAATTGCCAATGCTGAACAGATACCTAACACCTGAATGGTAATAGGGTTGTTATCCGCTAAAGGATCTGTAATAAGATTTGTATCTTTTTTTGATAGTAGTGCCATATTACTTTGCTCTAATTGTTTCTAAATAAGGTTTATATAATTTGACAGTTTCGCTGATCATAGCAGAAACACCGTTACCGGTAATTGTAGCACCCGCCAAGGCATCTACTTCATTATCATCTTTTGTTTTATTCAATGGGTCATTATTACCCTTTGCTACGGATATACCAGCGTATTGAGTTCCATTAAGTATGGTCTCACCTTTAAAATCGTCCATGAAATAACGCATTTTAATGTTGGCACCTAAACCTGGCGTTTCACCTTTATGATCAAAATAAACACCCTGAACCGTCATAGTATCATCTAAAGCGATAAAGCCCCAAATGGCATCCCAAAGTCCTTTACCGTACATAGGAATGATGTAGAATTTCTTCCCATCTTTCTCACCAATAAAAACCGGCAACTTATAAGGTTCTCCCTTTTTAATGTTGGCCAATTGCTTTTTTAAATCAATCAAATAAGCTTCATTGTCCTCAGTGATTTTATCACCTTGAATTACCAATTGCTCTTTGATATAATTAGCAAACTCATCTTCAACCACATCTGTTGGAATAAAGTTAACGCTACCGGCATCATCACCATTTTCGTTAACACCCATTGCATATAGAATGTTCTGTTGTTTTTCAAAACGCTCATTCTCTTTGATATTTGGTCGCAATGCCGATGCCAAGAATGCAAGTATTGAACCAACTACCACAACCATAACAGCAGCAAAAACTACTGTATAAACGTTACTATCTGTTTTATTAGCCATAATTAAACTGTTTCAGCTTTAAGTTCTTCTGCCTTACCATCTGAATCTTTTGGATAGATAGTAGCATCTTTTAATCTTTTCATTCTATTCTTGATATTGCCCCTAACCACATAATGATCAATTGTAGGTGCAAATACGTTCATTAATAGGATAGCTAAGAACACACCTTCTGGGTATGCTGGGTTGAATACACGGATCATTACAGAAATAAACCCTATAAAGAACCCATAGTACCATTTGCCCTTATTTGTTTGAGAACCAGTTACAGGATCAGTTGCCATGTAAACAATACCAAAGGCAAGACCACCCACAATTAAATGTTTCCAGAAATCAAAACTCATTAAACCGTAGAACTTACTAGATTCTGCAACCCAACCAAATTCAACAACTTGATTGAATATTAAGCCCATAACCAATGAACCGATTACAGCACTTAGCATTATTCTCCAGCTAGCGATTTTTGTGAATATCAAAAACAAACCTCCTAGCAAAATCAGGAAAGCAGATGTTTCACCAACAGAACCTGGAATAAATCCGAAGAACATATCCGAAACAGAATAGGACATCTCTGCACCTTTGTTTTGCGCTAAAAATCCTAATATGGTCTCCCCAGAGTAAGCATCTACATTTGCAGCACCTGCCAGAATCTCTTCTGAACGCTCTCTAGCGCCGTAAACCCAAACTTTATCACCACTCATCCAAGTTGGATAAGCAAAGAATAAAAATGCTCTAATTGTTAAGGCAGGATTAAGAATATTCATTCCCGTTCCACCAAAAACCTCTTTACCGATCACAACACCGAAAACTACGGCTACCGCCAACATCCAAAGTGGTGTATCTACAGGAACAATTAATGGCACCAACATACCGGTAACCAAATAACCTTCTTCTACCTCATGACCTTTGATAACAGCAAAAATGAATTCCACTATTAGACCTACAGCATAAGAAACCACAACTAATGGCAAAACCTTAATAATACCGATCCAAAAATTATCCCAAGTAAGAAAATCGTTCATCAACGAAAATTCCTCAGGAAAACCATTGATAGCAGAATAATATTGATAACCCGCGTTGAACATTGAAAATATCAACACCGGTACCAACGCCATAATTACCGTGTTCATGGTACGCTTTAAATCATCTACCGCCTTCACATGTGTACCACCTGCATGGGTAGTCTCATCTGGCGAAAACAAAAAAGTATGAATGGCATTAAAGGCAGGAGCCATTTTCTTACCCTGATACTTCAGTTTAAGTTCGTGTAATTTGCTTTTTAAACTCATTTCTTATCCTATTTCTTTTTGCAATAAATCTAACCCCTCACGAATAATTTTCTGGTGCGGTTGTTTAGAAATACATATAAACTCAGTTAACGAAAAATCTTCAGGAGCCACTTCGTACAAACCTAATTGCTCCATTTCATCCAAATCTTTCACCATACATGCTTTTAAAAGCTGCATTGGAAAAATATCCATTGGAAATACTTTTTCATATTGCCCCGTTACCACGAAAGCCCTATGCTCCCCGTTGGTATTGGTATTTAAATCATATTTCTTGTTAGGCTGCATCCAAGAGAACGTCAATGCCCTAGTTGCGGAAACTTTATCAAAAACCGGCTTGTTCCATCCAAAGAACTCATAATCATCCCCTTCAGGAATAACCGATACCGTATTATTATAGTATCCCAAAAAGCCATCTGGCTTACTTTTAGAACCTGTAAGCACGTCTCCATTGACCACCCTAAAGTTTTCTTCATTTACACCACTTGCATAAAGAAATGTAGAGATTTCAGAACCTATTTTTGTTGAATAATACTTTGGTGCTTTTACTGAAGACCCAACAAGGGCTACGATACGCTCTGGATTATATATTCCCGTAAGCAAGTATTCACCTATAATAATAAGATCTTGTGGAGATACGGTCCAAACCAACTCCCCTTTATTGATAGGATCAACTTTATTGATCTGAGTACCCACCAACCCTGCAGGATGGGGACCAGATACATTATGCAATTCAACACCCTTCATAGATGATAGTGGTGAAGAACTTGAACCTACCGAAACATGAACTTTACCTGGCGTTAACTTACCAAGTGCAGTTATGGCAGTTTGCAATTCTTTCTCCTTACCCTGTAACACATAATTCAAATCTGCCTGTAACGGAGCACTTGAGTAACCGGAAATAAAAATAGCCTTAGGCGTAGTATCCGGATTTGCGATTACATCATAAGGTCTTTGTTTGATAAATGGCCAGCAGCCACTTTTCAACAACGTTGCTTTCAGCTCTTCTTTAGATGCATTTTCTACATCTATAGCAGCACCCGAAAGTACCTCTTGTGTTTTATCCGCTAATATCTTTAAGGTCAAAATACGTCTTCTATCCCCTCTTTCAATTTCGATGAGCTCACCACTTACCGGCGAAACAAAAACCATACTCTCTATGTTTTTGTTATAAAACAAAGGCTCGCCCGCTTTCACTTCGGCACCTTGTTTTACCATCATCTTAGGAATAATTCCGTGAAAATCACTTAACTGTATTGCGTAAACATTACTTAAAACAGCTTTTGAAGTAGTCTGTTCTGCGGCGCCCACCAGATTAATGTTGAGCCCTTTCTTAATTCGAATGTCTTTTGACATGTGCGTGTAGACCTTTAGGTTATCAAAATTTGAGCAAATTTAAGTACAAAAAGTTCGTTTTCATAATTATTGTCCCATAAATTAGACAATAGAACGAGCTATATTTTTTAGGCATCCTTTTTGTTTACCTTTACTCAAAAAAAACGGGGTACAATGCGCATTTTCTTCCAACACTTTATTTGTCTTTTATTTTTACAGAATTTGATCGCCCAAGTTCAAGTAGAGGTAAATCCGCCCGAAAATATTAAATCAATAGTTTTCAAAGGCCCCACTGAAGATCAATTTCCTGTTATTAAAATTGGAGAACCACTCTATTTGGAATTTGATGACATCCTTGCAAACGAACAAGATTATTATTACAAAATAGTACACTGCGATTACGATTGGACACCCTCTTCCCTTCTTAAGTCTCAATTCTTAGACGGAGTTGACAACCAGCGCATCACAGATTACGAGAATAGCTATAGTACCTTACAATCATACTCCAACTACCAATTAACCATACCCAATGACAATGTACGCTTAAAGGTTAGCGGCAATTATCTTCTTGAAGTATATAATAGTTATAACGAAATACAGTTTTCAAGAAGGTTTGTTGTATATAAAGATGTGGTAACCGTTGGTACCGAAATAAAACGATCACGGGACTTTAACTTTATTAACGAAAAACAAGTAGTTCAATTCAGTATAAATTCTGGATCCACCAGATTGATCAACCCTAAAAAAGAAGTAAAAGTTGCTATATTACAGAATCACTATTGGCCCACTATGATCACCGACATAGCCCCACAATACACCTTAGGAAGCGAGCTAGTATATAAATACGACCAAGAAACAGCTTTTTATGGCGGCAATGAATTTTTACTTTTTGATACTAGCGACCTTAGAGCTCCAAGTTCCCAGATCTCAAGTATTAACCTTACCGATTTGTACAACCACTATCTTTTCTCCGACGATTTCAGAAATGACAAACCCTACACTTACTTTCCGGATATCAATGGAGATTTTGTTGTTAGAACATTACAAGGTGATAATGCCTCTAGAGAAGCTGAATACACAAACGTCCATTTTAGTCTACCTTATACAGAATTCATTGCCTTAGATGATGTTTATGTTTTTGGAAAATTCAATAACTACGCCCTAACAGAAGAAAATAAAATGGTCTACAATGAAAAGAACGGAATGCTAGAGGCCACTTTAAAGATGAAACAAGGCTTTTACAACTACAAGTACGCTATAAAGAGTGACGATAAAATAAAACTAAACGAAGTTGGCGGTAATTTTCATTTTACCGAGAACACCTATTTGGTATTGGTATATTATAGAAATTTTGGAGATATGTACGATAGTATTATAGGTATAGGCTCTGCCAATTCTAGAAATATCACGAACTAACTGTATATTTACGTTTTTCATCATTTATGGAAAACAAACCAACCACCCAACCAAAAGGCAGATACGAATTAAAATACAGAGGTGTTGACTGCCTAAATTGCGGACACCCGTTAGAATTAAGTGACAAGTATTGCCCAAATTGTTCGCAGGCCAACAGCACTAAAAGGCTAACCATATTAGATTTCTTCGAAGAATTTCTAGCCAATTATGTATCGTACGACTCTAAGTTATGGCGAACCTTGGCAGCCCTTTTATTAAGACCTGGCAAAATCACTAAAGAATATATTTCAGGAAGGCGATTGTCTTACACAAACCCATTTAGGTTTTTACTAAGCCTGTCTATCATCTACTTTTTAATATTAAGCATCAATAGTGAATTTGAATCTTTCAATAAATTCGGTTCTGCCAACAAACGCCCCTTTATAGATTTAAATACGGAATTCAACAATTTGGAATTCGAAAATGAAGCGGAGAGAAAAATTGCACTGGCACAAATAGATTCATTAAAACTAAACAAGTACTTAAAAAACACCATAGACCAAAAAGACTCTATGGTTCTGGCAAATCCGAAATTATATTTTAATCAAATAGACACCAACGGTTTAACGGATAGATTTTTTAAAAAAATTGATTTTTTCAATACAACGATCAAACATGATACCATTTACTATTTTGATGAGAGTACAGAAAAGTTTGGCATAGCTAGCACTAGGGAAAACAAAATGGCCTTCAACCTTGCCAATAGTTTGGTGGAAATAGAAAAACGGCCAGGAACATTTTTAAATACCTTATTTTCCAAACTTCCATTTACAACATTTTTCTTTCTTCCGTTCTTCTCTTTCTTCATTTGGTTGGTCTATATCAGAAAAAAATACACTTATACCGATCATTTAATCTTTAGCTTTCACAATCAGTCATTATTATTTATCTTGCTCATTGTTAGCAATTTGCTCAATGCAGTGTTCAATTTTAGTAGTGAAGGATTATTTATTTTAATTTTCGCTTTCTACCTTTACAAAGCAATGCGCAATTTCTATCAGCAAGGAAGAGTTAAAACGGTTATAAAGTATTTTTTCCTAAACACGATATTTTTTATCTTAGGCATAATAGCTATAACCATATTAATAGCACAAAGCGTATTTACATATTAAATATGATGATAACACAAGTTACTAAAGGCATAAAGATATCGGTACAAACAACTTTTGAAGGCACGTTCTTTAAAAACTACAAAATGCATTATGCTTTTGGGTACACCATTACTATTGAAAACCAAAGTAAAGATGCTGTACAGTTAACTTCTCGTCATTGGAAAATATATGATTCCTTAAATGATATGGAAACTTTGGACGGCGAAGGTGTTATCGGCAAGAAACCTGTTATTCAACCAGGAGAATCGCACACTTACAATTCTGGATGTTTACTGACCTCACCTATTGGCGCCATGAAAGGCCATTACAATATGGTAATTATGAGCAACGCCCAAAAATTTAGGGTTTACATACCTACTTTTAAATTTAGTGCTCCTTTTGCTCTCAATTAAACCCTTTTAATCTTTTATTAGTTTTTAGTCCTATCCCCTTTTAGTACCTTTGGTCAACTTTTTAATTTAAAAAATTTGACAATGGGTAAAGGATTTTTTCAAGTTCCTACAGCTATTAATGAACCTATTAAAAGCTACGCTCCTGAATCACCAGAAAGAGAAGCGGTTTTAGAACAATACAAAACATATTTTAACGGTCAAGTTGATGTACCTATGTACATTGGCTCAGAAGAAGTACGTACAGGTAACACCAAACCGATGTCCCCTCCGCACGACCATAAACATATAGTTGGCACTTACCATACTGCAGATAAAAAGAACATACAGGATGCTATAGACAACTGTCTTGAATCAAGGAACGCTTGGGCCAACCTAACTTGGGAACAAAGAGCTGCCATATTCTTGAAAGCTGCTGAACTAATTGCAGGACCGTACCGCGCAAAAATTAATGCGGCTACAATGATCGCACAATCAAAGAACATTCATCAAGCAGAAATTGATGCGGCGTGTGAATTAATTGACTTTTTGCGTTTCAATGTTGAGTACATGTCTCAAATTTACGAAGAGCAGCCAGATTCTGCCGAAGGTATTTGGAACAGAGTAGAATACAGACCATTAGAAGGTTTCATATACGCCATTACCCCATTTAATTTTACTGCTATTGCGGGTAACCTACCGGCTAGTGCAGCTATGATGGGCAATGTGGTTGTTTGGAAACCAAGTGACAGCCAAATTTTCTCGGCAAAAGTTATTGTAGACATATTTAAAGAAGCTGGATTACCTGACGGAGTGATCAATGTAGTTTACGGTGACCCAGTTATGATAACCGACACTGTTTTGTCCAGCCCAGATTTTGCAGGATTACACTTTACAGGTTCTACGCATGTTTTCAAAGAGCTATGGAAACAAATAGGTAACAATATCCACACCTATAAAACATACCCTAAAATAGTTGGAGAAACTGGTGGTAAAGATTTTATTCTGGCACACCCAACAGCCAACACCAAACAAGTAGCAACCGCTATTTCCAGAGGTGCATTTGAATTTCAAGGTCAAAAATGTAGCGCAGCGTCAAGAGTGTACTTACCAAAATCCACTTCAAAAGAGATTTTAGAATACGTAAAGGCAGATATAGATTCATTTAACAAACCTGGGTCACCAGAAGATATGAGCAACTTTATTACTGCGGTAATACACGAAGGTTCTTTTGATAAATTGGTGAAATACATCAACCAAGCCAAGGAAGATGAAAATGCGGAAATTTACGCAGGTGGTGGTTTTGATAAATCTAAAGGCTATTTCATAGAGCCAACGGTAATCTTAACGACAGATCCAAAATACACCACTATGGAAACCGAGTTATTTGGTCCTGTGGTAACCGTTTATGTTTATGATGACAAAGATTGGAGCGAAACCCTTCAATTAATCGATCAAACTTCTGAATATGCATTAACAGGTGCTGTTCTTTCTCAAGATAGATACGCTATTGATGAAGCTACCAAAGCATTACAAAATTGTGCAGGTAATTTCTACATCAATGACAAGCCAACTGGTGCCGTTGTAGGACAACAACCGTTTGGAGGAGCCAGAGCTTCTGGAACAAATGATAAAGCTGGATCAGCTCAAAACTTATTACGTTGGGTCTCACCTCGATTAATTAAAGAAACCTTCGTTACTCCTGTAGATTACAGATATCCTTTTTTAGGATAAAAAAACAACTAAAAAGGCTGAAATTAATTTCAGCCTTTTTTTTGTATTTACCTTACCTTTAAAGTAAATTACATAGATTATACATTCTTAACATCAACCTTAACACACTTATTATGAAAAAGTTACTATTCACCTTACTTCTAACTAGCTGTATCTCTTTTGCCCAAGACGGACTAACACAAAGCAGCATTCAAGCAGTTTTAACCGGCAATCAATTACAGGTTGTTCAACTTGCCGAAGCTTTCCCTGAAGAAAAATATGATTGGAGACCGGCAGAAGGTATAAGTTCTGTAGGAGAAGCGCTTTTGCACGTAGCAGGTGCCAATTATTTCCTTGCCTCAAAACTAGGCTTTGCCCCGCCAGAGGATATAGACATCATGGGATTAAGTAAAATTACAGGAAAAGAAAATATTATAGCCGCCCTAAAAAAATCTAATGAATTTGTACTTAAAAACATTACGAAAGTAGAAGATGGCACTTTAGACGAAGAAGTTGATTTCGGATTTATGAAGTCAAACAAACTTGGCGGCCTATTGGCAATTATGGAACACAATGGCGAGCACAAAGGGCAATTAATAGCTTATGCAAGAACTAATGGCGTGGTACCACCATGGAGTAAATAAATAATTTTACAAAGCATAAAAAAGGTCCATCAAATGAATTTGATGGACCTTTTTTTATTTATTCAACTAAATTAACACCTCACTAACACAATATCAATGTAAATTTAACGTTAATTAATTGTAAACTCAATGTGATTTACCGAACTTTGTACCTCATTTAAAATCAATTGCTTATGATTATTGACAATTTAAAATTACATATCACATGTATTCAAATACATATTTGGAACAACTTAAAGGAATTTGCACGTAAATACAAAAAGGCATATTATAGCTCTTTTATGTTATAACACTTTCAACTACCCTTTATACTTTAAAGGCAGATAGACCATTTTCTTAGTTTCAAAAAAATCTTCTTTGAAGTAATTGGTCAACTCAAAGATTTCTGCATTTCTATACTCCTTTAATTCATCTTGCAGATCCCCGCCCTTTAAATAGAGAATTCCGTTTCTAATATCGTGTTTTGATTCTTTTTTGATTTTACCCTTTACCCAGTGAACAAAAGTAGGCATAGCCGCTACTGCTCTACTTACGATAAAATCAAATCGGTCAGGTATTTCCTCTACCCTTGCATTAATGGTCTTTACGTTGGTTAGCTGTAATCCTTCAACTACCTCATTTACTACCTTTATCTTTTTTCCTATTGAATCTACCAAAGTAAACTCAACTTCTGGAAAAAAGATAGCTAATGGTATACCGGGAAAACCACCACCTGTACCCACATCTAAAACAGATGAACCTTCTTTAAACTGAATAAATTTTGCAATTCCCAAAGAATGCAAAACATGTCTTAAATAAAGTTCATCTATATCTTTTCTGGATACCACATTAATTTTTTGGTTCCAGTCTTTATATAGTTCCTCTAGTTTCTCAAACCTTCTTTTCTGATCTTCAGATAAATTGGGAAAATTTTCAAATATGATTTCAGCAGTCATCCGTATATTTGTAAATAGATTTAATTAGTATATTCACTCGTGCAAAGATTTGGCTTTTAATTAAGCTATCAAACTATTATAGATTCAATTACATTATATTAAGTAAAAGATTACCGAATTATGGAACAAAATACCATTCGTTTCCCTAGAACTGATTCTGCCAAGTTCTTCAAAACTTTGAACAGCAGAGTTAACGAATACTTTAAAACAAATAAACTAAAAAAGACAGGTAATTGGCGATTACACCTTAAAACTGTAATCATGTTCGCTTTGTTTCTTGCTCCTTATTTTTTGATTTTGACCTTAGGTCTACCTAACTGGGCCAATGTACTTTTGACCATAGTTATGGGTATAGGCATGGCCGGTGTTGGCATGAACGTAATGCATGACGGTAACCACGGGGCCTATTCTAACAAAAAATGGGTGAATAAATTAATGGGAAGCAGTATTTACATCTTAGCCGGAAATGTATATAATTGGCAAGTACAACATAATGTACTTCACCATACGTATACGAACATTCATGAACATGATGAGGACATGGAAGCAGGTAGAATTTTACGTTTTTCCAAACATGCCGAATGGAAGAAACACCACAAGTTTCAACATTTTTATTCTGTATTTCTTTATGGTCTTTTGACTTTCAACTGGGCGATAACCACAGATTTCCAACAGATGTACCGCTATATGAAGCGTAAATTATCTTACGGAAAACTACCTAGCGCTACCATGAACTGGAGTACACTTATCATTACCAAAATATTGTACATCACCATTTGGATCGTACTACCTATGCTTATTTTAGATATTGCTTGGTGGAAAATATTAATAGGATTCTTTTTAATGCACTACGTTGCAGGTGTAATTCTTAGCGTTGTTTTTCAACTAGCTCATATTGTTGATGATGCGGACACCCCTTTACCCGATGAATCTGGCACCATGAAAAACACTTGGGCCATTCACCAACTGTTTACCACTGTAAATTTTGGAACCAAAAATAGAATAGTAAATTGGTTTACCGGCGGATTGAACCATCAAGTTGAACACCATATATTCCCTAACATTAGCCATGTACATTACACAAAAATTTCAAAAATTGTGAAACAGACGGCACAGGAATTTAATTTACCTTATCACGAGTATAAAACTACCAGAAAAGCTATAATTTCGCACTTTAAACATTTAAAAGAGTTGGGCAAAGAGCCTACTTTACAATACTAGAAATTAAGAGTACCCATGAGCAATCAACTTTCGGACAGAATCAACAGTGTTACACCGTCAGCTACTTTAGAAATGGCTGCTAAAGCCCGTGAACTTAGGGCTGAAGGTAAAGATATTATTGGTCTTAGCTTAGGCGAGCCAGATTTCAATACTCCAGATTACATTAAAGAAGCTGCAATTAAAGCAGTGAACGAAGATTATAATTCCTATACTCCAGTTGATGGATATGTAGACCTTAAAAAAGCTATCATAACCAAATTCAAAAGAGATAACAATTTAAATTATGAGCCTGCTCAAATAGTTGTTTCAACAGGAGCTAAACAATCCTTATACAATGTTGCCCAAGTTATATTGAACGCAGGTGACGAAGTAATTTTACCTTGTCCTTACTGGGTAAGTTACAGCGATATCGTAAAATTAGCAGATGGTGTACCGGTAGAAGTACCAACCACTTTGGAGAATGATTTTAAAATGACCGCTGAGCAGTTGGAAGCCGCTATTACACCAAAAACCAGAATGTTATGGTATAGTTCTCCTTGTAACCCAAGTGGGTCTATCTATAGTAAAGAAGAATTACGTGCACTAGCGGACGTACTTCAAAAACATCCTCAAATTATAGTGGTCAGCGATGAAATCTATGAGCACATTAACTATGGTGTTACGGCACACGCCTCCATGGCCGAATTTGAAGATATGTATGACCGTACCGTTACGGTAAACGGTGTTGCCAAAGCATTTGCGATGACCGGATGGAGAATTGGATATATTGGCGCCCCTGCATATATAGCACGTGCCACCAACAAATTACAAGGTCAAGTAACCAGTGGTGCAAACTGTATAGCACAACGCGCAGTTATTACAGCTTTAGAAGAATCACCAGAGCGTATAAAGTATATGGTTGATGAGTTTAAAGAAAGACGTAAACTTATTTTAAGCCTATTGAATGAAATTGAAGGTTTTAAATGTAATGAGCCAGAGGGTGCATTTTATGTGTACCCAGATGTTACCGCTTACTTTGGAAAAACCTTGAGAAGCAAGCAAATTAATAATGCATCTGATTTTTCTATGTACATATTAGAAGAAGCAAATGTAGCTACCGTTACGGGAGATGCTTTTGGTAATGGAAACTGTATTCGTATTTCTTATGCGGCGTCAGTAAAAGAAATTAAAGAAGCAATATCAAGAATTAAAGAAGCGCTGAAGTAAACCTCAGCATATATTCATAAAAAAAGTCCCTTTTTTAAAAAGGGACTTTTTTATTTCTACTATTCTTTACCTTTATTAAGTACTTTTCCAAAAATATGGTGTCAATAAAATCAGTACGGTAAATAACTCCAACCTACCGGCAAGCATTAAAAATCCGCACCACCATTTTGCAAGATCGGGCAAGCTGTTAAAATTACTTACCGGATTTAAACTTCCTAGAGCAGGACCTACATTACCTAAAGAAGATGCCGCCCCTCCTATGGCTGTTTCAAAATCCAATCCCAAAAAACCTAACACCAAAGCACCAATAATAAACAGTAACATGTACAGCACAAAGAAGCCTATTATATTATAGACAATTTTTTCCTTTACCGTTTTATCATTGTATCGTACAGGGATTATGGCGTTGGTATGTAACGTACGCTTAAATTCCAATACTCCGTTTTTAATTATCAATAAATGCCTCATAACCTTTATACCACCGGCAGTAGAACCCGCAGAACCACCCAAAAAGAACAGTCCAAAGAAAAACACGGTTAAAAAGGGTGTCCATTGCGTAAAATCAGCACTAACAAAACCAGTAGTGGTTATCACAGAGATGATCTGAAACAGTGAATGTCTTAGGGCACTTTCCGCCTTTCCTAACACCATAGGATAACCGGGAGTAAGTTCTGTAATATTTGCCTTGAAATATACCACCAAAGCAACGATTATTGTAAAAACGATGACAAAGCCTGCGTAGTATCTAAACTCTTCATCCTTAATTACTTTTTGTACTTTACCCTTAAAGGCGAAATAGCTTAATACGAAATTACTACCCGCTAAAAACATAAAGAATATGATGATATATTGAATTAAAGGCTGATCGTTCCAATAGGCTACACTTGCATTTTTAGTTGAGAATCCACCCGTAGATAACGTTGCCATTGCATGATTGATAGCATCAAAAAAGGACATACCAGCTAACTGCAATAATATGGTCTCTGCCACAGTGTATCCAAAATAAATAAGCCAAAGTCGTTTTGCCGTATCAGTAATTCTAGGGTGCAACTTATCCCCAGTAGGTCCTGGTGCCTCTGCAGAGAATAACTGCATACCACCAATACCCAACAAAGGCAGAATGGCAATTGCCAAAACAATGATTCCCATACCACCGATCCAATGGGTTAAACTACGCCAAAAAAGAATTCCTTCGGGCATGGCTTCAATATCATCCATGATTGATGCCCCGGTTGTGGTATAACCTGAAATAGTTTCAAAAAAAGCATTGGTTATCGTGGGTAACGCTCCAGAAAACAGATATGGCAACATCCCGGAAATGGACATTACGATCCACCCAAATGTTACAATGATGTATCCTTCTTTTTGTTTTACCTCTTTTTTATGCCCCCTGGTATAGTACATCATAAAAACACCAACGAACATAGTACAGATAGAAGCAAGTGCAATACTCAAGGTAGCCCCATCTTTATATAGACCACTAACAACTGCAGCCAAAAGCATAAACCCCCCATTACAAAGTAACAGAAGCCCCATGATATGAAAAATAATTCTTAAATTAAGTCGCATCTTAAAGGAACATTCGTTCTATTTTAGGAATTTCAGATGGTAGACAACAAACCACTACCCTATCTCCTTCCTGTATATTAAAACCACCAAGTGCAATGTGGCCTACCCCATCCCTAACAACACCACCAATGGTAGCCGCCTTAGGAAAATCTAACTCTCTAATAGTAGCACCGGTCACTTTAGAATTTCTTTTTACGATGAATTCTAAAATTTCGGCGTTTAAGTTGTTTAATCGCATTAATGCTACAACTTCACCTTTTCGAATGTGCCTAAATATATTGTTTGCAGCTAAAAGCTTTTTATTGATCAAGGTATCAATACCTATAGAATGTGAGAGCTGAAAATAATCCATGTTCTCCACCAAGGCTATGGTCTTTTTAATATACTTTGATTTTGCCACCAAGCAAGACATAATATTGGTCTCTGAATTGCCGGTTACCGCAATAAAGGCATCCATGGACTCTAAACTTTCTTCATCTAACAGCTCAACATTTCTACCATCACCATTAATTACCAGTGCATTTGGCAATTCGTCAGCAAGATCAAAGGCTTTCTCCTTATTCTTTTCTATCAACTTTACATTGAACTTGTTGGCACACAGATCTCTTGCTGTCTTATAACCTACTTTACTACCACCAAGAATCATTACATTCTTGATTTCAGCTTTTTTCTTTCCAGTTAATTTATACAACTCATCTACACCTTCCTTTACCGTAATAAAGTATACTTGGTCACCTTCTTTAAAAACGGTATCACCACGCGGTATAACTGTATATTGCGTTCCTGTACGTTGCAAGGCTATGGGCATGAAATGTAATTCAGGGAAAATTTTGGCAGCCTCTTTTACCATTTTACCTACAAACGGCGCAGATTTTAGCAAAGAAACCCCTACCATAATCAATTCGCCCTCCTCGAAT
Source organism: Maribacter sp. 6B07 (assembly GCF_002700155.1). NCBI lineage: Bacteria > Pseudomonadati > Bacteroidota > Flavobacteriia > Flavobacteriales > Flavobacteriaceae > Maribacter > Maribacter sp. 6B07. The sequence goes on along the minus strand of NZ_PDUT01000005.1, from coordinate 173,070 downwards.
TCATAGGTATCGTTGAATGCAGATTTATTCAACAACATTTGAATTTCAGTCGCCGCCAGTGCTTCGGGTGAAATCAATTCATCTATCCCCAGGTCAGAAAACCTTAAAAGATCCTTATTCTTTATAAACTCGGTATTTGATATTCTGGCAATAGTTCGCTTGCAACCAAGCTGTTTGGCCAACATACAGAGTGTTAAGTTCGTTGTTTCAGAAGATGTTACCGCAATAACCAAGTCAGAATTTTGCACTTGGGCATCGTTCAACACCGAAATAGAAGTAGCATCACCTTTTAAAACACGAATATCTAAATGGTTATCGGCATAAGCCAGACTCTCTTTTTTAGAATCGATTAAAGTAATATCCTGTGATTCATAGGATAGTAATTTGGCCAAATGAAAGCCTACTTCCCCAGCACCAGCAATTATAATCTTCATTTATCTTATTAGACCGCTAATTATCAAGCATAAAATTTCTCTCTTAAACACCATAAATACTTAAAAGTAGTCTTGAAAACCGTAGCAATTATTATGGGGCAAAATTACATAATTAAATTAGTTTATTCTTTATTTTCAATTCTTTAACCTATCAATGGTCAACCTTGGTGGTTAAAAAGGAGTTAAGCTCCTACTATATTGTATATTTGCCAAAAAAATAGCAATATAATGCCCCAAAAAGTTACGCCATACAAAGATTCTGACTTAGGTAAAAAGGAACAGGTGACCAAAATGTTCGATACCATTTCTAAAAATTACGACGGTTTAAACAGAGTAATTTCTTTTGGCATTGATATTAAATGGCGTAAAAAAGTTGTTGAAATTTTAAAAAAGGAACAACCTAATTCTATATTAGATATTGCAACAGGTACTGGCGACTTAGCCATAGCACTTACAAAAACAGGTGCAAAAAAAATTGTGGGCCTAGATATTTCTCCGGGAATGTTGGCGGTTGGAAAAGAAAAAGTAACCGATAAAAATTTGGACAATACCATTGAAATGGTAGTTGGTGACAGTGAAAATCTTGTTTTCGACGCTAATTCTTTTGATGCCGTAACCGTGTCTTTTGGAGTACGTAACTTTGAAACCCTTGAAACGGGTATGGCTGAAATTCTTAGAGTTTTAAAACCTAACGGCACGTTAGTGGTCCTGGAAACATCTGTACCCACCAAAACCCCTTACAAACAAGGTTACAATTTCTACACAAAAAATATTCTTCCATTAATTGGAAAAATTTTCTCAAAAGACGATTCGGCATATGGCTATTTAAGCGAATCTGCTTCCGTTTTTCCACATGGAGAAAACTTCAACAATATTTTGCGCGAAATTGGGTTTATAGATGTAACGAATAAACCTCAAACATTTGGGGTTGCTTCAATTTATGTTGCAAAAAAAGCTAATCTATAATATTAGCTGTCTTTCAATATTTATTTGACGTTTTACAATCGTAAACCAGCATTTATGAAGAAGTGGTTTTTAATACCCTTAACGTTGTTGATAACGAATTTAATGAGCGCTCAATTTAATGAGAGCCCTATATTGAATAAACAGAACGAAGATAAAAAACTCTTAAACTGGGGTTACTTCTTAGGTTTAAATCAGTATGATTTTAAAATTGAATATAAAGAAAATGCCAAAGACATATTGGTTAGCAAAAGCTTTGGATTCAACGTTGGACTAATAGGCGAATTAAGACTTAATGAATTTTTTGATGTTCGTTTTGAACCAGGACTGCATTACGGAACCAGACTAATGGGGTTTCCTGGATTTGATGATGAAAGAGATGCCATCAGGGAAATAAAATCTACCTATATCAATTTTCCGGTACTTATTAAAGCAAGTACACGCAGGTTTGGCAACTTTAAACCTTTTTTATTGGCAGGCGGATCTCGTAGCTTAAACCTAGGTAGTAACGAAGAAAGTTTGGATGATAACAGTTCTGGAACATTTAGAATGAAAAAATGGGTGTACAACTACGAACTTGGATTTGGAATTGATTTTTACCTAGAATACTTTAAGTTCACTCCATCCATACGAGGTGTCTTTGCTCTAACGGATGAACTAGTGCCCGATCAAGACCCTAACAGCCCTTGGACCGGAAATATTGAATCTCTGAAAACCCGAGGCATTTTCATCAACTTTACTTTTGAATAACATTTAACAATTAGCAATTAGCAATTAGCAATTAGCAATTAGCAATTAGCAAAAGTTAAAAGTTTCGAATTAAAAAGCCGGGCTATTTTCTTATCTCATGTAATAGAATTGCCGTTGCAGAAGCCACATTTAAGCTCTCCGTGGTTTTTTCGCCAAATTGAGGTATTGCCAATCTATCTGAACATAATTCAGCAACGGTATTTGACACTCCTTTTCCTTCATTACCCATAATCATGAATCCTTTTTTAGGTAATGTGGTAGTATTTACATTATCGCCGTCCATAAATGTTCCATAAATGGGTAATTCTGTTGACCCTAAAAATGTAATTAACGACCTATATTGAATATTAACCCTTGTTATAGACCCCATGGTTGCCTGCAACACTTTTGGATTATAACAATCCACCGTATCATTTGAACAAACAATATCGTTGATACCAAACCAATCGCAAAGCCTTATAATAGTACCCAAATTTCCTGGATCTTGAACACCATCGAGCACCAAAACCCAATCAGAGGCTATTTTTTCTACTTTTTCAGGAATATAAAATACACCAAGATACCCATTTGGGTTCTTTAAGCTACTCATTTGACTTAGCTCCCTTGCACCCACTTGCGTTACTTCATGACCGCCAATATCCAAATTACTTGGGTCAACGGCGAACAATTTGTATGGTCTCATTTGAGATTTCACAACTTCTTCCAAGGTTTTTTTCCCCTCTATTACAAATAGTCCGTGCTCAATTCGGCACTTTTTTTGCTGTAGGCTTTTGATAAGTTTCAATTCACTTTTGACAACCATTCAAATAATGTATTTTTGATTTCTATGAGGATGGCACTTTGCTCCAAAAACATCATGGCTAAATTAAGCTTATTATCCCTACTGGCAATAGTCTTGTTATCCTGTAACTCGCTAAAGAAGGTTGAGGATGATGAACTCTTGGTGATTAAAAACACCATTTATGCTGATTCTATAAAAGTTAACAACGAAGAATTAGAAAGTCTCGTCTATCAAAAACCGAATTCTACTGTTCTAGGATACCCTTTAAGGTTAAATTTATACAACCTTGCCAAAGAAAACCCTGATTCTTCTTACAACGCTTGGTTATACAGAAAAGAGAACAGAAAAAAAAGACTGGATAAACTGCTTTCAGAAAAGCAAGTGGAAAGGCTAGGCGAATCTTTTCTGGTCAAGGGACTAAGTAATTGGCTAAAGGATATTGGTGAAGAACCCACTGTTTTAGATACTACCAAAACAAGATTAAGTCTAGAAAAATTAAGCGCCTACTATCAGAGCAAAGGCTATTTCACCAACAATACCACGTATGTAATTGATAGCGCAAGGTATAAAAAGGCCAAGGTAAATTACCATATTGAATTGGGTGACCCCTATATGATAGATTCTTTAGGTAACAACATCTCATCTAGAGCAATAGATTCATTATATTTTTTAAACGCCGCAAATTCACTGATTAAAGAAGGGCAACAATTTGATCTTTCAAATTTTAACGGAGAACGTGAAAGACTAACAGGCATTTTCAGAAATAATGGTATTAGAAATTTTCAAGAAAGCTCTATAACTTTTGATATTTTAAGAGATACCGCTAGAGCTGCAGACGATCAAAAGATGAACATCACCCTTAATATAGGTGACCTAAAGACAAGAGGTGAAAATGAGGTGACCACTTCTGCTTATAAAGTTGAGAAAATCGATAAAATAAATATCTATACAGACTATCTTTCAACAAACAATCAAGATTCCATTTACACTATAGACTACCAAGACTATACCATTCACTATTCTAAAAATTTTGACATCAAACCTAAAACCTTGGCCAATGCCATTTTTTTCAAAAAGGATAGTATTTATAGAGATGTCGATAAAATTAGAACATCGAGGCAATTAAACGCACTAAACGTTTTTAAGTACCCAAACATAATATTTGAAGCAGACAGTCTTGGCAACAAAGTAAACACCAACATCTACTTGGCTCCTAAAACAAAATACGCATTGGGAACCAACTTTGAAGTGAGTAGATCTAATTTAAGAAGACTTGGTGTTGGTTTGGGCACCACCCTACTCATTAGAAACATCTTTAAAGGGGCTGAAAACTTAAGTATTTCTGCAAATGGCTCTTATGGTTTATTAAGCAGCAACACCTTTGAGGCAAATTATTTTTCTGAATTTGGCGGAGACATTTCTTTAGATTTCCCTAGAATATGGTTTCCTTTCATTAATACGTCTAGAATTATACCTAATTATACATTACCAAAAACCAGAATTGCTATTGGTACCAATTTTCAAAATAATATTGGTCTGGACAAACAAACCTTCAATACCGTTTTAGGATACAGCTGGACACCAAGTGATTTTGTAAACCACGATGTTGAGCTTTTAAATATTCAATTTGTAAGAAATGTGAACAGTAATAGGTTTTACAATGTTTATACAAATACCTACGAACTATTAGATGAAATTGCAGATTCTTATGAAGACGCTACGCTATACCCAGAACTGGCAGAATATTTTGAAACAGATGATAGTGATGATGATTTAAATTTGATTATACCTAGTGGTACAAGCGGATTCACCAATGCTATTCTAGACGGCACAGTAAGTGCTACAACAGATGATTTTGAAGATGTAAATACTATTGAAGAAAGAAGAATAAGACTCACGGAAAACAATTTAATATTTGCATCTAACTACACTTTTAATAAAACGAATAGAACTGGTGTCCTAGATAACACTTTTTATCAATTTCGTTGGAAAATTGAAGGTGCCGGCAACGTACTGTCTGCATTCTCCACTTTTATCCCGTTCAATAAAAATGACGATGATCAACTTTTGGTTTTTGGTGTTCCCTTCTCGCAATACATAAAAAATGAATTTGAATATGTAAAATATTGGGATTTAAAACGGTCAAACGTTTTGGCCGCAAGAGCATTTTTTGGCATCGCTATTCCATACGGCAACTCTGACAACATACCTTTTGTTCGTAGTTATTTTGGTGGTGGATCTAATGACAACAGAGCTTGGTTCCCATATTCATTAGGACCCGGAAGCACTTCTGCTATCAACGATTTCAACGAAGCCAACCTAAAATTAGCTTTAAATCTTGAATATAGATTTCCTATTGCAGGAGATATTAACGGAGCGATCTTCGCTGATGCCGGTAATATTTGGAACGTGCTAGATAATGTTGAAGATCCAGATGCCACTTTTGACGGTTTAGCATCTTTAAAAGATATTGCCCTTGGTACTGGCATGGGTCTTAGATACGACTTCACTTATTTCCTATTTCGATTAGATTTAGGCTTTAAAACTTATAACCCAGCTGAAATTCAGTCTAAAAGATGGTTTAGAGATTATAATTTTGCCAATGCTGTTTTGCAAATTGGTATCAACTATCCCTTTTAAATATAATTGTTTTATTACTTTTGTTTTTCATTTTTTTAAGAAACAAACAACAACATAATTATGGCTCACAACATAAAACCGGGAGTTGCAACCGGAGATGAGGTTCAAGAAATCTTCAACTACGCAAAAGAAAAAGGATTTGCACTACCTGCAGTAAACGTAATAGGTTCTGACACTATTAATGGCGTTTTAGAAACTGCAGCTAGCTTAAATGCTCCTGTAATTATACAATTCTCTAATGGCGGAGCTCAGTTCAATGCCGGTAAGGGCCTTTCAAATGATGGACAACAAGCTGCTATCTTAGGTGCAGTTGCAGGTGCTAAACATGTACACCAATTAGCAGAAGCTTATGGTGCTACGGTAATTTTACATACAGACCATTGTGCTAAAAAATTATTGCCTTGGATAGACGGACTTTTAGATGCAAGTGAAAAACATTTTGCAGAAACCGGTAAATCTTTGTTCAGCTCACATATGATCGATCTTTCTGAAGAGCCTTTAGAAGAGAACATTGAAATATGTAAAGGTTATTTAGAGCGCATGAGCAAAATGAACATGACCTTAGAGATCGAATTAGGTATTACAGGTGGTGAAGAAGACGGCGTAGATAATTCTGATGTAGATGATTCTAAACTATACACTCAACCAGAAGAAGTAGCGTATGCTTATGAAGAACTTTCTAAAGTAAGCCCCAGATTTACAATTGCCGCTGCTTTTGGTAATGTTCACGGGGTATACAAACCTGGTAACGTAAAATTGACCCCAAAAATCCTTTTGAACTCTCAAGAGTATATTTCTAAAAAATATGGTGTAAAAAACAATCATATTGATTTCGTATTCCACGGTGGTTCAGGCTCTACTGTTGAAGAAATTAGAGAAGGTATTAGCTACGGAGTAATTAAGATGAACATTGATACCGATTTACAATACGCTTTCTTAGCAGGTGTTCGTGATTATGTTCAGGACAATAAAGATTATTTACAATCTCAAATAGGTAACCCTAAGGGAGCAGATGAACCAAACAAAAAATTCTATGACCCAAGAGTTTGGTTAAGAAAAGGAGAAATATCTTTTATTGAAAGATTGAAAAAAGCATTTGAAGATTTAAATAACGTAAATACGTTATAACAACTTAGGATAACCATAAAATGGATGATATGACGGCTTGGTTTAAAAGAAAAGAAAAAGGTATACAAACCTCTACCGAAGAAAAGAAAGACACACCTAAAGGCTTGTGGTACAAATCTCCCACAGGCAAAATTGTTGAGTCAGACGATCTAGCAAAAAACTTTTATGTAAGCCCAGAAGATGATTATCACGTAAGGATAGGAAGTAAAGAATACTTTGAAATTCTGTTCGATGACAATAAGTTCACTGAACTTGATGAGAAGCTTTCTTCTAAAGACCCTTTAAAATTCGAAGACACCAAAAAATATAGTGAGCGTTTAAAAGCAGCTCAGAAAAAAACAGGGTTGAAAGATGCTGTTAGAACAGGCTTTGGTAAGTCTTATGGTAAAGACATCGTTATTTGCTGTATGGATTTTAAATTTATAGGAGGCTCAATGGGTAGTGTTGTAGGTGAAAAAATTGCCCGCGGTATAGATCACGCCATTAAGAAAAAAGTGCCTTTTATGATGATTTCTAAATCTGGTGGTGCTCGTATGATGGAAGCTGCCCTGTCACTAATGCAATTGGCAAAGACATCTGCTAAATTGGCTCAATTATCCGAAGCTGGTTTGCCGTACATTTCTTTATGTACAGATCCAACAACGGGTGGTACAACTGCATCGTACGCTATGCTAGGTGATATCAATATTGCAGAGCCAGGTGCACTTATTGGTTTTGCAGGTCCAAGAATTGTAAAGGATACTACAGGTAAAGATTTACCTGAAGGTTTTCAATCTTCAGAATTTTTATTGGAACACGGCTTCTTAGATTTCATTTCACATAGAAGATATTTAAAGAAAAAAGTTAATCTTTACATAGATTTAATTCAAAATAACCCGGTAAGAGCAGAAAAAACTTCTGCTTAATATTTTAATGATAGAACATCTTCATTAAAGATATTACGGTCCATCTTAGAGTGCTCGCCCTATCAATTGATTCGGCGAGCATTTTTGATTATAAAATATACTGCACATTTCAATAATAATTGTATATTTGCGCCCTGATTGAAAAACAATCACATACATAAAAATCATTTAAAACAATATTGGAATGTATTTATCAAAAGAAGTAAAAGCCGAAATTTTTAAAAAATACGGCGGTAGTGCAGAAAACACTGGCTCTACAGAAGGACAAATTGCTTTGTTCACACACAGAATCAACCACTTGACCGGTCACTTGAAAAAGAATCACAAAGATTACAACACTGAGCGTTCACTTGTAAAATTGGTGGGTAAAAGAAGAAGTCTTTTAGATTATATGATTAAAAATGACATTGTAAAATACAGAGAGCTTATTAAAGAACTAGGTATTAGAAAATAATTTTTAAAAAGGGGATAGTTAACTATCCCCTTTTTTTTAAGTACTCCATGCCTTAGGAGTTAAAGCCAAGTATTTTTGGCAAAGGCGAACAAAAAGCTACACACGGTTTTTCATTGGTCAACACAACAACACAACAACTCCGACCAGAGAAAATTTCAGTCGGAAAGACCATTGTTTAACAAATCTGCATGAGCAGGTTTTAATCGAATTTTATGATTCCAAAAGTATTTAAAGAGGTCATTGACCTTGGGGATGGTAGAGAAATTTCTATCGAAACCGGAAAATTGGCAAAACAGGCACACGGTTCTGTTGTTGTACAATCAGGAAAATGTATGTTATTATGTACAGTTGTTTCCAACTACAAACAAAGTGATGTGGACTTTCTTCCACTAACGGTAGATTACCGTGAAAAATTTGCTGCTGCGGGTCGCTACCCAGGTGGTTTCTTTAAAAGAGAAGCAAGACCAAGTGATGGTGAAGTATTGACCATGCGTTTAGTGGATCGTGTTTTACGTCCATTATTCCCAAAAGATTATCACTCTGAAACTCAGGTGATGATTCAATTAATGTCTCATGACGAAGACGTTATGCCAGATGCTATGGCAGGTTTAGCAGCTTCTGCAGCTATTCAACTATCAGATTTCCCTTTTGAATGCCCAATTTCTGAAGCTAGAGTTGGTCGTGTAAACGGTGAATTCATTATTAACCCAACTAGAGCACAATTAGAGGAGTCTGACATCGATATGATGATTGGAGCATCTGCAGATTCTGTTATGATGGTTGAAGGTGAAATGGATGAGATTTCTGAAGAAGAAATGACCGAAGCAATTAAGTTTGCTCATGAAGCCATTAAAGTACAGTGTGCTGCTCAAGTTAAATTAGCAGAAGCTTTTGGTAAAAAAGAAACACGTGAGTACGAGCCAGAAAGAGAAGATGCTGATTTAGCTCAGAAAATTCACGACATGGCATATGATAAAGTATATGCTGTTGCACAAGCAGGTTCTGCCAAACATGAACGTAGTGCTGCATTTGGTGAAATCAAGGAAGAAATTATCGCTTCTTTTTCTGAAGAAGAGCAAGCAGATTTCGGCGGATTAATTTCTAAATACTACAGCAAAGCTGAAAAAGCTGCTGTTAGAGATTTAACATTGAATGAAGGTTTGCGTTTAGATGGTCGTAAGACAGATGAGATTAGACCTATTTGGTGTGAGGTAAACTATTTACCTTCTACACACGGTTCTTCTATCTTTACTCGTGGAGAAACTCAAGCTTTAGCTACGGTTACCTTAGGTACAAGTAGAGAAGCAAACCAAATAGACATGCCGTCTTACGAAGGTGAAGAGCGTTTCTATTTACACTATAACTTCCCTCCTTTTTCAACAGGTGAAGCAAGACCTATTCGTGGAACATCTCGTAGAGAAGTTGGTCACGGTAACTTGGCTCAACGTGCATTAAAAGGAATGGTTCCTGAAGATTGTCCTTACACAGTACGTGTAGTATCTGAGATTTTAGAATCTAACGGTTCTTCTTCTATGGCTACTGTTTGTGCTGGTACTATGGCAATGATGGATGCCGGTGTTCAATTGAAAAAACCAGTTTCAGGTATTGCAATGGGATTGATTACAGATACTGAATCTGGAAAATATGCTGTTCTTTCCGATATTTTAGGTGATGAAGATCACTTAGGTGATATGGACTTTAAAGTAACCGGTACTGCCGATGGTATTACCGCTTGCCAAATGGATATTAAAGTAAAAGGATTGTCTTATGAAATTCTTGTAAATGCTTTAAAACAAGCTCGTGACGGTCGTTTACACATTTTAGGTAAAATTACCGAAACTATTGAAACACCAAATGCAGAGGTTAAGGACCACGCACCTACAATGGTTACTAGACGTATACCTAATGAGTTTATTGGAGCATTGATCGGTCCTGGTGGAAAAGTAATTCAGGAATTACAAAAAGAAACCGAGACTACTATCGTTATTAACGAAGACCCTGTTACCGAAGAAGGTATTGTTGAAGTACTAGGTGTAGGTAGCAAAGGTATTGATGCTGTTATGGCTAAAATAGATTCTTTATTATTTAAGCCAGAAGTTGGTAACGTTTACGAAGTAAAGGTTATTAAAATGTTGGACTTTGGTGCTGTTGTAGAATATACAGATGCTCCAGGTAATGAAGTATTGTTACATGTATCTGAATTGGCATGGGAACGTACAGAAAATGTAACCGATGTGGTGAACATGGGAGACGTATTCGATGTGAAGTACTTTGGTATAGACAAACGTACCCGTAAAGAGAAAGTATCCCGTAAAGCACTTTTACCAAAACCAGAAGGCTTTGTTGAAAGACCACCACGTGATGATAAACGTAGAGACGACCGTCGTGGAAACGATCGTAATCGCGATAGAAAACCTAGAAGAGATTAACTCTTTGTAAGTTTATTCTTAAAGCCTCGACTAATCAGTTGAGGCTTTTTTTATGTAGTTCAACGGAAAAATGAACTTTTTTTTATTGAATTGTAACATTCGAAAGATTTTTACGTATAAGTATATGCAGTCTATGCAAATTGAACTTAATTTATTTTAATGAGACAGCTTAAGATTACAAAACAGGTCACCAATAGAGAGACCGCATCTTTGGACAAGTACTTACAAGAAATTGGAAAAGTGGACTTGATTACCGCTGATGAAGAAGTAGAGTTGGCACAACGCATCAAGGCAGGCGACCAGATCGCTCTTGAAAAACTTACCAAAGCCAACCTCAGATTCGTGGTGTCAGTTGCCAAGCAGTACCAAAACCAAGGACTTACTTTACCGGATTTGATTAACGAGGGAAACCTTGGTCTTATCAAAGCTGCACAGCGTTTTGACGAAACGCGAGGTTTTAAATTTATCTCATACGCCGTATGGTGGATCCGTCAATCTATATTACAAGCTTTGGCAGAACAATCTCGTATCGTTCGTTTGCCATTGAACAAAATTGGTTCTATCAATAAGATCAACAAAACTTTTGCCTTTTTAGAGCAAGCGCATGAAAGAATGCCTTCTCCAGAAGAAATTGCGAAAGAGTTGGATATGACCGTTGATGATGTAAAACAATCATTGAAAAACTCAGGTAGACACGTATCTATGGATGCTCCTCTTATCGATGGTGAAGATTCTAACCTTTATGATGTACTTCGTAGTGGTGAGTCGCCAAACCCAGATAGAGAATTGTTACATGAGTCTTTACGTACAGAAATTGAGCGTGCTTTAGAAACTTTGACTCCTCGTGAGGCAGATGTTATCCGTTTATACTTTGGTCTTGCAGGTCAGCATTCTATGACATTGGAAGAAATTGGCGAAACTTTTGATCTTACAAGAGAAAGAGTTCGTCAAATTAAAGAAAAAGCGATAAGAAGATTAAAGCATACTTCTAGAAGTAAAATATTGAAAACGTATTTGGGTTAAGAATTCAATGCGATAAAGTTATAAAATTACACGTTAATCTTTCCTTAAATTGGCAATATTGGCATATTAGTTGTAATTTTAACGGTAACAACAGTTTATCATGACTGTTCGTTTTTTGATTGATGAATAAACTCCGGCTGATTACCGGAGTTTTTTCATTTATAAAGGTTACTATAATTCATCTTCTAAAAATTACCCCTTGTAAAATTCTTAACGATCTTTGCCTATCTTAGGAGCTTACTACCATGCTAATGAGGCACATATCACTGATTCTAATAATCCTACTATTGTTTAATTCGTGTAAAATATCTGATAACTCCAAAGAATTTAACAGCTACCCTACGCCTGTTGATGAAAATCTCTGGATTACCTATGGTAAAAATTCCACTTCATTTAAACTATGGTCCCCAAATGCAGAAGAAGTAATATTAAGATTATATAAAAAAGGTAATGATGTTGAAGCTTTTGATATATATTCCCTTAAAAAGTCAACCACTGGCGTATGGCACATAGCAGTTCAAGGAGATTTGAATGGAACATACTACACTTACCAGGTAAAGCACAACAATAAATGGTTAAATGAAACTCCCGGTATATATGCGAAAGCAGTAGGTGTTAACGGCAATAGAGCCATGGTGACAAATATGGAATCCACTAATCCTATTGGGTGGCACAATGATCGTTCTCCTCTGTTAAAACAACCAAATGAAGCCATTATTTATGAGCTACATGTGCGTGATATGACCATACACCCACAATCTGGTTCATTCTATCCGGGTAAATATTTAGGGTTAACCGAAAAAGGTACCACTGGAAATAATAATGTATCCACAGGTATTGACCATTTAAAGGAACTGGGTATTACACATGTGCATCTTTTACCCACTTTTGATCACTACGCTATTGACGAGACCAATTTAAATACACCGCAATTTAATTGGGGGTACGACCCTAACAATTATAACGTTCCAGAAGGTTCATTTTCAACAGATCCATTTAATGCGGAAGTACGTATTAGGGAATTCAAACAAATGATCAAAGCTTTTCATGACAATGGCATAGGTGTAATTATGGACGTTGTTTACAACCATACGGGCAGAACCGATACTTCTAATTTTAATCTTGAAGTTCCCGGTTATTATTACAGACATTGGCAAGACGGATCTTATTCAGATGCCGCTGCCTGCGGTAATGAAACTGCTTCTGAACGTAGTATGATGCGCAAATTCATGATAGAATCTACCACCTATTGGACCAAAGAATATCATATTGATGGTTTTAGGTTCGATTTAATGGGCATTCATGACATTGAGACCATGAATAATGTTGCTGATGCCGTTCTAAAATTAAACCCCGATGCATTACTTTACGGTGAAGGGTGGACCGCAGGAGATTCTCCTTTACCGGAAGAAAAGCGTGCTCTTAAAAAACACATGCAACAATTACCAAAAATTGCAGCTTTTAATGACGATTTACGTGATGGACTAAAAGGATCTGTTTTTGATGACCAGAGTTTAGGTTTCGTAAGTGGTGCCAAGAATAAACAAGAGTCCATAAAATTTGGAATTGCAGGAGCTATTCAGCATCCTGATGTTAACTACAACAGTATTAATTATTCAAATACCCCTTGGACCAATGAACCTTGGCAATCTATAAATTATGTCTCTTGCCATGACAACCACACACTTTTTGATAAACTGAAAATTTCAAGACCAGATGCTGACGTAGAAACGTTAATAGCCATGGATAAATTAGCGAATGCCATCGTACTGACCTCACAAGGCACTCCTTTTCTACATGCCGGTGCAGAAATGCTACGTACTAAAAATGGGGAACATAATTCCTATAACCTGCCAGATAGCATTAATCAGATCAACTGGAATTGGAAAATTGAGTATCAGGAAGTGTTCAAATACTACAAAAACTTAATTCGCTTACGAAAAGAACATCCTGCATTTCATATTACTAATGCAAAAGAAGTTCGCGAAAAAGTAAAATTCCAACAGACCAATGATAGCCTTGTTTCTTTCATTATTGATCACAATGCAAACAATGACAATTGGCAGAAAATACTGGTCATTTATAACGCATCAAACAAAAAAATAGATTATAAAATTGAAGGCATTTGGCATAAAGTCGTTTCAGGTAGTACCTTTGACTTTGAAGGTTTACAATTAGTAAAAGATACCATTAAGGTTCCTGCACTTTCCATGTACGTTGCCTTTCAAAAATGAGTATTATTTATAATATAATCCAATCATATGAGTTCAGATTCTCAGCCCAATAACCCGCTTCACGGTGTAAAGCTCGTGACCATTTTAGAAGAACTTAAGGAGAAATACTCTTGGGAAGATTTAGCAGGACAAGTAAATATCAATTGTTTTAAAAGTAACCCTTCTATAAAATCAAGTTTAAAGTTTTTACGTAGAACTCCATGGGCCAGAGAAAAAGTAGAACATTTATACTTACAATCCTTTAAAAAATAATGGGCTTTCATATTGTACTTATAGAACCTGAAATTCCTAACAACACTGGTAACATTGGCAGATTGGCACTTGGCACTGGTTCTACCTTACATTTGGTTAAACCTTTTGGTTTTGAGCTAAGCGATAAACGTTTAAAAAGAGCGGGGCTAGATTATTGGCAACATCTTAATGTGGTCATGTATGAAAACGTAGATGCGTTTTTCAAAGAACATGATGACAAAAAAATGATTTTCTTCTCTGCTACCGCAACCAAAAATCATTGGGAAATTGATTTTGAAGATGACATGTTCTTAGTTTTTGGAAAAGAATCTGTTGGGCTACCTAAGACCTTATTAAACAAACATCAAGAAAACACGGTTAAGATACCATTATACAGTACACATATTAGAAGTCTTAATTTGGCAAATGCTGTTGCTATTTCTATTTATGAAGGTTTAAGACAAATCAGCTAAAGCCCGATTGACTTTACTTTTCAGAGCTGATTTTATAAAAATTGCATCATATTCCCTGCATATACATTTGATAAAATAAGCACTTCATTTTTAGAATATTCTAAAGCAAAACGGCGTAATAATCGCTTATCGCATTAATAGGATTCACAAGTCGTTAAAATTTTCCTTTACCCAATTATTCGCAGATTAAATGCTTATTTTCAAGCAACCAATTATTCAAATTATCCACCAAACAACGACTCTTATGAACTCGAAAATTTCGGCAATTGTTGTCCTTCTATTTTTTTCCTTTACCTCTACTGTATTTGCGCAGAAAAAGAAAGCAAAAAATAATACTCAAGATGTTGTAATCGACAAAGCTTTCTATGAAAATTTGGAATGGCGAAATATTGGCCCCGTACGTGGAGGTCGATCGCTTGGTTCCACGGGCAGCCCTAGCAGACCTAATGAGTATTATTTTGGAGCAACGGGCGGCGGATTATGGAAAACCACTGATGGTGGTAACGAATGGGAACCTGTTACAGACGGGCAAATAACCAGCTCTTCCGTTGGTGCGGTTGCGGTTGCCGAAACCAACCCAGATATTGTTTATATAGGCATGGGAGAAGTTCAATTGCGCGGAAGTATTACTCAAGGTGATGGTGTTTACAAATCTACTGATGCCGGTAAAACCTGGGAACACTTAGGTCTTGAAGAAACCCAAGCTGTTTCAAGAATCAGAATACACCCCACAAATGAGAATATTGTTTATGTAGCGGCATTGGGCCATCCGTATGGCGACAATGAAGAAAGGGGCGTTTTTAAAAGTATTGATGGTGGAAAAACATGGAAGAAAACTTTATATGTTAGCGATAAGGCGGGTGCTGTAGATTTAATTATAGACCGTAACAACCCAAATGTTTTATACGCCAGCACTTGGCAAGTTCAACGTAAAGCTTGGAAAATGTGGGGCGGTGGTCCGGATTGTAAACTATGGAAATCTACCGATGGCGGAGAAACCTGGAGTGATCTGTCTAATAACCCAGGTATGCCCGCAGGACCGTTAGGTAAAATTGGTGTAACGGTATCCCCTGCAGATTCTAACCGTGTATGGGCCATTGTAGAAGCTAATGAAGGTGGTGTTTTTAGATCGGACGATGCCGGTAAAACATGGACCAAAACCAATGACGAAAGAAAACTAAGACAACGCGCATTTTACTATTCTAGAATTTACGCCGACCCTGTTGATAAAGAAACCGTATACGGACTAAATGTTGATTTTTGGAAGTCTACGGATGGTGGGGTAACTTTTGATACTGAAATTAAAGTTCCACATGGTGATAATCATGATCTTTGGATAGACCCTAACGATCCTAATAGAATGATCTCATCAAACGATGGCGGTGGCGTGGTAAGTATTAACGGTGGTAAATCATGGACAGAGGAAGATTACACCACAACACAGTTATATCATGTAATGACCACAAACGATGTACCTTACCATGTGGCTGGTGCTCAACAAGATAATAGTACCATTGCCGTACCAAGTGATGGATGGGGCCATATGCAGGCAAGAGGTCAAGGGGATGGTTGGGCATATGCCGTAGGAGGTGGTGAAAGCGGGTGGATCACCCAACACCCTACCAACTTGGATATATTTTATGCAGGTAGCCAAGGTGCACTCCTAACTAGGTATGATCGTAGTAACGGCCAATCTAGGGATATACAGGTGTATCCACGGTTTTTCTCTGGAGAACCGGCAAGTGCTTTGCCAGAACGTTGGCAATGGACCTTCCCTATTATGTTTGCGCCACAAAATGAAAACGTAATGTATACCTGCTCCCAGCATGTCTGGAAAACTACCGATGATGGTCAATCTTGGGAAAAAATAAGTCCTGATCTTACCTATGCAGACCCATCTACTTTGGGAAAGACCGGAGGTATCATTACCATGGATATGAACGGTCCTGAAATTTACTCAACCGTTTTTGCGCTTGCCCCATCTAATCATGACATTAATACCATATGGGCAGGATCAGATGATGGAAAAATACATATTACGAGAGACGGTGGCAAAAATTGGTCAGATATTACGCCAAAAGAATTACCTAAATTTTCAAGGGTAAGTATTATTGACGAATCCCTACACAACCCTGGTACGCTATACGTAGCAGCCAATAGATACCAAGTAGACGACAGGCAACCCTATGTATTTAAAACCCATGATTATGGTAAAACTTGGACTAAAATTATTAATGGTATTGCAGACGGGCATTTTGCAAGAGCTGTTCGTGAAGATCCAGTAAGGGAGGGACTTTTATTTTTAGCAACAGAACATGGCGTATATTTCTCTATGAACGATGGTGAACTTTGGCAAAGCCTTCAACTTAAATTACCAGATACACCGGTAAGAGATTTGGTAGTTAAAGACAATGATGTCGTTCTTGGTACTCACGGAAGAGGCTTCTGGATTTTAGATGATATTCAACCCCTAAGACAGTATTCCCCGGAAATGGTTAAACAAGAAGCTATTCTTTTTAAACCTACCAACGCTATTAGAGGTGTTACCGATGCTTCTATTCAGTATTATCTTAAAGAAGAAAAAGATACCATCACCTTTGAAATTTTCGACGCAAATGACAAATTGATCAACACCTTTACCGGTAGCAAACCAAAATACGAAGTAGACCCTAATTTACCCTATTGGCTAAAAGGAGGCTCTACAAAGCCAACCACCGCAAAAGGGATAAACACGTTCACCTGGGATATGAGATACACAGGAGCTACAACATTTGACGGAATGATCATTTGGAGCGCAAGACCTGCCAGAGGTCCAAAAGCCCCCATAGGTTCTTACAAGGTTAAAATGAAGTCCGGAAATTATGAGCAAACCTATTCGTTCAATATAGAAATGGACCCAAATCTAAAAGGCATTACAAAAGAAGATTTGGATGAGCAATTTGAGCTTTCCAATAAAATTATGGAAAAAACCTCTACTGCTAATGAAACGGTAATCAAAATACGTGATATCAAAAAGCAACTTCACGATGCTAAAGAAGATATTGAAGCTACTGATTATGAAACGATCGTAACGCCATTTCTAGGTGAGATCACTGAAGTTGAAGAAGCTCTTTACCAAGTTAAAAATCAATCAGGTCAAGATCCTTTGAACTTCCCTATTAAACTCAACAACAGATTGGCATCTTTACGCCGAAGTGTAGAATCTGGAGAAGCAAAACCAACAAACGGTGCTTACAAAGTGCATGAAGAGTTATCGGCAGAACTCACTATAGAATTGAACAAATTGAACGGAATTTTTGACAAATACAAGTCAAAGGTAAATCCTATTCTCATAAAAAGTGGCGGCACGGCAATTGATTGATCGTAGTTAAAGCAAATCTAAAACAACTGTAGAACGAATTTCAAATCCGTATTTTTGTACTGAACAATAAAGGTTTTATAAAATGAAAAAGGCAAGCATAGCGCCATCTCTTTTAGCTGCAGATTTTGGTAATTTACAACGAGATGTAGAAATGGTGAATGCCAGTGAGGCAACGTATCACCATATAGATGTCATGGACGGCGTTTTTGTTCCAAACATATCTTATGGTATGCCCGTAGTTAAAGCTATTCAAAAACATGCCACAATTCCTTTAGATGTACATTTAATGATTGTTGACCCAGATAGGTATTTGGAAGAATTTGCAAAACTTGGAGCGCATATTCTAACCGTTCATTATGAAGCCTGCACTCATTTACATAGAACTATACAAGCCATTAAAGCTTTGGGCATGAAAGCAGGTGTAGCGTTAAATCCGCATACCAACGTATCTCTTTTAGAAGATATTATTCAAGATATTGATGTGGTTTTGATTATGAGCGTTAATCCTGGCTTTGGTGGACAATCGTTCATTGAAAACACTTATGATAAAATAAAAGCTGCAAAGGCGATGATTACCAGAAAAAATTCGTCTGCTTTGATTGAAATTGATGGTGGTGTTACTACGGCCAACTCTCAAAAATTAGTTGATGCCGGCGCAGATATTTTGGTTGCCGGTAGTTTTGTTTTTAAAAGCGAAGACCCAACAACTACTATTAAAGATTTAAAGGGATGAAAACTGAATTTGATATTGTCATCGTTGGCGGAGGACCAATTGGTATTGCATGCGGATTAGAGGCTAAAAAAAACGGACTTTCTTATCTGATCATTGAAAAAGGACCTATTGTAAATTCCCTTTTCCACTACCCTAGCAATATGCAATTTTTCTCTTCATCGGAAAAATTGGAGATAGATGAAATACCATTTATCAGTAAAGAAGCAAAACCTAAAAGAGACGAGGCATTAGAATACTACAGGCGAATTGTTACTTCAAATAAGTTGCATATAAATTTGTTCGAAAAGGTAGAGAACGTCCAAAAAAAAGGAGAAACATTCACTATCACATCCAACAAAAATACATACACCTCAAAGCAAATTGTGGTAGCAACCGGTTTCTATGACCTGCCCAACTTACTGAACGTACCGGGAGAAGACTTAAAAAAGGTTGTTCACTATTACGATAATCCACATTACTATTCCGGACAAAAAGTTGCAGTTATAGGGGCAAGCAATTCTGCAATTGATGCTGCCTTGGAATGTTACAGAAAAGGTGCAGAAGTTACACTGATCATTAGAGGTCCAGAAGTTGGTCAACGTGTAAAATATTGGGTAAGACCAGATATCATCAACCGTATAGAGGAAGGAAGTATTAAAGCCTATTTCAACACAACGGTTAAAGCCATTACCAATGACAGTATCCTTTTGAACACTGATACGGGCGAGGAAGAAATTGAAAATGATTTTGTTTTAGCACTTACCGGATATAGACCCAATTTTAGTTTCTTAGAAAAATTAGGCGTAAACATTAGTGAAGATGATAAAAAACTCCCTGAATACGATCCAGAAACCATGGAAACCAACGTGTCTGGGTTATACTTGGCCGGGGTAATATGTGGTGGTATGGAAACTCATAAATGGTTTATTGAAAACTCAAGAATACATGCTAAAATGATTGTAAAAAATATTGTTCTAAGCTCTGTGACTACGTAATCCACTGACTTTTAACAGACAATAATCATTATAAACAATAGGTAATATATATGGACGTTATGTAGAGTACTTAACTACTAAACCTTCCATTATGATATTTTTTGGCACTGGATCAGCTAGTCTTGATTCCGTAAAAACAAGAAACATTACTTGTCAACATTGCAGTAATCAAGATACTATTTACATTAATATTTACAGAAGGCACGCACATGTTTTTTGGATCCCTGTTTTCCCATTGGGTAAAAGTGGTAGTTCTTACTGCACACATTGCAAAGAGACTTTAAGTCCTAAACAGATGCCCGAAGCTCTTAAAATGCAGTATAAAAATATTAAAGGAGAGGCTAAAGGTCCAATTTGGCAGTTCTCGGGTCTATTAATTTTTGCTCTGTTAATAGTATTTGCTATTTACTCTAGCGGCAAGAATAAAGAGGATACAAAATTATACCTAACTCAGCCCGCTGTTGGTGATATTTATGAGTATGAAGCAAATAACGGTAGTTATTCTACCATGCGACTTGAAAAAGTAACAACAGATAGTTTATTTCTTTCCTTGAACGATTTTGAAATATCAAAAAAGTCCAGAATCTATAAAATTGATAAGGAAGAAAATTATTCTGAAATCACTTATGGATATTCTAAAAGTGAAATGATTCAAATGCACAAAGAAGGCATTGTTTTCGATATTAATAGAGATTAAATCTATTAAATATATATCATTTAAAAGCCACATCTTTTCAGATGTGGCTTTTTACTTGTGACCCCGGAGGGATTCAAACCCCCAACCCTCAGAGCCGAAACCTGCCTGCCGGCAGGCAGGTCTGATGCGCTAAATTAATTCTTAAGAATACTTTTCAAGAACTCACGACCGATACCCGATTTGAAATATTTTTCTCTAGCTCTTGCTTCAACACTAGTTTTAAACTCCTCTTTATAAACTAAAACCCAAGGTAAAAACCCCTTGGTCGATTTGTTCTTTCCCGAATTATGTTCCACTATTCTTTTTTTGAAGATTATTAGTCATTCCTTTATATAAACGACCATCTACTTCACTTTTTAAAACATAAACGTAGTACATAATATAAATCAAAAAGGTCCTGCAAAAAGCAAGACCTTACATTTAAGTGACCCCGGAGGGATTCAAACCCCCAACCCTCAGAGCCGAAATCTGATGCGCTATTCAGTTGCGCCACGAGGCCATTATACATTTAGCAATTAGCAAAACCAAAATTCTGCTAATTCTATGTTATGCCAATTTCTTCTTTACAATCGTAGAAATTAATTTACCATCTGCTTGGCCGGCAAGTTCTTTAGACACTATGCCCATTACTTTACCCATATCCTTCATTCCAGAAGCGCCAATAGCATCAATTGTCTGTACAACTACTTTCTCAACTTCTTCTTCAGAAAGTTGTTCTGGTAAAAATTGCTCGATTACAGCAATCTGTGCCAACTCAGGATCAGCAAGGTCTTGTCTACCCTGCTCTATAAAAATTGCAGCACTGTCTTTTCTCTGCTTTACCAGTTTCTGAACAATCTGTATTTCATCTTCTTCAGTTACTTCTGATCCGCCACTAGTACTCGCTACCAATAACGCAGATTTAATAGCTCTAAGCGATTCTAGCGCTACTGAATCCTTTGCTTTCATAGCTAATTTCAACTGCTCCATTACTCTTTGCTGTAAACCCATTTCTTCTATATTTTGGTCTGCGAAGATAAAAAATAAAACCCGAAAACTGACTTAGTTTTCGGGTTTAATACATTACTACACATGCAGTGTTAGTCTACATTATCATGTAAAAAAGAGTTATTAGATCTTAATTGAATATCATCGTTGCTATCTCCACTTAACGAGGTTCTAGAGATTTTTTTTTCGCGCGGACTATCCTCTAAATTAACACCTTGTCTTTGATAAGCAGGTTTCTTCTCATCATAACTTGTTGGTGCGTTGTTCTTGAACTTATAATTAAAATCCTTCAACTTACGTCTACGTTCATCAGCTCTTTCCCTCAATAATTCTTCAATAGGGGTATCTAAAGGATCCAGCTCCTCTTCCGGTTGCACCTCTCTTCTTGGAGCTACGGTCTTCTTTTCAAAAATAAGCTCATCTTCCACAACTTTTGGCTCAAATTCCTCAGCTTTGGATTTTGCTCCTGTAAGCTTACTTTCCAATTTCATATAGTCATCTAAACTATATCTTTTTTCCCCGTTTTTATTATACTCCAACACAGGAACAATTTCAATGCTATCATTGACATCAATATCCTTAACTTCATCATGAAGGTCAAACATGATTACGTTTTCCTTCTCCTCTTCCTCTCTCTTGGAATATTGAAAGTTGGTAGCAAATCTATCATCTTCATCTTCAACTTCAACTTTTAATTCCTGTGGGTCAACAACTTCTATATCTCTCAATGAAGTTGGAGCGTCTACTATTACAAAGTCTTCTTCAGAGACATTCTCCGCTAATACTTCCTCATAAAAAACATTAAAATTCCTGATGTAGTTCGTTGTAGGAATCAAATCAAAATCATCTTCCTCAACGAACTCATACTTTTTTACGGGTTTGACTTCTTTTACCTCCTCTTCCTCATCGTCCATCTCTAAAGTATGAACTGTTTTTTGGTTAGATAACAACATTGCCTCTGCACGTTGGCCGTCTTCTAACGTATGAATAATTTTCTTTGATTCGGTATTTACAATATCATCTTGCTGTTCAATGTTAAACCCCGTTGCAATTACGGTTACGGCTATAGCTTCTCCTAAGCTTTCATCTTCACCTACACCCATAATAATGTTTGCACCGTAGCCAGCTTCTATTTGAATATGATCGTTGATTTCACCAATCTCATCAATAGTAATTTCCTGTGCACCGGAAACGATTAATAACAATACATTCTTAGCTCCTTGGATCTTATTATCGTTCAATAACGGTGAATCCAATGCTTTCATAATAGCCTCATTAGCTCTTGCAGAACCAGATGAAATTGCCGATCCCATGATAGCGGTACCACTATTGGACAATACCGTTTTAGCATCACGTAAATCTATGTTTTGAGTGTAGTGATGTGTAATAACCTCTGCTATACCTCTAGCTGCAGTTGCCAATACTTCATCAGCTTTTGAGAACCCGGCCTTAAAACCTAGGTTACCATACACTTCCCTTAATTTGTTATTGTTAATTACGATTAGCGAATCTACATTTTTACGTAATTTTTCAATACCCAATTGTGCCTGTTCAACTCGCATTTTACCTTCGAATTGAAACGGCATTGTAACGATACCTACAGTAAGAACATCCATTTCCTTTGCAAACTTGGCAATTACGGGAGCAGCACCAGTTCCTGTTCCCCCGCCCATACCAGCAGTAATGAAAATCATTTTGGTAGTCGTATCCAACATACCTTTTATGTCTTCCATACTTTCCATGGCCGCTTGCTCACCCACTTCAGGATTGGCACCAGCACCCAAACCTTCTGTCAATGATACACCTAACTGTATTTTGTTAGGCACCGGACTATTATCCAAGGCCTGTGAATCAGTATTACAGATTACAAAATCAACTCCGTTGATACCCGCCTGGAACATGTGGTTTATGGCATTACTACCACCACCACCTACACCAATGACTTTTATGACGTTGCTTTGATTCTTTGGCAGATCAAAGGAGATATTATCAAATTCGCTGTTCTTACTCATATTCTAATTATTACTGGTTATGTATTCTTATGCTATGCTTATTACTCTGCGTTATCTAAAAATTCTTTTAACTTTTCAGTCCATTTATCAAAAACAGATTTTCTTTCCTTATGTATATCAGGGCGTTTTACGGTCTCCGTTTTATGCTCTGCATACACCAATTCTTCTTCTTCCTGCTCTTGTATAATTTCTTCCTGTGTTAATTTCAACTTCTCTTGGTTCTTAATGGCGTTCATTAAAAGACCAACAGCGGTTGCGTACAACGGACTAGCAACTTCTTCATCAGAATCGCCCGCCAAATGCTCGTTAGGGTACCCAATACGAGTATCCATTCCTGTAATATATTCCACCAATTGCTTTAAATGCTTTAATTGGCTTCCACCACCTGTAAGCACAATACCGGCAATCAGTTTTTTCTTTTGCTCTTCGTGACCGTAGTTTTTGATCTCTACATACACTTGCTCAATAATTTCAACAACTCGTGCATGTATGATCTTAGAAAGGTTCTTTAAAGAAATCTCTTTTGGCTCTCTACCACGTAATCCTGGTATAGATACAATTTCATTATCCCTATTTTCACCCGGCCATGCAGAACCAAATCTTGTTTTTAATAATTCTGCCTGTTTTTCAATAATGGAACAGCCTTCTTTAATATCTTCGGTAATAACACCACCACCAAAAGGTATTACTGCGGTATGCCTAATAATGCCATCTTTGAAAATAGCCAGATCAGTTGTACCACCTCCTATATCGATCAATGCTACACCTGCCTCTTTTTCTTCTTGACTTAGAACGGCATCAGATGAAGCTAAAGGCTCTAACGTAATGTTACCTAGATCTAAACCTGCACTCTTAATGCAACGCCCAACGTTCTTTATAGAAACCACCTGACCAACTACTACATGGAAATTAGCTTCTAACCTACCACCGTACATACCAATAGGCTCACGGATTTCCGCTTGTCCATCAACTTTGTATTCCTGTGGCAATACATGAATAATCTCCTCACCAGGAAGCATGATCAACTTGTGCACTTGACCACATAACATATCCACATCATCTTCATCTATGACTTCCTCAGAATCTTTTCTCGTGATATAATCGCTATGTTGCAGACTTCTTATATGTTGCCCGGCAATACCAACGACTACAGAACCGATCTTAAGCCCTGAGTTTGCCTCTGCTTCCTCAACCGCTTGCTGTATAGATTTTATGGTCTGTGTTATATTATTAACCACACCTCTGTGCACACCTAAACTTTTGGACTTACCTATACCCAAAATCTCAATTTTACCATATTCGTTTTGCTTACCGATTATGGCAACGATTTTCGTTGTTCCTATGTCTAACCCGACTGAATATTTAGTTTGTTCCATTTTAATTATATTTTAGTGCACACCACCTGGTTATTGAATTCTAAACTTACTACCGCATAATCCTCCAAGGTTTCATCCTTGTTCGCTTTGGCATAAAATGCCTTAAAATTGCTGAACTTGGCCTCTAAGTCTTCAATACCGCCTATGTTTACAACAAAATTATTAAGCCTTAACCGTAATTGATATTCACTATCACCTTGAACGTGAATACCTATTACCGATTTTCGAAAAAAATCGTCCTTATTTATATGTTCCAATATGACATAGACATCCTCAAGGCTTTTACCACTGATATTGCCTGTTATAATGGGAACTCTAGCTGAATGATTATTGGAAAGCGGCATTCTCTTTCCTTCATCATCTAAATAGAACTTTTTATCCCCTTCTATGCGTCCGATTGGTTTCCGTTGAACTATTTTCGACGTAAGCTCGCCATCTATTGTAAGATAGACCTGGGCACTTTTCACCATTTCATTGGCCTCAAGGGCCTTTTCTACAGTATTCAAAACTATATTTTCTTTAGGCACATTTTTGAGCCCTCCGCAATTTTGTATTAACAATTTATTAACCGTCCCTTCAGTGAGGTACAAATTTTGGTCACCAATGAATTCTACCTTCATACCGGCCACCTGTTTTGCACTATTTCTTTCGTTAGAAAAAGCGTACAGCCCAGTGATTACAAGTATCAACGCCGCTAATTTTACAAAGCCCAAATTAACCCGCATAAGACATTTCTTTTTTTATTTTCACTACTTCCAAGCCTATATCTCCGGCTCCCATTGTTATCAATACTTCTGGATTTTGATTTTTTACCTCAGAAAGCATTTGTTCCTTTGAAATTAATTTTCTATTACCGTTTGTCATTTTACCTAACAACCATTCTGAATCTACCCCTGTAATAGGCTCTTCCCTAGCAGGGTATATATCTAACAACAGCACATTTTCAAAACGTGACAAGCTTTGTGCAAACTCGTTCGCAAAATCACGTGTTCTTGAAAACAGGTGCGGTTGAAAAATTGCCAACACTTTTTTATTGGGATGCATTTCCGAGACGGCTTCAAAAACCGCATTGATCTCAGTAGGATGATGCGCATAATCGTCGATATAAATGAAATCATCATTTTTTATCTGATATGAGAATCTTCTTTGTACTCCCTTAAAGGTAGACAATGCCTGTGCAAGGCGATGCGGCGGGGGACCTGCTTGCATCGCCATCGCAAAAGCCACTAAACCATTGAGCAGATTATGCCTTCCTGGCTTGTTAAATTCAACCCCTTCTAGTTTGAGGTCGGGGGTCTCCAAATCGAATATGTAGGTGCCATGTTCTATTTTTATGTTCCGGATGCAATAATCCGAATCGTCTTCTATACCATAGGTCAACCCTTTTAAAGGTAACCCGTTACGCACAAATAAGGTGCCGCCCGGCTTTAACCGCTTGGTAAAATCCTTAAATGTTTTTTCCAGCTCTTGGGCATCTCCATAAATATCCAAATGATCTGCATCCATAGAGGTCACACAGGCTACATTTGGTGTCAATTGCATAAATGAACGATCAAATTCATCTGCCTCAACAACAGAATATTCCGTTCCTTCCAACAAGAAATTACTATTGAAATCTTCTGATATGCCACCTAAGAAAGCGGTCATTTTTACACCTGTTTCTTTTAACAAATGCGCCAGAATACTAGAGGTGGTCGTTTTACCATGTGTTCCTGCAACTGCCAAACAAAAAGAGTCTTTGGTTATTAGACCCAATACTTCTGATCGTTTTTTAATGGTAAATCCATTCTGTAAAAAGAACTGATATTCCGTATGGTTTGATGATACCGCGGGCGTATACACTACCAAGGTATGTTCCGGGTCATTCTTATACACTTCTGCCACTAGGTCAATACTGTCCTTATAGTGAATATCCATACCAGAAGCTGCCAGTTCTTGGGTCAACGGACTCTCGGTCTTATCGTATCCGGAAACCATTTTATCTATGAACGCAAAATAACGCGCCAAAGCAGACATACCAATGCCTCCTATGCCAATAAAATACACTCTATGTATTTGCGCTACGTTCATTTTATTGTATTAATTTTTCTATTTCATCACAAATATCAGCCGTAGCATTCGGTAATGCCATTGCCTTGATATTCCTTGATAATTCCTCTTGCTTTTCCGATGTATTAAAGACCGATTCAAACTGCATCTTAAATTGCTCATCAAGCTCTTTTTCCCTGATCATTACTGCCGCATCCTGTTTTACCAATGCCAATGCATTCATAGTCTGATGATCTTCTGCCACCACAGGTGACGGAATAAAAAATGTAGGCTTTCCTACCAAACACAGTTCTGACACCGCACCTGCACCTGCCCTTGAAATAATGAAATCTGCCGCTACATATGCTTTATCCATAGAATTCAAAAAGGCATGTACTTTTATATTAGCCGACTGATGGGTTTTATAGGTTTCATAGTACCCTTTACCACATTGCCAGATTACCTGTAATCCCAAATCTTCAAAGTATGCTAAATGATCCGCCACTAATTGATTTATGCGCCTAGCCCCTAAACTGCCACCCAACACCAACAGCACTTTCTTATTGGCGGTCAATTCAAAAAAACTTAAAGCTTCTTCTTTGGTAGCTTTCAATTCCACCAAATCTGACCTAACAGGATTACCTGTCAATACTATTTTGTCTTTTGGAAAAAACTTCTCCATACCCTCATAGGCCACACAGATTTTCTCCACTTTATCCTTTAATAGTTTATTGGTAATACCCGCAAAGGAATTCTGCTCTTGCAATACACAAGGAATACCCTTCGTCGTCGCCATTTTTAACAGCGGACCACTAGCAAAACCACCTGTACCAATTACGGCATGGGGCTTAAACTTCGATACGATGCTATTTGCTCTCATTAAACTACTTATCAATTTTATTGGAAATAGTAGATTTTTAAGGGTCAGTTTTCGCTGAATTCCCGTAATCCACAATCCCTCTATTTTGTACCCCGCTTGCGGTACTTTTTCCATCTCCATTCTATCCTTCGCACCAACGAACAAAAATTCAGCATCTGGATACCTCCTTTTCAACTCGTTCGCTATGGCTATCGCCGGATAAATATGTCCGCCGGTACCTCCGCCCGACAAAATAAACTTATAACTGCCCACTTAAAATCTCTAAAGGGTTAGTCTCGTCTATATCAACATCATTGCCAGAAGCACTCTCCTGGGCTATACTTTTATTACTTGCACTCAATATGATGCCTATCGCCAAACAGGTCATCCAACTAGAGGTACCTCCACTACTGATCAATGGTAAATTTTGCCCCGTTACCGGAAACAGCTCTACCGCTACCGCCATATTTATCAATGCCTGAAACACTATAGGCAACCCAACACCCAACACCAACAATTTGCTGAATATGGTTGCACAGCCATTTGCCACTACCACTATCCTAAACAACAAGAACATGTAAAAAAGCATTAAAATGAATCCGCCTACTAGACCATATTCCTCTACGATTATCGCGTAAATAAAATCTGATGAACTCTGTGGCAAAAAGTTCTTTTGTACACTCTTACCTGCTCCTTTACCTACAATACCACCGGTTGCTATCGCAATCTTGGCACGCTCTATTTGATATGTGCCCTCAGTATCATCCGGATTAGAGAAACTATCTATACGGCTCATCCATGTATCTACCCTATTCGGGAATAAATCCGGAAAAGCTTTCGCCGTTAATATGAAAATGGATAAAAACAGTATTCCCGTACCCACGATCCCCAATAAATATTTCATTGGATATCCTCCTAAAAAACATAATACCATCACCATAGAGAATACAATGGCCGCCGTTGAAAAGTTAGCGGGCAATATTAATGCCACCACTAAGAAAACCGGTAACCACAATGGCAGTATACTTTCCTTAAAGGTTATTTTAATATCCCTCACCTTTGAAAAATAGCGTGCTACATAGATCATCAATACTACCGCCGCTAAATTCGAAGGCTGAAAACCAAAGCCTACCAAAGGCAAACGGATCCAACGACTATCATTGGTGCCACCACTGGAAGTGCCTTGTGCCAAAACAAATATGAGCAACACCAATACAATTGGCAGTGCTATCATAGAAAGCCCCTTAAAGAAATGCGTGGGTATTTTATGTACCCCATAAATAATTCCAAAACCTAAAAACAACAGTATGGCATGTTTTACCAAGTGACCAACCGGCGTACCATTGCCCACTACATATACCAAATTACTACTGGCACTGTACACGGGCAAAAATGAGAACAAGGCCAAAAGCGCCGCAATGGCCCAAATGGCTTTATCTCCTTTTATATTTTGGAATATATTCAACACCCTATAGGTTTTTTACACAGTTCTTAAATTGATCTCCGCGATCTTCATAATTTTTAAATAGATCAAAACTTGCACACGCAGGTGATAACAATACGGTATCTCCACGTTCCGCAATTTTATAGGCAACCTTTACCGCTTCCTCCATAGCATAGGTTTCCACTAAAAGGTCAACAGCCTTACCGAATACGTGCTTGATCTTTTCATTATTCTCACCCAAGCATATAATCGCCTTTACCTTTTCACGTACCAATGGCATTAGCTCCATATACTCATTTCCTTTGTCTACCCCACCTACGATCCACACAGTAGGTGTTTTCATACTATCCAATGCGTAATAGGCAGCGTTTACATTAGTTGCCTTTGAGTCGTTTATATACTCCACATGATGTATTTTCAACACCTTTTCCAAACGGTGGGGAGCCCCTTGAAAATTAGAAACACAGGCTCTTATGGTCTCTTTACGAATGCCGACCAATTTTGCAATTGTTGCCGCTGCCATAGTGTTCTTTACATTGTGCTGACCTTCTAAGGCCAAAGTGTTCTTCGTCATGCTAATAGTGTCTGTTGTTGTTTTTATTATTATCTCGTTTTGTTCTATAAATGCACCTTGTTCAACTACTTTTTTCAATGAAAAGGGCATTAATTTTGATTTAACCGGGTGCTTGTTCAGCCAATCCACCAAAACCGTATCATCTGCGTCATAAATCAAATAATCGTTTTCGTCCTGGTTTTCCGCTATTCTGAATTTTGATGCGATGTAATTTTCAAACTCATACTCATACCGATCTAAATGATCCGGTGTAATATTCGTAATCACGGCAATGTGTGGTTTAAAATCTATAATGCCGTCCAATTGAAAACTGCTGATCTCAAGTACGTAGTACTCAAAATCATTTTCCGCAACCATTTTTGCATAACTATCACCAATGTTACCCGCCATACCTACATGTAATCCGGCATTAGCCAGAATGTGGTTGGTTAACATGGTAGTGGTGGTTTTACCGTTGCTTCCGGTTATACCAATAATCTTTGCATCGGTGTATTTTGATGCAAATTCTATTTCTGATATTACAGGAACACCTTTGCCCACCAACTGCTTTACCAAGGGTACTTTATCCGGAATACCCGGACTCTTCATGACCAAATCGGCTTTTAGTATGCGGTCTTCAGAATGCTGTTCTTCTTCCCAATCAATCTCAAAATGTTCAAGAACGTTTTTATACTTCTCTTTTATTTTTCCTTTATCGGATACAAATACATCGTATCCTTTCTTTAACCCTAAAATGGCTGTTCCTACTCCACTTTCCCCTCCGCCTAGTACTACTAAAAGTGCCATTATCTAATTTTTAAGGTCACTATAGTTACAATTGCCAATAGAATACCTACAATCCAAAAACGGGTTACGATCTTACTCTCGTGATACCCTTTTTTCTGATAGTGATGATGTAAGGGCGACATTAAAAATATACGTCTACCCTCGCCAAATTTCTTTTTTGTGTATTTGAAATACCCTACCTGCATCATAACTGAGAGCGACTCTGCAAAGAAGATTCCACATAACACGGGAATCAACAATTCTTTTCGCACAATAATTGCGATCACGGCAATAACCCCACCTATAGTCAAACTTCCCGTATCTCCCATAAATACTTGTGCCGGAAATGCGTTATACCATAAAAACCCGATCAGCGCCCCTACAAAAGCGGTAATGAATATCAACAACTCACCTACTCTTGGTATGTACATGATATCTAAATAATCAGAGAAAATAATGTTACCTGATACCAGGGCAAAAATGCCCAATGTAAATACTATAATTGCCGATGTACCTGCGGCAAGACCATCTATACCATCGGTTAAATTAGCACCGTTGGATACTGCGGTTACGATCAATATGATGATAGGGACGAACAGCAACCAAGCATATTCTTTTGCCCCTTCTCCAGCCCAAGAAATTAAATTGCTATAGTCAAATTCGTTATTCTTAAAGAACGGCACCGTGGTCATGGTAGATTTAATTTCCTCTCCCTTTACCTGCTCTACGGTGTACTCTTGTGTAATTATGGTCTTATCATGATCACGCATGGTCACTTCTGGGTGAAAGTATAATACTGCACCAACTATAAGCCCCAATGTTACCTGACCCAAAACCTTAAACCTGCCTTTTAAACCTTCTTTATTCTTTTTAAATACTTTGATGTAATCATCCAAAAAGCCAATTGCACCCATCCACAACATGGTAAAGGTCAATAGCATAATATAAATGTTCTCCAACCTTGCGAACAATAACACCGGGATCAGGGTAGACATAATAATGATCACACCGCCCATAGTTGGTGTACCCGCTTTTTGCTTTTGCCCATCAAGACCTAGATCACGAATAGTTTCACCTACTTGTTGTTTCTGCAAGAACAGAATTACACGCTTACCGTACACTGTTGCGATCATCAACGAAAAAAGAATAGCCATTGCCGCACGAAACGTACTAAACTGAAACAGCGTAGCCCCGGGCAACTGGTATTGTTTTTCCAAATATTCAAACAGGTAGGTTAACATAAAATCTTTTATTCTTGCTTTTAAGCTTTGGTTATTTATCTAGGCTGCTCAACAGCTCTTTTACTATTTTAAAATCATCGAATTCAACACGAACACCGTTGGTTTCCTGGTAGGTTTCATGCCCTTTTCCAGCAACTAAAATGATATCGTTATCAGCCGCCAATTGACACGCTGTCTTTATGGCCTGCTCCCTATTTTCAATGGAAAGCATCTTTTTTACGTTTTGTGGCTCTACCCCAGCTTCCATTTCGTTGATGATTTCCGTGGGCGATTCCGTTCTAGGGTTGTCCGATGTAAAAATGACCTTATTGCTCATTTCCGTTGCGATATTACCCATTACCGGACGCTTTGATCTGTCTCTATCGCCACCACACCCCACAACGGTGATGACGTTTTCATTTCCAGTTCTCAACGTGTTGATTGTCTCAAGCACATTTTTTAGGGCGTCCGGCGTATGGGCATAATCAACTATTGCCGTAATTCTATTTTTTGATATGTAATATTGAAACCTTCCGTCTACATTCTCCAACTCACTTATTAGGCGAAGGGTTTCCAATTGATCCATGCCCAATAAATCTGCCGTTGCATAAATTGCCAGCATATTGTAAGCATTGAAATGACCTATTAATTTTGACCACAGCTCGTTGTCATTGATTTTCAACAACTGACCATCAAACTGGTTCTCTAAAATCTGCGCCCTATAATCGGCATAGTTCTTTAGCGCGTACGTTGCTTTTCTAGCTTTGGTATTCTGTAACATGATCAAGCCGTTCTTATCATCTAAATTGGTCAATGCAAAAGCCGTCTTTGGCAACTGATCGAACAATATTTTCTTAGTATCACGATATTCTGCGAACGTCTTATGATAGTCTAGGTGATCATGGGAAAGATTGGTGAAAATTGCTCCCGCAAATGCCAAACCTTCCGTTCTTTTTTGATGAATACCATGTGAACTCACTTCCATAAAGCAATATTCCACACCGGCATCGTTCATTAATTTTAAATGCTTGTTGATCACCAATGCATCGGGTGTGGTATGTTTTGTAGGAAACTCGGTATCATCTACCATAATTTTTATGGTGGACAACAGCCCCACTTTATACCCTGCCTTTTTAAACAGTTGATACAACAAACTAGATACCGTTGTTTTACCATTGGTACCCGTAACACCTACCAACTTTAAATTTTTTGATGGCGTACCGTAATAGTTAGAAGCCATCAATGCCAATGCTTGATTTCCGCTTTCTACCTGTACATACGTTACATCATCTACCATAGTTGCAGGTAACTCTTCACATATGATCGCTCTTGCGCCAGCTTTTACTACGGCATCTATATATTTATGCCCATCGGTAATGGTACCTTTTATAGCAACAAAGGCATCGGATTTTTGCACTTCACGGGAATCGAACTGCACCGAAGCTATATCACAAGTGGTAGTACCGCTAACAGCAGTAATACGCACCCCATATAATATGTCTTTCAATTGCATCATATCAACTCCAACACTATTTTTTTCACTGATTTCAAGTCTGTTCCCTTAGAGATCGATTGGCGCTTTACCTTTCCGTTCCCTTTCACCTCTACTTCAATTCCTAAATTCTCCAAAATGGCAACGGCATCCATTCCGCACATTCCCTTTACATTGGGCACCTCTGCATATTTCTGCTGTGCTTTTTTATAGTAGCCATTATGAGAATCCTCATTATCCGCCACCAACACATCTTTGACATCCACCTCACTGGTTAATGGCGATGTTGCATAGACTTTCTGTGCTACGGACTTAAATACCGGCCCGGATACATCTGCACCATAATACCCTACACTTTTATCTGGCTTATGAATTACCACTATACATGAGTATTTTGGTTCGTCTGCCGGAAAATAACCTGCAAAAGATGAGATATACTCGTACTTTGATCGGTCTTTTGACACATAGTTGGTTTGCGTAGTACCTGTTTTCCCTGCCATGGAAAAATTCTTGGAATACATACCGTGGCCCGTACCATGCTCTTTTTCCACTACATTCTTTAATATCTGCTGTACCTTTTTTACCGTTTCTTTTGAACATATAGCAGGGTTCAATACTTTTTTATCGAACTTCTCAATGGTCTTGTCCCACTCCTTCACCTCTTTTAGCAGCCTTGGCTTCACCATTTCACCATCATTGGCAATAGCGTTGTAAAACGCCAAAGTCTGTAAGGGAGTCATAGAAACCTCGTAACCATAAGCCATTTGTGCCAATGACAGTCCAGACCAACCTTTATCCCCTGGGTAACGCAATACCGGTTTGCCCTCACCTACAACCGGTAAGCCCAGTTCTTTATGCACACCCATGGCCATTAGCCTGTTTACATATTTTTCCGGATCGCTTTTATACCCGTCATTGATCATTTTGGCAAACGCTACGTTAGAAGAAACTTCAAATGCCTTGGACATGGTTATTTTACCATGACCGCCACGCTTGGTATCTTTTACCCAGTGTCTATAAATTTTCCAACGCCCCTTCTCGGTATCGATCACCGTACTGGTATCAATAATTTTATCTTCCAAGGCCGCTACCAAATTCACCAACTTAAAGGTTGAACCCGGCTCGTGAGATTCACCTATCGCATAATTTAAACGTTCATAATACTTACCTTCTGAAGTTTGACCCAAGTTTGAAATTGCCTTTACCTCACCGGTCTTTACCTCCATTACGATTACCGTTCCATGATCTGCCTGATATTTCTCTAACTGCCCCAATAATGCATGGTGCGCTATATCCTGTATATTGATATCAATGGTAGAGTACACATCATAACCGTCTTTTGGCTCTACGATGTTATCATTACCAATAGGCTTCCATTGACCTTTTGCGATTTTCTGTTTTAAGCGCTTGCCAGAAATACCCCTTAGATATTCACCAAAGGCACCTTCCATACCCACACGGGTATAATATCCATTTTCATCTACACGCTCATACCCAACACTACGCTCGGCAATTTTACCCAACGGATGCTCTCTTTTGGTTTTCTGCTCAATGATCAATCCGCCCTTATAAGCACCCTTATTAAATAGCGGCATTTTTTTAACCGCCATGTAATCTGAATAATCCAAGTTGCGTACGATCAACGCATACCTATTTTTATTCTCTCTTGCCTTTCTTAAAATTTGCTGGTAATGAGAAGATGTTTTACCAAACTGCTTTGCCAAGGCATCAGCCAAAGGTTTTACGTTTTCCTTAAAATCTTCGTTGCTTACGGTTACGGCATCAAAACGGATGGTGTATTTAGAAACCGAAGTTGCCAAAAGACTACCGTCATCTGAATATAGGTTTCCCCTATTGGGTTCGATCGTGAACATACGCTCGGTACGTGTATCGGCAAGGGCCTGGTATTTTTCACCGTCCACAATTTGTATGGAAACCAGCTTAAACAACACAGCGCCCGCAAAGAGCACCATGCAGCCCGCCACTATGTAGAGCCTTTTTAATATGCTTTTATCCGTTACCGCCATTACTCCTCTTCATTTAAAGATTTCACTTTAATTTTCTGTGGGGGAGTTTCTGAAGGAAATAATCCTTTTTCCGATATTTTACCGGTAATGTTCGATTCTAGCTTCAACTGCTGCACATCTGATCGCATATCTACAAATTCGTTACGCAATTCTTTCACCTCTTCGTTCAACAATGCAATACGGTGTACTTTTTGATCGGCGCTATGGGAGCTACTGATCATTACCGTTGCCAAAAAAGAAATGAAAATAATGAACAGCCAATTTTTAGGGGCGTCGCCGCTCACCAAAAATTTTCCCTTCAAAAGGTCAAATACACCTGTTTTCACTTTACTTTTCGCCATTGCGTTCCGCTATTCTCAATTTAGCACTACGTGCTCTGTTGTTCTCTTTTATCTCTTCTCTTGTTGGCACTATCAATCCACCAACCTTTTTTAACGGTACATCTATATTCCCGTAAAAATCCTTTTCGGGCTCCCCCTCAAACTGTCCGGCCCTTATGAATCTTTTCACCAATCTATCTTCTAATGAGTGGTAACTGATTACACTTAACCTTCCTTTCTCTTTCAACAACCCCGGCACCTGCTCCAAAAACTCCTTGATCACCGCTATCTCTTGATTCACCTCTATGCGAATGGCCTGATAGATCTGTGCCAAAATTTTATGCTGCCTGTGCTCTGGCAAAAACTGCTTTAATGCCACTTTCAAAGCATCGGTAGTTTGGATCTGCTCTTCTTCCCTATTGGCAACAATTACTTTCGCCATGGCGTTCGCATTTCTGATATCACCATATTCAAATAACACTTTTCTTAAGTCGTCATAAGAATATTTGTTGACCACATCAAAAGCAGACAATGTATTGCGCTTGCTCATTCGCATATCCAAATCTGCATCAAAACGGGTTGAAAAACCACGTTCCGCTTGATCGAACTGATGTGATGAAACACCAAAATCCGCCAAGATTCCATCTACCTTTCTAATGCCATAGAACTTTAAAAACTGGGTGATGTATCTAAAATTTTCCGCGATCAGCGTAAATCTTGGATCACCTAACGCGTTTGCCTGCGCATCTTCGTCTTGATCAAAGGCATATAACTTGCCTTCTTGCCCCAATCTTTTCAATATTTCTTTAGAGTGACCGCCACCACCAAATGTCACGTCTACATATATACCATCTTCCTTGATGTCCAACCCATCTACTGTCTCTTTCAGCAATACCGGATTATGATACATCTTTATCGTCTTTTTTGTTCAGCATTACGCGCTTTACCAAATTCTTCTTCTCTTCCTTAGATATAGATATGGTAGCCTCGTACTCCTTAACATCCCAGATCTCCAAATGCTTTCGCATAGGCACTATCTTCACCTCTTTTGTAATTCCCGCTAAGGAAATCACGTCCTTTGCCAACAAAAGTCTTCCGGTACCATCTACTTCTACCGGTCTTAGACCATCCATGAAAATTCTTTGAAAAAGTTGGCTTTCTTCATCAAATCTGTTATTCTGGTCCATTTCTGCCATGATTTTATACCATTCTTGCGCAGGATATAATTCAAGGCATTCATTGTAATACGACTTCTTGATAAAAAAACCTTCATTTAAGATCGGAGTCATTTGATTGCGCAGCGCAACAGGAAGCATGATACGCCCCTTGGCATCGGCCTTGCAGTTAAATGTCCCAAAGAAATAAATGTCCAAAATGGATAGGTTTTATTTATATAACTCAAATATATAAATATTATTACCACATTTTACCACTAAAAACCACTTTGTTAATAAATTACCACTTTTGTGAACCATTTTTGCCACTCATCGGATTTTTTTGGAACAATTTTACCACTCGACCTTTATTTTGGGGAAAATTGAAAGTTGACTGGATCGCAAAAGCACCTAATCGAAAAGAGTTGTTTGCTATTCTCTGTAATTACCTATATTTGGGCAATTATGATGAGTAGTGCGCATGGAAAACGAATTGATTAACGAAGGTGGCTTTAAGTATATAGAAAAAGGTGAAGGAAAACCCATAATTATTCTTCACGGACTTATGGGCGGACTCAGTAATTTTGAAGGGGTAACTTCTTATTTTCCTCCCAAAGGATATAAAGTGCTTATACCCGAACTTCCGCTATATTCTATGCCAATGTTGAAGACCACGGTAAAGAATTTCGCCAAATACCTTAAAAAATTTATAGACCATAAAG
This sequence comes from Maribacter sp. 6B07, assembly GCF_002700155.1. Lineage (NCBI taxonomy): Bacteria > Pseudomonadati > Bacteroidota > Flavobacteriia > Flavobacteriales > Flavobacteriaceae > Maribacter > Maribacter sp. 6B07. The sequence continues at coordinate 135,880 of NZ_PDUT01000005.1, read as the reverse complement.
GGCTAGAAGATGTTATTCTTTTAGGGAACTCTTTAGGTGGCCATATTGGTCTTTTACATACCAAATTATATCCCTCAAAAGTAAAAGCACTGGTGATAACCGGCAGCTCTGGACTTTACGAAAGCGCCATGGGAGATGGTTACCCTAAACGTGGTGACTATGAGTTTATTAAAAAGAAAGCCCAAGATGTTTTCTATGACCCTGAGGTTGCTACCAAAGAGATCGTAGATGAAGTTTTTGCCACCGTGAACGATCGTGTGAAATTGGTGAAGACCTTGGCGATCGCCAAAAGTGCCATACGTCATAATATGGCACAGGATCTACCCAGCATGCAAACTCCCACTTGTATTATTTGGGGAAAGGACGATACGGTTACTCCGCCAGATGTTGCAGAACTGTTTGATGAGCTTTTACCGAATTCCGATTTATTCTGGTTAGATAAATGTGGACACGCACCTATGATGGAGCACCCGGACCAGTTCAACACCATTTTGGATGACTGGTTGACAAAAAATAATTTTTAAATACCCTACGGATGAAAATAAAGTCGGCCGACTTTGTAATGAGCAACTCCGATGTTACCAAGTGCCCCAAGGAGCCTTTGCCCGAATATGCCTTTATAGGACGTTCCAATGTAGGTAAGTCTTCATTGATCAATATGTTGACCGAGCGTAAAAGCTTGGCAAAAACATCTGGCAGACCAGGTAAAACCCAACTTATTAACCACTTTAAGATTAATGAGAACTGGTTTTTGGTAGATTTACCGGGGTATGGTTATGCCCGTGTTTCCAAAAAAGATAAAAATACCTTTCAAAAATATATTACCAATTACTTTTTACAAAGAGAGCAACTGGTATGCTCATTTGTGCTTGTAGATATTAGGCATGATCCACAACCTATAGATATGGAGTTCATGCAATGGATGGGTGAAAACGGAGTACCTTTTGCCATCATTTTCACAAAGGCGGATAAATTGAAGCCAAAAGCCATTGAGCGACAAGTAAATTTGTATCTGAACAAACTCACCACAGATATGTGGGAAGAAGCTCCACCGCACTTTATCACCAGCTCTAGCCACCGCAGCGGCCGCGATGAATTATTAGCTTTTATAGACGACATTAACGACAAGTTTTTTGAGGCAACGAGGAAGTAGTTGTTCGTTGTTCGTTGTTGATTGTTCGTTTTTTAACGCTGCGCGTTTTTTTGTATTAAGTACTTATTCTAGTATTCAGTTGGCGGTTTTCTTAACGCTGCGCGTTTTTTGTATTAAGTACATAACTCTTCGTGCTATTTTTTAGTACTTCGTACTCTGGGCTGTTTGCTTTATATTTAATATACAAGAGTTCACACGCACTACTTAATACTTTGTACTTTGTACTTTTTACCTAATACTTATTACTTAAGACTTAATACTAAGTACTTCTTTATTAACGTCATAGCGAGCAAATCGCGACTATCCGATTGTTTGGAACATGGCAACCATCTCGCAACCGACATGTCACTTCGGCTACGCTCAGTGACCTAAAAAACGAAATGTCAGTTCGAGTGATTTTTTTGCTGTAGCTGAGCGGAAGTAAGAAAATTGTATCGAGAACCATAGCGTGTTCCAAACCTGTTCTCGATACAAATTCCTCGTACCTCGAAATCCACTCGAACTGACAGTGGGAACTTATAACGAAAACAACTGAAAACTGAAACTGCCTACTGAAACCAACATTACATATTGAGCGCAGTCGAAGGGACCGGAACAAGCATCACTTCGGCTACGCTCAGTGACCAAGTAAGCCCTACGACCGAGTGAGACCAACAACCAACAACGAACAACCATCAACCAAGCGAAGCGATCAACTCTTCCACTCCCTCAAAAGCATTTAATTGTTCTGTTGTGACCAGCACCTCTAAATCATAATCCGTTTCCTCTAATATAATAGGATAGGTAAATGCATGTCCAAATTTGCTTTTATAGCTTTCTTGGAATTCATCTTTATGAAAGAACTCTAGTTCGTAGCCTTCTGCCATTAAACGTTCCCTAAACGTTTTCCATTGCTTTTTCTCGGTGAAACTCCCGTGTGTCAATGAGCACAGGTTACAGTTATAGGTTGTGGGACTCACGATTTTATGGGCAAAGTCCAACATTTTACTACCGGTATCGCTATTGGCATTATAGATAAACAAAATTTTCTTTGACATGATCATTTGGTCGTAAAAATACCCAAACCATACATCATAATTACACAGCTATGCTTTTCGGTAATGGAGAATGAATTCTAAATTGTAGGTTTATTCTTTAGTGGTATATTAGGAGGGCAATTACACTTATACAATAGTTGGCAAATATACCGAATCACGTTTTTCACGAATTTAAAACTTGATAAGTAGAATCTAAAACAATATAAATGGAGAAGAACAATAAATTGGAAATCATAGGATTTGTGCTCATGGTAATCGGTGCGTTATTTTGGCTGTCTAAAAAATATTATGCAGTTGAAGCACTTAATACAATTTATGGTTGGATAGATATTATATTGCCATTAGGGCTTGCAATTTGGGCAATTGGCTATATGAAGAAAGAGGGTTTAAAAAAGAAGCAAAAATAGAGCACATAGAAAAAAGAAAAACAAAAAGATTTCAATAAGAACAAGGCTGACCACAAACATTAGTTTACCCACCTACTGTTTACAGATATAATTCTATTCACACTAATAACAGTAATGACCAAAACATTTTACATTTTAATATCCATTTTCTTTTTGAGCTGTGAAATCAACCAGAATAGAAAAACACCTGACATAAAACCCAACATATTATTTATTATAGCGGATGATATGGGAAAAGATGCATTGAACGGATATGCAGAAGGAACCATAAAACCCCATACACCACATTTGGATGCCATCAGAAAATCAGGTGTGAACTTTACTAATTTCTGGACATACCCAACGTGTTCTCCAACTAGAGCTTCCATGATTACGGGTAAATATGGATATAGAACAGATGTAAGATGGGCAAATCAAAAATTGAATGAGAATGAAGTTTTATTGCAAAAGTACATCAGCGAAAACACTAATGATTCATATGCCACAGCGGTAGTTGGTAAATGGCACATTTCTGGTTATGATACAACCATTAACCCCGAGACCTTTGGCATTGACTACTACGCAGGTATATTTATCGGTTCTGTAAAAGACTATTATAATTGGCCTTTATCGGAAAAGGGAAAACAAACAAATTCTAAAGAATATACTACCAAAAAATTTACAGATCTAGCGCTTAATTGGATCAACAAACAAGAGAAACCTTGGTTTATGTGGTTGGCATATAATGCCCCACATACGCCTTTTCATATTCCTCCTGCAGAAATGCATAGTCAAGGAGATTTGCCACCATACACTAAAGATGTGGACCCAACCCCTTATTTTATGGCTTCTATTGAGGCTATGGATTTTCAAATAGGCAAACTTTTAAATTCTATTTCAAAAAAGGACAGAGAAAATACGATAATCATTTTTATGGGCGATAACGGTACAGAACCCATAGTTACCCAAGATCCATATGATAAAAATCAAGTAAAAAGAAGTCTATATCAAGGCGGCATAAATATGCCCTTATTTGTATCCGGCAAGGGCGTAGAAAGAAAAGGTATTGATAACAACTTAATTACGAGTACGGATATTTTTGCAACAATTGCGGAAATAGCAGGTGTAGACATTGATGAAATAAACGACAGCAAAAGCTTTAAATCTCTTTTTTCTGAAAAGAAATCAATTAGAAAGTATCAATATGCCGAAATGAAGAATGAAAAAAATGATGCTTGGACCATTAGCAATGGTACGTACAAATTGTTAGTATTTACAGATGGCAATGAGGAAATGTACCACTTAATTAATGACCCTTACGAAAAAAACAACATTCTAAATTCGTCTCTCAACACTGTTGAAAAGAAAACTAAAGAAGCCCTAGAAGCCGAATTGTTGAGGATCAGAAATTAAAATAAGTATTGCTAAAAAATGGTTATATCTAATACACCTATTGGCATTTTATTTTTTTTTTGACATGACCGCTTAGTCATAAAAACACCCAAACGACACATAATTTTTAACCAGTTATGGTTTCCCGTAATGCAGTGTAAATTCTAAATTGTAGGTTTATTCTTTAGTGGTATATTAGGAGTGCAATTGCACATATTTCTGAATATGGCGGAATATGTGTAATTGTGCACATATACAATAGTTAGCAACAACCAAAAAATTGAAATGAAAGAAATTATTGAAAATAGAAAATCTGCATTTAAGGCAGAACTCAATAATGACCTCATATCTGATACTGTTATAATAAGAAAGAACCTTCTTCACGGAAATCCAATAATTTATCATGAAGACGAAGAGAAGTATTTTTTTCTGAAGCAAAAGGTCGCGAATTTCTTTAATGTCAGTACCACAAAAGTGGTTATGGTTGGTTCTGCAAAACTTGGATTTAGCATTGCACCAAAAAAAATATGGAATGACTTTAACGAAGAGTCCGACATTGATATCGTAGTTATCAGTGAAACCGTATTTGATGAATACTGGCAAGAGCTACTCAACTTCAATATTAATGTTAAAGCAAGAAGTCAGCAGGAAGATAAGAACTATAGGGAATTCTTAGAATACTTTTTAAAAGGTTGGATTAGACCAGATTTATTTCCTTTCAACTATACTAAGAAAAATGAATGGTTCGAATTCTTCAAAAGCATTTCATACGGCAAGTATGGTAATTATAAAATTGCAGGTGCTATTTTTCGAAATGAGTACTTTTTCGAACAATATCATTCTCGTAATATCAGCAGACTAAGACTAGAAAATTATGAATAATATAGGAACAGCAGACAACGAGAAATTACTCGACTTATACAACGATTTAAAGAATGGAACTCTCGTTTTACGTCCATCTTTTCAGCGTAATTTAGTTTGGAATAACTCTCATAAACAAAAGTTTATTGACACGATACTAAGAGGGTTTCCTTTTCCTGAAATTTACCTTGCAGACGGGGATATAGACTTAGAATCGCAAACTTCTACTCGGCTTGTAGTTGATGGTCAACAAAGGTTGGACACCATTTTTTCCTATATCAACGGAGAAATTCCAACACGAGAAATTCCACTTTTCAAAGACTTATCGGCCAAGCAGCAAACAGATTTTTATGATTATAAAATAGTTGTGCGTGATTTAGGAAGGTTAGATGAAAATCAAATAATTGAGATTTTCCAAAGAATCAATTCTGTGAGTTACGCATTGAATGCAATGGAAATAAATAACGCTTTGTATGAGGGAGTTTTTATATCTACAGCCCAAGCTATTCAAGATTCAGATGAATTCGAAGCATTAGATATTTTTAGCCAAAATCAATATGCAAGGATGAAAGACACTGAATATATTCTCTTAATAATGGCAACAATAGAAGAAGGCGGATATTTTACCGGTAATTCAGAAATCGAAAGGTATATTAAACTCTATAATGATGAGTACCCTGCCTCAGAAAAGATTAAATCAGATATCACTGAGACCTGTAAGATGATTATGGATTTACATTTAGAACCTGATTCACTTTGGTTTAGAAAAACTAGCTTGTTCACGTTGCTCGTTGAATTAGTTAAATTAAAAAGAGTTGGGACTGACTTCGATAAGATTAATTTAAAGACTGTATTGACCGATTTAGAAAATCAGATTTTAGAAAACAAATCGACTGACCCAGAAACTAATGGGTACGCAAAATTCTATAAGTATGTATTCCAAGGTACTAGTGGTCGTGCAGGACGAATTGCTAGAGGGACATTAGTCGAAAATGAAATAAAAAAGGCAGTTGCTAACAATGGCTAAAAAATCATAGCTGCCCTGCGGGACAGCAACGCTTTTTAGCCGGAACGTTAAATAAATTAAAAGCAAACCAAATGAATAGAAAAATCAAAATTCTAACCTTATTAATTGTAACTGTTTTGTCGACAAATATTCTGAAAGCCCAGACAAAAATTGACGAAATCACCACTGAATTTTTTAAGACATATGAAAAGTCGCCTCAAGAAGCGGTTGATTATGTTTTTGGAACAAATAAATGGATGATGGACCGAAATAAGGACGGTATTGAAAATGTCAAAACCCAATTAACTAGTTTTCTTGGATTAGTTGGAGATTATTATGGTTACGAAAAAATTACGGAAAAAAGTGTTGGAGAAAGTTATAAACTTGAGAGTTATATGATGAAATATGACAGACAACCTGTTCGATTTACATTTGTTTTTTATAAGCCAAAAGACAAATGGCAAGTTCAAAATTTTCAATATGATGACAATTTAGATGATGAATTGGAAGAATCTGGAAAAGTATATCGTCTGAAAGAAAATTGGGAATAAAAGCTAATTACAAAACGCCATAACTAATGGCTTGTTCTCATCTACTTCTAAGAACACCAAAATATTATATTTACCTTAGCCATCAATTGAACATATAGCATCACCCCCCACAAACCCAATAAATGACAAAAGGCTCCGAAATCATTGCAAACAGGTACAGAAACTTTATTAAAACCGTTTGCGAGACAGACATTATTTATGCACTGCAAAACCATGAAGGCTTTGCCATGGCCAGCTCTGTGCAATATGGTGACGAGTTTGATCAACCGGTGGGCATTCTATGTTTTTGGGCCATACAGGGCAGGGCAAATTCTTGCATTATTAACCAATGGGCTGACTACCGTATTACCGAAATTTCCTTAACCGAATTTATTGAAACCTGGGGCGTAGGCATGGAAAATGACGGTATACTAGCCGGTATTGGGTTTGACCAAAAAATGTTCGGCTATGAAGCCAAACCTTTGGATTTAATCCTTGACCTGGTAGCTGAAATAAAAGCGACCAAAAAGAACATATCACTTCAAAAATTCGAAAATCTTACCGATTTAGAAGAACAGGCAAAAATTGCCAATAGGTAATATTTTGCGTTAAAAAATCTTTTTATCAAAGTATAGATTACCCCTAAAGGTTCTTAATTTGCCGCTACACCGCAAAATTCAACCTTACTCGTAATCGTCATGATGACCGCCATTGTTGTACTCATTGTATCTGGAGCCCTTATCATAGGTGCGCTTTGGGGTCTGTACGGAAATTTATCCAAACGTTTAGAAGGCTTTTTAGTGGCGCTTGCCGGTGGGGCGTTATTGGTGTCAGCCTTGTTGGAATTAATTTATCCCGCACTTGAGAAAAACTCCGTACCCATTGCACTATCCACCGTCTTTGTAGGTGCCATAACCTTTACCGTGTTAGATTATTGGGTCAAGGAAAAATGGAACTCACAAAGTGGTGGCGGCTTACTTGCTGCCATTACTTTGGACGGTATACCTGAAAACTTGGCATTGGGCGTTTCTTTAATTGGCGCTAGTCCGTTATCCATCGCGGCATTATCGGGATCTATATTATTGTCCAATTTACCCGAGGCGGCAGGTGGCGCAAAGGAAATGGCTGAAAATACCGATTCTAAAAAGAAAATTCTTTGGCTATGGATCGGCACTGCACTAATATTATCGGCAGCAGCCTTACTTGGGCATTTTCTACTTTCCAACCTACCTACCGAATATTTGAATTACATTAAATGCTTTGCCGGTGGTGCCGTAGCGGCGTCATTAGCTTTAGAGGTTTTTCCAAAAGCGTTTAAAGAAGATAAATATTGGACAGGCTTGGCTACTGCCATAGGTTTAGTTTTGGCGCTATATTTAAATACTTTAGGGGAGTAATTTTCATATTTCCGTAAAACTTCAGATTAATACTATCTGAAAACCTTTAAATCTAAAAGTCGAGAAAATTAATATAATTGGAATTTCGTAATATATTTTATTGAACAATCCAACGTTATAAATACACCCAAGAATAAAATAATATTATTTTTGCATCGTGTTATCTATATTGAGAAATAACTTTTTTAGCAAATTCTTTTGGCTCTTCATGGGTCTATATATGCTTAATATAAGTGTGGATACAGCCGACCCCAACCCACAACACATTCCTGAAGATTTGACTTTTAACGACCAAGAAAGTATTATTGAAGTTATCTTGGAACAAATTCTTGGCTATGAGAATGCCATACAAGAATATGATGATAATGATACCGAGGATCATAATACCAAAAAGCCCAATTTAAAAATAGATTTGATCAATCATTTATCTAAAGTTGATCATCTTGCTATTGGATTTCTTAAACATTCCGGCAATAATTTTAATGACCGTAACAATGCTATTTTAAAGGGTTTCTACGACCTTGATATTCCGCCACCCAAAATTTAATTTGTTTTTCATATAGACATAATCCTATCGCATTTATGGTGTTAGGAGCACTTTACTATACATTAAAATCAAATTAAAAATGAAAATTATAAAATCTTTGATGCTAATATTGATATTAGCATTACCTGCATATTCAATTGCACAAACTAATATAATTGAAAAGGATAGCCTTTTCATTGTACAAAAAGACGACAGCAAAAAACCGGCAAAAGTATTACATGCCGAACCTCTATATATAGATTTAATACGAGATCTTGGAGCCCGAAAAGGTGAAAAAGAATGGAACTTAGGTTTAGGACTTACTGACAATTTAAGCTTTGATTCTTATGAAGCCTTAATCGAATACGAATGGGCTCCCATGGATAGGTTAGGTTTAGAGGTTGAACTACCTTTTACATTTTATACTCCTATAAACGGTACAGCTAAAGCCTTGGTTCCATCCAATCAATTAAACAGTATTAAAGTTGCCGCTCAATGGTCCTTTTTTGTAAATGAACGTGCCAAGACCTCTATGGCCTTAGGATACATTAACGAATTTGAACTGTCTGACTTTAAAAATTTTGGAGACCCATTGATTAAAGGCAATGTATATAATCCGTTTTTGGTAGTTGCCAAACGTTGGGGAGATAATTTTCACAGTTTAGTATATACAGGCCCCATGATCGAACAGAATTTTATTACCGATAAATTCCATACGACCTATGACGTCAATACTAGTTTTCATTACATGATACCCAATACCCGTAACTTTATAGGTATTGAATTCAATAAAACTTTTGATGACGGAGATTTTGATATGACTATGAGACCTCAAATGCGAGTGGGTATCGTAGATAATCTAATGATCGGTATTGTAGGCGGTATTCCAGTAAGTAGAGAAAATGAGCGCCTCAGTTCTTTTTTAAGGCTAATCTGGGAACCTAAACATAAGTAACATCAATAATAATTTTGTGTATTGCAGATAACCAACAAGCTATTGCCATTGGTGTATCTGCAGTACGCATTTTTGTTTCTTATTCTTAAGCTGTTCTTGTTACCTGTTTACCCAAAGCACTTTCTTTAATTAGTTTATTTCAAACGAAATGATATTGTAGTACCATTTCCACACATCTATCCTAGGATAAAACAATTATAAACAATAGATGGTTTTTTAAAGACAATTTAGGGCATGTCATTTTCATAAGTTAATCTTCAAATTCCATTTAAAAGGGTATCGCTTACATGTATTTTAGGTGTTGACAGTTTGCTACACCACCTGAAATTATTAGATTATATTATCGACCCACATGCTGCATTATTTTCGGTAAAAATAGGTTAACCATGTTCGGCTTTACTTTTCTAACTTTGAGGATTTAGTAAGGAGTATCTAAATTATTAAGGATTCTTAAGTATAGTATATGACCAAAATTACAAATAGAGATGATGTGAGCCTGCTAGTGCATACGTTTTATGATAAAATAAGACAGCACGAATTGTTGGGACCTATTTTCAACGGACATATTTCCGAAGAACAATGGCCGGCACACCTCAGCAAACTCACCGATTTTTGGGAATCTAACTTATTTGGGGTACGCACCTTTAGAGGAAGCCCCTCCAAAGCTCATGTGAATGTTGACAAAAATCTAAACCATACAATTTCTCAAAATCATTTCGCACAGTGGTTACAACTTTGGTTCGAAACTATCAACGAACTCTTTGAAGGAGAATTAGCGGACAGAGCTAAAGAAATGGCACGCCGTATGTCTACAGGACAGTATATTCATATTTGGCAAAATAGACCGAGAGAATAGTTCTCAGTGTTTTAGTGAATTAGTTTGATAGTGAAATAGTGAATAGTTGCTACGGGCTACGGGCTACGGGCTACGGGCTACTTAAATATCAAAATTTTAGCAGCTAAATACGATTCAATCAAAATAAGTCTATTCTCTATATTCTATTTTCTCTCTTCCAACTTTAAACTTTAAAATTCTCACTTAATACTTTGTACTTATTACTTAATACTGACTCCAAGATTCTGATAAAACAAGTCTATTCTCTATATTCTATTTTCTCTATTCTAACTTTAAAATTCTCACTTAATACTTTGTACTTAACACTAGCTTTGAGCGCTTTGGGCGCTTTGCGTTCGGCGTATGGCATATGTTGATTTACCCTTGACACTTAAAAATTTCTTACCTTAGTCTTTGGAGTATAAATGGATGTATACTACAAATACTTAATGCTATGAATTACCTTTCCCCTACTTACTTTTTTGATTATGAAAGTGAAGAAATTCAGGCCATTGTTTCAGAATTTAAAGATGCTTCTTTGTCACAAAAAGAAATAGCCATTGGCTTATACACCAAGGTGAGAGACCATTGGCGCTATGACCCCTACAACTTAAGCTTTAACAAGGAGAAATACAGAGCCAGTGAAATTGCGAAACGCAGCAAAGGACACTGCGTTGACAAATCGATCATACTGATTGCTTGTTTACGTGCCATGGGTATACCGGCAAGAATACATTTGGCGAAAGTTAAAAACCATATTGCGGTGGACCGCCTAATCGAAAAATTTGGATCCAACGAATTAACTCCGCACGGTATGGTAGATGCTTTTATAGCAAACAAATGGCTTAAACTCTCCCCCACTTTCAATGCCTCTTTATGCGAAATGCTGCATGTTGCCCCTTTAGATTTTGACGGGGAAAATGATGCCGTTCTACAGGCTTTCAATAAAGAGGGTACCCAGTTTATGGAATATTTGGAAGATTATGGTCATTTTGAAGATGTACCCGTAGCATTTATGGCACAAAATGCCCGTGAACACTACCCCAAAATATTTGATAACGGTACCAACCAGACCGAGTTTCAATTGTAAGTTTAACAAACTTTAATACTTAAGGATCTAACGGTATCAACAACGAATTACTATTTGTAGTACATTCGATTTCAAATTTTGTACACTTTGAAGAACATCACTTTACTACTGACTCTACTCTTTTTATCAACGACTATGGAGGCGCAAGAACCCATGGTTTGGAACCCGGACTATGAGCTGCAACTGACCGATTATCAATCTGCAGAATCCGAAATTAATGCTAACCTCACCTCCTATTCCATATATTCCGGTGCCAAAATAGACTTCAGCTTTAACATGAATTCGGTCTCGTTTATGTTCACCAAGAACTTTAATGACAAGGTAAAGGCCATTTTTCAAAAAAACCTTGCTGTTTTAGTAGCCCCGGACACCTTGACCGCGAATCAGCTATTACAATTTGGACGTTACGATTTTGACCTGGTGGAACTATATGCAAGAAAAATAAGGAAAAAGATATACGAGGAAAAAGGTGCTTTTAGCGATTCAAAATTATTTCAACCCATTTTTAACGAGCTGCAGGAAGAAATGAATACGGTAAGTGCACAAGTCTTTAAAGCAACCGATTTTGGCAAAGATGCAGAGCTCCTTTTAAAAGAACACAACAAAGTCATAGATGGCATTAACCAACTCTCTGACTTCTGTATGACCTGTAAGCCTAGGAAGAATAGGAAATAGTTGATGGTTGTCCGTTGATGGTTTTTCGTTGAT
>NZ_PDUT01000005.1:113604-123958 GCF_002700155.1 Maribacter sp. 6B07 | reverse complement strand
TGGTTTTTCGTTGATGGTTAATTAAACGCTTCGCGTTTTTTGTATTAAGTATTAAGTACATAGTACTAAGTTGTAAAACTGTTATCGGGATTCTTTGCGTGTTCCAAACTTGTTCTCAATACATTTTCTTTTAGAAAACACTCGAACTGACATTGATAATTTCAACAGCTTGCCATGTCGCGAGAGCTCCTAGCAATACCATTTACATTTACTTAAAACTTAATACTCAGTATATCTCACATTACACCTTCCTGTCAGTTCGAGTGAATTTCGAGGCACGAGGAATTTGTATCGAGAACCCTCGCGTGTTCCAAACCTGTTCTCGATACATTTTCTTTCAGAAAACACTCGAACTGACATTGATAATTTCAACAGCTTACCATGTCGCAAGAGCTCCTCGTAATGACATTTACATTGACTTAAGACTTTATATTTAATACATCTAACTACGCACCTCTTACTTAAGACTTTGTACTTATTACTCTGTACTTTCTACCTCCTACTTTTTACTTAATACCCTTTACTTAAGACTAAGTACTCAAGACTTCCCAACTTCAACTCAGCACTCAAATACCACAATTGAGTAGTTATCTTTATCTCAGCAACATTAATTACTTCATCTTTGAGTCCTAAATAACCAACCACTCATGGAAAAAATCATTGAAATCTTCATCTTCATTCACGCCTTTTTTGGCGGTGTAGGTCTTATAACCGGCATTGCAAGTATTGTAGTCAAAAAAGGGCAAAAGAACCATAAACTTTTGGGCAAATGGTTTTCTTGGTCTATGATCATTAGCTCCGCCATTTCTCTAGTAGTAGCCCGCATGCCCAACCACATGAACACCTTTTTATTCTTGATCGGTATTTTCACCATTTACATGGTCCTGGCCGGTAATAGGGCACTAACCTTTAAATCGACCAAAAAAACAAAAGCCAATTATACCGATAAGTTGGTTTCAGGAATTATGATCCTATCTGCCATGCTGATGATAGCATTTGGAATTATAGGACTTAAACAAGGGTATAACCAAAGTATCTTGTTCTTGTTCTTTGGTTGCTTTGGACTATTTATGCCTTATGGAGATTTTAAATTGTATAGCACCACATTAGAAAACAGGAAGCTTTGGCTCATAAACCATTTAAGCAGAATGCTGGGTGCACTTATTGCATCGGTAACAGCATTTATTGTAGCCGGTATGCACCAAGATACCCTTTGGGCGTGGATAACACCGTCCGTTTTAGGAACTGCCTATATTATCTATTGGATCAAAAAAACAAAAGGAAAAAAGAAATTGAAATCCGCTTAACCCTGATCTTTTAAATTTAGGTTCTCTGCGAAATAATCACAGAAATCCTTCATGGTAGCCGTCATTTTCTCGTCTTGCGTTGCTTTTAAGAAAGTTTCCGATAACGAAACCAATGTTTGATGAAAGAATGTTTTCATTTCATCTACCGGCATATCCTTGGTCCATAAATCGATTTTTAAAGATTCTTGGTTTTTACTATCCCAAACGGATAACAACATTGCCTTTGCCTCTTCATTCTCAATACCACCGTCTTGTGCAGACCAGTTTAATTTTTCAGGAACTCTATTCTCATCCAATCCTACGCGCAACGTAATTTCTGAAGTATGTAAATCTGCCATTTAATTTCTTGGTTTGTAATTTGATTTCTTAAATATCTCTTCTGCAGGCATGGTCATCAACTGTTTTACATCTACATCATTATTCTCCATAAAGGCACGTACAATTTGCCATCCTACAAATCTTCCTAATTTACCTGGCGATTCATTGTCCAGTTCCAATCCAAATTTTGAGAAAGGGGCAGGCTCTAAAAATCGTTGGTTCAATTTATTATCTGTACTGTACAGGTATTCATTCTCTATAAAATTTCTCCACATAGGTTCTTCATTGGCAAAAGCCCAATCCAAATCCTCTTGTGAATAGCCTATTTTCTTGCGATCATCTACATTGGGCATAAGCACATCCTTCAAATACAGTTCTTTACCAAAATAGATCATACGGGCAAGAAATGTTCGCTCCCTGGGTCTTGGCACTACCTGTTTTGCAAAGGAACTTGCCACATCGCTCACCAAATAGTTGCGATCCAAGGTATGCGCTATATAGCGCTGAAAACCTCCGTAATACTTATGCTCTGGTCCTAAATAATTATCAAGGCTTATGAACAACAAACTATCGGTCAAAATAATCCTGTTGTTGTAATCTACATCATTGGTAACCGTAATTACCTTTGGCACTGTATATTCCGGAAAATAATATTTGATATGTTTAAACAATTGTACCAAACCTTCTTCCTCATCTTCAAAACTACGAAAGGCGTTACCCACTTCTTGAAATAATTCAATTTGAAGGGAATCATTCATTTTGGCGATCCAAACACTATCGGGAGCCGGAAATAAATACGGATACATTTTACGCAAACCTGGTAAACCCTCTTCTCCAGAAGACGCAAATTCACGATCAAAACGTGCTATTTTAAGGTCCATAGGTACGGCTGCAATCTCTTTGGCCACCTTATCGCTATCATTACAACTAGAAAGAATGACAAAAACTGATAATAGTATAAAAATAGGTTTGACCTTGGCAAGTATTTTACAATACATTTTATTATTCACAGTGTTCAACTTATTTTTAAGGCAAAGTTAATTGATTTTACTAAATAATTAGAGCGGTATGCAAACTGAAAAGGTAATTGAACACATTGTAAAGTGGTTAAAAGATTATGCTGTAAATGCAAAACAGAAAGGTTTTGTCATTGGAGTATCTGGCGGAATTGATTCTGCGGTTACTTCTACCCTATGCGCAAAAACAGGTTTAGACCTGCTTTGCCTAGAAATGCCCATTCACCAAGCCGAGAACCAAAGTGACCGTGCTTCTAGACATATTGATTGGTTAATAGAAAATTTTCCCAATGTTAGAAGACAACCCGTAAACCTTACCCCGGTATTTGATAGTTTGGTGGCCGCACTGCCTGCAGTAGATAATGAAGAGGACAGGTTTATGTCATTGGCAAATACAAGAGCAAGATTGCGAATGACCAGTTTGTATTATTTTGCCGCGCTTGAGCGCTATCTTGTAGCAGGAACCGGAAATAAAGTAGAAGATTTTGGTGTTGGTTTTTATACCAAATACGGTGACGGCGGTGTAGACCTTAGCCCTATAGCGGATTTAATGAAAACCGAAGTGTACGATATTGCTAAGACTTTGGGTGTTAACAAAGAAATTATTGATGCCGCACCTACGGACGGACTTTGGGGAGATGATAGAACCGACGAGGATCAGATCGGCGCATCTTACCCTGAGCTAGAGTGGGCCATGAACATGAAAGACGAAGGAAAGACCATAGCCGATTTTGAGGGTAGACAAAAAGAAGTATATACGATTTTTACGAGGTTGAATACTATGAACCAACACAAAATGTTACCTATACCTGTTTGTGAGATTCCTACAGAGTTAAAATAACAACTCAACTAAGAATCAATGTATTAAATCGAAAATAAAGATGAAAATTATACGTTAGTAATAAAAAAATGCAACTTTGGCTTCTAATTTAGAATTTTAAGCCTTACATTGCATGTTGTCTTTTCAGACAAAATAGGTTTTGAAATCTATAAAAAAACAATTTAATGATCAAAGTTTTAATAGCGGACAATCATCCTATCATAAGAATGGGAGTTAGGAAGGTTCTAGAATCCGCTGAGGGCTTTGAACTGATCGATGAGGTAGCTACTACCGAAGAGCTGTTCGAAAAACTCAAAGACACAACCCCCGATGTGGTCATGTTAGAAATGGATATTCCGGAAATTAACGGAATAGCGGCATTACGCAGAATCAAGAAAGATTACGCGGACGTAAAAGTCCTTATGTACAGCGGTCAATCTGAAGATGTATATGCCCTAAGTGCCATTAGAGCCGGTGCTTTTGGATATTTATCCAAATCATCTGGTGTAGAATATATTACTGCAGCAGTGACCAAAGTAAGCGAAGGAAGCATGTTCATTACAAATGAACTTGCACAAAGACTTGCTTTTGATGAAGGAACTAAAAAACCAAGAAGGTTCTTTAGAAAACTATCTACTAGAGAAATTGAAGTGTTAAAACTTTTAGCTAGTGGTAAGCGCAACAAAGAAGTTGCTTTAGGTTTAAACCTAAACGAAAAAACAGTTAGTACCTACAAAGCTCGTTTAATGAAAAAATTGAACGTAGATAATATGGTAGATTTATTACAACAAGCGAAAGCATTGGAATTGTACTAAATTCTTACAACTGAATAAAATAAAAAAGACCTGTTTAAAACAGGTCTTTTTTTTATGCTATCATTTAAGTTTTATGACAAAACCCTATTTAATTTCTGATTCAACAACTTGTTCAACTGAATATAGTTCATAATTTCCTCTAGCGCTTCCCTATTGTCTTTATCTGCTTGTTCCGTGGTATGCTGCAAGGCCGTCATCCTCTTTTTGATCAAAAAACAGCGCAAGGTCAAAATGGTTTCACTCACCAATTGAGACACCCCTATTTCTTTCTTTTTTGGATAAATATCTTTACGCTCCCAGTTATGCAGGGCATAACGCTCTTCTTCCATTAAAATAGAAGATATTTGATTTGCCATTTCTTGATCTAATCCGTTAACAAAAGTGGTGATCGAAAAATCGCCCTCTTCATTCAAGGCTTCGATCAATTTGCCATACATCTTTCTAAAATCTTCATTGGCCAACTCTATTTCATCTTCTTGTAAATCTAGATATATTTTCTCGTACACCTTGATTTCCATTGATTCTGGCTCCAATTCCAAGTCTCCGGCGTCGTTTTCCTTTAACACCAAGTCTTCAAACTCTTCTATATTGCTACCGTACAACATTAGGGACTCTATGATTTTGCGCTCTAATACATACTGTACATCAACTTTTTCCTGTTTTTGCTCATCTGTATTGCGCACTACATCAAAAGCCTTAGGCTCTTCTTTCTGCTGCTTCTTAAAATCTTTCTCTCCCTTTTTATCTATCTGCGCCAAGGTATTGAACAAGACAGCTTCTGAGATATTCATGATCTGTGCACACTCTTGAATATAAATTTCCTTTTGTATGCGATCCGGGATCTTGGAAATACTGTTTACAATATCCCTAACAGTATCTGCTCTTTTAATAGGATCATTATCCGCTTCCTTTACCAAAAGCGAAGCCTTGAACTGAATAAAATCTTTGGCATTATCACTTAAGTAAGCCAACACATCATCTAACTCATTATTCTTTGCAAAGCTATCTGGGTCTTCACCTTCCGGAAACGTACAGACCCTTACGTTCATACCCTGTTCCAAAATAAGGTCAATACCCCTTAACGACGCACGTAGACCGGCTGCATCGCCATCAAACAATACCGTAATATTCTTGGTCAACCTATTTATGAGCCTGATCTGCTCTGGCGTTAAAGCCGTACCACTAGAAGACACCACATTCTCTATGCCTCGTTGTGCAAATTGAATAACATCCGTATATCCTTCTACCAAAAAGCAATTATCTTCTTTTGCTATGGCTTGCTTGGCATAATAAATACCATACAACACCTTACTCTTATGATAGATGTCACTTTCGGGCGAATTCAGGTATTTGGCCGCTTTTTTATCGTTCGTTAAAATACGCCCACCAAAACCTAAAACACGTCCACTTAAGGAATGTATAGGAAACATGACCCTGCCCTTGAATCGATCAAATTTTCTAGCACCGTTTGGATTGTTGGGATCATCCTTTACAATGGTAAGTCCGGTTTTTTGCAGGTAATCTAACTTATATCCTTTATCCAATGCGGCCGTTGTAAAGCCGTCCCATTGATCTAAACAATACCCTAATTCAAATTTTTTGATGGTCTCATCCGTAAAACCACGTTCTTTAAAATACGTTAGCCCAATAGCCTTACCTAGCTCGCTCTCCCAAAGCATTTCCTTAAAATGGCCTTGAGCAAATTCTGATACCAAATACATGCTTTCACGCTCATTTGCCTGCTCTTTTTGCTCACTGGATTGCTCTGTCTCTTCTACCTCAATATTATATTTCTTAGCTAGGTACTTAATTGCTTCTGGATAGGTGAAATGTTCATGCTCCATTAAAAAAGCAACTACATTACCGCCTTTACCGCTACTAAAGTCTTTCCAAATTTGCTTTACGGGAGATACCATAAAGCTTGGTGTACGCTCATCACTAAACGGACTTAAGCCTTTAAAGTTGGAACCCGATTTCTTTAACTGTACAAAATCACCAATAACCTCCTCTAGGCGAGCAGTTTCGTAAACTTGATCTATGGTTGTTTTTGCTATCATGAAAATCTTGCTAAAAGCTGGAAATAATTTTACGTAAATTAGAACATCAAAAATAGCAAAATGATTCTATTCTTTGGCACCAGACCAGGAAAGCCGATAACTAAAAATCTTTTTCATAGCACTTGTCCTTATTGCCAACAAAAAGGAACGTTAACAGCGTTTACCCAAAAGAATTACTTCCATATATTTTGGATCAAGCTTTTTAAAATTTCTAGTACCACTACCGTAGAATGTAGCCACTGCAAACGTGGATATTATGAGCACGAGTTCACCGAAGAAATGAAAGCCGATCTGGAGAATTAAAAAAGCTGTAGCACCCTTTTTAAATTGGAGTACTACAGCTAATTTGATTGATGAATTTCTTAATTAAAGATCGAACCTAAGACCTAGAGAGATATTACGTTGATCTACCGCCGCATCTTTGAATATGGGATTAAGATCATACTTTACATATAATAGCACCCCATCTACACCCGCATAGGCACTTAAACCATACACCAGATCATTGGTATTATAACTACGCTTTAATTTGTCTTTTACCTTTTCGCCATCAATGGTATATTTTAATTTTTGACGCGTTCCTAAATTGAACCCTGCATAACCACCCAAACCAACTCTAAATTTATTATGTAACGAGTAACGCATGGTCTTATCTGTGGTAGTTAGCTTTGACGGACCAAATTCAAAATGCATAGGAAATACTAAATTATCCATTCTAAATTTCGATTTATCCAAATCATATTCAAATTCTTGAAGCTCAGACTGACCGTTATCCAATGAAACCAAGTACTGATTATCCTTTGGTTTTAAGCCATTAAATTGAAATGAAAACCCATAGTTGAACCTTAGGAAATTTGTATTCTTAAACACCCTGGTGCGCCATTGCCATCCCATTTCAAAAAATCTACTTCCGCCAATTTTATAAGGAGAGTCATTTAAGGACTGCCCTTCTATAATTGCATTATTTAAACCAACGGCCAAAACAATATCAGAATAAGTTCTTCTGTCATAGACCGGTTCTTTTCTATGCCTATTTTCATTGATACGTATTCCAAACAGTTTGTCATCATCATCCCCTATTCCCAGTTCAAAAGCGAACTTATAATTTAAGGTATCCAATTCTTTGACCTCGCCGTTATTTCTTTCCAAAAGGGATATTTTATTATCGATAATAGCGATTCTCTCCTCTATATTAAGTGCTCTTTTTTCCGCGGCCTTCATCTTTAAGGCATTGGACTCCTCTTCAGTAATTTCTCCATTTTCCAATTTTTTAACTATTTCAGCAATTTCGAATTTTAAAGCTTCCTTTTCTTGTCTAGTTATACTAAGCTTTTGCTCTTTTAAAATTTCTACTTTTTCTATATAATTATCTTGAGCCACTACACTTTGCATTAATAAAAGTGTCAAAATGGCTACTAAATACATGGTAATTGTTCTCATTTCTATTTTGATTTTTTTGATGAATAAACTCCGCTCCCTGTCCCCATAGTATTTTATAGAGATAAGGAAAAACGATTTGTGATTGATTAATTATTGCGGTCTGCTACAGCAGTACGCACTTTTATAAAACCGGCTTTTAGGGAATCAAAAATTTGGTCTCGGAAGGATTGATCAAGTTCATCTTCAACCTCTGTCAACAAAGCCATAGCATCAACAGATTTATCTTTATTAAATATTTTATCTCTTAAAATTTCATCTTGGGCACGTTTCAATAATGAATCTACCTCGGCATCTGTCACTGTACTGTTTTGTTCCAGAACAGTTACTTGTGCAATAACATCGGCCACTTTAGAATTTATAATATCATCGGTCACCACTAATTTTTCAACAGATGTACTAGTAGGTACTTGGTTTACCGCGACTTCAATTTCATCTTTTAATACTAAAGGCTCTTTTTCTTTAATTAGTATATTTTCTTCCTCAACTACCTTCTCAATGCTACTTTCAGCTTCTGAATGTGCAACCACCTCTACTTCCTCTTTACCTATAGGCAAAACATCTTTTACAAAAACTTCTTTTAACGTACGCTCTTTCTCAATGTCTACAATTTCTGTTGGTATTTTGGTAGCTGCAGTATTGCCATTAAAGTAGAACATTGCAATACCGATCAACACAACAACACTTGCCGCAATACCCATCCATAGATATACGGGTTTCTTTTTGGCATCATCATCATTTAATTCTGATGCAATTTTGGACCATGCATTCGTTGATGGCTGAATTTCGCGCTCTTGTAACTTGGTCTTAATATGTTTTTCAAATTTATCGGTTTCCATACCCTATAATATTTTGTTGCCTTAATTGATCTTGAAGCAATTTTCGGGCTTTTAATAATTGTGTTTTTGAAGTGCTCTCGGTAATCGATAGCATTTCTGCAATTTCTTTATGCTTATACCCATCTACGGTATACAATACAAAGACCATTTTATAACCTTGGGGCAACTTGTCTATCAATTGTTGAATATGCTCTGTATCTAAATCAGTACTCTGCGAAATCTCTTCCGACTGATTTTTCTCGTACACCTCATCATCATACACGACAAATTGTTGTTTTCTTAAATAGGATATGCTTTCCCTGATCATGATCCTACGTAACCACCCTTCAAAACTACCTTCAAACTTAAACGTATCTAACTTGTTGAACATTTTTAAAAAACCCTGCACCATTACATCTTCCGCAAAATGAACATCTTTTATATACTGACGACAAACGCTTAACATTTTTGGCGCATGCTTTTTATACAAACGCTCTTGCGCATCGCGGTTGCCCGATGACGCTTTTTTTATGAGTTGGCTCTCGTTTTTATAAAAAGGTATAATTTTCAAAATATTGGTTTGGTCTTCTATTTACATAGACGCTGAAAAATGAAATATAGTTGCCTGAAAAATAAAAAAATTCAAAATTATTTTTCAATATACTGATTACCAGTTGTTTGGTTTGTAAAAAAATTACTTTTTACGATCAACCACATAGTTGACCATGAGCTGCAAAGCACTTTTATAATCGGATTCTGGGTAGGTGTCCAAAAGCTCGAGGGCTTCATTTCTATACTGTAGCATTTTACTTACCGCATAATCCAAGCCACCTTTTTCCTTTACAAAGGCTATGACCTCTTTTACCCGCTTTTTGTCCTTATTATGATTTTTGATGGAATTGATTACCCAACTTTTCTCCTTTTTAGAACAATGGTTAAGCGCGTAGATCAATGGCAAGGTCATTTTCTGTTCTTTGATATCTATACCGGTTGGCTTACCTATTTTTTGACCACCATAATCAAAAAGATCATCTTTGATCTGGAAGGCCATACCACACAGCTCACCAAATTTTCTAAACGTTTCCACATCTATGCTTTCGGGCTTTACAGAACATGCACCCAACGAACAACATGCCGCTATTAACGTGGCGGTCTTTTGCCTAATGATATCATAATACACCTCTTCGGTAATATCTAAGCGTCTAGCTTTTTCTATCTGCAGCAACTCGCCCTCACTCATTTCACGAACGGCAACGGAGATTATTTTCAGAAGATCAAAATCTCCATTATCAATAGAAAGCAACAAACCTTTTGAAAGCAGATAGTCTCCCACTAAAACGGCAATCTTATTTTTCCACAGGGCGTTTATAGAGAAGAAGCCCCGTCGTTTATTACTCTCATCTACTACATCATCATGCACCAATGTAGCCGTATGTATCAACTCGATTACCGATGCACCACGATAGGTACGCTCATTTACTTCGCCATTATTTAACAGTTTTGCCGTTAAAAATACGAACATAGGGCGCATTTGCTTCCCTTTTCTATTTACGATGTAATGGGTAATTCTATTGAGCAATGCAACCTTAGAGGTCATTGAATCTCTAAACTTAGACTCAAACAACTCCATTTCCTGATAGACAGGTTCCTTTATTTGTGCTACAATTTTCAGGTGCTCCTTCTTAGAAGGCCTAAATTAGGTAAAAGCTAGGAAATAACAGTAGCCGGAAGGAATTTTAAGATTGTTGGTTATTGGTTGTTGGTTG
>NZ_PDUT01000005.1:0-113551 GCF_002700155.1 Maribacter sp. 6B07 | reverse complement strand
TTGGTTGTTGGTTGTTGGTTATAACGCTTCGCGTTATGTAGAATAAAGATATTATATCAGCAATTGCTTTAGTAATACGTATTACTTAATACTTTCCATTTCTAAAGCTTAGCTGTGCTAAATAATTTATCTTCTAACAAGTCTTTTTTCTATACTCTATTTTCTCTCTTCTAACTTAATACTTAGTACTTTTCACTTTGTACCTCGCACTTACTACTTTGTACTTCTAACTTTTATTCGCCAACTGCCCACATGCGGCATCAATATCCTTTCCTCTAGAACGACGAACGGTTACGGTGATATTATTACGCTCCAATGAATTTACATAGCGATCTATAGCTGCATTGGACGCTTGCTTAAATTCACCGTCATCAATAGGGTTGTATTCTATAAGATTTACTTTAGAAGGCGCAAAACGGCAAAACTCCACTAACGCATCTACATCTTTTTGAGTATCGTTTATGCCTTCCCAAACCACATACTCATACGTAATTCTACTTTTTGTCTTTTGGTACCAGTATTGTAGAGACTCCCTTAAATCGCTCAAGGTAAACTTAGCGTTAAAGGGCATTATTGACGTACGAATTTCATCAACAGCTGAATGTAAAGAAACCGCCAATTTAAATTTAACTTCGTCATCGGCCATTTTTCGGATCAATTTAGGCACACCAGAGGTGGAGACCGTAATTCGCTTTGGAGACATGCCTAGCCCATCTGAAGAGGTGATTTTATCAATAGCCTTTAATACGTTATTGTAGTTCATTAAAGGCTCTCCCATGCCCATAAAAACAATATTGCTTAAAGGTCTGTCAAAATACAATCTGCTTTCATTATCAATAGCGACAACCTGATCATATATTTCATCGGGATTTAAATTTCGCATTCGTTTTAAACGTGCCGTTGCACAGAACCTACAATCTAAACTACACCCTACTTGACTGGACACACAAGCAGTTGTCCTTGATTTTGTAGGTATTAAAACGGACTCTACAATTAAATCGTCATGCAAGCGTACGGCATTTTTTATAGTACCGTCACTACTGCGCTGCATTTGATCTACCTTAATATGGTTAATGACAAAATTGGCTTCTAGCATTTCCCTGGTCTCTTTTGATAAATTGGTCATTACATCAAAAGAATACGCAGCTTTTTGCCATAACCATTCGTAGACCTGGTTGCCACGAAAAGCTTTGTCACCATTAGAAACAAAGAACTCCCTAAGCTGCTCTCTCGTTAGTGCCCGGATATCTTTTTTCTTTATTTCTTCCATCTATTAAAGGTAGGTATTACTGGTGATAAAAATCCCGCTTTGTCAATATGTAGATAAAGCGGGATTAAAAAATTTTCCTTTTTAAAAAGGATTATATCAACTTATATGATCAACATTGCATCACCATAAGAATAGAACTTATAGCTTTCCAATATTGCTTCTTTATATGCTTTGTTCATTAGATCATGACCCATAAATGCAGATACCATCATCAACAATGTTGATTTTGGCAAATGGAAGTTTGTAATCATGGCATTTGCAATACTGAAATCATATGGAGGGAATATGAACTTATTTGTCCAACCCTCATAGGTATTCAATGTCTGCTTAGACGACACTGCACTTTCCAAGCCACGCATTGCCGTAGTACCTACTGCACAAATACGACGTTTTTTCGCTTTTGCATTGTTTACGATCTCTGCAGCTTTTTCATCAATGAACATTTCCTCACTATCCATTTTATGCTTAGAAAGATCTTCTACCTCAACTGGGTTGAATGTACCTAAACCTACGTGCAAAGTCAACTCAGCAAAATCTACACCCTTAATTTCTAAACGCTTCAACAAATGTTTAGAAAAGTGCAAACCAGCAGTTGGAGCCGCCACAGCACCTTCATGCTTGGCATAGATCGTTTGGTAACGATTTTCATCTTCTGGCTCAACATCTCTCTTTATATATTTTGGTAACGGAGTTTCTCCTAATTCCCTTAATTTTCTTCTGAAATCAAGGTAAGCACCATCATATAAAAAACGTAACGTTCTACCTCTAGAAGTAGTATTATCAATAACTTCCGCTACCAAGGTTTCATCATCACCAAAATATAGTTTGTTACCAATACGTATTTTACGTGCAGGATCTACAAGAACATCCCAAAGGCGTTGCTCTTCGTTTAACTCACGTAAAAGAAAAACCTCAATACGAGCTCCTGTTTTTTCCTTGTTACCGTACAAACGGGCAGGAAATACTTTTGTATTGTTAAGAACCATGACATCACCTTCATCAAAATAGTCGATCATGTCCTTGAACATTTTGTGTTCAATTTTTCCGGTATCTCTGTGGATGACCATTAACTTAGACTCATCTCTATTTTCAGATGGATGCTCCGCCAATAATTCTTTAGGAAGCTCAAAATTAAAATTTGATAATTTCATGTAGCTATTATATTTAATGTAGCAAATTGCGGCTGCAAATATACAATCTGCAGATAGGCCTTGTCAAGTAAATCCTTAATTATAATTCCTTTATACCGAAATCCAATTGTTTTAGGTCGTTCCAAAAATCTGGATATGACTTAGATACCACCTCTGCATCATTAACAATAAGTGTAGTTTTCATGGCCAATGGAGCAAAAGCCATTGCCATTCTGTGATCATTATATGTGTCTATAGCAATATCTTCCAAAATGCCTACAGATGGTATTATGGTCAACGTTTTATCTGTTACGGATATGTTTGCCCCTAATTTAGACAGTTCTGTATGCAAAGCCTCTAAACGATCCGTTTCTTTGATCTTTAACGTGTGTAGTCCGGTTAAATAACAACCTACCCCCAAACCAAAACAGGTAACCGCAATTGTTTGGGCTATATCTGGAGCATTTGCAAGATCAAACTCATTCTTAGCTTCTATCTTTTTATCGGTCTTTTTTAAAGTAACCGTATTATTGCCAAAAGTAGTCTCCACACCAAATGAAGTATAAATACTGGCAAGTACGCTATCTCCTTGAAGACTTTCTTTTTTATATGCCGATAAAGTAATTTGCGTTCCTGGTGCTGCCAGAGCGCAAATACCATAAAAATATGAGGCAGAACTCCAATCTGATTCTACCACCAATGTCATTGGTGCTACTTTTGCCTTTGGCGACACTTTAATCAGATTGCCCTCAAAAGAAGTTTCCACTCCAATTTCCTCTAACAATGCCAAGGTCATTTTTATATACGGTACTGAAGTAATTTTACCGATTAACTCTAATTGCAGTCCGTTCTCTAAACTTGGAGCAATCAACAATAGCGAAGAAATATATTGGCTACTTACATTTGCCGGCAAACTCACTTTATCTTTTACAATATGCTGTCCTCTAATTTTAATGGGAGGATACCCTTCATCTTGAACATAAGATATTTCAGCCCCCAAAGTTTTTAAGGCATCTACCAAGATTTCTATGGGTCGCTCCGTCATTCTTTTAGAACCAGTAAGCACTACTTCCTTACCTGCCTGTGATGCAAAATATCCGGTTAAAAAACGCATGGCGGTACCTGCATGATGAATATCAACCGTACCTTCTGAAATTTTCAAACCTTTTGCCATTACCTGGGCATCATCTGAATTGGAAATGTTCTCAATGGTTATATCAGAAAACAATGCAGCCAATAATAAACTACGGTTAGATTCACTCTTTGAACCTGTTATGGTAATCGTATCATTAAGCGTGGTATTGGACGGACCTTTCAAGTGAAGTTTCAATGCGTATCTTTTTAAAAATAGAACAACAAATATAAGCCTATTTCAACTTTTTATTGTTGTGATGACGGTCATGATCTCGCTTTGTTTTTAAATCTAACTTTTTATCAAAAGCTTGTTGCAAATCAACACCTGTTTGATTAGCCAAACACAACACTACGAACATTACATCTGCCAATTCTTCGCCCAGATCTTTATTCTTATCAGACTCTTTTTCGCTTTGCTCTCCATAACGTCTAGCAATGATTCTAGCCACCTCGCCCACTTCTTCGGTAAGCTGTGCCATATTGGTTAATTCGTTAAAGTAGCGAACTCCGTGCTCCTTGATCCAGTCATCAACTGCTTTTTGTGCGTTTTCAATGTTCATTATTCCTTATCTTTTGTATCAATCATTATGGTCACAGGACCATCATTCAATAATTCAACCTTCATATCCGCACCGAATTCTCCGGTACCGACTTTCTTACCCAATTTAGATTCTAAAGTAGCAATAAAGGCTTCATACAGGGGTATGGCAACATCTGGTCTTGCCGCTTTTATATAAGAAGGTCGATTCCCTTTTTTAGTACTTGCATGTAAAGTAAACTGGCTAACCACAATGATATCACCATTTACATCTACAAGCGATTTGTTCATTATACCATCTTCATCATTAAAAATGCGAAGGTTTGCTATTTTGTTCGTAAGCCAATCAATATCATCTTGAGCATCTGCATTTTCTATACCCACTAAAATTAAAAACCCACTGTCAATAGCACTTATCTTTTCGCCATTGACCGTTACGCTAGCTTTGGTCACTCGTTGTATTACTGTTCTCATTTTTTATCGTCGTGTATATCTACCCTATAATTCTCATCTTCTCCTTTGATCATCTGCAGATAACTGTTATACCTGCTCCAAGCTATATCACCAGTTTCCAAGGCATCTTTAACGGCACATTTTGGCTCGTCTACATGAATACAATTATTGAATTTACAATCTTGCTTTAGTTCAAAAAATTCTGGAAAATAATCGCCTATCTCCTCCTTTTCCATATCTACAATACCAAAACCTTTAATACCGGGCGTATCTATAATTCTAGCATCAAAACTAAGATCGAACATTTCCGCAAATGTGGTGGTATGTTGCCCTTGTGCGTGTTGTTGAGAAATTTGTTTGGTCTTAATATCCAACTCTGGCTCCAAAGCATTGACCAAGGTAGATTTACCAACACCAGAATGACCCGAGAACATTGATGTTTTACCGATCATCATTTCTTTCACCTTATCAACGTTCTTGCCCGTTGCCGCTGAAATACCCAAACAAGTATACCCAATATTGCGGTAAAGGGCCGCCAAAAACTTAATCTCATCTAATTCTTCCGGGGCATAAGTATCTACTTTATTAAAAAGTAAAACAACCGGAATTTCATAGGCTTCTGCAGTGATCAGAAATCGATCTATGAAAACTGGGTATGTAGGCGGATTGTTCAATGTTATCAATAAAAAGACCTGATCCAAATTGGCAGCAATGATATGTGTCTGTTTAGACAGGTTTACAGATTTACGAATTATATAATTTTTACGATCTTCTATTTCATTGATAATACCAATGGTGTCATCTCCAATAGTCTCCACCTCAAAGCGTACTTGATCACCAACCGCTACAGGGTTCGTACTTTTTATACCCTTGATCCTAAACTTACCTTTTATTCTACATTCATAGAAATCACCATTTTCTGCCTTAACAGTGTACCAACTACCCGTAGATTTATAAACAATTCCTACCATTTACCCAAAAATCCTTCCATTTATACAAAGTAACTGCTTTAAATATAAAAATTAACATAAATTTGAATTTAGAACTATAACATTAAATAACAACCAAAATCAAGAAAATGAAATTTATTAAAAAATCATTGCTGATGTTAGCTTTATCAGCCATTACTTTTGGAACTGCCCAAGAAACTATTACAAACGAATCTGTAGTACAAATGGTTGAACTAGGTTTCGACGATTATATGATCATAGATAAAATAAACACTTCGGATGTTAAATTCGATGCTTCTATTTCCGCTCTAGGCGCTATGAAAAATGCAGGGGTTTCTTCTGAAATATTATCCTTGATCATGGATAAATCAAAACAAAACACAAAATCTAAAACAGGTATTTACTATGCCGATGCTAGCGGTGAAGATAAATTAATACAACCAAGTGTATTCTCTGGTTCAAATTCTAATCAAGTGGCGCAGAAATTGGTATCTGGATTGATCAATTCTAAAAAGAAGGCTCAGTTACCTAAAACGCAATCCAACAATGTAATTCGCCAAAGCAGACCAGAATTTACGTTCATCTTTGACCCAAGTGTTACAGAAGTTGATAATATGCAGAACAACCAAGGTGGAGATACCGGTATTTTTAACTGGTGGTTTAGAATGGCAAGTAACCCTAATGAGTTTGTTTTGGTAAAACTTACCGTTAAAGAGAAAAAGAACCTTAGAGAGGTTATCACCGGAAAAAGTAGCTGGATCACCAGTAGCAGCGGTATTGATCCAAAATATGCACTAAATTTTGCTATCGAAGAAATTGAAGGTAACAAGTTCAAAGTTACTCCAGATACGTTAGAACCAGGGGAATATTGCTTTATTTACCAAGGTCAGGTTCCACAAGGTAGAGAAAACCAATCTGTATTTGATTTCTCTATTCAATAGAAACAAAACATAATTTTATAGGTAGTCCCGATGCTTTTAGCATCGGGACTTTTTTTTGTCTACTGGTTTGTGGTAGTTTTTTTTAAGGGTTTCATATCATTTTACATTGTTTTAATGTTTCGCTCTTTGCTTTCTTCATTTAAGAGTATACTTTCATGGCACAATTAACAATCAATTTTTAAAACCACTATCATGAAAAAAATTATTCTATTGAGTTTTGTTGCCCTTTTAGGTGCCACCACAATTACAGCACAAGCACAGGAATACAAGGTTATTACCAGCGTAGAATCTATTGTACCTAGCGGATTAGGTAGATCACGTATCATTGATGCAAATTCAGATCGAGATTTTAAGGAGTTCACCTCTGAACAGACGGAGGAAGATAATACCCGAAATAAATCTAAACGCAGTGATATTAGGGTAAAGGATTTTGAAGAGACCAAATTGCTTAATTTCTATAATGTGGCCGGTATTCGCTTTCAGAACATTGCGGCAAACGATGCACTTATTTCATCTAAACTAAGTGATATGGCACAAAATGGATGGGAACTTGTTTTTGTAACCAGTGGTGTAGAAGCTGATGCCGGTAACACAGACGGACAAGGCATTTTCATTACCCGATATATCTTTAAAAGATAGCATTAGTACACATAAAAAAAGCCCGGTAAAACCGGGCTTTTTTAGTACTAAATCTTTGTATAGCTACTGTGCCAAGTTAATCTCAACACGTCTGTTTTTCTGTCTACCGTCTTTATACATATTGGTAGCAATTGGCTTACTTTCCCCATAACCAATAGCGGTCAATCTTGCTGGTGAAATACCGCCATCTATTAAAAATTGTAGAACAGCTTGAGCTCTTTTCTCCGATAATTTTTGATTGGTAGCTTCTGAACCTATACTATCCGTATGCCCTTCAATAGTGAAATTTGCATTGGGATATTCATTTAAAATACCGATGATATCAACCAATACCGGTGTTGACTCATCCTTTAATGTTGATTTTCCTGTGTTGAACAAAATAGTTTTTGCATACTCGTTCAACGACTTTTGAACCTCAGCCGTAACAACCGGTTCTGGACAACCGTTATTCGCTACCGTACCCATTTCATCAGGACAATTATCATCTTTATCAAAAACTGAATCTCCGTCACTATCTGGCCAAGGACAACCATTATTCTCTACAGGTCCGGCTACATGTACACATTGATCTTCATTATCCAACAAGGTATCTCCATCCGTATCTACCCAAGGACAACCATTGTTTTCTACAGGACCTGCCTCATCTGGACATTGGTCCTCATTATCCATTACCGAATCGCCATCAGTATCTCCCCATGGGCAACCATTATTTTCTATTGGTCCTGCCTTTTTTGGGCAACCATCTTCTTTATTTGGAATACCATCACCATCTGAATCTTTTGGCTGACCATAGTACACCGGAATTTTCAACCCTGCATATACATCTGCTCCTTGTATTTCATTTTTTGTAAATGTAGAGATCAATGATCCCGACCCAAGATAAAGAGGGCCGGCACGTAAGCCTGCACCTACTTGTAAACCACTATATTGATAGCTACTTACAGGCAAATAGAAGCTGAACCACTTACTCTCAAAACGTGGAGTCAATGATAATACGTTTGCAGTTCGTAAATTATTCTCACCTGCAGAACGCATAGAGATATCAGTGTTGAAATTCAAATAAAAATGATTTTTAATATTCCAATCTGCATTAAAATGTAATGCAGTTGGCAAACCCGTCTTTAAATCTTCTGTTGTCTGTGTAAACGTATATAAATTTTGAAGATCATCTGAATCTTCTATATTATCATAATCGTCTTGTGTAATGGTATTATTGATATTATAGGTATCTACCAAACTACCTTTATAGTTTACCGCACCAATATCAGTAAGTGACAAACCAAATTTTAGTTTATACTTATTTTTATCTTTCATGACGGTTTTTTCTCCATCAGCACCCGTTACCACATAATCTTCATAATCTGGTCTCCATTCATAAACGAAACCTAAATCGAAACCGAATCCGTTGGCATCTGGCACTTCATAATCATAGTCTTCTACATCATACTGATCAGCTCTACCATAAATTAAATCTCCCGTAGATGCTAAAGTTCCAATAGTAGAATTATCCGGTAAAGTAGCACCATCCGCATCATAATCAATAGTTACATTTCTACCGGCCACATAGGCATTACCAAATCCTTTCAAATATTTAAATGACAGACCACCTTTTAAGAAATGCTCTTCTTTATTCATTAATTCTTGTGCATACGTGATCCCCACTTCTGCCCAACCATGACCGGCGGCAAAGAAATCACCTTCGTTTACCAAAAAGTCTTGACTTTCATCAATACTATCATCAAGGTCATCAATACTTTCTCCGTTAAATTCATTTCCTGTCACAAAACTTCTTGCTCTTGTAAATATGGCAATAGAAGATTTACTACCAACATTAAACATAAACGAAGGACCTAACACATCTACGTTACCAGAAAAACTATTGTTATCCGAAAGGGTCAATAATGCATCTGTATCATAGTCAAAATCACTGGAAACCAAATCAGAATACCCAACACCTACATAGTCATTAGCTAAAAAACCACTAGCTCCTATTAGATTAATATCTGTTTTAAAACGTGAATCTGCAATATTTGCAGGGTTAGAGATCACACTATTGACACCACTGTAATTATCTGTTAAAAAGCCTATATACGATTGGGCTTTTACAGCAAATGATGCCATTAACATGAACGTAAACAATACTACTTTCTTCATACTTTTTGATTGGTTAAAATGGTTCTTTAGACCCCTAACGGTTCATAATTAAGGATATTGTTAAAATGTATTATTTTTCTTACTTATTAAAATTAAGACATAAAAAAACATCCGCATATTACGGATGTTTTGTATTTATAAAGTTATGTAAACCTTAACCGTTCACTATCTTTTCTTGGTGGTTGATAGACTCTTGGTGAATAGCCTTGAACATACGAAGAACAAATTCTTCACTAAGTCCCTTACTTTCCCCTTCAAGAATCATTGCTCCCAGAATTTGGTTCCATCTATTAGATTGTAGTACGGCAACGTTCTTTTGCTTTTTAAGTTCACCTATACTATCAGAAACTTTCATTCTTTTACCTAGAGTCTCGATCAATTGGTTATCAATAACATCGATCTGTGCCCTAAGGTTACTTAATTGAGAATTGTATTCCGCCTCTGGATCACTCTCTTTTCTAATTTTTAGGTCTCTCATAATCTGAACCAATTTCTCTGGAGTTACCTGTTGAGCGGCATCACTCCATGCATTATCAGGGTCATGGTGCGTTTCGATCATTAATCCGTCGAAATTCAAATCTAAAGCAGTCTGAGAAACATCAAAGATCATATCTCTTTTACCTGTGATATGAGATGGATCGTTGATCAAAGGTAAATCTGGAAATCTATTCTGAAATTCGATCGCCATTTGCCATTCCGGTATATTTCTATACTTGGTTTTCTCATATGTAGAGAATCCTCTATGAATTGCACCCAACTTTTTAATACCTGCCGTATGTAGCCTTTCAATACCGCCTAACCATAAAGCTAAATCTGGATTTACAGGATTCTTCACCAATACAATCTTATCTGTACCTTCAAGTGCATCTGCCAATTCTTGCATGATGAACGGACTAACAGTTGATCTTGCCCCTATCCATAATAAATCTATATCATGCTCTAAAGCTAATTCCACATGAGCACGGTTAGCCACCTCTGTAGCCGTTTTCATACCTGTTTCAGCCTTTACCTTTTGAAGCCACTTAAGCCCCAAAGCTCCAACACCTTCAAAATTTCCTGGGCGAGTACGTGGTTTCCATATACCTGCTCTGTAATAGTTTACATCGGTATCTTTTAGGGAGTGTGCTATACCTAACACTTGCTCCTCGGTTTCCGCACTACATGGCCCTGCTATTACTAGTGGATGGTCAAGGTTTAAATCATCCAACCATGTTCTCATTTGTTTTGAATTTTCCATTTTTACTTATTCTATTTCTTGTTTAACGGTATTTCTTTTTAATATTCCTTTAATCTTATTCGTATTATTCATTTCATTATAAATGCCCTCATAATCATCTTTCAACAACAGTTCCTTAAATGCGGTTAGATTTTGAATGTACTCCTCCAAAGTTTCTACCACATTCTCCTTATTCTGTTTAAAAATAGGTGTCCACATGGCGGGAGAACTCTTTGCCAAACGCACCGTGCTTTCAAACCCACTACCGGCCATGTCAAAAATATCACGCTCGTTCTTCTCTTTCTCAATCACTGTTTTACCCAACATGAACGAACTTATGTGCGATAAATGCGATACGTAAGCAATATGCTTATCATGAGCAACAGGGTTCATATAACGTATTCTCATGCCAATAGCTTGAAAAACTTTTAACGCTCTTTCTTGGAGCTTAAATGCCGTTAATTCTACCTCACAAATAATATTTGTTTTGTCTTTGAATAAATTGTTGATCGCTGCAGACGGACCCGAAAACTCCGTTCCTGCAATGGGATGGCATGCCAAAAAATTTCTTCTCTTAGGATGATTTTCCAACACCTTGCAAATCATGGATTTGGTAGACCCAACATCAAAAACAACACAATCTTCATGAACGGCATTCAATATAACAGGAAGCTCGGTAACCATAACATCTACCGGTATACTTACAATGACCATATCTGCCATTTGTAAATCTTGATAGGTAGCTTTCTTATCTATAATACCTAAAGACAATGCTTCAGCTAAGTTTTCCTCATTAGATTCTATGCCATAGACGGTAACATTGTCGAATGCCGACTTTATGTCTTTCGCCAAAGAACCTCCTATTAAACCGATACCTATTACAAATACATTCATTTTAAAGCTACGCTTTAGTCTTAAGACCTATTATTCAAATCTTTTTATTGCCTCTTCTATTTTATGCTCCGTTATACATAGTGAAAAACGAATATAGCCTTCACCATTACTCCCAAAAATGGTTCCTGGCGTAATAAATAGATCTTTCTTATATAAAATATCATCTATGAACTCTTCTGATGATACACTGCCTGCCGGCAATTTAGCCCAAACGAACATGCCTACAGCGTTACGATCATATGAACAGCCAAGCTTGTCTACCAACTTATAGATCAATTCTCTTCGCTTACCATAAACTTCATTTAGTTCCTTAAACCAGTCATCACTGCTATTCAAGGCGGCAATTGCTCCTTTTTGTATGCCGTAGAACATACCGGAATCCATATTGCTCTTTACCTTTAAAAT
Source organism: Maribacter sp. 6B07 (assembly GCF_002700155.1). Lineage (NCBI taxonomy): Bacteria > Pseudomonadati > Bacteroidota > Flavobacteriia > Flavobacteriales > Flavobacteriaceae > Maribacter > Maribacter sp. 6B07. The sequence goes on along the minus strand of NZ_PDUT01000005.1, from coordinate 101,827 downwards.
AGCATTGATATGCTCTTCGCTACCCAAAACAAAACCTACACGCCAACCGGCCATGTTGAACGTTTTACTCAAAGAATTCAATTCTAAACACACCTTTTTTGCATTGGGCAAACTTAAAATACTGGCAGGTTCGTCATTCAAAACAAAACTATATGGATTATCGTTCACCAATAAAATATCATGCTCTTGGGCAAATGCCACCATCTTTATAAACTGCTCTTTGGTTGCCGTAGCACCTGTTGGCATATGAGGATAGCTTAACCACATTACCTTTACCCTTGATAAATCTTGCTTTGCCAATGCCTCCAGATCTGGAAACCAACCATTATCAGCGGTTAAATCATAGTATTTTGGCACGGCCCCTACCAAATTGGTTACAGAGGTGTATGTTGGATACCCGGGATTTGGTATCAATACCTCATCACCCTCGTTCAAAAAAGCCAGGCTTATATGCATTATACCTTCTTTTGACCCCATTAATGGTAAAATTTCGGTATTTGGGTCTGCAGTAACATTAAATTTATTCTTATAAAAATTGGCTATGGCATCTCTTAACTGAGGCAATCCTTGGTAACTTTGGTATTGGTGCGCACCGTTCTCTAACACTGCTGCTTGTATGGCTTTTAAAACCTCTTGGGACGGAGCCAGATCAGGACTACCAATACCCATATTAATGATAGGTTTACCTTGTGCCATTAAACCACGAACTTCTCTCAATTTTTTTGAGAAGTAGTATTCCTGTATGGTATCTAACCTTTTGGCAGTACGTATCATTGTCTTACATTTTTATATTCACCCAAAATCTTAAAGTCTTCCGCCATGATGTTCAATAGACTTTTAGCCTTCGTGAAATCCGCATAATCATTAAAAGTTACATCAACAAAAAAAGCATATTTCCAAGGTGTTTCTATCACCGGTAACGACTGTATTTTGGTTAAATTCAATCTACAATCGCTCATGACATTAAGCACTGCCGCCAAACTACCCCTTTTATGGTCGGTTAAAAACCGTAAAGACGCCTTACTGATCTCTGCCTCTGGCAGTGCATCATTTTTTGTTTTTACAATGATAAAACGCGTAGCATTATTTTGAATGGTTTGTATGTCGTTCGCTACGATGTCCAACCCATATAATTCTGCTGCAACGTTAGGAGCAATAGCCGCTACATGCTTAAGTTTTTCTTTTTGAATTCGCTTTGCGGTCTCTGCCGTATCTACGTCTTCCACCAATTTTATATGCGGATATTGTCTAAAATATTCCTTACACTGCAATAGTGCCATTGGGTGTGAACTTACTTCTGTAATATCCTCAATTTTCTGGCCTTTTAATACCATTAAGTTGTGATGGATGTTTAAATAATACTCCCCAATGATGTGTAGGTCATTATGGTTTACCAAGGCATAATTAGGAATGATTGATCCTGCAATGGAATTTTCAATGGCCATAACACCCTGATCCGCTTCTTTGGTTAACAACTTATCTACCAGAGCATCAAAAGAAAGGCATTCTACCAACTCAATATCATCACCATAACAATCTTTTGCCACTTGATGGTGGTTACTGCCCTTTATTCCCTGTATGGCTATTTTTAGACTCACTTTTGCTCCGTTTTATTCAAAAAAAAAGTTCCGATGTACATCGGAACTTAGATTCTATTTTATATTTAAAATATACTACAACAGTCCCGTACCTCTCTTAAAAAAGAAGTAAAAATAAAAACCGTTCCAGAAATATTGTTTTGTCATCACTTTTGTAATCTGTGGCTAATGTAGTAATTATATTTAAAAATGGCTGTTTTGGATTTTATTTTTTTATAAAAATCAATTTCTTTCTCAAAAAGTGAAGGTTTTGTGTTAAATCTTTAAACCTCTTACCATCTAAGTGCAATACCTAGTCCATTCTCATTAGCTACCGGTCTAAGTTTAAAAGCCGTTTTATCATCAAATTGCTTATTGTAGGCAAGTATAGCTTGTTTTCTTGCCTTATTAGAACCATTCAAAAATATAATAGCAATTATACCAGAGCCAATACCACCCAACAATGGTCCAATTGCCTTTCTCGCTTTATCCCTGTCACTTACAAAAGGGTCATTATTAAATAATTCTACCGAGCCCCAGGTTACTCCAACTATTTCTCCGACTAAAGCAATGGTAGCGATACTCTTTTTTGTGTCAGCTTTTTTCCAGTCGCTATAAATTTCATCATTATTAGAAAATAATTTTTTTACTTCCTTCTTGGTAATTTCCTTATCGTCTTGATAATACTCCATTCCCCATATGCCTGTAAACGTCGTAATTTCTTGTGCAGAAACGTTTATAGCCATTGCAAACAATACAATTAAAAAACACTTTACCTTCATGTCAATAAATTTAAATTTGATAATCTCATAGCGTTAAAAAGTTACTTTAATTGTGCATTGGGCTGATAATAGAAAGGAATAGACCATTTAAATTCTTTTACATCACCTAACGTTTTAGTGACCAACAAGGTATTATTACCTTTTTTCAATAACTCTTTGTCAATAAAACCTACAATACCAAATTGTTCTGAAACAGCATGATCTTTCTTTAGGAAATCAATATTTAACAAAGTACCATTGAGGGTAACCTTATGATATTTTTCATAACAATCAAGATAAAATTTTCTAGATTTAACTCTTTCCTGTTCATTGGACAAGTTATCATCTTCTTGATATTCGCCGCAAGTAGCAGCTTGATAATTACGTTCATGATGAAATACGGGAATAAACAGCTTTACAGCCTCACCCGTTATAATATCAGACTGTATTTGTGGAGTCAGCAAAAATGATTCATCAGGGTTTTGATCGCTATAATAACTCAAGTACATTAGATTTACATCATGATCTTTTGGAAAAATCAAATGAGGAATGTTGGTATCTTGAAATTTCACTAATGTCAAAAATATGCCTGATGCAAAAAACGATAGCACGAGATAAACTAAAGACTTTTTCTTCTTAAAATTAGACCCAAAAACCATTGAAACCTGCAGTAAATTACGGTATAAAGGACCATAGGTAACCATTGATGTAAATTTGACCAATTTAAACATCCAAGTTTGTACCAATACATTAGACTTGTACTTTTTTAAATTTCCGATGACACTAAAAATCATTTGTAATACAAGAAGACCTGAAATTATAAATAAAGGTATTAACAGTATATAACTTGGCACATAATCCAATAACAAATTATATATCAGCATATAAATACTTAAAAACAAAGACATGTAAGAGTAAATCAATAGAATAGTAAATGCTGAAGAAAAAATTACACTGCACAATTCATCTACCTTTTGAATAGTATCTTGTTGCTTTGGGAGTATGGACAAAATCTTCTCGGTATAAATTTTAGAGTATACACTATCTTCAATACTATAATCTGGAAAAACAGAATTCAACCCCACTAATCCAATCCAATACGCTCGTAAAACGAAATGAATTACGAACATAGAAACCAAGATACTAATAGCCAACAAGCCTAAAAAAACAATCATATACCCATAAATGTATTGCTCAACAGGTAATAGATCAATGTATTTATTTGTAGCCCATTCTATTAAACCAAATAGTTGAAACGTTCCAAAAATGGCAATTGCAGAAACTAGCAATTCTGCTTCCCAACTTTCTTCTTTAAGTCGTTGAAGCCATTTTATGTTCTTTTTTTTCTCTTCAACTGGGGTGGTTTCTGGTGGTAAGCTCATTCTATATTAAAAATCTCACGGTTAGCGAGACTAATATACCCTTTCTTTAAATTTTAAAAAACATTAAATCAGTTGTAATCAAGCTCATCAAAAAAAGAATCTATCACAACATCAAGATCTTCTTGTACTTTAGGGTCTGTACTATTGATCAGAATTGAAAACACCAATTGCTCTTTTGGATACACGAAAAAATTGGAATACCCACCTACCCCACTACCCACATGTCCAAAAAACTTACGCCCTTTGGCATCTTCACTTACCTGCCAACCTAAACCGTAGTATGTAGAATTACCGTTTACTAGCTGAGCATTTAAAAATTGATTCAAAACGGCTTCTTTTACCCCTACTTTTTGATCTAAAAATGCTTGCCCGAATTTTGCAATATCTTCTGAAGTTGATAAATAACCTCCACCAGCAAGCTTATAAAAGATATCTACGGGAGTCGCTTTTCTAAACCCGGACAAGCTTTTGGTATAAAATGCAGTTACATTGTTCCGTGCTTCGGATGTTGCAATAGCATTCACATCTATATCCGATTGCTTAAGGTTATCATCAGGATGCCTTCTTGGTATGTATGTGTTTTTCATTCCCAATGGATCCAATACTTTCTCCTGCACATATGCTTCAAACGGAATACCACTTGCTTCTTGCATGGCCGCCGAGATCATTACCCAATCAAAACTATTGTACAAATATTCGGTACCCGGTTCAAATACCAACGGATCGTTTTTAAAAATTGATAAACTATCCTTTATCCCAAAAGGTTCGTTCAAGGCGAATTCCTTGCCTTTATACACACGTATGCCTGCAGTGTGGCTAGCCAATTGACGAATAGTGAAATCCCACTTTTTCTTGGGGTAATCTGGCAGATAGGTATAGAAAGATTCGTCTAATGAGATCAAGCCTGCTTGCACCATATGTGCCAATGCGGTAGCCGCTATAGGCTTGGATACACTTGCAATTCTAAAAATTGAGGATTTTGGGTCTACATATTTTTTGGTATCTAAATCCGCATACCCATACCCTTTTTGGAAAATGGTTTTTCCTTCTTTTAAAACCGTAATTGCCAATCCTGGAAATTTATCATCGGCATACATATCTTGTAAAATAGCATCTGCTTTTACCAATCCGGTCAAAGTCGGGTCATCTCCCAACACTCGTTTAGTAGCGAATACATTTTTCAGATATTTTAAAATGGGATTCATTCCACAAAAATCAATCTTCCGTTATACAATTCTTCCACTTCAACAGTTGCCGGGCGGTTATAGCTTTGTACATCGCCAGTACCCCTTAATACTCCGGTAAGACTTTCTTGCGGATTCACTAAAATATCATTTGAACCTCTATGGTTTATGGTAACCCAATCAGCGATCAATGCTTCAGCCTCAATTCTAGAATCACCTGCAGCTATGGTAATACTCATACTTTCCGCTGTTCCCTTCAACTTAAAATAGGCAATGCCGTTAACCGTTAAACTTAACGAAGCCACTTCTAAATCTAGATCAAATTCCCCATCTGTTGTTTCTGCTTCCGGATTCGTAAAACTTTCGGACAACAATCTTAAGCTATCAAAAGCCAAAACTCCGTCACTCTTAATAGGAAAACCTGTACTGCTACGTATACTGGTCAAATTAGGCGTAGTTACATAGATCGTAGTGGTAGCATAATCTCTTACATAATTACAATCGTTCGTATCTGTCAGTAATAATTGACCATCTTCTACAACAGCAGAAACCTCATTTCTAAGATTTTCACCGGTTTCTATTTCTACTTTTTGAGTGTCGCCTTGTTTTATAACCAAAGTCACATTCTCAAATACGGTAATACTCGTAAATTCAGCTACTGTAACTTCCTCTCGTATCATATCACCTGTACTCTGAAAACAATCCGAAGCGTTTTCGGAGTCGCAAGAATTACCTATGACCAGCAAAACAAACATAGTAGTGAAGGTCAAAAATGTTTGGCACATCCCTTTTGTCCAAATGTCCATTTTATGTTTTCTATTTTCTAACATCATATTTCTACAATCGTATTCCTATCCCAAATTCTACCGCTTCCGCTTTTGCGCCGTGAGACTTTAAGGTTACCGCCCCAAAAACTCTATCTCCAAAATAGCGCTTTAATCCCACACGCAAATAGGTGCGACCTTCAAAATCGAACGGATAATACACGTAGTAGCCAAATTGTGAAATGACCGACATTTCATTAATGAACAGTTCATGACCCGCAAATACACCTACCCTTTTATAATCATCATCTGCATCCACATTATTCTCTGGAAAAGCAATACTTTGATACCTGATCAACTCTTTCAAAAAATTAGAAAAGTATACATCTGTTCCCACTTGAAGAGCACTTTTTCTTCCAACCCTTTTATCGGCATAGGCAGATAGCACTACAAAGCCATATTGACCGGAATCAATAACATCACTCTCGTTTAAACCAGCTCTCAACGCAAAATTGTAACGCAATGGCTCAGTCAATTTTTCTTTTTCCCTGTGTACATAATCAATTTCAGCACCACTATCTAGATCATATACAAAACCGGCATTAAATGCCAAGGTATTAGTAGACGTATTCGGTGCCCTAAAATTGGCGTTGGAATAGTGAATTACGGACACACCTGCCTTAAATCCCAATCCTTTTATAATATTCTCCTTATGATAGTTCAGCATTAAGTAGGTTGAACTTAAAAAATCCGAGCCGTAGGCATTATTTCTAAAATTGGTCTCTTTATCGTACGGGTTAGTAGCGTATGCAATACCTTGCCCTACGCGTAATTGCATGTTCCGCCTAAAAAAGTAAAAATTGTAGTGCGCATACAAACCATAATTATCGCCCAACGTGCTGTTGTTCGTATTCTGATAAATAAAGGAGTAACCCAGATCCGGATAATTATACAACTCTTCCCATTCTTTTTCCCCGTACGTCTTGCGGTTATAACTTAAAATAACCCCTGCCGGGTGCGATGTGATCAAATGCGAAATATCTGGATTGTGCAGTATGATGGAACCATAGAATTGGTTGGCATCAAGCGTGTACTTCTTTTTCTTGGTACCTTCTTGCGCAAAGCAAAAACTTACCGATAGCATTACAATGGTTAGAAACTTAAAATTCATTGTAGGCAAAAATAGTTATAAGTATCAAGTACGAAGTATTAAGTTCAAAGTATTATCATTATCGGACATTTTGTACGTAATACGCTCTACTAAATACTTTTTAAACCTTTAAAATAGTGCTTCCGCTATTGCCTTAATATTATCGGATTTCCCCATAGAATAGTAATGCAATACAGGAACACCTGCCGCCTTCAATTCCTTAGATTGTTGAATTGCCCATTCTATACCCACTTTACGTACATCTTTGTTGGTGGCGCAAGCATCAACAGCTTCTATTAAATCTTGTGGCATATCTATTCTGAACACCTGCGGCAATAATTGCATGTGCCTCTTTACGGCAATAGGCTTAATGCCCGGTATAATAGGTACGGTAATTCCTATTTCCTTTGCAGCTTCTACAAATTCAAAATACTTCTTATTATCAAAGAACATTTGCGTAACCACATAATCCGCACCGGCATCTACCTTTTCCTTTAATCGCTTTAGGTCCGATTGTAATGATGGAGATTCTAAATGTTTTTCCGGATAACCCGCCACCCCTATACAAAACTCACTACTGTGTTCGCTCTCCACGGTTTCATGTAAATATTTACCTTTATTCAAATCCTGGATCTGCTTAACCAAATCTATAGCAAACGGGTGTCCTCCATCAGTAGGCTCAAAATATTTTTGCTCACTTCGAGCATCACCACGTAAAGCCATTACATTCTGTATGCCTAAATAATGACAATCAACCAACAAGTATTCCGTCTCCTCCTTGGTGAAACCGCCACAAAGCACATGAGGCACCGTATCTACATTATATTTATGTTGAATAGATGCACAAATACCCACAGTACCAGGTCTCATACGTGTAGTCTTCTTATCTAAAAGCCCTTCTTTTTTAATATAGATAGTTTCTTCACGCGATGTAGTCACATCAATGAACGGAGGGTTAAACTCCATTAAAGGATCAATATTATTGTACAATTCCTGAATATTTTTCCCCTTTACCGGCGGTACGATCTCAAAAGAAAAAAGTGTTTTTCCCTTTGCATTGGTGATATGGTCTGTAACTTTCATAAGCCCCCTAGCCCCCCATGGGGGAACTTTTACTCGGGTATTTTTAATTATCTAATAATTTATTTAACTATTTTGAGTATAACTCAAATTACTATTTTGCCTCCAATTTTCTATATTAATCAACTGCATATGCTTTTTATAATAAGAAAACTGCCCCCTTTGGGGGCTAGGGGGCTTCCACTATATTTGGTGCAAGCCATTTCTCGGCTTCTTCAAACGAAATCCCCTTTCGTTCCGCAAAATCCTTTACTTGATCCAGTTTTATTTTACCAAGACCAAAGTAACGGGCTTCCGGGTTACCAAAATAATATCCGCTTACAGATGCGGCCGGCCACATGGCAAGACTATCTGTTAACTCCACACCTATGGTTTCCTTTACTTTCAGAACATCCCAAATGGTCAATTTTTCCAAGTGATCGGGACAAGCAGGATAACCAGGCGCAGGACGAATACCTTTGTAAGATTCCTTGATTAAATCTTCATTGCTCAGATCTTCATTGGCAGCATAACCCCAATGCGCCGTTCTCACCTCTTTATGCAAGTATTCAGCAAATGCTTCGGCTAAACGATCCGCCAATGCCTTTACCATGATGGAGTTATAGTCATCTAGGTCTTTCTCATATTGCGCCGCCATTTCTGCAGTACCAAACCCTGTGGATACACAGAAACAACCCATGTAGTCTTGTTTCCCAGATTCTTTTGGAGCAATAAAATCCGCCAAGGCATAATCTGCGACTCCTTCCCTACGCTCTAATTGTTGGCGAAGGGTACGGAAAGTATAGTTCCCATCTGTTTTGGCTCCGCTAGGCGACCCAGTATTCCCTTCTAAACTTGAACTAGTTTCGACTAAAATATCATCGTCATTAATGGAATTCGCAGGAAACAGTCCAAATACACCTTTAGCCTTTAATTTCTTTTCGGAAATTATCTTGTTCAGCATCTCTTGAGCGTCTGCGAATAAATCGGTTGCTTGTTCCCCAACAACCTCATCGGTCAATATTGCAGGATATTTACCATGAAGTTCCCAACTTCTAAAGAAGGGAGTCCAATCTATATAGGGAACCAAAACATTCAGATCCAAATCTTCGATCACCTGAATACCCAATTTGTTCGGCTTTACAATTTCAGAAGTTTTCCAATCTATTTTAAACTTATTTCTCCGTGCTGCAGAAATTGGCTTATATGTTTTACTAGATGAACGGTTCAAGAACTTTTCCCTAAACACATCATAATCATCTTTTATACTTTTCTTGTAGCTCGTAGCTGTTTCTTTCTGCAACAAATCGCCCACCACGGTTACCGCTCTAGAAGCATCGTTTACATGAACTACTGCCTCTTTATATTGTGGATCGATCTTTACCGCTGTATGTGCCTTACTGGTGGTTGCACCACCGATCAACAACGGGATCTTGAAATCTTTACGTTGCATTTCCTTTGCCAAATGCACCATCTCATCCAATGATGGGGTAATTAATCCGCTAAGCCCTATAATATCTACATTATGCTCAATAGCTGCTGCAATAATTTTTTCCGGTGGCACCATTACACCTAGATCAACGATCTCATAGTTGTTACACGCCAGTACTACACCCACAATATTTTTACCAATATCATGAACATCGCCCTTTACGGTTGCCATTAAAATCTTTCCGGGAGCCCCAGACCCGTCTGTAACCGGATTTAATAATTTCTCCTCTTCAATGTACGGCAGTAAATATGCCACTGCTTTTTTCATCACTCGGGCAGATTTTACCACTTGCGGCAAGAACATTTTTCCGCTACCGAATAAATCGCCCACCACGTTCATACCCGTCATTAAGTTGCCCTCAATAACTTCAATTGGCTTATCGGCAGCTACTCTAGCCTCTTCTACATCTTCAACAATATATTGATCAATACCTTTTACCAAGGCACGTGTAATTCTATCCTGTAAAGGTTCTTCTCTCCAAGAAAGATCTATTTTACTTTCCTTGGTTTTACCAACTACAGATTCGGCAAAATCTAGCAAGCGCTCCGTTGCATCATCTCTTCTATTTAGAATAACATCTTCTACATACTCCAATAAGTCTTTAGGAATATCATCATACACCTCTAGCATACTCGGATTTACAATACCCATGTTCATACCTGCTTTTATTGCGTGGTACAAGAAGACCGAGTGCATAGCCTCACGCACCGGGTTATTGCCCCTAAATGAAAACGAAACATTACTAACTCCACCACTTACACTGGCATGTGGCAAGTTTTCACGGACCCATCTTGTAGCTTCAATAAAATCGACAGCATTTAATTTATGCTCATCCATTCCCGTTGCTACCGGAAAAATATTTAAATCGAAAATGATATCCTCTGGTGCAAAATTTACCTTGTTCACCAAAACATCATACGAACGTTTTGCTATTTCAATTCTACGTTCATAATTATCTGCCTGACCTACCTCATCAAAAGCCATAACAATTACCGCGGCACCATATCTTTTTATGAGTTTGGCGTGGTGTATAAATTGCTCTTCGCCCTCTTTTAAGCTAATGGAGTTTACCACACATTTACCTTGAACAACTTGCAGACCAGCTTCAATGATCTCCCATTTAGAACTGTCAATCATAATTGGCACACGAGAAATATCTGGCTCCGATATAACAAGGTTTAAAAATTTCACCATGGCCTGTTTACCATCGATCAATCCGTCATCCATGTTAATATCAATAACCTGGGCACCATTTTCAACCTGCTCCCTAGCCACTGCCAATGCCTCTTCAAACTTTTCCTCTTTTACTAAACGAAGAAACTTTTTTGAACCCGCAACGTTTGTTCGCTCACCAACGTTTATGAAGTTGGTCTCCGGGGTAACAATTAGGGGTTCTAGGCCGCTAAGCTTTAGAAAACGTTGTTCGTTATTCGTTGTTCGTTGTTCGTTCTCTTTACTCATAACTTCTTGTGATAATTTATGAATCCGTTCAACAACTTTTTCACTCTTTCTATTTCTTTCAAAACGATATCTGTATCTGAAATATAATTTAAATCTCCTGCTAAAATCAACTGGGTTTCCAACTCGAATAAGGAGCCTCTAGCAATATGTAAAAAATGAATTGTTTCTTTATTGGATTGTCTTCCACAACCTTCAGCAATATTTGAAGGAACAGATATAACACATCTTCTAACCTGTGAGGTTAAAGAAAATTGCTCATCTTGTGGAAAGGACTTCGTCAAAACATATACTGTTTTCACCAACATCCTAGCCTGCACCCAAATATCTAATTCTTTATAATCCATATCATATTTAAAAAACCACGATAAACCATTAACGAGCAACGAAAAACGATTTATTTACCGACAACTGTCAACTTTCTAGGTTCATACTTGGCCACCACCTCAGCAATCGCAGTAATATGTTCCGGAGTGGTTCCGCAACAACCGCCAACTATATTTACCAATCCTTTTTCCGCGTATTCCTTGATCTGTTCCGCCATTTGCTCAGGAGTTTCATCGTACTCTCCAAATGCATTTGGCAAACCGGCATTGGGGTGCGCTGAGACCGCATGTTCACTTTTGGTAGACAACACCTCTAAATGAGGTACCAACTGGTTTGCACCTAAAGCACAATTAAACCCAACCGATAAAATAGGAATGTGGGATATGGATATTAAAAATGCCTCGGCCGTTTGACCCGATAACGTTCTACCGGATGCATCGGTAATAGTACCACTAACCATTATGGGAACATCTATATTTCGTTCTTCTTTAACTTCTTCTATGGCAAATAATGCCGCCTTGGCATTGAGCGTGTCAAAAATGGTTTCAACCAATAAAATATCCGACCCACCATCTAATAAAGCTTCTACCTGTTGTTTATATGCTATACGTAGCTCATCAAAAGAAATAGCCCTATAACCTGGATCATTTACATCTGGTGACATACTTGCCGTTTTATTGGTGGGTCCAATACTACCGGCTACAAAACGAGGTTTATTTGGTTCTTTTGCAGTAAATTCATCTGCTACCATTTTGGCAATACGCGCAGATTCATAGTTAAGCTCATACACCAAATCTTCCATAAAATAATCTGCCATAGCAATTGTAGTTCCGGAAAAGGTATTGGTTTCTACAATATCTGCCCCAGCATTAAAATATTGACGGTGAACATCTGCTATAGCATCGGGTTGCGTTAACGACAACAAATCATTGTTACCTTGCAACGGATGTTCCCAATCCTTAAAGCGTTCTCCCCTAAAATCTTCTTCAGTAAACTTATAACGTTGAAGCATGGTACCCATGGCACCATCCAGTATTAAAATACGCTCTTTTAAAATTTCTTTTATATCCTTCATTTTATGCTTAACAAATTATTTGTTCGCTTTAAAATATATGATATCAAGTAAGGAAAGGAAGGTAATTATGTTCTTTCTTTAGTTATCTGTCCTTTTGAATTAGGATAGAATGTAGCACCTTCTTTTCCATTACGGAAAGGGTTGCCAAGGTTTCACAGGGTCTAGTCCCTCCGCCTTTCTTGATAACAATACAATTTAATTAGGAACGAATTGCAAAGTAACGGCACTACTCGCTCTTTACCAAGACTTCAATGGTTTTTTTAGCCAACGAAATTCTTAAAAAATGTCACAAAAAAAGCCCCCGCACGTCTAAAGCATCCGGAGGCCGTACTACTCAAATAATATAATTTATGCGATACTCTGTACTACTTCTTTCTTTGCTTCTTTCTTAGAACCATCAAAACCTTCAACACCACCAACGGTTGTATATTTCATTACAAAGCGCTTACCTGGATTGATCTGCTGGTATGCATATTGGCACATAACAGCTGCTTCATGGAAACCTGAAAGTATCAATTTCAACTTACCTTCATAAGTATTTACATCACCAATGGCATATACTCCCGGTATATTGGTCTGGTAATCTTTTGCGTTATTTACCTTAATGGCATTTTTCTGAATTTCCAAGCCCCAATCACCTATAGGACCTAATTTAGGAGACAGACCGAATAAAGGAATAAAATTATCCACTTCTAAATAAGTATCTTCTTTTTCCTTGTCCGTGTGCTTAATAACCACTGCCTTAAGTTCATTTTCACCGTGTAGCTCTTTTACCTCAGCTTTGGTAATCAACTTGATTTTACCCAATTTCGCCAGTTCAGATGCTTTCTCAACGGAATCCAATGCCCCTCTAAATTCATCCCTTCTGTGTACCAAGGTTACTTCTGCCGCTACATCGGTCAAAAATATAGCCCAGTCCAAGGCAGAATCACCTCCACCGGCAATAACCACTTTTTTATCGCGATATACTTCTGGATCTTTGATCATATAGGAAACACCTGTATCTTCAAAGTTTACAATATTAGAAATAGGTGGTTTTCTTGGCTCAAAAGAACCCAGACCACCTGCAATTACCACTACAGGTGCATTGTGCTTTGTTCCTTTATTGGTAGTTACCACAAAAGAACCATCTTCTAACTTATCTAGCGTTTCCGCTCTTTCTCCCAAGGTAAATCCTGGTTCAAAAGGCTTTATCTGTTCCATAAGGTTATCTACCAAAGTACCTGCCAAAATTTCTGGAAATGCAGGAATATCATAGATAGGCTTTTTAGGATATATCTCTGAACACTGACCACCTGGTTGTGGCAATGCATCTATTAAATGCGTTTTTAACTTTAATAATCCTGCTTCAAATACCGTGAACAATCCGGTAGGTCCCGCTCCTATAATGAGCATATCTGTTTTAATCATAATTCTCTTTTTAGTAAAAAGTAATTCTACAAAGTTGACATCATTCTATACAACTACTTTTTAGCTTCTTTTAATTTCACTTATTCTATATACTTATCCTTTACTAAATATGCTATGCTTTATTTACTTCAACAAAACTGACATTTTCTTCAGCAAACTTATGAGTTGCCTCCGCTAACGCTTCACGATGTCTAACTACTTCTCCTATGATAATGATAGCAGGATTAGAAAGATTTTCTTTCTCCACCACATCAACTATGGTATCTATAGTCGCAACTCCTATTTTTTCATTCTTTCGCGTTCCGTTCTGAATTATAGCTATAGGTAATTCCGATTTACCTTCAGACTTAAATAATTCCACTATCTGAGGGAGTTTTGACATCCCCATCAATATGACTACCGTAGCACTACTCTTTGCAGCTAAGGCAACATCTGTTGATAATTTATGCTCTTTTGTGGTTCCTGTAACTACCCAAAAACTTTCTGAAGAACCTCTTTTTGTCACTGGAATGTTTTGATATGCAGGCACACTTAAACTTGACGATATACCTGGCACCATGGCTACTTGCAAACCATGCGAGGCAGCATATTCCATTTCTTCCGAACCACGACCGAATACAAAAGGATCCCCTCCTTTTAACCGCACCACATGTCCGTTAGATTTTGCCCTACTTACAATAAGCTCATTAATTTGCTCTTGTTGATATGCATAGCATCCTTTGCGTTTACCTACAAAAATCAATTCCGCATTCTTGGCATAATCCAGCAACTCCTCATTTACCAAAGCATCGTACAAAACCACATCGGCATTTTCCAGCGTTCTGATCGCTTTTAACGTAATCAGCTCCACATCACCTGGTCCTGCACCAACAACGGTTAACTTAGGTTTCTTTATATGTTGTAAATGATTTGCCATTATCTATGCTTCTGCCAATTCTTGCTGTCTGAACTTTTCAACAGTTTCCAAAAATTCTTTCGCATCCTTTATGTAAGATTGTGCAAATTCTTTTGTTGGTTCGTTCTGATTTAATTGAAGTACCAATTTTTCAAATCCACCAGCCACGGCAATTCTGCCATCGGCAACAAATTTCTCATCAAAATCCTTAATGATACTTACGTGGGTATTCACTTTCGTATTTTCTGCGGTCAACATCGCTTTAGCAGAGTTTACCATAGAAGAATATGCGTGATAGATACTGGCAGACCATTTTTCCGCATCGAACATTTCTTGTGCATTCTGAATTTTCTCTTCACTTTCAAAAAGTAATGTTGCGATCAAGTCGATAACAACACCGGCACACTCACCTACACCGATAGCTTTTTCATAACGCTCGGTATTACCCCAATCTATAAAGTCTTCTGGCGTTAAATCATCTATTGATGATAATGGCGTAAGAAAATCATAGAAATACATTTGTCCTTTTTCGGCATAATAATCCGGGAACGATAGATCTCCACCATTGGCATCAAAATCATTTAAGATCAAACGCAATGCTTCCGGACCTCTTTTACTTGGCACTTTCACCACTTTGTCCGCAAAACGACCGTTACCATTACCATCATTGCTACCGCCCAACAATACCTGAAGCGCAGGAGCTACCAATTTATCCTTTGTACGAACGGACATGCCCTGAAAACCAATATTTGCCATATTGTGCTGCCCACAGGCATTCATACAACCACTGATTTTTATGACAACATCATCGTTATTTATATAATCTGGGTATTCTGTTTTTATCACTCTTTCCAGTTCCTCTGCAATTCCCGTGCTACTTGCAATTCCCAGATTACAGGTATCCGTACCTGGGCAAGCAGTGATATCAAGGGCCTTATTATAACCAGCCTCAACAAAACCTAACTTTTCCAATTCAGTATAAAAGAACGCTATGTTCTCTTCTTTTACGAAAGGAATCAAAATATTTTGACGTAAGGACAATCTTAACTCACCTGCTGCATATTTCTGCACCAAGTTTGCCAATAAACGTGCTTTATCCGTATAGAAATCACCTAATAACACTTTAATACCCAAAGCAACATAACCTGGTTGTTTTTGTGGTATTACGTTGGTAGATTTCCACTGTTCAAAAGCTTTTACATCATTAACTTCTACTGCCGGAACCTCTAAGTCCGACACCTTTACTTTAGGATATGCCTCTGGGTCTATTGGAAAAGTATCAAAAGGTACAGCCGTTTTCTCTGCCGCCAAAAGCTCCTTAAATCCGTCAAGACCTAAATCTTTCAACAAGAACTTCATTCTAGCTTTAGCTCTACTTTTACGCTCACCGTAACGGTCAAAAACACGAACTACGGTTTCCATTAAAGGAATTATCTGATCCGCAGGCAAAAAGCTATACAACTCATCCGCATGTCGTGGTTGGGAACCCAATCCGCCACCAAGCATTACTTTAAAACCTATTTCACCATTTTGTATTTTGGCTATAAAGCCCAAATCATGCATATAGGACAAACCGGTATCTGCATCACTTGCGGAAAAAGAAACTTTGAACTTACGTCCCATTTCTTGACTTACAGGATTTCTAAGGAAATACTGAAATAATGCGTGTGCATATGGTGAAACATCAAAAGGTTCATCAACATCAATACCAGCCGTTTCACTTGCGGTTACGTTGCGTACCGTGTTCCCACAGGCTTCCCTTAAGGTAATTTCATCTTTCTCCAATTCTGCCCACAACTGCGGCGTTCTATTCAAATCTACATAGTGGATCTGAATATCTTGGCGTGTGGTAATATGCAATCTACCTGTAGAATATTCGTCCGATACATCACAAATACGAAGCAACTGCTTAGAGGTCACTTTACCATAAGGCAATTTTATACGAATCATTTGAACCCCTTCTTGACGCTGTCCGTAAACACCACGTGCCAATCGAAGACTTCTAAATTTCTCTTCATCTAGCTTGCCACCATGAAACTCATGAATTTTACGTTCCAATTCAAGAATATCCTTTTCAACTACCTGATTTTCTAATTCTGTTCTAAAACTTTGCATTGCTTAGTATTAAATGTTCAGTATAAATACCGATGTAAATTATTACTATATTTTGCCTATAGATTTTATAGACTTAATAAAAACAGTCAATATAAAATTGACATGTTTTTATTAACTTATGAATCCTGCACCTACGGTACTGTTGGATTTTGTATCGATCAATATAAATGAACCGTTTGTTCTGTGATTTTTAAATTGATCATAGAAAATTGGTTTATTTAAACGGAAACTCACTTGAGCAATATCATTCATGCCCAAAGACTCCGTTTTCTCATCTATACCAGAATAATCCGGAGCGATCTTATGGTGCACTTGCTCTACCTTTGCCAATACTTTATTGACACCATGTTGAACAATATATTTATTACCGGCTGCCAAAGGCAATGAATCCATCCAAGAAATTGTTGCCGTAAATTGCTTGTCTACCGTTGGCAGATCACCCGCTTTCACTAACATATCTCCGCGACTCAAATTAATTTCATCTTCCAATGTTATGGTTACCGATGATCTCCTTGATGCCGTTTTATATTTCTTGTCATGAAAATAAATATCCTTTATTTTAGAGCGTGTCTGTGATGGAAGCGCCACTACCTCATCACCAACGCTTAATTCACCACCATATACTTTACCGGCAAATCCTCTAAAATCATGGTGTTCATCCGTTTTTGGACGGATAACATATTGCACCGGAAAACGTGGTGTACCCACATTGAAAATATCCTTTCTATCCAATGCTTCAAAATGCTCTAACAAAGACTGTCCTTTATACCAAGGGGTCTTGTCTGACAAGTTTACTACGTTATCCCCTTTCAACGCGCTTACAGGAATAAAAGTGATTTTCTGATCTTGATAATCTCTCTTTGCCATCAATGCCTCAAAATCAGCTTTAATTGCATTGTAAGTTTCTTCAGAATAGTCTACCAGATCCATCTTATTAATAGCTACCACTACATCTTTTATGCGTAATAGGTTATTGATGAAGAAGTGTCTATTAGTTTGCTCTATTACCCCTTTACGTGCATCGATCAAAATGATCGCCGCTTGTGAAGTTGAAGCTCCAGTTACCATGTTACGCGTATATTCTACGTGCCCAGGTGTATCCGCTATAATGTAACTTTTCTTTGCCGTTGAGAAATAGATATGGGCTACATCTATCGTGATGCCTTGCTCACGTTCCGCTACCAGACCATCTGTTGCCAAAGAGAAATCCAAATAATCATATCCCTTTTGCTTACTGGTCTTTTCTATTGCCTCTAATTTATCGCTGGTCAGTGACTTTGTATCATACAATATTCTCCCAATCAAGGTACTTTTACCGTCATCTACACTACCTGCTGTTGCTATTTTTAGTACTTCCAATTTCGTTGTTCGTTGTCGGTTGTTGGTTGTTAGTTTTATTCGTGATCTACTATCAACGAACAACTAACAACTATCAACCAGATTAAAAATATCCTTGTTGTTTTCTTTTTTCCATTGCCGCTTCTGAACGCTTATCGTCTATACGTGCGCCACGCTCTGAAATGGATGAATCCCTAATTTCCTCTACTACCTTATCAATCGTTTCTGCATCTGAAAGAACGGCTGCCGTACAAGACATGTCGCCTACAGTACGAAAACGCACCAAACGCTCTTCTACTACCTCATCTTCTTCCCTAAATACGATACCATCTTCTGCAGACCAGATCATACCGTCCCTTAAGAAGGTTTTACGCTTATGCGCAAAATAGATAGAAGGAATTTCAATTTGCTCCTCTTTGATGTACGACCAAACATCTAGCTCCGTCCAGTTAGAAATAGGGAACACTCTTACGTTCTGCCCCAATTCTATTTGCCCGTTCAACATATCGAACAACTCTGGGCGCTGATTACGCTCATCCCACTGACCAAAATCATCACGAACAGAAAATATACGTTCTTTTGCACGTGCCTTTTCCTCATCTCTACGAGCTCCACCAATACAAGCGTCGAACTTAAATTCTTCAATGGCATCTAACAACGTGGTTGTCTGCAAGCTATTTCTACTTGAATACCTACCAGATTCTTCTTTCACCTTACCTTGATCAATAGAATCCTGTACATTACGTACAATTAATTCCAGACCCAACTCCTCTACCAATCTATCTCTAAATTCTATGGTTTCAGGAAAGTTATGACCTGTATCAATATGCATTAAAGGGAAAGGAATTTTTGATGGCCAAAATGCCTTCTGTGCCAAACGTACCAATGTGATCGAGTCTTTTCCTCCCGAAAACAAAAGTACCGGCTTCTCAAACTGAGCTGCAACCTCCCTAATGATATAAATGGCCTCATTTTCAAGGGCATTTATATGAGACGTATCTTTTAAAAGGTCTAAAGAAGGGGTTGCCTCCAATTCCGTGCTTGTATTACTCATTATACTTTTTTAGATCAATTATCTTTATTTTTTCTACTACCTATGATTAACTGTGTAACCCGCACTCCCTATTTGCCAACACTTTGGTTGGATCAAAATAGTTATGCTCGTTAGGTAGGTCATATTTTTTCAAATAGGCATCTAGCTGAGTATCGTTCCAATGATAAAACGGACTCACCTTTAATACACCATCTTTACTTAGGCTTAATATATCCAAACTATCCCTATGTGCGGTCTGCCCTTTTCTAAGATTAGTAAACCAAACATCCGGTTTAAAATCCGCCATTGCCCTTTTAAAAGGCTCCAATTTCACCTGCTCGGTAAACTCTGCATGCCTAGGATCATCTATTTGTGGTATACCCATTACAGCATCTCTATGTGCGGTAGTCTGTTTTGGCACATATAATTTTATGTTCAAATTCAACCTTTCAGTCAATTCTTCTGCATGTTTATAGGTTTTAGGAGTATTATACCCCGTATCGCACCAAACTACAGGAATATCTTTTCTCACCTCTGAAACAGCATGCAAAATAGCTACTTCGTACGGTCTAAAATTAGTAGTCACTACAGGAACCTTAGCATGTTTTACTGCCCAAGAAATAATTTCTTGAGGTGGTATCCCTTTAAACTGAACGTTCAATTGTTGAACTTGTGCTTCTGTCAATGCCATAATCCTTTTCTTTTCTATTTACCCCACTTTACTAAATTCCAGATTCTTTCGTGAAAAAAATACAGAACCATTTTTGTTACAAAATCTATAGAGGCAATAGAGGCCGCAATAGAAATTTCACCTGTTAATATATAGGATATCACCAAAGTATCTAACGTACCAATTACTCTCCAACTAAACGCTTTTGCAATACTACGTAGCGGCTTCTCTGAAGTTTTATCTTCTTTATAGGTAGTCTTTGACTCTTTTTTGTTCAAAACAAGTTGATCTGAAATCATCTTTTACTTAATTTTTATTACCCTACTAATTTAATAGAGTTTTCAAAAATAGTATATATTTTCAAAGTAGTCGCCAAAAATTCAGATAAATTTCCATTACCCTATAGATTTAGTAGATTATTAACAAATGGACGCAAAAATTTAATATTTCGCAACATATTGAATTCCAGTAAACTAAAAAATGAATGAATTTTGAACGCTAAGAAATGATATCCTTTAAAGTATTGCTTCTATATACCTCTAAGGCACTATCACGCACTTGCAACATTAATTTATGTACCGAACATGTGTTTTCATCGGGACAATCATCGCAGGTCTCATAAAAATTAAGGCTAACACATGGCACCATCGCTATAGGACCTTCAAGCACTCTCATAACATCGGTCATTGAAATCTCTTCGGGTGACCTTAAAAGATAATAGCCGCCCCCTTTACCTTTTTTAGAACCTAAAAAACCTGTTTTTCTTAAACTTAGCAAAATGCTTTCCAAGAATTTCTGGGAGATATTCTCCTTCTCAGCAATTTCTGAAATTTGAACAGGTTGCTTGTCTGTTTGCGCCGCTAAATAAGAAAGCGCTTTTAAACCATATTTTGTCTTTTTCGAGAGCATGATGCTAAGATAGCCAAATAATAAAATATCGAAGAAATACTTAAGACGACAATTTTAGCGTTAATACTGGGCAACCTAAAAATCCAAATCATGAAAAAAATATTATTATCTACACTTTTAAGTGCATTTACTTTGGTGTTCTTATCATGCTCTAACGATGAAGATGCTGTTACCAACGCCAGTGAATCTCAAATTACGGGTACCTGGAACCTGACCGCCCTAGAAACAAAAGATGGTAGATCAGATACTAATTTTGACGGCACTTCTATACCCACTACTTTCACCGCAGTTGGTAAAGATTTTGATACCGTAGTTACTTTTTCAGAAAACCCTAACATAGTAACCAGTGAAGGTTCTTACACCACAGTGATTACCACTACGGTTATGGGAGAAACATCAACTGAAGAAGAAACCGGTGAAGACTTTTTTGAAAGTGATGAATGGAGACTAGATGGCAGTATCCTATATTTTGGCACTGGTGATGAAGAAGTAGGCTTTACCATTACAGAACTTACAGATGGTAAAATGTCATTACGATATGAAGTGGATGAAACTGTAGATTTCTTTGGTGCTACAACTAGCGTTAGTGCAACTTATAATATGACATTAACAAAATAACCCACCTTATATAAAACAAACAAAAAGCCCGGTACGTACCGGGCTTTTTGTTTTAATCACTATATCTTTTAGCCTAAAGCTTGAGCAATATCCGCTATGATATCGTCTATATGTTCCAGACCTACAGAAATTCTGACCGTACCATCTGATATGCCCACTGCAGCACGTTCCTCTACGCTTAATTTACTATGTGTTGTAGATGCCGGATGCGTAACGATAGTTCTTGAATCTCCTAAATTGGCAGAAAGGGACAATAGTTTAATGGAATCGAAAAATTCCCTACCCGCTTCTAAACCGCCTTTAACTTCAAAGGCTACTACACAACCACCCGCTTTCATTTGCTTTTTTGCAATTTCATATTTAGGGTGCGATTTTAAAAATGGATATTTTACCCAATTTACCTTATCGCTCGCTTCTAAATATTCGGCTAACTTTAAAGCATTATCACAATGTCTGTCGACTCTTATTGCCAGTGTTTCTAAACTTTTAGAAAGCACCCAAGCATTGAAAGGTGAAAGTGCCGGACCAGTAATTCGCGAGAATCGATATACTTTATCCATCAAATCTGCACTACCTACGGTAATACCAGCCAAAACCCTACCTTGACCATCCATTAGTTTGGTACCGGAATGTATGACCAAATCCGCCCCAAATTTAATAGGCTGTTGTAAGTAAGGTGATGCAAAACAATTATCTATGATTAAAATTAGATTATTATTTTTGGCAATTTTACCCAATTCCTCCAAATCCAACACATCAACACCTGGATTGGTAGGTGTTTCCGCATAGATGATTTTTGTTTTCGGAGTAATTAAACGCTCTATTTCTTCTAAGGCATCTATTTTAAAGTATGTGTGATCAATATTCCACTTTGGAAAAAAGTTGGTAAATAACGAATGCGTAGAACCAAAAATACTTCTTGCCGATAGCACATGATCACCGCTATCTAACAATGCTGCCAATGTAGAAAATACCGCTGCCATACCCGATGCAAAAGCAAATCCGCTCTCCGCACCTTCCATTTGACAAACCTTATCAATAAATTCAGATGAATTTGGGTTAGAATATCTTGAGTATATATTACGATCTTTTTCCTCGGCGAACGAAGCACGCATATCTTCAGCATCTTCAAATACAAAACTAGAGGTCAAATACAATGGAACGGAATGCTCCAAATTTTCGCTTCGTTTTAATTGTGTACGTATTGCGTTCGTTTCAAATTTATTGTTGTTCTTTTTCATTTCTTTACTTTTTGGCTTCGGCTACCGTCAGCCACTTAAACTAACTAATTTACTCTTATTCACATTATTTGGCTTCGGCTACGCTCAGCCACCTAATCTCGGCTACGCTCAGACGAATTGACATTTTATTATTCTTTAAAATATCTATAATGTGTATCATTTTGGCATTCTGCCAAACCTGGCAACTTACCTAATTCCCCATTAATTAATGCTTCTTTCTTTTCTCTTCTCCAACCTTGTATTTGTTTCTCTCTATAAAATGCAGAATCAATTCTTAAATACTCTTCTACATAAACCAACTTCACAGGTAATCTTAATCTTGTATGATTAGCCCCTTTACCTTCTTGGTGTTCTACTATTCTTTTATCTAAGTCTTTTGTACTACCAGTATAATAACTTCCGTCTGAACATTCCAAAATATACATGAATCCTGACATACAATTATCATTTATTGGCTTCGGCTACGCTCAACCACCAACATTAAACTTACTTATTTTTATTACTATTATTTGGATTCAGCTATCTCAAGTACAAATCTTTCACCTAAAAAATATACGCTCAGCCACCAACATTAAACTTTCATATTTTTATTACTATTATTTGAATTCAGCTATCTCAGTCACAAATATTTTACCTAACAAATATACACTCAGCCACCAACATTAAACTTACTTATTTTTATTACTATTATTTGGATTCAGCTATCTCAGCTGCCAGCCTTTTACCTAACAAATATTGGTACGCGGTGACTGAGCGGAGCCGAAGTCATCCTTTCTCCGCAATTCGTAATATATCACCAAAGACACCTCTTGCGGTTACTGCTGCGCCTGCACCTGCACCTTGTATTACTAACGGATTTTCCCCGTAAGATTCCGTATAGATCTCTATTATGGAATCTGACCCTTTTACTTGCCCCAGGGCACTTTCTTTTGGAACGGAGACTAATTTAACATCTAACACTCCTTTTTCTTTCTGAAGATTTCCGTGCAGATCACCTACATAACGCAATACATGATCTGGTTTTTGGTTTTTCTTAATTTCATTGAACTTGGTATCCAACACTTCTAAATGCTGTAAGAAGAAATCTACCTGACCATCTTGCAATTTTTTAGGTATCAGGTTTTCAATATTGATATCTGCAAACTCATTATGCAAATCTAGCTCACGTGCTAAAATCAATAATTTACGCCCAACATCATTTCCTGAAAGATCTTCACGTGGATCTGGTTCCGTAAATCCTTTTTGCATTGCATCTTTCAAAATCGATGAAAAAGGTACATCCACTTCTGAGAATGTATTGAAAATATAACTTAAAGAACCTGAGAAAACGCCTTTTATCCTTGTTATATTCTCTCCGGATAAATGTAACAACTTAATAGTATCAATCAATGGCAAACCTGCTCCTACATTGGTTTCGTACAGATATTGCTTTTGATTTTTTTGCAATTCTTCCCTCAGTAACTGATAAAAATCGTAACGCAAGGTATTGGCAATTTTGTTAGATGACACAATATCAAAACCATGCTCTACAAATTCAAAATAGTTGGCAACGAAATCTTTACTTGCCGTATTATCTATTACAATAAGGTTCTCCAAATGGTGACGCTTTGCAAATTCAAAGACATCATCAACCTTATACGGTTTTCCTTTCTGCTCTAATTGTGTCTTCCAGTTTTTGGCAATGCCTTTTTCATTCAACAATATCTTTTTAGAGTTTGCAATTCCAAAAACCCTTAGGTCTAATTTCTTGCGCTCTTTAATGGACTTTGCCGACTTTAAAATCTGTTCTATCAACGTACCGCCTACATTACCGTGACCGAAAATCAGAATATTAATTTTCTTACTGATGCCGAACACCTGACCGTGCATAACATTGACAGCCTTATGTAAATCCGATTTCTTCACCACCAAACTTACGTTCTTGCCAGATACCGTATTATTGAACAATAACGGTACAATCTGGTTTTTGATCAATGCATTGAACGGATTGTGAAAAGTGCTTAAATCTTGACCTACGATAGATATGATAGATACATCATCCATCACCGTAATCATATTTACATCTTTGGATTCAAAGTCATTGCTAAACTCATTTTCCAATGCCAGCTTTGCCCTTTTTGCCTTATCCTTTTTCACCACAAGACCTATTCCCCTTTCAGATGATCCTTGGGAAATAATGCTCACACTAATATTGCTAGATTGCAAGGCTTTAAAAATACGGGCATCCACCCCTACTTTCCCTAACAAGCCACGACCTTCTATATTGATCATGGCAACATCTTCTATAACCGAGAGCGACTTTATACCTTCTTTACTGGATTTAGCGCTTATTAAAGTACCTTCATTATCATCATTATAGGTATTTAAAATACGTAACGGAATGTTCTTCTCAATTAAGGGAATTATGGTTTTGGCATGTAAAATAGTAGCTCCAAAATTGGCAAGCTCATTTGCTTCTTCATAAGATAGGTTAGCCAGTCTTTTCGCCTCCGGCACATAATCAGGATTTGCAGTATAAATACCATCAACATGGGTATAATTCTGTAATTCTTCGGCATCTAAGAAATTAGCCAATAATGCGGCGGAATAGTTACTACCGTTCCTACCTAAAGTAGTTGTCTCGTTCTCCACTGTAGAAGCTATAAAACCTGTAACTACCGCTACCGTATCACTCGGAATTTCAGCAAATTTTAAAAGCACCAATTCTTTGGATTCATTTTCAAGCACCTTGGCGTCACCAAAGGTATCATCGGTCTTAATGACTTCACGAGTATCTACAAGTTTGGCATTGATCCCTTTACCGATCAATAGCTTGGTTACCAGTTTGGCAGAGATCAACTCGCCATACGCCAACACCTCATCTTTTATTTTGGCACTATAATCTCCCAACAAGGAAACTCCTTCATACAGCTTTGCCAAGCCCTTGAATTCCATAGATAGATTTACGTTGGAATAGGTATGTTTTTGATACTTCTCCAGCGCTTCAAAATCTGACCTATAATCTTTTCCCTTGGCTGCTTTCTCCAGCATATCCTCTAGCTGATCCGTAGCCTTTTCCCTGGCGGAAACCACCATGGCTACATTCTCATTGTTCTTGACCTTTTGTGTCACGATATCCAAAACACGCTCAAGTCCCTCGCCATTGCTCAAAGATTTACCTCCAAATTTTAAGATTTTGATTTTCTTGATATTACCGTTGGTATTGAAAATACCGGTCAGCAATTTTTCCATCTGATCAAACTCGATCAAAAAGGCATCATGCCCATGTAACGATTGTACTTCTCCATAGGTCACATTACTCTTTGCCTGCGCCAATTGCTTAAAGGTATCTTTGTTTTCTTGGGCAGTAAAGAACATATCCGAATCTACCCCGATAATATGAATATTGGTATCGCTATTTTGTAGCTTAACAAAATTCTCATCACCATCCCTAGTAACATCAATGGTCTTTAATAATTGATTCATCAACTTATACGCAGACAATTGAAAACGCTCTTGTAACTTATCGCCATGGTGCATTAACCAACTTTCTACATTAAAAACCTTAAGCTCCTCATTAGTACTTCGTTTAAACCGTTCTTTAAAGGAAGCCGGAGTCCTATAACATAACATGGCATGCATACGGGCATCATGCACAGGTTGTTTAGAATTCACTAAAAACTGTTCCTGTATTTGGCAATTGGCTATTAACCAATCGGTCGATTTCCAATCAGATGCCACAGGAATCAAATGTTCTGTCAGCGTTGGGTGCAATGCTGCCATTTCCCAAGCGATACCGCCACCCAAAGATCCACCGATCAATGCAAACAAACGCTCTACCTTTAACTGTTGTAGACCTAATAAAAATATTCTAGCTACATCACCGGCTACAAAATCCTTATAGTTCTCTATTACAAACTTGTCATGACCATTGCCCGGAATGTTGAATGCCAAAATAGTGTACTTGTTGGTATCTATACACTTCTCTTCCCCGATCAAGGCAGACCACCAACCATTTTCTCCGGTAACATTAGAATTGCCCGTTAATGCATGGTTCACCAAAATTATTGGCGCTGTATGAAGAGCTTTCCCAAATACCTGATACGATAATTGAATATCTTGAACACTACCGCTTAGGGCCTTGTATTTTTTAATCTGTAGTTGATGTAACATCTATTTCAAAATCAATTTGTGGCTGAGCTTCGACTGCGCTCAGCCACCTCATGTAAATAATATATTCTTGAACATTCAATGACTTCGGCTAGGCTCAGCCGCCACCAATATTCTTTTTTTCTTAAACCACCGATCACTTCGGCTACGCTCAGTGATCGGTGGTTTCAGCTTTTACCTTATCTAATTTAAAGACTGGCAAATGCCTGCTCTAAATCTGCTTTTAAATCTTCTATATCTTCAAGACCTACCGACAAACGAATTAAATCTTGCCCTACACCTGCACCTTCTTGCTGCTCTGCGGTTAATTGCTGGTGGGTAGTACTTGCCGGGTGAATGATCAATGATTTGGTGTCACCAATGTTGGCCAACAAAGAAAAGATCTTAGTGGCATCGGTAACCTTTTTAGCCGCTTCAAAACCGCCCTTGATACCAAAGGTAACCAATCCGCTTTGACCTTTTGGCAAGTATTCTTGTGCCAAGTCATAGTATTTATTGCTCTTTAATCCTGGGTAATTTACCCAAGCCACTTCTTCCCTTCCTTCTAACCAAGTAGCCAATTCCAATGCATTTGCACTGTGTTGCTTTATACGTACCGGCAAAGTCTCTAAACCTTGTATAATTTGAAAGGCGTTATACGGACTCAATGCCCCACCAAAATCACGTAAACCTTCCAATATCAATTTAAAGGTAAATGCTGCCGCACCTAATGCCTCGCTATATACCAAACCGTGGTAACCTGCAGATGGTTCCGTAAATTCAGGGAATTTTCCGTTGGTCCAATCAAACGTACCGGCATCTATAATTGCGCCACCTAAGGACGTTCCTTGACCGCCAATATATTTTGTCAATGAATGAATGACCAAGTTGGCACCGTGCTCAATGGGGTTTAACAATGAAGGAGTAGCTACCGTATTATCAACTATAAAAGGTACTCCCGCTGCTTTCGATTCTTTAGAAATCGCTTTCAGATCCAACACATCCAATTTCGGATTCCCTAAAGATTCCACAAAGAAAGCCCTTGTATTATCCTGTACCGCTTTTCCAAAATTTTCAGGATCAGATGCATCTACAAAGGTGGTCGTAATTCCGAATCTTGGTAGGGTAACATTCAATAAATTAAAGGTACCACCGTATAAACTGCTTGATGCTACAATATGATCGCCCGCTTTTAACAAGGTCAATAAACCTGTAGAAATGGCAGCAGTACCAGATGCAAAGACCACAGCACCAACACCACCTTCAACAGCAGCTAACCTGTCTTGTAAAATTTGATTGGTAGGATTGTTTAAACGTGTGTAAATAAACCCTAGTTCTTTAAGTGAAAATAAATTTGCCGCATGATCGGTATCATTAAATACATACGATGATGTTTGATAAATAGGCACTGCCCTTGTACCTCCATTTGTAGTGGTGTCGTGACCTGCGTGTAATGCGTTTGTTGCTAATTTGTGATTACTCATGATTTTGTTGTTTTTAAAAATTATTTTAATAATTAAAAAGCCCAACCTAAACACATAAAAATGTGAGTAAGTAAAATCAAAAAGTTATAAGAAAGTAATATCGAGAAAATCGATTACTGTTATCCTTCCCCTAAGGGTAGAATGTAGCACCTTCTTTGTATGGAACAAAGGGTTGCTAAGGTTTCAAAGGGTCTAATCCCTCCACCTTTCTTGATAACTATTCAATACGTTTGTGAACTTTGAACTACAAATATAAAGGCAGAAAAATTTAAAAACCTAGTATTTTATGAAAAATATATAATTCTTGGTCTTGTTGTTAGTTTTCTGAAGGCTTAAAAGCAATGGAACACTTGTTCAATTACAATATTCTCGATACACTCTTAACCTAAAGAAAAATTAGTTTAAGAGCACTCGAACTGACATTTTACTATAAACGAAAAACGAACAACGAGAAACGATCAACGATCAACGAAAAACTACTCAATCATCCCTGCGCTCTTATATTTATCTATATACATCTGATCTTGCTCCGGGGAGTCTTTATATTTTTTACGAAGTGCAATTAAATCTATCTTTAATTTTTTAACGGTATCTGCGTAGGCAGGGTCGTTGTAGACGTTATTCATTTCCTTTGGGTCCTTCAATCTATCATACAGCTCCCACTCATCAACATCATAGTAGAAATGCACCATTTTAAATTCCTTATTCACAATACCATAGTGACGCTTTACCATGTGTACAGATGGATATTCGTAATATTGATAATACACGGCATCTCTAGTCCATTTTTCTTTTTCGCCTTTCAACAGGGGAATTAAACTTTCGCCTTGCATATCACTTGGCGGCGTGATGCCTACAGCTTCTAACATGGTCTGTGCAAAGTCTAAATTCTGTACCATTTCATTTTCTACAGCTCCCGGTTCAACCACATTGGGCCAACGCACTAATAACGGAGTTTTGAACGATTCGTCATAAATAAATCGTTTATCAAACCAACCGTGCTCCCCTAAATAAAATCCTTGATCAGAGGTATAGATCACTATGGTGTTTTCCGCCAATCCGCTTTCATCCAAATAATCTAACAAGCGACCTACATTATCATCTACCGAAGAAATACTACCCAAATAATCTTGCATATAGCGCTGGTACTTCCATTTCATTTTCTCGGTATCGTTCATTTTTGGCCAATTGTTATAGAAAAAATCGTTGATGGAATCTAACACCGAATCATACAATGCTTTTTGCTCTGCCGTTGCACGGTTATACGGACCGTAAAAACTATTGGGAAATTCCTCCACTACCGGTAAAACCTTACCCTCCATTTTAGCCAAGGTTTCCGGTCTGATCTTACTATCATGACTGTACATCATGTGTGTCAACAAATTCATTTCTGCCGTCTTTGCCGCCGATCCTCTGTTGCTGTAATCATCAAATAACGTTTCTGGCTCTGGAAAGGTCTTTTTCGTGAACTCCTTAAACTTATCCGGTCTTGGCCACCACGGTCTGTGCGGTGCTTTGTGCAAGTACATCATCATAAAAGGTTCGTCATTGGACGCTTCTTCTTTCAACCAATCTAGTGATACATCTGTTATGATATCGGTAACATAGCCTTGCTTGGTTATGGTATCACCATTGGTGACTATAAAATCTGGATTAATATAGTGCCCTTGACCCGGCAAGATCATAAACTCATCTACCCCTTTTGGATTATTGCCAAAGTGAAGCTTACCGAACATCGCCGTTTTATAACCGTTCTTTTTAAAAATTTGAGGAAAGGTCACCTGTGTAGTATCGAACGGAAAATAATTATCCACTTTCCCATTGATATGTGTATGCTTGCCTGTTAATATGGTTGCACGAGAAGGCGCACAAATAGAGTTGGTAACGCTGGCATTGGTAAACAGCATGCCCTCTTTTGCCAAACGATCAATATTAGGTGTTTGCAGTAATTTATTATCATATGCACTTATGGCCTGATACGCATGATCATCTGACATGATGAAAATGATATTGGGCTTTTTAGCATTGCTTTTTTGCGCCTTAGTCGTAAATGGCAGCAAGAAAAGCAGGACTGCAGCGATTAGAATTAGATTTTTCATTTTGGTTGTTGTTGTTCGTTGTTGGTTGTTAGTTGTTAGTTGCTGGTTTTGACTGTTAAGAAAAATAGGGTTAATTATGGCGACTTACCGTCATGACAATTTAGAATTAGTTTTAAATATCTCAGTTCAGGTGAGGACAAAGGATATTTGGGCAACTTATTAACTTTCTTCAAACTTAAATGCACCTGTTCAGTATCATTCATTAATTGCCAAAACAAATCCTTATTTTTACTTATTACTTCTCTGATTTTTTTATTGTATAAACCGTGCATCTTTTTATCATACTTTTCTAATAAATCTTCCAAATTTATAGAACCAAAAATACTATCCAAAAAATCCAAAGCTCTTTTCAAACCTTTCCTATTTGGGTATTTGGCAATATAATTTCTGAGATAATTCCTAAATTCATCAGTTTGAAATGACTCGTACTTTATATTTTCTAATACAGTATTTTTATCATAACTACTCAATGGAAAATATTGCCTATGCATAGTGAAATTTCTTAATTCTTTAATAAAACAATGGAATGAATCTTCTATTTGTCCTTCATTATGAATTTCATTAAAAGTTGTAGAACTAGAAAGTAAATTATGAATTTTAGCAATTAATACCCTTTGTCGATAATGTCTTTTCACTGAGTCTGATATGGAATTATCTTCATTCGAGTAATATTCATGTAATGCTTTCTTCCATTCAATATAGTTGTGTTTGTAAATAAAAAATGAATTCCGAATTGTATGAATTGTTTTGAAGCAACTATAACCATCTGATTTTCTTATCTTTTCACTTCTTTTGTACGTTGACAAAATTATTTGACCTACCTCTCGATTAAAAAAATCATCCATAATTTATAAGTACTTACTCCAAAACAGAAAACTCTATACTAGAATCCGTAAACACCGTATGTGTTTGGGTTTTAAAATCCGACTCATCAGCTTCAAATATATTATCTACATAGGTCTGCGGATTTAAATCTATTAACGGAAACCAAGTACTCTGTACTTGCACCTGTAATTTGTGCCCTTTCTTAATGGTATGGAATACATCTTGCAACTTAATGGTTACATCTGTTTTTTCATTTGGCACAAACGGTTCCGGGTTGGCAAAACTATTTCTAAAACGACCACGCAATACTTCGCTACGTACCATTAAATGATAGTTGCTCATTTTTAAGTGATCTTGCATGCCTTCATAAGCAGGTTCATCTGCTGGGTGCACGTCAATGATTTTCACGATCCAATCTGCAGCGGTACCCGTAGTAGCAACTTTTAGCTTCGCCAAAATATCACCCGCCAAGGTCAAATCTTCTTGCATAACGTCAGTTTCAAACACCAACACATCACCACGGCGAGCTGCAAAACGCTGATCATCGGTCATATATTTTCTTGGTGTAAATACTGTTTTAATATCTTCTGAATATGGAACCGGTTTTTTAATATCACTGATAAACTTTACTTCTTCCACTGCTTTTGGCTCAAAAGTCAGTTCTTGATCTGGAGATAAATACATATCCTTTTTCACGACACCTGCCGGTGGCCAGGTATCATAGGTTTTCCAATCTTTTCTACCGGTATCAAAAACATAGGCTTCTGGCAAACCGCTATTCTTATCGCCATTACCTTTTAAGAAATGATCAAAGAATTTGGTTTCTATATGTTCTTGGAAAAATTCAGAAATTCCATCGCCAAAATAATAGTTGCCCACGGTATTCTGACCTTTTCTACGTGCCCATCCGCCGTGATCCCATGGTCCAAAAACCAAGGTATTGTAATTATCGGCATTGTACTTTTCTATATTCTTATAGGTTTCTAACGGTCCGTATAAATCTTCCGCATCAAACTCGCCCGCAACTACCATGGTAGCCACTGTTGGCTTTACATCTTTTAAATGCTGGATCAAGCCCTTGCTTTGCCACATTTCATCATAATTTGGATGCTCTTTAAGTTCGTTCCAAAAATAATCATCGGTAACACCCTCCTTTGCCATACGTGGGGTATCGGCTGTTTCGTATTCAAAAAATCGATCTAAGTTCTTTAACGGTCCTTCATCTAAAAAGAATTGATATTGATCTTCAGTAGGTAAATCCGGCAATGTATACCAAGCCGTATCTATAGGTTTATCTCCATCTGGTCTTGGTGTACCAAACAATGAAGTAGCCCTAAAATAACTCAATAAGTAAGCGCCATTATGGTGGAAATCATCAAAAAAGAAATCGGCAATACTTGCCTGTGGAGATGCTGCCTTTAATGCCGGATGCGCATCTACCACGGCATAGGTAGAATAAAAGCCAGGATACGAAATTCCCCAAATACCTACATTACCGTTATTATTCTCTACATTATTGACCAACCACTCAATAGTATCATAAGTATCTGAACTTTCATCAATATCCTGCTCCGTTTTTTTGTTGGGATTATAGGCGCGCATATTTTCATAATGCCCTTCACTTAACCAACGGCCGCGCACATCTTGATAGACCACTATATAGCCATCTTGCATCATATGAATGTTGGGCGCGATCTTTGTTTTAAAATTACCCGCTCCGTAAGGCTGAGAACTATACGGGGTTCTTTGCATTATAATTGGGTACTCTTTTGAAGTATCTTTTGGCGAATAAATAGTGGTATGTAACGTAACACCGTCTCGCATGGCAATATCCACTTCCTTTTTTGTGTAGTTATCCTCTACGTAGGTATCAGAAACCTCGGCATCGGCTACTTTTTGTGTTGTTTTTCTACAGGAAATAAGAACTGTAGCTAGTAAAATGAACGTAAAAAACTGTTTGATGGTAAACTTTGACATGTCTTAAAGGTTTGAAATCTTAAAACTAAGAAAGTTTACTACTGTACGGAATAAAATTGAACCGAAAATTGCTAATTTAACTTTAGCTGTCTGTCAATCATTTTTAAATGAGAACAAGGCAAGACGAGTAGGACCGCAATATTACATTTACGGGGAACGAAAAATTAAAATAAAGTTTTGATAGGTGGATAGGCACTGTACTTCTCTCACAGGAAATTGAGAAAAGCAAAAGCATTTAAATCATAAACAACTTTCTCATTAGCATAACAATGCCGGTGAAAAAATCGCTTTTATATTCTTCAATGGTGGTCTCTTTTAGTAGTTGGTCTTTCATTAAAATAGTGTTTAGTTGGATCTAAATTTAATTAGAAAAAGGAATTAATACAACTGTTTCTAAATTTTCTATAGATTTTTCAATTTTAAATTCCGGATTCATTTCTACGGAACGATATTCGTATTTTGAGGTATCTAAAACTACAAATTCAGAAATAAGGTCTGTATCTTTTGCACACGATTGCAGGCATATACCAATGAAAAGCGCTAATAGAAATCTGGGCATTTTAAGCATGGCATTCGTAGGTTAAGTTTATATTTTATAGGTTTTTTAAAGACAAAGACTCTTTTTAACAATGCGGAATACAAGCAGACATTTGGGACTTCAACCGGTATTTACATGGATAATTTATTTTACAGTACTAACATATTCTTTATCTTATAACTTGGCAAAACTTGGGGATTCACCAATAATTACTATATAAATATATGTAATACTTTTCCTACAAAATAGATTTTGTGGTAAAACTATATAATCTTGTTGTGAAGAGGTGTTAATTGGCTTGTATGAATTATTGAGCACCAAAAACAACTATAAAAACAATTTTTAAAAGCAGCGGAAATACTCGTGATGTTTTTACAATCGTTCCATAAATCAGTGCACAAAAAAATGCCCCGTAAAATACGAGGCATTTTATATTCATTAGATGTGTAAGTACTAACCGTGCAAAACGGTTTCACTTTATATCTATATGCTAAACGCAGATTTTATCTCTGCTACTTTGTCTAATTTTTCCCAAGTGAACAATTCCACTTCTTTTTCAATACGACCGTTATATGGCGATTCAAAAACCTTGGTAATAGTTCTTGGTTGTTTACCCATATGACCGTAAGCGGCCGTTTCCAAATAAATAGGATTTCTCAACTTCAATCTTTCTTCAATGGCAAAAGGTCTCATATCAAACAACTTAGCCACCTTTCTCGCAATAGCACCATCAATTAACCCAACTTTAGAAGTACCGTAGGTATCTACATAAATAGATGTGGGTTCAACAACACCGATCGCATAGCTCACTTGTACCAAAATTTCATCCGCTACACCTGCAGCTACCAAATTTTTTGCCGCATGACGTGCCGCATATGCCGCACTACGGTCTACTTTACTTGGATCTTTACCGCTAAAAGCACCACCACCGTGAGCTCCTTTACCACCGTAAGTATCAACAATAATTTTACGCCCTGTTAATCCTGTATCACCATGTGGTCCACCAATTACGAATTTACCTGTAGGGTTAATATGATATTTGATCTGATCATCGAACAATTTTTGGGTCTCTACCGGTAATTGTGCCTTCACCCTTGGAATAAGAATTGATATTATATCAGATTTGATCTTTGCCAGCATCTTTTCATCATCGGCATCAAAAGCATCATGCTGTGTGGAGACCACGATAGTATCTATACGCTGTGGCTCATTGGCATCTGAATATTCTAAAGTAACCTGCGCTTTAGCATCTGGTCTTAAATATGAAATCTCTTTACCCTCTCTACGCAGTTCTGCCAAGGTATGCAAAATCTTGTGTGAAATATCTAACGCCAAAGGCATGTAATTTTCGGTCTCACTGGTTGCATAGCCAAACATCATACCTTGATCACCAGCCCCTTGCTCTTCCTTTGCTCCACGGTCTACACCTTGGTTAATGTCTTGAGACTGCTCATGAATCAACGAAATAACTCCACAAGAGTCTCCGCTAAACTGGTATTCACCCTTGGTATATCCTATTTTATTAATGACTTCACGGGCAATGTTCTGTACATCTAAATAGGTATCACTTTTTACCTCTCCCGCTAAAACTACCTGGCCGGTAGTTACCAAGGTCTCACAAGCAACTTTACTTTCTGGGTCAAAAGCAAGAAAATGATCTAATAAGGCGTCACTGATCTGATCCGCAACTTTATCCGGATGGCCTTCACTAACAGATTCTGATGTAAATAAATATGGCATAACAAACTTTTTATTCTATGGAGGGATTTGTATGAATGCCGAAAAGAAGTATGATGCGATAGGTATCTACATCAACTGCTTTAGCATTTTTTTCGCTTTATACCCTAAGGCTAAAACAGAGGTTGCAATCAGTCAAATCCCTCCTCTTTTTTTAATTCAGATGCAAAAATAGAAAAAATGTTCTGTTCCTTATCTTAATATGATGTTATTTATTGACCCAATTAAAATTAAGGCTCTTTATCCTGCTAGAATCATCAAATGTTATATATCATATTTTACAGAAAATAGCACATACCTAGGCTGTACAAAATACGCCTGTGTACTAAAGTAAAGTTCATTGGTACTATCCCTATTCAATGTATTGGTATTCAATAAATTGGTTCCCTTAATGCCATATTCCCAACGGCTATCTTTCTTTTGATAGGTTAAATTAGACTCTAAAAAACTATAGGTATTGGTTATGGTATCTTCCTTATCCGTATAATTATAATAATCATAGTCTACGGTAAAAATAAAGTTCTTTAAAAAACTGGCATCAAAACGGGCATAGGGCCTACTGGTATAAAAGGTAGTTTCCAAATCACCATTTTCATAATTGTTTACGGTGTACCTATACCCCAACTCCAAGTTAGGGGCATTTTTAAAATTCGTAGAAAGCGCGCCCGTATAATTCTGTGTCAAAGAATTTGAGGTTCGCTGCTCATCGTCAACAAGGTTATTGGTGGTAGACCAACCTAAATTGCCTTGTACCGATGCTTTTATCTTACCAAAAGTACGCTCATATTTTCCGTTTGCCGTAAAAGATTCATCATCGAAATTAGAGTTAATGGTACTACTGACCCTGTTGATACCAACTATGTTCACCCCGCTTTTTAAGGCATCTATTCGTTTAGTGTATGCCACGTTGGCAAAAATATTGGTGAAGTTGAACATGTTGAAACTGAAAAAATTCAACGACACATTATGGTTCAACGCACTTTCCAGATCCCGGTTACCACTGTACAGGGAATTATAGTTGTTCAACACATAACCCTGAGCAAAATTGCTTACATCTGTAAATGAACGGGTTACTTGATAATTAAATCGTAAGTTTTCTGACTTTTTAAGCTGGGCGTTTATATATACATCTGGCAACAATGACGTTAAATTATCCTTGACCACACTACCCAATTGCTCATTTTTTACATTAAACTGGTGTAAGGTAACACCCGGATTAAACGTGAAAATTCCAGAAATAACTTTATAGTGCAAGCCGGCATAAACATCTGAAACATGAAAGGCAACGTCATTACCAAAATCATCGCCATTCATATTTAAAACATCTTCATTATCTAAAATCTGAAATATGTTCGAATTAAAGTTTTGATTGCTCTGTGTGGTACCCAAAGTCAAATTAATATTGCTTTTGCTACCCAGAACCCTGTAATAATCCACTTTTGCGTCTACCTTATTGGTGACTACTTGTTTTGCCTGATTAATGTTATACAACTCTTGGTTCTCATCTACCGGAAAAATATCTACAAAGGCAAACTCATTTCTAATTGCTTCATAAAATGGATCTTCATCTTGATACAAATATTGCGCCTCTACAGCAAAAATATTCTTATCGCTCAAAGTATAGTAAATGTTCAGATTTTGATTTACCGATAACGGTTTTTGTTTCTTCACCTCTGCGATCTCATCAGTTATAGATGAAATGGACAGTACGTTTACTTCCTCAGTATCATCAGATTGTTTTAATAATGCGTCATAATCTAACTGAAAACTATCATTTGGCTGATATTTGGCACTCAATTTAGCCAGACCCAAATGTATTGTTTGATCTGTATTTGAGGTAGTACTTTCCACATCATTACTGGCTATGTAAGATGTAACTCCTTCTGATTTTAAAATGGTACCGGTATACGAATAAATGCCGAAGCCACTTAAATCTAACCCCTCCATGGGTGCATAGCTAAAATTTGCGGCGGCAAATTTTGTATCAATATCATTTGCCCTATTATTCTGGGCAGATGAAAGCCCTAAGCCATCTGCCCCTGTAGAAATAGAACTACCTCCTCTTGAATTTAGATTTCTGAATCCTCCGGTAAAATTCCTATAATCATTACGGGTAAAAGGTACTTCACCAATATTGTTAAGGTCAGTGATAATATTGATACTGTATTTAGGACTGTAATAAAACAATTTCGGGTGGGCCAAATACCTATCATTTGGACCATAACCGGCAGTTAACTCCCCAAACCAAAAATTCTTCTTCCCCTCTTTTAGTTTAATATTCAAGGCTACATTATCATCGTCATTGGTGAGTCCCTTCATTTGTGAAACCTCATTAAAATTACGTAACACCTCTACCTTACTCAAAGCATTAGCTGGAATATTTTCTACCGCCAATTTACTATCGCCATCAAAAAAGTCTTTGCCCTCTACCATGACCTTGCTCACGGTTTTACCCTCTACCTCAATTTGCCCGTCATCGTTAATCTCTATACCGGGAAGGTTCTCAAGTACATCTTTTAATTTTTTTTCGGTACCGGATACAAAGGCATCCGTATCATATACAATAGTATCTCCTTTTACCGAAACCGGCATTTCATAAGTAACATCTACCTCATCTAATTGTGCCGCCTGCTCTTGCAAAACAATATCCTTAACCGCATCATTCTCCCCAGCGGTAAAAGTAAACGACTCCGGTTTAAAACCAAGATAACTCACTTTAACCGTGTATTGCTCACCAGTTTTCAACTTCAATTTAAATAGCCCTGCATGGTTGGTTATACCGTAAGACTCCAAACCTTGTGTAGCCGTATTGATCGCAATGACGTTGGCCATATCTACACCAACCCCTAAACTGTCCTTAACCGTACCGGACAATGAAATTTCTTGGGCCAAGGCAACAGCAGACGTCACCACTAGCAATAGTGTTAAAAGCACTTTGTTTCTCATGTAATAGGTATAAATTGAAATGAATTAAAAAGCACTTTTATTAGTTTGGCCTACCGCCACCACGACCACCTCTATTCCTGAAATTCTCTCGCATTTCTTTCATCTTTTCTTGAGAAATTTCATCATACTCTGCCTGGCTGACCTTTTTTCCTTTGCTAGGTGCTTTTATTTCCATTTTCTCAGAAGGATTCATTGTAATCTCCGAACACACAATTGTGGTGATATCATCGTTCACCGC
The DNA here is from genome assembly GCF_002700155.1 of Maribacter sp. 6B07. Classification (NCBI taxonomy): domain Bacteria; kingdom Pseudomonadati; phylum Bacteroidota; class Flavobacteriia; order Flavobacteriales; family Flavobacteriaceae; genus Maribacter; species Maribacter sp. 6B07. The sequence continues at coordinate 63,397 of NZ_PDUT01000005.1, read as the reverse complement.
CAATATTAACCCCGGCAAACCCCAATACAGACCAGGACCTTGATTTATAGGAATTTCGGGAGTATACCACGCAACGACCTCTACTTCTTTAATGGTAAATTCAGCTTCTTTCTCCTTCTCTTCATTATCTTGCCCGCCTCTACCAGGTCTTCTAAAAATGGCACTCATATTGGGTCTTTTTATAGTCTTTGTTGCCGTTGCCTTGAACGCCGTATAATTTCCTATTTTTCTAGACTCGCTACCCATTTTCCATTCCAAGGTCTCCAACTCATCATCGATCAAGAAAATCTTACCCAAAAGCTCGTTCTTTATCAAATACCTTTGCTCTTTTATATTTTTATATAAATCGCCATCTGTACCGGCCATAGCTCCAAACCGCGGTCCACGACCACCACCTCTTTCTCCAGGTTGCTCTAACTTCTCCTCTTCTTTATAAATAGATGCTGTTTTATCAAAGCTGAGTATAAAGGTTTTCTCGTTTGCCTTTTTAATACGCTCCGTCATCTCCTTTTTTCGGTCCTCTGGTATATTTCGGTTTCCAAAATCAAAATTTACCTGAGTTTTACTCTGGTATACCGCTTTTCCTTGAAAATCCTGTGCATGCAAGTTTATGCCCATACAAAGGATTATAAAACTCAAAAACCACTTATATATCTTCATGTGTACGTATTAGAATGCTTGTATGACACCAATTTTGGCTTTTGGTTTAATTGAAGTATGTTAATAATTACGTTCCTTTCATTTTTTTTATGCCATACAACAAATATGTTTTTACTTCCTGTTGTTATCTTGTATCTTGTACCATCGAATTCTTCTTGGGAACAAGAACACAACCATTAATCAATTTAATTCTATGCACATAGCAGTTGCCGGAAATATCGGTGCAGGAAAAACGACCCTAACCAGATTACTTGCAAAACATTATAATTGGGAAGCTCATTTTGAAGATGTAGTAGAGAACCCTTATTTAGATGATTTTTACAATCAGATGGAACGTTGGAGCTTTAACCTCCAGATTTACTTTTTAAATAGTAGATACCGCCAAATTTTACAGATCAAGGAAAGCGGTAAAGAAATTATACAGGATAGGACCATTTACGAGGATGCACATATTTTTGCGCCCAACTTACACGCTATGGGCCTTATGACCAATAGGGATTTTCAAAATTACTCTAGTTTATTCGATCTAATGGAAAGCCTGGTAGATCCACCAGACCTTCTAATTTACCTACGCAGCTCTATACCTAATTTGGTGAAACAAATTCATAAGAGAGGCAGGGAATATGAAAATACCATTTCCATTGACTATTTGAGCAGGTTGAACGAACGTTACGAAGCTTGGATACATGGCTATAACAAAGGCAATTTATTGATCATTGATGTAGATGATTTGGATTTTGTGGACAATCCTGAAGATTTAGGAAGTATTCTCAATAAAATTGACGCTCAAATCAACGGTCTATTTTAGGTTCATTTTTGCAAAGCCCGAAACCATTGGAAAATTTTGAACATAAAGTTACCCGCTTTCTTCAAGATGGAGTTCCCTTTTTATTTATCATAGATTTTGACAAAACAACGAAACAGGTTTTTACGTTTGAAGAAGCTGCTAACGAAAATATCTTTTTCAATATAAAAGGTAACGGTAATGATGGGAATCTAGCATCTTCATCTTTAGAAAAATTAAATTTTGACCTGAAACCAACATTGGTTTCAGAAGAAATTTACAATGAGGCTTTTTCAACAGTAAAACATGAGTTAAAAACAGGTAATAGCTTTTTATTAAACCTTACCTTTCCAACGGCGCTTGACACCCCGTTAGAATTAAAGGAGATTTACCAAAAAGCGCATGCGCCATATAAGCTTTTATATAAAGATAAATTTGTTGTTTTTTCACCTGAGTGTTATCTTAAAATAAAGGAGGACAACATATTCTCTTATCCAATGAAAGGTACGATCAACAGCAATGTTCCCAATGCCAAAGAGTTGTTGTTATCCAATAAAAAAGAACTGTACGAGCACAACACCATTGTTGATCTAATTAGAAACGATCTTTCTATGATCGCAAAAAAGGTTAGGGTAAATAAATTTAGGTATGTAGATAAAATTAAAAAAGGAGATCAAGAATTACTACAGACCAGCACGGAAATACAGGGAGAGCTTCCTAAACACTGGAAAGACGAATTTGCTACATTACTATTAAAAACATTACCCGCAGGATCAATTAGTGGGGCTCCTAAAAAGAAAACTTTGGAAATTATCTCAAAGGCAGAAATTGCACCACGTGGTTTTTACACAGGTATTTTTGGTGTTTTTGATGGACAACAAATAGACAGTGCAGTTAGCATTCGGTTTATTGAAAAAATTAACGATACGCTTTTCTACAAAAGTGGTGGCGGTATAACCCACCTCAGCGAGATGGAAGAAGAATATCACGAACTTTTAGAAAAAATATATGTACCCATTATTTGAATCTGTTTGTATAGAAAATAGTGAAATTAAAAACGAACAATACCACGAAGCTAGATTTAGAGCTTCTTACATGCAACAATATAAAACCCACCCTACCTATTCTTTATTTGATGGTATTCACCTTACCAACTTAGACAATACATTAAAATACAAGTTACGTATTGGCTATAAACAGCACGGTACCCGTTTCTCTATTTCCGAATATAAAAATAGCATAGCCACCTCTCTACAATTGGTTAATGATGATACTATTTCATACACCGTTAAAAGAAACAATCGTAAAAAATTGAACAACCTTTTTAAGCTACGTGACCAATGTGATGATGTTTTGATCGTTAAGAACGGATTTATTACCGATGCCTCTTACGCTAACATTCTACTTACCGATGGCGAACATATTGTAACCCCTTCTACCCCTTTACTTGAAGGCACTTGTAGAGCTAGGTTATTAGATGAAAATAAAATAACGGAAAAAAAAATTACAACGGCCGATTTACAACATTTTAAAAGCTTTCAATTGATCAATGCTCTAAATGATTTTGATGACGCCAGATGGATCCCGATCAAGAATATAAAGAATTAAACCTTATATAAATCCGTTTTTCTTGGCGTGCTGTATAGCTTCCTCGGTTTTATTGACCATTAAAAATGGAATATCCTTAAAATCCGCAAAGAGATTTTCTATTCGTGCCATACGTTTGGAATGATTTACGCTACGCAAATAAATAGCTTTTATCCTGCCCGGAAATAGAGTTGATATTTCTTGATAGATATCACCATCTTTTTCACCACTATCACCAATTAAAATAAATGGCAAATTGGGATAAGACATGAGCAAATTGCTGATTTCCTTTTGTTTTTGCGGTTTTTCATCACTCTTCTTTCGCATTTTAAAACTTGCCATACTTCGTAAAAGAACCGGACCTTTAGGGAAATTGTTAGTCTTTAAAAAGAGTTCCAAATACCTGTATAAGTTCCATGGGCTATGGCTTACGTAAAAAATAGGGTTGGCTTCATCGCCAGATTTGCCTAAATGCAATTTTGTATAAAAATCCGAAGCTCCTTCCAATTGAGAACGTTTTGTAGCCCTTTTGAACATGGTATTTATAATAACCTTCCATTTTAAAGAAGATACTACACCTGTATGTAAAATGGTATCATCTATATCACTGATTACCCCAAATTTTGCATTAGCACTAGGTATTAGCATTTCTCCAGGAAACCTATTCTGTAAAAGAATCTCCCTTTTTAATTTGGTATTACTAAATGACAACTCAAATTTGACCCAACCTTCTTCATTTGCCAAATTTTGCAGTCCTTCAATATTCTCATCAATTAAATAATACCCATCATTATCAGTAACACCTTGCACCGTGTTGCCATTTGAAAAAGTAATCTTTATTGGTGCATTTTTAATTTCATCGGTCTCAAAACGTTTCCAGGTATTCTTCATTAAATTGAAAATCCCTTTTTGATCCAAATCGATATTTTCATCTTCAATTGCCCTACCCCTAACGTATAAACGAGTAGCACTCCCATACGACTGAAAGTTGATGATCTGAAGTTTATCTTTCTTAAAAATACCCATGGCGTTAAAATTACGGTCTTTCAACAACCTTTAAAATATTTATTTCAAGAATTATCAAAATACCAGTCAATCAAAGCCATTAAACTTTTGAATATATTTTTTTTAGACCGTTCACTCATTCAAAACAAGGGTTAGCTCATTGCTCATTTTAGCGGCAACACCTATGCTATACTTTTAAACAAGTAAAAGGAAAAATAACCTGTCTTGTTCACACAAGTCAAAAAAAATGTAAGATTATGAGACCAAAAAAGAATCCACAAAAAGATCTAAACAAAAAAAGCGGAACATTCTTCGTGATTGGACTATTGTTAGTACTAGCCATGGTATACACCGCCTTGGAATGGAAATCCTTTGACCCCATCAATCAAATAGATGTAGCCCAGAACAAGGTTGATGATTCCATTATTGAAGAAGCTACTATTATTGAGTTAAAGGCAACCCCACCACCAAAACCAAAGGTCTTACCTATTGAAATAGAGATCATAGAAGATGATGAACCCATAATCGAAACTGAGGTTATTGCAAGTGAAGTTGACACCGACACGGAAATTGTAGACCCCTCTGATTTTGAAGTTATTGAAGAACCAGAAGAAGTAAAAGTAATTTGGACAACTATTGAAGAGGTTCCTATATTTCCTGGTTGTGAAAGTTCAGAAGACAAACGCGCCTGCTTCAATGAAATGATGAAAAAACACATTCGTAAAAACTTCCGCTACCCAGAGCTAGCTCAAGAAATGGGAATTCAAGGTAGAGTAAATACTCAGTTCATGATTAACAACGATGGTACCATCGGCGCTATTCAAAAAAGAGGTCCGCACGATGTACTAGAAAAAGAAGCCGTAAGAATTTTATCTAAACTACCTAAAATGACACCAGGTAAACAAAGAGGCTCTGCCGTAAAGGTTTCATTTGCCATACCAATTACATTTAAACTAGAATAGTTTAAAAACAAAAAACCATCAGCCTAGCTGATGGTTTTATATATAAAGCGGGGAATTATTGTTTATTGATCTCCACTTTTTCAATAGTTATTTCGGTTGCCGTACCCTTCTTTTCAATGGTATCCTTTTCAAATGCCTTCAGCTTTTCTTCGACTTCGCTCTTAGTTCCGTTGTAAACAACTTCTTCCGTAACCAATTCCCCATCAACAGTTGTAGCATAAGTCACAATGGCCTCTACCAATTGTTCACTTTCAACATTCATTTCTATTGTCACTTCTTTTGTATTGTTCACCATAGCAACTCCATCTTCTGTATGTCCGCCTAAGATTGGCGCAATGACCAAGCCGATCAAACAGGTTAATTTAATCAAGATATTCATTGACGGTCCAGAAGTATCTTTAAATGGATCACCGACAGTATCACCAGTTACAGCTGCCTTATGAGCTTCTGAACCTTTATAGGTCATTTCCCCATTAATTTCAACACCGGCTTCAAAAGACTTCTTAGCATTGTCCCAGGCACCACCAGCATTGTTCTGAAAAATTGCCCATAACACTCCGGAAACTGTTACACCGGCCATGTAGCCTCCCAACATTTCCGCAATGGCCAATTTGTTCATTCCGAACAATAATGGAGCAAAAGCAATAACCAATGGAAAACCTATTGTCAACAGACCCGGCAACATCATTTCTTTTAAAGAAGCCTGAGTAGAAATTGCCACACATTTATCATATTCCGGCTTACCCGTACCTTCCATAATACCAGGTATATCCTTAAACTGCCTTCTAACCTCATGTACCATTTCCATAGCGGCCTTACCCACGGCATTCATCGCCAAAGCAGAGAATACTACCGGTACCATACCACCAACGAACAACATTGCCAAAACCGGAGCTTTGAAAATGTTGATGCCATCAATTCCGGTAAACGTAACGTAAGCAGCAAATAATGCCAAAGAAGTTAACGCTGCGGATGCAATGGCAAAACCTTTACCGGTTGCGGCAGTGGTATTTCCTACAGAATCTAAAATATCGGTTCTTTCCCTCACAATTGGTTCTTGCTCACTCATCTCGGCAATACCCCCTGCATTATCAGATATTGGTCCAAAAGCGTCAATAGCCAACTGCATAGCAGTTGTCGCCATCATTGCAGATGCCGCCAAGGCAACACCGTAAAACCCCGCAAAGGCATATGATGCCCATATTGCACCAGCAAACAAAAGAACAGATGGAAAAGTAGAGATCATACCCGTTGCCAAACCTGCAATAATGTTTGTACCGGCACCTGTACTTGACTGTTGAACTATTTTTAAAACTGGGGATTTACCCAACCCCGTATAATATTCGGTGACCGAAGAAATTACGGCACCTACCACCAACCCTACCAAGGTGGCATAGAATACGCGCATAGATGAAATCTCAATTAACCCCTCACCAAAAAATTCCATTTTCATGGTTTCGGGCAACATCCATGTTACTAAGGCAAAACAAGAAATGGCAACTAAAACAATAGATGTCCAATTACCAATGTTCAAAGCACCCATTACCTGAGCTTCTTTCGCCTCATTATCTTTTATTTTAACGAGCATAGTACCAATTATGGATATGATAATTCCAGCACCCGCAATTGCCATTGGCAACAGAATTGGTCCAATTCCGCCAAAAGCATCAGAAATGCTACCGCCCATATCTTTAATTACATAATTACCCAAAACCATTGCAGCCAGTACCGTTGCCACGTAAGACCCGAACAGATCAGCTCCCATACCGGCAACATCACCAACGTTATCACCCACGTTATCAGCAATAGTGGCCGGGTTCCTAGGGTCATCTTCAGGAATACCCGCTTCTACCTTACCTACCAAATCTGCACCAACATCAGCAGCTTTCGTATAAATACCACCGCCTACACGAGCAAACAATGCAATTGATTCTGCTCCTAAGGAAAAACCTGCAAGAGTTTCCAGCACTATGGTCATATCCATAGTAGATGTCCAAACGCCCCCCATAAAAAACTGAAAAAAGGCAATAAAGAATATGGTAAGTCCCAATACGGCCAAGCCGGCTACACCAAGTCCCATAACCGTACCACCGCCAAAAGAAATTTTTAATGCATTTGGCAAACTAGTACGTGCCGCCTGTGTAGTCCGCACATTGGTCTTTGTTGCTATTTTCATTCCAATATTACCTGCATATGCAGAAAATATAGCTCCAAATACAAAGGAGATTACAATTAGCCAATGTGTTGTTGGGACAACAAAAGAAACAATTGCAAGTAAAACACTCACTATAACCACAAAAATTGATAAAAGTTTATATTCTGCACTTAAGAAAGCCAAAGCCCCTTCATAGATATAATCTGATATTTCTTTCATTTTTCCATCTCCGGCATGTTGTTTCAATACCCAAGATCTTTTAATACCCATGTAAATTAGGCCTAGTACTGCCATAAGAATTGGCATGTAAATCATTGTTGACTCCATTTAATCTGTTGTTAGTTGTTAGAAATTTATCTGACTAATGTAGTAAATTAGAATAGAATAAAAAAAGCCACTTTTCTTTATGAAAAGTGGCTTAAATGAAGTGAAATATTATTTATATCATAAAAGTTCGCTTTGCCTTGTGCTCGCTCTTATCATATCTTTCTACACATTCGTGGTAAATTTCAACGGCTTTCTCCGCGTTGCTCCACCCACCGGTATCTACTTTTTTCTCCTCTAAATCTTTGTAGACTTGAAAGAAATGCTCAATTTCCTTTAATCTATGCGGGTTTAGGTCACTGATATCATTATTGTTACTCCATATTGGATCAGAAACCGGTACACAGATTATTTTTTCATCCGGTCCTTTTTCATCTGTCATATGGAAAACACCTATAGGTTTTACTTCCATTACCGTCATTGGATAAACAGGTTCCGTACCCATTACCAAAACATCTAATGGATCTTTGTCCAAAGCCAAGGTTTCTGGAATAAATCCGTAATCCCCTGGGTACATCATTGAAGAAAACAACATACGATCAAAACGAATTTTATGTAGATCAAAATCGTATTCATACTTGTTTCTACTTCCTTTCGGAATTTCTATTAAAACATCAAAGGTTAGTCCTTTTTCTGTAGCCATATTTAAAAGTTGTTTAATTTATAGTTTGTATTGAAACGTTGCTTAGTTGTTATAATTGTAAAAATTAGCTGAATTAAAAGACAAATCCAAAAGTTCCTGTTACACCAAACTTTCTAGCATCTGGATTCTCTAAATAGTTTCCCCTAAAATTGAAGTCCAATCTAAATACCTTGAAAATATTTCCAATTCCAAAAGAATACTCATAATATATTTTTTCCGATGGTGCCATTAAAGGTGTATTTACGGTAGCAGGAGCACTCAATGCTATGTTCTCATCAGACAAATCTCCCCACACTCCGCGTATAGCCACCAATTCCCTTAAATTGAACTTTCTTAAAAATGGAATCCTTGAAAAGAACCTTCCATTAAAATTATGTTGCAAATGTACTGCAGCATAGGTATCTGTCACAAATTCATAGAAATCTAAATTTGGAAAAGTACCATAATTAGAGAAAAAGGTCTGGTTACCCGGCACCACACTCAGCAAGCCCAAAGGCACCTCACCAAAGGTTTTACCCAACTCTACCGTACTTAGCAATCTACCAAATCCGCCCAATTGCCAAGGTTGACTATATGAAAACTGTAACTTACTGTAATCAAAATCACTATCAAGAACGCCTTTGGTCCCCTTGGTATAATTCAGTAAAATAGTACTATAGGTATCATTGACATCTCTACGCTCAACTCCAAAGCCAATGGTTTTCTTACCCGGGGTATATAATAAAAGAGCATTAAAATCAAACTGTCGTATTTCTGACGAAACACCTGTTGGAGATTCAGGATCTACATAATCTAAACTAAAATCACCGGGCAAGGCAGAACTCAAGGTTCTAAAGGTACCACCCACGGAGAGTTTTAAATTGGTTAACGGTTCTATTTCAAAATTCAATGCACTTAGGTTGATATTCGTCAACCTGTTATTAGCACCTACTGTCAACAAAGATGATGATGCTATGCTACGCCCTAAAACATCATTAGTAGCGGTCAAACTAACCCCAAGTTGCTCTATATCCCTTCTATTCCCCCCAGAAATGATCAGTCTACTGTTTTTATCGATGAGCATTTTACCCGCCAAGCCATGTTTGAACTTATGATCCTTAAACCCATATGCCGTATATCCTTCTATACGCCAAAGGTCATTTTGGCCAAAATACGTTCTAGCACCAAGTCTAACCCTAGCACCTTCGGCATTATTGTACCCAAAAAAATCATATACCGAACCCAGGTCCAAATTCCATTTATCGACCTCAACATAACCAGACCCCAATATGCTGACCAGATTATAATAAGTCTTGAATTTTGGCACCGTCTTCAAGGTATCAAGCAATTTATAAATACCCTGTTCGTCCTTATTTAAGCTTTCCAATCTATTTTTTTGCCAAAACTCATCATCCTTGATAATTTGGGTAACATCTAAGGGGTTACGATCTTTTCTATAAGCTTCCTTTGGCTTTGGCTTATTGAATTCGTAATTATCATACACCGTAGTTCTTTTGCCATAAAGTCCTTTAGACTCCTCCTTTTTATTGAAACTAAAGTCGCTCAACATATAATCTCTTTTTAAAAGAAATACAGAGTCGTTGACCACATCGAAATCTTGTTCAATGTAAATTTCTTTTACCCAGTTAATGTTGGCACTTTTGGTTACCTGTAAATTGATGTTCTTAATTGCCCAAGTAGAGTCATTTACCCAGAAATCCCCCTTAAAGGTCAATTCATTTTTACGGCGAGGATAGTATACAATATTATAACACCACTTGTTATCAATAAACGCACTGTCCCTTAGCGCATAGTTATAGACATCTACCCCAGTTTTGGACAAAGGACTCGTAAAACTTTTATCGAAAAATTTAAGGTAGTTGTTATAGACATCGTATTCTTGATACAAATCCTTCACAAAAGCTATTATTGCTTGATTATTCTCAAAACCTGAATTTTTATTCCCTAGAACATCTTCTTTCTCTTCCTTGATCTTATTATCGCCATAGACTTTAGAAAAAGTCTCGTTCAAGAAAATTGGCAAATAGGTTTTACCCGTAATACGTGAGGTATCCAAATCTTGAAAAACAAATTCAAGACCCTTAAACACTTTACTTTTAATTAGGGCGCTGTCAATGGTATTTAAATCAAATTCTACCTTTTCATACTTATCAAAAGCATATTGATCAAACTGTCGAACCCCATTCTGACGTTTTTTTGCCCAGATTTTTCTAAGGATATCGACTGCCGGATTATTCTTTTTAGATTGCTTACCCGATATTAGCACCACCTCATTTAACTGCTCAGCAGCTTCGACCATAATGATTTTCAGGTCATAAGAGACTTTGTTTTTTAATTCAAGCTCATACTCGGTATAACCGATAAAAGATATAATTACCGTATTATAATCATTTTCAGATTCCAAATAGAACCTACCATCATCATTGGTAATGGTACCTTCTGTGGAATTTTTAAAGAATACATTGGCAAAGGATACAGGTTCACCTTGCTCGTCTACAACCATGCCACCAATTTTGGTTTGCCCCTGCAGCATAAAAAAGCTTAGACTTAAGATTATAAAAAATATCCCTCTCATTAAAATACGTAGTTCAATAATAATGTTTTGTGGCAAATAGCATACCAATAAAAAAAGCTTCTCCAGACTTGGTCGGAGAAGCTAAGGTACTTTACAATATCTTTATCTTATTTGTATAAAACTTTTTTAACAGCGTTTACCACATCTTTGTGATTAGGCAACCACTCCTCCAATAATACCGGAGAATAAGGTGCAGGTGTATCTGCCGTATTTATTTTTACAATAGGAGCATCTAAATAATCAAATGCATGCGCCTGAACGTGATACGTAACCTCTGTTGCTACGTTACCAAACGGCCAAGCCTCCTCTAAGATGACCAATCTATTGGTCTTCTTTACCGATTTTAAAATAGCTTCGTAATCCAATGGCTTTACAGTACGTAAATCTATTATTTCACAGCTAATGCCATCCTTTTCCAATTCATCGGCAGCCTTATCCGCCTCTTTAATGATCTTACCAAAAGAAACTATGGTAACATCTTTACCTTCTCTACGAATATCCGCAACACCTAATGGAATGGTATAATCACCTTCTGGAACTTCACCTTTATCACCATACATTTGCTCAGACTCCATAAAAATAACCGGATCGTCATCTCTAATGGCAGCTTTTAATAATCCTTTTGCATCGGCAGGGTTAGATGGTACAACCACTTTAAGCCCTGGACAATTAGCATACCAACTTTCAAACGCTTGTGAATGCGTTGCCGCTAATTGACCTGCAGATGCAGTTGGCCCTCTAAATACAATAGGGCAAGGAAACTGACCACCGGACATTTGTCTGATCTTGGCAGCATTGTTGATTATTTGATCAATACCTACCAAAGCAAAATTGAAGGTCATGAATTCTATAATAGGTCTGTTCCCCGTCATTGTGGAACCAACCCCTATACCAGCAAAACCAAGCTCGGAGATCGGAGTATCAATTACCCTTTTTGGGCCAAATTCATCCAACATTCCTTTAGAAGCCTTGTATGCGCCATTATATTCCGCTACTTCTTCACCCATCAAATAGATAGATTCATCCCTCCTCATTTCTTCGGACATGGCCTCGGCTATTGCTTGCCTAAATTGTAGTGTTTTCATGTATGGTAAAATTATTCTTTGTTAAATGCTAGAAAGCAAGCAAAAATAGGAAATATAATATCAAAAAATAGAATGCCAGATTTAAAAAAAGTTATAAAATTTACTATGCATGCATAGTAAATTTGGATTTTATTAGCTATCTTCGTCACCATTAGATATAAAGTTTTTACTCATGAAGATATTAGTTTGTATAAGTAATGTTCCAGATACGACGTCCAAAATTAATTTTACGGATGGCGATACTAAATTTGACACCAATGGTGTACAGTTCGTAATTAACCCAAATGATGAATTTGGACTGACCAGAGCTATGTGGTTCAAAGAAAAACAAGGTGCATCAGTACATATTGCAACTGTTGGAGGACCAAGTGTTGAACCTACAATGCGTAAAGCACTGGCTATTGGAGCAGATGAAGCTTTTAGAATAAATACCGAACCTACAGATGGTTTCTCGGTAGCCCAACAATTAGCCGAAGTGGTTAAGAACGGTGGTTACGATCTAGTAATCGGCGGTAGAGAATCTATTGATTACAATGGCGGAATGGTGCCTGGGATTTTGGCATCGTTAACGAACATGAATTTCATCAACTCTTGTATTAGCCTTGAAATTGATGGTGACAATGTTACCGCAGTTAGGGAAATTGATGGTGGAAAAGAAAAATTGACAAGTAGTTTACCATTAGTAGTTGGTGGCCAAAAAGGACTTGTAGAGGAAAGTGATCTTCGTATACCTAATATGAGAGGTATCATGATGGCAAGAAAAAAGAGCCTTACCGTGGTTGAGCCTGTTGATGCTCTTAAAGCAACCGAGGATAAAAAATTCGACAAACCAGCTCCTAAAGGTCAAGTTAAACTAGCCGATAGTGTAGATCAATTGGTTGATTTATTGCACAATGAAGCAAAAGTCATTTAATCACCTTTTTATTAGGTAAACATTAAAAACAAAAGAAAAGATGTCAGTTTTAGTATATACAGAATCAGAAAAAGGAAAATTTAAGAAGAATGCGTTCGAAGTAGCTTCTTACGCCGCTGAAGTTGCCAAAATGATGGGCACTACCGTCACGGCAATATCATTCAACAGCGAAGAAAACGATAGTTTAGGAAACTACGGGGTTTCCAAGGTGTTGAACGTGAAAGACGAGGCTCTTGCAACATTTAACGCAGGCGCTTACGCAACAACAATAGCCGAAGCCGTAAAAAGTACAGATGCCAAAGTGGTCATCTTAAGTTCTAGCACAGATACCAAGTATTTAGCGCCACTATTGTCCGCTAAATTATCTGCAGGCTACGCACCTAATGTAGTTCAAGCTCCAGAAAGCACTTCACCATTTATGGTCAAAAGAACTGCTTTCAGTAATAAAGGCTTTGCACACACACAAATAGATACCGATATTAAAATTGTTGGTGTATCAAATAATGCGTTTGGCGCTCACGAAAACAGCACAGATGTTTCGGTCGAAGAATTTAGCGCCGCTACCGATGGCATTACCAATGACACAAAATCCATTGAAGTAGATAAGGTTGTTGGTAAAGCAACCATTGCCGATGCCGATATCGTAGTTTCTGCAGGTAGAGGTCTTAAAGGACCGGAAAACTGGGGAATGATAGAAGAATTGGCAGATGTACTAGGTGCCGCTACAGCTTGCTCCAAGCCTGTTTCAGATCTTGGCTGGAGACCTCATGGTGAACACGTTGGACAAACAGGAAAGCCGGTTGCCAGTAATTTGTACATTGCAATTGGTATATCTGGAGCCATTCAACATTTAGCCGGTGTAAGTGCCTCTAAAACCAAAGTTGTCATCAACAACGACCCTGAAGCTCCTTTCTTTAAAGCTGCAGATTATGGAATTGTTGGAGATGCCTTTGAAGTAGTTCCTCAATTGATTGAAAAATTAAAGGATTTTAAAGCACAAAACGGCTAAATTTTTGTTATTTTGTGCCCCTTAAAGGGCTGTTCGGATAATTGGAGCCCAAGTATTCGAACAGCCTTTTTTAGTTTAAAATCTATGAGTCTAGTACGATTAAAAATAAAAGGAATCTCTTACAGTCAAACCCAAAATGGTGCATACGCACTTATTTTGAACGAGGTTGAGGGTGACAGAAAGTTACCAATTGTTATTGGTGCTTTTGAAGCACAGTCTATAGCTATAGCCCTAGAGAAGGAAATAAAACCCCCAAGACCGCTTACACACGACTTGTTTAAAAACTTTTCAGATAGGTTTGATATTGTAATCAAACAAGTCATTATCCATAAATTGGTAGATGGGGTATTCTATTCTAGCATAATTTGCGAAAGAGATGGCATAGAAGAAATTATTGATGCAAGAACCAGTGATGCCATTGCCTTGGCACTACGCTTTAACGCCCCGATTTTCACCTATAAAACCATTTTGGACAAGGCAGGTATATTCTTGAAGTTTTCCTCTAAAGAGAAAGACCAGAAAGAAAGTGACGACAGCATTATGGTAGATGAAATACTACAGGAAGGTGAAACGGTTGAGATAGATTCTGGTGCTACCGATGGCTACACTGAACTAACCATTGAAGAACTTGAGGCTGAATTAAAAAAGGCGGTCACCAACGAAGACTACGAAAAAGCGGCAAAACTGAGAGATGAAATCTCTAAACGCAATTAAACATTAAATTATAGTTTATGAAAAAGGGCAAATGGCTGCTATTTTTTGCACTAATTCTTACCACAATTACATTTGCTCAAGACGTAGACGTAACTATACCATTAGAAAACGCAACCGATACTACTTTGGTTGAAGACGTTTCCGCTAACAATGTAATGGACATGGAAATCAATGAAGGATTTAGCCTCAACAGTCTGGGAAGAGGTATTTTAGGTATGCTGGTTCTTTTGCTATTAGCTTTTTTATTCAGTTCAAACAGAAAGGCGATTAATTGGAAAACAGTAGGTATTGGTCTGGTATTACAATTGGTCATTGCTATTGGAGTTTTAAAAGTGCCTTTTGTACAATTAGTTTTTGAACAAATAGGTAAAATTTTCGTAAGTATTTTAGAATTCACACGGGCCGGCAGCAAGTTTCTTTTTGAGGGGCTTGTAGTAGACACTGGTACCTTTGGATATATTTTTGCTTTTCAAGTATTACCAACAATTATATTTTTCTCTGCATTAACATCGCTATTGTTCTATTTAGGACTTATACAAAAAGTGGTAAAGTGGCTTGCTTGGGCACTTTCAAAAACATTGGGCATATCTGGACCGGAAAGTCTTTCGGTCGCAGGAAATATTTTTCTTGGTCAAACCGAAGCCCCACTTCTAATAAAGGCCTATTTAGAAAAGATGACACGTTCAGAAATTCTACTGGTTATGATCGGTGGCATGGCAACAGTTGCCGGTGCAGTATTGGCAGCATACATAGGTTTTTTAGGTGGCGAAGACGAAATTTTACAATTAGTTTTTGCCAAACATTTGTTGGCAGCATCCGTTATGGCAGCCCCTGGCGCTATTGTTATCTCTAAAATGTTATATCCGCAAACCGAAGAAGTTAACAGTGATGTACACGTTTCTTCAGAAAAAATTGGTGCCAATGTTCTTGACGCTATTGCAAACGGCACAACAGAAGGCTTAAAACTTGCTGTCAATGTAGGCGCCATGCTTTTGGTATTTGTTGCTATTATCGCCATGGTCAACGGTATATTGGAATGGACTGGGGACTTGACCAATCTTAATGGTTGGATTGCTGATAACACCTCATATTCAAAGTTTTCACTAGAAGCTATACTTGGTACTATTTTCGCTCCTTTAATGTGGCTCATAGGTGTTGCCAATGAGGATATTATGCTAATGGGACAGTTACTGGGCATAAAGCTAGTAGCGAGCGAATTTGTAGGCTACATTCAATTAGCAGAATTAAAAGATATTACCACAGGTGCCAATTTAACGTATAACAAGTCTGTAATAATGGCTACGTATATGTTATGTGGTTTTGCAAATTTTGCATCAATAGGTATTCAAATCGGTGGTATTGGATCCTTAGCACCAGGGCAAAGAAAGACTCTATCTGAATTTGGAATGAAAGCTGTTTTGGGCGGATCATTGGCTTCTTTACTTTCTGCAACAATTGCGGGTATGATTTTAGGATAAGCGATCTTGCCATAATAATTTTAGTTAATAAGATTTTATAACCCTTACTTTATTCTCACTACAAAAATTCATCTAAATAGTATTTTTGTATTCCGCCCATAAATATATTCGGCGTTATATTTAATTCTATTGCTATGAAACAGTATCACGACCTTTTAAAACATGTTCTAAAAGAAGGAAACCAAAAAGGTGACCGTACAGGAACCGGAACTAAAAGTGTTTTTGGATATCAAATGCGTTTTGACCTCAGCGAAGGTTTCCCAATGGTGACCACCAAAAAACTGCATTTAAAATCAATTGTACATGAACTATTGTGGTTTTTAAAAGGTGATACCAATATTAAATATTTACAAGAAAACGGGGTTCGTATTTGGAACGAATGGGCAGATGAAAACGGTGATCTTGGACCTGTATACGGTCATCAATGGCGCAATTGGAACAATGATGAAATTGATCAGATCAAAGAAGTTGTACATTCCTTAAAAACAAACCCCAACAGCAGAAGAATGTTAGTTTCTGCATGGAACCCAAGCGTACTGCCAGATACTTCTAAATCTTTTTCTGAAAATGTAGCTAACGGTAAAGCAGCATTACCACCATGCCATGCCTTCTTTCAGTTTTACGTTGCAGATGGCAAACTTTCATGTCAATTATACCAACGTAGTGCAGATATATTCTTGGGTGTACCTTTTAACATTGCCTCCTACGCTTTGTTCACCATGATGATGGCACAGGTTTGTGGATACGAAGCTGGCGATTTTATACACACTTTCGGTGATGCCCATATCTACAATAATCATATGGAGCAGGTTGAACTACAATTAAGCAGAGACCCTAGACCCTTACCGAAAATGAAAATTAACCCTGATGTTAAAGATATTTTCGATTTTAAATTCGAAGATTTTTCACTAGAAGACTATAACCCGCATCCCCATATAAAAGGGATAGTAGCTGTTTAGTATCAATTTCTTAATTTATAAGGTCAAAACCCATTGAGCAATTTTATTTAACTTACAATAAAATTGTTTTCATGGTCAGCACTGATACGTTCTTAGATTTCTTTATAGAAACTAGAGAGCACACCGAGGCTATTTGTAAGCCCCTAGAAATTGAAGATTATGTGGTACAACCCATAATTGACGTTTCTCCCCCAAAATGGCACCTAGGTCACACCACTTGGTTTTTTGAAGAATTTATACTAAAATCTTACGATCCTTCGTATCAAATATTCGATGAAGATTTTTCGTTCGTATTCAATAGTTATTACGAAACCGTAGGCAAACGCGTTGTACGTGCCGATCGTGGTAATTTATCTAGACCTTCCGTTAAAAAGGTGTATGAATATAGAGATTATGTTACCAAGGCAATGATAAAATTGCTAGAATCTGACACAAACCGAACATTGTTAGAAGTTCTTGAAATTGGCATTCATCATGAAAAACAGCATCAAGAATTATTACTTACAGATATAAAATACATTTTAGGAAACAATCCGTTATTACCTAAATATTCAGACTCATTCATAGAATACACTGCTGATAAAGATGAACAACGTTGGCTTCATATGAAAGAAGGTATTTATGAAATAGGTCATAATTCCACAGATTTTTGTTTTGATAATGAATTAGGAAGACACAAAGTGTACCTACATGACTATCAAATCTCTAACAGACTAGTTACCAATGCAGAATATATTGATTTTATAAAAGACGATGGCTATAAACGTTTTGACCTGTGGCATGCAGCCGGTTGGGACTGGGTGCAACAAAACAATGTAAACTCACCCTTATATTGGCATGAAATTGATGGAAAATGGCACTATTATAGTCTTAACGGGCTAACCGAAATTGACTTAAACGCTCCCGTAACACATATTTCTTACTTTGAGGCATTTGCTTATGCCCAATTTAAAGACTGCAGACTACCCACTGAATTTGAATGGGAAGCCTCACAACATTTGTTCACATGGGGACAACGCTGGGAATGGACAGAAAGTGCATACCTACCCTACCCTAATTACAAAAAAGTAGACGGTGCTTTAGGCGAATACAACGGCAAATTCATGGTAAACCAAAAAGTGCTTAGAGGTAGTTCAGTAGCTACACCCAATAAACACGCAAGACATACATATCGAAATTTTTTTCAAACAGATTTAAAATGGCAGTTCACCGGTATAAGGTTAGCCAAATAATTACGACATACTAATTATGCAAGACACTAACATAGCGCCAACCGTTACAACTGAATTCGAAAAAGAGGTGTATTCCGGTTTAACCGATTACCCTAAACACCTATCGTCAAAATATATTTACGACAAAAAAGGAGATAAGCTTTTTCAAGATATCATGGCAATGCCAACCTATTACTTGACCAATTGCGAATATGAGATTCTTGAACAAAACAAACACGAAATTACAGCACTATTTTCCGGTTCCGGCACCTTTGACCTAATAGAGTTAGGGGCTGGTGATGGTAAAAAAACAAAAATTCTTTTAAAAGAATTCAGTGATAAAAAAATAGATTTTACCTACGTGCCTATAGATATAAGCAACAACGCCTTAAATCAACTACATGACTCCTGCAAAATAGAATTGCCAGAAGTTAACGTACAGCCTTTTCAAGGAACTTATTTTGAAGCACTGAAAGAGATAAATACTAGAAAAAACAGAAAGGTCATTCTATTTCTCGGCTCAAATATTGGCAATCTTATGCATGACCAAGCCGTTGGGTTTATGGAAAAAATTCAGCAACTCATGCAGCCTAACGATCT
The DNA here is from genome assembly GCF_002700155.1 of Maribacter sp. 6B07. NCBI lineage: Bacteria > Pseudomonadati > Bacteroidota > Flavobacteriia > Flavobacteriales > Flavobacteriaceae > Maribacter > Maribacter sp. 6B07. The sequence continues at coordinate 44,733 of NZ_PDUT01000005.1, read as the reverse complement.
ACTTTTAATGGGTTTTGACCAAAAAAAGAATCCACAGACCATTTTAGATGCCTACAATGACCAAGAAGGAATTACAGCTGCATTCAATAAAAATATACTTGCAAGAATCAATAGTGAGCTCGAAGGCAATTTTGATCTAGAACAGTTTTTACATTGGGAAGTTTACGACCCCGAAACCGGAACCGCAAAAAGCTTTTTGGTGTCTAAAATTGAGCAAAGCGTGAGAATTGAATCTTTGGATCTTACAGTTCATTTTAATCAATGGGAAACCATACACACAGAAATTTCCCAAAAATATGATGACCAAATTATTGACTGGCTAGCCAAAGAATCTGGATTACAGTTAACCACAGCTTTCCAATCTAAAACCCACGGTTACAAAAATTGTGTATTTAAAATAGCTTAGCATTTGTCTAAATATAAAAACAATAGAGCCCTTCAAAAATTGAAGGGCTCTTATATTGTACACTCGCTATTATTCTACAACTCTAAAACTGCATTTTCAGACCCGGCATAATCATTCCATTGGTAACGATCTGCCTGCGCATCGTTTATGTACTCGCCATCAACAAGGTACTTAAATTCAAAAGAGTTCTCTTTAGGTAAATCAAAAGTACCTTTAAAAGAACCATTCTTTTGTTTCTTTAATTCACTCTTTTTTGCATTCCAATTATTGAAATCACCTACTACAGCCACCTTTTTTGCATCTTCTGGAGACACTGTAAAAGTAACCTTACATACTGGCTTAGTTTTTAAATACTTCTTTGCAATTGCCATGATACAGAATTTAATATTTTAGGCAAAATTAGCATATTAAAACACTCATTTACAATGGATAAGACATTTTTATCAAATTCTCAAAATTTAAATCCTTTATGGATGGACAATGAAATTTTATCCTACAAAATTACTTAATCACGAAAGCTATCTGCCTGTTTTCAAGATTTTTACAATGGCATCTATTTCTGATTCAGTATTATAAAAATGAAAACTTAACCTAACACCATCACCTCGCTGAGCGCAAAAGACATCGTTCTCCAATAATTTTTGATACATCGCATCATTGGCTTTAATATTAAATATAGTACTATGGCTTTTTCTGTTTACAACCCTATCGGTCAAAAGCCCTAATTTTTTAAATTCGGTTTTCGCCATTAACGACAAATTACCGTTATGCTCCGCTATCCTTTCCATACCAATTCTTCCAAAAAAATCAATGGAGAATTTTAAACTTCCAAAATTCATGGATGAAAGGTGGCCAGGTTCAAACTGTTTTGCAAACCGAATTGAATTCTTCTTATCAAAATTTCCATCAGCAGAATTAAATCCAATAGTATTCAAATCAAATTCATTTTTAACTTGATCAGAAAAAAGCATAAATCCATTACCATAGCCTGCCAATAACCATTTGTATGCGCTAGCCCCCAACACATCTATACCAGAGTTGTTAAAATCAAAATTGGTACTACCACAGAACTGGGTTCCATCTGCTATAATAAGTACATGAGGATACAGTATTTTTATTTTTTTCAGAAACTCGAGGTCAATTGAAAACCCATCTAACCATTGTACAAGGCTCAAGGCCAAGACATCTATCTTGTTGTTTTCTATTTTTTCCTGAATCTCCTCTTCTACATGTTTGGAGAGTTTTACATACTCAATATCATACCCTCTTTTTTCAAAACTCCAGTTCAATGAAGGGTAATCATCTTCTACAAGTAATATTTTCTTTTTAACATCTAAACCTTCTAACAGAACATTTAGTCCAGAAGAAAAATTATTGACCAATGCTACGTTTTCTCTTTTGCAATTAAAAAACGTACCTACCGCAGAACGCGTGTCCGATATTACCTTTAGCGCCTCTCCTCGCATATCACTACCGGAAAGTAAAAAATCTAAATCATGCTCTTGACGCCAATCCAATAATGAATCATACAACGGGCCGTACACAGCGGTATTTGCGTAAATTCCTTTTCTTAGCACAGGGAATTCTTTTCTAAATTTATCCATAGGTTATAGCGTATAATACAATTCGTGTATCTTTATATCAAAGATAGCAAGAGTATGTTTTCCAAGAATAAAAACACCTCCAAATTAGACATAGAGCAACATGAATTGTTAGAGAATGCTCAAAAAAGAGTACGACAAAAAAAACGACTCTATACTCATTTTGTAATCTTTCTTGTAGGCAGTGTCTTTTTGGTACTGATCAATAAAATCTTAAAATACGGGCAAGAGTACAATTGGTTTGTTTGGGCAATTACCTTTTGGGGATTTCTATTTGTTTTGCATGTTTTCAATGTCTTTATCACCAATAAGTTCATGGGCCAGGACTGGGAACGATCGCAGCGCGAAAAATTAGTGGAAAAACAAAAACAGCGAATTTCTAAATTACAAAAAGAAGTTGAAGAAGAATTGCCATTACCTGAAGCCTTAGAAATTGAACCTAAAAAAAAACTGCTTTGAAAACACTTATAATGATTGCCGCAGCAGCGGAAAATAATGCCTTGGGCAAAGACAACGATCTGCTTTGGCATCTACCAGATGACTTTAAACGTTTTAAAAAACTAACCACCGGACATAAAATTATTATGGGAAGAAAAACGTTTGAAAGTTTTCCTAAACCACTACCAAACAGAACCCATATAATCATCACAAGAGATAAAAGTTACACTACTGACTATGATGAATGTATAGTAGTCCATTCCTTGGATGAAGCTATTGATCTCGTAAAAAATGAAATTGCCTTCATTATTGGCGGTGGGGAAATTTATACACAAGGCGAAAAGAAATCAGACAAGATAGAGCTTACACGTGTACATGGTGTTTTTGAAGATGCAGATACGTATTTCCCTGAAATTGATGAAAACTATTGGATGCTAACCACACAAGAGTTTCATCCGGCAGACGAAAAACACAAACTTTCTTTTACCTATTTGACATATGTAAAAAAAGACAACGTACTTAAAACTCTTTAGATTGAACAGTGTATTTAACTGTTGTACTTTCTATTATTGATGACAGCACTGTTTCATCTCCATTAGTATAAAATTGATGGGAACCCAATTTAGTGGCATTCGACAACAAACCGTTCTTTTCCAATACGATTTTGGTCTGTCTGGCCACAGCTTCTCCAGAATCTATAATTGTGACATGCTCTGGTAACATTTTTTTCAAAAGTGGAATAAGATATGGGTAATGGGTGCAACCTAAAACAAGATAATCCATACCTTGATCAAGCATAGGTTTTATGTAACTTTCTAAGAGTTGATAAAGTTCTTTACTTCTTAGCTGACCATTCTCTATCATTTCCACTAGACCGGTACCACGTTGTTCTAGTACGGTAATTCCTGCAGCGTGATTTTTGGTGGTGCTATGAAACAAACTACTGGACAATGTACCCTTTGTTGCCAAGATTCCGATAATTTTGGATTTGGTATTGATAGCCGCTGGTTTTATAGCAGGCTCTATACCAATAAAAGGTAGGTTATAATTGGACCTTAAATAGCTAATTGCATTAGTCGTTGCCGTATTACAGGCAACGACTATTAATTTACAATTTTGATTCAATAAATATTCGGTATTCTTAATGCTCAGCTCTAGAATACGTTCCTGAGATTTTTCTCCATAAGGAGCATATTTACTATCGGCCAAGTAAATACAATTTTCATATGGCACTAATTCTTGGATTTCACCCCATATAGACGTACCACCAATACCCGAATCAAAAATACCTATAGGTCTGTCATCCATATTATTTTAATACCTCGGTTATAGGTTTACCTGTAGTACCGTTCGGAAAAGAAATACCCAATAGCGCCGATATGGTTGGTGCAATATCCGGTATTTCAGTTCTATTTACGGTTGAACCTGGCTGTATACCTTTTCCATAAAATAATAATGGGGCATGTGTGTCATATATTTGAGGAGACCCATGAGTAGACCCTGTAGTGCTATAGGAAATATACCCTGGTTTTAAAACGATCAATACATCACCAGATCTTTTTTGATTGTATCCATTTTGTAAAATATAAGGTATACCAGATGTATAATCATTACTCCACATTTGATTTGCGGTATACACCCTATCAATTGCATCATATTCCAAAACCTCTTGCGCTATTTCGATTTGCACTTCTGCCAAACTCAAATCTAAGTTTTTTACAATTTTATGATCTAGGAATATTTGATCATTAGAGTAATTTTTAATAATATCTTCCGTACCATATTTATATTGTAAAAACTCTTTCAATCTCTTTTTATTTGCAGCCGTATCAACATAACCAGATGGTATTTTTTCGCTTTTTAAATAGGTAGGCACTTCAACAGCTCCATGATCTGCCGTAAGAAACAAAGTATATTCTCCTTCACCTACATTTTTATCCAATGCTTTGAACAGCCTAGCTAAATCTTCATCTAACCTTAAATAAGTATCTTCAATTTCCTTAGAATTAACCCCAAACATATGCCCAACATAGTCTGTACTTGAAAAACTTACTGCCAAAAAATCGGTAATATTGTCTTTACCCAAGTTTTCTTGTTGCAGTGCTTCTATTGTAAAATCTGCGGTCAAAGAATTACCAAACGGGGTTGCTTTTATTATATCAAATTTTTTGGTTTTATCTAAAAGCTCAACAGGTTTGTGAGGGAAAGAAGTAGAGGTTTCACCTTCAAATTTTCCTTCAAAAAGATTATTATCAATTCCGCTTTCTCTGTATTCTTTAATATCTCTAAGAGTATTCCATTCTCTTTTATACGATTGAGCGGTACCAGAGGTATTAAAATCGTTCACCCATTTTGGTAATTGACTCATATAATACGAGCTCGTAACCCACTTACCTTCATCACCGCCATGAAACCAATATGCCGCATTGGCAGTATGTCCACCTGGTAATACGGCACCTCTATCCTTCAAGGCAATTGCTATGGTCTTTCCTTGCATTTGTGTATGCAATCTAAGCTCATCTGTAATAGTTGTTACGGACATTCTATGTGGAGACATTTTACCCGCATCTGAAGTAGTACCTACAGAAGCATAGGTATCATCACTAGCACAATATACACTTGCATCTAATTGCTTATCATACCAGTTATTGCCTATTATACCGTGTACAGAAGGAGTTGTACCTGTATACACTGAAGTATGCCCCGGTCCAGTACTGGTTGGCGCATAATTAAAATGATTGTTTTTACAGTTAAAACCCTGTTCAACCAATCTTTTAAATCCGTCTTGTCCATATTGATCATAAAAACGGGTTAAATAATCATATCTCATTTGGTCAACTACGATACCTACGACCAATTTAGGTTTTGACCTCAGCAATTCATCACTTACATTGTTCTTATTTTTCTTTTGGGCAGTTAAACCACTGGCTGCCAACAATGTTCCAATAAACAACGAAGCAATAAAATATCTTTTCATTTTCATACGTATAAGATTGAAGCGCAAAAGTAAATAATTTACACCTTTAAAGATTAATCGCAGGTTAAATCAGGTGCATTATTGTTATTTTTACGGTAAGATTTTTATTTTTAATAAATGAACTATTTAGCATCTGTAGGAAGCTATGCCATTATGATCCGTGAGGTTTTTAAAAAACCTACAAAATGGAGAATAATGAAGTCCCTTATATTTAAAGAAATAGATGAACTTATCTTTAGTTCATTGGGTATTATCATATTTATCTCTTTTTTTATAGGTGCCGTTGTTGCCATACAAACAGCACTTAACTTAACAAACCCATTAATACCCAGAAATTTAATTGGTTTTGCCACCAGACAATCGGTAATATTAGAATTTGCCCCAACTTTTGTATCTATAATTATGGCCGGTAAGGTAGGATCTTACATTACCTCTAGCATAGGTACTATGAGGGTTACAGAACAGATAGATGCTTTGGAGGTTATGGGTGTCAACTCATTGAACTACTTGGTATTTCCTAAAATTATAGCCATGTTGTTCTACCCCTTTGCGATTGCTATTTCTATGTATGTAGGGATTTTTGGAGGATGGATGGCCGGTGTTTTTGGCGGATTTCTTACTAGTGAGGATTTCATTACAGGTTTACAATCTGATTTTGTTCCTTTTCATATTGCTTATGCATTTGTAAAAACTTTAATTTTTGCTTTTGTAATTGCAACAGTACCTTCATTTCATGGGTTTTACATGAAGGGTGGTGCATTGGAGGTAGGTAAAGCAAGTACAACCTCGTTCGTGTGGACCAGTGTTGTTATAATTATACTTAATTATATTTTAACCCAACTTTTACTAGGATAATGATAGACGTACGAGACATACATAAATCTTTTGGCGAAGCTCATATCCTAAAAGGGATTTCTACCACCTTTGAAAAAGGAAAAACCAATTTGATCATTGGTCAAAGTGGATCTGGTAAAACTGTTTTTCTAAAATGCCTATTGGGACTATTTGAACCTGAAAAGGGTGGTATAGCATATGATGGCAAGTTGTATTCTGAGCATTCTGACGACGAAAAGCGAGATTTACGACAAGAAATGGGCATGGTATTTCAAGGAAGCGCCCTATTTGATAGCATGACGGTTGAAGGCAACGTAATGTTTCCACTAGAAATGTTTACCAAACAATCAAAAGCTGAAATGCAAGAACGTGTAGACACTGTTTTAAAAAGGGTAAACCTTGTTGATGCCCACCATAAATTTCCCTCTGAGATATCTGGAGGTATGCAAAAACGTGTTGCCATTGCCCGTGCTATTGTCATGAATCCAAAATATCTTTTTTGCGATGAACCCAACTCTGGGTTAGACCCCAAAACGGCAATTCTTATAGACAACTTGATCAAAGAAATTACTGAAGAATATAATATCACCACGGTCATTAACACTCATGACATGAACTCAGTGATGCAAATTGGCGAGAAAATTATTTTCTTAAAAGACGGGCTGTTGGAATGGGAAGGCACCAAAAACGAAATCTTTAAAACCGATAACGAAGCTGTCACCAATTTTGTGTATTCATCAGATCTCTTCAAGAAAGTACGCCAAATGTATATTCAAGAGCAAAATTAATCTTTAGGCATTTCCTTTATTTGAATCTTCTTATTATTTAAACGCAGTCTTAACCATTCTTGAAGCTTGTTCATGTCTTTAACCGTTTCTGCCCTTTTGGCTTCTTTTTTCCAAGTGACCTCAAACAATGGTATACTATCAGTCTTAGTAAAATCTGTTGAAATCAAATAAGCATACCCTATACGATCTAAATTCTCATAATTGGTTTTTGCCTCAAGACTTATTTCATTAAAAGGAATTTGATTAGATGAAATTTGATTTAAACGCATGAGTTCATTTTCTAAAAGCTGTATTTTCTCATCCTTGCTGGTTAAAATACTTTTCTGAGATTCATATAACTCGTTTACATATTTTAACTGAGTAGCTTCTTCACTCCTTGAACCTTGCACCACAGCAAGCTCCGTCTCACTTAATTGTTTATATTCCGCCATTTGGGTACGCCATGTTGCAATAACATTATCAGGGATACCATCATTGCCCATAAAGAACAATTCTATTTTAGATTTCCCCTCGTCATTATAAACCACCTCACTAAAATCTTTTAAAAATTTACCCTCACCTGCAAACTGATAAGGCTCAATTTTTTCAGTTATAAAAGCTTCAGCATCCCTGTTGAAAAGAGACTTTTTAAATACATTGTAAAACGTAAATCCAGCTGGTATCATTACCAATACCGCCAACAACGAGGCTAATCTTCCAATTAATTTTCTTCGTTGTGAATTCACATAGCGCACCATTGGAAAACGCAACAATTTAATAACCAAGAAAGTCGCTAGCGCAATAAAAATAGTGTTTATAATAAAGAGATACATTGCACCAGATGCATAACCCCAATTACCAATGGCCAGTCCAAAACCAACGGTACACAAAGGCGGCATTAATGCAGTAGCAATCGCAACACCAAAAATAACACTGGCTATAGTCCCCTTTTTAGCACGGGCTATTACCAATGCCAAACCACCAAAAAAGGCTATCAATACATCTCTAATATCTGGTTCGGTCCTTGCCAACAGCTCAGAAGACTCATCTCTAAGCGGAAAAAAGCGATAAAATAAATAAGCAGTAATAACGCTCAAAACTACCATTACGGCAAAATTCTTAAGCGATCTTTTTAAAGTATCAATATCATTGATTGCAACCGACATACCTATTCCTAGAATAGGGCCCATTAATGGAGATATTAACATGGCACCGATTACAACAGCTGTAAAATTCGCGTTTAATCCTATAGATGCTATAAATATGGAACAAATCAAAATCCAAGAAGTATGGCCCTTAAAAGGTATATCAGCAATTATAGCTTCTTTAGTTGCCTGCTGGTCCGTATTGGTTCTAATATCCAATAACTCAGAAAGAAACTTTTTTACACTACCTAAAAGACCTTGAAAATCTTTTTTTACTTCTTCACTACCTCCACCTTCATTACTAGTGGGTGTAATATTGTCTTGATTAAGATTGTTCTCCATATTTAAGCGAATTCATCACCAAAGGTATCTTTTACCTTGTTTAAAACCTGTTTAATGTCCTGTTCTTTTGTTTTCGGATAGATCAAAAGTACTTCATCCTTATCAACAATGATATAATCATTTAAGCCATCTACAACTACAACTTTACCAGCCTTAGATCGGATCATATTACCACTTGCATCTTGCACCAAAACTTTTGCGTTTACAACGGCGTTATTATTTTCTTCCTTATCTAATTTATCATACAAAGAACCCCAAGTACCTAAATCATTCCAGTCAAAAGTAGCTTCTTTAACATAAATAGCATTTGAGTTTTCTAAAATTGCATAATCAATAGAAATATTCTCCGCTTTTGGGTAGTTTTCAGATATGAACTTCTTCTCGTCTTCCGTATTATAACACACTAATCCATCTCTGAATAAAGCGTATTGTTTAGGCTGAAAATTCTGAAATGCATTCACTATTGTTTTTGCACTCCACATAAATATACCGGCATTCCACAAAAAATTTCCTTGAGCTAAAAAATCTTTTGCCGTTTCATAGTCTGGTTTTTCCCTAAACTGATTTACCTTTTTTATCGGAGCTGTATCTTCTTTATTGTATTCTATATAACCAAATCCGGTATTTGGAAAGGATGGTTTAATACCTAACGTACACAAAACATCTTCAGTTTCACATTTTTTAAAACAAGCTGTAACATCTTTTGCAAATGCATCTTCATCTTCGATCCAATGATCACTTGGCGCAACGATCATAACTGCATCTTCATTCATTTTCTGAATTTTTAAGGCAGCATATAGTATACATGGCGCAGTATTTCTCATAGCGGGTTCAAGAACTACTTGTTCTTGTTTTACCATTGGTAATTGTTCTAGCACTAAATCATTATACCTCTCATTGGTTAAAATGAGTATATTTTCTGTTGGCACAAATTTATTAAGTCTTTGAAATGTCTTCTGTATAAGTGTATCACCTGTACCCAACATATCGTGGAACTGCTTTGGATTATCACTTGTGCTAATTGGCCAAAATCTTGATCCTACTCCGCCTGCCATTAAAACGGCATAATAATTTTTATTCATGTCAGCTTTTTATTAATTCTACTTCAGCATTTGGTTGAAATAAAAATATTCTTCCAGAAGATATTTCTACACATTCATAACGCTTTGTTCGTTTATTTCCTTTCTTAAATAATTTTCCGTTATATATGCGAAAAACGCACCCTATTGGTAATTCGTAAACGTAAGATTTTTCCGATTGTTGTTCGTCAAACTGTTTTAAAGCTATTGACAAACGAGCATCTGTACTACTGCTTGCTTTTGGATTTTTAAAATGGTTTGCTAATAAGGGCAACAGTTGCGATGGAAATACCTCTGGACGAATAAACGGAAGCATTAAAAACTGAAATGTTTTCTTCCATTCAATACCATGAGGTTTAATATTTCTACCATATTTCTCAAATGCCATTAAATGTGCAATTTCATGAATTAAGGTTATTAAAAACCTATATTTATTTAAGGACGCATTAACGGTAATCTGATGTTTGCCGTCTTTTCCCCGTCTATAATCCCCATGCCTAGTAACGCGCTCATTTACTATTTTTAAATGCACCTGACTATTCTTTATTAGTTCAAAACATGGACTAACGGCTAGTTCTGGAAGATATTTAGCTAAGGTTTGCTGCATTTTATGGTGTACTACTGCTTACTTGCAAAATTTTACCGTTGTACATTTTTTGTCCTTTTAAGGCAAAATCCATTATATATTCTGCCATTTCTTTTGCACTCACAGGTGCTAGATAACCTGGAAATGCCTCTTCTAACATTTCCGTTTGCACGGCACCTAAGGCCAACGCATTGAACGAGGGACCGGTTTCTTTAAATTCCTCGGCCAACAATTCCGTTAATGTCAGTACAGCCCCTTTACTAGAGCTATATGCCGAAAGACCGGGAAATTTTGCACTACCTTGAACACCTCCCATAGAACTAATAGTAAGCACATGACCATCTTTGTCCATAAATGGCACAATTAATTTTGTCATTGAAGCTACCCCAAAAACATTGACATCATAAACCGATTTAAATTCTTCTTCGGTAATTTCCATAAAAGGTTTATTCACCAATTTACCAGCATTATTTATTAGAGCTAGAACTTTTGCGTTATTGGCCTTTAAATATTCATTAACCTTTTCTCTGTCTTTTGCCGATGAAACATCAAATGGAAATGCGGTAATGTTTTTATGACCAATATTCTTTATGGGACTGTCATTTCTTGAAAGTGCCAAGACCGCATAACCTGCATCTGCCAATAATCTACTTAATTCAAAGCCAATTCCTCTACTAGTACCCGTTACAACTATATAATCCATTAGTTATATTTTACTTCTTTTAAAGGAGCATTAATAATACCCTCCAACATTGGCTTTACTTCATTTACCATATTGGACATAAAGTTGTAATCCATTAAAGAGGCTTCGTCTCCTACTTTATGATATTCACCAAAATTAGTAAAGTCGAACGAACTAAAGGTTTGAGAAGGAACGTTAAATTTATCGTGAAACGGTGCATTATCTGAACGTCTAAATAAATTAAACTCTTTTGCCTTTGGCAAAAAACCTACCAAATTCTTTTGCGCATATTTATTACTTACTTCCGCAAGATTTGACAATTCATAACCAGTTAAATAGAGACTATGGTCTTTGTTCACCATTGGTACACCTATCATTTCAAAATTCAACATAACGTATAAATCTAAATTCTGGGTCAATAATTTGTCCGCCAAATGTTTAGACCCCAACAATCCTTTTTCTTCCGCAGAAAATAATGCAAAAATAATACTGCGTTTATTATTTTTAGTTTGAGCAAAATATTTTGCGAATTCCATTACCGCAGTTGTACCAGAGGCGTTATCATTTGCTCCATTAGCTATAGTATCGCTATCATCTCCACTAATTATCCCAATGTGATCATAGTGAGCACCTATTATTACATACTCATTTTTCAAATCCGAATCTGTGCCTGGCAGAAACCCCACTACATTATACGCTGTACCATCACTGTAATTTTCTAAAGTGTCTTTATATGAATTAAAATAAGGTTGAATATTATTCCTAGAGAATATATTCTCTATAAAATCAGCTGCCTTAGTTATACCATCACTCCCAGTATCTCTTCCTTGCAAATCATCTGAAGTCAAAAAAGTCATCAACGCTTCAATATCTTTTGGGGTTGTATCTACAGCGTTCATAACGGAACCCTCAGCCATTGTCACTTTGTTCTTTACAACCGAACCTTTGACTCCTTTTGGATTATTGGGATTTAAAACTGTTGATTGATCCACCTTTGTACCTCCACAGGCTACTAACAGACCACCAAGAAATACAATTACTATATGTCTCATAACATCTTATATTTAAAATCTAAAGATAAAAAAAAGCATCCCGATGTAAGGATGCTTTTCTTATTCTATTTATAAAATTAATTATCTATGCCAACATAGTAACCGGGTTTTCCACAAAGTACTTCAAAGTCTGTAAGAACTGAGCACCCACTGCACCATCTACCGTTCTATGATCGCAAGCTAGTGTCAACTTCATTGTATTACCCACCACTATTGCTCCATTTTTCACTACTGGCTTTTCAACTATAGCACCTACGGATAAAATAGCAGAATTTGGCTGATTGATAATACTTGTAAATTCAAGAATACCGAACATACCTAGATTAGAAACCGTAAATGTACTTCCTTCCATTTCAGAAGGTGCAATTTTCTTATTTCTAGCCTTACCAGCTAAATCCTTCACAGCACTACCTATTTGAGTTAAGCCCAACAAATCAGCATGCTTCACTACTGGTACAACCAAACCTTCATCAACAGCTACAGCAACACCCATATGTATATGCTTATGATACTTTGTAGTATCCCCGTTCCATGACGTGTTTACTTGTGGATGCTTTTTCAGCGCCATTGCACAGGCTTTCAAAACCATATCATTAAATGACACTTTAGTATCAGGTAGACTATTTATCTGTGCCCTTGATGCCTTAGCGTTATCCATATCAACCTCAATCGTAAGATAGAAGTGAGGAGCGTTGAATTTTGAATTACCTAATGCCTTAGCTATAGCCTTACGCATGTTAGAATTCTTAACCTCTTCAGTTCCTTCTTCTCCTGAAGGCAATGCCATTGATACAGGTTGTGATGAAATTGCATTTTCAGCTTTAGCTCCGGCAGTAGCCGCTGGAGCAGCAGATGTACTTGGAGTATAATTCTCCACATCTTTCTTTATTATTCTACCATTATCTCCTGATCCGGAAACAGTTGACAAATCAATTCCTTTATCAGCAGCTATCTTTTTGGCTAATGGAGATGCAAAAATCCGAGCTCCGTCCGATGCAGGTTTAACCTCATCTTTCTTCTCTGATACACCTGAAGATTTCTCCTCTTTTTCATCTTGAGCAGGAGCACTTTTTTTGCTTCCTCCAGATTTACTATTTAATACAGCGTCAACATCCGTACCTTCAGGTCCAATTATTGCCAAAACAGCATCTACCGGTGAAGATTCACCTTCTTGTATTCCTATATACAATAACTTACCATTATAGAAAGACTCAAATTCCATTGTAGCCTTATCCGTTTCAATTTCAGCAAGAATATCACCTTCTTCAACATCATCACCTACTTTCTTCAACCAGCTAGCAACGGTGCCCTCTTCCATGGTATCACTCAATCGAGGCATTTTAACAATCTCAACCCCTTCTGGAATTTCAGCACCTCCTGAAGTTTCTTCATCACTTGAAGAAGCCTCATCAGATGACGACTCCTCACTTGATGATTCTTCAGAGGACTCACCTCCTCCACTTACCAAGGAAGAAATATCTTCACCTTCATCCCCAATAATTGCCAAAAGGCTATCTACCGGAGCTGTATCTCCTTCTTGAATACCGATATGCAAAAGAGTACCTTCATTGAAGGACTCGAATTCCATTGTTGCCTTATCAGTTTCAATTTCGGCTAATATATCTCCTTCCTCTATTTTATCTCCAACGCTTTTTAACCACTTTGCAACGGTACCTTCTTCCATGGTATCGCTCAAACGGGGCATATTTACTACTACTGCCATTTAATTATATTTTATGTTGAACAAATGGAAAATCCTCTTGTTCGTAAACCATATCATATAATTGGTTTACTGGTGGATAATCTGATTCTTCCGCGAACTTCTCACATTCCTTAACCAAGGATTTCACTCTCTTGTCAATTTCCTTAATTTCAGCGTCGGTCGCATATTTATTTTCTTTAATAATATCCAACACCTGAGTAATTGGATCTATTTTTTTATACTCTTCAACCTCATCTTTAGTTCTGTAATGTTGTGCATCTGACATAGAATGACCTCTATATCTATATGTTTTCATTTCAAGAAAAGTTGGTCCACCACCACTACGTGCTCTTTCGATCGCCTTACTCATTTCTTGCGCAACCGTTACCGGGTTCATACCATCAACAGGTCCACAAGGCATTTCATAACCTAAACCTAATTTCCAAATTTCGGTAGAGAACGATGTTCTTGCCACTGAAGTACCCATAGCGTAGCCATTATTTTCACAAATAAAAACAACGGGTAATTGCCATAACATTGCTAAATTAAAAGTTTCATGTAACGAACCTTGTCTTACCGCACCATCACCCATATAACAAAGGGTTACGTTATCTCTTCCAGCGTACTTATCACCAAAAGCCATACCTGCACCTAATGGAATTTGACCCCCAACGATACCATGCCCACCATGAAAACGATGTTCTTTTGAAAAAATATGCATAGAACCACCCATACCTTTTGAAGTACCGGTCACTTTACCATATAGCTCTGCCATAACTTTTTTAGGGTCAACACCCATACCAATTGGCTGAACATGGTTTCTATACGCAGTTATCATTCGGTCTTTGGTTAAATCCATTGCATGTAGTGCACCAGCCAAAACTGCCTCTTGCCCATTATACAAATGTAAAAACCCTCTTACCTTCTGCTGAATGTATACAGCAGCCAATTTATCCTCAAATTTCCTCCAAAACAGCATGTCTTCATACCATTTCAAATACGTTTCCTTGGTGATTTTTTCCATCAATTTTAACTAAAGGTTTAAATTTCTTTATTGATAACAGAGGCAGTACAACCTAGGTATCCAAGAACAGCAAAAATACACATATAAATGAATCGATAAAAATTAAAGAAGCAAATCCATTAAGAAATTACAAGCTTAACAAATAAAGCTTATAACGTGTATATTTATAATGTCATTTTAATTGAGAAATGTACTATTGAACCCTAACGGCAATAAATCTGCCAAAGAACTACATTCAACAACACTACCTGTCTCACCCATCATCAATATTTTAATAGGTTCGCCCTGTTTAAATTCGTATTCAGATATTGCTTGCCTACAATTACCACATGGGGCTGCCGGTTCATTAACTTCATGATTTAAAGATGCCGCAGTAATGGCGATCGCTTTAATTTTTACACCAGGATAATTGGCCCCTGCATAAAATATAGCCACCCTTTCCGCACATAAACCTGATGGGTAAGAAGCATTTTCTTGATTGTTACCTTCAACAATCTCCCCATTATCCAATAAAATAGAAGCACCTACATTAAAACTAGAGTATGGTGCATAAGCCCGTTGTCTTGCCTGTATAGCTGCGGTCATTAAACTTTGGTCTTCAGCCTTTAATTCATCAAATGAATCATATATGGTGATATCAAAGCTTATCTTCTTCTGGTTGATCATATTTTTTTATTTATCAATCTACATATATTAATTGTACCTGAGAGAATGTCGCATAAAAAAACCTGCAAATTAGCAGGTTTTTTCTATTATTAAACTTTTTGAACTTTAATCATTATAATACTCTTCCCCTAAATTAAAAGTAAGAGAAAAACGTAGTGTGTTCTCTAGTGGATTACGCACCTGAGACGTTGAAAACAAATAAGAAAGATCTACCTGAGCTGCCTTAAACTTGAACCCTGCACCTAAGGTAAAGAACTTTCTAGATCCTTTTTCCTCACTCTCGTTGAAGTAACCGGTTCTAATCATAAAGGCATCCTGATAAACATATTCAGCACCTAATGCCCAAGTAAACTCCTTTAGCTCTTCACTAAAACCATCTGGTGCATCTGTAAAAGAATTAAATATTCCACTGAAACCACTTTCATTTTGATAGATATCGTTATCTGCCGCATCAACATCACCATCACCATCAAAATCTTGAGGTGTTGGCACCAGCAATTTAGTAAACTCCGTAGTAATACCTATTACGTTATCTTGATCTAAAATGAAATCAAAACCACCACCAACACTTAATTTACTGGGCAAGAAGTTTTCCTGTCCACCTTCATCATATTGAATTTTACCACCAATATTAGAAAGGTTGAAGCCACCTCTCCATCTACCATCAAAATTATTATATGCTATTTCTCTAGATCTATAGTAACCGGCTACATCTACCGCAAATGAACCTGCGGCTTGTGAATCTTCACTACCGTTCTGTGGTAATTTCAAATTAGACCTTATATATCGCCCACCAACTGCCATTGAAAAAGTAGGACTTAACTTTAATGAGTATGACCCATCCAATGCCAACTCATTCGGTTTTGCAATAGTACCTGGATCATTGGCAAACTGTCTTAACTCAATTTCACCTAAAGTAAAATATCGCAAACTGACCGCAAATGCACTTTGCTCGTTAATTTTATTATAAAAACTCGCATTTAGCAAAGAGATATCCGTGATAATACTTTCCAAATATGGTGTATAACTCACACCAATGCCCATCTTACGCTCAGCAAATGCAAATTTAGCAGGGTTCCATTGTTGAGAAAAAGCATCTGTAGATGTTGCCACACCCATATCACCCATACCAGCAGACCTAGCATCTGCCGCTATTGTTAGAAATGGCACCGCCGTTGTAATTACACGTTGGTCGTCTTGGGCAAATATTTTACCGATAATCAATACAAAGAAAACAAATGAAATTTTTCTCATCTTAGAATTGTTCTTTTATAATTTTCAAAGTTGAAATATAGCGTTTACTGTAATTTCAACTCTAATATTTTACATGTAAACGCACATTTTCCCGTTATCTTGCATGAATATTAAGTTTTTTATAGGATTTTATTTTTTGACCTGTATATAAGAGTCATTGCTTTTATCCGAATTTAGATTACAAGCCTTATTATCACATTCTAAAAGTTTTATCCCGGACCATACTATTTGGCTGATTTAACCGTTTAACCTTTAAAGAAGGCCCAATTTTACCAACGGTTATTTTTTAGATTTTCAAAATTATTTTTAATTATAAAATAATCTTATAAAAACACCGTTCTATTGAGCGAAAGTGACAAACAAATTAAAAGAAATTACAGTATCATATTGAAATAGGAACCAAACTACTATTTAATATGACAATTGAACTCAAGTCCTAATTATGAAAAAACATTTAGTAAAAGTTGTACTCTCGTGCACGGTTATAGTAGGAGGCTTAACAGCTAGTAGCTGTTCAAAATCTTCATCTTCTTCTAAAAACACCTCTAGAGCTACAGGTTGGAAAATAAATGCCAAGGAAGGTGGTTTTCAATACAATACCGATTTTAAAGAGCAAGAAACCGCTCCTGGATTAGTATTCGTGGAAGGTGGAACGTTTACCAAAGGTAAGGTTCAAGATGACGTAATGCATGATTGGAACAATACTCCGACTTCACAACATGTACAGTCTTTTTATATGGACGAGACAGAGGTAACCAACGTAATGTATTTGGAATACCTTGACTATTTAAAAAGCGTATATCCACCAGAAAACCCTAAATACACTAACATTTACGTAGGTGCATTGCCAGATACATTGGTATGGAGAAATAGATTAGGTTTTAATGAAACCATGACCAACAACTACCTGAGACACCCTGCATATGCAGAATACCCAGTAGTAGGTGTAAACTGGATCCAAGCAACACAATTTGCCGAATGGAGAACAGATCGTGTAAACGAAGTTATGCTAGAAAGAGAAGGCTACTTATCTGAAGATGCCAAATATCAAGCAGCTACAGGTGAAGTACAAGGCACTTTCAGTACAGAGGCATATTTAAATAGACCTGAATCTGTATATAATGGACAAATTGATTCATTACAAGGTAAAAAGAAAAAGGATAGCGTTTCAACTTTTGCCAAGAGAAGCAGCGGTATCATTATGCCCGAATATAGATTACCAACTGAAACAGAATGGGAATATGCAGCGCAAGCACAAGTTGGGCAAAGAGAATATAACAATTACAGAGGTAGAAAAAAATATCCTTGGGAAGGCGATTACACCAGAAACGGACAACGTGTAGGTCGTGGTGATCAATTAGCCAACTTTAAGCAAGCAAAGGGTGATTACGGCGGAATTGCAGGTTGGTCCGATGACGGAGCAGATATTACTGCCGAAGTAATGTCTTACAAGCCTAACGATTTAGGTTTATACGATATGGCCGGTAACGTTGCCGAGTGGGTAGCGGATGTATATAGACCAATAGTTGATGATGAGGTAAGTGACTTTAACTACTACAGAGGTAATATTTACATGAAAACAGCCATTGGCGAAGATGGCAAAGTAAATATTTTAAGAGATTCAATCGTCTACGATACATTACCTAACGGAAAAGTAGTAGCCGTAAATTTACCAGGAGAAATTAAAATGGTTCCCGTAGATGAAGAAGAAACATACTTAAGAACTAATTTCTCATCAAGTGACAACAGAGGATACAGAGATGGAGATCCAGGTTCTTCTAGATTCTATGATAGATTCAGCGATGGTGATGAAGAGGATTCCAAGAAAAAAATGTACAACTCTCCTAAGCATTCAGTTGAAAGAGATTCTTTAGGTAACCTTATAAAAGGCTATGACTCATCTAACAACAGAACTACTTTGATCAATGATGAAGTAAGAGTTTACAAAGGTGGATCTTGGAGAGATAGAGCATACTGGCTAGACCCTGCACAAAGAAGATATTTACCACAATATATGGCTACGGACTATATAGGATTTAGATGTGCAATGTCTAGAGTTGGTTCTAAATCAAAAACAAAAAACAAAACAGTTAGAGGTAAAAAAGCAAAATAATTTTTATCTAACGAATTAAAAAAGCCCTTTTCTTAAAGGGCTTTTTTTTATCTTCGATTTTATGAAAATTCACGACTTATACGCTATCTTTTTAGCAAACCCTTCTATTAGTACAGATACTCGAAAGATTAAGGAAAAGGACATCTTCTTTGCTCTGAAAGGAGAGAATTTCAACGGCAATACTTATACACAAAAAGCTCTTGATAGCGGAGCCAGTTATGTGGTGATTGATGAAGAAAAATATGCTCTAAATGACAAAACAATTCTAGTTGATAATGTTCTTAAAACATTGCAGGACCTAGCTAACTACCATAGAAAAAAGTGTAAAGCACAGGTAATTAGTTTAACCGGCAGTAATGGAAAAACAACTACAAAAGAATTAATAAACGCTGTTTTAAGCACTTCATACAGAACGATAGCTACAAAAGGTAATCTAAACAACCATATTGGAGTACCATTAACACTACTGACCATTAAACCAGATACAGAAATTGCCATAGTTGAAATGGGTGCCAATCACCTTAATGAAATTGAATTTCTTTGTGAGATTGCCGAACCTGATTTTGGCTACATTACCAACTTTGGAAAAGCACATCTAGAAGGTTTTGGTGGCGTAGAAGGAGTTATAAAAGGGAAAAGTGAACTATATGATTATTTAATTAGCAGTAATAAGTCCGTATTTCTAAATGCAGACGACCCCATCCAATTAGAAAAACTAGAAGGTTTCACCAAAAAATATGGCTTCAGCACTACGCAAACAAAGTATTACAATATTGAACTTATCAACGCACAACCATTTGTAAACCTAAAGGTAGAAGATGTTGAAATAAATAGTAACCTTATTGGCACATATAATTTCACTAACTGTTGCGCTGCAATCATTATTGGCAAATATTTTAATATAGAACTACCCAAAATAAAATATGCTATTGAAAAATATATACCAGATAACAACAGGTCGCAAATTATAAACACCAAGGGACACTATATTATTTTAGATGCTTATAATGCCAATCCCTCAAGTATGAAAGTGGCACTTGAAAACTTTCATACATTAGAAAAGTCGAATAAAATTTTAATTTTGGGAGATATGTTCGAGTTAGGAAATTCATCCCATGAAGAACATCAATCAATTGTTGATCTAACAAAAAGATTAAACTTTGAAACTGTAATTTTTGTAGGCGAGAATTTTTATCGAACAACTACAAATTCATTGAAAATGAAATCATTTTCTGATTTAAACGCTTATCTAAAAACAAATTCAATTTCACCTAAATCTACACTACTTATAAAAGGCTCTAGAGGCATGGCACTGGAAAGAGTTTTAGACAACATATAGTGGGATATACTGGATTCGAACCGGTGACCTCTGCCCTGTCAAGGCAGCGCTCTAAACCAACTGAGCTAATATCCCATATAATTTGAATAATAGGGGATAAAGATACATCTATACCATTTTATAATAAAATGTTGGAAAGCATTTAAATTAATTGACCGCTATTATTTTAAAAATAACCAAGCAACGCCACTATACCATTATAGGAAATTACACAAGAGAAGAATAAGGCCGCAAAAAGACCAATGTTTAGCAACAAACCTGCTTTATATTGAGCCATAAGTTTTTTACTATTAATCAGCAAAATAATTCCCAGTATAACCAATGGTAATACAAAAACATTAAATACTTGAGAAAGTATTTGCATTTCTATAGGGTTTGCTCCGTATACCGGCACTATTAAAGCGAACACACACGCTATCGCGGTAATGACTCTAAATTGTTTTGAATTTGTATCCAACTCCCCAGATTGATAATCTGCCAATAATATTGGCGCTATCAATAAACATGGAAATATTGAAGATAGCCCTGCACTTAAAGTTCCAAAGAAGAATAATGTTAATGCAAATTTACCAGCAACGGGCTCAAGCGTATTTACCATGTCCAATACTTTGGTTACCGGCTGCCCTTGATGAAAAAGAGCTCCACAAGCCACTGCCATAACGGAGGCACTAATAAAGAAAACCAATGAAGCCGCTATTATTGCATCTTTTTTTTGTTGATTTCTATTTTCAATGGTCCATCCTTTTCCTTTTACAAACAATGGCCTTGACAAGAATGTGGCCGCAGCCATTGTTGTACCCACAAATGCAGCCACCATCATTTGACCACCTTCAACTTTTGGAATTGTTGGCACCAAACCTTTTACCACTTCCAATGGTAATGGATATACCATAAATAAAGAAATGATGAATGAAAGCCCCATTATTGTAACGAAAATCACAAGAATTTTCTCAAAAAAAGCGTATTTACCTACAAGCAATAAACCATAAAACACAATTATCACGGCAATGGCTATTGCTAGAACTGTCTCATATTTGGCATTGACCAATCCTGGATAATAAATAAGAAAGATTTCATAAATTATATTCGCAGATATCCCCAGAATACCCATTAACGAATTCCATTGACCAAATGAAATACCTAAGATTATAAGAATTGCAATAAGTTTGCCCCACTTTAAATGCTTTTTAAAAGCAAACAATGCTGTTTCACCCGTTACCAATGCAAAATTCCCATAGGCATACATTAGCAAACCCGAAAAAACACAACTTAATAATAACACCCACAAAAGTTGCATTCCATAAGTACTCCCCGCCACGATCATAGAGGTAACACTTCCAGTACCAATGGTATAACCAATCGCAAAAATTCCTGGTCCAAAGGCTAAAACTAGAGCTAAAAGCTTTTTCCAAATAGATGATTTAGGCATGTTCTTCTTTTAGTAGTTATTTTGACCTAATTCAAAATCAAAATTGGATTATTTATAAAAGTATTTCAATAAGATTGTCAACCTCAACCCTATATATTATAGCAGAATTGATAAAGATTTTTAAAATGTACTTTCATCTTCTCTTTGGCCAATTGAGGATTTTGCTCCTTGATGGCATCAAAAATATCTTGATGCTCCTGAATACCTCTGAAAGCCATATTCTTATCGCAAACATGGTACTTTTCAAAATTGGTAAGAATTTCAGGTGTTATAATCAACATAAAAGTATTCATTGTACTATTACCACTAGCTTTGGCTATGGCTAAATGAAACAATAAATCTTCTTGAACTGCATCTTCTCCATTTTCAACTTTTTCCCTATAAGCATCCAAGGCATTTTTCATTAGCTCCAAATCATCAACGGTTCTTCTTCTAGCTGCCAAACGTACAGTTTTAAGCTCCAACAAAATTCTAGTTTCTACCAATGATTTAAAATCCGGCTCATCTAACCTTAGAATGTCGTTAACCATTCCATTCATGGCCACTTGACCTATTTCAGCAACGAATGTACCGCTCTGAGGCTTAGAAACTAAGATTCCGTAAAATTCCAGTTTCTGAATCGCTTCACGAACACTACTTCTACTTACACCAAATTTCTCTGACAATGTTCTTTCTGAAGGTAATTTATCACCTGGCTCTAGATTTTTATTATTCATTAAATCTCTGAGCTGTAATATTATCTCATTCTGTATTTCATTGCTCTCATTCCTTGTGAGGATTTCTAATTTCATTTATAACTTGCTTTAAGAGAAAATCGTTAGTAATTATTAGTCATTATTAATTTGTAAAATTAATATACAATGAACAACTACTGGTTTAATTTAAAATTTACTGGCCTAAAACAGGCCAGTAAATTCATTTCAACAAATCTAACTCAAACAACTTTCTTTGTTATACTAGGTATATTTTTCTTTTAAAATTAATGCATAACCTCTAATTCATAATATTTTACGTACGCAAATGCATTGTTTTCTATGGTCTGTAAATAATTACCAGCTTTAAAATAGTTTTCAAATACACCCCATTTTTCAATATGAATGTCGTTATAGACAACAGATTCAGAATCATTCAATACAATTTCCATTCTTCCTTCTGAAACTACAACTTCTAAAGTAAACTTATCATTACCTACAACTTCTGAAAATGTATGACTTTCATTATCCTCCCAAGCATCAGTATGTAGTATTTCCTCGTCAGTGGCATTAACATCCTTAAGCTTTTTAGTAAGCACCCTAACCCTTTCTTTCTGCCAATATATCTTCAACATCGGCGGTGCATTATTATCATTCTCGCCTATTAAATCTCTTTGCTCATTAGTTAATCTACCATGAATTTGCATAACCAATGTTCTATGAAAATCTCCGCCATCATCTACAGATATTTCAGGCACAGACAATGTACCTTTCATACGTCCGCCCTGTGCAAAAGTCCAATTTGTACTATTACTACCCGGAACTATTTGCTCTCTCAACTCCGTTCTTGAATAAGAAGAGTTTGCTGTTGATGATCCAGGTGATGTATAAAAAACCAAAGCGCCATCTGTAGAATCATTATACATGAACGGCAATAACCTTTCATCAGTAGCATAATCTATTATTTCTGGTGGATTTACTTCGTCTGGACTACCAATAGGCAATGTCACTTTCCAATTTCCTAAATCAATATTAGGCAAAAAATAGTCCACTCCTTCCACTTTCACTTCCTCTATCTCTTCTTCAACTTCTTGTTCCTCCTCAATAATCTCTTCCTCTTCAATTACCTCTTGCTCTACTTCACTTTCAATTTCATCTGAAGAACTATCACAACTCAAAAAACAAAGTGACAACCAAGACATGAAAAGACAGCTAATTGCAAAATGCTTCGTAATCACTAGACTATTCCTTAATTTCATCTATACATATTAATGTTTTACTTCTAAATCATAGAAGCTAACTTTAGCAAAAGAACCTTCATCTCTACTTTGAAAGTAATTACCTGCTTTAAAATAGTTCTCAAATACTCCCCAACGTTTCATATTAAAATCATCATAAACAGCAAACTCAGTATTATTCAATGAAACTACCATTTTACCATCTGTTACTTTTACTTCAATTTGAAACTTTCCAAAGCCTACCTCTTGTTCAAAATTAAATCCTTCATCATCTGTCCAAGCTTCTTCATGTAATATTCCAACTGAATTAACATCAGCAAATTTTAGCTTTTTCGTCTTTACCCTTATTTTGCCGTTCTGCCAATAAATTTTCAAAACTGGTGGGGCATTATTATCTTTTTGCCCTATTAGTTCTTTTTGCTCATTGGTCAACCTACCATGAATCTGTAAAATGATAACCTTGTGGTACTTTCCATTTGTATCTCTTGACACTTCATCGACCGAAAGTTTTGCCTTTAAGCTTCCACCTTGTTTGAAGGTCCAGTTTACATTGTCATCACCGGGCACCATTTGTTCTCTAAGTTCTGACCTAGAATACTTGGTATTTGCCGTAGTAGCCAAAGTAGGATATGCATAAAATGATAGTGCCCCTTTAGTGGAATCATTAAACATATATGGTTTTAAGATATCATTATTTGCATAGTCCAGAATTTCTGGAGGTTCAACACTAATAGCACCTCCTTTGCCAGAACCTTCTGGAATTGTAACCTTCCAATGTGACAAATCTATGTCTGGAAGTTTGGTCTTTTTCCTTTTCTTTTTTTTACTACGTTTCTCCGTTTTTGTTTCTGACTCTGTGAGGTCGCCTCCCAAAGTTTGGGAGGTAGCCTCTACAGAGAGAAACATTAATGACAATATCAAAAGATGTGATATCCTATACATTAGAATCAAATAAATTATGGTGCTTCATAAACCTTAATATTATCAACCCATGCATCTGCAGTGGTCAAAGAATACATCCAAATAGTCACCTGTCCACTTGCATTAGAAGTAAATGTATCGGTACCTATTGTAAAGTTACCTTTACCGTTAGCAACATCAACTACAGCTCTTCCTAAAGGACCCGCTCCAGTTGAACTAGCAAAGGCAGCAGCGCCATCACCATCGAACCAACCATCTAATATCTCTACATAAACTGCGTCACCACTATTTGTAATAGCTGCGCTAAACTCTATCGTATATTCTTTATTAGGTTCTACGGTAATCTCTTGATATGCAGCTCTAGAAGAAGATGTTCTTGACAAACTTTCAAGTGGACCTACCATTGTAGTACTACTTGTATACTTTGCTCCAGGTGTTTTAGAACCTGTATCCGCTCCCGTATAGTCAAATGAATCTCCGTCTGAACTTGTATTAAAGGCATTTGAATTACTGCCATCAAAACTAGATGGCTTCCAACTAGAAGAACCATCAGAGAAATCACCGTTTACAACCTCAACAATAAAACCATCTGCTATCGTAATCTGTTCCGTTGCTTCGGAAGTATTTCCTGTTTGACTATATGCTGTTAAAGTAACTACATATATACCATCTTCTTCATAAGTGTGAGTAGGATTCATACCTGTAAATTGGTAACCATCTCCAAACTCCCATAAAAGCATTACCGCATCCACAGATTCATCGGTAAACGAATATGTTCTATAATCATCTGCATCTACTTCGAAAGAAAAGGCTGCTGATACCGGTGCCAATATGGTAATGTTTTTAGTTAACTCCGTTGACAAACCAGAATCATTAGTAGCATTTAATGTCACAACATAATCTGCAGCAGTTTCATATATATGTGTAGGAGACTCATCTGTTGAAGTATTACCATCTCCAAAATCCCACTCGTAAGTAGAAGCGTTAACAGAAGAGTTCGTAAAAGTATACTCCAAGAAGTTTGTTTCGCTCTGTGCTATATCAAATCCTGCCGATGGCGGTACAGCTCCTGGTATTCCAACTTCTATTGTAAAATCATCAAGTCTAGCCTCAACCTCTCCGTTTGTAAAGTAAATTGCAACAGTATTATTTATACCTGAGTTGAACGAAAGTTTTTGCTGTACATAAACATCTGGTTCAGAATCGTCCGTTACGGTTACAGATGCTATAATTGCATCATTTGCCTCTTCTTTATTTGCAAAAGGTCCATTCTCCGTAACACCCAATACAGCAACAGTTAATGAAGGATCAGAAGATCCACTTAACATAGTATACCAAAAACTTAAATCATAATTAGTATCTGGCTCTACAGTAATTTCCTGATAACCTACACGATCACCTGCCGGTACCGGTAATTTTGCTCCTTGATCTCCAAAAGTAACCGGACTACCTGTAATTTGTATTACACCACCCAAATCACTATTTCTCCAAGAATCACGACCGTCTCCCCCTCCTTCTGGCAAGGTATCATCTTCAAAGCCAGCTTCAAGAATAATAGGTTGAAAGGGTCCTTCTACAACCATTACCTCTATAGTAGTAGAACCAGTAACACCATTACCGTCTATTGCGGTTAACGTTACAGGATATGTACCTTCACCGTCAAAAGTAAATGTTGGATCCTGCTCCGTTGAAGTGTTTCCATTACCAAAATCCCATTCAAAAACAGTAGCTTCTGTAGCTAGGTTGGTAAAATTGATGATTCTAAAATCATCTGAGGAAGCTGCATAAGAAAAATTAGCCGCTGGAAATACCGTGTCTACCTTTGAATTAGTATCTGGTAAATCATCCCTAAAAAGTTCATCATTTACACAACTAGCAACCATGCCAGCCGAAACTATAGCCATAAGCAATAGTTTTGTCTTACTAAATATATTTACTTTCTGTCTCATAGTTTTTATATTAATATCCTGGATTTTGTGTTAATAAACCACCACTAATATTTATTTCCCTTGCAGGAATTGGCAGCAATAAGGCTCTAGAAGAAAAAACGTATCCCATTTCCTCAGCATGTGCACTCAATACTTGATCAGCTACACCGAACCTAAGTAAATCGAACCAACGTTGGTTTTCAAATGCCAATTCCACACGTCTTTCTCTTAAAAGTTCTGTTTTTGAAACACTTGAAACAGTGTTTGGAGCTGTATCAGGAAAAGCTCTATCCCTGATTTTTTGAAAAGATTCCAAAGCGCCAATATCAGTTGTACTAGTACCATCACCTATTGCCGCTTCTACATGCATTAATAATACATCAGCATATCTCAATGCTATATAATCGTTACCTGCATCTCTTGCACTTAAACCATAATCTGGCGGTGTTACACTAAGATCTGTACCTTCAGGTAAAAATTTTGCAACTTCTGAAGTTGTGTTGAATGTTACATAAGAAACCTCTGTTCTGTTACCTCCATAAGCAACGAAATCGGCTACTAAATTATCATTCACAATATTCTGCCCATCTTCTCTTCCTTGACGGAAAGTTGAAGTGAATTCTGAAGAAAAACTTTGACTCTCTGCACTGTTACCAGCTACATATTGTACCGCAAAAATAATTTCATCGTTCAACTCGTCATAAAAAACATCTGAATAGTTACTTTCCAAAGAAAAATTACCACTATTGATTATTGCTTCACAAAGTTGACTAGCACCAGAATAATTTTTGTTTGGCTGAGTCATATAAACTTTTGCCAAAATACCTTGTGCCGCCGCTTTAGAAGCTCTTGCCTTAGCTGAATTATCCAAAACGTTCACAGCTTCCTGTAAATCCTCAACTATTTGAGCATAAATCTGTGCTTCAGGAATTCGGGTAAACAAAGCTTCATTATCGGTTGGACCAACAACTTCTGTTACCAAAGGAACGTCGCTATATAACCTAACTAAGTTAAAATATGCATAAGCTCTTAAAAATTTTGCCTCGGCAGCATACTTGGCTTGATTTTCTACATCTGCAACTTCTATAAAGCCTAAAATGTTATTTGCTCTAAATATCACTTCATACATAGATTGATAGTAATCTTCAGATTCTACGTTATTGGCATTTACCACATATCTGTGAAAATCTGACTTAGACCCTTCTAATGTGGCGTTACGAGTGTTATCAGTTCTATGCTCTGTTAATAAGTGCTCAAACTGAACCCCTCTATTGGCATCTCCAATATTTGTGGTCGTATTTTCATTTACACCTTGTAATGCATCATAAATGCCTATTACACCGGCTAAAACATCTGCATCTGATTGAAAGAATGACTCAACCGCAACTGCCGTTTCTGGCAAAGGGTTCAAAAAATCATCACTACAGGAATGGAATATCACCCCTGTGATCATAAAGACTATATATTTTATATGTTTCATAATAAGTATCTTTTAAAAATTAAAAATCAATGTTAAGACCCAATGTCAATGTTCTAAATATTGGCGTACCAGCTCTTTGAGAACCATAAGCCCTTGGATTAGAACCATCTACATGCTCAGGGTTAAAACCATGATAGTCATCTGCAGTGATATACACTAAATTCTGAGCAGTTGCATAAACTCTTAGACCTCCAATACCAATTTTAGATGTTACATCATCAGGGAAATTGTATCCAAGATTTATATTTCTTAAAGAAAAATAATCTGCATTTGCTATAACTTCACTGGTCAATACCTTTTCTTGAATAAAAGATGTATGTGGTACTAAACCGTCAGCAACTGCTTGCGCCTCTCCTCCACTACGTGTTCTATTACCAAACCAGTTATAGAAATATTGATCACCAATATTATTCACTTGAGCACCTAAGCTACCTTGTACCATGAATGAGAAGTCAAAATTACCCATCTGAAACTCATTAGTAAAACTGTACACTAAATCTGGGTATGGATCACCTAAAATGGTTTTATCTTCTTCTGTAATGATACCATCACCATTTAAATCCTTAACGATCGTATCATCTGCCTGACCGTTAATTCTATTCCAAGGATTATCTACATAGGTAGTTCTAAACTGTGTGTCATCGTATAAATCCGTATCAACAACATACCCCCAGAAAGATGATATTGGCTCGCCAATTCTGTTTATCCATTGAGAGTTTCTACCATAATCATCTTCTATTAAAGCATTGTTAGAATCTCCAAAACTCAACAATTCGTTTTGGTTAGTAGAAGCAATCAATGTAGAGTTCCATCTAAATTTCTCTCCAACAATATTCTTGGTTCTTATTTCAACTTCAACACCTTTATTTTCAACCTCTCCTAAGTTTACTATACCACTTGTAAAACCAGTAATGTAAGAAACAGGGTTTTCCAATAATAGTTCATCACTTGTTCTCTTATAGTAATCCACAGAACCAGATATTCTATTATTCAAGAATCCGAAATCAACACCAAAAGTCATTTCTTCTGAAGCTTCCCATTGCAATAAGGCATTGGCAATGTTTCTTGGCGATACACCAGGAGTTATACTACCATCTGTTATCGCATTAGAATTTTGAAGTAATGCCAAATAAGGATAAAGGTTTACATTATCATCACCAACATTGAAATTTTCAGCACCTGTTAAACCATAACTAGCTCTAAACTTTAAGTTATTGACTATATCACTGTTCAATAAGAAGTTTTCTTTAGCAACGTTCCACCCCAAAGACACAGCTGGGAAATTACCGTATTTAGAATCTACACCAAATACAGAACTACCATCTCGTCTAAAAGACGCATTAACCAAATACTTATCTTTATACGCATAATTAACTCTAGCAAAATAACCTACTTTTTTAAGCTCTGTATTAATTTCAGTGGGGTTGTCAATTAAAGTAGCACCTTGGAAATTTTTCAACAAGTCATTAGAAAATCCACCACCGGTCATTATACTTTCTTCAGATTTTCTTTGTTGAATGGTCATACCCGCCAACAAGTTTAAATCATGATCACCGCCAAAGTTCGTAGAATAATTTAGAGTGTTATCATTAATTAACCTTGTTCTAGATCTATTAGCCAAATAATATGCCGCTCTACTGTTACCAGAAGCATGGTGCAATGTTCCATCATATCTTGTACGTTTTCTATGCTCTAAAGTAACACCTAAAGAAGTTTTAGCGGTTAAACCGTCTAATAACTCGTAACTAACATATGTAGATCCAAATAATTTAGTATTAAATTCATAATGCTCTCTTTCCACATATTGTGCAAATGGGTTAGAATCACCAGAAGTACGTGGACGTTCTGTATTACCATCATTATCCAAATCTAAATTAACCAAGTGATTTTCGTAAAAATAATCACCGACTCCCACATCTGGATAAACATCTCTATTAATAAATTGCAATGTTTCGTCAGTATGATATATTGGCAACCATGGAGATTGTCTAGTTGGATTATGAATTGAAGTTGGCAACCTTCTTTGCGAAGTATATGAAGGTGTAGCTCTTAACCCAAACTTTACCTTTTCACCTAATTTTGTATCTAACTTTATATTTCCTGTATATAATTTATAATCATCAGTAATTACAACACCTTCATCATGCAATGCTCTTAATGATGCACTAAACTTAGTATCTTCAGTACCACCACGTGCAGAAAAAGAATGACTGGTTACAGTTCCACCGTCGAAAAACACATCTTGCCAATCTCTATCTACACCAGTTGTAGCCACTAACAATTGTGCGTATAAAGTTTCACCAGATAGTGTTCCGGTAGCAGCTTGTTCTATCTTAGCCCATTCAGCAACACTCTTTTTGTAGTCATCACTACCATGTGCATCTTTGAAACCCGTATAGGTTTGATAGCTAAACTTTGTTTTACCAGCCTTACCGCTTTTTGTAGTAATCAAAATTACACCGTTAGAACCTTCACTACCATAAATTGCAGCTGAAGCAGCATCTTTAAGCACCTCAAAAGACTCAACATCATTCATATCTATGTTAGCAAGAAACTCCGAACTCACTACAATACCATCAACAACCAATGCCGGTCCAGAATCTGCAGTTACAGACCCCACACCCCTAATAGTAATGGTAGGTGCACCACCGGCCTCAGCATTAGTGGCCTGAATATTAACACCGGAAACTTGTCCGATCAAGGCATCATCCACCCTTGAAACCGCAATTTGGTCTAAGGTCTCATTAGTTACTTTAGAAATTGAACCTGTTAATGTTGATTTCTTTTGCGTACCGTAACCAACAACGACAACTTCATCTAACTGACTAGCATCTTCCTGAAGGGTTACATTTACTGTTTTTTGAGAGACAATTGCTACTGTTTGCGTAGCATACCCTATATAAGAGAATTGCAATAAATCACCACTTGTAACCTGTATGGTAAAATTACCGTCAAAATCACTTTGGGTACCTCTAGTTGTATTTGCCACAACAATATTAGCACCTGGAATCGGTACATTGTTAGCATCTGTCACAGTACCAGATAAACTATAGGAGTCCTGTGCAAACAATTGAATGTTGACCAGCAACATTGCAACCATAAAAACTTTTAATTTAAAATTCATTTGTGTTATATTAAGTTAGTTCTATTGAATTGGGCCAAGCCCTCTTTTTGATCTACTTAAAATGCGATATTAGCCACCGCATCATAATCATTAATTTACTATAACACACATTTCACATAAGAATCAAGGATAATTCTTATTTTTACATAAAATGTGTAAATAGCAATACTTACATGTTTGTTACTTCCCTATCGATTTGGAGTAATTTTTTTCATAAAAAGGATGGGTGAGCACCCGTCCTTTTTTTATGCTTTTTTCTATAGTCTCATTTCACTTTTTTTTTAATTAATAAGATGATTATTAGTTTTCATTTAATTGGTTTACCAAATTGGTTCGTCAAACTGGTTTACCAAATATATGTTATTATCTTGTTAAAAAAAATTACTTTGAAAATTTATCGACCTTTTTTTTGTCACTAACTACTAATTTTCATTAATAAATTACGTAATCAATAAAATTATTAAGAATCTTTATCAAAATGACATTAGCCCTAAAATAGTAGTCTTTATGGGCAATTGAGATACATGTTGAACATTTTTCAATTTGAATAACCTTGCTATTAAGATAAAACAGAGCGTGAATTTCAATATTTAAAAAATTTAACATTTATATGTTAAGATATTCATATTTATAAAGGCCAAAAATAGCAAATTGACAAGCATGAATATAAAACACCTTCTTAACAGTACCTTATGTTCAACAGAATTAAAATGATTATGATTTAAAAAATGATAGAAGATAAAAAGTATCTAGAAGATCACTAAGATCACCTAATTAGCGTACTTCATTTTTTCTGACTAAATACAGGAATAAAGACCTAAATATTAAAAACGAAAAAAGGCTTTCATTTTCATGAAAGCCTTTTACTATGTGGGCCCTACTGGATTCGAACCAGTGACCCCCTGCTTGTAAGGCAGGTGCTCTGAACCAACTGAGCTAAGAGCCCTTGTTAAGGGTGTGCAAATATATAATACTTTTACAATTCTCAAAAGAAAAATCAATAAAAAATTAAAGAACTTCTGCTACAACAAAGTTACTACCGCCCACATAAATTAAATCAGATTTTTTAGCCTGTTTTTTCGCTGTTTTAAATGCCTTATTCACAGACTTATATATCTCACCCTTAAAATTCAGGTCATAAAATTGCCTCGCCAAAATATTTTCATCCAAGCCCCTAAAAATTTTTGGTTTGCAGAAATAATAGACCGCATTTTTAGGAAATAGAGGTAAAATATCAGTAATATTCTTATCCTTTACTACACCAATAACAATATGTAGGGTATCAAACTCTTGGTTTTTTAATTGTTCCAATACATAAGATAATCCATCTTTATTATGAGCAGTATCACAAATAATAGTAGGTTGATCACCAATTTTCTGCCAGCGTCCCATTAAGCCCGTATTTTTGACCACATTCTTGAAACCATTAACTTTATCCTCTTCACGAATCTCAAAACCTTTTAACAGGTTCAATGTTCCCAAAACACCTTTAATATTTCGTTTCTGATAAGACCCTAGAAGACCTATTTCATAATCGCTATTGTAATTACCACTATCTGCAAATAAAATCTTAGAATTCATTTTATTCGCTACTTCCTTGAAAATTGGAACGGTTTCCTCATTAAACTCACTAACTACAACAGGAGTATTGGGTTTTATAATTCCTGCTTTTTCCCTAGCTATTTCAGGTATAGTATCTCCAAGAATATCAGTATGATCCAGACCTATATTTGTAATTAAACTTACTTCTGGATGAATAATATTAGTAGAATCCAAACGCCCTCCTAATCCAACTTCAATAATGGCAATATCCACACTTTCCTTATCAAAATATGAGAATGCCATACCAACGGTCATTTCAAAGAATGAAAGTTTACGCTGTTCAAAAAAAGAAGAATTGTTCTCAATGAAATCAACTACCCAATCTTTATTGATTTTTTTACCGTTGATTCGAATACGCTCTCTAAAATCTTTTAAATGAGGTGAAGTATACAACCCTACCTTATAGCCTGCCTCCTGCAAAACCGAAGCCAATAAGTGACTACTGGAACCTTTACCGTTGGTACCTGATACATGAATACTTTTAAAATTAGTATGAGGATTTCCTAAATGGGACGCAAACAAGGTTATACCATCTAGTTTTGAATTAAAGGCTACTTTACCCTTATTCTGATACATTGGAAGTTGAGCAAACATCCAATCCAAAGTCTCTTTATAGGTCACTCTCCCAGCTTGAAATTAACTACAACAAAACCAGTTTGTTTACTAGGTGCATTACTATCTAAGTTCCACTTGTGCATAAAAGCGGTTTTTCTAGCTGGTTCCAGCAAACATGGATCATTATTGGTCGTACCCTTTACTCCTGGTTCAGCACTGATAACTTTTCCATTGCGATCTACAGTAATTCTCACCACAACTCTACCAGATTGGTTACATTCTTGTGCAACTTTTCCTTTATTCACTAAAGACCTACCATTTAGTCCATATCCACCTGTTCCGCTTCCACTGCCCGGACCTCCATAATAGCTAGTTGCGTAGGGATCTCCGTCCGGTTGACCTTTATCACCAGCCCTATCATCATCTCCTTCACTTCCAGTAGCCGTTCCATCAGACTTATTAAGACCACCCATCATCTCGTCCAATGCTTTTTTCTTTGCCTCCTGCTCTTTCCGTGCGCGCTCATCAGCTTCTTTCTTCTGCTGTGCAATTCTGGCAGCCTCCGCTTTTTTCTTATTCTCCGCCGCTTCTGCTTTCCGTTTAGCGTCAGCCGCGGCTTCATCCGCCTTTCTTTTGGCTTCTTTGGCTTGATTTATTTTAACAGCTTCCTCATTTTCCTGTGTTAACAACTTTTCTGCAGGCGACTCTTTCTCCGCCGAAACTTCTTCCACTTCTTCAACAGGATTCTCAATTGCCTCTGCAACCTCTTGCTTTGTAGGCTCTACAGGAGGAGTGTCCAAAGGTTCAGATTGAATTTTTTCCTTAGGCTGAATTCTTCCGCTACCAAACTGAGTAGTACCAAAGTTGACAGATATTCCGTTTTCCTCAGGTGGGTCCATATATGTTAGACCTATGTAAAATAAAACCAATAATAATGCACTTAGCAACAATGTTGTAAGTGTCAGTGATTTCTTTTTATATTTAGTATCTAAAAATGCCATTTAATTTGGGCGAACCGCCAAAATTACCTTGTAATTATTTCTATTGGCAATATCCATTACGTTTACCGCCTCTTTAATTGCTACGCTTTCTTCGGCTCTAAGTATAATTGTAGGGCTATCCTGCCCTGCAAGCGCCTTTTTCAATTCTATCTCAATATATTCTCCATTAATTCTTTCGTCATTAACAAAATATTGAAGATTCTTGTCTATACTTACAGAAACATTTTGCGTATTGGTGGACTTCCCTTTTGCTTTAGGCAATAATAAGTCTAAGGCATTAGGGGAATTCGCCGTTAGCATAAAAAACACCAATAACAAGAATACAATATCTGTCATTGAAGACATGCTAAAGTCTGGACTGACCTTATTTCTTCCTTTTAATTTCATAATAAAAAATTAAAGAGGTTCGTTTAATAAGTCTAAAAATTCTACGGCATTAGCCTCCATTTTATGCACCACTTTATCGGTTCTATTCACCAAATGGTTGTAACCAACATAGGCTATAATACCGACAATTAATCCAGCTACGGTTGTTGTCATCGCTGTATAAATACCAGACGCCAATGAACCCATCTCCGCTTGACCACCACTACTTGCCATCTCATGAAAAGCAAGAATCATACCAATAACGGTACCCAAAAATCCGATCATGGGAGCCGCACCGGCAACAGTTGCCAATATACTTACGTTCTTTTCTAATTTATACACCTCTAAGGTACCGGCATTTTCTATAGCGGTATTGATATCATCTAATGGCTTGCCAATACGGGAAACACCTTTTTCAGTTAACCTTGCCACAGGTGAATCTGTCTGTGCACATAAAATTTTAGCCGCATCTAATTTACCTGAAGTAACGTAATCACGAATTTGATTCATGAAATTCTTATCTATTTTTGAAGCCGCATTTACTGCAAGTAGACGTTCAAAATAGATATACAGAGCCACCCCTAACATTATGAACAATACGGTAATTATTATTACACTTCCCGTTCCTCCGTTAAATATTAAATCGATAACCGATAGAGTTTTCTCTTCAGATAATAATTCTTCGCTCGCATCTTGAGCCAAATCCTGAAATAATAACATAGTATTCTTTATATATTGAATTTGCCTTTATAACGATGAATTGCGAATTAAATTATCCGTGTAGAACAAAATCTCTCAATAATATAAATACGATCGCACCACTAACAAAACCGATTAAAGCCAACCAGGCAATTTTTTTCAGATACCAGAAAAAATCAATCTTTTCCATACCCATAGCTACAACACCTGCCGCAGAACCAATTATCAACATACTTCCACCTGTACCGGCCGAATAAGCTATAAAATGCCATAACGGACTATCTAACGGCTCACTGAACATACCCATACTTGCAGCAACTAAGGGAACGTTGTCAATTACCGCAGAACCTACACCAAATAACATAACTACGATATCGGTATTAGGAATTGCCTCGTTCAATGCACCTGCAGCATTAAATAAAATCCCTAAAGACTCCATTGCCGCTACTGCCAATAGAATACCCAGGAAGAATAATATACTAGGTAATTCTATTTTGGATAGTGAATGGTGAACAGGACTATGGTGCCCTGCATTATCGTCATCTTCTCCTTCAACACTAGAAATGTTGAATTTTTTGTTACTGTAAATCTCAGCAAAAGTTGCCACAACCGCCAAAGACAACATCATACCAACGTAAGGAGGAAGGTGTGTTACAGTCTTAAATATTGGAACGAACAAAATGGCACCTAAACCTAAGTACAACATTGTACCACCATATTTAGATTTTGAAATCTCACCATCTAGATCACCATCTATTAAACCTTTAAAAATCTTAAATCTTCCAGCTATTAAAACAGGAACCAGCATACACACCAATGAAGGCAATAATACATGTATTACCAATTGACCTGCACTTACCTTGTTTGCAATCCACAACATGGTCGTTGTAACATCTCCAATAGGAGACCAGGCCCCACCGGCATTAGCAGTAATCACGATCATACCCGCAAACCATAATTTTGTTTCACGATCCTTTATTACTTTTTGCAAAATTGTGATCAAAACAATAGTTGCGGTAAGGTTATCTATAATAGCAGATAAAATAAATGCCAATATTGAGAACAACCACAATAGCTTACTTTTCTTTTTAGTTTTTATAAAACCTTTAATGGTAGCAAAACCATCAAAATAATCAATGATTTCAACAATGGTCATTGCCCCTAACAAGAAGAACAGAATCTCTGCAGTCTTTCCAAGGTGATGCAAAAGAGATTCTTCCATAATATGCATTTTATCCAAATGCCCTAAATCAGAGAAACCAGAAACTAAACCTTGCTGAACAGAATCGAACCAGTTTTCATAGCCATCAATTCCAAGTGCTATCAAAGCCCACAGAATAGCCATCATGGCCAATGCAGGAATAAGTTTATCTATTTTAAGATTGTGCTCTAATGTGATGGCAAGATATCCTGCCAAAAAAACAATAATAATTATGGTTTCCATGTTCGTTGGTTTTTTTAATATCTATTGATAAGGTGTCAAATATAGGTTCTAAATACAAAAAAATAAATCATCCAAATATATTCAAAATAGTCTGTGAATTCCTAATGATTTCACAATAATACCGAAGATATCTGACATCCAAATACTTAAATCAAACTATTATCAAATAATACGCATGTACGGCATCACTATTTTAACGCTTAACAAAATGTTAAATATCATCTTTCAATCTTAACCTAGCAATTTGGTTTTCAAAAATCAAACATTACACATCTCTAAAGTTTAATATTTAACTTCTATATCTTTATCTTTGAGAAGATAACTTTTATACATATTAGATGGATTTTTCATTAAATGAAGAACAAAAACTTATACAGCAAGCGGCACGAGATTTCGCACAAACTGAACTTTTAGCAGAGGTAATTGAAAGAGACGATGCTCAAAGATTTCCGAAAGAGGAAATTAAAAAATTAGGTGAACTTGGGTTTCTAGGTATGATGGTAGACCCTAAATATGGTGGTAGCGGACTGGACACCTTATCATATGTATTGGCAATGGAAGAAATTTCCAAAATAGACGCTTCTACATCAGTAGTAATGTCAGTCAACAACTCATTGGTTTGCTGGGGACTTGAAAAATTTGGAACCGAAGAACAAAAAGAAAAATATCTTACCAAATTATCCACAGGAGAACAAATAGGCGCTTTTTGTCTTTCCGAGCCTGAGGCCGGTAGCGATGCCACCTCACAAAAAACAACCGCAATTGACATGGGAGACCATTATATTGTTAATGGCACCAAAAACTGGATTACAAATGGTAATACTGCCAGTACCTATTTAGTTATTGCACAAACCGATAAGGACAAAAAACACAGAGGTATAAATGCGTTGATCATAGAAAAAGGCACACCTGGTTTTGAAATAGGCCCCAAAGAAAACAAGTTAGGCATTAGAGGTAGCGATACACATTCCTTAATATTTAATGATGTAAAGGTGCCCAAAGAAAATAGAATTGGAGAAGATGGTTTTGGCTTCAAATTCGCAATGAAAACCCTTGCAGGTGGCCGCATAGGAATTGCCGCCCAAGCGCTCGGTATTGCAGCTGGGGCATATGAACTAGCCTTAAAATACTCTAAAGAACGTAAAGCATTTGGCACCGAGATAAGCAATCACCAAGCCATAGCATTTAAACTAGCAGATATGCATACCGAAATTCAGGCAGCAAGATTATTGGTTTATCAATCCGCTTTAGATAAAGATAATGGAAAGGATTATGATTTGTCTGGTGCCATGGCAAAGCTATACGCTTCTAAAGTTGCCATGGAAACTACAGTTGAAGCTGTGCAAATTCACGGTGGCAACGGTTTTGTTAAAGATTACCATGTAGAGCGTTTAATGAGAGATGCTAAGATTACGCAGATTTACGAAGGAACTTCTGAAATACAAAAAATTGTAATTTCCAGAAGTATTCTAAAATAAAAAACAACATTTTTAAACATCACCCCCTTTTTATATAGGGGTGATGTTTCACAAATAAGACAATCACTTTGTTACCCTCTCAATAAAGTTAGATGTAATTGTTAGAAAGTTGCACAAACCCTCACTTAACCCCTTCTTCACCTCTGTATTTTCATATTATTAACTTAAATTTATCAATATGATAAATTGAAGGTTTTAAAAATATGTAATTATAGATTTTTTAAGCTTTTATTTGTTTCGTTGAATTTAATATTTGAATTTATTCTAATCGTTGAATATAATTCAATTAAATTGATATTTTTGAAGAAATACCACAAATTATGACACTGAAGAAGCAAGGATTATATTTACCGGAATTTGAACATGATAACTGTGGGGCTGGTTTTATATGCAGCCTTAAAGGAAAAAAATCCAACGACATTATACATAAAGCGTTGGAAATACTTGAACGTTTAGAGCATAGAGGTGCTGTTAGTGCCGACGGTAAAACAGGAGATGGAGCAGGAATATTAGTTGATATTCCTCATGATTTTTTTCAGGCTGTATGTAGTTTTGATCTGCCAGAAGCGGGTGAATATGCAGTTGGTAATATTTTCTTCCCTAGAAAAGAAAATCAACGTAATTTCTGTATTTCAGTTTTTGAAGAAAATATAAAAAAACAGGGGTTAAAATTATTAGGATGGAGAGATGTTCCCGTTAATAGATCAATACCTGGTAGAATAGCTGCTGAAACAGAACCTTTTGTAAAACAGATTTTTGTTGCAAAAGAAAGTAATGAGCAAGATTATTTTGATTTCAACTTAAAGCTTTTCATTGCCAGAAAGATTACTGAGCATACGATAATCAATTCAAAATTATCTGAGAATAAATTCTTTTATGTTCCCAGTCTATCCACTAAGATAATTATATTCAAAGGACTTTTAATGCCTTTAGATATAAGCCTATACTACTCAGACCTAATGGATTCAAGAGTAGTAACTAGATTAGCCTTGGTACACCAGCGTTTTTCCACAAACACTTTCCCTACTTGGGATTTGGCACAACCGTTTAGATATATGTGCCACAATGGTGAAATAAACACCTTAAGAGGTAACGTTACCCGTATGTTTTCAAGAGAAGAACTATTACAAAGTGATATGTTCGGAGATGAAATCAAAAACATACTTCCAATAATTCTACCAGGAAAATCTGACTCCGCTACTATGGATATGGTGGTTGAGCTATTATTGATGACCGGTAGATCTTTACCTGAAGTCATGATGATTCTAGTACCTGAGGCTTGGGAGAAAAACCCTGAGATGTCAGAAGCTAAAAGGGCATTTTACGAATATCATTCTTGTATGATGGAACCTTGGGATGGTCCAGCATCAATACCATTTACAGACGGCAACTACATTGGTGCCGTTTTGGATAGAAATGGTCTAAGACCTTCTAGATATACGGTAACTAAAGATGATTACGTAGTAATGTCTTCTGAAACCGGTGTTGTAGATATCACTCCTGAAAATGTAGATTTTCATGGAAGGTTACAACCGGGTAAAATGTTCTTGGTAAACATGGAAGAGGGAAGAATTGTGAATGATGAAGAAATTAAAGAAAACATCGCACAAAAATACCCTTATAAAAAATGGCTGGATGATAATTTGGTACATTTAAAGGATATACCATATAATGATTGTCCTTTATTTATTGGAGAAGAAACGCTTGAAAAAAGAAAATCTGTATTTGGCTATACCATAGAAGACATCAACACCATTATCTTACCAATGGCAAAGTCTGGTAAAGAACCTATAGGTTCAATGGGATCAGATACTCCAATAGCCGTTTTATCTCAACGTCCTCAATTAATTTACAATTATTTCAAGCAGCTTTTCGCTCAAGTTACCAACCCTCCGTTAGATGGTATACGTGAAGAGTTGATTACGGATATTAGTTTAACATTAGGTAGTGATCATAACATATTTGAGTTTTCAGAATATCATTGTAGAAAACTAAAAATTCAGAATCCAGTTATATCGAAAGAAGATTTAGATAAAATTAAAAATTACGACGTCAGTCCAGATTATAAAGTGGTTTCTATACCTATTTTATATTCTATACAAAAAGGGCACAACGGACTAGAAGATGCTTTACAATCAGTATTGGACCAAGCTTCTGCGGCAGTAGATGATGGTGCTAATATTATTATCCTATCAGATAGAAATGTCAATGATGAAATGGCGCCCATACCCGCCCTATTGGCTTGTTCTTTTGTAAATAGTGGATTACAAAAATTAGGTAAACGCTCTAAGCTTAGTGTTATCATTGAATCTGCAGAACCTCGTGAAGTACATCATTTTGCATTATTATTCGGTTTTGGTGCAAGTGCCATAAATCCCTACTTGGTTAATGAAATTATTGCGGAGCAGATAGAAGAGCATGACATCACGGAATTCTCATTTGATGAAGCAATTAAAAATTACAATAAAGCTATTGGCAAGGGAATTTTAAAGGTGATGAACAAGATTGGTATATCTACCCTTAACTCTTACCGTGGTTCTCAATTATTTGAATGTATAGGAATAAACACCAAGGTAGTTGAAAAGTATTTCCCAAATACACCTACACGTATTCAAGGTATAGGGCTTTATCAAATTGAAAAAGAAATTGCCCTTCGTCATCACAAGAGCTTTAGCAAAAAACAAATTGATGCCAATTTAGATTTGGAAATTGGTGGTGAATATAGATGGAGAAGAGATGGAGAAAAGCATATGTTCAATCCACTATCCATTGCCAAGCTTCAAAAATCAGTACGAAATAATGAGCCTGATACGTATAAGGAGTACTCTAAAATGGTTAATGAGCAATCAAAAAACTTAATGACCATTAGAGGTCTTTTTGAATTCTCCAACTATGATCCTATTCCAATAGAAGAAGTAGAGCCTTGGACAGAAATTGTCAAAAGGTTCAAAACCGGGGCAATGTCTTACGGATCTATCAGCAAAGAGGCACACGAAAACCTTGCGATTGCAATGAACCGTATTGGTGGAAAAAGTAATTCTGGAGAAGGTGGTGAAGATCAAAATAGATTTTACAAAAATGCAACAGGTGATTGGAGAAACAGTGCTATTAAGCAAGTGGCTTCCGGTAGATTTGGAGTTACCTCAAATTACTTGACCAATGCCAAAGAAATTCAAATTAAAATGGCGCAAGGGGCCAAGCCAGGTGAAGGTGGTCAATTACCTGGACCTAAAGTAAATCCTGAAATTGCCAAAACAAGAAACTCAACACCTTATGTTGGTCTAATTTCACCACCACCACATCATGACATCTACTCTATTGAAGATTTATCACAACTTATATATGATTTAAAATCAGCAAATAGAAAAGCAAGAATAAATGTAAAGCTTGTTTCAGAAGTAGGTGTAGGTACTGTTGCAGCAGGTGTTTCAAAGGCTAAAGCAGATGTAGTTTTGGTTTCCGGTTTTGACGGAGGTACCGGAGCATCTCCTTTAACTTCATTAAAGCATGCAGGTTTACCATGGGAACTTGGTATAGCCGAAGCCCAACAAACCCTTGTATTAAACGATTTAAGAAATAGAATTGTTCTTGAATGTGACGGACAATTAAAAACTGGTAGAGATGTTGCCGTAGCTTGTCTTTTAGGTGCTGAAGAATTCGGTTTTGCCACTGCACCTTTAGTAGCCTCAGGATGTATAATGATGAGAGTTTGTCATTTAAACACTTGTCCAGTTGGTATTGCAACCCAAAACCCTGAACTTAGAAAGAAGTTTAAAGGTAAGCCAGAACATGTGGTTAACTACATGTATTTTGTTGCACAAGAATTGCGTGAAATAATGGCGCAATTAGGCTTCAAGACTATTAACGAAATGGTAGGCCAGGTACAGAAACTAGATCGTAAAAAAGCAATTGACCATTATAAAGCAGCTGGTATCGATTTAACACCGATACTTCACCAAGTTGATGTACCAAAAGGAACTAAGTTCTATAATACTGAAAAGCAAAAACACGATATAGATAAATCTATAGAGTTTGATATTATTGCAAAAGCGAATCCATCTTTATTTAGAAAGGAAAAATTAACGTTAGACTATCCTATTTGCAATACGGATCGTGCGGTAGGTGCCATAATAAGTAACGAAATATCTAAAACTTATGGCGCAGAAGGGCTTCCTATTAATACATTACGCTTGAACTTTACTGGATCGGCCGGTCAAAGCTTCGGGGCATTTGCCACAAGAGGTCTAACAATGGTCGTTAATGGTAATACTAATGATTACCTA
Organism: Maribacter sp. 6B07; assembly: GCF_002700155.1. NCBI lineage: Bacteria > Pseudomonadati > Bacteroidota > Flavobacteriia > Flavobacteriales > Flavobacteriaceae > Maribacter > Maribacter sp. 6B07. Next base: position 2,486 of record NZ_PDUT01000005.1, on the reverse strand, counting down.
GGCAAAGGACTTTCTGGTGCTAAACTAGTCATAAAAGTACCTGAAAAGTCTACAATTGTACCAGAAGATAACGTAATTACCGGTAATGTAACACTTTATGGTGCTACCGCTGGTAGAGCATATATTAATGGAAAAGCAGGTGAGCGTTTCTGTGTTCGTAATTCAGGTGCAAAAGCAGTTGTTGAAGGTATAGGAGATCATGGTTGTGAGTATATGACAGGTGGAGTTGCTGTCATTCTTGGTGAAGTTGGAAGAAACTTTGGTGCAGGAATGAGTGGTGGTATTGCATATGTCTTAGATAACCACAAAACTTTTAAACAACGTTGTAGTCTAGAAGGTTTAAACCTGTTAGAAGTTACAGAAGCACCAGACATTAAGCAGCTTAAAGATTTAATCGAAAGCCATTATAATTCGACCTCAAGTCCTTTAGCTCAGCGTATTCTTGAAAATTGGGAATCATACCTGCCAAAATTCGTTAAGGTATTACCTGAAGAATACAGACAAGCTCTAATTAGATTAGAAAAAGAAAATTTACAAACTATTTAAGATCGGAACATGGGAAAGACAACAGGATTTTTGGAATTCGACAGAAAAATTGAAGCATACGAACCGGTTGAGGAACGTTTAAAAAATTACAAGGAATTTACAGTACCGTTACCAGAAAATGAATTAAAAAATCAAGGTGCACGTTGTATGGATTGTGGCATACCTTTTTGCCATAGTGGTTGCCCATTGGGTAATTTAATTCCAGATTTTAATGATGCTGTATACCGTGGTAAATGGGAAAAAGCAAGTTCAATATTACATTCAACAAATAATTTTCCAGAATTTACCGGTAGATTGTGCCCGGCACCATGTGAGGAAGCATGTGTTTTGGGTATTAATGAAGATCCGGTAAGTATTGAAAATATTGAAAAAAATATTGTAGAAACTGCCTTTGAGAAAGGTTGGATATCTGCTAAACCACCACTTACCAGAACCGACAAAAAAGTAGCTATCGTTGGATCAGGACCTGCAGGTCTAGCCACGGCACAACAACTGAACAGGGCAGGTCATAACGTAACTGTTTTTGAACGAGATGAAAAACCAGGTGGACTTTTACGTTACGGAATTCCTGATTTTAAGATGGAAAAGAACGTCATAGATCGTCGCTTAGAAATCCTGAAAGCTGAAGGTATAAACTTCAATTGTGGTGTACATATTGGAGTAGATATAAAAGCTGATGAATTAAAACAAAATTTTGATGCTATTGTTTTAACCGGTGGAGCTACTATCAGAAGAAATTTACCCATTGAAGGGTCTGACTTAAAAGGGGTTGTTCAAGCCATGGATTTTCTTGGACAGAACAACAGAAGAGTAGATGGTATCAAAGAACTTGGAGAAGAAATAAAAGCAACCAATAAAAATGTAATTGTTATTGGTGGTGGTGATACTGGATCAGATTGTATTGGAACATCTTTTAGACATGGAGCAATTTCAGTATCAAATTTCGAGATCATGCCAATGGCCACTACAGAAAGACCCGAAGGTCAGCCTTGGCCGTTTTGGCCTATGCGCTTAAGAACTAGTTCTTCTCACAAAGAAGGAGCTGAGCGTTTCTTTAGTATATCCACCAAAAAATTTATTGGTGATCAAGATGGTAACCTTACAGGCTTAATAACTTCTGAAGTAGAATGGATTAAAACTCCAGGACAACGACCACAGTTAAAAGAAGTTGAAGGTACTGAGAAGGAATGGAAATGTGATTTGGCCTTATTAGCTTTAGGCTTTACCGGTTCTGAAAATACCGTTGCGAACCAATTAGGTTTAGAAATGGATGCAAGAACCAATATAAAAGCCTCTGAAAATGATTATAAAACAAATGTTCCTGGTGTTTTTGCAGCTGGTGACCAAAGAAGAGGACAATCTCTTATTGTCTGGGCCATTTCAGAAGGTAGACAAGCTGCACATCATGTAGATAAATATTTAATGGGAGAAACTGCTTTACCATTAAAAGGTGAAGGTGATTTACCTAGGGTATAATTATTAACTACCTATAAACTACAAATCCGCAACTGTTAATGTTGCGGATTTTTTTTATCTATTTGGCTATACTTCACTTATCAATATCCAAATTCATGAAATATTAGCTCATAATATCAATAATAGATGTTTTTCTGTACTCATAGGCTCATTACATCTTTTAAACTTAAATGAAACAGTAGAACTAGCCTTAGGCATTCAAAGTGAACACGTATTACTACTTACTTATAATTGCACTAGAAGTATAACAGTCCGTATGAAGATAGGGTAATACTTATATTACCCCGGTCACTTTCACTTTAGGGTATAAAAAAAGCCCCTTACATTACTGTAAGGGGCTTTCGAAAAAGGCGGCTACCTACTCTCCCACTTGGTATAGCAGTACCATCGGCGCAAACGGTCTTAACTTCCCTGTTCGGAATGGTAAGGGGTGGGCCCCGTCGCCATGGCCACCTAAGTTTTTT
>NZ_PDUT01000004.1:0-995188 GCF_002700155.1 Maribacter sp. 6B07 | reverse complement strand
GGTGGGGTGCGCCAGGCTCGATACCGAGCGTGGGGCCACGACGGACGACGGGTCTCCGGTGGACATAGACTCTAGTTCCTTTATGGACGTAGTGGGCGGTTACGATATCGTATACAGTTCCACCGATGGTACGAACCGATCGGAAGATGTGATCAGGCGTGTGGATGTTATCGACACGACCGCACCCGTCATTACGTTGAACGGGGCGAACCCCCAGGTCATAGAGCTTGGATCGGGCTATACGGAGCTTGGGGCCACGACGGACGACGGGTCTCCGGTGGACATAGACTCTAGTTCCTTTATGGACGTAGTGGGCGGTTACGATATCGTATACAGTTCCACCGATGGTACGAACCGATCGGAAGATGTGATCAGGCGTGTTGAGGTAGTGGACGTTACTGAAGCGTTCAATGCTCCTGATGCGGATATCAACCTAGCATTGTTGGATGATGCCGTCCTTGGAGGAAGTGTCGACGGAGGTCGCGGAACCATGGGGGCGATCTTGTACGACCCCGTGACGGAGAATTATTATACGCCTACTCGATTCAACGAGTACGGGGTAGGCCGTTATGACAACCTAGGCCGTCCGGGCGCGGAGGACGGTTTCCGTTGGCAGGTGGACTGGTCGAGTACCAAGCTGGTGAACTATATCACCTTCGGCGGGACGTACCCCAACCAGCCCCAGCCCAACTCCATGTGGCGCATCTCTTATCTTCGCAACGGTACATGGACGGTTCTGGAAGAGGGCAAGGGTGGCTGGATCGACTCGGGCATCTATGAATGGGGCGGTGGCGCTCAGTACCCTATCGAGGCGGATGCGCTCCGGGTGCAGGTGTACAGTGACGGCGGCACGGATCTGGTGAGTATCCATTTGCGCGGCCGTGGTGGCGTTTCGGGTTATGTGGACGACAGTTCCACCGCCACGAAGGCGACGCTGGTACAGTACCTTCCGGTATCGTCCATATCCTCCAAAACGAGCGAGAACCCTGGCAACGTTATGGTCGTTTATCCGAACCCTGCCGTTGATGAAACATCGGTAAGTTTCGATCTCCCGACCACTGTAGGTGCCATTCAAATATTCGATGTGACGGGTAGGTTGGTTCAGACCATCAAAGGAGGGCCGATCGACGATAGGGGTTTACCTATAAGTGTAAGGGATATGCCGGAGGGAGTGTATTTTGTAAAAACAACGGATACTGCAGGTGTTGAGTTCCAACAGAAAATGTTGATCCAACGGCAATAGGTTTTATCGACTAACCTAAAAACAAAAAAAGGAGACCTGACAAGGTCTCCTTTTTTATTGAATATAAACGATAAAAATTATTCTTCCATTGAATGATATACATTCTGTACATCATCATCCTCTTCTAGTTTTTCTAAGAGCTTTTCTACGTCTGCAGCTTCTTCCTCGTTTAACTTTTTAGTGACTTGGGGAATTCTTTCAAATCCAGATGATAAAATTTCTATATCACGGTTTTCCAATTCTTTTTGTAAAGCTCCAAAGCTCTCAAAAGGTCCGTAGATTAGAATTCCATCGTCATCAACAAAGACTTCTTCTGCTCCAAAATCGATCAATTCCAGTTCCAATTCCTCTGGGTCAATACCTTCTGCAGGTATTCTAAAATTACAAGTATGGTCGAACATAAATTCAACAGAGCCAGAAGTACCTAAGTTACCATTACATTTATTAAAATAACTTCTAACATTGGCAACTGTTCTTGTATTATTATCAGTTGCGGTTTCTACTAAAACAGCTATGCCGTGAGGTGCATACCCTTCAAAAAGAACTTCCTTATAGTCACCAAGACTTTTATCACTAGCTCTTTTTATAGCGCGTTCAACATTGTCTTTAGGCATGTTGACAGATTTCGCGTTTTGTATAACGGCTCTTAGTCTGGAATTGGAGTCTGGATCTGGTCCACCTTCCTTTACGGCCATTACAATGTCTTTACCTATACGAGTAAAGGCTTTTGACATTGCCGACCATCTTTTCATTTTACGTGCTTTTCTAAATTCAAAAGCTCTTCCCATGGTAAATTATTTTAAACAAATGTACAAAAACGGGTAATGTTCAGAAATCATTGAAATGAATTTCTTTAGTGCACCGTTTTAATTAAAATTCACTTTCTATAATATCTTCTATAGTTCTAGCTAAAACAAAATCTTTTTCCGTGACACCATTGGCATCATGGGTATTTAAGCGAATATTCAATGTGTTATAAACATTGCTCCAATCTGGGTGATGGCCTTGAGCCTCACATTCAAAAGCAATACGTGTCATCACTGAAAACGCTTCTTTAAAATTTTTAAATTCAAAGGTGGTTTCTATGGCTCCATCCACATACTCCCATCCGTCAAGTTGACCTAAATAGTCCGCTATTTGTTGATCTGTAAATTTTTCCATTTCTTTCATAATTGTTTCTAATTTAAAACATGATGGTCAATAATATCTTGAAAAGTAAATTGTAAATTTTTGGGTAACTTATTTGTTTTTGGAAGTACGGCTAAATATCTATCCTCATTGGTAGTATATACTCTTTTAATTATAGGGTTAAAATTGCCTACGCGTTCTAATATTTCTTTTATAAAATCTTCATGATGAGTAAGGTCATTACTGCCTAAGTGATAAATACCCGTTTTATTTCTATTAATAAGGTAGTGAATTTGTTGAGTAAGCTTGTCATCATTTGTCACATTTAATATCAAATTGGGAAAAACTTCTACCGATTCATTTTCTATAATAGATTTTTTCATTGCCTTGATTCTTGGCGATGCGTTACCAAAAACCATAGGGACCCGTAGAATTGCCATTTTTTCTTTTGGCAATCTAAGAAGCATATTTTCGATCTTTATTTTTAGTCTGCCATACACACTCTCAGATAATGTTTTGTCCATTTCATAAGAAGGGTATTTGCTGTAGGCGTCAAATACATTCGCAGATGAAATAAAATAGAGCTTACACTTTTCTTCAGCGACATACTTGACCATATGGTCATGGGCAATAACCAAGGCAGCAAAATTTCCTCTCAAGGCAGAAATTATAACTTGAGGCTTTATCTCTTCTAAAACTTCAACAATATCATCTTCTTCAACATTGTATTGAACAAATTGTTTGTTAGATGAATATGAATTTGCCGCATGACAATAAGTGCCATAAGTGTCAAAGTAATTACAAAGTTCTTTGTATATAGCATTACCTATGAAGCCACTTGCGCCAATAATCAGTATTTTCTTTGTATCTATTTTCAAAAAATGGAAAGTTCTGTTTCTGTGGTCAATTTTTCCAACGCAAGCATACCTAATTTTGAATTCCCTTTAGGGTTTAGTCCCGGAGACCAAGTTGCTACGCAAAATTTGTTTGGTAGTAAGGCTACGATACCGCCACCAACACCACTTTTACCTGGTAGCCCAACTTCAAATGCAAATTCACCGGCTTCATCATAAAAACCACACGTAAGCATGATAGCATTAATTCGTTTTACCTGAGATAAGGTTAAATAAGCCTTATTTTTTCTGCATTTGCCATGATTCATAAACATGTAGAAAGCATGTGTTAACTGTTCGCAATTCATGGCAAGGGAGCATTGATGAAAATAGAAGTCTAAAACAGCATCAACATCATTATTTAAATTTTTATATGACTTTAAAAGATTGGCAGCGGCAAAATTCCGGAATCCTGTTTTCTTTTCAGAAAGTGCCACGGTTTCATCATAATCTATGGTGTCGTCATTTGCAATTTGGCGTACGAAGGATAAAAAATCTTCTTTAGGGTTCTTCAATTGAGAAACTAAAATATCTGCAATAACGATTGCCCCAGGATTTATTAATGGATTTCTGGGGATACCATTTTCCAATTCCAATAGGGACAAATGGTTGAACGGATCGCCAGAAGGTTCAACATCTACCCGTTTCCAAACATCTTCTCCAATAAGGCCCAAAGCCATTGAGAGTGTTAAAACTTTAGAAATACTCTGTATGGAAAAAAGTTCATTTGAATCTCCTGCAGAAAAATTATTTTGATGATTGTCAATTAGATGTATGCCAAAATTGTTAACATCAACTTTTGCCAATTCCGGTATGTAATCTGCAATTTTTCCTCTTTCCTTTTCTTTGGATGCGGTTTCATTAATTGCATTTAGAACACTTTGGTAATCTATCATTTACTTTTGTAAAATGGTAATTTAACTATCGTGGCAGGTATTGCATTTTTTCTGATCTGTATGTTGATTTTACTGCCAACTTCGGAGAAAATAGGCGGTACATAGCCTAATCCAATTCCGGTTCCCATTGAAGGTGACATAGTGCCAGAGGTGACTTCACCTATGGTTTTACCGTTACCATCAACAATGTCATAGCCTTGTCTGGGTATTCCACGTTCATCTAATTCAAATGCGACTAATTTACGTTCAGGACCCTGTTGTTTCTCTTTTTGCAAAGCTTCAGAATTAACAAAGTCTTTCGTGAATTTGGTTATCCAGCCCAAACCAGCCTCAAAAGGAGAGGTAGTGTCGTTAATATCATTTCCATATAGACAATATCCCATTTCTAATCTTAAGGTATCTCTTGCGGCCAAGCCAATTGGTTTTATTCCAAAATTGGCCCCAGCTTCAAAAACCTTGTCCCAAATTTGTTTTACTTCTTCATTTTTACAGTAAATTTCAAATCCGCCAGAACCTGTATAGCCCGTTGCAGATATGATTACATTTTCTATTCCAGCAAAATCGGATACTTCAAAATGATAAAATTTAATATCGGATAAATTCACGGAGGTTAGGGACTGCATTGCCTCTACGGCTTTTGGACCCTGTATGGCCAAAAGCGAATAACCTTCAGATATGTCTCTCATATCTGCCTTAAATTCTGCATTATAAGAAGAAATATGATTCCAATCTTTTTCAATATTGGATGCATTTACGACTAAAAGATATTGTTCTTCTTTTATGCGATATACAATAAGGTCGTCAACAATACCGCCATTTTCATTTGGTAAGCAGCTATATTGAGCTCTGCCTATGGTTAACTTAGATGCATCATTTGAAGTTACTTTTTGTATTAAATCTAAGGCAGTAGGACCAGAGATTAAAAATTCGCCCATATGTGATACATCGAAAACCCCAACACCGTTGCGAACAGTTTCATGTTCAGCATTTACACCTTCGTAAGAAACAGGCATGTTGTAACCGGCAAAAGGAACCATTTTGGCACCAAGAGATTCATGTGTTGAAGTAAGCGCAGTATTTTTCATCTTCTATATATATTGACGATGCAAATTTATCGAAAATAAATAGAAGCCAATGTGGCTAACCAGGGAATTGAGAAAATATTATAACCTTGAAGTTAGCTAAGAACTTAAAAGAAAATTTTTAAGTTCATCATAACTAGCAATTTTAATGGATGCCTTGGTTTTATTCATTACTTTTTGAATTTGTGCAGGAATCTCCAGCTTTTCATCAAGGGTTTCCTCAACAATATCTAAAAACTTGACCGGGTGTGCGGTTTCTAAGAAAATGCCATAAGTATCAGGATGTAGCTCTTGATATTTTTTTAGTCCTAAATAACCTACGGCACCATGTGGGTCGGCAACATAACCATTGATATCATTAATCTCTTTTAAGGCTTTCTTTGTTTCGTTATCTGTAAAAGAGTAGGCAGAAAGATTGTCCTTTAGCAAATCAAAATTATTCTGAAACAAGTGTCTAATTCTAATGAAGTTACTTGGGTCTCCAACGTCCATAGCATTAGAGATAGTAGCTGTAGACGGCTTTGGTGAATATTCTTTGGTTTGCATAAATTGGGGCACGGTATCATTTACATTTGTAGCTGCGATAAAGTGTTTTACCGGCATGCCTAAACGTTGTGCCATTAGCCCTGCACAGATATTCCCGAAATTACCGGAAGGGACAGAGAATATGATTTCCTTATCTTGGGATTTAGCTTGTTTGTAAGCAAAAAGAAAATAGAATAACTGCGGTAACCAACGTGCAACATTAATGGAGTTAGCAGAAGTTAATTTCTTGTTATCAAGCAGTTCCTTATCCAAAAATGCATTTTTTACCATAGCCTGGCAATCATCGAACATACCGTCTACCTCTAGTGCCGTAATATTTTGTCCTAAAGTAGTCAGTTGTCTTTCTTGAATGTCACTTACTTTGCCGCTTGGGTATAGTATTACAACTTTTACACCATCTACGCCTAGAAAACCATTAGCAACTGCGCCACCGGTATCGCCCGATGTAGCTACAAGTACGGTTACTTCATTTTTTGATGCTCTAGAAAAATATCCTAGGCACTGTGCCATAAAGCGAGCGCCAACATCTTTAAAAGCCATGGTTGGACCATGAAAAAGTTCTAATGTACCAATGTTGGAAGTAATGTCAATAACCGGAAAATCGAAGTCTAGCACCTCTTTTAGTATATCTTTCAATACATTATCTGGTATAACTTCTGTTACAAATTGACGAATAGCCGTAAAAGCGATTTCCTCATTGGTAAGATTTTCAATATGCTCAAAAAACGAAGCTGGTAGAGGGGTTATTTCTTCTGGAAAATATAAGCCTTTATCAGGTGCAATACCATTGACAACGGCGGTGTCAAAAGAAACTTTGGGTGCAGTATTGTTTAAACTATAGAATTTCAAGATGAGTATGTTTAATGGTTAGTAGTAGACTACTTTTTTATTTATAAAATTTTTACGCCTTCGGTGTTTATTTTAGAGACATGAATTTCGTAGTCTATTCCAATTTTATCATAGACTTTTTTCATGGACTCACCTACTTTTAATGCGGTATCTTTTCCTTTGCTGAATGCAAAAATAGAAGGTCCTGATCCAGATATGCCAGATCCTAATGCTCCGGCTTCCAAAGAAACCTTTTTAACTTCGTCAAACCCCGGAATTAAAATAGAACGTATTGGTTCAACAATATGATCTTCTAGGGAACGACCGATTAAATCATAATCTTTTTTGAAAAGTCCGGCTACTAATCCACCTACATTTCCCCATTGTTTAATTCCTGTTTCCATAGAGATAGTTGTTTTCAAAATCTTTCTGGAATCAGAAGTTTTTATTTCTATCTGCGGATGAATTATGGTCAAATATAATTCAGTTGGAGCCGGTATATCAATAATATCTAGCGGACTATAGCTGCGTACTAAAGTGAAACCGCCAAATAGGGCGGGAGCCACATTGTCTGCGTGGGCTACATCACTTGCCAAACGTTCACCTTCCATGGCAAATTTTACCAATTCAGTTTTGCTAAAGGGGTTGCCCAATAAGTGGTTCATGGCCCAAACAGCACCTGCAGAACTAGCAGCGCTACTACCTATACCACTGCCAGGTTTTATTTTTTTATCTATTTCGATTTCAAATCCGCCGTCATAATCAGAGGCTAATAGAAATGCGTTACCAGCAACTCCTGCCACATTGTTCAATGTCTCTTTTGGTAAATCTTGTCCAGTAAGTTTTGTTATTTTAATACCTTTTTGAGGCACTTTTCTAACCACCATTTCATCACCGACCGAGTCTAGGGCGACACCAAGCACATCAAATCCGCATGAAACGTTGGCAACTGTTGCAGGGCAAAATACTTTAATTTCGTTTGTAGCCATAATGAAAGTTATAGTTATGAAATTTAGAAATTACCTATTCGTATAATATCGGCGAATATTCCTGAGGACGTTACAGCAGCGCCCGCACCCGCACCTTTAATTATCATTGGCTGGTTAGGGTATCTTTCAGTGTAGAAAAGAACAATGTTATCACTACCTTCTAAATTATAGAAATCATGACCTTTAGGTATTTCCTGTAATCCTACACTTGCTTTTCCATCATCGAACTGGGCCACATACTTAAGCTTGCTATCAGATTTTTTTGCACTTGAAAACAAAGACTGAAAATGTGGCTCATGCTTAATCAAAGAGGCAAAGAAGTCTTCATTGTTGTCAGTATTTAAACTTTCTTCGGGTAAAAACGGATTGTTTTTTATATCGCTAATTTCTAGCTGATTACCACTTTCGCGCGCTAAAATCAAAATTTTGCGCATGACATCAACACCACTTAAATCAATTTTTGGATCAGGCTCTGTATAGCCCTCTTCTTGAGCTTGTTTCACCACATCATGAAACGTAGTTTGATCATTGAAATTATTGAAAACAAAGTTTAAACTACCAGAAAGAACAGCTTGTATTTTCAATATTTTATCACCAGAAGCAATCAAATGTTTAAGAGTATCGATTATTGGTAAACCGGCACCAACATTGGTTTCAAATAAAAACGGAGCGTTGTATGTTCTGGCTAAAGATTTTAAATGTGAATAGTTTTCAAATTCAGATGAACATGCAATTTTATTACATGTAACTACAGATATGCTATTGCCCAGATATTCACTGTAGGTTTTTGATACTTCTTCACTGGCTGTGTTATCTACGAAAATACTATTTCGGTAGTTTAGACTATTTACTAAGGCTAAGAATTTGACTTTATCCGCTTTTTCTCCATTCGCAAGTTTGGTAGCCCAATCATTTAGGTCAATTCCTTTTTCATCAAAAAGCATTGTTCTAGAGTTGGACATTCCAATAACCCTAATATTCAATTTTAAATTCTCTTTTAGGAATTTACGTTGCTCTCTAATTTGCTCTAAAAATTTAGCTCCAACATTTCCCACACCCATTACAAATAGGTTCAATTGTTTAATGTTTTCTTCAAAAAACTCCTCGTGCAAAGCGTTTAATGCCTTTTTGACATCTTTTTCGTCAATAATGCAAGAAATATTTCTTTCAGAGGCACCTTGGGCAATTACTCTAATATTTACATTGTTTTTACCTAAAGTACTGAACATTTTACCGCTTAGACCTTGGTGACTTTTCATGTTATCACCCACTAAGGCAACAATGGCTAAATCACTTTCAGGAATAACCGTTTTAATACGTCCCCTTTCAATTTCGTATTCAAAAGCTTCGTTTACGATACTAATTGCCTTTTCTACATCATTGGCAGATATACCTACACAAATAGAATGTTCAGAAGATGCTTGTGTAATTAAAACAACACTAATATCAGCTTGAGAAAGTACTTCGAAAAAACGTTTGGATATTCCTGGTATACCTACCATACCTGGACCTTCTAAAGATAATAGGGCAATGTTGCCAATATGGCTAATACCGCGTACCGTTTTACCTTTTTCGTTTTTAGATTTGGTTATTAAAGTTCCTTTTTCCTCTGGGCTAAAAGTGTTTTTTATAACTATGGATATTCCTTTAGATAGAACGGGCTGTATTGTTGGAGGATAAAGTACTTTTGCTCCAAAATGCGATAGTTCCATTGCTTCTTCATAAGAAATATGCGGAATGGCCTTCGCTTGTTTTACCATTTTTGGGTTAGCTGTGTACATACCACTCACATCTGTCCATATTTCCAAAATATCGGCATCTACCGCAGCAGCATAAATAGCAGCGGTATAATCTGAACCACCACGGCCTAACGTGGTAGATATGCCTTCTTCCGATGTGGCTATAAATCCTGGGCAAACTGAAACCTGTTTTTTTGAAGAATTAAAAAATTCCTCGCAATTAGCATTGGTTTTGGTGAAATTCACCACATTTTTACCGTTTAGTTTATGAGTAATTATTAATTCTCTACTATCCTTAAAAACGGCATCAAGCTTTTCATTAATTAGATATTCGCTAATGATATATGAAGAAAGAAGTTCACCGTAACTTACTATTTTGTCAGATAATTTAGGTGTTATTTCTCCAATAAAGTAAGCGCCCTCAAGTAGTGTTTCAAGCACATTGAATTCGCTTTTTACTTTGCTAAGCACCTTGCTTTGAGTGGTAACGGGAATTAACTCTTTAACCGTAGCTAAATGTCTTTCTTCTAATGTATGTAGTATTTCTTTGTATTTCTGATCTTGTGCAGATGCCAAAGAACCGGCTTGCAATAATAAATCTGTTACTCCTCCAAAAGCTGAAACAACCAAAATTATAGGGTCGTTGTATTTAGAGATTATATTTTTAATTTTAACTATATTTTCAGGCTTGGCTACAGATGAACCACCGAATTTTAGAACTTTCATGATGTGTAATGTTGACTTTGTAATTTAAGATATGGTGTAATTAAACACGGGTACGGAGATATATAGTTTTTAACCCCAAAGGGTGAAACGTGCCGTAGCTGTACCATAAGTAATAGTAGCTGAAGTGAAATCTAATGTTATGTCTGTTATATAGCAGTCCATAAATACTAATGGTTGAAAGTCAAAAGTAGTACATTTGATAACTTAAACAAATCATTCCACAATTTTTTACGGAATAGTTATTTTTTAGATATAAATACAATAAAGAATGAAATTATATAGCGCAAAACAAATTTATAAAGCAGATCAGATTTCTAATAAAAAAGAAGAAATTGGTAGTAATGAATTAATGGAACGTGCTGCTTTGCAACTTTTTAATTGGATGCATTTGCGTATGCAAGGAGCTCCAGTGAAAATTCATTTATTCTGTGGAATAGGTAATAACGGGGGCGATGGTATTGCGCTGGCCAGGCATCTTGTGGATCATGGTTATAATTTAGAGGTATATGTTATCAATTATAGTGAAAAGAGGTCAAAAGACTTTTTAATAAACCTAGATCGATTAAAAGATCGAAAAGTTTGGCCGCATTTTATGAATTCTGATGATGAACTACCGGCAATAGGTAGGGAAGATATCATTGTGGATGGCATTTTTGGAATAGGTTTAAATAGAACACCTGATGATTGGGTGATAAAAGTTATTCAGCACTTAAATAATTCTCAGGCATTTATTCTTTCAATTGATATTCCTTCAGGATTGTTCACCGATCAAGGACCTGAAAATTTTGATGCTATTATAAAATCTAATTATGTATTGAGTTTTCAAACTCCCAAACTAGTTTTCTTTTTGCCGGAAACTGGTGGTTTCATTGAACAATGGGAGGTATTGGATATAGGTTTGGATCCTGAGTATTTAATGCAGGCCGAAACGGAATATGAGTTAATAGGGAAGAATGAAGTCTTGACATTGTATAAGCCTAGGGAAAAATTTGGACATAAGGGTACCTATGGCCATTCATTAATTGTTGGTGGAAGTTATGGGAAAATAGGTTCCGTTTGTCTTTCGTCTAAGGCTGCTCTTTGTGCAGGTAGCGGGTTGGTCACATCCTATGTTCCCAGAATTGGTTATACTATATTGCAGACCGCATTACCAGAAATAATGGTGTTGACAGATCTTGAAGAAAAAGAACTTACTGAAATTAAGTTTGATATTGAGCCAAGCGTTGTAGGGATAGGAATGGGAATGGGTACAAGCGATGTGTCTATTAAGGCATTTACAAGTTTCTTAGAGCAAAATAAATCTCCCTTGGTAATAGATGCGGATGCACTTAATATACTTTCTAAAAAGAAAGAACTGTTAAAAGAGCTTCCTGAGAAAACTATTTTAACGCCTCATCCAAAAGAGTTGGAGCGATTGATCGGCAGTTGGAAAGATGACTTTGAAAAGTTGAAAAAAGTAAAGGAGTTTTCAAAAAAATATAATTGTATTGTAGTTGTAAAGGGTGCACACACTATTGTGGTTTATAATGACAAGGGATATGTAAATACCACTGGTAATCCTGGTATGGCTACAGCAGGAACAGGTGATGTGTTAACAGGTGTAATTACAGGGTTGTTGGCGCAAGGTTACCCAGCACTGGATGCTTCAATCTTTGGGGTCTATTTACATGGCAGATCTGGAGATATAGCCGTAGAGTCTACTGGTTTTCAGTCCTTAACCGCTTCAGATGTTATAGATAATTTGGCAAATGCATATTTGGATTTGTTTAAATTGCCAGAACAACCCGTTACGGAAGAAGAAAATCAGTCCAATCAATAATTCTTAAGAATTTACCCTTCTTTTAACCCATTTTAATGCGTTATCAAATTCTATGAAGAATTTCATAGGCTTTTTGTAAAACAGTTTTTCGATCTTAAAGTTATGCATGTCGATTTCTTTTACTGAAACGATTGCAAAAGCTTTAAGATTGTCTAATTGTTTTAAGTAGTTGTAAATGGTTGGATCAATGGCAAATGAGTGCCTACGTAGACTAATGAACCCAAAATTCTTATCTCTAAAATGAATTTCAGCTATACCAATAATTTGGTAAGCTCTTTCTAATGTTAATGTAGCGCCCTCGTCAAAGATGGATACCATGTAATTCTCATAAACCTGAATTTTGCCTGTTTCTAATTCGTACTCTCGCACAATTACTTTTTTCTTGGTAGATCCAACTTTCATTCTTTCAGTATTAATATAGTGTGTCTTGAGCGAAAGTAAAGTGAACTACAATCTTTGTGCAAAATTTTAGTTTAAACGCGAAAATATCGTTCGTACTGCGTATAGCTATGAATGGCTGTATTTCTATTCTTACGACTTAGAAAGTATTGTACGAAAAAAGAGCCCTAACAAGGGCTCTTTTTTTATACTGTAAAAGTGAGAAAATCTACGTTTTAGGAGACTCTTCCTCGGCTTTTTCAATCTTAATGGTCAATTCTTCGCTCTTTTTGTCAAGATCAATATAAATACTGTCACCTTCCTTAAGCTTAGAATTTACTATTTCTTCCGCTAAGGCATCTTCAATGTATTTTTGAATTGCTCTTTTTAACGGTCTTGCACCATACTGCTTATCAAAACCTTTCTCAGCGATATAGTCTTTTGCTTCGTCGGTAAGATTCAAGTGATAACCAATATCCTTGATTCTCTTGAACAATTTAGCTAGTTCTATGTCAATGATCTTATGAATGTCCTCTCTTTCCAGGGCATTGAATACAATAACATCATCAATTCTATTTAAAAACTCTGGGGCAAACGCTTTCTTTAAGGCATTTTCAATAACACCTTTCTGGTGAGCATCTTCCTGAGATTTTTTTGCAGCTGTACCAAAACCTACACCTTGTCCAAAATCTTTTAATTGTCTAGCTCCAATATTGGAGGTCATAATAATAATCGTATTTCTAAAGTCGATCTTACGACCCAAACTATCTGTTAAGAAACCATCATCCAATACTTGTAAAAGCATATTAAAGACATCTGGGTGAGCCTTTTCAACCTCATCCAATAATATTACCGAATACGGTTTTCTTCTAACTTTTTCTGTTAGTTGACCACCTTCTTCATAACCTACATATCCTGGAGGGGCACCTACCAATCTAGAGATAGCAAACTTCTCCATATACTCACTCATATCAATACGTATAAGTGCGTCTTCTGAATCAAAAAGTTCTTTTGCCAATACTTTGGCAAGTTGGGTTTTACCAACACCGGTCTGACCTAAGAATATAAATGAGCCAATTGGCTTGTTGGGATCTTTAAGTCCCGCTCTATTACGCTGAATAGCTTTGGAAACCTTTGCAACGGCATCGTTTTGACCAATTACATTAGATTTGATCAATTCCGGTAGACCAGCTAATTTATTACTTTCTGTTTGCGCTATTCTATTAACAGGTATACCGCTCATCATTGAAACAACATCGGCAACATTTTCTTCGCTAACGGTTTCTTTGTTCAGTTTACTGTCATCTTCCCATCGCTCTTGGGCTATGGCAAGTTCTTTTTCCAGACTCTTTTCGTCATCACGTAATTTAGCAGCTTCTTCGTATTTCTGCTTTTTTACCACACTGTTCTTAAGTTCACGAACATCTTCCAATTTCTTTTCTAATTCAAGAATTTGCTTTGGGACATCCATATTAACAATGTGTACTCTAGATCCAGCTTCATCTAAAGCATCGATAGCCTTGTCCGGTAAAAAACGATCGGTCATGTACCTATTTGTAAGTTTTACGCAAGCTTCAATAGCTTCGTCAGTATAGGTTACATTATGGTGGTCTTCGTATTTACCTTTAATATTATGTAGAATCTCTACTGTTTCTTCAACAGAAGTAGGTTCTACAATAACCTTTTGAAAACGTCTTTCTAGGGCACCATCTTTTTCAATATATTGTCTGTATTCATCTAAAGTAGTTGCACCAATACATTGAATTTCGCCTCTTGCCAATGCAGGTTTAAACATATTTGAAGCATCTAAACTTCCAGTTGCGCCACCGGCACCAACAATAGTATGAATTTCATCTATGAATAAAATGACATCATCATTCTTTTCAAGTTCGTTCATGACCGCTTTCATGCGTTCTTCAAACTGTCCTCTGTATTTAGTCCCGGCAACCAAAGAAGCAAGGTCAAGCGTTACCACTCTTTTATTGTACAGAATTCTTGAAACTTTTTTATTGATTATTCGAAGGGCAAGACCCTCTGCAATGGCACTTTTACCAACACCTGGTTCACCAATTAACAGTGGATTGTTCTTTTTTCTTCGGCTAAGAATTTGTGAAACCCTTTCAATTTCTTTTTCTCTACCAACAACAGGATCCAGTTTATTTTCCTCTGCCATCTGTGTAAGGTCCCTACCAAAATTATCCAGAACCGGAGTTTTAGATTTTTTGGCACCTTTTTGATTAGAAGCAGAGCCAAAGGTGCTTTCTTTTCCTTCATTGGACTCTTCAGAGTCACTTGGAAAAGATTCGGCCGTTGGGCCATCTACCATATCGTCATCACTTGTAATCATAAATTTAAACTGTTCTTTAACACCGTCGTAATCGACCTTAAGTTTATGTAAAAGTTTTGTTGTAGGATCGTTTTCATTTCTAAGGATACAAAGTAGAAGGTGCGCAGTATTTATAGAAGAACTTTGAAAAAGTTTAGCTTCTAAAAAAGTTGTTTTTAAAGCACGTTCAGCTTGTCTTGTCAAATGCAAGTTCTTTTTATCCTTTTGTACGCCACTAGCGTTAGGGTTAGAAGGACTTAGAATTTCTACCTTTCTACGTAAGTGTTCTAAATCGACTTCTAAAGCATCTAAAATGCTAATGGCCTTCCCGTTTCCATCTCTAAGAAGCCCAAGCATGAGGTGCTCGGTACCGATAAAATCGTGACCAAGTCGCAATGCTTCCTCCTTGCTATAAGCAATAACATCCTTTACTCTTGGGGAAAAATTATCATCCATATACTATATTATCTTCTATAAAATTACTAAATCTCATCCAATCATTGGCAAATACCGTACCTATAATCGTTAAAGTTATTGTAAAAGCCATTAAAACCCGCTTTAATAAGTGCGAAATTAGCGGATAAAGTAAAAATTAACATAACTCTGCCAAGTGTTAATAAAAATTAATATTATTAAATCCACATATTCTTGAAACGCCTAGGATTTAAGTATATTGGCATGCTTTTTTACTAATTAAAAAACAGAAGATTTTAAAATGGCTGACGGTGAAAAATTGATTCCCATTAATATTGAAGAGGAAATGAAATCTGCCTACATTGATTACTCAATGTCGGTCATTGTGTCACGTGCCCTGCCAGATGTTAGGGACGGATTAAAACCCGTACACAGAAGAGTTCTTTTCGGAATGCATGAATTAGGAGTTAGAAGTAATAGCTCACATAAGAAATCTGCACGTATTGTAGGGGAAGTTTTAGGTAAGTACCACCCACATGGTGATACTTCTGTATATGATACCATGGTGCGTATGGCTCAAGAATGGAGTTTACGCTACATGCTTGTAGATGGTCAAGGTAACTTTGGATCAATAGATGGTGATAGTCCTGCAGCAATGCGTTATACGGAAGCCCGTATGCGTAAAATTGCAGATGACATGTTGGCTGATATTGATAAAGAAACGGTTGATCATCAATTGAATTTTGATGATTCTTTAAAAGAACCTACGGTTTTGCCAACAAGGGTGCCAAACCTTTTAGTGAACGGTGCGTCTGGTATTGCGGTAGGTATGGCTACCAATATGCCTCCTCATAATTTATCTGAAGTAGTAGATGGTACGGTAGCCTATATTGATAATCATGATATTGAGATAGACGAGCTGATCACCCATATTAAAGCACCAGATTTTCCAACCGGTGGTATTATATATGGTTATGATGGTGTTAAAGAGGCTTTTCATACAGGTAGAGGTCGTGTAAAAATACGTGCAAAGGCTAGCTTTGAAGAGGTTCAGGGAAGGGAGTGTATTGTGGTTACAGAGATTCCTTATCAGGTGAACAAGGCAGATATGATCAAGAAAACTGCCGATCTTGTTAATGATAAAAAGATAGAGGGTATCTCTAATATTAGAGATGAATCTGACCGTAACGGTATGCGTATCGTTTACATTTTAAAGAGAGATGCTATTCCTAATATAGTATTGAACATGTTGTACAAGTATACGGCATTGCAATCCTCATTTAGTGTAAATAATATTGCATTGGTAAATGGTAGACCGCAGTTGTTGAATGTCAAGGAAATGATACATCATTTTGTTGAGCATAGACATGAAGTAGTGGTTAGGCGTACTCAGTTCGAGTTGAAAAAAGCTGAAGATCGTGCCCATATACTAGAAGGTTTAATAATTGCTTCTGATAATATAGATGAGGTAATTGCAATAATTAGAGCTTCCAATAATGCTGATGAGGCAAGGAACAACTTAATTGAACGCTTTAAATTAAGTGAGATTCAAGCCAAGGCCATTGTTGAAATGCGTTTACGTCAGTTGACAGGTCTGGAGCAAGATAAGCTTAGAACCGAGTATGATGAAATTATGCTTCTTATTGCCGATTTAAAAGATATTCTTGATAAAAAGGAGCGAAGAATGCAAATCATCAAAGATGAGCTTCTTGAGGTTAAGGAAAAGTATGGCGATGAAAGAAGGTCTGTAATCAATGTAGCAGGTGGAGATCTTAGTATGGAAGATATGATTCCAGATGAGCAAGTGGTAATTACCATTTCTCACGCAGGTTATATCAAGAGAACTCCTTTGACCGAGTACAAAACGCAAAATAGAGGTGGTGTAGGTCAAAAAGCATCCTCAACCAGAAATGAAGATTTCTTAGAGCATTTGTTCGTTGGCACTAACCACCAATATATGTTGTTCTTTACGCAAAAAGGAAAATGTTTCTGGATGCGTGTGTTTGAAATACCTGAAGGTAGTAGAACTTCTAAAGGTAGGGCAATTCAAAACCTGATCAATATAGAACAGGATGATAGCGTAAAAGCGTTCATTTGTACGCAAGATTTAAAGGATGAAGATTACATAAATGCACATTATGTGATTATGGCTACTAAAAAAGGTGTGGTTAAGAAAACATCTTTAGAGCAATATTCAAGACCACGTCAAAATGGTATCAATGCCATTACCGTTCGAGATGGTGATGAGTTGCTAGAAGCTAAGTTGACTACGGGAACAAGTCAAATATTCCTTGGACTTAAATCTGGTAAGGCAATTAGGTTTGAAGAAAGTAAAACTAGACCAATGGGTAGAAATGCTTCTGGTGTTAGAGGTGTAACTTTGGCAAATGATGAAGACGAAGTAATCGGTATGGTGTCGGTTCATAATTTTGAGGAAGAAATTTTAGTTGTTTCTGAAAAAGGTTATGGAAAAAGATCTAGTATAGAAGATTATAGAGTTACCAATAGAGGAGGTAAAGGGGTTAAGACTATTAGTGTTACTGATAAAACGGGCGGACTTGTAGCTATTAAAAACGTTACCGACTCTGATGATTTAATGATTATCAACAAATCTGGAATAGCAATTCGTATGAGCGTAGAGGATTTACGTGTTATGGGAAGAGCTACACAAGGTGTTAGGTTGATCAATATTAAAGGTAACGACTCTATTGCTGCAGTTGCTAAGGTTATGAAGGATGAAGATGATCTTGAAGAATCTGAAATCCTTGATATTGAAGTGAATACTGAGGGTGCAACTGAAGTAGATGATACTGAAGAAAAAGATGGCACAGAGATTGATAATCCTGATACCGAAGAATAAACTTAAATAATAAACACTAATAATTAATATATTAAAAATGAAAAATAGGTTATTACTTGTAGCGGCGCTGACATTTACTATGGTCGGTTTTGCTCAAAAGAATGAAATAAAGTCTGCGGAAAAGGCATTAAAATCTGGCGATGCTACAGCAGCCAAAACTGCTATTGAAGCTGCTTCAGGTACTATTGCCGCAGCTGATGAGAAAACTCAGGCGCAATATTACTTTACAAGAGGTAAAATTTATAGCGATTTAGCCAAAAAAGGAGATAACGATGCATTTGAAAAATCTGCGAATTCTTTTAAAAAGGTTATTGAGATAGAAGAAGCTTCTGGTAAACAAAAATATTCTTCTGAGACTAACCAATATATGGCAGCTTTGACTGCAGATTTGGTTAACTCTGCGGTTAGCGATAACAGTAACAATAAGTTTAAAGAAGCGGCTGAGAAGTTGTATATGAGCTATACATTGAGTCCTAAGGATACATCTTATTTGTACTATGCTGCAGGTAGTGCTGTAAACGGTGGTCATTATGAAATGGCGTTGGATTATTATAACAAACTACAAGAAGTAGGTTATGATGGTAGCGGTGTTGTGTATAAGGCTACGAATGCGGCTTCAGGTGAAGTTGAGGAGATGGATAAAGTTCAACGTGACCTTATGGTGAAATCTGGTACTTATACCAATCCTGTAGATGAAAAAACGCCATCTAAAAAAGCTGAAATTGTTAAGAATACAGCATTGATCTACACTCAATTAGGGCAAGATGAAAAAGCTTTAGAAGCATATCAGGCAGCTAGAAAAAATGATCCAGAAGATGTAAATCTTATTTTAAACGAAGCAAACCTTTATTTCAATCAAGGAAATAAAGATAAGTTTAAAGAATTAATGGCTCAGGCAATAGCACTTGCACCAGATAATCCAGATTTACATTACAACGTTGGTGTAATTAGCATGGAGCAAGACAATTATGAAGATGCTCGTGTATCTTACAAAAAAGCGATAGAGCTTGATCCTAAATATACCAATGCATATTTAAATCTTTCTACAACCTATGTAAATGAAGGTAACAACCTTATTGATGAAATGAACTCTTTAGGTAATAGTAGAGCGGATATTGCCAAGTATGATGAATTGAAAGAGAAAAAGGATAGCTTGTTCAAGCAAGGTGCAGATGTTTTGGAAGATGCATTGAAGAACAACCCTGGTAATGAAAATATCATGACACAGCTTAAGAATATTTATGGAGCTATGGGTGATACTGAGAACTTTACTAGAATAAAGAAGTTGTTAGGAGAGTAATTCTAACTTACAGCAAAATGAAAAAGGCCCTAATTAGGGCCTTTTTTTATACAACTTTTTTAATGACTCTTAATTGATGCGTGTATGTTCTAAGGTCATTATTGAAAATACCGGTATGGTCTAAACGATCTACTCTTACTTTACCATTTACATGAATTACATAATTATCCTCCATTATGATGCCTACATGGTCAATATCCCCATTAGCGTTATCAAAGAATGCTAAGTCTCCAGCCTCACTTTCTTCTACAAAACTTAATGCGGTTCCTTGTTTAGATTGGCTTTCTGCCGTTCTTAGAAGATGGTAGCCGTTTATTCTATATACCATTTGGGCAAAGCCGGCACTGTCTATACCAAAAGGCGTTTTTCCACCTTTAAGTTCGGGTGAGTTTAGGTATAACAATGCGGTTTTTATCAGCTCTTCCTTTGGTTGCTCTGTATTTATAAATGTTCCATTGAATGTAATGGGTAAAGAAGCAATTTCTGGTATGCATGACCCTATTAGAATTGGTGTTAAAACTTTATTATGGTCTTCAACAAAAGAAATTAAATCTGAGACATATTTCAATTCCTTTCTAGTTTGGATTTCATTGAATTCATCTTCAGGTATAAACATAAGTTGGCTATTCATGATCCAACCTTCACATTTATCAAAGACAGTTTTTATCCTAGACCAGTTTTTTCTGCATTCTAAAACCTTGAAATGTTCCCCGAACAAAAGTTGTGTTACCAGTTCAGATGCCTCATCGGGCATGCTTCGTACAGGTAGAATACTTAAAAAACAAATACCGTATTGCATGAATATTATTTAAAGCTTAAGCTCTTTCGACAATGATTGCCGATGCGCCTCCACCGCCATTACAAATGGCTGCAGCACCTAGTTTTGCGTTATTTTGCTCCAATACATTTAGCAATGTAATCAATATACGTGCGCCAGAACATCCTAATGGGTGCCCTAGAGAAACGGCACCGCCATTTACATTGACGTTTTTATCGTTCAAGCCTAATATTTTCATATTTGCGAGTCCAACTACGGAGAATGCTTCATTAAATTCAAAGAAATCTATTTCTTCCAATTTTAAATTAGACTTCGCTAGCGCTTTCGGTAATGCTTTTGCCGGTGCTGTAGTAAACCATTCTGGTTCATGCGCTGCATCTGCATAGCTTTTTATTGTTGCTAAAGGTGTAAGATCTAGTTCAATGGCTTTTTCTTTGCTCATTAAGACTAATGCAGCGGCACCGTCATTAATGGTAGAGGCATTGGCAGCGGTAACTGTGCCTTCTTTAGAAAATGCCGGTCTTAAATTGGGTATTTTATCAATAAATACGTTTGAGTATTCTTCATCTTTAGTAACCATTTTTGGTTCACCACGTCTTTGCGGAACAGCTACGGGAATAACCTCATTATCGAATTTGCCGTTTTCCCAAGCTTCTGAAGATCTTTTGTATGATTGAATGGCGTAGGCATCTTGATCTTCTCTGCTAAATTCATATTTAGTGGCACAAGCATCTGCACACACGCCCATTGCATTTTGATCATATGCATCAACCAAGCCATCTTTTTGCATTCCGTCTATTAAAGTAGAAGGACCAAATTTTGTTCCGGTTCTCATATGTACGTAATGCGGTATAAGACTCATATTTTCCATTCCGCCCGCAACTACAATATCGGCATCACCCAAAGCAATTGCTTGAGCCCCTTGCATTACGGCCTTCATGCCCGAAGCACAAACTTTATTTATGGTTGTACAAGGAACGTTATTTGGTATGCCGGCAAATATTGCAGCTTGTCTGGCCGGTGCTTGTCCAGTACCGGCTTGAACTACATTGCCCATTAATACTTCGTCAACTACATCTGGACTAAGATCAATTTTTTTTAAAGCACCTTCAATAGCTATGGCTCCTAATTTTGGAGCTGGTATTGTGGATAATCCGCCCATAAAACTACCTATAGGGGTTCTTACGGCTGAAACAATAACTACCTCTTTCATGTTTTTAAATTTAGATGAAACGAAATTACTAAATTCTAAAGCAACCCAAGTGATATCATCTCAATTACTAGTTATCAGTTTATTATTTTCTATTTTTGAAGAACCTAATACAATTTTCTTTTGGATAATCTTTACAAACAGCAATCGCTCATTTTCAAATATATACTCTATGTAGTAGCGGTTGCATTTATAGTATTCTTCTTGCCCAAAGGAGGTAAATTTAAATATGAGTTTCAAAAAGGAAAACCGTGGCAGTTTGAAAACCTGTATGCCCCTTTTGATTTTTCTATTCAAAAGACCGATGCTGAAATAGCTAAGGAAAAGCAAATTATAGAAAATAATCAATTACCGTACTATAGTTATGATGAGGGTATAGTAGAAAAAGTTAGAGAGTCATTTGATGATGAATTTGAGTCTCAATGGGGAAATACAGAGCTGACTGGAAACCAAAAAAGCCGATTAAAATATTTTGCCCAAGTCATTTTAGATTCTGTTTATGCAAAGGGAATATTACAGAATAATGGCAAACAGGTACAACGTAATTTCATTTATTTGGTAAAGGGAAATGAGGCAAGTAAAGTACGCGTTTCAGATTTTTTAAAGGTAAGTGAAATCAATAACCTGGTTAGCGCTATACTTGATGATAATAATTTCAGCGCATTTGAAAAGGAAATACAAGCCTTATTTTTTGATATTATTGAGCCTAACGTAAGTTTTGATAATAATCTCACCCAAAAAGCTAGGGCAGAGGCGTTGTCAAAACTTTCTTATACGCGTGGTACCGTTGATCAAGGCCGTTTGATCATAGCTAAAGGAGAAGTGGTAGAGGCAGAAAATTTAAAGATTTTGGAATCTTTAAAGTCAGAGTATGAGTCTGAATTGTGGACTGCCAATAATTATTACTTTATTTTAATAGGTTATACCGTTCTAGTGGCATTGGTATTGATCATGCTATTTTTATTCCTAAAAAAGTATAGAAGAACCGTTTATGAAAACAATGTAAAAGTCACTTTTATATTTTTCAATATTTTATTAATGGTATTTGTAACCACAATGGTTATAAAGTATAATGATCAATTGGTTTTTGTTGTCCCGTTATGTATTCTACCATTAATCCTAAAAACTTTCTTTGACGCAAGATTAGGATTATTTGTACATGTCTTGACCATACTTATTCTTGGTTTTGTGGTGCCTAATAGTTTTGAATATATATTTCTTCAGATTATTACGGGAATAGTTACCATTCTAACGGTGTCGGAATTATACAAAAGGGCTAACCTTTTTGTTAGCGTAGGGCAGATTACATTAATATATATTATAGGTTATTTGGCATTTCATACCATTCATGAGGGAGACTTAAGTGATATTGAATGGTATACCTTGGGTCTTTTTCTTCTAAATGGAATGATTACGCTGTTTGTTCAGCCTTTGATCTATATCTACGAGAAAGTTTTTGGATTGGTGTCCGATGTGTCCTTATTAGAGCTTTCCGATACCAATTCTAAACTATTAAAAGAGTTAAGTAATAAGGCTCCGGGAACATTTCATCACTCTTTACAGGTAGCCAATTTGGCTGAGGCTGCGGCTAATGAAATTGGTGCTAATGCCATGCTGGTAAGGGTAGGGGCATTGTATCATGATATCGGTAAGATGAACGACCCTACTTATTTTACTGAAAACCAAGTAACCAATGTAAACCCGCACGATGAACTTAGTCCAAAAGACAGTGCTAGAATTATCGTGGATCATGTAATAAAAGGCATTGAAATTGCCAGAAAGAATAATATTCCCGATCGGGTTATAGATTTTATACGTTCTCACCATGGTACTACTTTGGTATTTTATTTCTATAAAAAGCAAAAAGAAATTGATGAAAATGTAAACGAAGAGGATTTTAGATATCCAGGGCCTTTACCTTTTTCAAGGGAGACTGCAATTCTTATGATGGCAGATTCAGTAGAAGCAGCATCAAAAAGTTTAAAGAACCCAACATTTTTAATTATAGATGAGTTTGTCGACAAAATAATTTCTGGTCAAATGAAGGCAAATCAGTTTTTGAATGCTGATATTACGTTCAAAGAAATAGAGACAATCAAGAAAATCTTCAAACAGAAGCTTATAAATATTTATCATTTGCGTGTGGAATATCCTGAGTAACAGCAAGATATTTTTTTATTGAAAAAAAACGTAAAAATTGTTGTGTATAATCAGTTATACTTACTACATTTGCATCCGCTATTTAGAGCAACAGTTCATTGAAGAATTACTGGAGAGGTGCCTGAGTGGCCGAAAGGAGCGGTTTGCTAAATCGTCGTAGGTGGAAACACTTACCCAGGGTTCGAATCCCTGTCTCTCCGCAACAGTATGTTGAGAGACATATTTTTTGATAACCAATTCGGGGTGTAGCGTAGCCCGGTTATCGCGCCGCGTTTGGGACGCGGAGGTCGCAGGTTCGAATCCTGCCACCCCGACAAGAAGCCACTGAGAAATCAGTGGCTTTTTTTGTTTTTATACGTTCAAAAGGCGGTATTGCATTTTAGATATAATTACATCTAGAACCTTCAATTGTAATCTATCACAATTAAAAAAATACTGTTTTCTCCATAATTTGTTAAACGCCAATAAACTCTTATTTTAATTGATAATTCGGCAATAATTAGCTAAAATTTTGCTATTTTGATTACTAAATATTCTTTACTGCTATAGGATCATATTTTAATCGGATTATAATGAAAAGGAAGATACTTTTATTAATTTTTTGTGGCTTACTTAGCTATGTTACCAATGCTCAATTCAACAATTTTAAGTTTGAAAACTTAGATACCGTTGATGGTTTGTCGAGCAGTACTTGCTTAACTATTTTTCAAGATTCAGAAGGTTTTATGTGGTTTGGTACTATTGACGGCCTTAATAAGTATAATGGGTATGAGTTTGAAGTGTACAAGTCAATATTAAATGATCAAAATTCAATTAGTAATAATAGAATTAATGCCATTGTAGAAGGGGCAGACGGTAATTTATGGATAGGTACTAACAATGGCTTAAATTACTTTAATAAAAAAACGAATAGTTTTCTTAGGGTAGATCTGTACAAGCAACTTTCCTTATCTAACAATCCACGTAAATTTATAAATGCTTTACTTTTTGATGAAGAAAATAATGCCTTGTGGGTAGCTACCAATAATGGTGTCATAAAAATACTACTGGAAGAGTTTAATGCAGATGTATCTGAATTAAAATTTTACTATTATCTAAATGATGATTCTAACTTAAATTCGTTGGATAATAATATTGTTAATGTAATTCTTAAAGATCAAAACAATGAAATTTGGTTAGGAACCAATGGCGAATATTTAAATAGATATAATGCTGAGCAAGATAATTTTGATCGTGTATTCATTGAGAACACTTCTAACTACGAATTAAACCATATACCTAAGAATATATTTGTTGATGCTGATAATGATTTTTGGATAGGAAATAACCTCTCTAACATTATTCATTGGAATAGGTCCAAGAATACCTTTTCCCATATATCATTTACAGATGAAACGGATATTGCTATTCGTGATATGCATTTAGATAAAGATGGTAATATCTGGGCATCAACAGATGGTTATGGCCTGTTTATTTTAAATAAGAACGAAGAAAAAGTAATTCAGAATTTAGTCAATAACTTTTCCGATTCATTTTCACTACCTAACAATAAACCGTCTAAAATTTATGAAGATTTTAATGGTATTTATTGGATAGGTAGCTATGATAAAGGGATAAGTAAATTGGATCCTTCGCAATACGCTTTTGGTCATTATTACTATCAACCGGGAAACCCATACGGACTAAACGAAAAAATTGTTCAATCTGTTCTCCAAGATTCTAAGGAGCGCCTATGGATAAGCGCTTATAATGGTGGTTTAAATCTATTAAATCAAGAAAACAATACCTTTCAGCATTTTCCACATGACCCCAATAATCGTAACAGTATAAGTTCTAATAGAATTTTGTACACTTTTGAGTCTAAGAATGGGCAAATCTGGGTATGTACTTTAGATGGGGGGGTAAATAGATTTGATCCAGAAAGTTATAATGTTCAACGTTACTTGCACAATGAATCTAACCCCAATACCATAGGTCAAAATTCCGTTTGGTCAGGGGTAGAAGATAATGATAATAGAATATGGCTTGGGTTAAGAACAGAAGGTTTAAGTCTCTTTGATCCTGTAACCAATAAGTTCCATAACTTTAAAAATGTAGCCGGTAAGGAAAATGGACTTGCCAGTAACTTTATATTTTATTTATTCGTTGATTCTAGAAATAGGTTATTTGTTGGCACTTCATTAGGGTTAAACTATATTGATTTAAACCAGTTCAAAGAAAGAATACCTGAAACATTGACCTTTAATGAGATTAAAAAACCGGGTATTGAAGACAACCTTATCAATCATATTTCTGAGGATCATTTAGGAAATATTTGGTTGGGTGCAGATACGGGTATTTATAAATTGGATTCAGATTTTAATGTTCTTAAATCATATACCTCAAAAGAAGGTTTGCCCAATAATTTGGTGGTTGGTGTACAAGAAGATGATAATCACAATTTTTGGATTACAACAAAAAGCGGACTCTCATTTTTAAATACGGAAACAGATCAATTAAAGAACTTTAATATTCATGATGGGTTGCAAGGACCAGAATATCAAAGTAAATCTATTGAGAAAACCAGTGACGGTAGAATTATAATAGGAGGCATAAACGGATTTAATATTTTTCACCCAGATGATATTACATTAAAACCCTCATCACCACTAAAACCTAAGATTACCCAGTTTACATTGAACAATATGCCAGTAGTTGTTGGTGATACGGTCAATGAAAGAATTTTATTAGAAGATAGGGTAGAAGAGTTGGAAAATTTAAAATTGAACTATGATGAAAATTATGTTGCGTTCGATTTTTTGGCACTTCATTTTGAAAACCCGGAAAGGGTACAATATGCCTATAAGTTGCAAGGTCTTGATAACGATTTTGAAACCATTGGCACAAAAAGAGAGGTGAGCTATGCCAACCTAAGTCCGGGAAAATATGGCTTTGAGGTAAAAGCATCTCTAGATGGCAATTGGGAGCAAGCTAAGGCAACCATCGTAAATTTTGAAGTTCTTTCGCCACCATGGAAAACCTGGTGGGCTTATCTTCTATATTCATTGTTTGGTGTATTGCTGTTTTATTTGATAATGAGATATTACACACAAAAAGTACAAGAAGCACAAGAACATGAACTGGATCAGTTGAAACTTCAATTCTTTGTCAATGTTTCCCATGAATTTAGAACACCGTTGACCTTAATAATGAACCCGGTCGATAAAATTTTATCCAATTATTCCTATAATCCGGAAGAGGTGAAGTCTTCAGCTATTTCAATACAGCGTAGTGCACGTAGATTATTGCATTTAGTGAATCAGTTATTGGATTATAGAAAAATGGATGTCGGTATGGCACCCCTTCAGCTCGAAAAAGGAAACATTGTTAAATTTAGTGAAGACATATTTTCACTGTTTGTAGGTCTTGCCAATAAAAAGGAAATTGAATATAGATTTATATCAGAGTCTGACAGTATCGACTTATTGTTCGATTTGGATAAGGTTGAAAAAATTATAACCAACCTTATTTCAAATGCCATAAAATTTACCAATGCAGGTGGCGAAATCACCTTTTCAATAAAAAAGGTTTCCCAGAAAAAAAGCTCGTCCAAACTATTATTTCTTAAAAAGGAAATGACAGGGGATTTTGTTGAAATAACCGTTACAGATTCGGGAATAGGCTTAGATAAAGAGCAAATTAAAAACATCTTTTCAAGATTTTACCATATAGATGTAACTAAGTCCGGTACGGGAATAGGGCTGAATTTTACGCAGGCTCTGGTGGAAAAACATGGTGGAGAAATTTTTGTGGAAAGTGAATATGGTGTAGGTAGTAAATTTGTAGTGAGATTACCTTTGGATAATAAGTCTACCCCGGTTGAAGTCGAGAATGTAAAAAATGAATTCCTGATCAATTCCATGAAATCTGTAGAATATGAAATGTATATCGCGGATGATGAAAATCTAATTCTGCCAAATCCTAATACAGAAAGTGAAATTGAAAAACCAACTATTTTATTGGTTGAGGATAACAAAGAGCTTCGTCAACACTTAAAGAACGATTTGCAAGACAAATACAAGGTTCTGCAGGCAAAGAATGGGGAAGAGGGCTTAGAAATGGTTAAAAAACGTTACCCAGATTTGGTCATAAGTGATGTTATGATGCCAAAAATGGATGGTTTTGAAATGTGCAGGTTGATGAAGACCGAGTTCGAAACCTGTCATATACCTGTCATACTGCTTACGGCTAGAAGTTTAGAAGTAGACAGGGTTAGTGGTTATGATAATGGTGCAGATGCTTACTTATCCAAACCATTTGTTACCAGTGTGCTAAAATCAAGAATTAGAAACCTAATTGAAGCGAAAAAGAGACTTAGAAAACGCTTTTCTGAAATTGGTGGTATTTTCCCATCAAGTGAGGTTACTACCAATAATATGGATGAGGTGTTCTTAGATAAGGCAACAAAGGTAGTATTGGATAATGTTGATGATGAGGATTTTAAGCAAGATGATATATTAAAGGAACTCGGTATTGGTAGGTCTCAATTTTATAGAAAGATAAATACCTTAACAGGTAATAATCCTAGTCATTTTATAAGGACAATAAGATTAAGGTATGCTGCAGAACTGTTGGAGAAAAATTGCTATTCTATAAAAGAAGTTACCCATATGTGTGGCTTCAATTCAACGGCTTATTTTAGTAAAACCTTTAGAGAATTATTCAATGTAACCCCAACGGAATATATGGAGGGTAATAAAGGTGAGCCTGTAAAAGAGGACAATTAATGTATGATCATCTAAATTGAAATAGGTCAATAAAAAAGAATGCAATTGTACATATAATATAATTGCATTCTTTTTTTAGCATGCCTATTGGCAAGGTAACTAATTTGTTTATGTGCTATTAATTAAAAAGTATTGACAGCGTCTAAAGGCAATCAATAAATGAATTGTATGCTCATCTCTATTTACATTAGGTGATTTATGTTTACTTTTTATACTTTACTCAAAGGAAAGTTTCTGCATAAAAAAAGGCAGCAATACATTACGTATTACTGCCTTTAAACTAACTCAACACAATTATCTTAGTAACCAGGATTCTGGTTTAGGTTTTCATTTAAACTTGTTTGCGATGTAGGTATAGGAAATAAGTAATTATCTCTTGTAAAATTACGTGTAGCAGAAGGTTGAACGATCAACGCTCTTCTTTCGCCCACGCCTGTTTCGGTAACTCCTTCTCCAAAGCCATATCCGCCTGGCGTGTATAGGTCTGGGTTGTTTTCATAAACAGTACCTTCTATAACTGCACCATAAATAGTTTCACCTAGTTCTTCCTCGGCAATACCCCATCTTTTAAGATCATTAAATCTCGTTGCACCTTCGGCATAAAGCTCTATAGTGCGCTCTCTTCTAATTTCGGTTTCAATATCCATATTATTGGTAGCCAAAAAGGAATTTGTTAATGGTGGTAAACCAGCTCTAGCTTTGACCAAGTTGATAGATTCATCCATTTGGGCATCGGTTAGGCTTCCATTCAATTCATACAAAGCTTCTGCGTACATTAAATAAACTT
Source organism: Maribacter sp. 6B07 (assembly GCF_002700155.1). Lineage (NCBI taxonomy): Bacteria > Pseudomonadati > Bacteroidota > Flavobacteriia > Flavobacteriales > Flavobacteriaceae > Maribacter > Maribacter sp. 6B07. The sequence continues at coordinate 966,320 of NZ_PDUT01000004.1, read as the reverse complement.
CTGCTAAACGAATAAACGGCATGTCATAAGCTTCAGTTTTTGTAGCTCTGTAGGCTTCATCCGTACCCCATTTCCAACTCATGAATTTAGAGTTGAAATAGCCAAAATTGTTGGTGCCGTTTAATAATACATCTCCGTTTTGAGGAATTTCACCAAGGGTTTTATGATACGTGAAATAAGCTCTCATTCTGTAATCCCTATTTTGAAATTCATCTGGTGTATTTTCATAACCTTGAAATAATGGAGATTGGTCAATTGGCAATCCATCTGAACTTAAGAAAAGGTCCATCATTTTTCTACTAGGCTTAACTCTACCTTCATAAACATGGCTTAAAAGGTCACCGGCCTGTCTAAAGGTGAAATCATATTTGTTATAAAATATGAACTCCTTATTCGTAGCCTTGTCTAAACCCGCAGGGTTAGAACCACCATCTTCTAAGTTGAATAGGAAGTTAGAACTTAAGTTGTCTAACTCATCATTGTAATCCCATAGTTCAAAGCCACCTTGGTCCATTACGGTTTTGGTAAGTGTAACTACTTCTTGTAAATAAACATCTATGTTAGAAGCATTAAAACCTTCACTACCGGCACCTGTACTTGTACCATCGCCATCGGTAGAAGTACCTACGTATTTCATCCAAGTAGCTTCGTGTAATAAAACATCTGCTTTAAAAGCCATTGCAGCCCATTTACTGATCTTACCTTTATCTTCAGAGGCTATTTCTTGCTCCGTAGGTAAACCTGCGATAGCATCATCTAAATCCGCTAAAATTTGGGCAACAACTTGATATCTGCTACTGCGAGGAGCGTTTAATTCTTCATCACCAACATCTAAAGGTCTGGTAACCAAAGGAACACCTCCAAAACGCTGTACTAAATTAAAATACTGGTACGCTCTGTGAAACTTAGAGGCAGCCACATAAGGAACAATACTTTCTTCACCTTCGTAAGCCTCCGCTCTTTGTAATAAAAGATTGATATCTCTAATAGTAGAGTATGGGGTAGAGTAATATCCGTCAGATTCAGGAGCTCTAGTATCGCCTCTACTATATATTTGCATATCACTATCTTCGGTATATCCTACCAAATCAGAACCGTGATCAGCATAAATTCCTTGATCATACCTCCACGTCATTAGGTCTGTATAGAATCGGTTAGAGCCGGTTAAAAAATGATCAGCTTCAGTATAGTAAACCTGGTCTGTAATAGATGCAGGTGGATCAAGGTCAATGAATTCGTCCTCACAAGATGTAAAGAAGACCATTAAACATGGTATTATTATATATTTTATTTTTTTCATCTGTATATGATTTTATGATGTATAATCTACTTTTATAATTGTATTAGAGCGATACTTTTAAACCTAATGCCCAAGTACGCATAAAAGGGTATGCACTATTGTTAGAGCTCGCTTGAAACTCTGGATCGTAACCATCTTTAACGCTAGTTAACTCGAACAAATCGTTTCCTGAAAAATAGATACGTAAGTTATTAATAGGTGTATTTCCAATGCTTAAATCTCTAAAGGTATACCCTATGATAAGCGACTTTAATCTCATATATCTATTATTCTGTAAGATATGATCTTTAGAACGGTAGTTCCAAGCAGATAATCCACGTTGAGTGGTCAACCTAGGAAATTCAGCATCTCTATTATCTTCGGTCCAAGTTCTACCTAACCATGTGTTAGATTGATTTTGCCATTCAGCTTGAAAAGGTTGCGCAAAATATCCTGTTCTATAAATGTTATGCTCAAGAGCTCCTTGAAAGAAGGCACTAAGATCAAAGTTCTTATACTTTAAGTCAAAATTGAATCCGTACACATAATGTGGAGCGGCATCTCCACTATAGGTTAAATCTTCGTTATCTAATGTACCATCTCCGTTAGAATCTACAACACGCATATCTCCTGGTCTTAAAGCGTCATTAGATGTTTGTAGCGGTAAAATTCCACCTTCATTTAAGCTAGCATAATAAGCATCAACTTCTGCTTGAGAATCAAAATAACCATCCGTTTCCCATAAGAAGAAAGAGTTGATAGGTCTATTTAAAATATTTCTTCCGCTTTCAGCATCGTTTAAGTTCTCAAAAATTGTTTGAGCACCGTCGTATTGGGTAATCTCATTTCTGGTATCACTCATATTAGCACTAACTGTGAATTCTAAATCGCCAATATTCCCTTGGTATCCTAACATGGCTTCCCAACCATCGGTTTCCAATGTTCCAATATTGGTAAATGGTGTTGCCGTACCTAATACAGATGTTTCAATACCTCTAACCAACATACCTACATTTTCTTTTTGGTACAAATCAAAAGAACCAAAAACCTTACTGTTGAACAGTCTAAAGTCAACTCCAATTTCTTTGGTAACTATTCTCTCCCAAGTAGTACTACTACTAAATAAGCTACTAGCAACAGAAGTTGCCTGTTGACCGGCATTTGTTTCTCCAAATACGGTATTGCCAAAACCTACGGTAGATAAGTAACTAAAATCACCAATACCAGAAGTACTACCCAATTCACCGTAACCACCTCTAAGCTTTAAAAAGGAAATTAAGTTGCTTTCTTTTAAGAAGTCTTCTGAACTAATTACCCAACCACCGGAAACACTACCGTAGTTAGACCATTTAGAGCCTTCGGCAAATCTAGAAGATCCATCTCGTCTACCTTGAACCTCTAATAAGTACTTGCTTTTGTAATCATAGTTAATACGGCCAATGTAACCAAAGAAACCCCAAGATGTACCGCCACCAGAAGTGGTCACCAATTGATCTGTAGCTCCTAAATTGATATCATAAACGCCATAATCAACAAAACCGTTTCTTTTAATGAAGTATTCGTTTACATCGTTTTTTTCAGCTTCAATAGCTAAAAGTCCAGATATATTGTGATCACCAAATTGGTTTGCGTAGTTTAAGGTACCCTTGTAGTTCTTATAAGTAATGTTACCATCATTTCTGTCAGGACCGGTACCTTCTTGAATAGAGGTAGTGTTATTTATATTGTTAGAGAATTTTCCGCCCCAACTGTAAAGAGGTACGGATACAAAGTAAGATTGATATTCACTATTTTGTCTACTAATGGCATAAGACCCGGTAAAATCTAAATGGTCAGTAAATTTGTATTTTGCCAGTGCGGATATTTTAAACTGCTCTACGGTTTTGTTCTCACGACCACCATCTATTACTTGAGCTACACCATTTCTGTCACCTGTAATAAGGTCACCACCAAAGTTGGCGTAATATTGACCATCTGCATTATAAGTTGGGAAAAGTGGTGCATCCCAGGTAGCGGCCTCTCTTCCTAAACCTCCTGAAGGTCCAGAGAATTTGTTGTTGAAATATGTAATATTGGTGTTTACACTAAGTCTATCGCTAATATCAGCGCTATAGTTCATGGAGAAGTTATATCTATCAGAACTATCATCTGCAACTTTTAAACCACCTACGTTGTTATCATAACCAGCGGAAATACGAAAGTTACTCGTCTCGGTACCACCAGAGATACTAATGTTATGTTGGCTAGAATAAGAGTTACCGAACATTTCATCAAATCTAGGGGCGTTACCTAACCAAATATTACCGTTAATGGGTAGGTCATAATATCCTTCATCACCAGAAGCGATTCTATCAACAGTTTCAAGGTCGTTCCAGAAGAAATATCTTGGTGGCTTACCAGATGCAATATCTTCACGGGCCGCTGCAGCATATAACTGTCCGTACTGTGACATGGTTGGTGTTGGTGGGCGTATACCTATGGTACCTACTCTGGACACCGTGCTGATATCTACAGAAATCTTGCCCTTACCTTTTTTGGTAGTTACCAATATAACACCACCAGCAGCACGAGAACCATATACAGAAGCAGATCCACCTTTTAGTACACTAATACTTTCAATGTCATTAGGGTTCATATCATTAAATGATGATGAGTTTATAGAAGGAATACCGTCAATAACAATTAAAGGTTCTATTCCATTAATAGATGAAGCACCTCTAATTAAGAAGTTGACACCTTCGTCACCAGGTCTAGATGAAGTACGGGTAACAACAAGACCAGGAGTTCTACCTTGAAGGGCAAGAGCGGGACTACCAACAGCCAAATCTTCAAAAGCCTCTGCCTTTACCTGTTCTACAGAACCGGTTAGGGTTTCTTTTTTGGCAGTACCATAACCAACAACAACTACTTCATCTAAAGCAGTAGTGTCCGGTTCTAGAGATACGTTGATTACAGTTTTGGAACCTACGGTAATCTCTTGCTTTAAGAACCCTAAATAGGAAACAACAAGAATGGCATCTGAAGAAGGTACGTTGATAGAATAATTTCCATCAAAATCGGTAACGGTACCTGTTGTTGTGCCTTTAACGACAACGGCAACACCAGGTAGACCCATGCCGTCATCACTACTTACTATAGTACCCGTTATTGTAAGTTGTTGTTCTGAGTTCAACAGGTCAACACCACTATTCATAGTATTACTAGCTGTAATCGCGAACGCGTGGTTTGTGCACAAAACTACAAACCCAACCAATAAAGGTATCATGGTCTGTAATTTCCATTTAGAAAGTTTGATTAGTTTAATCATAAGATTGTTAATTTAATTAGTTAATTAATGTCGTTTCATCAGTTTCCCGATACAGTAATTATCATATTGATATTTGTTAAGCCAATGTTAATTATAATTGGAGCAAAGGGTTATAAATTATTACTCAATGGTTATAAATTATATTCCTTTTTACTGAAACAGGGGTTAAATCCGTTTTTTGGGCAGGCACAAATTGTCTGAAACACATTTTTTTAACAGTTTTTTTGTTGGTTGTTGATTCAACAGTACAAGCTAAAATTTTTGCATAATAATCTATACCTATTATATAAGTACATATATTAAATTATTAACACCATTGTATAATTATTTGATTTACAGCGTCTTATGTAATATTTTAACGCATATGATTATACGGTTTTAGGCTTGTGTCAAATTTCACTTCACTGTACGGTAATATGTGCGAATTCACTTTTATGAAGTACAAAGTTGATTTATGGGAATTGCAGAAGGTTTTTATGGAAAAACATAAGGGTTATATGTAAAATGCCAAATATTCTATGATTTATGGGTCATTTTGAACGCTATTTTATAGTGATTGAATGATAGTTTATCTACTTCAAAAGACATTCTTAATAAACTTGTTTAACAGTAATTAATCAGCATTTTTATCAGTGGAATTTTCCATTTCCGAATCATTTCTACTGAATTAAACATTTACAAACTAAGGCAGTTTTTGCCTCATTATTAAGAAAAATATGAATCGATTATTCCTATTACTTTTTGTCTTAACGTTGACTAATTGTTCTAACCAAGAGAAGAATAGCGTTGTTGATACTAAAAAAATATTGTCTCAAAATGTAGAAAAAACAAAAGAAACATTAAAGGTGTTGACTCCAGATCAAGGGTTTGCCAGAAATATACCCAAGGAACAGACCAATTGGGAATTGGTTGGGGTTAAAGATTGGTGTAGCGGATTTTGGCCAGGAGTAATTTGGTATGCTTACGAGGCTTCAGGTGATGAAGAGCTTCGCGAACAAGCAGAGAAATTTACCGCTCCACTTAAAAGTATAGCATATAGCCCGGCAGAAAATCATGATATTGGTTTTATGTTGTATACCAGTTACGGTAATGGTTATAGATTGACCAATAATGAGGAGTATAAGAATGTACTGCTAGCCGCGGCAGACACTTTAGCTACCCTTTATAACCCTAATGTAGGTTCTATATTATCATGGCCTTCGCAAACACAGTTTAGGCACAATACCATCATAGATAATATGATGAATTTAGAACTATTGTTCTGGGCAGCAAAAAACGGGGGGAAACAAGACCTTTATAATGTAGCGGAAAGCCATGCTTTGGTAACAATGAAAAACTTGGTAAGAAAAGATAGTGCTATTTATCACGTAGGATCTTTTGATGAAACTACGGGCGATTTCTTAAAAGGGCAGACCCACCAGGGTTATGCGGATGAATCTATGTGGGCAAGAGGTCAGGCATGGGGTATTTATGGTTTTAGTGTTGCTTATAGAGAAACACACAGAAAAGAATTTTTAGACACGGCAATAAAGGTATCTGAGCACTATTTAAATAGATTGCCCCAAGATGGTATTCCATATTGGGATTTTGATGATGTAAATATACCAGATGCACCAAAAGATGCTTCCGCAGCCGCAATTGCAGCATGTGGTTTGTTAGAATTGTCAAAGTATGTACCTAGTGAAGAACTTTCTAAAAAATATATAACAGCGGCAAGAAAAACAATTAACCTGTTATCAGAAGCGCCTTATTATAGTGGTGAAACCAATCAAGCCCTATTATTGCATTCAACAGGTCATTTACCTCATGATTCTGAAATAGATATTCCTATTATTTATGCTGATTATTATTTTATGGAGGCATTGTTAAGGTTGCAGAAAATGGATGAAAATTCATCGCAATTGGCAAAATCATAAGAACTGATCTCTACGATTATCTAGGGTTATACCTCAATATGAATAAATAGTATTGAGGTAATACTTGTATTAAAGTTTTTCTTTTTTGAATTAAGAAATAAACGAACATGAATAAAAAAATACTTTTATGGTCCATTACCGCTGCCTTGGCCGGGTTTTTATTTGGCTTTGATGTAGTGGTCATTTCCGGTGCGGATAAAAAATTACAGGAACTATGGCAATCGTCAGATTCTTTTCATGGTTGGGTGGTTATGGGTATGGCACTTTGGGGTACTGTAATTGGAGCTATTTTTGGTGGTAAACCAACAAATAAGTATGGTAGAAAAAAGACTTTGATCGTTATTGGCGTCCTTTTTGCATTTTCCGCAATTGGGTCTGCATTGGCCAACGATCCTTATATATTTGCACTTTTTAGGTTCATAGGCGGTATTGGTGTAGGAGCTTCTACCATTGCGGCACCTGCGTATATATCTGAAATTGCACCGGCAAATGAAAGGGGAAAATTGGTAGCTATGTACCAATTTAATATTGTATTTGGAATATTAATAGCCTTTTTATCAAATTACCTATTAAGTGGTAGTGGTGAAAATGATTGGCGATGGATGCTTGGTGTAGAAGCTATACCGGCCATATTGTACATCTTGTTCGCAATGAAATTGCCTAAAAGTCCTAGATGGTTATTATCAAAATCAAGGTTAGGGGAAGCAAAGGAAGTTTTGGCAATCATAAACCCTAATATTGATGTGAACGAACAGCTAAAAGCTATCGAAGGCGCTGATGAAAAGCCAGATGCTTCAGAAACCATTTTTATCAAAAAATATCGTTTTCCGCTTACTTTAGCCTTTTTAATTGCGTTTTTTAATCAATTTTCGGGAATAAATGCCTTTTTATATTATGCGCCAAGAATTTTTGAAGAAGCGGGTTTAGGAGAAAGTACAGCTTTATTAAGTAGTGTAGGTATAGGGGTAACCAATCTTGTTTTTACGCTTTTAGGAGTGTTCTTAATAGATAAATTGGGGAGAAAAACCCTTATGTATTTTGGTTCTGTAGGTTATATAGTTTCTTTGAGCTTGGTGGCTATGGCATTTTTCTTTAACTGGACAGGTATGGCCGTACCCATATTCTTATTCATTTTTATAGCAGCACATGCCGTAGGGCAGGGTGCGGTAATTTGGGTATTCATTTCTGAAATATTTCCAGATCATTTAAGGGCATCCGGTCAATCTTTTGGTAGTGCCACGCATTGGGTTTTGGCTGCATTGATACCCTCATTAATACCCTATTTATTTAGTCACCCATCAATTGGGGCTGGGGCGGTGTTTTTATTTTTTACAGCAATGATGGTTTTACAGTTATTGTTTGTTGCTTTTATGATGCCGGAAACTAAGGGAAAAACTTTAGAGGAACTTCAGAAAATACTATTGAAGAAATAAATTATAGAAGAATGGGAAACAAGAAATATTTTTTATTGGCATTGCTATTTCATATGGCTTTATTGGTTTCAGCTTCAAGTGTTGATACATTGATCGTACACAGCAAAGCAATGAACAAGGACATTAAAAATGTAGTCATCACTCCCAATGGATATGGAAAAAAGAATACTCCCTATAAAGTGGTTTATTTATTACATGGTGCTGGCGGTGACTATAAAGCTTGGCTAAAAGTAGCGCCAAAGTTAACGGCGTATGCTGATCAATATAATATCATTATTGTTTGCCCAGATGGAGATGTAAAAAGTTGGTATTTGGACAGCCCTATAGACCCTACTTTCAAATATGAGACCTATGTGTCAAAAGAACTGGTCGCTGAAATTGATGATAAATACAACACTGTTAAAAATACAAATGCAAGAGCTATAACGGGCTACAGTATGGGTGGTCATGGTGCCTTATACCTAGCTTTTAAACACTATGACGTTTGGGGTGTTGCCGCTAGTATGAGTGGTGGTGTAGATATTAGACCTTACGCCTTAAAATGGGGAATACCAGATCGTTTGGGCAGTTTTGCCGAAAATCCTGAGTATTGGGAGAACAATAGTGTAATCAATTTGGTGCATTTGATCAGTGATAAGAAGTTGGTTTTTCAAGTAGATTGCGGTACTGAAGATTTCTTCTATGAAGATAATAAGAGGTTACACGAAAAATTAATGGAAAGAAAAATTCCGCATGAATATATAGAACGCCCAGGAAAACATAACCCGGACTATTGGAGAAATTCAATTAAGTATCAATTGTTGTTTTTCAACGAGTTTTTTAATAATCATACAACCGACCAATAATGCATTTATACTCAATTATAATCAATAGAACTTCAATATGCTTACTGCTGGTTTTTGCATTGATTTTGTCATGCTCAAAGGTTCCGGAATATACCGTAACATCACCAAATGGTAAAAATGTATTTACGGTTTTCCCCGGTTATCATAGTGACCATTCTAACGGATTGGGATTTGATATTATGTATGAAGGTAAGTCAGTCTTGCTTCCTTCCGTATTGGAAATTTCTACCAACCATTTTGATTTGAAAGGAGATTGGTCCGTATTGAGAGTCGATGAAAATAATGTTGAAAATAGCTGGACAACAAGGTTTGGAGAATTGAGCGAAGTACCAGATAATTATCGAGAAATAAAAATCCATCTAAAGAAAGGTAAAACACTTGTCAATTTCATTGCTAGGGCGTATGATGAGGGTGTGGCCTTTGCTTATGAAATTCCTGTACAAGCTGACATCAAGAGCCTGGAATTAGATGAAAATATTTATTATAATTTTGAGAAAGACCATATGATGTGGTCTACTCCAAAGCGAGAAAAAGGAGTTTTAACAGCACAAGGCGAGTATAAAAAAATTCCGTTATCAGAGATAGAAACGGGTATAGAAAGACCTTTGTTAATTGAAATTGATGAAAACCTCAAAATAGCTCTTGCCGAAGCAAATTTGGTAGATTATGCCCGTTTAAGTTTTTCTAAAGGTGCTTCCAATAACAGTGTGCTATCAACTTTAGATGGTAAAATGGAAGAAGAAATTCAGGATACCATCACGGGGGCTTTAATTTCGGAACGTAAGAATGATGTGTTCAAAGTAAAGAAGCAACTTCCATTTCAATCGCCATGGCGTGTGGTAATGATGGCAAAAAATGAAGGTGAATTATTAGAAAACAATTATATACTTCAAAACTTAAGTGAGCCTAATCAACTAAAAGATGATTCTTGGGTAACCCCGGGAAAGGCATTGAGAGAAGCCACGCTAACAACAGAAGGAGGTATGACGGCGATCGATTTTGTTGCGGAACACAACATGCAATACGTTTTGTTCGATGCTGGTTGGTACGGTAATGAAATGTATGAAGAATCAGACGCTACGACCATAACCTTGGATCCTAAAAGATCCAAAGGTCCGTTCGATATTGAAGCCATCACCAAGTATGCCGATGAGAAAGGAATCGGTATAATCTTATATGTCAATAGAAGGGCTTTAGAAAAGCAATTGGATGATATACTGCCCCTGTATCAAAAATGGGGTATTTCAGGAATTAAATTTGGCTTTGTCCGTGTTGGCGATCAAGAAGCTACTGCTTGGTTGCATGATGCCATCAAAAAGACATCTGAATATGGATTCATTGTAGATGTACATGATGAATACAGACCTACAGGTTTCTCAAGAACATATCCTAATTTATTGACACAGGAAGGTATTGAGGGTGATGAGGAAAGTCCTACGAATGAGCAGACACTTAACACCATGTTTACAAGAATGTTGGCAGGCGCAGCGGATAATACGGTTTGCTATTATAATAGCAGAGTAAATAAAATGGGCTCGCATGCATCTCAGTTGGCAAAAACTGTTTGTCTATTTAGTCCGCTGCAATTGCTTTATTGGTATGACAAGCCCGCTTCTTCTTTAGAGAAAAATGATGGGCTATGGGGAGATACCAAGCATATAGGCAATGAACCCGAACTGGAATTTTTTGATAATGTACCCACAACGTGGGATGAAACAAAAGTGTTGCATGCCAAGGTAGGGGAGATTGGAGTATTGGCAAGAAGAAAAGGCTTGGAATGGTTTGTAGGCGGAATCAATGGAACGGCTCCTCAGCAATTGGAAATCGATTTCAGTTTTTTAAAGGAAGGGGATACCTATAAGGCAAAATTATATACTGATGATGAAACGGTTGAAACCCGTACAAAAGTAAAAATTGAAGAATTGCAGCTTTCAAGTACAGAAACTTTAGATTTAGAGATAAAACCGAATAACGGATTTACCATGCATATAATTCCGGTTAAGTAAAACGAAAATGAAGTTAGGCATACAGAATATATTCCAAAGTATATGGTTGACAATAGCATTTGTTATAGTTGGGGGTATAATGGTATATGGTCAAAAAAGTGTTCATCCTAGAATTTATACAACCGATCAAAACAAAGCAGTTTTTCTTCAAACCATTGAAAATGTTCCATGGAAAAAGGAATTGGTAACACGTAAAAAAGAACGGTTACAAAAGTATATAGCCCTTTGGAAAAATGATAAGGAATGGTTGGTGTCCCGTTTACAAATGAACTGGAAAACCAAGCATGATAAAGTGTATTTAGAAGGCGGTGATTTTTCTCATTCAGAAGGTAAGGCACCTGTGCCCACTGTTCGTTTTTCTGGCACAAGAGATTGGGCAACAGAATATAGATCTCCTTCGTTAGAAAATATAACTCCGTATACGGACAACCCTAAGGGACTGTATTTAGAGCATAAAAAGACAGGTAAAAAAGAATGGGTAGCACCTAAAGAATCTGGTCATATCATTGAAGGTATTAACCGCAAGATCATGTCTTTAGTAGAAGATGCAGCCTTTTTATATTGGGTAACGGGCGATAGGGTATATGCAGATTTTGCTACCCCCGTTTTTGCAACTTACATTGAGGGTATGTACCACAGAGATTCCCCAATAGATTTGGCAAATACCAATCAACAATTTCTTTCTGGGCTGGCAACTTTTGAGGTTATCCATGAAAAAATACTCATACATCTCATTACCACGTACGACTTTTTATATGATCATTTAAAGGCACAGAAAATAAACCTTTCAAAAGCAGAAGCTGTGTTTCAAAAATGGGGTGATCAAATTATTAAGAATGGTGTGCCCAATAATAACTGGAATCTTTTTCAAGCACGATTTCTTACTTATGTGGCCTTGGTTTTAGAACCAAATAGTAATTACAAAAATGGTAAGGGTAGGGAGTATTACTTAGATCATACTTTTAATACGTCAACCGAAAGACAAATTTCCATAAAGGAATCATTGTTGGTTTACGATCAAGAAAACGGTATATGGCCAGAATCAGCATCTTATTCAGTGCATGTAATTACTACCTTATTAAATATTATAACCCTTTTGGACCATTTTACCAATGCCAATGAGTTATCTAATTTTCCTATAGTTGAAAAAGCAGCTTTGGCATCTTTTCAGTATTTGTTTCCTTCTGGGCATACCATTGGATTTGGAGATTCTTCACATAAAAAATTACCTGCTGAAAATTTTGAGTTATTGATTACCAACTATCAGAAATACGGTGCGAACGAAAAACGGAACATAATTGCCAATTTACTGAACGATATGATTGCCGAGGGCGATTATAAAAGGGAAGCTAAAGACCTGTTTCAATTATTTTTCTATGTTAATAATGTGGTGCCAAATGAGGAGGAAAATGAATTTGATCTTCCATTGGTTTCGCCTACATTTTATGCACCAAATGTAAGTTGGTTCAACCAAAGACTAGGTAGTGAAGCAAATGCTATGATGGTTGCCACAACAGGATCTTATGGTAACCATGCGCATAGTAACGGTATATCTATAGAGTTGTTTGCCAAGGGATCAGTACTTGCACCAGATATGGGAAAAGGGTCAAGTTATTGGCACAAAGATCATACAGAATACTATTCCAGAATGCCGGCACATAATACGGTGGTAGTCAATGGTATTTCGGATTATGAACCTATGAGAAGCCATCATCCATTTCATTTGGAAAATAGTTTCCCCAAAACTGGGGAAACCCCAATTTTTGATCAAGTTACTTTTTCTAATGTTTCATTTGTTGAGCCTAAATCCAAGGCTCGGCAATTAAGATTTACATCCTTGATAAAAGGTCCTTCAGGAGCCGGTTATGTGGTTGATGTTTTTAGATCTAGAAAACCAGGTAGTGATGGGCAAAGGCATGATTATTTTTATCACAACCTTGGAGCTGAATTAAAGATCAGTTCAAATGAAGAGGTTTTGAAATTGGAAGATACCGAAGATTTAGGGAGTCATCAAGGTGATTTAAAGGCATATGATTATCTCATAGAAAAAAAGAAGTTGACAACCGCCAAAGCGGTTAGTGCTAATTTCAATTTTACAGCAGAAGATGGTACCTCAGATTTAATGGAAGTTTGGGTAAAGGGCAGTACCGATCAAACACTTTATTCAGCAATGGCGCCCAAGTCTAAAGCGATAACAAGTGGTACTTCTCCAAAAGAATTATTGAACAAACCAATACCAACATTGATCGTTCAACGAAATGCCGAAGCATGGGAGAATCCGTTTGCCATGGTATTTAACCCTTTAGGAACAGATGAAGATAATCCTATTTTAGAAGTTGAATATGCTCAAAAAATAGAAAATAGCACTGCTCAACAGATCCAGGTAAAATTTAAAGATGAGGCAACGCAAGATAACATTGTACTAAATGAAAATGAAAGTGTTATTTATGATCAAGGTAATCTGTATCAAAAAGGATTGTTGTCCATAACGAGAACCGAAGAAAACAAAGCGCAACCTTCTTTTATTTTTCTTTCGGGTATGTACAGGTATGAACATAACAATTGGGGAATTCAGGCATCTGGCGCTCCAGTGACTCTTTCCTTTGACATTAAAGAAAACGAAATAATACTACAGAACGATCAGCCTGTTGTTTTGAATATACCTAAACCTAAAAACGGTAGTGAGGCAATATTATATATCTATGAAGATAATGAGTTAATTGATACACGCAAAGGACTGAAAAGCTGGGTCAATGATGAGCAATTAGAATTTAGATTATCAAAAGGTTACGCAAAAGCTGTTATCAAATTTCAAAGTAGTAATAATGAAAAATAAAAAGCCACAGCATATTTTGACTCGCAGCCTCATCGTATTGGTCATTTTCATTGGTGGTCCTTTAACGGCACAGAACAATTGGAGTACAACCATAACTGGTAAGGACTTAAAAGAGTTAGTGTATAAGGTAGTCGATGGAGATACGTTAAAAATGCAATTATATTCTCCGGATAATTGGAGTACCGCAAAAACATATCCAACAATTGTATTCTATTTTGGAGGAGGTTGGAATGGTGGTAGCTTAGACCAGTTTAGGGCACAAGCTGGGTATTTTGCTTCAAGGGGCATGGTAACGGTATTGGCAGATTACAGGGTAAAAAGTAGACATGGTACCACACCATATGAATCCGTAAAAGATGCAAAATCTGCAGTTAGGTATTTAAAGGAGAATGCGGCTAATTTGCAAGTAGATACTACAAGTATGGTAACAGCAGGTGGTTCTGCTGGCGGACATTTAGCCGCGGCAGTAGCTTTATTGCCGGGAGTTAATGAAATCACGGACAATTTAGAAATAGATACCAAGGTAAGCGCAGTAATATTGTATAATGCCGTGGTGGACAATGGTCCGGGTGAAGGTGGTTTTCAGCATGAGAGAATGGGTGAAAACTATCTGGATATTTCGCCTATACATCATATAGAAAAAGGTGCTCCGCCTACATTACTGTTTTTAGGTGCTCAAGACCATTTAATACCGGTTTCTGTGGCAGAAGAGTATAAATCAAAAATGGATGCGGTAGGTAGTAGATGTGATGTTTTTATTTATGAAGGGCAAGGTCATGGATTCTTTAATCCTAAAGTAAAAACAGCTGAGTATTATAAAAAGACAACTTACGAAGCAGACAAGTTTTTAAATTCTTTAGGTCATATTAAAGGAAAACCAACAATAGAATAACATAAAATTTATGAGAAAATATTGTCTTTTGGTTTTGATTTTAACTTTTGTGTATTCATGTATCACAGAGCAAAAAACCGTTGATTTATATGTAGATGTCAATGTAAATAGTTCTGGTGACGGCAGTATGGACAATCCTTTCACAACAATTTCAAATGCTTTGACCAAAGCGAAAGAAATTAAATCAACTTCTTTGAATACGCATGTAAACGTTAATCTTTTAGAAGGTGAATATTATTTAGATAAGCCTATAATGATAGATAGCTCTTTAAGCGGACTTTCCATAATTGGAGCTCATCCGGCTAAGGTAATACTTAAGGGATCCAGAAAACTAGTGGCGCAATGGCAGAAGTTCAATGAAAATATATACGTAACACAAGTGCCCCAAAATTTAAATTTTGATCAGTTAATCATTGGTGACGAACCACAAATATTGGCGAGATACCCAAATTATGATGAGAATGGAGGCTACTGGCAAGGGCATGCTGCAGATGCTATTGGTAAAGAGAAAGTAGCTACGTGGAAAAATCCCATTGGTGCGTATTTTCATGTATTACATAATGGCAGATGGGGCGGGTTTCATTATAAAATCATAGGGTTGGACGAAGATGGTACACCAAAATTGGAGGGCGGGCATCAAAATAACAGACCATCAAGGCCACATGAAGAATACCGTATGGTGGAGAATGTATTTGAAGAGTTAGATGCACCAGGCGAATGGTTTTTAGATAAGGCGAATGCCAAGCTATATTATTATCCTGCTGCTAGTATTAATTTGGAAAATGCAAAGGTTGAGGTCTCTACCCTAAAAAGTTTGATTCAGGTTATTGGTACGGCCAAAAATCCGGTTAAAAATGTTACTATTTCAAACATTGGTTTACAGCATACGGAACGTACTTTTATGGAAAAGTATGAGCCATTATTGCGAAGCGATTGGACTATTTATCGCGGAGGAGTAGTGTTCTTTGAAGGCACTGAAAATTGTACCATAACAAATAGTATTCTTAAAGATTTAGGCGGTAATGCCATTCTGGCCAGTAAGTATAATGCTAACTTGAGAATAACCGAAAATCATATCTATGATTGCGGTGGCAGTGCCATTAGTTTTATAGGTGATCCTTCTGCCGTTCGATCTCCTGCTTTTCAATATGGTGAAATAGTGCCCTATTCTGAGATGGATACCTTACCAGGGCCTAAAAACGAACTGTATCCTAGAAGTAGCTTGGTTGAGAATAATTTAATACATCGTATCGGTAGAACCGAAAAGCAAACAGCGGGTGTACAAATTGCCATGGCTATGGATATCACCATACGTTCCAATAGTATTTATGACGTACCACGGGCAGGTATAAACATTGGTGATGGTACCTGGGGCGGTCATTTAATTGAAAAAAATGATGTATTCAATACCGTACTGGAGACCAGTGACCATGGGTCTTTTAATTCGTGGGGGCGCGATCGTTTTTGGCACCCTAATAGAAAAGTGATGGATAGCATGACCTTAGAGCACCCCAAAATGTATACTTGGGATGCTATAAAAACAACGACCATTCGCCAAAATAGATTTAGATGTGATCACGGTTGGGACATTGATCTGGACGATGGATCTTCTAATTATCATATTTACAATAATCTCTGTTTAAATAATGGTATTAAGCTCAGAGAGGGTTTTGAGCGAGTTGTAGAGAACAATATTCTGGTGAACAACTCACTGCATCCGCATGTATGGTTTGCCAATAGTTTAGATGTATTTAAACACAACATTGTTGCCAAAGCATATCAAGATGTAGGTTTAAAGGGCTGGGGAGATGATTTGGACTATAATTTATTTTCTAATGAAGAAAGTATGATGAAATCTCAAATTTATAGTAGGGATATTCATAGTACTTATGGTGATCCACAATTTAAAGATCCCTCAACATTGGATTTTACCGTAACTGCGGATTCTTTAGCTTCGACAATAGGGTTTAAAAATTTTCCAATGAATGAGTTTGGAGTACAAATTCCCGCATTAAAGAAACAGGCGAAGACTCCTACAGTTCCTGTTCTTAATTCCAATAACACGTTGGTGGAAGATAAGAGTCCTACTGTAGAATGGCTTCGTAACAGCTTAAAAAGTGTAGATTCTGAACAAGAGCAATCTGCCTACGGATTAAATTCTGCGGCAGGAGTGATCGTTTTAGGAGTTTGGAACAAGAGTCCCGCGGTACAGAATAACGGACTCAAAAAAGGAGACGTGATCATTGCGGTAGAGGGGCAACCTATTTCAACCGTAAAAGATTTTTTTACCATGAACCAAAACCATCAAAATAAAGGAAGATTAGAGGTAGTGGTCATGCGTAATCAATCAGAGAAAAAACTAACAATTCAAACAAAATAATAATCAAATTAAGTAAACAACAACGACATGAAGAAATTAACTAAAATACTAACGGCATTTGTACTGGTAGCTAGTATGAATACTGGTTGTGCACAAACCAAAAAAGTGGTGCAATTATCTGATGATGAACGAATGGAATGGTGGCGTGATGCCAAATTCGGTATGTTCATACATTGGGGTGCATACTCAATAATTGGAGGGGAAAGAGGAGAGAAAATTGCAGGCGGTGGCGCAGAATGGGCCATGGATAAATTAGATTATACCATAGAAGAGTATGAGAAGTTTCCGGCAATGTTCAACCCAGAATTGTTCAATGCCGATGACTGGGTGAAAATGGCGAAAGATGCCGGTATGAAATACATTGTCATCACTTCTAAACATCATGATGGTTTTGGTTTGTGGGATTCAAAAGTATCGGATTATGATATTATGGATGCCTCACCATTTAAACGTGATATTATTAGGGAACTAGCGGAAGCTTCAAGAAAGCAAGGCATTAGATTTGGTGTATATCATTCCATAGTAGATTGGCATCATCCTCAAGCACAAGGCAATTTATTTCCAAACTATAATGCAGGTCAAAAAGACCAGACCGTGGTTAATCCAGAGTTTCCTCAATACTATAAAAATTACCTAAAGCCACAGGTAAAGGAATTGCTTACCAATTACGGCGATATTGATATTGTTTGGTTTGATGGTGATTGGATCGCCGATTATACCACGGAAATGGGTAAGGATATGTACGGGTTTATTCGTGAAATGCAACCCAATACCATTATAAACAATAGAGTGGACAAAGGACGAAAAGGTATGGAAGGCATGGATCGTGAAGGTAATTTTGCAGGCGATTTTGGTACACCTGAACAAGAGATACCAGCAACCGGTATTGCTGAAGATTGGGAAGCTTGTATGACCATGAACGGTACATGGGGCTACAAACCAGACGATACCAAATGGAAAAGTAGTGAAGATCTCATTCAAAAATTAGTAGATATCGTATCAAAAGGGGGGAACTTCTTATTAAATATTGGTCCTGATGGTTACGGTAGGTTTCCATCACAAAGTATTAGAAGGTTAAAAGCATTGGGTGAGTGGACAGATGCCAATGGCGAGGCAGTTTATGGGGCAAAAGCTAGCCCATTTGATATGCCGGAGTGGGGTAGGTATACCTCAAAAGATGGCGTTATTTACGCACACATTTTCAATTGGCCAGAAGATGGAAAGTTGAAGTTGAACAAAGCAATTAAGCTTAAGAACGCTTCTATGTTGACGAATGCAGCAACATTAAAGACTCAATCTGCCGCAGATGGTATTGTTGTAGAGTTGCCAACAGAAAAACCTGATTCAGAGGTAATTGTTTTAAAACTAGAGATATAGGTAATTTATTTAAACGGATCATTGATCTAAATGGTGTTTTAAAAGCTAGGATTAGATGACATAAGGGTTATGTTAAGATGAAATCAAGAATTGTATTTGGGGTTAGTCTAATTATCCTGTCTTTAGGATGTACTAACCCTACAACACCAGAATTTGATATAAAAAATGGACTTATGTCCGTTGAGGCATTTGTATCCAATTTAGAGAAATCATCTTATGCCAAAATTTACAGGTTAAATGAGTTTAATGCCGGTTTAAATAGTTATGTAAATGTCTTTGAAGAAAAAGCAGAGGTAAGGTTTATTAACAGTAGCACCAATGAAGAAGTAGTTTTAGTTGAAGATGTAGAAAATGAAATTTACTTGCCGCCGCTAGATTTTGTTGCGTTAGAAGGTGATACTTGGCAGTTATATGTAAGGTTGCAAAATGGTACAGAATATACATCTACACCAGAAACAATGTCCAATGTTGTACCTATTGTTAACTCAACCGTAGCATATGATAAAGAGCTTGAGTTTGTGGCTAGTGAAGGCAAATTTGTGCCCGGCCATCAAATTACTGTGAACGTAACTGATCCTTCAATAAAAGGTAATTATTACTATTGGACATATAGAACCTTTGAAAAGAATACTATTTGTGTTTTTTGTCCAGAGTATAATTTTTTTAGGGATGGTATGTGTGTTGAATATACAGATCCGGAGAGGGCACAAAATGTTCCGCCATATTTTACCTATTTCTGTGAATCTGATTGTTGGCAAATACGCTATAATAATCGAGTCAATATCTTGGCAGATGAATTTATAAACGGTAGTACATTTGAGTTACCGGTAGCAAATTTGCTTTTATATAATAAGAGTAAGATTTTAATAGAGCTTCAACAGTATTCAATTTCTGCTTCAGCCTATAAATACTTTTCGGTTTTAAAGGATATTGTTGATGACAGTAATGGGTTAAATGCTCCGCCTCCAGCGGCATTATTGGGAAACATCATTAACCCAAACGATGAAGAAGAGGTTGTTTTAGGAAGGTTTACCGTTGCGGCAGCATCGTTGAATAGAATTCTTTTGAGTCGTGACGGAATTGAAGAAAACGAATTGGAACCTTCAATTATTCCTTTACCCGAAAGCGCTCCAATACCGGAGGATCGTAGGGTATATGAAGCACCTTGTTATGAAGAGTCTCGTTATTTGACTTATACGGAACCAGAAGGATGGAATTAGATTCTAAAATCTACTTAAAAATAACTGAAGTATGAAAACAACTTTTTCATATCTACTGTTTTTAGTATTGTACATCACAAGTATCAATGTGTATGGTCAAGATTTTGACCTAACTATAAAATTAAAGAACAACCTTACCAATGAACCTTTGCCTAATGCCAATATTTTTATCATGCCCTGTTCTTGCGGAGGAGCATCAAACGAAAATGGTGAGTTAACCATCAAATTAAAACAAGGTGAATATACGGTAAGAACCTCTTATGTAGGCTTTAATGAAAACTTACAGAATATAGTACTGGAAGAAGATACGATCTTGGAAGTCTTTCTTGAAGAAGAAAATGAAGTATTGTCGGAAGTTGTGGTAAGGGCGAAAAAAAGAAACGAATTATTGGAATCACCACAAATGGGTGTATTGCAGTTAAACGCTCAAGAGATAAAAAAAATGCCTGCGGCTTTAGGTGAATTTGATGTTTTAAGAAGCGTAACCCTAATGCCGGGAGTAAATAATTCAGGGGAAATAAGTAACGGAATTTCGGTGAGAGGAGGGTCTTTAGATCAAAATTTATTGTTGTATGATTATGCACCGGTATTTAATCCTACTCATTTATTCGGTCTATTTTCTGTTTTCACGCCCGATGCCCTTTCCTCTGTGGATATTTACAGAGCTAATATTCCTGCAAGATATGGCGGTAGGTCAACGTCCGTATTGGATATAAAAGTGAGAAATCCGTATGTAGATAAGTTTAAATTATCTGGAGGGGTAGGTTTGGTATCTAGTAGACTAACCGTTGAAACACCACTAGTTAAAGATAAATTAATGGTCATGGCTGGCATACGTGCCGGATTATCGGATTTTTTATTGCCCATATTCTCAGAACGCTTAAAGAATACAAAAGCTAGGTTTTATGATAGTACCATAAAGCTTTTGTACCTACCTACAGAAAAAGATCAAATTTCATTCACGGGTTTCTATAGTAAAGATTTTTATCAACTTGATTTAATTACTAAGGTGGAAAACATCAATGCTGAAAATAATCAGTATGATTTTAAAACGTTGAACGGTACACTTAATTGGTCACATACCTTCAATGAAAAGGTAAGTTTAAAAACCATTTTTGTTGCAAGTAATTATTCGCCAAAAAACATTTTTCCAGAATTGGAGAACACCAATGAAATAGAATATAAATCTGGAATACATTATTTAAGCCTAATTTCTGAAGTATCAAAAAAGGTCTCTGATAAGCTGGATTATTATACGGGTGTACAACTAAATAATTATAAGATCAATCCAGGAGAATTGGATCCTGGTTTATCAAACGGCGTATTACCGGTAAATCTTCTTGAAGAAAACAGTTATGAACTATCGGGCTATGCTAATGCGAATTGGAAACCTAAACGTAATTTGACATTATCTGCAGGATTACGCTACAACTATTTTCAGTTTAATGGACCGTATGTTCTTAATAATTACGATGAAGCAGGGGAAGTGGTCATAGAAAGTAATTTTATTGAGAAAGGTAAAAAAGTAAAGTCATACAATAATCTAGAACCTAGATTGGGTGTTAATTTTAAGATCGATGAAAATACTTCTGTCAAAGCAAGCTACGCAAACGCAAATCAGTATTTACAGAATGTGTACAACAGTACAACGCCCTTACCAACATCTAGATGGAAAACTTCAGATAGTTTTATAAAACCACAAAGTAGTAATGCCTATGGACTTGGAGTATATAAAGACTTAAAAAATAATGAAATTGAGGTAGGTGTAGAAGGTTATTTTCGAAGTTCTAAAAACAATTTGACCTATAGGCCAGGAGCAGATTTCTTTTTGGCAGAATCTATAGAGCAAAGTGTAGCCCAAGTAGAAGGAAAAGCATATGGTGTAGAACTGAGTTTTAAAAAAAAGGTGGGCAATGTAAACGGATGGTTGAATTATACATGGTCTAGAAGTTTGTTAAGGTCAGATGAGGAGAATCTTTCAAACAGGATCAATAATAATAATTGGTTTAGTTCAGATTTTGATAGACCTCATATAATTAATGCTTCGGTCAATATCATTGCTGACAAGTATAATACAGTAAGTTTTAATTTTACGGGACAGACCGGTAGGCCATATACCATTGCAAATGGGGTCTTTGAGTTTGAAGATATTAATGTTCCTATATTTTTGGAACGTAATAATGATCGGTTGCCAACGTACCATCGTTTAGATTTTTCATGGAAGGTAACTTATAGTAAAAAGAAGAATCCGCGCTGGGTGGGAGATTGGACGTTTACCGTTTATAATGTCTACGGAAGAAAAAACGCGTATAGTAGATTCTACTCACAGCGAGATGGTAATTTAGATAAGGATTTTTTCGGGGGATTTCCTTTAGGCTCTTACCAGTTAGAAGTATCCAACAGTCCAATTTTGGCACTTACCTATAACTTTACTTTTCAGTAGAAAAACAACATGTAATTTGACGGTATTTCTATAACGTACCCTATCTATTTGTTTACAATTAAATATATCTCCGGTTTGCTATATTCCCTGAATTGCAATGAATTAAAGGTTGCGCATCATAATTTATACACATTGAACTATGATTTAAGCCATTTTTAAGTAAAAAAAGTAACATTGCTATAGCTATAAGAGTAGGGCTTGTAGTTGATCATAAACAACAAGATTATAAGAATTTTTTAATGCGAATATGGAAGAACGTAAACGACATATAGTATATGCACTTATTTTGGTTTTATCACTCATCATTTTAAATTCCTGTACGGGTCAAGAAAAGACAAAAGTTAAAAAGTTGGATATCAAAGCTTATTTGGATCTTGCTGATAAAGACACTATTTATCCTACTGACAAGCAATTGGCAATGCTTAAAGAAATAATGCCAAGAGAAGCATTTCAGCCAGCACCTAAAATATCGAATAGGGAGTATTGGAAAGGTATTGCAGAAACGAGCTCAGGTAAAGAATACTTGTCGAAGGCATTGGAGCTTTTAGATAAAAAACCCGAAGTACCCATTACGGACAGTATTTATAGACTTGCCAATAAAGAAGGTAACCGGGGTATTTACAAACCAAGGTATTACAGAACTATGGATCGTTTAGAACGCTTTATTCTTGCAGAATGTCTGGAGAACGAAGGACGTTTTTTACCACAGATCAAGACATATAGCAAAGCTATAATGAGTATGAAATCATGGTTGCACCCTAATCATGATGATGATGAAAACGGAGTTTTAGAAGGTAGGCGAATATCCATAGACTTGGGTGCACGAAAATTTGGGGGTGTACTGGCATTGGCTGAAAATTTGTTGGAAGATAAATTTCCAAAGTCATTACAAGATGAAATTCATAAACAGTTGCAAAGACGTATTACGGATTCTTATTTAAAAAGTACAAAGTATTTAGATGAGAATAATAAGTGGATAAAGAGTACCAGCAATTGGAATTCCGTTTGTACCAGTGGCACGGTGTTGACCACGATCACCAGTTCAGAAAGTTATGAGAAGCGTTTGGCAACAGTAGGTGCTGCGCTTAATAGCATGGCGTATTATTTAAGCGGTTTTGGTGATGATGGGTATTGTTCAGAAGGTTTGGGATATTGGGGTTATGGCTTTGGGCATTATTTGTATTTGGCTCAAATATTACATGATTATACCAATGGAAGTATAGATTTATTTATTTTCAATAATGCGGAAAAAATGGAGAATGTTGGCAATTTTCCCGAAGGATTTGAAATTCAGAAAAATGTTTGTTCTCCGTTTTCAGATGGGGTTTCATCCATCTCAAGAAAGGGTAGTAATTTCGCTGATATTTTATCTGCAAAGCATTATGGTGCCATTCTACCGACCGAAATAAGAATGGAGGAAGCAGCAGAGCAATTGATCGCTTGGCAATACCCTGAAATGTTTCAAGTTGTTGAAAAATCGAAGTCATCGGAATTACCTGATCATACATACTTCAATGATTTTGGAATGGTCATTTCAAGGGGAAAGCAAGAAATTCCATTTTCAGTTGCCTTTAAAGCAGGTCATAATGCCGAAAATCACAATCATAGTGATGTGGGTACGTATAGCCTGGTATTGAACAATGAAATTATAGCAGGAGACATAGGTGCGCCATCATATAGGGCAGGATCTTTTTCTCCGGATAATAAAGCCAGAAGTTCTTGGGGGCATCCCGTACCCATGGTCAACAACACCTTACAGTCTAACGGAATTGAATTTAAGGGAATTATTACGGAAACAGATTTCAGTGATCAAATAGATAAGGTGGTTATGGATATTTTACCTGCCTATGAATTACCAATGTTAAAAACCTTGGAAAGGACGGTAACAAATAATAAGTCTGGCAAAGGCACCATTATTATTGAAGATCATTTTGTAGCAACGGAGCCTGTTAGTTTTGGATCGGCAATAATGACTTTAAACGAGTATGAAATTGTAGATGGTAAAACCGTTATTTTAAAGACAGCCAACCAGCAAGTAAAAGCCGAGATTAAGGGCAAAGGTTTTGAATTTCACATTAAAGATGAAAAAGTACCAGTGGAACATTTAAGGGAAGGTGGTCCTGCTTATAAAATTGGAATAGAGTTTACTGAACCTAGTGATGAGGGAATTCTGACCATCAAATTTACACCAATATCATAATGCGAAATAGACTTTTAGTGATTTGCTGTTTTCTCGTTTCTATAGTTCATAGCCAAAACAATATTTTAGATAAATTGGGTGTAGCACCAGTTGAAGGCGGACTCATTATGGAAGATTATTGGGTTTGGGGAAGTTCTGTGATAAAGGGAGAAGATGGAAAATATCATATGTATGCTTCAAGATGGCCAAAATATTTAAAGTTTCATCCTGGGTGGATGATCGCTTCTGAAATTGTACATGCAGTTTCAGATTCAGCTGAAGGTCCTTATGAATTTAAAGATGTAGCGCTTGGAGCTAGGGGTGCACAGTATTGGGATGGTAGGTCTTGCCATAATCCAAAGATTGTGAAATATAAAGAGCATTATTTGCTCTTTTATATGGGCTCTACCCATCCGTTTGAAGAGTTGACAGAAGAAAATTCAGATGCGCTAACATTAAATAGCAAATGGTGCATAGCCGGTAGATGGGGTAAAAGGGTAGGTTTAGCCACTTCTAAGAGTCCAAATGGACCATGGAAACGGTTAGACATTCCAATACTAGATGTAAAACCAGATTCCTTTTACAGCTATATTACTTCAAATCCTTCGCCATTGATTAAAAAAGATGGTTCTGTGGTATTGTTATTTAAAGGTCGAAGCTATAAAGAAGATAAAATTACGCACACTGACCAGTTTATAGGTGTGGCTACGGCAGATTCTTTTGACGGTAAATATAGCGTTGTTGGTAATGAACCACTTTTCTCGGTAGATAAATTTGGGGAGGTGGAAGACCCACACATATGGAGCGATGATAATGGTTTTCATATGATAGCGAAAGATATGACAGGTGCAATTACAGATGGGTATCATGGTGGAGTGCTAGCACATTCTAAGGATGGAATTCAATGGGCATTGGATAAAAATCCCTTGGCATATACCAGAGAAGTAACTTGGAATAACGGACAAACTATTGAGCAAGGTCAGTTGGAAAGACCGTTTGTTTTAGTTGAAGATGGAGCGCCAACCCATATTTTCTTTGCCACAATGGATGGTCCAGGAGGATTTGGTAATGGTACAAAAACATGGAATATGGTAATACCACTAACAGATAATAAATAATACACACATGAAATTAATAGGTAAGGTTCTATTTCTATTATCGGTTTTTTCGATAACAACATCGTTTATGATCTATGTTGTAGATAACCAACAGGAGGTCATAGAAGTACAAACACTTTCTGAATTCAAAAAGTACTTGAATAAGGACAATGTAAAGGTAAAACTGGCAGCAGGCAATTATCAGATAGATGATGCTAAGAAAATTAGGTTTATGGAGTTTACAGGTAATAACAGCTACTTTGACCTTACTGGGGCAAGATTTATGGTCGATACAAAATTGTTTAGTCGTAATGATCTAGAATCTAGTAATGATGGTAATGACATGTATTGTGCCATTGAGGTTTCTGGTAAAAATGTCACGCTTGAAGGTTTGTATATTGAAACCTATGGAGATACACCAGGTAAGCAGAGCAAGAATAAAATATTCAATGTAGTTGGTGATGATGTTACCCTTAAAGATATAGAAATCCGTACGGCAGGATCTAGTCCATGGGGCTATGGAAGTTTATATGGTTTAGGTGGGGGTGATGTTCGAAAAATGAACGGTATTCGTGTAGGTTATCCCGCAAAAAATGCAAAATTAATAGGTTGTAAAGTCCATATGAGAGCCATGGGGCATGCCATCTTTTTACAAGGTGCAGAGAATACGTTGATAGAAGATTGCCATGTAGACGGTTTACTTAGAACAACAAATGCCATTCTTAAGGAAACTTCAGGTTATCTTTTTGATAGGGATTTTTACGCATTAAAGCCAAAACATGAACATAAACCCGGTTATGTTGAAGGAACCATTATTGGTAGAGATGGCAAAATTCTGCCAAATGAGATTATTTCTTTAAGTGAAGACGGAATCCGAATGTATCCGGAATACAACGGTCATAAAACCTTGAATACAACAGTAAAAAATTGTACGGTTACGCAAATGCGAAGAGGTATTTGCACGGGTTTAAGCACATCTGGCGATAAAATTATTGATTGTGTGGTACGCAATTGCGTAGCTACCGGATATAACATAGGTAATGCAGATACAGTAATTAATTGCAGTGCAGATGCAAAATATGCAGAAGCATTTTGCGTACCCTATACAGATGCCAAAGGGGCTTATGTAGAAATGAATATTTTAGATAGCAGAAATGGCTTAGCCAATAATCTATTGGCGAAAATTAATGGTACGGGGCATGAAGTAATAATTAAAACTGCAGACCCAGCTTACATACCAGAAAATTTAGAGATAAAATTATCGGTTTGGGAGGGCTATGGCAACTTCAATAAAAATTCGGTCATGCATGCCACTGATATCAAATTAGAGAATGAAACTACAGCGAAAGTTCTTTTATTTCCTGGTACCAAAAATCCCGAAATAAAAAGTGAAGGTGAAGTGGTTAAGGTTTCAAAATCCAAATAAAATTCGAATATGTTTACAATTATTAAAAGGCTGAAAATTAAAAGTAGAGCAGTAATATGTACCTATGTTCTAATAGGATGTATCTCAATATCTTTTGCCCAGAGTACTGAAAAGATACCACTACCGACCAATTTAGAACAAGGCTATCCAAGGTTGTATATTACTCAAGACGAGAAAAAAGACCTTCAAAAAACCATTAAAAAAGAAACCTGGGCAAAAGAGGTGTTACAGGGCATTCATGATCGAATTGATACTCATGTAAAGCGCCATCAATCAGATCCGGAGTGGATGGTTTCAAGACTGCAAATGCATTGGAAAACCAAGGCGACCAACATTTATGTAAACGGGGTAAATTATTCACATGCCGATGGTGAAGCACCGGTGCCTACGGTTCGTTTTGTAGGAGCAAGAGATTATACCACTCCCTATGGTAAACCTAATTTAGAAGATATTTTGCCTTATATGGATGACCCAAGGGGATTGTATTTGCACAATAGAAGTAAAGAGGGCAAACCATTTGAGTGGGTACACCCTGCTAAGACCGGTAGAATTATCTACTCGATAAACGAAGAAATAATAGGTCTTGCACGTGATGCCGCCTTCATCAATTGGTTAGAAAATAAAGAGGAGTATGCTAAATTCTCGTTCGATGTTTTTCATAAATATATGGAGGGCATGTCATATAGAAGTGAGCCTATAGATTTGTTGAACGGTCACATACAGACCCTTGTAGGTTTTACTAATTTTCAGGTAATACATGAAAATGTTCTAATTGAAATAGCTGAACTCTATGATTTTTTACATCCGTATATAGAAGCAAAACATCCGCAGCATATTGCCATGTACGATAAAACCATAAAACGTTGGACAGACCAGATCATAAAGAACGGTGTACCACAGAATAATTGGAATTTACACCAAGCAAAAATCATACTGAAAGCAGCAATGGTTTTGCAAGATGACCGGTTTTATGAAGACAAAAAAGGCAGGGAATATTACATAGATTATATATTGAACGTAACCTCTGCACGTCAATGGTCATTGACCAAATTTATGGATTATGGTTATGACAAGGAAAATGGAGTTTGGGCAGAATGTCCAGGGTATTCTATGGGTGTCACCAAAGATTTAACGCACTTTGTGGAAGACTTCAATAATACGTTTGATCATAATATTTTACCATACATGCCCATAATGGAAGATGCGGTAAAAATGCTGCCACAGTATCTATTTCCTAATGGGCAAACGGTTGCCTTTGGTGATAGTTATTATGGTCCGCTGAGTTCAGAACCAATGAACGATATGATCCGTATTGCCCAGAAAAATAATAATACAAAGCTAGAAGAGGAATTTACGGCATTGTATCGCCTATTTGCGGATAATAAAGCAGGGCAAAAGAAAAAGCCAAGAGCCAATATAAGTTCGTTCTTTGCCAGTAAACCGTTAGAAATCAATCCGAAATATAAAAAAGGAAATTTGGACGATTATGTTACCCAAACCTTTTATGCTCCTAATGTAAGTTGGCACGTACAACGCATGGGTAAGGGCAAAAACGGAATGATGGTTTCTTTAAATGCATCACTGGGAAATCACATGCATGCAAATGGAATTAACATGGAATTGTACGGAAAAGGATTGGTGCAAGGTTCTGATCCAGGTAAAGGTGCTGGCTATTTACAACCGGTGTATTTGGAGTTTTATTCTCAATTTCCGGCACACAATACGGTCATGGTAGATGGTGTATCATCCTATACCGAAATGCTCAGCTATCATGCATTTGATTTGATGGGGCAATACCCAATTTCAGGACAGAAAGAGGGGTATTACAAAGGTATTACCTATTCTGATGTCTATTTCTTGGAGCCCGAAACGCGAAGCGACCAATCACGTTTGGTAAGTATCGTAAAAACAGGTGAGGAAACAGGATATTACGTTGATATTTTTCGCTCGAAGAAGCAACGCAAGGGTGATAAATTTCATGATTATTACTACCATAATTTGGGTCAGACCATGAAGGTGATGGATGCGGATGGAAACCCCTTAACACTTTTACCCAGTGAGGAAATGGGCTTTGCGGGCGGACATTTGTACGCGCTAGATTACATGTGGGATAAAAAATCCGTAAAGTTAGAAGACGACTATCAAGCCGAATGGAAAATAGATATGCCAGATGGTGAAGATGATATTTTCATGAACCTTTGGATGAAAGGTACAGAAGGTCGTGAGGTATTCTCCATTAAATCACCACCTAATAAAGGATTTAAGGGTAACCACGGTTTACCATATGATGTAGATAAAGCCCCTTATTTAACGTTGACGGCAAGACAACATGGCGAGGCTTGGGAGCATCCATTTGTATCGGTATATGAACCTTTTACGTCTTCCAAAGGAAAAAGTATAGAGAAGATTTCAAGTTTTGAAGACCAAAATAACAGTAAAGGTTTTGTTGGATTAAATATTACACATACCTCTGGAAGAAAAGATTTGGTGTTCTCTACGGTCAATAATCAAACAGCAACTTATGGTGAAGTAAGTACAAATGCTACGTATACATTGATTGGTACTGAGAAAAATGAGAATGTAGTCTTGTTTATGGGCAATGGTACACAATTGAAAACAAAAGATTTAGTGATTGCTTCAGTTGAAAAAGGTAATGTGGTTTTAGAAAAGAAAGATGGTAAACTGTATTTACATAATGAAGTTCCTGTAAGTATTACCCAAAATGGCAAAAGTCAACAGTTCAAAGTTGGTGGTTTTAGGGCAGTTGATATTGAATAGTATAAAAATTGTAGCGTAGATATTTAAAGAAGTCAAATGAAAAACCAACCAGCATCCTTGAAATTAATGTCTTTATGTTTTTTAATGGCATTTTGGACGGTAGCTTTAATGCAGGCTCAAAAAGCTGAATCTGACCTTAAACTATGGTATACGGCGCCAGCGGCAGATTGGAATGAAGCATTGCCAATTGGTAACGGTCGTTTGGCGGCCATGGTTTTTGGGAATCCCATTACCGAGAATATTCAATTGAACGAAAGTACCTTGTGGGCTGGCGGTCCGCACCGTAATGATAATCCAAGGGCAAAAGAATCTTTGTCCAATATACGACAACTCATTTTTGAAGAAGACTATGATCAAGCTCACGGTATCGCTAATCGCGATTTTATTTCAAATACCTCTCATGGCATGCCCTATGAAACGGTGGGAAATTTAAGGTTGAATTTTAAAGACCAAGAAAATTACACCAATTACTACAGGGAATTGGATATTGAAAATGCAGTGAATACCACCATGTATTCGGTAAATGGTGTGAAATTTAAAAGAGAAGTTTTTACCTCTTTTACGGATGAGGTCATTGTAATGAGGTTAACAGCCAATAAAGAAGCTCAAATTAGTTTTACGGCAACTATGGATCGCCCAGAACCGGCTAAAGTTAGGTTGTTTACTGAAAACAGTGATGTTTTGGTCATGACAGGTTTTGGTAGTGATAATAAGAACAAGCGTTTGCCAGAAGAGTCTGAGCCGGTTAAAGGTGAAGTAGAATTTGATGCCAGAATAAAAATTGTTCCGGAAGGTGGAAAAATTGTTTCTACGGCAAGTGAATTAAAGGTAACAAATGCAAATAGTGTGATGCTGTACATTTCAATAGCTACAAATTTTGTGGACTACAATGATGTAAGTGCAGATGCTCATAAAAATGCAGCAGACTATTTGGCTAAAGCATCCTCTAAAAGATATGACCAATTGTTAAGCCGTCATTCAAATTTTTACCAAAAGTATTTTAATAGGGTCTCATTACATTTAGGTAGTACAGATGCTGCAAAAAATCCTACTGATGTTAGAATAAAAGAATTTAGTACCGGTATAGATCCATCGCTAGTTGCCTTGTATTTTCAATTTGGCAGGTATTTATTGATTTCATCTTCGCAACCAGGTGGTCAGCCGGCCAACTTACAGGGCTTATGGAACAACCTATTGGTACCACCTTGGAAAAGTGCCTATACCGTAAATATCAATACAGAAATGAATTACTGGCCTGCTGAGGTTACCAATTTATCTGAAATGCATGAGCCATTAATTGAAATGGTAAAAGATCTTGCAGTAACGGGAAAAGAAACCGCAAAGGTTATGTACGGTGCAGATGGGTGGGTAACTCATCACAATACAGATTTATGGAGAATTACCGGTCCTGTAGATGGGGCAACTTGGGGAATGTGGCCAACTGGCGGAACATGGTTAAGTCAGCATTTATTCGATACCTATGAATTTAGTGGTGATATGAATTATTTAAAAACGGTTTATCCAGCTATGAAAGGTGCCGCTGAGTTTTGTTTGAGTATGTTAACTCCAGAACCTGAAAATGATTGGTTGGTAATATCACCTTCGATATCCCCTGAACATGGACCCAAAAACCGTTCTAAAAATGTATTTATCGCGGCAGGTACTACCATGGATAATCAATTGGTGTTCGATATCTTGACAAAAACAATAAGAGCGGCAAAATTACTAGGGGTAGATGATAAAATGGTATATAAAATGCAGTCGGCTTTAGCGAAACTACCTCCTATGAAAATAGGTCATCATCATCAGCTTCAAGAATGGATGCAAGATTTAGATGACCCCACCGATGATCACCGTCACGTATCTCATTTGTACGGTTTATATCCTTCAAATCAAATATCGCCCTATAGAAATCTGGAGTTATTTCAAGGTGCCAAAAATACTTTGATACAAAGGGGAGATCCTTCTACCGGGTGGTCAATGAACTGGAAAATTAATTTGTGGGCTAGAATGCTAGATGGCAACCATGCCTATAAATTAATGGGCGATCAAATAAAATTAGTTGGCAGACCAGACTCGCCTAAAGGCGGAGGTACTTATGCCAATATGCTAGATGCTCACCCGCCATTTCAGATTGATGGTAATTTTGGGTTCACCTCTGGTGTAGCGGAGATGTTGGTTCAAAGTCATGATGGGGCAATTCACTTATTACCTGCATTACCAGATGTATGGGCAAAGGGCAAGGTAATGGGGCTTCGGGCTAGGGGAGGTTTTGAGATCAAGGAGTTGGAATGGAAAGATGGTAGAGTTGTAAAAGCTATAATCCGATCTAATCTAGGCGGAAACCTTCGTGTACGAGGGTATGATAGATTGAAGGATCAAAACGGTAATGAATTTAAAGTTGCGACCACGGAAAACGTGAACCCGTTTTATCAAGTGCCACAAATTAAAAAGCCCGTCATATCTATAACAGATCCAGAAGAGCTTATTTTAAAACCTACATTCTTATATGATATAGCTACAAAAGTTGGGCAAGAAGTTATGCTACTTGCCAAGTAGTTTTATGAATTAAAATCAGGTTTGCCCTTCAATTACTTAAAAACCTTATTTCTAGGCATAATAGGCAATAATTTATAGAAGTTGAATAATAAGAGATACATGTTTTATTCAATAAAGAATAAACTTGTATAGATCAATAATCAACAACTTTTAATTTATTCTTACCTATGAGGAATTTTTTATCGAACACTTCAATTTTCAAGTCCATAGTTTGTGCATTTTTGCTGATCCAAATAGCATGCGCACCAAATAATGAAAAGAATATAGATGCAGAAGTGGTTATTTATGGAGGCACATCTGCAGCAATTGCTACAGCGGTACAATTGGCAAGAATGAATAAATCGGTCATTATTGTATGTCCGGAAACCCATATAGGCGGTCTCTCATCTAGCGGACTAGGATTTACCGATCTGGGAAATAAGGAAGTCATTGGGGGTATTTCAAAAGAGTTTTATCAAGAAGTATACAAACACTACCAGAATAAAGAAGCTTGGAACTGGCAACCAAGAGAGGAATATGGTAATGAAGGGCAAGGCACCACCGCCATAGATGATGAGCTCAAGACCATGTGGACATTTGAGCCTCATGTTGCTGAACAAATTTTTGAGCAATTTGTAAGGGAGCATAACATTACCATACATCGCAATAAATGGCTAGATAGGGAAAAAGGTGTAGAAGTCGAGAACGGAGTGATAAAATCTATTACCATGCTGAACGGGGAGAATTATAAAGCCAAGATTTTTGTTGATGCCACTTATGAAGGAGATTTAATGGCTGCCGCAGGTGTAAATTACCACGTTGGTAGAGAAGCTAATAGTGTTTATGGTGAGGAATGGAACGGTGTACAAAAAGGAATTTACCACCACAGCCACAACTTTCAACAGTTGAATATTAGTCCGTATGTAATACCCGGCGATTCTACTAGTGGTGTACTTCCTAGGATATCAACAGCACCACCGGGTGAAAATGGTTCAGGAGATAAAGGGGTGCAGGCTTATAATTATAGATTATGCACTACTAACGCAGAAGGCAATGTGGTTCCTTTTGAGAAGCCTGAGAATTATGATCCAGCACAATATGAATTGCTGAGAAGAGTATTTGAAGGTGGTAGATATTCCATGTTCGGAGGGGGCAAGATTCCCAATAAAAAGCGCGATGTTAATAACGTAGGACCGTTCAGCTCTGATAATATTGGAATGAATTATGACTACCCGGAAGCATCTTATGAAAGGAGAAAGGAAATTTTACAAGAGCATATAGACTATCACAAAGGTTTGCTTTATTTCTGGGGTCATGATGAAAGTGTGCCAGAACGGTTTAGGACAAGCATAAAAAAGTGGGGTCTTGCCAAAGATGAGTTTGTGGACAACGGTCATTGGCCCTACCAAATTTACGTTCGCGAAGCAAGGAGGATGATCGGGGAATTTGTCATGACGGATAATGAGATACTTGGAAAAAAGAAAGTATTAAAACCTATAGGTATGGGCTCCTATGCCATGGATTCACATAACGTTCAACGCTATATAACCAAAGAAGGCTATGTGCAAAACGAAGGTGATTTGGGTATAGAGCCAGACACTCCCTATCAAATACATTTAGGTACAATATTGCCAAAGCAGAAAGAATGTAAAAATTTATTGGTTCCTGCTGCGGTCTCTAGTTCGCATATTGCCTTTGGATCCATAAGAATGGAGCCTGTATTTATGATTTTAGGTCAGAGTGCCGGTACCTTGGCAGGAATGGCCATAGATGGGGAGAAAAATATTCATGATGTTGCATATTCCGCTTTAAAGCAGCAATTGATTAAAGACGGCCAGGTGTTGGAATATCAAGGACCAGATGATGTAGCTAAATGAGAATAAGTACAGGACATATTGTTTTCATCATATTGTTAATTACATCTTCAATATCAACCTATGCTCAAGTAATAAATGCAGGAGTGAGAGGTAATACTGTAGTAGATCTTTTAGAAAGATTAAATGATGATGTATTGATTAAATCTCCGGATTTGGTGATAGTAATGGTTGGTACAAATGATATGCTGAATTCTAAAAAGTTGGCTTCATATCAAGCGTATGAGGATTATTTAGAGCGCATTGTCATACGCATAAAGCAAATGAAAAGTAACGTTGTGCTTATGACATCTCCACCGGCAGATTCTGTCTATTTATTTAAAAGACATGATAAGAAGTTGTTTAAAGAATCGCCTAATGTGAAGTTGGATAGTGCAAGAAATAGGGTTCATCATGTGGCAAAAAAATTATCGGTGCATTATTTGGATTTATTTCAGGTTTTTAATGATATGAATTTGCCCAAGCATAACAGCGATTTATTTTTTAAGAATAGTAGCAATAGTGGAGCTGCGGACGGCGTGCATCCTACGGCATTGGGCTATCGGTTTATTGGAGAATTTGTATTTCGATATTTAAAGGAAAATCTGTTATTGAAAAATCCACAAAAGATTATTTGTTTAGGCGATTCTATTACCTATGGCAGCGGAATGGTTGGTAGAGGAACAGCTACGGGAGATACGTATCCTGCAGTCCTTCAAGATTTTATAAATAATGAATACAACAGTATAAATAGATCAAGTAAAAACTGATAAAATGAAAAAAAGGAGAATGCACCAATTACTACTTGTTTTACTGATATTAACGGTAAATGTGAATTTCATCAATGGGCAATATCACAAAAAATTAGAGGAAGGTTTTGTACAACTGTTCAATGGTAAAAATTTTGATGGCTGGCATCTCAAATTAAAAAAAGGTGATAGTATCATGGCAAAAGAAGTATACGCTATAGAAGATGGTATGGTACATGTTTTTAAGCATATGCCAGATAGTTTAAATCTAAACACGGGAGAAAATGCCACTCATGGTTTATTCTATACTAATAAGAAGTATAGTAAGTACATACTTAGGTTTGAATATAAATGGGGAGAGAAAATCACCAATAATTTTGATGAATGGCAGTATGATGCGGGCTGCTATTACCATGTTTTTGATGATAAAGTGTGGCCTAAGGGTTTGGAATATCAGGTTCGATATAACCATATTACCGAAAGAAACCATACAGGCGATTTTTGGGGTGCTGGTGTAAGTTTAGATTGGACAGCTACTGAAGATGGCAAAACATTTTTATTGCCCAAAGATGGAGGTAAGGAAATGCGTAATATGAAAAATGAAATTTATGGGTATGCATCTCCTAAATATAATGCCTTGAACGGAAAATGGAATCAGTGCGAAATTATTGTAATGGGTAATGTATATACCATTCACAAGTTAAACGGTGAAATTGTGAATATGGGCACTAACCTTTCGGTGGAGGAAGGTATCATCGGTTTTCAATCGGAAACGGCAGAAATATTTTATCGAAACATAGAAATCAAAGAATTCGATAAGGTTATTCCCATTGAAAAATTTCTAAATTAAAAGTAACTCATAAATGCTTATAATTTATATGGAATGAACTATAAATTATATCGCATAGCCATATTAAAAATTACTTTCGATATAAGAGCCATAATTCAGCAGTTCTATTGTTATTGGTAAGTTGAACTAAGGGGACAGATCTTGATGAAATTAAATGAAATCAAAGAATGAATAAAGTCAGAGTTTTGAGCAAAGTAATCGTAGTTTTTTTAATAGCTATTGTTGGTCTTGGTTGTAAGGGTAAAGAGAAGAATAAACCGGTTGAGGTAAAAAAAAAACCTAACTTTTTATTTGTTCTGGTAGATGATCAATCTCCTTTCGATTTTAAATTTTACGATTCTACTTCAACTTTAGATGCCCCAACGATAACCAAATTGGCAAAAGATGGTTTAATAGTAGATGATGCCAGACACATGGGGGCTATGGTGGGTGCGGTTTGTACCCCATCTAGACATATGATCATGAGTGGGAGAACGGTTTGGAGCCTACCTTCTATGCAAGGATACATCAACCCTAACGCACCTGAAAATTTGGAGGAAAACACCATTGGTGCCATTTTCAATAGGGCAGGGTACAGCACCATGCGCACATGTAAAAAGGGAAATTCATATCCAAAGGCGAACAAACAGTTTACCGTGGTGAAAGATGCTACAAAACGCGGAGGAACAGAAGAGTCTGGTAGTGCTTGGCATGCTGATCAAGTATTGACTTATTTAGACGGTAGGGAAGAAACAGCAGACGAAAATCCGTTCTTTATTTATTTTGGTCTTTCGCATCCACATGATATTCGGGACGGTACGCCAGAATTATTGGCAAAGTATGGTGCAACAAATCATACCGATAAGAACAATCTTCCGCCTGCAAATGAAAATCAACCACCCTTACCAGAAAATTATTTAAATGCCCACCCTTTTCATCATGGGCATTTAGAATTACGTGATGAAGAAAATGTTAGTGGTGTTTGGAAAAATAGGGATGAGCAAACCGTTAGAAACGAAATAGGGAGGGAATATGCCTGTTCAGAAAATATTGATATTCAATTGAACAAGGTCTTAAACAAATTAGAGGCTATGGGAGAATTGGATAACACCTATGTTATTTATACTTCTGACCATGGAATAGCGGTTGGGCGTCACGGCTTAATGGGGAAGCAGAATTTATATGAGCATTCATGGAGGGTGCCATTAATTGTAAAAGGTCCTGGTATAAAGGCAAATCAGCGTGTTAAGGGCAATATATATCTGACCGATATTTTGCCAACCCTGTGCGATTTAGCCGAAATAGAAATACCGGAAACGGTACAAGGGAAAAGTTTTAAGCCTATTCTTATGGGAGAGCAAGAAAGCCTTAGAGAGGTCATGTACGGCGTGTATGCTGGCGGTTCAAAACCAGGTATGCGTACCGTAAAAAAAGGAGATTGGAAATTAATAAAATATGATGTTTTAGACGGTAAGGTTCGTGAGACACAATTGTTCAATCTTGCGGAAAATCCTAATGAATATATAGCAGAACATAGTAAACCTACAGAAATGCAAAATGACTTGGCAGAAAACCCAAAATACGCAGCTAAGTTGGCAGAAATGGAAAAATTACTTTTAAAGGAAATGGAAAATTACGGAGATCCATTCAGGTTATGGGATCAAGAAACTAAATAACTATACATGATGATTTTAAAAAACACACGTAATATTACAATTTTAACGCTACTATTTTTTAGCGTATTAATGAGTTGGGCGCAACAAGCTAAAACAACGGAGCAGCCTAATATCATTATTTTTCTTTGTGATGATCTAGGGTATGGAGATCTATCATCATATGGGCATCCTTTCATAAAAACTCCGAATATTGATAAGTTAGCGGCAACGGGCATTAGAATGACAAATTACTATGCTGCAGCACCGGTTTGTTCTCCTTCCCGTGTAGGGTTGTTAACGGGGCGTAGTCCCAATAGAGCAGGGGTGTACGACTTTATACCAGGTCCTAAGAAAAGTGAGGATTTAAGGGATAAGGTCCACTTGCAAGAAGGAGAGGAAACCATACCGGCAATGTTAAAAACCGTGGGTTATGAAACTGCTTTGGTTGGCAAATGGCACTGTAGTTCTTTATTTAATAATCCTGCACAACCACAACCAGATTATTTCGGGTTCGACCATTGGTACGCTACCCATAACAATGCATCGCCAAGTCATAAAAATCCAAAGAATTTTGTTAGAAACGGAGAGAAGGTTGGTCAGCAAGAAGGGTTCAGTTGTCAATTGGTGGTAGATGAAGCTATGAGCTGGTTAGATAATAGAAAAGGAGATCATCCATTTTATTTACAGGTAACCTTTCATGAACCTCATGAACCGGTAGCTTCACCAGAAGATCTAGTACAGGAGTACTTGCCATATTCCAATGGTCTTGCTGAAGCCGAGTTTTTTGCAAATGTTGCCAATGTAGATAAGGCTGTGGGCAGGTTATTGGCATATTTGGAAGAAAAAGGAACAGAAAACACCTTGGTCATTTTTACTTCTGATAACGGACCGGAAACATTTACACGTTACCCTGGCGCAAAAAGGACCTTTGGGCAAACAGGTGGTTTAAAAGGGAGAAAATTATGGACCACAGAGGCAGGTATTCGTGTTCCTGGTATTGTGAATTGGATAGGAAAACCTATGTATACTGGTACTACGGATGCTGTTGTATCCGCATTGGATTTTCTGCCTACATTATCAGAGCTTACCGGAGCCAAATTACCAAATAAAGAGTTAGATGGTGAATCCTTTTTATCCCTGATTAAAACAGGGAAATTTGAAAGAAAGAAACCATTGGTTTGGGGTTTTTACAATGCCTTAAACCAACATAAAGTTGCTATGAGATATGGTGATTATAAAATATTGGCACGTTTAAAAAACAACGGTGAATATCTTCCACAGATAATGAATGTATACGATGGTAATGAAGCTTTGATCAAAGAAAGTGAACTAACCGATTATGAGTTATACAATTTAATTGAGGATAAAATGGAGTCCGCAAATCTGGTAGAAACAGAGCCCGAAAAATTTACGGAAATGAAAAAATTACTTCATGCGGAGTACGGTAAGTTGCTAGAAGGTAGTCATATATGGAGAAATGAAGTAGACTAAGTAATAGTGGGGTGTAATATTAATGTTTTATTGTAAATGTATTTTATGAAAAAGGTGATAGCTTTTGTTTTTATACTTTTTATGAGCTTACATCTCATGGCCCAACAAAAAAATGTGCTTGTTATCTGTATAGATGATTTAAGACCGGAATTAAAATCTTTTGGTGCAGCATATATACATTCCCCTAACATAGACAGCTTAGTAAATAAGGGTAGGGCATTTACAAGGCACTATGTAAATGCCCCAAGTTGCGGTCCATCGCGTTATGCGTTTTTAACAGGACTATATGGATTGCAGTATAGGGGTGATGCTAATCAATCTTTATTCAAAAGGGCAGAAGAACTATCTGAAGATTCCAAAACTATTTCTCCAAGTATGCCAGAATGGTTCCGCAAAAATGGGTATACCACGGTATCGGTAGGTAAAGTTTCTCATCATCCCGGTGGTAGAGGAGGTACACTTTGGAATGATGATCAAGTACCTGAAATACCTAATGCTTGGGATAAGCATATTATGCCCGTTGCGGAATGGGAAACACCTAAAGGAGCAATGCATGGCTTGGCGTATGGTAAAGTGCGTACACCCAATAATAGGGACATCATTGAATCGGTTAATGGTGATGATAAAAGTTATCCGGACGGTCATATTGCAGAAGAAGGTTTGCGGCAACTTGATCTATTGTCTAAAAATGATAAACCCTTCTTTTTGGCAATAGGGCTCATAAAACCACACCTTCCTTTTGGGGTTCCTGAGCACTATTTAAAGTATTATGATGATGTTGAAATTCCTGCTTCTCCACATACCTATAAACCAAAAGGGAAAACCACATGGCACGGCTCGGCAGAGTTCATGAATTATAATAGATGGGATAAGGATCCTAATATTGATGAGGGATTCGCTTTACAGCTTAAAAGGTATTACGCCGCATGCGTTAGTTATGCCGATAAGCATGTGGGTGATATCATTAAAAAGTTAAGGCAAACGGGTGCGGATAAAAATACGATAGTGGTTTTATGGGGAGATCATGGTTGGCATTTGGGAGAACATGCAATCTGGGGCAAACATAGCTTATTTGAAGAATCTTTAAGATCACCGTTAATAATTTATGACCCTTCCATGACTGGGAAAGGTCAAAAAAGTAATGCCATTGTAGAATCGGTCGATGTCTTTCCAACATTATGCGAATTAACGGATTTGCCCGTTCCTAATTTTACCAAAGGATCATCTTTAATGCCCATTTTAAAAGATGCCAAGGCAAGTGGTCATGAAGCTGTGGCAATTAAGGCACATGCTACTACCATACGAACAAATCAATACAGATTGGTTCAACATAAAAGCGGCGAAGTAGAATTGTATGACCATAATACACCAAAGGGTGAAGTGCTCAATATCGCAGAGGATCATCCAGAGACCGTACGGCGTTTAAAAAAATTGATTACTGCCAAAATGGGAATAAAAGCTTTTGTTTTCGCTGATTGATAAATAGCCCATTGGTAAGTAAGTGTATAGCTATAGGTTATCATCACTTTGCAATATAATTTATATACATGGAGCATAGATTTATAGCCTTATAAGTTCAAAGAATTGATATTAGTGGACAATTATCAATACAGAAAAAATGGTAGGTATTTTGTCTTTAATAGCTGTTGAACAAAAAATGGCATTATGCTGTAAAATGTTACGGCGAAATATATGGTTACCTATTATTTTGTTTGGTTTGGTTTTGGTAGCACAGGTTAAGGTGTATCCTGCACCAAATGGAATACAATTAGCTAAAACATATAAGGTAGCGGTAGATGGCTTAGATGTTCCTGTTTACTCTACTAAAATACCACCGTCTAAGCCCATACCAAGGTTGAATCCTTTACGGGGTGAGTTCGGTAAAGCATTTATTGCTTCTTTTGATATGAAGGGGAGTGCATCAGTTTCTATTGCATATCATGAAAAAGTGGAATCGGTAAAGATTTTGCCCTCGTCGTATAACATAAAACCGAATTTTAAAGGTAATATCGTTGATTTTCAATTAGATGAACCCGGTCATGTAACTATTGAAATTAACGGAGAGTGGCATGAATCTTTACATATTCTAGCCAATCCTTTTGAAGAAAATATACCCGATCCCAATGATCCTAATGTCATTTATTTTGGACCGGGAATTCATAATGTATCACATATAACAATTACTGATGGGCAGACCTTGTATGTTGCAGGTGGAGCCTATATAAATTGTGTAGTTCCGGAAAAAGAGGAAGAAATTGAAATTAGAGGGCAATTAAGAAAAAAACCAACATTTATTTTAGAAGGAAAAAATGTAAGTATAAAAGGTCGTGGCATAATTGATCAAAGTGGCATTCCAAAAAAAGAAAGACGATACACTATTTTGGCGCTTAAAGCAGAAAACGTAAAAATAGAAGGTGTAACAATTTTTGACCCTAGTCATTGGACCATTCCTATTCAAAGTAGTGATAATATACATGTTGATAATATAAAAATCATAGGTTGGCGTGGTAATGCAGATGGTGTTGATATTACCAGTAGTAGAGATGTATTGGTAGAGAATTGTTTTATGAGAACGTTTGATGATGCTGTAGTGATAAAGTCCTTTGGCGGATATGGAGAGGTGAAAAACGTTCACACAAGAAAGTGTGTGGTTTGGAATGAGCTAGCCCATGCTTTTAGTATTGGGGCAGAGGTTCATGAAAATATCAGTAACGTACTTTTTGAAGATAGTGATGTTATACATGACGTAGGTAGGGAGACAGCGTTAAGGGTATATCATTGTGATGATGCGGTAATAAGCGATGTCACTTTTGATAATATCAGAATTGAGGAAGCCCGTAGGTTGATTTCCTGTTGGATAGGAAAAACACGCTGGACGGAAACCATGGAACGCGGACATATTAAAAATGTAACCTTCAAAAATATTACGGCAACTTCCGCGCCAATAGATACCACACTTACAGGGTTTCAAGATGGACCAGATTGGAAACCTTATAGCATTAAGGATCAAGCAAGTATGGAATTGATCGGTTATGATAAAGATCATATTGTTGAAGGGGTAGTTTTTGACAATGTAATTCTAGACGGTAAAAAAATTGAAGTTGAAAATGTAATCATCAATGACTTTGTTAAAGATGTTGAGGTCAAGAAATAAATAAGCAACAATCCAGATAAAGCTAACAATCATTCTTAGGAAAATAGAGCAATTTTAAGGTGTAAGAAAAAAGAATATATGAAACAGATAAAGCCATTTGGCAATCATTTATGCGTAATTGCGGTGCTAATGATGTTCTTCTCGTGTGCTGAGAATAAAGAAGAAGCACCAAGAAAACGACCAAATATTTTGTTCATCATGTCAGATGATCACGCGTACCAAGCTATAAGTGCGTATGACAGTAAATTGATACAAACACCAAATATAGATAGGTTGGCAAAAGAAGGTATGTTGTTTACCAATGCCAGTGTTACCAATTCAATTTGTGCGCCATCAAGGGCAACAATATTAACAGGAAAGCATACCCATATCAATGGTAAAATAGATAATTTAATGCCTTTTGATACTACACAGGTTACTTTTCCTCAGATTTTTCAAGAAAACGGGTATGAAACTGCTATGTTTGGAAAGTTACATTTTGGGAATAATCCAAAAGGTGTGGACGAGTCTATGATATTACCTGATCAGGGATTTTATCTGAATCCGGATTTTATAGATACTAAAGGGGATACTACGACTATTACTGGTTATGTTACGGATATCATTACCGATTTAACATTGGGTTGGTTGCAAGAAAAGCGCAACAAGGAAAAGCCGTTTATGATGATGTACATGCATAAGGCGCCACATAGACCATGGTGGCCAAGTCCGGAAAAGTTTGCGGAGTTTACGAATAAGGAATTTCCAGAACCTGAAACCCTTTTTGATGATTATAAGAATAGGGGCACCGCTGCAAAAACGGCGGAAATGAATCTATTGACCCATATGATGTATAGTCATGATAGTAAAATTAGACCAGAACTTCTTCAAGAAATGGGTGATAAGGTATCACCAAAAGTTGAGGAATTCGAGAATGGTTTTTATGGTCCTTATGGCAGGGCAAATGCAGCTCAAAAAGCGAAATACGATGTGGTTTTAGACAAAATAAATGCTGATTTTAAAGCAAATTGGCCAAACATGACCGAGCAGGAAAAAATGCGATGGAAGTATCAACGCTACATGCAAGATTATTTAGCCTGTATTTCATCTGTGGATGATAATATTGGTCGTGTTTTGGATTATTTGGATGAAAGCGGATTGGCAGAAAATACAATAGTTATTTATACTTCTGACCAAGGGTTTTATTTAGGTGAGCATGGCTGGTTCGATAAAAGATTTATTTATGATGAGTCTTTTAAGACACCGTTATTGGTTCGTTGGCCCAATAAAATTACCCCTGGTAGTAAAGAAAATGAAATGGTACAAAACCTGGATTTTGCACCCACCTTACTTGAAGCCGCCAATATTCCTGTACCAACGGATATGCAAGGGGAGAGCTTAATGCCCTTACTAACGGGAGAAAAGGAAAAATGGGATAGAGAAGCGGTGTATTACCAGTATTATGAATACCCTAGTGTACATATGGTAAAACGTCACTATGGTATTGTGACCAAAGAATATAAGCTGATTCATTTTTATTATGATGTTGATGAATGGGAATTGTATGATAGATTAAAAGATCCTCAAGAGCTAAACAACGTTTTTAATGATCCAGCGTATGCATCAGTAGTCAAAGAAATGAAAACAAAGTTAGATGAGCTCCGGGTAAAATATGGAGATTCATCTGAATTGGATCAGAAGTATATAGAGATTTATAAAAACATGAAAACAGAAAAGGAAAATGATTTTTGGTAAAAAAATAGATAAAAGTATTGTAATAAAAACCTTAGTTGTTGTTCATTTTTTGATTTGTAGTACGTCTTTATCTGCGCAAACCGAAGTTGCTTCATTGGCAGCTTTGGTACCCTATTTAGCGCAAGATAGTGTCAATGTAGTTGTAAAGAAAGGTGTATATAATATCACGGTAAAAGATATAGAAAATGGCACGTTTAAGTCTCACACAAATATTGATGATCATAATGCATTGGTGCTATTGTTGTTTAGTGGCAATAATAGTACTTATGATTTTACGGATGTGATTATAAATGTAGAAACAAAGGTTCTTACGGCATTTAAGAACTATCGTGAATTTTATGAACTTCAAATAACGGGTAATAACAATGTTATTAAGAACTTAACCCTTGCAGATGTAGGATCTGTGTATGATCATCCAACTAGAAGGGCTTGTAATGTGGTTATGGATGGAGCTAGCAACAGAATAGAAGGTCTACATTTAAGTACCAAAGGATCTTACCCGTATGGTTATGGAGAAACGTTTGGGAAAGGAGGCAAAAATGTAATCCCTCATTTTAAGCATTCTGCCTTTTTGGTTCGGGGTTATAAGAATCATGTGAAAAACTGTACAATAATTCACCGATCTTATGGACATGCCTTGTTTATGCAGGCGGCAGATGAACCGTTAATTGAAGGTTGTTATATAGAAGGTACCATGCGATCAACAGATGATATGCTTGCCGAAACCGGAACGGGTACAGATGGAGATAAAGCAGGGTTCATGACATATTTTGGGTATAAGTTGCCACCAGGTTATATGATGAGCCTGGGCGAAGGAGGTATAAGAGCATATAATGGAGGGGAAACTATAATTAATGGTGTGGAGTATAACCGTGGAACTTCTAACCCAACGATCATTAATTGCACGGTAAAGAATATGAGGGCAGGTGTAACACTGACCCATGCAACAGGTAAAAAGTATGTGTCGGGAACCGCAACTATTGGTTGTGAGAGAGGTTTTTGCATTGGCACGGGAGATATTGTAGATTGTTATGCAGATACCCAATATGGTCCAGCACTTGGGGTAGATTATATTACGGACAGTGGTACAAATGCAGATATAACCTTGCTACCGTATGAAGGGGAGTCCTATAACGGTAGTGGTCATGCAGCCATCATTATAGGAAGCAATCATAAAATTACTCTTAGGAGTGCTATCCCTGATCCTGATCAGAATTTAAAAATTCAAATTGGTGGTGATAACAAAACGATAGGCTTACTAAAATCAGATGAAAATTATACCGCATCGCATATTTTACTTCATAATTTAACAGCGTATCCGGTTGTTCTCGATGAAGATAGCAGTGGTATTAAGGGAGTATCTGCGGGTAAGGTTATAGATGAAGGGCAAAATAATCACCTTTCTTATAAATCAATTTTTCAAGATTAGAATACAAATAACGCACAAGAATTATAATATATCTATGTTTTTAAAATCAAATCTATCGGTATTCAAGTTTCATAAAATATCCTTAGTCCTTTTTGGGGCTATGACCATACTATGCACATCTTGTGAAGAGG
Organism: Maribacter sp. 6B07; assembly: GCF_002700155.1. Lineage (NCBI taxonomy): Bacteria > Pseudomonadati > Bacteroidota > Flavobacteriia > Flavobacteriales > Flavobacteriaceae > Maribacter > Maribacter sp. 6B07. The sequence goes on along the minus strand of NZ_PDUT01000004.1, from coordinate 921,343 downwards.
AGAAAGATTCGGTCTCCACCGTTGAAAAAAAGCCTAATGTAATATTGATATTGGTAGATGATCAAGGTTATGGTGATATTGCGGCTTTGGGTAACCCATATATAAAAACGCCTAATATAGATAAGCTGCACGCTACAAGTGCCAGATTTACGGATTATCATGTAAATCCTACATGTGCGCCAACAAGGGCAGCACTTTTAACAGGGCATAATGCAAATAGAACGGGAGTTTGGCATACCATTAACGGTAGGTCTTTATTATTGGAACGAGAAACGACCATGGCCGAAATATTTAAGGAGAACGGCTATTCCACTTCAATTTTTGGTAAATGGCATTTAGGGGATAACTATCCGTTTAGGCCAGAGGATAATGGTTTTGATGAGGTATTGTCTCACGGCGGTGGCGGTATGGAACAAACTATGGATTATTGGGATAACGATTATTTTGATGACATGTACATACATAATGGGGAATTGAAAAGATTTGAAGGGTACAGTACGGATATTTGGTTCAATGAGGCAATTAAGCATATTGAAAAAAATAAGGATAAACCTTTCTTTTGTTACCTACCTACCAATACTGCGCATTCACCATATTTTGTGGCTGATAAGTATATAGCACCATACAAGGATAATGAAGCCATTCCGTTACCAGCTTTTTATGGTATGATCGCCAATATAGATGAAAATATAGGTAAGTTGGTTGACTATCTGGAAACCTCAGAATTGATGGATAATACCATACTTATCTTCACCACCGATAATGGTACCGCACAAGGAGCCAAAACAGATGGACACCGATTAGACGGCTTTATTAAGAAAGGTTTCAATGCAGGTATGCGTGGGGTAAAAGCAAGTAAATACGAGGGTGGTCACCGTGTGCCACTATTTATCCATTGGAAGAATGGAGGAATTACTGTTGGCAAGGATATTAATGAGTTGACCGCTCATTTTGATGTATTGCCAACTTTGGTAGAAATGTGTGGTTTAGAGGTGAATGATGATATTTCTTTTGATGGAAAGAGTTTGCTGCCCTTGATCAAAGGGGAAAGCAATGATTTTAAAGAACGTATTGTAATTACCAATTCTCAGCGTACCGAGAATCCTGAGCCATGGCGTAGAACGTCATTAATGCAAGGTAAGTGGCGATTGGTAGATAGTACCGAGCTTTATAATTTAGAAACTGATCCAGAACAGCGAGAGAATATCGCCTCTATGCATCCTGAAAAAATGAAACAATTTAAGGATGCATATGATCAATGGTGGCAAGATTTGCTTCCAACGTATAATGATCTTCCAAGAATTTATGTTGGCCATGAAAAGGAAAATCCTACCAAATTGTATTGTCATGATTGGCATACAGAAGGAGATAGCCCTTGGCACCAAAGGCATATAAGAACGGGTTATAGGGATAATGGTTATTGGGCAATACATGTAGACCAGCCAGGTACATATTCAGTAAAACTGCGTAGATGGCCAGAAGAAACACAGTTGGCCTTAAATGCAGAGGCACCTATTAGACCAGCAAAAGAAGGAACCAGTGTTTCTGCAAGTAAACCCGGTAAATCTTTACCAATTACCAAAGCGAGGTTAAAAGTGCAGCATTTCAATAGTGAAATTAAAATGGATCCTACTCAGGAATATGCAGAATTTAAGGTGGATTTAACCGAAGGGGAAGCTGAATTACAAACATGGTTTACATTGGATAATAATGAAACACTTGGTGCATATTTTGTAAGCCTAGAAAAAATTGAATAGGTTAATTGATTGATTTTTAAGGGTTAAATATATTGTGATTCATAATTTATCGATAATGAATCATGAGTTATAAGTATATGGGGATTATTTTTTCATATTGCATAAGGTCATTAGGCAACTTAAACAGGTTATGAGTAAACACAATCAAAATTTTAATTTCACAGCATTGGTGTTAATGACCTTTCTGTTTAATTATGGCTGTGCCCAAACGGCTAAAGTAATGGCTTTGAATGATTCTTTAGAAGTGCGATCTACACTTTTATATGAGGAAAATTTTAATGAAGACCTAAATTCTTGGCAGGTGGAACAGATGCCTGGGGGAATAGCTAAAATCAATAATGAAAAGCTTGAAATTGATGATGTCGCAGGTTGTACAATTTGGTTTAAAAAAGAATTATCCGGACCAATAATGATCGAATACGATGCCTATATCATATCTGACGGAGGTGAAAACGACCGGGTTTCTGATATGAACTGTTTTTGGATGGCAAAAGATGTAGAACATCCTGATAATTTATTTGAAAATTCAGCCAAAAGACACGGTAAGTTTACAAATTATGATAGTCTACGGCTGTATTATATGGGCGTAGGTGGTCATGACAATACCAAAACCAGATTTAGAAGATATGTAGGCAATGGGGAAAGACCGTTATTGGCGGCACATGATTTTTCTAAACAGGAGTTTTTGTTAGAGCCCAATACCACGTATCATATTAAAATCATTGCGTATGACAATGTTATTCAATATTACAGAAATGGAGTCAAAATGATCGATCTAAATGATGATGATCCTTATACCAGTGGATATTTTGGGTTCAGAACGGTGAATAATCATATGACAATTGATAACTTTAAAGTATACAGATTAAAACAATAATAAATATATAATTAAATGTCTACAACCTATAATACAAGATACGCTTCTAGCCCAGAGGCAGTTAAGAAATATGACACAACAGCTTTAAGGGACGAGTTTTTGATCAATGACCTTATGAAAGAGGGCGAGATCAATTTAACCTACACCCATTACGATCGCTATATTGCTGGTTCTGCAGTGCCAAAATCTAATTTGAAACTGGAAACTATTGATCCTTTAAAGGCAGCGTTTTTCTTGGAGAGAAGAGAAATGGGTATCATCAATGTAGGTGATTCAGGAGCCGTTGAAGTAGACGGTGAAAATTATAGTCTTAGTCATAAAGACGCGCTCTATATTGGCATGGGGGCAAAAGATGTCATTTTTAAAAGTGATGACCCTAAAAAACCGGCTAAGTTTTATATCAATTCAGCACCGGCACATACCAATTTTCCAACTAAAAAAGTAAGTTTGGAAGAGGCGAATAAATTGGAGCTGGGGTCTTTGGAAACTGCAAACCATAGAACGGTTAGTCAAATGATTATTGGTGGTGTGGTTACTACATGTCAGTTGCAAATGGGTATGACCAAGTTAAAGACCGGTAGTGTTTGGAACACTATGCCGGCACACGTACACGATCGTAGAATGGAGGTGTATTTTTATCTAGATGTGCCAGAAGGTCAAGCAGTTTGTCATTTTATGGGTCAACCCCAAGAAACAAGACATATATGGATGCATAACCACCAAGCGGTAATTTCACCACCATGGTCTATACATTGTGGGTCAGGAACTTCAAATTACACCTTTATCTGGGGTATGGCAGGTGAGAATTTAGATTACAGTGATATGGATGTTGCTGCAATAACAGAATTAAAGTAAAATTATGTCTACAGAATTATTTAGTTTAAAAGGAAAAGTGGCATTGGTAACCGGTAGCACCCATGGTCTAGGTATGGCAATGGCAAAAGGATTGGGACTTGCAGGTGCAAAGTTGATCGTTAATGGTAATTCATCGCAAACTAAGATTGATGATGCCGTTGCATTTTATAAATCATTGGGTATAGATGCATACGGATTCAAGTTTAACGTAACTGATGAAAAAGCGGTTGAAAAAGCTATTAACGATATTCAAGCTTCAGTAGGCACTATTGATATTCTTGTGAATAATGCAGGGATTATTAAAAGAACACCTCTAGAAGAAATGGAAGTTGAGGACTTTAAAGAAGTTATAAATGTTGATTTAGTGAGTCCGTTTATAGTATCCAAACATGTGGTGAAAACCATGATAGCCAGAAAGCAAGGTAAGATTATTAATATTTGCTCAATGATGAGTGAATTGGGTAGAAATACCGTAGGGGCTTACGCGGCCGCAAAAGGCGGATTAAAAATGTTGACCCAAAATATGGCTACCGAATGGGCTAAGCATAACATACAGGTCAATGGTATAGGACCAGGGTATTTTGCAACCAGTCAAACCGCGCCTATACGTGTAGATGGTCACCCTTTCAATGAATTTATTGTAAATAGGACACCGGCAGCAAAATGGGGAGACCCAGATGATTTGGCAGGTGCAGCGGTATTTTTATCGTCTAAGGCGAGCGATTTCGTAAACGGACATATTTTGTATGTAGATGGTGGTATTTTGGCAACCATTGGTAAACCAAGTAATGAAAACTAAAATTATGATAAACCAGATCCATTTAAAGTATTGTGCAGTAGTAGTTACCTTATTTTTAATAGGCTGTACAGGTGAAAAACCGTTAGAAATTGAAGTTGTAAATCATTTGAATATTGATCGGTCATTGGAGACCGTTGAAATTGATTTGGCACTTTTACAATCTGACGAATCTTTAAAATTGGTCACGGGAAAATCATACAAGGTCAGTGAAGTAGGTAGTGGTACTGAATTAGTTTCGCAACTAAGTGATATTGATGGAGATGGCGCGGTAGATGTTCTTCTGATTCAACCGGAAATAGCGGCAAATTCAAGTAAAACTTTTAACATCTCACTTAAGGAGGCTGTAGCAGGGTCAGAAGATATTCCAACATGTTATTCAAGATTTGTTCCGGAGCGAACGGATGATTATGCTTGGGAAAATGATAGGGTAGCATTTAGAACCTATGGTCCTGTAGCGCAAAAAATGATAGAGGACAGTATACCCGGAGGAACATTATCCAGTGGTATGGATGCGTGGTTAAAAAGGGTGGATTATCCAATAATCAATAAATGGTACAAGAAAGAATTGGAAACTGAAGGCACTTACCATGAAGATGATGGTGAGGGTTTGGATAATTTTCATGTTGGCACCAGCAGAGGAGTAGGTGGTATTGCTGTCAAGGTGGACACTACATATCAATTTTCAAGAAATTTTACAGATTATAAAACTATTGAAACCGGACCGCTTAGAACTAGTTTCTGGATTACGTACGCACCATGGAGGGCAGGAGATAAAACCATAGCGGAAAAGAAGTTTATTTCTTTGGATCGTGGAAGTAACCTGTCTAAATACAGAGTTGAAGTCAACGGCTCGGAAACCATTTCCGTTGGCCTTACACTTCATGAAAAAGATGGGGAAATTGCTGCTGAGGTAGAACAGGGTTGGGTCAGTTATTGGGAACCATATTTTGGCTCTGAATTAGGAACAGGTGTCGTAGTTCCTTCCAACGCTATGTTGGGATATGATAAATATATGACCAATGCCAAAGATCTAAGTAATTTGTATGCACAAGTTAAAGTGATAAATGGCGAAGCGGTTTATTATACCGGATTTGGATGGAAAAAAAGCAAACAATTTAATAGCAAAGAAGAGTGGAACGCTTATTTAAAGGAATTTGCCCAAAAGGTGAACGCACCATTAGAAGTTAAAGTGAAGTAGTTGGTTACTTATACGGATGATTGTTTTGCACCATAGTTGAGTTATATGAACTCATAGCAAAACAATCATCCATTTTATATTAGTTGATTTTTTTAATCAAATGATTTGGAAAATCTTTCGTGTTCTCACAGCATACTTGCTCCATTACCTGTTGTAATTCGGTCTTTAATAATGAAATCGTATGATTTCCTCCTTCATTTCCCAATGCCGCTACACCGTACATAAAAGAACGACCTAAAAAGGTGAATTCAGCCCCAGAAGCCATTGTTCTGGCAATATCTGGACCAGAGCGTAAGCCGCTATCCATCATAACTTTTATTTGGTCGCTATATTTTTCTGCAATTCTAGTCAACGGTCTTATAGTAGATTCCCCTGCATCTAATTGTCTACCACCGTGGTTAGAAACAATAATACCATCAATACCCAGTCGTATGGCTTTTTCGGTATCCATTTCAGAAGCCACGCCTTTGAGTACCAATTTACCTTTCCACATATCGCGGATAGGTTTAATCTTTTCCTCGTTTAATCTGCCGGTAAAAGTTTGATCCATGAATTTTCCTAGTTGTTTTAAATCTAGGTTTTTTGGCATGTAAGGCTTAAGCGTTTCAAAGTTGGGCTGACCATGAATTAGGGTTTTCATTGCCCATTCTGGTTTTCCTAAAATTTGTAGAATATTCTTTACGCTCATTTTTGGTGGCATAGCCAATCCATTTCTAATATCCCTTGGTCTAAATCCAAAAGTTGGTACATCTGATAAAATGACTAGAACCGGGCATTCTGCCTGTGCAGCTCGGTTGATCATATCATCGCGTAATCTATTTTCGGTCGGATGATATAATTGAAACCATGCCTGACCTTCGGTAATTTCAGAAATTCTTTCAATACTACTTGTAGAAACCGTACTTAAAACAAAGGGTACATTGTGCTCAAAAGCCGCCTTGGCTAGAATTTCCGGTGCATTGGGCCACATGAGCCCCTGGAGACCAACTGGTGCTATACCAAAAGGAGCATCGTATGTATGCCCAAAAAGTTCGGTTTTCATATCTGATCCCGTATGCTTACTTAAATAGCTGGGCGATAATTCCACTTTTCTGATATCGCTCGTATTTTTAATGAGGTTCACATCTTCATTACAACCACCATCCAAATATTCAAAAGCAAATTTTGGAATTTTTTTCTTCGCCTTGTTTCTTAAATCGGTAACTGAAGGGTATTTGTTGTTAATGGCAATTTTTGCTTTACTCATAATTCAAATATTTTGTTCATTAGTCGCCATTTTTCTCCTGGTTTTGAGTTTGGTATAGCTTGTTGATACTTCCACATTAAAGTTTCCCATTCTTGCACTTTGACATTTCTTTCATCAGCTTGTTGCTTTTTGTCAAATGAGAATAAGGGGTTGGTTTCCATAATCATGAAAAGCCTGTTTTCTACTAGATAAATATCTAAATTTTCAATGTGAGAACCTTTGATACTTTCAATAATTTCTGGCCACACATTTTTATGGTGCTCAATATATTCGTTGATCAAGGTTTCATCGTTCTTTAAATCTAACGCAAAACAATGTTTTTGATTCTTCATGCTAATTCTGATAATATTTATGGGTCATTTGTCCGTAGAAAGCAATAACCACAAAACAGATTAATGGTAATATAAAAGAAAAGTTGACCTCGGATAACCCTAGTATTTCCGTGTCATTGACACCAAATCCGCCAACGTCTATTATTTTACCCTGTAGACCAGGCATTAAGGCACCACCAACGATAGCCATAACAAGACCTGCAGCACCAATTTTAGATTCCTCTTCTTCTAAATTTTCTAAGGCAATACCATAAATTGTTGGGAACATTACGGACATGCATAATGATAGTGCTACCAAACAATAAAGCCCTATGGTACCTATTAAGAACATGGTTCCCAAAGATGCCATAATAGCAGCAATGGCATATAATAACAGTAATTTTCCAGAGGATATAAACCTTAGAAGATACGTGCCCATTACCCTGCCTACTAAAAAGAGGATAAAGGCGATAATTTGATAATTTGCGGCGGTTTCACTTTCCAAACCAATAGCCTCTGCATATTGGTAAATATAGGTCCAACACATAATCTGTGCTCCAACATAGAATATTTGGGATACTACACCAAAGACATATTTTTTATTCTTTTTCAACGAATTAAATGTATGGGACAGGCTAGGTATGTTGCCATCTCCTTTTGATTGTGGCATTTTACTAACGGCGATCAACACCAAAATTGCCAAAATAACCAAGCCTAAGACTACATAGGGATCTCTGATCACCATTAAATCTGAAGTTCTTATGAGAGATTTTTTTGCTTCGGATAAGGCACTATAATTTTCAACATCGTCAGATTGTAAATTTTTAAGTACAAATTGCTGGGCCACTAAAAGTCCCAATAACAGACCAATAGGGTTAAAGGCTTGTGCCAAGTTTAATCTTTGGGTCGCGGTTTTAGGGTCGCCCATTGCCAATATGTAAGGGTTGGCGGTTGTTTCTAAAAAGGCAAGACCAAATGTTAGAATATATAGACCCAAGCAGAAGAACCAAAATTGTTCTGTTATGGCCGCAGGATAAAAAAGTAATGCGCCTACGGCATATAAGGCCAAACCAATGATAACACCTACTTTATAGGAATATTTGCGAACAAATAACGCTGCCGGTAAGGCCATACAAAAATAACCACCATAAAAAGCCATTTGTACCCATGCAGCCTGAGAATTAGATAGTTCCAATACCTTTTTAAAGGCTTGTACCATAGGATCCGTAACGGCATTTGCAAAACCCCAAAGAGCGAATAAAGAAGTTATTAAAATAAATGGTAACAAAGTTTTTCTTGATACAATGGGTGTTTTATCTGTCTTTGACATTGGTGGAGAGTTTTGTTGTTAAGTTGAAAGGTTAGAAAGCAAAGTCAGCGTTATAGGGCGCGGTCCAAATGGCTGTAGCCACCATCTACAAATATGAGTTGACCTGTGGTATGACTGGATTTTTCAGAAAGTAAGAAAGCGACCATATCTGCAATTTCTTCTGCTGTGGTCATTCTATTTTCTAAAGGAATTTTTTCGGTAATCTTACCAAGTCTTTCTTCTGGGTTTGGAAATGATTTTATCCAACGATCGTACAACGGTGTATAACATTCGGCAACAATTACGGCATTTACACGAATGGAATAGGGTAGTAGCTCAACCGCCCATTCTCTTGTAAGTGCATTTCTGCCTCCGTTTGCTGCGGCATAACCAGAAGTGCCACCTTGACCGGTTACCGAGGTTTTAGAGCCGATATTTACTATTGCTCCCTTGTTTCTTTTAAGTTCAGGCAGCGCATAGTGTGCCATCATGTAATAATGGGTAAGATTTCTGGAAATGGAACGCATAAAATCTTCATGATTACCATCTTCTAACCCTACCGAATCATTTACTCCGGCATTATTGACCAAGCCGTCAATTCTACCAAAACGTGCTATACAGCTATCAACGGCCTCTTTACATTTTTGAGGGTCTGTCAGCTCGGCAAAAGCATACCCTGCTTGTCCGCCTTCTTTTTCTATCTCAGAAATTACCGATACAATATTCGCTTTATTTCTACCTAGAATATATGGTATGGCACCTTCTTTTGCTAGGCAAATACTTATACCTCTACCAATTCCAGATGAACCTCCAGATACTATGATAACTTTATTTTTCAGATTTAAATCCATCGTTGGTAATTTTAATATGATTAATTGATTATGCGTTTAAGTTGTAAAAATCCATAGCGTTCAATCCCATAATTTGTGCTTGCTCTGTAGGCGATAGTTGCTGGATGTAAGACGTGATAATGTCTTTGTTTTTGGAATAACTACCCGCCAATAGGCAAACAGGCCAATCTGACCCGAACATTATGCGGTCTGTGCCAAATGCCTCAAATACAACATCGATATACGGAGTGAAATCGGAAGTTTTCCAACTGCTCCAATTTGCTTCAGTAGTTAGTCCCGATAGTTTACAATATACATTTGGGTTTTTGGCAAGTGCTGTAATAGCAGCTTTCCAATCATTTATTTCACCAGATTTAATAGGTGGTTTGGCAATATGGTCAAGAACAAATTTTTGATTTGAAAATTTTGAAACCAATTGAATGCTGTTCTTTAATTGATTAGGGAACACCAAAAGATCGTAGGTTAGATTTAAGGCCGCTAATTCACTAATGCCGTTCATAAAGGCTTGATCTAAAATGAAGTCTTCCTTTTTAGCTTGTAAAATATGACGCACACCTTTAAAAAGTTTGTTTTGGGCAAAATGTTCCAAACGCTTTTTCACGTTATTATCGCATAAATCTACCCAGCCTACGACTCCCTTTATAAAATTATTATGGGTAGCTAAGTTTAATAAAAAGGTCGTCTCGGTTTCAGACTGATCTGCTTGTACGGCAATACAACCATCAACATTGTTTTCAGTAAGTATTGGTTTTAAATCACTAGGTAAAAAATCACGTTGTATGATTTTCATAGTGCTATCGATCCAACTATCTCTAACCGGGTCATACTTCCAATAATGTTGATGGCTGTCTATGATCATTTTGTATATGCCTTGGCAACTTGTTTAGAACTACCTAGTTTTTCAATACCTAATTCAACCACATCACCTGGGTTTAAATATCTTGGAGGATTAAAACCTAAACCTACACCAAAAGGAGTACCTGTAGATATGATATCACCCGGTAATAGGGTCATGTATTGGCTAATATAACTAACCAATTCTGGAACATTGAAAACTAAATCTTCGGTATTACTGTTCTGTAATAGTTCTCCATTGACCTTTAACCACAAGTCTAAATTATGTGGATCGCTAACTTCTTCTTTGGTAGCTAAAAACGGACCTATAGGTGCAAAGGTGTCACAACTTTTACCTTTTACCCATTGCCCTTCTTTTTCTAATTGAAATTCTCTTTCACTATAATCATTATGCAATGTGTAACCCGCAACATAGTCCATGGCGTCGGTTTCTTCCACATAGCTTGCTTTTTTACCAATAACTACGGCAAGCTCTACCTCCCAGTCGGTCTTCTTACTATTCTTTGGGATGATAACATCATCATTGGGTCCTACGATAGCAGAAGTTGCCTTAAAGAACAATACAGGTTCGGTAGGTACTTTCATGCCACTTTCCGCTGCATGTTTGGCATAGTTCAACCCAACGCAAACAATTTTAGAAGGTTTTTTTAGGGGAGGTCCCAACCTAGTACTCTTATCTATTTTAGGTAAATCATTAGCTTTTTCATCTACCCAAGACTTAAGTCGTGCTAAACCGTCGTTCTCAAAAAACAGTTCATCATAATCTTCACCAAAACCTGAAGTATCTATCCAATCGCCATTATCAAGAATTACTCCAGGTTTCTCATTTTCAGGTATTCCAAATCGTATTAATTTCATTGTATATAATTTATCCGTTAAGTTTTATGAATCCCCCGTCAATAGGGAAATCCGTTCCAGTAATAAAAGAAGCTTCGTCTGAACAAAGGTAAAGGGCTAGGTCAGCAACTTCTTGAGGTTTGCCCATTCTGCCAATTGGCTGTGTGGCAGAAAGGTTTTTGAACATTTCTTCTTCTTGTCCCGGGTAATTGGCTTTAATGAACCCATCAACAAAAGGAGTGTGTATTCTAGCCGGTGAAATACAATTGCAACGAATACCGTCTTTAATATAATCTTTGGCTATGGAATAGGTCATGGTCAATATGGCTCCTTTGCTCATAGAATAGGCAAAACGGTCATTTAAACCTACGCTAGAAGCTATAGATGCCATATTAATGATGACTCCCCCATGTTTCTTCATAGTGGGAATAAGAGCATACATGCAGTTATACGGGCCTTTAACATTGACATCATAAACGCGATCTAAATCTGTTTCGGCAGTTTTTTCAATATTACCTACATGGGCTATACCTGCATTATTAATTAAAATATGAATATCATGTTTTGAAGCAATTTCCTTGATTACCTCAACTACCTGCTTTTGATCAACAACATTGCAGTTATATGCTGTAGCTGATCCACCTTGTTCTTTAATTAAGTTTACAGTGTTTTGGGCATGGTCTGCATTTAATTCCAAAATATGAACGTTGGCTCCTTGCGCAGCAAAAGTTGTAGAAATTGCTTGACCAATACCGCTACCACCGCCGGTTATTATAGCGTTTTTACCTTTTAGGTTAAACTTCATGTTTCTATCGTTTATTTGTTCTGTAATTCTTCTTTCCAAAATGCCCCATCAGGAAAAGTATAGGTGTCCAATGACTCTTCTTTCATGGTAATACTATAGCCTGGTAGTTTAGGGGGCATGTATGCTCCGTCCTTAATAACCACAGGGTCATAAAAATGTTCGTGCAAATGATCAACAAATTCTATAATTCTATTTTCCATACTACCGCTTATAGCTATAAAGTCTATCATGGATAGGTGTTGAACGTACTCACAAAGACCTACGCCACCTGCATGCGGGCAAACAGGGATATTGAATTTAGCGGCCATTAACAATATGGCCAAAATTTCGTTTACGCCACCAACCCTACAGCTATCAATTTGGCAAATGCCAATGGCACCGGCCTGCATTAGTTGCTTAAAGATTACCCTATTTTGACAATGTTCACCTGTTGCAACTCCAATGGGTTTAACTGCTTTGGCAATTTTAGCATGACCTAAAATATCATCGGGACTAGTTGGTTCTTCAATCCACCACGGGTTGAATTTTTTAAGCGATTCCATGTTGGTTATCGCTTCATCAACATCCCATTTTTGGTTGGCATCCATCATGAGTTTTAGATCGTCTCCAATTTCTTCACGAATAATTGCGGCACGTCTCATATCGTCCTTTAAGTCAGAACCAACTTTGATTTTCATATGCTTAAAGCCACTCTCTTTAGCTTCTTTGCAAAGACGTCTCATTTTATCATCGGAATACCCTAACCAACCTGCCGATGTAGTATATGCAGGGTAGCCTTTATCCTTCAGATAAGCAATACGTTCTTGTTTGGTAGCTTCATTTTTACTTAAAAGTTCAAGAGCTTCTTTAGGAGTTATGGCATCTGTAATGTAAGTGAAATCCATACATGAGACCAATTCAGCGGGAGTCATATCTGCCAATAATTTCCAAAGCGGTTTCTTCTCTACCTTGGCATATAGATCCCAAACGGCATTTACAATAGCGCCAGTGGCTAAGTGAATAACCCCTTTTTCAGGACCCAACCATCTCAATTGGCTGTCACCGGTAATCATTTTCCAAAAAGCGCCCATATTCGAGGTAAAGCTTTCCAAAGATTTACCAATGACTAAATGAGAAAGAGATGTTATGGCCTGGGTGCAAAGTTCATTACCTCTACCTATAGTAAAGGTTAATCCGTGACCTTCATGGCCATCAGGTGCATTAGTCTTTAAAATAACGTATGCAGCACTATAATCTGGATCAGGATTCATGGCGTCTGATCCGTCTAAAGACTTACTTGTAGGAAAGCGAATGTCCCTTGAGATGACGTCAGTAATTATAATTGAATTTGACATTGATTTTGTTTTATTCAAAAATAGGGGGACAGATGACCTAAAACCACCACATAAAATACCAAATCTGATACTTTTTTTGCATTAAGCTTAAAAATGTTTTCGATGTTGGCTTAAAAATGAAGAAGGAGATTGATCTTTAATGATTTTGAACTGACGATTAAAATTAGAAATGTTTCCAAATCCACACGCATATGCAATTGATGTAATGCTCTCTTTGTTTTCAAGTATCATTTTGCAAGCAAAGCCAATTCTAATTTCATTCAAGAATCTGGTAAACGGTTTTCTGTGAATTGTCTTAAAAAATCTACTGAAGGATGATGCGTTCATATTAACCAACAGAGCTACGTCTTTAGAGCTTATTTGGGTATGAAAATTTTGATATATATATTCATAAATAATATTCAACCTTTTATTTTCTGATTTATGAAATGTATTTATAAAACCATTACTTGATAAAAGCGTATAGTTTTGCTGTTGCTCCAATTTGCATAATAATTCAATTATTCTCGTAATTTTAAGTGCAGGTTCAAGATTATACAGGTTTGTTAATTCATTTTTTATATTATCCTTAATATGGTTGAATTTTATTCCCTGTGCCGCTTTCTTCAATAATTGAGCAACAGGTTGCATTTCTGGCAGGGATAAAAATTCTTGACCAACGAAGTTATCTTTAAAATGAACGGAAACTGCTTGTGCGGTAAGTGTGGAGTTTTTTTCAAAATATACCTCGTCATTTAACCACATATGCGGAACGTTCTTACCTATTAAAACAACCTCACCGGCTTCAAATTTTTCTATGCTATCTCCAACAAATCTAGTACCGGTACTTTTAATAATATAAACCAATTCTAGCTCTTCATGAAAATGCCATACCTTCAAAAAGTTCTTGTAATTATTTTGAGATACGGTAATAGAGGTATTGGCAACACTAGAACGATCTAGCAGATGAAGTTTCATATCATGTAATTTATTACAAAATACGAACTATTTTAAGATGTATAAAAAATATATGATTTGTAGTGCTTATATTATATAGAGGAATAGGGTTTTATTGAATTTTGAAGAGGAAAAAGACAAATAAAACCATATCTTCTACATATGAAATCATTTCGTTCATGGTATTATACTAAACTTTATCACTTTTATTGTTCATGAATATTCTCCCGAAAATAGCTTTTTATAAACATACATTTATGCTTAAGGTCTGTAGAAAAATATGTTTGAAACCAGTAAGGATAACAAAGCCACTTTTGGTGATTTTTGGGTTGTTCTTTTCTTTTATAGTAGAGGCACAGGAAAACTTCTATTTTGATCATATTGGTACAGATGATGGTCTTTCGCAAAGTGATGTGAATTGTATATATCAAGATTCCTATGGCTTCATGTGGTTTGGTACACACGATGGATTAAATAGATATGATGGATATTCTTTCTCCGTTTTTAAACCTGATCAAAAAAGCACGAACATAAATAGTAACCTTATTTACGCCATGACAGGCGATCAAAATGGTAATCTGTGGATTGGTAGTACCGGTGATGGTCTATTTTATTATGATAAAAAGAAAGAAACTTTTAGGCAGTTTAAATATAATAAAGAAGACGATCATAGTATTTCTAATAATTATATAACACGTCTATATATTGATAGCAAAAATAGACTGTGGATAGCCACTAAGGAAGATGTCAACATGGTTGACCTCTCGGCATCTATGGATAGTATAAAGTTTGAAAAGTTCAAGTTTGTTATCAAAGATACCGATGAGCGACAAGATGGTAGTGTAATTAATTCTATATATGAAAATTCTGATGGCGAATTACTTTTAGGCGGTCATTTAGGTATATATCAGCTAAAACTTGATGCTGGCGGCAAATCCTATTTTAAACTGATTAGTGATGAAATCGGTTTTGGTACAGAATCGGTAGGTGTAATAGCACAAGACAGATATAACAAATATATTGTTGGTACAGGGCAGGGGTTGTTTGTACAAAATAATGATAAGGACCAAAAATTTATAAAAATCAGAGAAGGAAACTTTACGTCTTTGGCTTTTGATGATATGAACCACATTTGGGCCGGAACTGATAATGGGCTGTTATACTTTGATAATTCTTCTAGCTTAAAGCAACCCCGGTTAATAAAAACCTTCAGCTATAAACCAGAAGATAAAAATAGCATTAGTAAAAATATTATTACTTCTTTGTTCATAGATAGAACAGGTATTTTATGGGTAGGTACCAATGGTGGCGGAGTAAACAAGTTTGATCCTAACAGAAAAAAGTTTAAACATGTAAAACGCAATTTAAAAGAGAACAGCCTAAGCTATGACAAAATAAGATCGATCTTTGAAGATAGTAATGGTACATTTTGGGTAGGTACAGAGGGTGGTGGTTTAAATAAAGGTAATTCGGGTAAAGAGAAATACGCCGCCTTTACTTCAACTAATGAATTGAGAAAAGTTTTTGCCCTTGAAGAGATTTCCATAAAAAATAGAAAATTTCTTTTGGCGGGCGGTCAAAATCATCCGTACCTATTTAAAATAGATATTACTAATCCTAAAGATAAAACTCCTAAAATTACAAGACTAGAAGGTATTCACAGAAGTGTATTCAGTCTTTTGAACGATTCGCAAGATAATTTATGGATAGGTACCTATTCAGGCGGTTTATACCGATGGATTAAAGACGTGGATGGAAATTATTCAAAGCAGAATTTTAAGGAAAATACCAATGATGTTAACTCCTTGGCTAACAATATTGTAAGAAATATTTATGAAGATAGTAAGGGGAATATATGGATCGCAACGGGCGATGGACTTAGTCAGCTAACTATTACCGAAAAATATAAAGAGGATCCAAAATTCAAGAATTACAAAAAGGATGAAGATGATCCAAACTCATTAAGCCACAATTATATTTTATCACTTTTTGAAAATAGAAAAGGAGAGCTTTGGATAGGTACTTTTGGTGGTGGATTGAATAAACTTATACCAGGGGAAAATGGTAAAGAAGCGACGTTCAAAAACTATAGTATTGCCCAAGGTCTGCCTAATAATGTAATTAAGGCAATTTTAGAAGATGAACAAGGTCATTTATGGGTTTCTACCAATAAAGGACTGTCCATGTTTGATACTGATCAAGAAATCTTTAAGAATTTTGATGTCTCGGACGGCTTGCAGGATAGTGAGTTTCAAGAATTAGCCTCTTTAAAAAGAAAGGATGGTGAATTGGTTTTTGGCGGAATCAACGGTTTTAACGCATTTTATCCAAGGGAAATAAATGATAATAAAACAGCACCGGAAACGGTAGTTACCAAACTATCTATTTTCAACGAAGAAATTGCAGTAGGCGAAGAAATAAACGGTAGGGTTTTATTAGAAGAAAATATATCCGAGGTAAAGGATATTACTTTAGATTATAGCGAGAATAGCTTTTCATTTGAATTTTCTTCCTTACACTTTTCTGCACCAAAAAAGAACCAATACGCATATAAGTTAGAAGGTTTTGATAATGATTGGGTATATGCAAGTTCGGACAAAAGGTTTGCTACTTATACTAACATTGAACCTGGTAATTATACCTTAAAGGTAAAATCATCCAATAACGATGGCCTTTGGGATAATACACCGTACACCTTACAATTAACTGTTAGACCGCCTATTTACAGAACTACGGTGGCATATATTATTTATGGCTTTTTACTATTGCTTCTTTTGGCCGGTTTATGGAGGTTTACCATAATTAGTAATACCAAAAAACATCAACTGGAACTGGAACATTTGGAGAAAGAGAAAAACGACGAACTACAAACCTTAAAGCTTGATTTTTTCACCAATATTTCGCACGAGTTCAAGACCCCGCTTACTTTAATCAAAGCTCCTTTAGAGTATTTGTTAAGCAGTAAGGAAGAAATTGGGGCGTCTAATCTGAAAGAGCAATATCAATTAATGCATAAGAACACCAACTACCTTTTAAGGTTGGTGAACCAATTGTTAGATTTTAGAAAGATCAACCAAGGTAAAATGTCACTTGTTGTTAGGCATACGGATATTGTATTTTTTATAAAGGAAGTAGCGGAGCCCTTTCAGTTATTGGCATTTAAAAAATCGGTCAAGTTCAACATTGTCTCAAGTCAAGAACATTTTAAAACTTGGTTCGATCATAATGCATTGGAAAAGGTGATAAACAATCTTCTGTCCAACGCCTTCAAATTTACCCCTGAGGGTGGTGAGATTATAGTAGAAATCGATGTTTACAAAAATGGACCTACAGAAAAAGAAAATGTTATCATTAAAGTAAAGGATAACGGATTGGGTATTTCAGATGTTAAGAAGAATATCATTTTTGAGAAGTATTATACGGAGAAAGAGAACGAGAAAGTAAACTCCAAAGGTGTAGGTATAGGTCTTGCATTTACCAAAAGTTTGGTGGAGTTACATTTGGGCAGTATTTCCGTTGAAAATAATGAAGGTGGTGGGTCTTGTTTTACGGTGACGTTACCAACCGATAAACAAGCATACGAAGATGCAGATGATATTAGTTGTAAGGAAATAACCGATAATGATTATTTGGTTCGATCTTCTGAGGCCGAGTCCTTGGCAATAGATTTGAATGATGAACTAGAAGATTATAATTTATCTAAGGTTAGGTCTAAAAACCCCGTATTGCTTATTGTAGATGATAATCCAGATATCATACAGTTCATAAAACAGGTTATGGGTAAAACCTACACGGTTTTTGAGGCCAATAATGGTGAACGGGGTATGGAGATTGCTAAAAAAGTGTTGCCCAATATTATTATCACTGATGTAGTTATGCCGGTAATGGGAGGTATTGAGTTCTGTGAAATGATAAAAACCACCAATATCACCAGTCATATTCCGGTAATAATGTTGACTGCCAAGACTTCGCAAGAGAGTGAGATAGAAGGTTTGTCACACGGAGCAGATGCCTATTTAAAGAAACCGTTCAATGTACAGGTATTAGAGCTTAAAGTAGCCAATATTCTTAAAGACAGGGAAGAGTTGCGAAAAAGATTCAAGAAAGAAATTACGTTACAGCCTAAAGAAGTTACCGTAACCTCATTGGATGAAAAGTTTTTGCAGCAAGCGGTTGAAACGGTAGAGAAACATATGATGAATACTGATTTTAATGTAGAGATGTTGGTAAAGGAAATGGGGCATAGTAGAAGTAATCTTTACCTAAAGTTCAAGGAGCTTACCGGTTTGTCTTCAAGTGAGTTCATAAGGAATATTCGATTAAAACGAGCCATTCAACTTCTGGACAATAGTGATTTTTCCGTAAAGGAAATTATGTTCAGAACGGGGTTCAATACCGCCTCCTATTTTTCTAAATGTTTCAAAAAAGAATTTGGTGTAGTACCTAGTGAATACATTAAGAAAACAAAAGTGGAACAAGATTAATTCACCTTTAACCAAATATGAAACTCGGTAACAACCTATTTTTTAAATTTTTTGTTCTGGTATTGATATTCAGTTCCTGTAAGGATAGGAATACCGTTGAGAAGAAAAAAGCGAACGATTTTGAACGACCCAATGTTATTTTTATAATTACAGATGATCAAGGCTATGGAGACGTAGGTTTTCATGGTAATACTATTATAAAAACGCCCAATATTGATGCTTTAGCCACGAAGTCTACCGAGTTAACCAACTTTCATGTAGGTACTACCTGTGCGCCCTCCAGGGCGGGATTAATGACAGGTAGAAATAGTAATAGAAACAATGCTTGGCATACCATTGGGGGCTGCTCTATTTTAAATGAAGAGGAGCAAACCATGTCAGAGGTTTTTCAAGAAAATGGATATGCAACTGCAATGTTCGGCAAATGGCATTTAGGGGATAATTACCCGTTTAGACCGCATGATCGAGGTTTTGATAACGCATTATATCACGGCGGCGGTGGTGTAGGACAAACTCCGGATTTTTGGAATAATGATTATTTTGATGATACTTATTTCAGAAACGGTATTCCAGAAAAGTTTGAAGGCTATTGTACAGATGTTTGGTTCAATGAAACTATAAAATATATTGAAGATCAAGCGGATAAACCTTTTTTTACATATCTAGCTTTAAATGCGCCTCATGGTCCATTTAACGTACCGCAAGAGTATTTAGATATGTATGCAGATGCAAATCTTACCGATACCCAAAAACGGTTTTATGGTATGATCAGTAATGTGGATGATAACATAGGTAAGCTTTTAAAATATCTAGAAACATCTGGAAAGCTGGAAAATACAATTTTAGTATTTACGACGGATAATGGCACTGCTGCCGGCATTGGTAAAAAAAATGGATTGACTACGGGGTATAATGCAAACCTCAGAGGAACCAAAAGTAGCCCGTATGATGGTGGGCATAGGGTACCTTTTTTAATACATTGGCCAAAGGGAAATATAACTTCAAAGAACCAAAAGAAAAGTAATGATTTGGTGGCACATGTAGACATCTTGCCCACTTTTGCCACGATATGCAAATTAGAATATACACCTAAGAACTATTTAGATGGTACCGACGTCTCCCAAGTATTCCAATCAAATACAAAATTGGAAGATCGTATGTTGGTGGTAGATACCCAACGATTGCAATGGCCAAAAAAAGATAGAAATAGTTGTGTAATGCAAGGGGAGTGGCGCTTGGTAAATGGGGATGAGCTCTATAATATACAAACTGACATAAGTCAAACAGAGAACCTTAGTGATAAGTTTCCTGAGCGGGTAAAAAATATGCAGGCATTTTATGATGAATGGTGGAAAAGTACTGAGCAAGATATGCATTATGCAAGCATTCCTTTAAACACGCCAAATAACGAAAACGTGTTGCTTACTATTCATGATTTACATTCAGAGGATCCAATACCGTGGAATCAAGATTTGATAAGAAAAGGGGAGTTGTCACCTAAGGGGTATTATTTAATAAAAATTACAGAACCGGGAAACTATCAATTCGATTTGTACCGATATCCACCAGAATCTAACTTCGCTATAAACGACACTGTAAAAGAAATAGCCTCTAAACCCAATTGGAACGGACTAGCAAAAGGTATAGGTATAAAGGTAGTTGGTGGTCAAATTAAATTAAATGACCTTGTTTTTAAGCAAGACGGAAATGCATCGGAAAGTCATGTATCCGTTACCGGTAGTTTAGAGAACGGAACGTATAGGTTGGCTGCCAGTTTTATTACTCCAGATACATCAGAATTCCCAGCATATTATGTAAATATTACCAAAATATGAAAAAGCGTTTACTTATCTTATTAGGGGTCATAAGTTGTTTTATTGCATGTAAAGAACAAGAGAAAACACAGAAGAAAGAAAAACCAAATTTCATTTTCTTGTTTGCAGATGATTATACATATGATGCTATAAATGCTTTGGGCAATGCAGAAATAAAAACGCCGAATTTGGATCGTTTGGTCACAACGGGGACCACGTTTACAAACGCTTACAATATGGGCGCTTGGAATGGTGCTGTATGTGTAGCTTCAAGATCAATGATAATATCTGGCTTAAGTGTTTGGGATGCACAAAAGAAGTATGAAGCCTGGAAGAAAGACCAAGACTTGGAACATACTTGGGGGCAATATATGAAAGCTGCGGGTTACGAAACCTATATGGGAGGCAAATGGCATGTTACCGCCAAGACTCAGAAAGTATTTGACTATGTAAAAAATGAAAGACCAGGTATGCCCAAAGATCGGTGGGACCATGCTGCTATGGTAAAAACTTTTGCAGAGTTGCCTAAAGATATCAATCCGGCAACGGTGATGCCTTTGGGATACAATAGACCAAAGGATGAAAAGGATACCTTGTGGAATCCTGCAGACCCAACACATGGTGGTTATTGGGAGGGCGGTACACATTGGAGCGAGGTCGTTAAAAACGATGCAGTTGCGTTTTTAGATGAGACCAAAGACCGAGAGAAGCCTGTTTTTATGTATTTGGCTTTTAATGCGCCACACGACCCTAGGCAAGCACCTCAAGAATTTTTGGACATGTATCCTTTAGAGCAAATTTCGCTTCCAAAAAATTGGCAAGAAGTTTACCCAGATAGAGTAGGTATAGATAATGATTACCAATTGAGAGATGAGGCTTTGGCCCCATTTCCAAGAACAGCCTATGCCACCAAAAAACACATTCAAGAATATTATGCATTAATTACGCATTTAGACCAACAACTTGGGGAAATTTGGAAAAAAGTAGAAGAAACTTTAGATCCTAAGAATACATATATAGTTTTTACTGCCGATCACGGTTTGGCCATAGGCAAACATGGGCTAATAGGCAAGCAAAGTTTGTTCGATCATAGTATACGTGCACCTTTTATTATTTGCGGACCGGATATACCTAAAGACAAAAAGGTAAATACTGACATCTATATTCAAGATGCTATGGCCACTGCGCTAGATTTAGCAGGGGCGCCAGCAAAAGAAAAGGTGTTCTTTAATAGCATATTACCACTGGTTAAGGGCACACAAAAAAGTAGTAATTACCCGTCAATTTATGGGTCATATGTTAATTCGCAGCGAATGATCAGAAAAGATGGATTTAAATTGTTGGTATACCCAAAGTTGAACAAACTATTACTTTTTAGCATGGAAGAAGACCCAGATGAAATGAAGGATTTAGCAACCAAAACAGAATATAAAGCAAAGGTGGAAGAGCTTTTTGGAGAATTGCAACAGTTACAAATGAAGATGAAAGATTCGTTAGATTTATCAGCCACTTACGCCAAGTTTAAATCAAAAATATAACGCTAGATGTTGAAGTTTAATTGGAGATATGGGTGCATAGTTCTACTGGCAGTATTATTATTTGCTTGTAAAGGAAAGGTAGAGGAGAAACGATTTACGTTGATATCTGAAAAGCAATCCAATATAGATTTCAATAATAAGATTTGGGAGACAGAAGAAATGCATTATTTCTCATTTCCTTATTTATACATTGGTGCAGGTGTTGGGGTAGGAGATTTTAACAATGATGGCTTGGAAGATATTTTCTTTTCGGGTAACCTAGTGCCTTCCAAGCTCTATTTGAATAAAGGGGGCTTTATTTTTGAAGATATTACAGAGGTGGCCGGTATTACCGGCGATTCGTGGGACAATGGAGTTTCCATTGTTGACATTAATCAAGATGGATGGTTGGATATTTATGTTTCCGTTGGTGGATTCACCACTGAAAACAAAAGAAAAAACAAGCTGTATGTTAACAATGGGGATGCTACCTTTACCGAGCAAGCAGCTGATTATGGCATTGCCGACAGTGGTTTTTCTACGCAAGCGGCCTTTTTAGATTATGATAAGGATGGTGACTTGGATCTATACTTGTTAACACATGCCAAGGAGAATACAGATCAAGTAGAAAAGCTTTATACATTAAAAGATGGGTCGGGACCCAGTACTGATAAATTATATAGAAATGAAGGTATTGGTCCAGACGGTCATCCCGTTTTTAAAAATGTATCGGCAAGTGCAGGTATTTTAACAGAAGGATATGGCCTTGGAGTAGCCGTTTCCGACATAAATAAAGATGGATGGCCCGATATTTATGTAGCCAATGATTTTTTAGCTAGTGATTTATTGTACATTAACAATCAAGATGGTACGTTTTCAGATCAATTGTCATCTTATTTTAGTCATACCGCCCGTAATAGTATGGGAATAGAAATGGCTGATTTTACGAATAATGGATTGCTTGATATTTTTGTTTTGGATATGCTTCCCGAGTCAAATGAGCGCCAAAAAACCATGACGGCAAACATGAATCCACAACACTTTAAAGAAACTATAAAAAAAGGATTTCAGCCACAGTTTATTCGTAATGTGTTGCAATTGAACAGAGGTGAGGGTACTGATGGTAAGCCAATATATAGCGAAGTTGGTCGCTTGGCAGGTTTGCATGAAACCGATTGGAGTTGGGCTCCCTTGGCAGCGGATTTTGATAATGATGGATCTAAAGATTTATATATTACGAATGGTTTCAGAAGAAATATAACCGACCATGATTTTCAAGATTATTCTAGTCAGCAACATATTTTTCAAAAGGGAACGGGTAAAATGCGCGAAGCAAAGGTTGTGAAGCGAATTTTAGACTTAGATAGTATATACTTGCCCAACTACATGTTTAAAAATGAGGGCGAATTAAAGTTTGAAAATAAAGTGAAAGATTGGGGCTTTGACAAGGCTTCTTTAAGTAACGGTGCAGCCTATGCCGATTTTGACAATGATGGTGATTTGGATTTGGTGGTTAATAACATCAACTCCCCTGCATTTTTATATCAGAACAACTCAAATAAAAACCATTACCTACAATTAGACGTAATAGGTAAAGAAAATAATAAGAATGCATATGGTGCGCAGGTAGGATTGCATTTTAAAGATGGTACAGTGGCGTATCAAGAAAAAAATCCGGTTAAGGGATACATGTCTAGTTCTCAGCAAAAATTACATTTTGGCTTGTCAAAGAATAAAGAGTTGCAAAAAGTATCTATTACATGGCCAGATGGAATTTCAGGTGAATTTTCTCCGGAACGTTTAGATACCATTTATCGCATTGATCCATCAACAATAGAATTGGTTAACGCGAAAGGAAAAAATATGGGTTCTACCTTATTGACATCTTTCATGTTAAACCATACCCACGTAGAAAACAGGGGAAACGATTTTATCCATGAGCCCCTACTTTTACATCAGTTCGATTATAATGGCCCTTCAACTGCCGTTGCGGATTGTAACGGAGACGGTTTAGACGATATTTTTATTGGTGGTAGCCGGGATAATTCAGGACAATTATTGTTTCAACAAAATGATGGTACTTTCATCGCTAAGCCTTTAGCCGAACAGCCTATTTATGAAGATGGAGGAGCATTATTCTTTGATGCCGATACAGATGGCGACATGGATCTTTATGTAGTAAGTGGAGGCAGTGCGGTAAAATACTTTGATAAAGGTCATTATCAAGACAGATTATACTTAAATGATGGAAAGGGCAATTTTAAATATAACCCCGATGCATTACCACCAATCTTGGCAAGTGGTTCTTGTGCAGTGGCCACTGATTTTGATAGGGATGGTGATTTGGATTTGTTTGTAGGTGGTAGGGTTACTCCAGGGAGTTTTCCAATTGCCCCAAAAAGTTATTTACTACGTAATGATGCGGGTACATTTACAGATGTAACCTTACAATGGGCGCCAGAACTATCGGAAATCGGTATGGTTACCTCAGCAATTTTTACTGATGTAGATAATGATGCTGAAATGGATTTGTTAGTGGTAGGTGAGTTTATGTCTATTACATTTTTTAAAAAGAAAGATGGAAAATTAATTCAAACTGCAATTTCACCTTCCATTGATTCAGCAAAAGGTTGGTGGAATAGTATCGTTGGGGGCGATTTCGATAATGATGGCGATACCGACTATGTCGTAGGTAACCTGGGCAACAACCATGCTTACAAAGTCACCAAGGAAAAACCGCTACGTATTTATGCGAATGATTTTGATAGTAATGGCAGTGTTGATGCCATAGCTACAAGATTTATCCGTGATAAGGAAGTAAGTATAGCACCTAGAAATTTATTGGCTACCCAGTTAAATAGTGTAAAAGGGGTGTTTAGAAGTTATAAGGAATTTGCAGAATCTAGCACTCAAGATTTATTGCGGGTGTTAGACACTACATCTATGCAAATTTTGGAAGCCAACGAATTTGCCTCAGTGTATCTGGAAAATACAGGAGATGGTAAATTAGAACCTATTCAACTGCCGTTGGTTGCTCAATTTTCTGTTGTACAGGGTATGCAAGTTGCCGATGTTAATTTTGATGGAAATTTAGATTTGTTAGCGGTAGGTAATTTATATCATACAGAGGTGATTTCTGGGTATATAGATGGTGGCAATGGATTGGTTCTGTTAGGTGATGGCAAAGGAGGTTTTAGGGAATTACCTTATAGGGAAAGTGGTTTTTACGTGCCCGGTGACACTAAAAGTTTAGTTCAGTATCAAAATAGTGATCAACAACCGCGATTTGTGGTTACGGTAAATAACGGAGGTACTAAAGGATTTAAATATCAGAATGCTAAGATAGATTCAATAATTTCTTGGCCAAAAGGCACTACTACGGCTGTCCTAGAGTTGCAGAATGGAAAAATTAGAAAAGTAGAAAGATATTGGGGTAGTGGCTACCTGTCCCAACCAGCACAGTATATTTTAAAATCAGATGCAATTCACACTGTTGAATTTAAATAATAGTGAATACACCATTAGTAAAGTAAACAGCTGCTCAATATTTAGAAATGTCTAATAACCTGTTTTTAGAGTGTATGTTTGACATGCTTTCAGACTCACATTGAAAGATATTCAGAAAACGATTGGTCTTGCAAAGAAAACGTATTTAATGATGAATGGTAATATTGTTATATAATGATTTATTAGAGAATTAAGTGCTACAAAACTATTGGTAAAGTAAGTATTAGATAGTGGTCAATTAAAATACAATTGCCCTACCTTTTTTTAATTGCTCCCGTTGAATTATCATTTTTATAACCTCAAATAGATCGTAATTCCACTTAACGTAAGAAAGGTTTCAAAAGGTTATTGTATATCAGTCTTAAAACGAGTTGTTTAATCATTTGTTTCATTGATAAAAACAATTGTTGCATTATCCTTAAGGACTTGGGAATACATTTGATGATATAAAATAATAAAGAATACAAAATTATGGGATTAACAAAAGCAATGAAATTATTCGACAGCTGGGTGCCATTGATTTTAATGGTCATTGGTCTTTTAATGTCGAGTAACCAATATGTCCTGGCTCAAGATGGAACAGTTTCAGGAACAGTAATCGATGGTTCGGGTATGCCACTTGCTGGAGCATCGGTTTTGGAAAAGGGTACTACAAATGGTACACAAACCGACTTTGATGGTAACTATTCCATTGGGAATGTAAATGATGGAATTTTAGTATTTAGTTACATTGGTTTTAAATCTAAGGAAGTCGCTATTTCTGGGCAATCCATTATTGATGTCGTGCTGGAGGAGGATGCAAGTCAGTTAGATGAGGTGGTTGTAATTGGATACGGAACACAAAAGAAAAGTGACCTTACAGGAGCTGTTTCACAAGTGGCATCCAAAGATATTGATAAATACACCTATAGCGATGCCTCTCAGGCATTACAGGGTCGTATGGCGGGGGTCAGTGTTCAAACTCAAGGTGGTTCCCCTGGGGCAAGTGCAGTTATAGCCATTAGAGGTACGGGTACGATGTCAGATGCAGGACCGTTATATGTAATCGACGGTATGTTGACCGGAGGGATGGAGTCGCTTAACCCATCGGATATTGAATCGATATCGGTTCTTAAAGATGCTTCTGCAAGTGCCATTTACGGTTCAAGGGCCGCTAACGGTGTTGTAATCATCACAACTAAAAAAGGTAAACGAGGAGGACTTTCCGTAGATTTTGATACAAGTTATGGATTTCAAAGTGTAATCAATACTCTTGATTGGGCCGATGCAAGTCAATATGCCGAAATATCAAATAGGTCAGACGACAATGACGGTTCAGCAAGAAAGCCTGCTAACGATACTGAATTTGACCCCTCATATTCAAGCGACCTGTATAAGGAATCGCTGAGGTCCGCAGCCGTTCAAAATACCAATATAAGATTGGCAGGCGGTGGGGAGAATACGCTGTTCAGCTTTTCGATGAACTATTTTGACCAAGATGGTATTGTAAAATATTCCGATTTTAAAAGATATACGGCAAGGGCTAATGGAAGTTTTACCAAAAACAAGTTTAAATTAGAAACAACCTTAGGACTAACACGAACCGTAAACAATCCGAACCCTTATTTTAACAAAGAGCGAAATATTTTGCCCACTATAAGATTGAAGGATTCGAATGGTGACTGGAGCTCATCGGATCTGGAGGAAAGAGGAATTGATGCTTCTCCTGGTTCGTTCTATGGCCAATCGTCAATCTATAATGAGTTGGGGATGGCCGCTTTGGAAGATCGTACGGTTACCAGAAATACTTTTTTAGGAAACCTGTCTCCTTCTTATGAGATTATCGACGGCCTTACTTACAAGTTGAATTTAGGTCTGGAATACTACAACAACAATAATTACACCTTTACCCCAAACCATCCCGTTTTTTTAGCAACAGGGGTGTCAAGTGGTATGGCTGAATTGAATGAAACCAACGTAACGTACCAATCATGGTTATTGGAAAATACCTTGAACTACCAAAAAGTATTTGGAAATCATTCTATCAATCTACTTGGTGGGTACACCGAGCAGGAGACCAATTCAAGGTCTTTAGGGGTAATTGCTAGAGGCTTTCCTTCCAATGATATTAGGGTGGCGTCCGCTGCTTTGGAAATCCAGAATGTACCTTCTGAGGATATCACTTCCACCATTCAATCATATTTTGGTAGGTTAAACTATGTGTTCGATGACCGTTACCTTCTTACGGCCACGGTTCGTAGAGATGGGTCCTCTTTGTTTACTGATGATTTGCGATGGGGAACTTTTCCTTCTATGGCCTTGGGCTGGAACGTAAGCAACGAGAAATTCATGGAAGACGATTCCTTAATTTCCGATTTAAAATTACGGGTCAGTTATGGAGAAATAGGTTCAAACAATGTTTCTGCCTACGCGATCGATCCATCCTTGAACTTATTTAGCGAGTACATTTTGGGTGAGGCACAGACCAGGGTTACGGGCTATTCCATCACGCAAGGGGTAAATCAAAACATTACCTGGGAAACCACAAAGACCACTGATATTGGTGCCGAACTGGGTATTTTGGACAATAGGTTGAGGTTTACAATGGACTATTTTATTAAAAAATCTGAAGATGTATTGGTGGGTCTTAGACTACCCTTATACACCGGGTTTGGTAATGAGGTTCCCTTTAATACAGCCAGTGTAGAGAATAAGGGTTTTGAATTTTTAGCCGACTATAAAGAGCAGTTGTCCGACGATTTTGTATTAGGGGTTTCTGCCAATTTTTCATTGCTTGATAATGAGGTTACCGCGTTGGGCGATGCTTCCCCGATCATTCAAGGGTCGTTTACATCAAATACAATTAACAGTACCAGAACCGACGTTGGTCAACCTATATCTTCTTTTTATGGGTATATCGTGGACGGAATCTACCAAACGGATGCCGAGGCTACTGCTGCCAACGATCAAGTTGGTAATCCAAGTGCCGGAGATTTTAAGTTTAAAGATTTGGATGGCGATGGTGATATAGACGATGATGATCGTACCTATATAGGAAACCCTACGCCAGACCTTGAATATGGATTTAACCTAACGGCGGAATACAAAAAGTTTGACCTTAACCTCTTTTTCAACGGTGTTGCGGGCAATGAAATTCTAAACGGAACAAAGTATAGAGGCTATTTTGACTTGGAAGGTAACTATTTTGCAGACGCCTTAAATGCTTGGTCACCAACTAATACTTCTACTAATATCCCTAAAAATACCAGAGCAGATTTAGGGTTTAATAGAAGGATGTCTACTTTTTACCTAGAGCCTGGTGATTACTTCAGGCTTCGTAATGCCCAGTTGGGTTATTCGTTCAGCGATGCGTTACTTGAAAAAATGAAAATCAAAAAAATGAGATTGTATGTATCGGCAACTAATCTGTTTACCATTACCAATTATACTGGTTATTATCCAGAGGTAGGAAGAAACAGTAGGGGAGCTACAGGAAACAACAGTATTTTCAATTCAGGGGTAGACGAAGGTACATATCCAACACCAAGGGAGTTTAGACTAGGATTACAAGTATCATTTTAAACAAAAAAAAGTTAAGCTATGTACACAATAAAAATATCAAAAAGGGTATTGATCGTCTTTATCGGGATGTTGTTCTACACGATTAGCTGTAGTGATGACATTCTTGATCAGACCAACCCGAATGTAATTACCCCAAATTCATTTTGGAATACCGAGGAGGATGCAGAAAAGGGAATCATCGGTGCATATAGTCCATTTACCAATATTTGGTACTATACTAGATTTGAGATTTTCACATCAGATTATAGAGATGATGTCGTAAACGGGTTCAATACTTCAGAACGTACCGCTGTAGGTTATTTCAGTGGTACATCAGAAAGTAATGCCACATTTTGGGTGTGGAGTGCTATGTACCAATGCGTTACTAGGGCAAATGAGGTGTTGTTCAATGTTCCGAACATAGAAATGGATGCCGATTACAAAGACAATATTTTAGGTGAAGCCTATTTTATCAGGGCATTCAACTATTTCAATTTGGTCAATAACTGGTTAAATGTTCCATTGATTACAACGCCAATTTCTGAAATTGAGCAACCGAATCTTATAGAGCAGGCAGATCCTGCAGAAGTTTGGGCCTTAATTGAATCTGATTTGAAGAATGCGCAAGCGTTATTGCCAGATTCTTGGTCAGCTGACGATGTTGGAAGGGTAACCAGTGGTGCGGCAACAGGAATGTTGGGAAAAGTTTTCTTGTATCAAGAGAAATACGCCGAGGCAAAGGCAGAATTTGAAAAGGTTATGGATGGACGCTACCAATTGGCAGAGGATTATACGCATAATTTTACTGAGGCTTATGAGAATAATGTGGAATCCTTATTCGAAATTCAGTTGATTTCTGATGGAAATTCCGGGTGGGGCGCTGATGCTCCGGGAGTTGGGAAAGGAGCTGCTTTCCAACCCGATTTGGCTCCTAAAGGTTTTACCAATCAAGATGGAATGCGAATCAACGAATGGGTTTTAGACTTGTACAATGATGAAACTACGGTCAATGGAGAAATGGATCCTAGGGCTTTCGCGACCTTGTTTTTTAACTCAAATGATTCAACAGAATATAGAGGTAGGTATTTAAAATCAAGAACTTATGGTAATAAAACCTACGCCGAAGCCTTATCTGATGATGGTACCGATATTTTTGCCAATAAATATTTGGATTGGGAATATAACGGTTTTACAGAATCTCAACAGCTAGGCTGGTACGGATCGGGAAACAATGTTAGAATTCTAAGATATGCAGATATTCTACTCATGTTCGCAGAGGCAGAGTTTATGCTCAACGGTTCTTCTCAAGCCGCGTTAGATGCCATAAACCAAGTTAGGGAAAGGGCTGATATGCCCCCGCATGCAAGTATTACCATGCAAGATATTGAAGATGAAAGGGTAAAAGAATTGTCTCTTGAACGTACTCGATATTTTGACCTTTTACGCTGGGACAGAGTTGTTGAACGAATCGTAAATAATCCTGAGTTAAAATCGGAAAGTGCTGGTACTAGTGCCTATAAAGCAGGTAGAGAGTATATTGCAATCCCACAAAATGAGATTGACGGTAACCCAAATTTTAAACAAAATCCGGGGTATTAAAGAGAGTTTAGAAATGGCGGCCAAGGGTCGCCATTTCTATTATTAACCTTAAACTTCCCGTATATTATATATTTATCATTAAAAAATAAAAGCTCAATACATATCAGAATGAAAAAAGTCTTTAAAATTTTAATGTTTGCATTGGTGCTTTCATCTTTGGCTTGTAACGAAAAATCGACAGATGCTATAGAAGAAAAAAAACAGCCAAATATTATCTTCATTATGGCAGATGATCATACTACTCAGGGTTTGGGCGTTTATGGTAGCAGGTTGGCATCATTGAACCCAACGCCAACATTGGATAAATTGGCAAATGAGGGCATGTTGATGGAAAATGTGTTTGTAAACAATTCTATTTGCGTACCAAGTAGGGCGGCCATTATATCAGGACAAAGAGCACAGACCAACGGTGTGCTAGATTTGGAAGGAGCCTTGCCACCAGCGAAGCAATACCTGCCAAAAGAGATGAAAAAATTAGGTTACCAAACGGCAATTATAGGTAAGTGGCATTTGCATGATGAACCTGCGGAATTTGACTATTACAAGGTGCTTCCGGTACAAGGCAAATATTTTAACCCTGATTTTAGAGTTCGTGGAGAGCAAGAATGGCCAAACAATGTAGTACAGACAGAAGGGCATTCTACAGACGTTATTACGGACAATACTATTGAATGGTTAGATAAAGGAAGAGATAAAACTAAACCTTTCTTTTTAATGCACCATTACAAAGCACCACATGACGATTTTGAAAATGCCCCACGTTACAATGATTATCTGGCAGATACCTTTATTCCGGAACCAGAGAGTTTATATGATAATAAGAACAACGGTTCGGTAGCTACTAGGGGATCGAACGATTCCCTAACGCGCATTATTGGTTCATCGGTCTCTAGACGTAATTTAATTCGTAATCAGGCCATGAATATATATACAGATAGCTCTATTTATAAACAATATAGAGATCAAAATACTATTGGGATAGATGAGCATAAAAAATGGCAGTTGACACCAGAGGAAAAAGAAATCACCTCAAAGGTCTATCAAGATTATTTAAAGCGTTATTTGCGTTGTGTAAAAGGTGTAGATGATAATGTCAAAAGACTGATTAATTATTTGGAGGAAAATAATCTGTTAGAGAATACAATTATTGTGTACACCGGTGATCAAGGTTTTATGTTGGGCGAACATGATTATATAGACAAAAGATGGATGTACGATGAATCTATGCGTATGCCATTCTTTGTTCGTTATCCTGAAAAAATTAAAGCTGGTTCGCGCTCAAATGCTATGGTAAATAATACTGATTTTGCTCCTACTCTTATTGAAATGGCAGGTGGGTCTGCGCCAGATTACATGCAAGGGAGAAGTTTTAAATCAATATTGGAAACAGGGGAAGAACCGGCAGATTGGCCGCAATCTACTTATTATCGTTATTGGATGCATTTGGCACACAGACACCAGAATCCGGCACATTTTGGGCTTAGGACTAAAGATTATAAGTTGATATTTTTTTACGGAAGGTATTGGGTAGATACGGACGACCCCAACGCTGAATATAATAAAGCTAGCTGGGGTAATGATTTTAGCAATAAAACACCGGTAGCGTGGGAGTTCTATGATTTAAAGAACGACCCAAAGGAAATGAACAATGCTTATAATGACCCAAACTATACAGAGGTTATTGCTGAATTAAAAGAAGAGTTGATAAAGGTTAGGGAAGAATTAAATGAAACCGATAAAAATTACCCACATATACAAAAGGTAATTGATACCCATTGGAATGATTGATAACCATAGTTCTACAAATAGAAAAGGCCAACTTGTTAAAGTTGGCTTTTTTGTTAAAGCTATGACAGACTACCAATTAGTTGATTGATAGGTTTTAATATGGTTTTAGATAGCGTGTATTACTTTTCTAATTGAAATATTTGTTCTAAGGCTATCCACTTTTCACCTTTCTTTGCCCATGGAAGTTCTTGTTGAAATCCCCACATCAGTTCTTCCCATTCTTGAACCTTTGGGTTTTCCGCATCCATTTTAGACTTCTTATCGGGATCAAAAGAAGCATCGACTTCCATAATCATGAACATTCTATTACCTGTAAGGTAGATTTGCATATCTATGATACCGGCATCTTTAATGCTCTTTGTAATTTCTGGCCATGCATTGCCTTCTGCATGGTACTTTTTGTACTCCACAATTAATTCTGGGTTATCTTTTAAATCGCAAGCAAAACAAAGACGTTTATTGAAACTCATAAAATGGATTAATTAGTTGGTATGATATTTTTTATAAACAGTTCTTCCGTAAAAGGCAACTACACCAAGACAAATAAGTGATAGTACAAATGAAAATCTCATTTCTGTAACTCCAAAAATAGTAATGTCCTCATATCCAACACCACCTAAATCTAGCATATAACCCTGTAAAAAGGGGAGTAGTGCTCCCCCAACAATAGCCATGACCAAAAATGCAGCTCCAAATTTGGCATCTTCACCTTGGCCTTCTAAAGCAATACCGTAAATGGTGGGGAACATAATGGACATGAACAATGAGGTTGCCACTAATGAATATATACCTAACATACCGGGTAAAAATATTGCACCCAGCAGGGTTAGCATTCCACCTAATCCAAAAAGCATTAATAATTTTCCAGAGTCTATTTTGGCCATAAGAGCAGTACCTATGGTTCTACCTATCAGAAAAACAATGTAGCCGGCTAAACCGTACCAAACGGCAGATTTTGCGTCAATGGCAAGTGTTTCGGCGTATTGGTACACGTAGGTCCAACACATAATCTGGGCACCTACATAAAAAGCTTGTGTGACCACACCAAAAGCAAACTTTGGTTGTTTCCATAATCGTTTTACGGAGTCTTTAAAAACCACCTTTGCCTCTTGATGTTTGTTTTGTGGCATCTTAACCACGCTGATCAATACAAAAAATATCAAAACTACAAGTCCTAAGAGTACATATGGATTTCTAATAATTTCCAGGTCAGATGTTCTAATGACGGCTTTGGCACTTTCGTTCAATGTGTCAAAAATAGGAACACCATCTGCTGTTGTGTCATCGGATTGTAATGCGCCCAATACAAAGTTTTGAGCCACCAATAGTCCTAAAATAGAACCCATTGGGTTAAACATTTGGGCAAAATTTAAACGTCTTGTGGCCGTTTCTTCTGCACCCATAGAAAGAATGTACGGGTTAGATGTAGTTTCTAAAAACGCTAACCCAAAAGTTAGTACATACAATGCCGATAAAAAGAAAGGGTAGCTTTCATAGGCAGCTGCCGGATAAAATAGCAATGCGCCTATGGCATATAATGCCAACCCTAATAAAACCCCTTTTTTATAAGAGTATTTATTTACGAATAAAGCAGCGGGAATAGCCATGGTAAAATATCCACCATAAAATGCTAACTGTACCAAAGATGCTTGCTTGTTGGATAATTCCAGTACTTTTTGAAAACCGCGTACCATGGGGTTGGTCATATCATTTGCCAAGCCCCACAAAGCAAACAGAGAAGTAATCAATATAAATGGCACCAATACTGATTTGGCAACAACAGGTATTTTTTCAGATGTGTTCATAAGGATTGGTCGGTTTTGTAGAATTATTTTTCGGATAATAAAGATCGGTCTAGATGCACATAGCCACCATCAACGGTTATAAATTGGCCCGTGGTGTGTGATGATCTTTCGGATATAGCGAATAATACGGCATCGGAAATTTCTAAGGGAGAGGTCATTCTGTTTTCAAACGGAATGTTCTTTACAATAGATTGTAATTTTTCATCGCCATTATCTAAACTGTTGATCCAGTTTTCATAGGCTGGTGTCCAACTTTCAGCAATGATCAAAGCATTACTACGAATGCCGAACGGAATTAAATCTACCGCCCATTCACGGGTTAAGCCAAGAACACCACCTTTGGATGCCGCATAGCCAGAAGTACCGCCCTGTCCCGTAAGTGCAACTTTGGAACCTACGTTTAAAATATTGCCTTTCGCCTTTTTTAAATAGGGTAAACAAAACTTGGTCATGGCAAAAAAACTGACCAGATTAAGCTGTAAAGAGCGCATAAATTTCTCTATGCTATCTTCCAGTCCAACCGTGTCGTTAACACCAACATTATTGATTAAGGCATCTATTTTTCCATATTTGTCACCAATGGTTTTCGCCGCTTGTTCTATTTGTACAACATCGGTTAAATCTGTCTTTACAAATATGCTGTCTATACCTTTATCACGTAGCTCTTTTTCATACTCAAATCCGCGATCATTTCTACAAACAATAACAGGAATAGCACCTTCCTTAGCTAATTCTTCTACAATGGTTTGCCCAATGCTTCCTCGTAGACCGGCTGCACCCGTTATTACTACTACTTTATCTTTTAGTCTTAAATCCATACTTATAAATTGTAAAATTCAACTGCATTGTTTCCCATAATGTTATGTTGTTCGTTATCGCTTAGACCAGAAATGAAATCTGTGACTAAGTTTTTAACCTGGCTATAATTTCCCGCTACCAAGCAAACAGGCCAGTCAGAACCAAAAAGGCATCTTTTTGAACCAAAAGAGGTCAGGACAAGGTCTAGATATTTTGAGAGATCATCAGGCTTCCATTTTTTGTAGTCGGCCTCTGTAATCATACCCGATAGTTTACAGTAAACATTTTCCAGTAATGCTATTTCTCTCATCATGGTAGCCCAACCGTCATAAAAACCATCTTTTATGTAGGGTTTAGCTATATGATCAATCACAAATTTTTGATTTGGAAATTGCTTTACAAACTCTAAAGTTGCCCCAAGCTGATGCGGAAAAATTAGAATGTCATAAGTATATCCAAACGGTTCAAGTTCTTTTATACCGTTCAAAAATGGCTTTCTTAATAGAAAATTATGATCAGGTTCACCCTGTACCACATGTCTAAATCCCTTTAATATAGTATGGTTGCTTAACTTTTCTAAATCGCTTTTAATGGTAGAAGCACGTAAATCTACCCAGCCCACAACACCTTTTATGAAATTGTTTTCTGCGGCTAGATCAATTAAAAATTCAGTTTCCGTTAATGTTTGATCAGCTTGTACCGCAACACAGCCGTCAATGGCATTGGCTTTTAATTCACCAATGAGGTCATTAGGCATGAAATCTCTTCTAATTACCCTCATATCATCATCGATCCATGAATGCTTTACGGGCTCATACTGCCAAAAATGTTGATGTGCGTCTATGGTCATAGTCAATTGATCAATAGTTACCTTAGTTTATCATTGTAAGAGCTTCTTCAAATCCGTATTTTTCAATATTGCTGAGGTTGTTATAAACCATGTTCGTTAAACCGGTTATTTGGTTCAGGTCCTCTTGCCATATATCAGAATTGCCCAATAATCTGGTAGTCAATGTATTTAAGTCAATGTCGTTTTCTCTAAATTGTTCCCAGGTGTTAGAGAAATATTCAAGTACCAAAGAAGTATCATTTAAATTGATTTTGTCATTGTTGAAACTTCCTTCATAAAATCGAATTAGAGCACTCAATGCAAATGTGATATTTGTGGGAAGACTTCCTTTTATTTTCAAATAATCTTTTAAGCTAGGTAATAAACGAGTTACAAATTTTGAGGTGCTGTTCAATGCAATACTGATCAGTTGATGTTCAAGTGCCGGGTTTTTAAATCTGTTAACCACGTCATTTGCAAATTGCTTTTTGTAATCTTTTGGAAAATCTAAAGTCTCCAACACTTCGCTCATCAATACTTGATGAATAAAATTAGCGACTTGGGTATTCTTCATAGCGTCTTTAACCAAGCGTTCACCTAAGAGGTATGCCACTGGTACCATTGATGTATGGGCACCGTTTAAAATGCGCACTTTTAAATTTCTATAGGATTCCAAGTCTGAAACCAATTCAATATTTAAATCGGTTTTATTGAAAGGAAATTCATTTAAAATGTCATCAGGTCCTTCCAATAACCAACTTTGGTACAGTTCACCGGCAACGGCAAGTTGGTCTTTAAAGCCAAGCTTGGCTTCTATCTCTTCAATTTTATCTTTAGGATAACCAGATACAATACGGTCTACCAAGGTATTGTAAAATATACATGCTTCTGATATCCAATTTTTAAACGATTCTTCAAGGGACCAGTGATTTGCGTATTGTAAAATACATTGTTTTAATGCTTCCCCATTTTTATCAATAAGTTCAACAGGTAAAAGATTGCATCCTTTATCCAAAGCGCCATTAAAGTGTGTAAACCTATGAAATAGCCAAACGGTAAGTTTTGCCGGAAACTCTTTGGGTGGTGTATGGTCAAAGGCATCATCGGAATTAAAAACGATACCCGCTTCCGTAGTGTTCGATATAATAAACCGCAGTTCAGGAGTCTTTGAAAGGTCAATATACTTTTGCCATTCAGAATAAGGATTGATAACTTTTTGAATGCAATCAACAACGGTTAAATCTTGTACAAAAATATTGTTCTCATATCCTTCTAATTGCACGGAGAACAAACCATCTTGTGATTTTAGGACTTGATAGTCACCACGTGCAGTGGGTTTAATTACGGCAACACCGGCATTGAAGGTCGTAGCGTTGTTTATTTTTTGAATACTAATATCTACAAATGCTCTTAGAAAATTACCACCTCCAAATTGCATTACTTTTATGGGTAATGATTTACGATCGGTTATGGCTTTACTGTTTAAAATTTCCATATGTATTGTTATAGTGATATTCCTCTTTTCCAAGGAATAAAATCGTCTTGTCCCAAACGTACTGCGTTAGGTATTTTTTCTCCGCTTGCCACGGCAATGATGTATTCTAGAAGCTCTTCTCCTTTACTTTCAATAGTGGCCGTAGCTTCTATAATGCCACCAGTGTTAAAGTCAATGATATCAGCCATACGCTCGCTGAGTTGCGTGTTACTTGCTATTTTAATGGTTGGGGCAATAGGGTTGCCGGTAGGGGTTCCTAACCCTGTAGTAAAGCAAATAATAGTACAGCCAGAACCTGCAAGTCCGGTAGTACTTTCTACATCGTTACCAGGAGTACAGAGTAAATTCAAGCCTTTTTTCGTGACCGGTTCGGTATAATCAAGCACATCGGTAATTGTGGAAGTACCGCCCTTTTTTGCCGCTCCGGCGGACTTCATTGCGTCTGTAATGAGTCCGTCTTTTATATTACCGGGTGAAGGGTTGTTTTCAAAACCTGAACCCACTTCCTCGGCACGTTTGGCATAGGTTTGCATTAGTCCCGCAAATTTTTTTGCGTTTTCTTTAGACTCACATCTATTCAGAAGTTCCTGTTCAACACCATTGAGCTCAGGAAATTCAGCAAGAACCGTAGATGCGCCAAGTGCCACCAACATATCTGAAACATGGCCTAGTGCGGGGTTGGCGGAGATACCTGAAAACCCGTCAGATCCACCACACTCCAGCCCTAGGGTCAGTTTGTTCAGTGGTGCCGGAGCACGTTTGATTTTATTGGCCTCTATTAAGCCTAAAAAGGTTTGTTTAACTGCATCTTCAATAAAATGTTGTTCACTTTTACTTTGTTGTTGTTCTAGTATAACAAGTGGTTTAGAAAATTGAGCATCCCTTTTATTAATGGCATCTTCTAGTATAGGAATCTGAGCGTTTTGGCAACCAAGACTTAATACGGTAGCACCTGCTACATTGGGGTTGGTAATATAGCCTGCCAATAAATTACAAAGCGTATCGCTATCTTGTCTAATACCACCGCAACCACCATCATGTGTTAAAAATTTAATACCGTCTACATTGGGGAAAACCTGCTCGTCCGTATTCGGAATTTCAGGTTTTATAATATTGCTTTGTAAAAAATCTTCCTTACTAGAGCGATTTCTATAATGCTGTATTAGTGTCTCCGTAGAAATAATGTCATCACTGGACGATTTGTAACCCAATGGTTTTAAGAGAGCAGTTTTTAATACTTCTACATTTCTATTCTCGCAAAAGACCAAAGGGATTACCAGCCAATAGTTAGATGTGCCAACACTACCATTTTTTCTATGGTAGCCCATAAATGTCCGGTCTTTAAAAGCATCAATATTTGGTGGGGTGAAGTTCCATTGTTGGTCCTCTACTTGATAGTTGGCCGCTGCATGTACTAAATTTTCGGTGGTAATAGTCTCTCCTTTTTTAATAGGCACAACCGCTTTGCCTACAATAGAACCGTACATATATACTAAGGCATCTTTTTTAATAGGCGATAGGGCAAACTTGTGTTTTGCCTTTACTTTTTTAGGAATAGGAATGGTCATATTATCATGATGAATATCCGTGCCTTCTGGTATATCTTGTAAGGCAACAAGTATATTATCTTTTGGATGAATGTGTAAAAATCTGTTATCCATAAATTCGTTTACAAGCGTTTGTGAAATAATACCAAATTAGTTGCATTCTATTTCATATCAGGTTTAGAAAGTGACCATTGCTTTGATGACACCGGTCTCAGGTTTTAACCAAGCATCAAAATTGGCAATCATTTCTGTGTAAGGTACGGTATGTGTAACAAAAGAAGTGATGGGGAATTGATCAATAACATGGATTATATATTCAAAATCTGCCAAGGTTGCGTTTCTGCTACACATAATGGTAGACTCCTTTGCATGTATTGCAGGGTGATTAAAAGTTAACTCTCCCTTAGATAATCCTACTAATATATATCGCCCACCATGTGCCATATAATTAGGACCGGTTTCTAAGGCATATTTATTTCCTGAGGCATCAAAAACTGCTGTAGCCAAATCATTATTGGTAATTTCATTGACCTTTGCTATTGCATCATCATCTGCTTTTACAATATAGTCTACTCCAATTTTTTCTTTGGCATAGTTTAATCTTTGTTGATTAACATCAATAGCAATTACTTTGGCGCCTTGCAATTGTGCCAATTTCATAATTCCTATGCCTATTGGACCACAACCTATAACCGCAACGGTTTCTCCTTTTACGATCTGTGCCCTACGTAAAGCATGCGCGCCAATGGCCAATGGCTCCACTATTGCCATTTGCTCTAAACTTAGATTATTGGCAGGAAGCAGTAGTGCAATAGGTACGTTGATAATTTCTTGCATACCACCGTCAGTATGAACGCCTAAAACCTTAATGTTGGTACAACAGTTTGTTTTTCCAGCCTTGCAAGCCACACAAGCATTACAACTTATATAAGGCATGACTACTACCTTATCACCTTGTTTGAGCCCTTTTGAATTAGGTTCTATAGCAATAATTTCAGCAGCAAGTTCATGACCTAAAATACGTGGATAGTTAAAAAAAGCTTGATTGCCCGCATAGGCATGCAGATCTGTACCACATATACCAACTCTTTTAATTTTTAGAGTAGCTTCATTAGGTTTAGCTACAGGTGCTTCTTTATCTTTTAGGGTAAACGTGCCGGGTTCTTCGCAAGTTATATATTTCATTATCGTAAATGTTCAAATGCAAGTGGTCGTTTAAAAACGCACCCCGTTAGGGGTGCATCATTTAATTAAAACTAACACAAACAATTATTTTAAGACTAAATTTTATCTGCAAGGGTAATTTCTAGGCAAAAGGCGTGATCACCTTTCTTTTCTCCAAGGTTTGCTATTTCAAGACCGTTATTGGTTTGCTTATATGCAATTTCATTATCTGATCCCAATAACGTAATAGATTTAATATCTAGACCCTCTGCGTTGGTGTTTCCTAAAGCCAAGGTTTCAATGGTTACGGAATTGTTTTCTGGCCAGGCCAATAGAATGGCATAAAGCTTATTGTCTTTTTTAGTGAATCTAATATCTTGAGCCGTAAACCCTTTGTTTTCACCTTCAGAATGATGCCCTTTTTTAACCTCGGTAGGTCCTTCACCAAAAACGGTCCAATATTCGGTGTTGTAAATGGCATCACCATTTACTTTTAACCAATCGCCAATTTCAAAAAGTATTTTTTGTTGGTCCTCAGGAATACTACCATCTGCTTTAGGACCTATGTTTAAAAGTAGATTTCCATTTTTAGAAACGATATCGACTAAATCATCCACTAGTTCATTGGTGTTTTTAGATTCCCAATTGGTAACATAGCCCCATGAGTTTTTACCTATGGAAGTATCGGTCTGCCAAGGCAATTTTCTAATACCTGGCAATTTTCCTCTTTCTAGATCGTAGATAACAGTTCCTTCAGGAAAAGCCTCATGATCAAAATTTTTATCGTTTATGACTACTTCCTTGCCCCATTCTATTCCTTTATTATAGTAATATGCCGCTAGTTTTGGTCTGTATTCCTTAAAATCTGGTATATCTAAATAGAAATCGAACCATAGAATATCTGGTTGGTAATTGTCAATTAAATCAACCGTTCTATTCCACCATAATTTCTTGAACTCTTCAGAAACAGGTTCGGTCAGATCTTTACCTTTTGCAGAATATAAATCCGCAAATTCAGGATCTGTAGTGTCAAAATGGTCCTTTTTATTATAGAAAGACCAATTAAACGCATAGTGCGAAGAAGCGCCCATAATAAGACCTTCTTTGCGACCTTCTTTAAATAATTCGCCCAGAATATCCTTTTTAGGTCCCATGTCTACTGAATTCCATCTCGTGGTATTGGACTTATACATGGCAAAACCATCATGGTGGTCTGCAACGGGTATGACATATTTAGCGCCAGATTTTTTAAAAATATCTATCCATTGAGCAGCATCGAATTTTTCGCCTTTAAATAGAGGTATAAAATCTTTGTATCCAAAATCCTTTTGGTCACCATACTTCTCTTTATGATATAGGTACACCTCATTTGGTCCCAGTTGTTGATGTTTTAATTGTGCCGAAAAGGTGGCAGAATCCATATACATTCTTCTAGGGTACCATTCAGAACTATACGCTGGCACGGCATAGGCACCCCAGTGAATAAAAATGCCGAATTTTTGATCATTGAACCATTCCGGGTCTTTGTAGTTTTCTTTTATAGATTCCCAATTAGGCTCATAAATTTTCGTTGACTCAACGGTTTCTTTTTCCTTTTTTTCGGTTTGTGATTTACAGCCTACAACTAATGCTAACAATAGTAAAGGGTATACAAAGTACTTATTCTTGTTCATGTAGTAATCGTTTATTAGATGTGTATCTAAGTAAGAGCTGCTAA
This sequence comes from Maribacter sp. 6B07, assembly GCF_002700155.1. Classification (NCBI taxonomy): domain Bacteria; kingdom Pseudomonadati; phylum Bacteroidota; class Flavobacteriia; order Flavobacteriales; family Flavobacteriaceae; genus Maribacter; species Maribacter sp. 6B07. The sequence continues at coordinate 879,769 of NZ_PDUT01000004.1, read as the reverse complement.
ATTCCGTTTTTTGTTTTATGGTATTCATAACAGATGATTTAATGATTACAACAAATGGTTATCCTTGTTTTTTATTAAGTTTTATATGTATTTCTTTGGAATATGTTCAATTAATGATAATAAACTTTAAATAAAAATTAATTTACAATGCGGTTGAAAATTAGATTCTTTTGCTTGCTTTTGTGCACTGTACAGTTTTTAATGAGTCAGAAAAACAGTAAAAAATTGCCAAACATTATTTGGATAATGGCAGAAGATATTAGTTTAGATTTGGCGTGTTATGGTACCAAAGCGGTTAAGACACCCAACTTAGATCAAATGGCGGCAGATGGCATTCGCTTTAATAATTGTTTTGTGACCAACCCTATTTGTTCACCAAGTAGATCAGCCATGATTTTGGGTACACATCAACAAAAAAGCAATACCCACAATCACCGTAGTAATAGAGAGGTAGTATTGCCAAAACCATTTGTTCCCTTTACGCAATTATTAAGGGATGCGGGTTACACCACTATTTTGGGACATAAAGATGTGCGTGGAAAAGGAAGAAAGATCGATGTGAATTTTAAACATACAGCTATAGGTACTTGGGACGGTGAATCAAATTTTGGTATTTATGATAAGTACGATGAGTTTCTTCCTAAAGATGCTCCGTTCTTCTCGCAGATAACATTGAACGTAACACACAGGGGCGATTGGTGGGATGAAATCCGTGCAAAATCCAAACATCCTGTAAACCCCAATGATGTGGAGCTGCCACCATATTTGGCGGATAATCCCGTAATTAGGTTAGATTGGGCCAAGTATTTAGATCAGATGGAATATATGGATGCTGAAATTGGAATACTTTTTAAAGAACTAGAAGAAAAAGGACTTGCCGAGAATACAGTAGTAATTTTCATAGGTGATAATGGTAGGTGCAATATTAGAGGAAAGGGATATTTACACGATTCTGGCTTAAGAATTCCGTTATTGGTGAAATGGCCAAAAGGAATAGACAAGGGCCAGATAGATGACCGAATAGTAAGTTCAACAGATATAACAGCAACCATTTTAGATTTGGCACAGGTTGAAATTCCTGATTTTATGACCGGAAAATCATTTTTAGATGAAGATTTTGACCGAACCGAGGTATTTGCATCTCGCGATTTGTGGGATGAAATTCCGGAAAAAAGCAAAGCCATAACCACCAACAAGTTCAAGTACATCAGAAATTTTAAACCAGAGATTCCTTGGGATGCCCATCAAGCATATTTAGAATTTTATAGACCTGCCGTACACGTAATGCGAAGCTTAAAAGAACAGGGTAAATTGAATAAAAATGAATTACTTTTCTTCGGATTAAAACCGGCAGAAGAGCTGTATGATTTAGAAAAAGATCCATTTGAACTGAATAATTTGGTTTTGGATGTTGAATATGCTGCCGTAGTACAAAAAATGAGACAGCAAACCTTAGATTACAATGAGGCCTTTAAACCGATCGGTGAGACTTATGATCCTGTGCATGCGGAATCTGTAGACGTTTTAGAATGGGTTAAGAAAGAGAGACCAAAAGAATACCAAAGAATGTTGGCTGGTGAAGAAATTGGGTTTCACAAAATGTCAAACGAATACAAGGAAACTATCAAATAAAAGTAGTATGAAAAGTGGTTTTTTAAAACAAATAGGGTGTATAATCGCCATCTTTATTGCAACAAGCTGTGGTGAGCAGAAAGAAAAAAAGGAAGAACAACCATCAAAAAACGAACAACCGAACATTGTCATCATTTATTTGGATGATTTGGGCTATGGCGATGTTGGGGCTTATGGCGCAACCGAATTAAAAACACCGAATATGGACAGGTTGGTCAATGAGGGGGTAAAGTTTACTTCCGGTTATGCCAGTTCTGCAACTTGTACGCCTAGTAGGTACGCATTGCTTACAGGTGAATATCCATGGCGAGTAAATGCGGCGATATTGCCAGGGACGGCTCCATTGATAATAGATACCGATCAACCCACAATTCCTAAAATGCTAAAGAAGAAGGGATATCAAACAGGTATCGTAGGTAAATGGCATTTAGGACTGGGTAACGGTAATGTAGACTGGAACCAAGAAATTACTCCCGGTCCCAATCAATTAGGTTTTGATTATTCGTACATATTAGCTGCCACGCAAGACAGGGTGCCAACAGTTTATATAGATAACGGCAAGGTTGATAATTTAGACCCTAACGACCCTATAGAAGTTAGTTATGAGGAAAACTTTGAAGGTGAACCAACTGGTAAGGATAATCCGGAGTTGACTACTATGAAATGGCACCATGGCCACAACCAAAGTATAGTAAACGGTGTACCTAGAATTGGCTATATGAAAGGTGGAGAAGCCGCCAAGTGGAACGATATTGATATGGCAGACCATTTTTTGGAAAAAGCTAAGGCATACGTAGCTAGTCATAAAGACGCTCCGTTTTTCTTGTATTATGCCTTACAACAACCACATGTGCCAAGAACGCCACATCCTAGATTTGTAGGTGCATCGGGTATGGGACCAAGGGGCGATGTAATCATTGAGGCAGATTGGGTAATCGGCGAATTTTTAAAAGAACTGGAAACACAAGGAATCTTGGAGAACACGTTAATTGTGTTTACGAGTGATAATGGTCCTGTGCTAAATGACGGTTATTATGACAATGCCGTTGAAAAGTTGGGAGAACATACTCCGGCAGGTGGATTGAGAGGAGGAAAATATAGCCTTTTTGAAGCAGGTACAAGAGTGCCATTTTCGGTCTATTGGAAAGGAAAGATAACACCCAAAACATCTGATGCACTTGTTTGCCAAATAGATTTATATGCATCTCTTGCCGAACTAGCAGGAGCCGAGTCTAAGTTACCCGATAGCCAAAATTTACTCAGCACATTTCTGGGGAAATCAGAAAAAGGCAGAGATCAGCTGATTATTGAGGCCGGTGGTAGAACCGCTCTTAGAAAAGGCGATTGGGCATTTATTCCGCCATATTCGGGCGCAGCCGTAAATACCCAAGTGAATATAGAATTGGGTAATGATGAATCTTACCAATTGTATGATCTTAAAAATGATCTTGGTCAACAGCATAATATAGCTGAAGAAAATCCAGAAAAACTAGAGGAACTCAAAACAGAATATGAAAACATTAGAGGAATAAGTAATGCAACAGTGCCAGAGTTGGAATTACATTAAAAATAGTTGTTAGTTTAATTTTTTGAGAAGCACCCGCGAGGGTGCTTTTTTTTTGAAAAAGAAATTAATCTCTAGCATAAATTCTTTAGCAATAACAAATGTTCTAAACCTTGCCACACATGTTTTAAAAGTTTTAGCCAGAAAAAGTAAACCCTTAGTTTTATTAGTGTAGAGCTTTAGAACGCAATTATGACAAAACCTTTTCAATTATGCATTTTACTATTTCTTGGCTGTTTGAGTATTACTTGTAATGCCCAAAATTTGAAGAATAGTAATAAGCCGAATATAATTGTAATCTTAACCGATGACCAAGGTTGGTTAGATGTGGGGTTTAATGGTAGCACCGATATTCCCACGCCAAATTTGGATAATTTGGCAAAAGAAGGTGTCATTTTCAAAAATGGCTACGTATCGCATCCGTATTGCAGTCCATCTAGAGCAGGGCTGTTGACCGGTAGATATCAAGCACGTTTTGGGCATGATTGTAATATGCCATATGATGGTGAAAATGATGCATCTGTAGGTACGCCACTATCTGAAAAGATGATATCGGAAGCTTTAAAAGAGCAAGGTTATGCTACAAGCGCAATAGGTAAGTGGCATGTAGGCGATCATGCTGATCTACACCCTCCTCGGCAAGGTTTTGACCATTGGTTCGGTTTTGCAGGTGGTGCAATGAATTATTGGGGAGAATCCAATGGGCCTTTGCGCACCATATTCAGAAATGAATATAAAGTACCGGAAAGCGAATTATCTTATTTAACGGATGATTTCACCAATGAAGCCATCTCATTTATAGAAAATAACAAGCAAGATCCATTTTTTATTTATTTGGCGTACAATGCGCCACATGCTCCAGACCACGCAACCGAGCAATACTTAGAAAAAACCAAGCATATTGAATATGGCGGTAGAAGTGTTTATGCGGCCATGGTAAACGGGGTAGATGCAGGTGTTGGTAAAATTGATGCCTATTTAAAGGAAAAAGGATTAAAAGAGAATACCATTTTGGTATTCTTGAGCGACAATGGCGGGCGTACCATGCAAGCCAACAATGGTCCAAATAGAGGACATAAAGGAATGTTGTTTGAAGGTGGTATAAAAGTACCGTTCTTCATGGTTTGGCAAAATCATATTAAACCCAACGAAGCTTATGATGAGGTTGTAAGTTCCTTAGATTTATTTCCTACGCTACTCAATGCGGCAGGGGGTAATGTTAAAGGTGAAAAACAGCTAGATGGCGTAGACCTTTTACCATTTTTAGATCAAAAGAATGAAAAGCCGCATGAGACTTTATACTGGCGCAGCGTTGGTGGATTTGAGTATGCCGTAAGACACCAAGAATACAAATTATACAAGAGCGCTTACAAAGGCAGAACTATGCTTTTCAATTTAGAAAAAGATCCCTTGGAACGTCATGATATTGCTGAAAACCATCCTGAGATTATGACAAAACTAAAAGCCTTATACACAGCGTGGGATAGCAAAAATGTGACACCAGGTTGGGTAGACCCGCATCCGGAAAATGTCATTAAAGAGGAGAAGAATTTTAGAATGACCAGAGAAAAATCACTTAGACCAAAAAATTAAGTATATGAATGTAAACACCCATTTTGCCAGATCATTAACTGTTTTGATTATTACGCTGATCTTTAGAGTGGTACAGGCACAAGAACAGCCTAATTTTATTTTCATTTTAACCGATGACCAATCTTATGGTATGATGGGCTGTACCGGTAATGAAGTAGTGCAGACTCCCAATATTGATAAGTTGGCAAAAGACGGTGTACTTTTTACCAACGCACATATTACCAGTGCCATATGTACGCCAAGTAGGGCAAGTATTTTAACGAGCCAGTTTGAACGTAAACACGGCGTAAATTTTAATTCGGGTACGAGTATGTCAGAGGAAGGGTGGAATAATACCTATCCTATGGTGCTTCGTGATAACGGATATTATTCTGGGTGGATAGGTAAAAACCATTTGCCTGTTGGTGATGGTGGTTATACCAGTGGTTTAATGGATAAAAGTTTTGATTATTGGTATGCCGGGCACGGTCATTTGACCTTTTACCCCAAAGACAGACATAAGATATTCAAGCATGCAAAAGATGATACTCAGGTAGAGATTATAAGCGAAGGAATTTCAGATTTCCTGTCTAACGAGCAAAAATTACAAGGTGCACAAAAGTTTTTAGATCAGCGACCAAAAGATAAACCATTCGTGCTTTCGGTCAACTTTAATTTACCACATGGTGCAAGCGTATCTACCATGGCACAGCGAGAAACCGATGATGAAATCTATAAAACTTTGTATGATGATGTAGACTTAAAATTGCCTAAGAATTACATTGCTAAAAAAGATATTGTACATCCTAAATTACCACCGGAAATTCACAAAACAAATGATAGACAAGAGGGGTATGATTATGTAGATTATCCAGATAGCCTTCTGACAAGGTATCAGTTACAATTACAGGCAATGACAGGCATTGACCGTATGGTTGGCGAACTTAGAAAAACGCTAAAAGCCCAAAAATTGGATAAGAATACCATTATCGTTTTTACATCTGATCACGGTTTGTTTATGGGGCAATTTGGTATTGGTGGTAAAGCCCTTTGTTATGAAATAACTACGCATGTACCGTTAATTATTTATGATCCGAACGAAAAAAAATCGAATAGGAGTAGAAAGTCAGACGCTCTGGTACAAAGCATAGATATTGCCCCAACTTTACTTAAAAAAGCAAGTATTCCGATACCGGATACGTATCAAGGTAGCGATTTATCACCACTATTGTCACAAGAGGTAAGTGATGTAAGAGAGTATCTGTACACAGAAAATTTATGGTCTACCCAGTTTGGGAATCCTAGATGCGAAGCTGTTAAAGACAAGCGCTGGAAATATATTAGATACTACAAGAACGAAAATTTTTCGGGACAAAAAAAGATTGAGACAGCAAAGCAAATGGGCATTAAGATGACGGCGATGTTATACAAAGTCCATGATCCGGATATCGCCCTGTATCGCTCATTCGTAGAGGGACCATTACAAGGCGAAAAAGCAGTCTATGAAGAACTGTTCGATCTGGAAAATGACCCAGATGAAACTACCAATTTAGCAGGGGTGGCGGAACATGCTCCAGTGTTGGAAAAATTGAGAACCGTGTGGAAAGAGAAAATAACCTTTGCCAGAGGAAATGAGGCACCAAAAGTGTTACGGTATACCTCTGATAGTGAAGCGGTACGTGGTGTAATCATAGAACCAAAATAATAGATAATTTACCAGCAATGACCGAACAAAATATCAACAAAAGCCTATATAGTCTTTTATTCATACTATTATTAACGGCACAGGCTTTCTCTCAAGAACTACCTTTTGGCTATCCAGATACTGAGCGTACCAAAATAAGTATCAATCAAGGTTGGAAATTTCACTTAGGAAATCCTGATGCAGCGTACTTTGAAAAAAATACGGATGATACCAAGTGGGAAACCGTGAACGTACCACATACTTTGGCATTGACCTCCTTGGCTTTAGATGGTTTGCAAGATGAAAAAACACAGCTTAAGTTTCATAGAAATGTAGGTTGGTACAGAAGGAATATAATGGTACCAGAGAACAACAATAAAGTGTTTTTAGAATTTGAGGGGGTACATCAAGTAACTGATGTTTGGGTTAATGGTAAACATGTTGGTAAGCATGGAACAGGTAGTTATACACCATTTCATTTTGATATTACGCGGTATGTTAATAAAGGAAAAGAAAACCAAGTAACCGTTTTGGCAGATAATAGAAGGAGTATGGTAGTTCCTCCAGATCCAGGTCCTTTTGATTATGTAAAATTTAGTGGTCTGTATAGAGATGTGTATTTGGTAGAAAAGCATCCGGTGCATATTGGTTTTAATTGGGAAGCTAGGCATGCCGGGGTAACCATAACTACGCCAACGGTAGATGTGGTGAACAAGAATGCGACCATAGATATTAAATCCGTCGTAAAAAATACCAGCGGCAAAGCTGAAAACGTAACAGTGATCACAAGAGTTATAGATGCTGAAGGTCTGGTGGTGCTAAAGTTGGTCGATGATGCAAACGTTGCTCAAAATAGCAACTATGAGTTTGACCAAATAGGAAGTTTAGAAGATAATGTTCAATTATGGGATGTTGAGAATCCTTATTTGTATCGCGTAAATACAGAGGTTTTGGTAAATGGCAAATCTGTAGATGTCGTGGAGAACAATTTGGGGATTAGAAAGTTTGAATTGAATCCCGATCGTGGATTTATGCTTAACGGCAAACCAATAGAACTTATGGGTTTCAATAGGCATCAGCACTTTCCATATATAGGCGATGCGGTACCAGATGCCCTGCATTATAAAGATATGTTGCAATTTAAAGAGTTCGGTTTTAACATTATGAGAACCGCTCATTACCCGCAAGATAATGCCATTTTAGATGCCTGTGATAAGCTGGGTATTTTGGTATATGAAGAAGCGCCGTCGTGGATATCGATGAGCACGGATAAGGAGTGGTGGAACAATTTTGAACAATCGGAACGCGCTATGATCCGCAATCATAGAAATCACCCTTCCGTAATAATTTGGGGAGGAGGGATCAACCACAGAGGGTACGTGCCTGTAGCACACAATACCGCTAAACAAGAAGATCCAACAAGGCTTACCGCCTCACAGGGTTCACGGTGGACAGGTTGGCAAACATCTGGTCTAACGGACATCAATGCAAATATGCTTTACGGACCATTTATCTGGGACCGTGCAGAACCTATGTTCGCTATGGAAGGGCATCATGGACCGGAAGCCTTGGCACCGTTTAGAAAAGATTCCCTAATGACAGGATTAATATCATGGACGGCCCATGCCTATTATACCTTTCACCCAACACACGATAAAGCTTCCAACAAAATAGACAGAACAAGAAGTGGCGGAATGACCATTTTTAGAAATCCAAGACCAGAGTTACATTGGTATAAGGCAGAGCTAGGAAAAGAACCTTTTATATATATGCTGGAAGACTGGAAAAAAGGGCAAGATTCCATCACGGTCTATAGCAATGCAGAAAACGTAGAATTAAGTGTAAACGGTAAAACGGTAGCTACCCAAACCTCCTCAAAAGATACTATTTATGATGGTTTACACCATGCGCCCTTTATATTTAAAAATTTTAGATATGCCGATGGTGAAGTTAAGGCCAAAGCCATTTTTAAAGATGGAAAAACCAAAGAAGTAGTTCATAAAACTCTGGGAAAACCCCATGCCTTAGAATTAATGGTAGATACCGTAGGTAGAAAGTTTACTGCAGATGGTGCTGATATTCTTATGGCCTACGCTACTGTTGTAGATAATAATGGCACCGTAATTAAAGAGTACAATGGTAAGGTAACTTTTTCTGTAAGTAAGAATGCCATGGTGATAGGTGATAATGCGAATATCAATGCCAACCCTATGTTTACGGAGTATGGTATTGCACCAGCATTGATTAGAGCAGGTACCTCGGCAGGAGTGGTCAAAATTACAGCAAGTGCCAAAGGTTTAAAATCTGCCAATGCAAACGTGCAATTAACAGCCTATGACCCAAATGTTTTGGCAACGAATGCAAGAGCTATTTATGATTTTAAGAAAGTTAAAATAGACATGGGTGCCCATGACCAGTTGGTTCAATTCGGATGGGATTTTTGGCATGGCAAGGACGAAGATAAAAGTAGCTATAAACTACCCCTTTTCAAAAACGCCGAAGTAAACCTTGCAACAAACAGCGCTGATGGTGTTTTGCGCTGGTTGGGTGAAATGAACGTTATAGGTAAATACGGATTTGTGTATGGCGATGGTGTCCTTGGTATAGATGAAAATGGGTTAAGCATTAACTTTAAGGGACTACCAAAGGGAAAATATGAGTTGACCACCTACCACCATGCACCACAAAGTAATTCTGATGAAATGGATCCCAATAAGGATAAGTTGAAAGAGATACGAATTTTGAATATTCCCTACGAACGCAAATTAACCATATCGGCAGGGGAGAATACCAAAGAAGTTAAAGTCACGGAAGGTAAAATGATGCAGTTTCAAGAACCAGGTAATAGTACGATCCTATTTAATGTACAAGATGATGGTACTGCAAAAGTTAATATTCAAGGAACAGCAGGAAAAGGAATTTGGTTAAACGGAATAGAATTGCAAGAATGGAACAAATAATCAGTAGAAAGTCGGGAAATATTATACAATGTATTATCACGTGTTGCATGCTTTTTCTATTTATAGGTGAAGTGCATGGGCAACGTTATAGTCCAGAAAACGAAGATGTACGGGTTGGTCCGCCAAAACCGCCACTAGGAAAAAGATGGGTCATGAATCCCGATTTTTCAGATGAATTTAATGGTACAGCGTTAGATACTACAAAATGGTTGGATCATCACCCTACTTGGATAGGAAGAGAACCGGGATTATTCATGAAATCACAAGTATCCGTTGCTGATGGTTACTTACAGCTGAAAGGCGAAATGATGAAAAAGGACACCACAATAAATGCCTATGGTAGCAACAGGACATTTTCAATTGCCGGTGCTGCGGTAGTTTCCAAGAAGAAAACACAGTTCGGGTATTTTGAAACAAGGGTAAAAGCCGCGGCAACTACCATGTCTACTACATTTTGGTTTTCTACCGTAGGTAGTTTTAAAGGACCTAACGGTTGTGATAAATATGGCCTAGAATGGGATATTCATGAATCGGTTGGTAGATCAGGCGATTACAGTGGTAGCTATTTTGCAAGTGGAATGCATTCCAACAGTCACTTTTGGTATACTGATTGCGAAGGCGAGCGACATGATCGGAGGGCTGCTCAGGTAAGATTTGAAGATAACGAGGTAACCTCAGAAAATTTTCATGTATATGGTGGTTGGTGGCGTAATGAAAGTTCCGCTAGTTACTATTATGACCATAGAGAACCAAAACATCAAAAATTCTATGATAAGGTAAAAGAAAAACCATTTGATCAACCCATGTACATGCGTTTGGTATCTGAAACCTATCCTTTTCCTTGGATAGAACTTCCAAACGAAAAAGAGTTGTCCGATCCAAGTAAAAACGTAGTGTATTATGATTGGGTCCGCGCGTATAAATTAGAGGATATTTCAAAGAAGATATCTCATAGCCCTTTAGAAAAGGAATTACAATTGTATGATGAAAGTGTCATTTTTGATACTACGGAAATTACGTTAGGCAAGGGGTCTAACTTGGAAATTCCGATTTCCTATAAAGCAAACGAACCAAGGCAATTGGTTTTGGAAATCTATAATACGGCCGATGAAAAAATAGCTTCGGATAAAGTACAATTGCTTGCTGGTTATGGTCATTTTCGACATAAATTAAAGTTGAGCAACACGTTGAATGCAGATACCGAATATCGTTTACTTGCCAAATTACAACCTGTACAAGACGATGATAAAACTATTTTAGACCGTAACAACCTTATTTTAAAGATAAAATAGCTTAATAATCGTCTTTTAGAACCATTTATATTCCTAAATGGGTCATATGTAGTGCTGGTTTCGGGCAAATCACCCTAATCTTGTTATAGACCTATCAGTTAGTTATCAGTGCTAAGGTCTCATAGCTAGACTGGTACAGGAAATTAATTGTTCATAGGATTAAATCTATTTCAAATGATAAAACACATCGGTAAAAAACTAGGGATTATTGCTGTAGTATTAGGAGCAAGCTATCAATCACATATATATGGCCAAAACGATAAATATGCAGAAACTTGGGAGTCTATAGCCAAGGTAAATGCAACGCCAGATTGGTTTTTAGATGCCAAATTGGGTATTTATGCACATTGGGGTCCGGTATCAAGTGCTTTTGAGGGAACCGAACCAAGCAAGCATTATGCAGGTTGGCATGGTATGATGATGTATAATGATGGTAAAATAGTTGAAACCAAAAACGGTAAACCCAGTAACAATTACCTCCATCATAAAAAGAAATACGGTAAACCAGCAAAAAAAGGATATATAGAAATCATAGAAGATTTTTCTCCAACAGCTTTTGACGCCAAGGAGTGGGCAGATTTATTTGCAAAATCGGGGGCAAGGTTTGCCGGTCCTGTAGCCATGCACCATGATAATTTTGCGATGTGGGATAGTAAGGTAACCCGATGGAATGCTATGAATTATGGAGGTATTGATCCGTCTGCAGCACTAAAAAAGGAGATAAATGAAAAAGGCATGCGATTTATAGGATCTTTTCACCATGCATTTACCTGGAAATATTTTGGTCCTGCACACGCACACGGTAATATTGATCCTAAAGATTATGATTTGTATACAAACCCACACAGTTTGGATAATGACACTCCAGATGAAGCTTTTAGGACAGCATGGTGGGCCGCCTTAAAGGAATATATTGATAATTACCAACCGGACATTATTTGGTTCGATTGGTGGTTAGAGAATTTACCGGAAGAAGACCGACTTAAGTTTTTGGCCTACTACTATAACAAGGGTAAGGAGTGGGGTAAGGAAGTAGCCGTTTGTTATAAAGAAGCAACTTTTAACGAAGATGTTGCTATCAAGGATTATGAACGCGGTAGACCAAATCAACCCAAACAGAATGCATGGCTAACGGATACTTCACCGGGAGCGTGGTTCTATAGGCCCAATGCCAAATTTAAAACAGCCAATGAGCTCATAGATATACTTGCGGATATTGTGGCAAAAAACGGATTAATGTTGTTGAACGTACCACCAAACCCAGATGGAAGCATTCCACCGGAAATGCAAAAATTATTGACAGATATGGGAGCTTGGTTAGAAATTAACGGCGAGGCAATTTATGATACACGTCCATGGACCGTTTTTGGTGAAGGGCCCACTAGACTGCCAGAGGGTGGGCATAAAGTAGAGGAGAAGCTAAATATAGAATACAATGAGAACGACATAAGATATACCAAGAAAGGCGATAAAGAATTTTTTGCCATTGTATTAGACGAGCCCAAAGGCGATGTAATCATGAAAACGTTGTCTACTGATATTGGAGCATTAAATTCAGCTATTCTAGAGGTGCAACTAATTGGTAGTACCGAGAAATTAAAATGGGAACGGAATGAAAAAGGTTTGGTCATTCAAAAACCATCCTCTTTTCCTACGGAATATGCCCATGCTTTTAAAATTACTTTAGAAGGTTACAAAGAGAATAATATTGGTGGAGATGTAGAGGCGCATATAGATTAATTTTTTCGATGATGAAATATTCGGTCTTTACTATCAAAAAGATGCTAATAGGTCTATACTGTATAGGTCTTGGCTGTATATTTTCCTTGCAATCACAGTCAAGGCCAAATGTTATTTTGGTACTAACCGATGACCAAGGTATTGGCGATTTGGGTGCGCATGGCAATAAGTGGTTAAAAACACCAGAAATTGATGCTTTATATAATGATGCCGTAAGAATGACCAATTTTCATGTGTCTCCGTTATGCACTCCCACTAGAGCCGCAATAATGACCGGTAAGTATCCAATAAGCAATGGGGCGTGGGCAACATATAAAGGTAGAGATGCCCTTTCCAATCCGGTGACCATGGCAGATGTATTTAAAAAAAATGGCTACAAAACCGCTTTGTTCGGAAAATGGCATTTAGGGGACAATTATCCCAACAGACCAACAGATTCTGGTTTTGACACGGCTATTCATCATTTGGCAGGTGGTATCGGTGAATTGTCCGATTACTGGGGTAATGACTATTTCGATGATGTATACTATGTAAACAATGATCCTAAACAATTTAAAGGGTACTGTACCGATGTTTGGTTCAATGAGACCATAAACTTTATCAAGAACAATAAGGACCAACCATTTTTTGTGTATTTGCCATTGAATGCACCTCATGATCCGTTAAATGTAGATGAAAAATATGCTGCCCCGTACAAACATTTAGAAGGCAAGGAAATAGTTAGTGCTAATCTTTATGGAATGATAGCCAATATTGACCATAATTTTGGCAAGCTGACCAAGTTTTTAATAGCGGAAAAATTAGAAAAGAATACGATTGTCATTTTTATGTCAGATAACGGTACACGCTATGGGTATCAACAAGCTGATAATTTAGGCTACAATAAAGGCTATAGCGGAACAAAAGGTAGCAAACAAGAAGGCGGACATAGAGTTCCTTTTTTTATTCGATATCCTGAAGCAAGAATTAATGGAGGTAAAGACAATAATACGTTGGCGGCTCACATAGACCTCATACCAACGCTGGCAAGTTTATGTAAACTAGATATGCCGGATTCGTTGGGTTTAGAGGGAGTTGATTTTTCTCCCGTATTAAAAAATACAGATGCAATTTTAAAAGATCGAACGCTTTTTCTGCATAATCGGCAAGACTGGAGACCGCCCCGGCAAGAATCTGACGGACTTGTTTTACGCAACGAATGGCGATTACTACAAGGCAAAGAGCTTTACAATATAGTTACTGACCCCAAGCAAAAGAAAAACATAGCAAATGAACATCCGAAATTGGTTACTGATTTACAAAGTGAGAATGCAACATTTTATACATCGGCTATAGGTAATGATGTAATTAATGAAATACCGGTAGCTATTATAGGAACGGAACATCAAAAAGAAATAAAATTAACTATTCAACACGCCATCGGTGACGATATCGGTATTTGGAAAACCGAACAAGTGGCTGCGGGTGTAAAAAATAAAAATAATGCACACGCTATAGAGGTTGCAAAAGAGGGCATGTATACTATTTCATGTATGCGCTGGTCCAAAGAAGTACCTGGACCTATTCTAGGGGTGCCAAGTAAATTTCCTAAATCAAATTTTGAGTATGTGTCCATTTCTCCGGATAAGGTAAGGTTACGGGTAGCCAATCAAATTTTTGAAAAGACTATTATCCCAAATGACCAGTCCATAGATTTTAAGGTGTTCTTGGAAAAAGGTAAAACGTTCTTGGTAGCGGACTTTGTGTCTGGCTCTGATACTTACGGAGTCTATTACATCTATATCAATAAAATTTGATATGTTTTTTAAAGTAAGATAGAAAAGAGAATTATCATAAACGGGTAGTGAATTAAAATACATTAAGGCTGGGTATTGTATTGTTTAACTATTTGTTGTTGAATGTGTTAGTTGTTTGTTCAGTTAATGTCTAGTAACGAAATAATGGGCTTTAAGAAAGGTATTTTAAATTTCAACTTTAAAGAATACATAAAAATTACCCTAAAAAAATTAATTAAACCTAAATTTTTATTTCATAAATGAGAATAATTAAAACATTACTAGGTATTTCTGTTGTGTTGGTATTTATAAGTTGCCAAGAGAAAGCTATAAAGTCAACTAAAAGTAATACGGGCGAAGAAGATAATTTGACTATAACCCAAGAGCAAATTGACCACTTGGGCATTACCGATGTTGAGCATTTAAGTGCGGCTTCAAAAAGAGCATTAGCTTGGCCAACCGATTTAGGAAATGAGTGGTTTTTAGAATTTAATCAACTAGAACCGTTAAAAGGCGATTTGGCATATGAAGAAGGTGTAATAAGAAGAGACCCAAGTGCAATGATCAAAGAAGATGGTAAATACTACGTTTGGTACTCTAAAGGTGTTGGGCCTACGCAAGGTTTTGATGGTGATATAGAAAACGAAAAAGTATTTCCTTGGGATCGTTGTGATATCTGGTATGCAACTTCTACAGATGGTATTACTTGGAAAGAAGAGGGAATTGCCGTTGCAAGAGGAGAAAAGGGCGCCTATGATGATCGATCTGTTTTTACAGTAGAGATTATGAAGCATGAAGATATGTACTATCTAACCTATCAAACTGTAAAATCACCGTACAATAAAAGAGTTAAGAACCAGATAGGTTTGGCTTGGTCAACATCTCCCAATGGTCCTTGGATCAAGAGCAAAGAACCAATTTTGAGCCCAGCAGACAATGGTATATGGGAAGGTGATGATCCTAATGATCGCTTTTCGGTAAAGAAAAAGGGAGACTTTGATAGCCATAAAGTTCATGATCCCTGTATTCTTCCTTTTAAGGGTAAGTTCTACCTGTATTATAAAGGTGAGCAAATGGGCGAGGAAATTACTTTTGGTGGCCGTCAAATAAGACATGGTGTCGCCATTGCCGATAATCCAAAAGGACCATATGTGAAATCTCCATATAATCCAATTAGTAATAGCGGACATGAAATTTGTGTATGGCCGTATAACGGAGGAATTGCATCCCTGATCACAACGGACGGACCCGAGAAAAATACCATTCAATGGGCGGAAGACGGTATAAACTTCAACATCATGGCGTCAATTCCAAGTCCGCCGCACGCTATAGGTTTAAACAGAGCTGTTGATAGTGAAAAAGAACCTACAGAGGTTTTAAAGTGGGGGTTAACACATGTATATAATAGTAGGGACTATCAAAGTATAATGCGTTTTACCTCTCGTAAAAAAGAGAAATATTAGAATCTATGTACTTTATATGGTAGTAAAAATCCGTAACGGTTTTAATGAAGAATTAGCGCTTCATGGATACAAGCTCATTCTATTGGTATTTCTAGTTGTTGGGCAATGGTGTTCAGCGCAGAACAAACCCAATATTGTTTTTATCCTTGCCGATGATGCCGGTTATGCAGATTTTGGTTTTCAAGGAAGTAAAGATTTCAAAACCCCATATTTAGATGAGTTTGCCAAAGAGAGCGTTCGTTGCACTCAAGCCTATGTAAGTGCTGCCGTTTGCGGTCCGTCAAGAGCAGGTTTTTTAACCGGTAAGTACCAACAGCGCTTTGGTTTTGAGGAAAACAATGTACCTGGTTACATGAGTACTTCTGGAGTAACAGGTGATGATATGGGCTTACCGTTAGATCAAAGAACCATTGCCAATGAATTAAAACAACAGGGTTATACTACCGCCATTTTTGGTAAGTGGCACATGGGCAACGCAGACAGGTTTCACCCCACCAATAGAGGTTTTGATGATTTTTACGGATTTAGGGGAGGGGCTCGTAGTTTTATGCCCTATGATGAAACCAATAAAATCGATAAGAACGAAAACAGATTAGAGCAGGGTTTTGGTAATTATCTAGAGCATAAAGGATATTTAACGGATGTACTAGCAGATAGAACCAATCAATTTATAGCTCAAAACAAAGACCGTCCATTTTTTATATATCTGTCCTTTAATGCCGTGCATACGCCAATGCAGGCAACAAATGAAGATTTGGATCAATTTCCAAATTTAACCGGAAAGCGAAAACAACTGGCAGCAATGACCTTGGCCATGGATCGGGCATGCGGTAAGGTGTATGATCAATTGAAGAAGCTAGATTTATTGGATAATACAATCATTGTATTTACCAATGATAATGGAGGACCAAGTGATGCCAATGCGTCATTGAATAAACCCTTAAGTGGCACCAAGGCAAATCATTTAGAAGGTGGTATTAGGGTTCCGTTTTTAATTTCTTGGAAGGGAGTTTTACAGGGAAATACAACATACGGTAATCCTATTTCTTTGCTGGATATGTATCCGACATTCAGCATAATTGCCGGTGTTGAGGCGGCTAATTTAAAGGGGTTGGACGGAGTTGATATTTTGCCTTTTTTGAAAAAAAATAAGAGTGGTCGCCCACATGAAACTTTGTATTGGAAAAAGGAAAATAGGGCTGCTATCAGAGAATTGGATTGGAAATTAATTAGATATCCAGATAGACCTGCAGAGCTCTACGATGTATCAAAAGATAATGCCGAGAAATATGATTTGGCATTGCAATATCCAAATAGAGTCAGGGCAATGTACAAAAAACTATTTCAGTGGGAGCTAGGTCTAGAACGACCAAAATGGCAACTACAGCGCAAGTTTGAAGGAAAGGCCGCAGAAAGAATGGATGCGTACAGTGCTCCAAAAATAAGAATGAATAAAGATTAACACAGCACATGAAAACAAACGTAGAACATTTTGGGACTATTGAGGATAATGATATACAGTTGGTTACGTTGATAAATGACCATGGTGTAGAAATTAAAATTTCAAACTATGGAGCCACCATAACCTCTATTAAAGTACCGGATAAAGAAGGGAATATAGATGAAATCGTGTGCGGATTTGATGATTTAGATAGTTACTTTTCACCGGCATATACCAATAACGCCCCTTATTTTGGTGGTACCGTGGGGAGATATTGTTCTCAAATTAAAGATTCAAAATTTACATTGGAAGGTGTTGATTACCAATTAAATAAAATAGTAGGTAACAATAATCTTCACGGAGGCAAAAAAGGGTTCGATAAGAAAATTTGGACCGTGGATACCTATGATGAAAACAAGGCATTGGTTACCATGAAATTGGAAAGTGGGCATTTAGAAGAAGGCTTTCCTGGCAATGTGGTTGTCTGGGTAACTTTTACAATATCCAATACTAATGAACTACAGATAGATTATATAGCTACTACAAATCAGAATACACCATTTACCATCACCAATCATTCTTACTTTAATCTTTCAGGATTTAAAGATGATGTTTTGCAGCACACAGTTAAAATAGCATCGGATAAAAAACAAGTTTGGGACGATACGGGAGCGGCAACGGGCAATAATATATCAGTGCTAGGCAAGCCGGACGATCTAAGATCACCTAAGAAAATAATTGATGTTCATGACGCCATGGGAGACGGTTTTGAGCATTATTACCTGTTTGATGAAAAGGGTTTTGAGCTAGGTAAGGTAGCTGAAATTACAGAGGAAAACAGCGGTAGAAGTTTGGAAGTATATACGACCGAACCGGGTATGCTTTTTTACACCGGTAAGTATACTTCAGACGAATTAAAAAGGGAGACGGGATTGCAATATGGAAAATTTAGGGGATTGTGCCTAGAGACACACCGATACCCGAATGGACCAAATATTACCAATGCCCCCAAATCTATTTTAGATAAAGACGAAACCTACCGAAGTACGACCATTTTTAAATTTGGCTGGTAACCATAAAATAAACTAAACCAAAAATATACTAAGATGATAGAAGGAGTATCGTTGGCAATTTTTGCCGGATTAATGCTGGGTCTTTATGCCCTGCCAGAAAAATTTACCAAAGACTTTAAATATGAGAACACTTGGAGTTTGTTTTTTCTACTCACTATGTTCGTTGTACCAATAATTGCTTCGTTAACGCTCATTAACGGGTTCGGTGAAATATTCGGTAATATGCCTATGGATATATGGGTAAAGATGGGACTTACCAGTTTCTTATGGGGAATAGGGGTAATGATGTGGAGCAAGGCAATTAATCACATAGGGCTTTCATTAGGCTTTTCCATTTTTATAGGAACCATAATTCTAGTGGGTTCATTATTACCTTTTATAGAAGACGGTTTACCGCCAACCAATGTACTTACCTTTATTTTAATTGGAATTTTTATTGTGTTGGTCGGCGTTATCTTAAATGGTAGGGCAGGTATTTTAAGGGAAAAGGATGAAGCCGGTACCAGTGATAAAAAAGGTTCTATGGTTACCGGTATTATGATTGCCGTAGTTGGTGGGTTATTGGCAACCGGTTTCAGTTATGCAAACGCAGCAGGTAGACCTTATTTACATGAAGCAAGTATAGCTCAAGGAAATGCAGATTGGATAACTGCCGTTGCAGTAATGTTCCCTATATTTTTAAGTGGAGGTATTGTGATGACCGCATATTTCTTGTGGCAATTAAGTAAGAACAATGCTTGGGGCAATTTTAAGACGCCGGCATTTGGTAAAAACGTAGTATTAATATTGGTCATGGCAGTTTTCCATTATGCCGCATCGGCATTATTTGCGTACGCCGCATTTAAATTGGGTAGCTCTGGTAATACCGTAGGTTATGCTATTTTCAATACATCATCTGTGGCCACGGCAATTGTTAGCGGTCTAATTACCAAAGAATGGATCAATGCCTCTTCAAAAGCGAAAAGTTTTCTATATGCAGGACTTGCGTTGATGATTACGGGTATTGTGGTAGTTGCATATTCTAACGGCATAAACTAGCGAAGATTTTTGTTTTGAATAGCTAAAGTGCAAATTGTTTAAAAAGCGGGAGGTTGTAGGTCTTCCGCTTTTTTAATTTTTATTCTTTTAAAGTTCAATTGTTTAGATCAATTTTTAAATAGCTGTATCTCGTCATCGTTATTGCCTACTAGCAGTCCGGTTTTGCCATTATTGAGATTTATGGACTTTAATGCCTTTACATTTTTTGGGGCGAAAAATCCGCTTGTTAATCTATTTTGGGGTTTAAAGTGTCCCTCTTTTGTGCCCAAGAGTATCAACCCGACCGAAGCATCTGCTCGTGTGGTCTCAATTTCAGATTCAAATTTGTTTCCTGCCAAAGCAATATCCATTACTCCGTCAGCATTGAAATCCCCTGTAACAAAGCCGTTAATACTAGAAAATTGTGCTGGGTAGGGTAAAGGAGTGAGCTTGGCATTACCATCATTGAACCTAATGATTACCGAAGCAAATTCATAAGCATTAAGCTGTAGGGCATTATCAATACCTTCACCGATAATTTGTCTTAGGTTGGACTTGGAAAACTGAGTAAAGGTTTGAAATTTTCTATCCAATCCGGGGAGCTGTTCTGAACTACACTGTAACCCCCTGATCGGTACTTGTCTACCTTTGTAGTCTTTCGCCAGAAAAATATCATTGGTTCCGTTTTGATCAAAATCGCTCGCAAAAACTTTAAAAGGTTTTTTATCACTTGCAGTAAACTTATAATTGAGACCTAGGTTACCTACTAAGAGCTCGTTAATGCCATCTTGATCAAGGTCTGCGACAGTAATGCAGTTGTACCAGCCGTTAGTTTTGCCTAAACCATAAGATGTAGTTTCATTTTGTAGTTTGCCATTGTTGGCTTTAAATATGGTTATGGGCATCCATTCCCCAACAATGATAAGTTCTTTTGTATTGTCGCCATCAATATCTGCATATGTAGCATCGGTAACCATACCAATATGTTCTAGTTCTGGAGCTAATTCTTTTGTAACATCGTTAAAGTTTCCATTATCGTTCAATAAAATTAGACTTTTGGGTGCTTTGGGATATTGACCGGGCACTAATCTGCCCCCTACAAAAAGATCTAGGTCGCCATCACTGTCAACGTCAAAAGGCAGAACGCAACCACCACTTTCACCACTGATCATCATTTCTCTTTTTTCGGTAAAAAGCCCCTTACCATTATTGAGGTAGAGTCGGTCTTTAAGTAGGGGAGAATTCTGGGAGAATTCATTTCCGCCGCTGACCACATAAAGATCCAGGTCTTGGTCATTATCTGCATCAAAAAATACGGCATCGACATCTTCATATTTGGCATCGTTCAACAAAATAGGATGGTCTTTTTTAACAAATGATCCACTAGCTGTTTGTTGGTAAATAGCTCCTGGACTACCAGATGCACCGCCTACGTAAAAGTCCTCTAAACCATCGTTATTAATGTCGCCCACGGCAATGCCAGGACCTTGGGTAGATAGTTTATGTGGTAGTAATACCTGAATTCTAAAATCGTCAAACTCGTTTTCTCGATGTTCATAGACGGAAGAGAAAGAAGTGTTGGTTACATCTTTAAACAATGTTTGTTTTGTTATGGACTTATCAACAGGCTGTTTTGCTTCTTTATAATCGATAATGAGATTGCTACTAGAAGCAACATTTTGAATTAGATGTTCTTTACCGTCTGGCCAGACTATAGAGACGGAGTCTATTTTAGATATTTTTCCAAGCCCAAAATGTACTATTGGTTCTACTGAAGATAGATAGCCGCGCACCGTTTTAAATTCATGGAATTGTATGCTGTCATTAGTTTTTAACGTGATTTTTGTACCTAGGCCATCTTTATTGGTCGCAGGGCCCTTTAATTTAATTTTTAGGAATTTGTTTTCAGTAGTATTGCTCAAATTTTCGTAGAGAAATGCGGGGTCATCCACATTGTTGACGATCAAATCTAAATCACCATCATTGTCCAAATCTGCAGTTGCGGCGCCGTTAGAAAAGCTTTGTTGGTCCAAGCCCCAAGCCTTGCTCATGTTGGTAAATTTTAGGTCACCTTGGTTTTTATAGAGGTAATTAGAAATTTTATTTTGCTTGAACAGTGAAATAATATGCTGTGCATTTTCTTCATTACTGCGTTGTGCCGCCTGTGCACTTTGCATATACTGTCTAAATTTTATAGTAGCATCTTTATCCCAAATATCTCTTTTGAATCCGTTTGTAATGAAAATATCCCTTAAACCATCATTATCAAAATCACTGGCAAGGCATGCCCAGCTCCAATCTGTTTTGGCAATACCGGAGTATTGTGAAACATCGCTAAAAAAACCGTCTCCACGGTTTTTTTGAAGCATGTTATGCATATACTGATAATGAAAACCATTGTTTTTCATACTATTGAATAGTTGAGTATTCATGTCTGCCATAGTAGTTTTGGAGCGTTCGTAATCTTCTGGCATCATTTCTAACTGTACAATATCTTCCCAGCCATCATTATCTAAATCCGCTATATCTACACCCATGGCGTAAAAGGGTATGTGGTTGAACCTAGACTTTAATTGCTCGCTAAAATTTCCTTTGCCTTGGTTCATATATAGGTAATCTCGTTCTAGATAATCATTGGCTACAAAGAGATCCACTTGTCCGTCTTTATCTACATCAGAAGTAACTAGTCCTAGTCCATAACCAAAATTGCCGTTAATACCCTTTTGCTGGCCTACTTCATCAAATTTCCCATTGTTGTTGATATAGAGTTTGTCTCTGTACAAATCATCTTCATTGGCCTTACCGGCTAAAACCTGCTGGTAATTGAGAAAAAAGTGTTCAGGTCTGTTGGTTAGATAAAGGTCCAGGTCATTATCGTTATCCATATCAAAAAAGGAAGCCATTACAGAAAATCCTTCATCGGCCAGTCCGTATTCAACTGCAGACTCTTTAAAAGTGTTATCGCCTTGGTTGATATAAAGAAGGTTACTTCTTTCTTGCGGAGTATCTTGCCAGCCACCTCTACATATATAAATATCTGTTAGTCCGTCAGCATTGACATCTGCCATGACTACGCCGTTATGCCAACCGTCTTGCTTACTTATGTTTGCTGAGTCCGTAATATCATCAAAAATGAAGTTGCCTCTGTTTAGATATATTCTATCAGGCGCTTCATTAGCTGTAAAATAAATGTCCGATAAACCGTCATTGTTAATATCCGCTACGGCAACACCTGCACCATTGTATACATAGTTGAAAATGGCAAAAAAGTTATCATAATTTTCGGCAATCGTATTTTTAAATTTGATTCCTGAATCCTCGGGCTGTACTAATTTAAACAGTGGTGTTTCTTTGGTATTCTTCATTTTTTGAGCCATTTCTTTATCTTCACAACTATGAAATAGAAAGCTGATCGATAATACAATTATTACGGTTTTAGGGGCTAGAAAACGGTGAAGAAACATATACTGTGTTTTAGCATAAAAGCCTATTCAGAAATGGTGAATAGGCTTTTTGATTATTTGTTTAAGATATTAAAAATATATTACTAGTAACCAGGGTTTTGCACCAGATTAGGGTTAATATCCAACTCTGATTGAGGTATTGGCCAGCGTATTTCAAAATCTTGAAATTCAGGTCCTGGATCGCCGGCATTAGGTCCACCTTGTGTAATACCGGATATTGCTTCATGGTAAACACCAAAACGTATAAGGTCGTTTCGTCTCCATCCTTCAAAGCATAACTCTTTTCTACGCTCTTCTAAAAGTTCTGTTGCATTATCGTCTTGTGAACCTACAACCATATCTGGAACGGCATCTGCAGTCATTCTAGCTCTTGCTCTCAATCTGTTTACGGTAATGTCCAAATCTGCCTGAGTTAGTTTACCTTGCCCGTTTAAAGCCTCGGCGTACATTAATAGAACATCTGCGTACCTAATGTATGGGTTGTCAAATGGTGTATCGTTAGGATAGCTATTTGGTTTTTCGGCATGCCATTTCCATCCTCTCCAGTTATTCATTGGTACCGTATGCGTTTCAGGATCAGAGAATCCTTCTTCTGGAGTAAAATCATTTGCATTGTGCTTTGCTATATTATTAAATAATCTTACATCTTCTCTGTCAAAAGAGGCTTCAAAGCTATGGTTGATAAAACAAGTACCCCAGCCTCCACCGTTGTTTACGTTACCGTTTGGGCCATAAAAAGTACTTAATAGTCCACCTTCTCCACGTGCAGGACCATCCATGCCAATAGAATACACCATTTCTACACTTTGCTCGTTGCTAAGATTGAAAACCTCTCTGTAATTAGGTAAAAGATCATAAACACCGCTATCCATTACTTCTTTTAAAACAGTTTCGGCACTAGCCAATTTATCTGTTTGATTAAGGGGAAAGCCACTCATTTGTAAATAAACTTTACCTAATAAAGATTTAGCTGCGCCCTGTGTGGCACGACCGCCACCTTGTTCTTCCGGAAGTACACTTGCGGCTTGTTGCAAGTCTTGTATAATGAAGTTATAGGTTTCTTCCGGTGTAACTTGACTCACTTCTACAGACTCCAAATCTGTAGTTTCACTTGTTAATAACGGAATGTTTTCATACGTGGATACTAAAGAAAACAATACCATTGATCTTAAGAACTTAGCTTCGGCAACGAATTTAGTTTTAGATTCATTATCGATTTCATCTTCGTTCATTGCTTCAATTCGGTCAATTGTACTGTTGATTCTGTTCAATGCAACGTATAAATTCTCCCAAATAGATCGCACTACACCATTAGAAGGTGTTAATTGATGCTGATAGATAAATTTTCTATCACCGCCCCATGGCGGAACAACAACTTCGTCAGCAGCTATAGAGCCCCAATGAATGCCCCAGCCATCTTTACCATTTGCGCCAGATGAAACTATTGGTTGTACGGCATCGTACGCACCAATAAGATAGGTTTCCGCACCTTTGGCGTCTACCAAGAGAGCATCAGGAGTCAAGAAATTACTGGGTGATTCAATTAAAATATCATCATCACAAGATGACACAAGCAGCAGTCCCGCCGCTAGAGTTAATATTCCGTAAAATTTAGTTTTTTTCATCTTTTAATTTTTTTGTTCTTTAATTAGAATCCTACGCTTAAACCTAATCTTATAGTTCTTGATCTTGGGTAAGAGTCTGCATCTAGACCTGGAGTAAGTTGATTGTTGCCAACACTTACGTCTGGATCGTATCCTGAGTATTTTGTGAAAACATGAAGGTTATCTACGGCGGCATATACCCTACAGCTTTTAAGGCCAATGTTTTTCTTTACTCTGGTAGGTAATTCATAACCTAAAGTAACATTGCTAATTCTGAAATACGATCCATCTTCAATAAATGACGAATAAGCAGTTCCATTAATACCGGCATCGCCATCTCCCCAAATAGAAGGGATATCTGTATCAGGGGTTTCTGGTGTCCAACGATTAGCAACTCTGCCATATTTATTTAAAAATGGAATAGCTTGGGCCGTACCTTTACTAAGGCTTTTTAAATAAACATCATTACCATAAGACCATTGGGTAATTACTGAAAGATCTAAGTTCTTGTATCTAAAGTTATTGGTAAAACCGCCAAAGTGTTTTGGTAATGCATTACCAATGATTTTTCGGTCATCAGAATTTACAATGCCGTCTGCAGCGTCTGGTACACCATCACCATCAGTATCAACGGTAAGTTGATCTACGAATTTTGGCATACCCGGTCTGTATTTCGTGTTATCTGGCTGACCTGAGGAAAGCACGGTACCATCTTTTAGCTCGTAAACCACATCATACCAAACAACACCTTGATCTGTAGCGTCTTGTCTAACTTTTGCGGCAGCTTCTTCATTTGATAATCCGTCAAAAGCGGCAAAATCACTATAGTTGTAAATACCATCGACTTCTAAACCATACATGGAACCTAAAGATTCTCCTACTTTTACTATGTAATCATCTTGTATTTGATTGTCACCAATAGAGTTTACCAAAAATTGATCAGCATCACCAAGGTCTAGGACCTGGTTATCATTGAAACTGATGTTGAAGTTAGTTGTCCACCCAAAGTTTTCATTGTCAAAGTTTACTGTGTTCAGGGCAAATTCAAGACCCTTATTTTCTACTTTTCCTAAGTTTTTAAATACTGTTTTAAATCCGGTAGTTGATGGTAATGGAACTTCTAATAAAAGATCAGAAGTTTCTTTACGGTAATAATCTGCCTCTAAAGAAATTCTATCATTGAACATTCCAATAGAAAGTCCGGCATCAAACTGTTGTGTAGTTTCCCAAGTTAATTCTTCATTTGCCAGTTGTTGAATTGCGGCACCGGTAACCAATTGGTTTCCGTTCAAAATGGTACTTGCTACACCAGCTTGAGCAAAAGATCGGTATGAACCAATGGCGGTATTGCCGGTTTCTCCAAAACTTGCCTTAATTCTAAAACGATTTAAGGTGTTGTTTTCTTTAAGAAAGTTTTCATTTGCAACGTTCCAGGCAGCACCTACCGAAGGAAAGAAACCATACTTTTTACCCTCTGCAAATCTAGATGAACCATCATATCTGGCACTGGCATTTAATGTGTATTTACCTTTGTAATCATATTGAACCCTGGCAAGATACGATTGTAGAGCTGTTTTGGTAAATCCAGATGAATTAGGTAAGGTCTCCGTGGCAGAACCCAAATTGTTTAGGTTTACGCCAGGGAGATCAAAACCTGTTGCTGCTGAATTGTTGAATTCAAATGTATTCTGTTGCTCTTCATAAACCGCCGTAGCATTCAAAGAGTGGTCTCCATAAACCTTGCTGAAGTTTAAATTTTGCTCGGTTATTATACCAGTTCCCATGTTGTTGTTTACGAATGCTCTACCATTTGCTGTTCTACCCCAACTGATTTTCTCCGAAAAGTATGCGGTACCTTTAGTAGAGGATATATTACCTCTAACGGATGACTTAAAAGTAAGTCCGTCTGCCAAGGTATATTGAATATACACACTACCGAAAGATTGAAAAGCGGTTCTATTATTACTGTTGAATTCTAGGGTAGCCAAAGGATTGGTAATATCACCATCTCTTACCGAGATTATTCTGCCGTTCTCATCATATTCGGCATCATCATATCTATTGATACCTTGTACTGGTGTAAATAAAATAGCACTAGTAATAATACCGTTTCTACCATTTCCATTTTCATTGGCTGCGTTAACTATTCCGCTATTTTTATTAATACCCAAATTAAGGTTCATACCGGCCTTAAGTTTATCGCTTACATTTTGATTGATGTTTAAGTTACCATTATACCTTTCAAAATCAGATGTTTTTACGATACCCTCTTGATTTAAGTAAGAGAACGAGGCTGAATATGTGTTCTTGTCACCACCACCGCTCATAGATACTTTATAGCTCTTGGTAATCGCTGGTCTGGTAATTTCTTTTTGCCAATCTGTAACCAATACACGAGAATCGCTTAAATCCAATGGTGTACCATCATCATATCTAAAAGCTCTGGTGTAAGTATCCTCAGCATCTGGGTTCCATGGGAAATAATCGTTCCAGAAATCTACATATTCTTGACCGGTCATTAAATCCAATGGTCTAGCTAAGGTAGATACTCCGGTAAACGTTTCAAAGTTTAAAGACGCCCTGCCTTTTTTACCTTGTTTTGTCGTAATAATGATCACACCATTAGCACCTCTAGAACCATATATAGCTGTCGCTGAAGCATCTTTCAATACCTCAATAGATTCAATTGAGCTAGGGTCTATTGTTGATAGCGGACTTGTAGAGGAATTTCCGATACCTACAGCGGTACTGGCGGTGTTACCTTGTAAAGCAAAACCGTCTATCACATAAAGTGGGTCGTTACTGGCCGTAATAGAACTACCACCTCTAATTCTGATATTAAAACCAGACCCTGGTTCACCGCCAGATTGTACCACCTGTACACCCGAGGCCCTTGCAGCAAGACCTCCTTCAAAAGAAACAGGTTTTACTTTATCAAGTTCATCCGCTTTTACAGAAACAATGGAACCGGTAAGGTCTTTTCGTTTAGAGCTACCATAACCAATGATAACAACCTCGTCCAAGGCAGATACATCGGTCGTCATAACAACATTTAAATTGGTTTTGCCATTAACCGCAACTTCTTTAGCCTTGTAACCTATATAGGTAAAGACCAACACATCGTTTGATTGAGCTTTAATGGTATAGTTACCATCAAAATCAGTGGCAACCCCAGAAGTGGTTCCTTTGACAATAACGGATACACCAGGCAACGGACCTGATTCATCGCTTACATTACCTTTAACATTCAAGTCTTGGGCATGCATAAATTGGATACTTATTATTGAGTATAATAATAAGAACCAAAATGTTTTTGAGTTAAGTTGTGTTACTCGCATAGTTTGTTAATTTTCAGTTGCTGCAATATTTAAATAAATGTTAAATTTTTACGATACAAATGATTTAGAGAGCAGTACATATGGTTTTTGAAATAATAAATGGTAGTATTTTGGCGAATTGATAAAATTTGTGGTAAGCCATTAACCATCTGTGTTATCTGTGGTTGAATTGATTATGTGATATTTTAAGCCTATGCTAAGACTTTGAACAGCCTATTATGATCATTGGATGTAATTGTATGCTGTAGTGGAATGATTAACGAAATATGACAAGCAAGAATGCATAGGCACTTACTACAGCGCCTTAGTTCTAGGTTCGGGTTAACAGTATTACCCAATCTCCTTGACTTTTCTTTGGTGCACTGCCTAAATCTACCTTTTGACCGCCTTGCACTTTTTTTATTTTTGAAGAAATTAATTTCCCCCCAATTTTTGGGTTGTACCACATTACTTTATACGGGTAATTAGATTCACTTAAGTCAAGGTTCGCCGTAATTGCGTTGTTGAGGTATACCACATAAGTATGGTTTGGTATTGCCAAGCAGTATATGGTATTGTCGTTGTCCTTGTTGCCAACCAGTTCATTATGGTTGGTCATGTTCCAGTATTCAATTTTGTTATTGGCAAAGAATTGTAAAGCATTATGGGCTTGATTCCAGAATAAATCACGTGAACGGTAATCTTCGCAGGTCAGGTCAGAATGTTCATGCTTGTATCCAAAATACCATTCGTTTCCCCAGCCGCCAGCCATAAGTGTTCCCCACAGTCCATTTCTTCTGGCTAGATCATGATTTGGGTTTTCGGTATCAGGTAACAGGGCATGTTGAGCGTCCCCTGGCTCATCTACGGCAACTGCCCATTGCTTGCCCGCATTTTTTGAAGCGGATAGCCAATGTAGTACTTCTTTATGGATACTTGCAAAATCCACTCTATGTGTTTGCACAGAAGGTCCGGTGATACCAGAATCAAGTCCTAATAAATCGTCGAATTTTATGCCGTTATGTATTACCAAATGATGATTGTATGGATCGTGGTTTTTAAAGTAATGGGCCATTGCCAGGCGCTGCATAGTATCTTGTGGTGGGGTTGTAGGGTTTTTAACCCATTCACCATTTTCTTCGCAAAGATTCCAGTTGAGGGCCAGGTGATGTCCAAAACGCGCAATTAATTCTCTGTAATATAATTTACTGTTGGCACCAACACCACCATTATCCAACAAGCCTTGGTTTTCTACCTCTAAGGTTTTAAAGTGTAAAAACAATCCCATTTTCTGGGCATGGCTAAACACTATTTCCCATTGGTCCAGTTTAGAAACATCCATACGATCCCAAGTATTGTAATCAACGTAGGGAAACACATTTTTGTCATCCCCCTTAATATTGTTCGTTAAGAAAGAAAACGCATTAAGGCCTTTGCTAGATAAATAATTAAGTGCGCCGATTATTCCTTTGCCCTTATCATCTTTCCAAACAGGGTCATCGGTTTTCCAATCTTGAATATGTGGTGACCATGTTTTTATAAAATTATCTCCATGGCCATCATTATGAAAATTACCGTCAAAATCTGCATATGCCAGAAAGTTCTCAGGTGCATCTGCACCTTGTTTTAAGAAGTATTCATTGGTTTCCGCAAATTTTAAATAACGCTCACCAACATATTGTAATCTACCCTTTGCCCTAAAGTCTCTTCCTTCTTTATCGGTTGGTGAGATGGTAAAACTGCCTTCATGACCATCCATAAATTCTGCGCTTACACCGGTATCTATTTTATCGCTTACAGCGCTCCAGTTTCCTTTTCTAAAATCAACTTTATAATTCCATTCTCCTATTTCATCTGGGGCAAAATGAACTTTCCATTTATTACCGGCTGTTGCAGAGGTCTCACCTGCATTTCCATCCGCAGCAAAATATCCTGGTACTAGATAAGTTTTATTGGTGGTACTGTGCGTAAAAAGAACGTTGAGCCTGTAATTTGTAAAAGGGTTGAAATCTGCATCTTCAGAAGACTGTGGTCCATCAAAAATTATAGTGACTTTATGCCATTTTTTAAGCTCTCCTTGTAGCTGGTAATAAATATTCTTAGGGCTTTCTTGAGCGAACAATTGGTTTGCAAAAAAGTAGCTTAAAAATAGGAGTACAGTAATAATGATTTTAGAGCGTATCATGGCAACAGTATTGGTTTAAACTTTATTTTTCTTTAAGTGCTTTGTTTTGAGCCTCAATACGTTCTTGTTGCTTTTTGCTTAATCCGTATTCATAATAATCGCTTGGTTTGTAATGCCAAATATTTGAATGTGTTTTCATTTCTTGATCATCCACATCTAGGCTAAGGTCACAATCAAATCGCATTAAAATAGAATGTTGTTTGCCTTTTGTACCTGCGGTTATGGCATGCGATATTCCCCAAGTGATACCCTTGCCATAATCTGTATTGGTAAATGCATCAGGTACATACGGTCCGCCGGCAATTGGCATTAATGAATTGGTAATAGCGGCAATCGAGAAATTTATACCGTCGGGAGCATATTGTACGGTAAAATGTTCGTTACCGTCTTTGATGACTAAAGCGGCAATACCTTCTTTAAAAGGAAATAAAGTGGTTTCGTGACCTGAATTCAAAACCGGATTCAATGGGCTTTTTGTAAAAGGACCAAGTGGATTATCGGCTGTAGCTAACCCCTGCATACGTACTAAACTAGGGTCGCCATCAAAATCAGACTTATAATACAGATAAATTTTATCATTGTAAACAAGTGGGTATGGGTCGTGAATGGAAAATTGGTCCCATTCTCCTTTACCACCATTGGGTATTACGATTTTGTTGTGGGCTGTCCAAGGCCCGTCAGGTGAATCGGCATATGACACGGCAACAGGGCAATCATCACCTCTTTTGCCACTGGCTTCCATAAAACCTTGATAATATAAATAGTACTTTCCTTTATAAACTAAAATATCTGTAGTTGAAACAGATCGCCATCCTACGTTAGGTTTTTCCGGTCTTTCTATGGCTACACCTTGTTCTTTCCAAGTAATGCCATCTTCGCTTGTGGCATACCAAATTTCGGCAAGGTCCCAATCGCTAGAAGGTATGGTGTCATTACTTTTGGCCGCACCTTGTGGAGGTGTACTGGTATGTCTATAAGTATACCAAACATAATATTTACCGTTATGAAATATAACTTTTGATGGATCTCTTCTTGATATTGTGCCATCGCCATTACTATAATCCAACCCTTTTAATTCGGTGTATTTAAATTGGGAATATAGCTCGTTATCTTCTGGGCGTGGAGCTAAATATTGATCATAGTTACGTTGCATTGCCAAGCTTAGCGGTTGGTCAGGTTTCTCCTTAGGTAGATGAAACGGAAAAGCTTTTTGGGCATTCAAAGAACAACCTAAAAAGCCAGAACAAAGTAGTAAAGTAACGCGCTTAAAAGCCATAATTAAATAGTGTGTTTGATTATGTTTTCAAGATAATGCAAA
This sequence comes from Maribacter sp. 6B07, assembly GCF_002700155.1. Lineage (NCBI taxonomy): Bacteria > Pseudomonadati > Bacteroidota > Flavobacteriia > Flavobacteriales > Flavobacteriaceae > Maribacter > Maribacter sp. 6B07. The sequence continues at coordinate 848,668 of NZ_PDUT01000004.1, read as the reverse complement.
TACAACCCGTTTAAATTAAGTATAGAAGGCATTAGTGCAACAAGTGTTCATAACACTACCACAAATGATTATTGAATGTTTAAAACAACATTGTTAGGGAGTTATAGCTTGGTTTTTTCGATATTTCCCTGGGGTAGTGCCGGTAATTTTTTTAAAGGTTCTGGAGAAGTAAGAGAAGTTTTCCATGCCTATTTTATGGGCTATTTCTTCTAAGGAATGGTTGGTGGTCCATAGCAGTAATTGAGCACGTTCAATTCTTTTGGTCTGGATGTATTTTAAGGGTCTCATATTAAACTGTTGTAAAAACAACCTTGAAAAATGATCTGTACTCATATGGTACTTTTTTGCCAAATCCTGTACTTCTAGGCTTTGGTTTAAATGTTCGGCAATATAAACAAGGACATCATTTAATCTACCAGTGGAAACATTGGCATTGGTTGCAGGTTCATTTTCAATAAAACGAGAAAGTAAAATGGTCAGTATACCTTGGGTCTCTAAATAACGTTGGGTGTTCATTTGGGCATTGTCCTTGTTAAATTGCAAAAGTTTTTGCGGTTTATGTGAGTAAGCTTTTGGGTCACTGTTTACAATTTTTCTTTTTGGGTACATCTGTGTTAGGCGTTCAAAGAATAAATGATCCCCTTCTTTTAGGGGAACTTCATATCTAAAAGACCGTAAATTGTATATAGAAAGCCCGGGTCTTATTTCTTCAAAGAAACTGATGTAAAACTGCTCATGATAATTTTCGCACTTGTACGTATTATATACATAGCTGGGTATAAGGTACATATGACCTTCTTTTAAAGTGTAGGTTCTGTTGTTGTGATAGAGGGTTGCAGACCCCTTGGTAACGTAGCACAATCGTGTAAACGGACTTATTACATTATCAAAGTTCCATGCCGTGTCAAGTTTGGCATAGCCGGTATGCAGTAAGCTTATTTTAAGGGATTGTAGTAGTTGAAGCATAAATAAAACATTTGTTGCACTTAAAAGAATATATGTACAGGTGTCATCAGAACAAGTGAATTAACTTTAGTCCCAACTAATTCAACGTACTGATGAAAAAAGATAATAAACACTCTAAGGTGGTAAAAAAGTCGGAATTGAACAAAAATACTTTTCAAGTTTCAAGAAGAAGTTTTATTACAAAAACAGCTTTGGCCGCCGGGGCGGTTACAATTGTACCAAGACATGTGTTGGGAAAAGGATTTACTGCTCCCAGTGATAAAGTTAACCTTGGTTTTATAGGTTTGGGAAAACAATCTAGGGGGCTGGCAAAGAACTTTATAAAGAACGATGCTGAAATTATAGCTTGTTCAGATGTTTGGACTACCAAAAACAATTGGTTTAAAAATCACGTAGCTCAAAATCAGTTGGAGATAAACAATTCTACCAGAAAAAATACCCTGACCTCTTATATCGACTATGCTGAATTACTTGAAAATTCAGCAATTGATGCAGTGGTCATTGCCTCGCCAGACCATTGGCATGCTAAACATGTAATGGATAGTTTAAAGGCGGATAAGGATGTCTATTGTGAAAAACCGCTCTCTCATAATATAAAGGAGGGAAGGGAAATGGTGAAAGCCGTAGAACAATCTGGTCGGGTGTTGCAAGTGGGCAGCATGCAGCGTTCCTGGGATAATTTTAGAAAAGCTTGTGAATTGGTTAGAAATGGTCATTTAGGTGAAATTAAGCGAGTTGAGGTAAATGTAGGAGACCCTGCAAAGGCATATGATTTAATGGAGGAAACTAAGCCAAATGAAATAGATTGGAACCATTGGTGCGGTCCTGCACCTCTGTTGAAATACAATCATAGGTTGGCACCATCTAGTAATGATGTTGATTTTTGGCCAGACTGGCGTTTGTTCGAAGAAACAGGTGGAGGTATACTTTCGGATTGGGGGGCGCATATGTTCGATATTGTTCAGTGGGCTTTGGGGATGGATGAATCTGGACCTGTAGAGTTTGTACCGCCTACGGATCCTACTGCGGTAAGAGGTTTAAAAATGTATTATGCAAATGGCGTTGAAGTGGAGCACAAAGATTTTGGCAGGGGTTGGGGTGTTCGCTTCTTTGGTAGTGAAGGTCAAATGGATATTAGTAGAGGGTATTTTGAAACCACGCCAGCAAATTTGGTAGATACGGATTATGCTGCAATGAACATACAGTTAATTCATTCTGATAATCATTACGCCAATTGGTTAACTGCTATCAAAAATGGAGGAACACCAATTTGCAATGTAGAAACGGGACATAGAAGTGCCAGTATTTGTCATTTATCTAATATTGCTTATAAATTAAATAGACCGTTAGTGTGGAATCCTGAAAAAGAAAAATTTCACAAAGATTCCGAAGCGAATAAATTAAGGTCAAGAAAAGAACGAAAATACTAAGATGAATTTTTAAATGTCGGAAATGTACAATTATTAGCCTTTTTTGGGCATGGTGCAAAAGTAACTGTTCTTATAGATTTGACTTAACGGAAAACAACATATGTAAATGCGAATGTTAAAACGATTTTTTCTCATACCAATAGTGGTATTAGTAGTCTCTTGTGGCGGACCAGAGTTGCCAGAAGAAGTAGCGCTTGAATATGATGCGCTACCGAAAACATTAGATTTTAATCAGCATGTAAAACCTATTCTTTCAGATAAATGTTACCTATGTCACGGACCGGATGCCGGTAATATAAAAGGAGGATTGCAATTGCATTCCGCTGAGGCAGCATATTCGGAATTGTCTGAGAATCCCGGAAATTTTGCCATTGTACCCGGTAAATTGGAAAAGAGTGAAATGTTTCATAGAATTATCACTACTGATCCCAATCTGATCATGCCTTCTCCAGATTCCCACTTATCCCTTACCAACAAGGAAAAAGCGATGTTGGTAAAATGGATAGAAGATGGTGCCGAGTATAAAGATCATTGGGCATTTATAAAACCGGAAAAGCATAAGGTGCCTAAAATTAAAAATGAAGATCTGGTAGCCAATCCTATAGATAATTTTGTTTTGGCCCAACTAGAGCCTTTAGATTTAAAATTATCGGAAAAGGCGGATAAGGAAACCTTGCTAAGGCGTGCGTCCATAGATTTAACGGGCTTACAGCCAACTCTAGAGCAAATAGAAGAGTTTGTAAATGATGAGTCGCCCAACGCCTTTGAAAAACAGGTAGACCGTATGTTGGCTTCAGAAAAATATGGAGAGCAACGCACGTTAGATTGGATGGATCTGGCACGATATGCAGATACACATGGGTATAGTGTAGATAGGTATAGGGATACGTCGCCTTGGCGAGATTGGGTGATCAAATCATTCAATGAAAATATGCCATATGATCAGTTTATACTATGGCAGCTAGCAGGCGATATGTTGCCAAATGCAACACGTGAACAGAAACTGGCGACCACCTTTAATCGTTTACATCCGCAAAACATGGAGGGTGGTATCATTGATGAAGAATTTAGGGTAGAGTATGTTGCCGACCGCTCACATGTTGCCAGTCAGGGTTTTTTGGGTTTGACCATGGAATGTGCCAAATGTCATGATCATAAATACGATCCTATTTCTCAAAAGAATTATTTTGAAATGTTCAGCTTCTTTAACAATGTTGATGAAACAGGCCTCATTTCTTGGGATAATGCTACGCCCGTTCCTGCTATGATGATTCCTACGGAAGATCAAGAAAAGGTGCTGGCATATTTAGAGACTTTGGTTAATGAAAAAGAAGAAAAAGTGGTTAAAACTGTTCAGACCGAAGCAGAAAAAGCAGAAGAATGGCTAAAACAGGAAAAATATAAGAACATTTCAAATACGGAAAAACCTGGTGATTTAGTAGTCGCAATGGATTTCGATCAAGGAAAATTATTGAATACAATTGGTGGTAATGGTAAGAACAACATTCGTATGCGCCAAGAATTTGTTGATAATGAAAAACCGGTTTTCAAAGAAGGTAGTAGGGGCAAGGGCTTGCTAATGGATGGTGATACTTGGTTGGATTTAGATAAAATAGGTATTTACCAAAGAGCGGAGTCCTTTTCTATTGGAATAGAGGTGTTTGTGCCCAAAGACCTAGAAACCGGTGTTATTTTCCACAAAATGAATAGTCCAGAACTGCATAGTTTTAGAGGATATCACCTGAAGATAAAGGATAATAAGTTAGAAGCTTTATTGGCACATGTTTGGCCGGATAATGCATTGGTTGTAGAATCTGTAGAAGAAATTCCGAAGGAAAAATGGATACAATTGACCCTTACTTATAATGGAACAAGTAAAGCAGATGGAGTTTCCATTTATATGGACGGGAAAAAACTGCAAACCAAAACCTTATATGATAACCTATACAAAGACATCATCTTTCATGGATTGCAACTATATGAAAACAGCCCTATCATTGAACCGGGCTTGCGTATAGGTGCAGTATGGCGAGGAAAAGGCATAGGTGGTGCCGTTGTAGATAACCTTATGGTTTTTGAAAAAGAATTGACACCTGTAGAAGTTTTACAGATTTCCAATAAAGAGCAATTATCGACTTTAAAAGAGAAGTCTTATGCCAATTTAACGGCAGATGAAAAATCTGAATTAAAGGAATATTACATCTCGGTAAATTCTAGGTCATATAAGAAAGCTATAGAAGCTTTGGAAAAGGACCGTTTGGTACTTGCCGATAGTATGGATAATGTAAAACAGATAATGGTAATGAAAGAGAGCAAACAAAAAAGGCAGGCGTACCTTTTGGCTCGTGGGCAGTATGACCAACCTACCGATTCTGTTTTTCCAAATACACCGGAAGCGATATTTCCATTTTCCGATAAGTTCGAAAAAAATAGAATTGGTTTAGCCAAATGGATTACCGATAAGGATAATCCATTGACGGCCAGGGTTACGGTAAACCGGTATTGGCAGCATCTTTTTGGAACCGGAATTGTAAAAACTGCCGAAGATTTTGGAAATCAGGGTGAATTGCCATCGCATCCTAAATTATTGGATTGGCTGGCCATTGAGTTCATGGAATCTGGATGGGACGTAAAGGCCTTGCATAAACTTATGGTAATGTCCAACACGTACCAACAAAACAGTATTGCCTCTAGCGAGTTACTGGAGCTAGATGGTGAAAACAGATTGTTGGCCAGAGGACCTTCCAAAAGATTATCCGGAGAAATGCTCAGGGATAATGCACTTTACGCTTCTGGTTTATTGAACGAAAAAATTGGCGGTGAGAGCGTGTACCCATATCAACCACCCGGATTATGGCGGGTCACCGGAGATGAATATGCACAGGGGCAAGGAGAAGAATTGTATAGAAGAAGTATATACACCATTTGGAAAAGGGCGGTACCACACCCCACGATTTCAACTTTTGATGTCCCAACTCGTGACCTATGCACCACAAGAAGACAAGAAACCAATACCCCATTACAAGCGTTGGTGTTGCTGAACGACCCTACGTTTGTTGAGGCGGCCAGAGTACTCGGTAAAAAGATGATGGAATATGACAGCATTACACAGGGCATAGCCAAAACGTATAAAAAACTTACAGGAAGAACCATTAAGAAAGAAGAGTTGACCATATTAACGGAATTACAGCATACAGAATTTGAAAAGTTTAAGAACAACAAGGCAAAAGCACAAGGTTGGATAAGTATTGGTGAATATGCTATAGCGCCTACGGATGATATAGCTCTGGTAGCTGCCAATGCCGTTGTGGCATCAACGATTATCAATTCTGATGCATTTATTACTAAACGATAAAAAAGAATATTATGTGCGACTATCATGATACATTACGTTCAAATAATAGGGATTTTCAAGAGATTGAAAAACAATTGGACCGTAGGCATTTTTTAAAGAAAACTTCTTTAGGTATCGGTGCTATGGCATTGGGCAGTTTGCTCAGTGCAGATAAGGCATGGGGGGCAATTGGCAGTCAAGGAGAAGCATTAAACAATTTCACGCAGAACAAGCTTGGTCTGCCCCATCATTTGCCCAAAGCAAAACGAATTATATACTTGTTTCAAAGTGGTGGTCCATCGCAATTAGATTTGTTCGATTATAAACCCGGGCTTGTAGATATGTTCGGTAAAGATTTGCCAGAATCCGTTATCGGCGGTCAACGACTTACAGGTATGAGTGGTAGCCAATCTACCTTACCCGTGGCACCGTCTATTTTCAATTTTAAACAATATGGCGAATCACGTGCTTGGGTTAGTGAACTAATGCCGCATACTGCTGAAATAGTCGACGATCTATGTTTTGTAAAATCTATGCAAACAGACCAAATAAATCATACCCCGGCCGTTACTTTTATGCAAACGGGTCATCAATTGCCAGGTAGGCCTTCAATAGGTTCGTGGTTGAGTTATGGTTTGGGATCTGATAATGAAAATTTACCGACCTTCATTACATTAATAAGTAAAAATGGTACAGGACAACCTTTAAAAGCCGGTTTGTGGGGCAATGGTTTCTTGCCCACAGAGCATCAAGGGGTGCAATTTCGTTCTGGTAAAGACCCGGTATTATACTTGAATAATCCTGATAATTATGACGGCAACGATCGCAAAAAAATGTTGGATTATCTAGGGAAATTAAACGCAATTCAACATGATGCTTATGGCGATAAAGAAATACAATCTCGTATGGCTCAATACGAAATGGCTTTTCGTATGCAAACTTCTATTCCCGAAGTTACCGATACAAAAGATGAGCCAGAGCATATTTTTGAAATGTACGGTAAAGACAGTAAAGATCCGGGCACATATGCGGCCAACTGCCTAATGGCGCGTAAGCTATTGGAGAAAGGCGTAAAATTTGTGCAATTGTACCACCAAGGTTGGGATCAACATATTGGTTGTCCAGATGGGGTTAAGTTCAAGGCAAAACAAACCGATCAAGCCACGGCTGCTTTGATCAAAGATTTAAAGCAACGGGGCATGTTAGAAGATACCTTAGTGGTTTGGGGCGGCGAATTTGGTAGAACGGTGTACTCACAAGGGCAATTGACAAAAGAGAATTATGGTAGGGACCACCATCCAAAAGCATTTACCATGTGGATGGCGGGAGCAGGCGTAAAACCGGGCATGACTTACGGGCAGACCGATGATTTTAGTTACAACGTAACCGAAAATCCGGTACATGTACACGATTTTCACGCTACCTTATTGCACTTGTTCGGTGTTGATCATGAACGCTTGACCTTTAAACATCAAGGTAGACGATTTAGATTAACGGATGTACATGGCCATGTGGTCAAAGATATTTTAACCTAACAAACCAATTATGTCCACAAGACGAAATTTTATTAAAACTACTGGGTTGGCAAGCACAGCTATGGCAACTACATCTATGGCATTTGGGGCTACGGTTATTGGTTCTAAAAAGAATTCAGATCGTTTATTGAATGAAACGGAAACCATTTTGGGTCATGGTGATTACAAGTATAAACTTACTAAAAATTGGGCACAGATTAGCGCAACCAGAATTCCTTTGTTGAACTGCCATGAAATGGTGATGGATAGCAAAGGAAGGTTAATTATGGTAGGAGACCATCCTCAGAACAACATACTAATTTTTGACAAATCTGGTAAATTACTGGATTATTGGGGCACCGCCTACCAAGGAGGTCATGGGTTGACCTTACATGACGAAGGAGGGGAAGATATGCTTTACATTACCGATTCTGGTTGGGCTTTAGGCAAAGGCAACCAAATGGTAAAACATAATGGCCGTGTAGCCAAAACTACCGTAGATGGTAGAGTGTTGTTTGATATTGGTCACCCTATGACTATTGGCGTATATAAACCCAACGAGTCTTTTTGCCCAACGGAAACCGCCATTGGTCCTAATGGGGATATTTATGTAGCCGATGGTTATGGGGAAAGTAGAATTATTCAATATGATAGTAATGGGAGATATATTCGACATTGGGGCGGAATGGAAAATCCGGATCCCAATTACAAACTGGTAAGTGCCCACGGGGTAGCTATAGACTATAGGGAAAAAGACAACCCCATGGTAGTGGTAACTTCAAGGTCACAAGAGTGTTTTAAATACTACACCTTAGATGGTGTATATGTGAAAACTATAGAAATGCCCAATATGCAGGTATGCAGGGCAGTTTTTGATGACGATAATTTGTATGCGGGTGTTTGTTGGTCGCAACCCAAAGTAGGCAAGACCAACTGGAAAGACCATACCGGGTTTGTGACCATAATGGAAGGTGACAAAGTAGTATCCAATCCTGGAGGTACTGAACCGGAATATAAAAAAGGGGTGTTGCAAAAAAGCTATCAATTGGAAGAAAGACCCATTTTACACGGTCATGATGTCTGTGTTGATGAAGATAAGAATTTATACATCTGTCAATGGAACGCCAACCATTCCGCTCCCTATAAATTAGAGCGTGTTTAATATCGATAATGAGTATGCAAGAAGTTTCAGATTTTGTTTTGTTTTTAGGTAGGTTTCATCCTTTGGTGGTGCATTTACCTATTGGGTTTTTAATGTTTGCCTTGGTATTGGAACTTGCGGATAATTATACCAAAATGAAGCACCTAAACGCAGCTGTACCATTGGCACTTCTATTTGGGGCTATTTCTGGTGCCGTAGCCTGTATGTTAGGATACATGTTATCCCAAAGTGGCGGTTATGATGAAGAGATGCTAAACGGACACTTTTGGTTTGGTATTGGTACTACGTTACTTGCATTTTTTGCCTGGGCGGTAAAGTCGGGTAAGTTTAAAATTGCATTTTTACAAAAGGCAAAACCGAATCTGGCCTTGTTAACAGTAATGGTTATATTATTAAGCCTGACAGGGCACTATGGCGGAAATTTAACCCATGGGGAAGATTATTTGGTTAAATATGCGCCTTTTAGAGAAAAAGAGGAGCCTTTGCCCCAATTGGCAAAGTTAGAAGATGCAACTGTTTATCCTTATTTGGTCAAACCTATATTTGAAGCCAAATGCGTAAGCTGTCATAATGAATCCAAGAAAAAAGGAGGTCTTGCCATCCATTCTTTTGAAGCTTTAATGGTAGGTGGTGATGACGGATCAATTTTTACCCCTGGCGATGCTGAAGGGTCAGAATTGATACGAAGAATAAACCTGCCAGAAAACCATGATGATGTTATGCCGCCAGAAGGTAAAACGCCATTAACGGATCAGGAAAGTGCCTTACTTAAATATTGGATAGAACATGGGCAAGCCAATGAGTTGACCATTTTAGGTGAAACCGAGGTGCCAGAAGATGTTTTGGCGTACGCAGCATCTACCTTAGGATTTGCAGCTGCAGGCTTGGCACATGGCTCAACTGATGTTTTACCAACAGCAAACCCTTTGAATATGGAAGTTGTACATTCCATTACCGAACAAGGTTTTAAGGTGAAAGAGCTTATAGATGGTTCCGGTTTGGTAGAGGTCACTATAGAGGACGGACAGATCAATGCGGAGAATATCAACAAGTGGGAAGAAAATTTTAAATTGTTAGCTCCTCTGAAAGACCAAATACTGTGGGCCGATTTTGGCGGGAATGAACTTTCTGATGCCATTCTTGTTCAGATTACAAGTTTTACCAATCTTAGAAAATTAGTGTTAGACAATACGACAATTACAGATACTTCCGTACAACCGCTTACAACTTTAAAAAATCTTGAATCGTTAAATGTATATAAGACTAATGTGACTAACAATTTGTTACCTATGCTAAGTGAAATGGCAAACCTAAAAAAGGTTTACATCTGGCAGACACAGGTGAGTGCAGATGCTATTGAGCAATTTTCCAAGAATTCTAATTTAGAGGTTGTTTCTGGCGTATAATTTTATGGTGCTTTGGTTGCATGTTGCTTTCTGTAAAGGTTAGGAGTTGTGTCATATTGAGTTTTAAATTTCTTAAAGAAGAAAGGCAGGGTTTCAAAACCACATTTATAGGCAATATCTGCAACGGTCATATCAGTATCAATCAGCATTTTAGCGGCTAAATTTATTCGATATTCATTAAGATAAACAAAGAATGAACGCCCCATCATTTTTTTGAAAAATCGGGAAAATGCTTGTTGAGATAGGTTGACCATATTTGAAACTTGGTGTAAACTAATAGGGTCGTGATAGTTTGTAGCAACAAAATCGTGAATAATAGCCATTCTATTATTATGTTCAGAAGGAAGTTCTTTGGTAAATTTTGCATTGGATAACAAAAAGAATTCTGCCTTAGAGAGTTTCAGTAAAATGGATAATAAGACCAAATATTGTTCTGCACTTTTTAGTTGAGGAAGAGACTTAAGTTCTGATAAAATAGTTGCGGTCGTTGCTGCTTGAAATAGAATACCTCTACTGGCTTGTTGCATCATATCATGTAATTCTGCTAATTCCGGTATTGAGGTAAATATCTCTTTGTTCCATTGAATTACGATAGAAATACTTTCTTCATCCGCATTATTTTCATTTTTCCAACAATGTGGTAGGTTGGAATTTAAAAGTACTAATTCTCCCGGTTCATAGCCACTTACGTAATCCCCAATAAATTTAGTGCCCTTGCTTTTTTCAATAAAGGTTAATTCGCACTGAGGGTGCACATGCCAGGGAGCATCAAAATGGCTATCCACAAATCGGTAAGCCAAAATGTTACTGTTCTCTGAAAATGGTATGGCCTCTAATTGTGGTTTCATATTTAAATTTATGTACTATTCAATCAGTATATTTTAATTATTTTAAGATAATACGACAATATAGATTAATTAATTGCAAATATAGATTATAAATGAAATTTAAATAATGATGATTTTTGTAGTAAGACCAGTTTAAATGTATAGAGTCAATACTTTTTGGTCTTTGTGATCTACAAATAATCAAAACTAGAGATGTAAATGAGCGCAAGCATTTTTTCTGATGCCTTTAAAGACACTAGAGCGTCTAAAGGAACCTGCCCTTTTAATGATCAAGATGATCCTGTAACTATGTTACTTCGTTTTAAGGATGTGAGGAAAACGGCGCATAATGCAAAAGATTTTAGTTCAGCGGCAAAGCCCGGTAGAATAGTGGTTCCGTCAGAGGTAAATATTAGGGATACTAGACAAATTCCCTTTGAAGTAGATCCGCCTGAGCATACAGAATATCGCGCCTTGGTAGAAGATTGGTTCAAACGCCCATTAGATATCGATTATGAATTTAAATTAACAAGGATTGTTGAGGCAGAGATTGATCGTGTATTGCAAAAAGGAGCTATAGAAGCCATCTCAGAATTGTCTTTACCCATACAATCAAAAGCATTGACCTTGTTGTTGAATATTTCTTTAAGTGAAGCGGAAACTTGGATTTCTTGGGGAACGCATGTGTTTAGAAGTGAAGATTCTGATTTAGATGCGGATAAGGCTTCCATTTTATACGATTATATAGATGCCGAAATAGACAAAGCTATAGCAGCTCCAGATGATAGCTTGTATTCCGTTTTACTGAACTCGGAATATCAAGGTCGTAAAATGTCCAAAGAGGAGGTAAAAGGGGTGCTTATTTTAACTTTTGCAGGAGGTAGGGATACCGTTATTAATTATTTGACCAATACCATTACCTATTTAGCCGAACACCCAGAAGCAATTGAGAAATTAAACGATAACCCTGCGTTAGTAAATACGGCAATAGAGGAATTTGTACGCTACTTTTCTCCATTGACCCACATGGGCAGGGTGGTAAAAGAGGAGAAAGAAATTAGCGGGCATATTGCAAAAGAAGATACCCGGGTATCATTATGTTGGGCATCTGCCAATAGAGATGAAAGTATTTTCGAAAACGCAAATGAAATTGTTTTGGACAGAAAAATGAATCCGCATGTAGCTTTCGGTTTTGGGGCCCATAAATGCTTGGGGGCTACACATGCAAGGCAATTAATGAAGGTGTTTTTACGAGTATTGACTGAAAAGGTAAGTACTATTGAAATTATAGATGCTGTAGAAAATATTGAAAATTGGGGAGCTCATAAACGAAAAGTGGGTTTTGATAAATTAACTATAAGATTAAACGCAAAATAATATGGCAAAAATAACTTACATCACTAAAGCAGGAGAAGAAATACAACTAGAAGCCAATAGTGGTAGTTTAATGGAGTTAGCGGTTAAGCATAAGGTAGCCGGTATAGATGGGGACTGCGGTGGAGTCTGTTCTTGTGCCACCTGCCATGTGCATGTTGCACCAGAATTCTATCAAAAATTAGATGCACCAACAGAGATAGAATCAGATATGTTGGAGTTTGATGATAATGTAACGGAGTATAGTAGACTATGCTGTCAAATTCCTATTTCCGCAGCCGTTGATGGTATTACCGTAAGCGTGGCAAATTAAATCAATTGTGGATACTACAAATTTAAATTGCGTAATTATTGGGGCAAGCCATGCTGGTGCTAATTGCGCCATGGAACTTAGAAAGCAAGGTTGGCAAGGCAATATTTATTTAATAGATACCGATGCACATTTGCCCTACCATAGACCGCCTTTATCAAAAGAATATCTATCAAAAGAAGAGGAAGGGGCAACGAAATTTAAACCGTTGTTTGCACTAGAGCGATACCAAGAAGAAGAAATCACTTTACAATTTGGTCTTAAGGTAACCAAGGTAATTAAAAAACTGAAGTCCGTTATTTTGAGCAATGGTGAAACTATAAGATATGATAAGCTTGTAATCGCTACAGGGGCTTCTGCGAATGTACCACCTATTGAAGGTATAGAGTCCTGTAGAAAAGTAAGTGTGTTACGCAGTGCGAAAGATGCCATACAGATACAGCAAGATTTTAAAACAAGTACCAATAAAGAAGTGGTAATTATTGGTGGTGGTTATATTGGATTGGAAACAGCTGCATCATTGAGGAAATTGGGCGGAAATATTACCGTTCTAGAACGTGAAGAACGTATTTTGGCACGTGTAGCCCCTATAGCATTAGCCGATTATTTTCAAGAATTACATACGGCAAACGGGGTGAAAATTCACACAGGTACCTCTGCTATTAAAATAAAAGAAACTGATACTGCAATAGAAATACAATGTAATAACGGTAATGTTTTTACTGCCGATGTTTTGATTGTTGGTACTGGTGTAAAGCCAAATACATTTGTGGCGGAAGAAATTGGGGCAGAAATTAATAATGGTATTAAGGTAGATGAGAATTTGCAAACTACGGTAGAAGATGTATATGCCATTGGTGATGTAGCACAATTTTATCATCCTACCTATAAAGAATGGATGCGATTGGAAAGTGTGCAAAATGCCGTAGATCAAGCAAAGATTGTGGCTTCTAATATTGTTGGCAATACACAAAACTATAATGCTATACCGTGGTTTTGGTCAGATCAATATCATGTTAAATTGCAAATGGTTGGCTTATCTAAAGGATTTACACATATGGTAAAACGTACCGAAGCAGATAAAATAGATTGCTTTTCAATTTGGTATTTTAAAAATGATGCACTTATTGCGGTAGATGCCGTAAATAATGGGAAAGCTTTTGTTCTTGGGGGTAAATTTATCCAGAACAAGATTCTTGTGGATCCATTGAAAATTGCAGATAATACAATTCCGTTTAAGCCGAATAATTTTATAAAAACCGAAACAAATGCCCATTAATGTAAAAGCAGCTATTGCCACTGGTGATGGAAAATTTATAATAGATACCATTACAATTGATGAGCCTAAGAGCGATGAGGTTTTGGTGAAAATGAAGGCTGCCGGACTATGTCATACGGACTACGATTCCCTTACTTGGGGCAAACCCATAGTTATGGGGCATGAAGGCGCGGGTATAGTTGAAAAAGTGGGAAATGGTAATTTAGAATTTAAAGCGGGGGACCAAGTCATTTTAAATTGGGCAACACCGTGTATGCACTGTTTTCAATGCCAAGAAGGCAATCAGCATATTTGTGATAACAACTCTCCTGTGGTAGCAGGTGGTAACGGTCATACGCCTGGGCATGCAACGTTAGAAAATACAAAATGGCGGGGCAGGGCAATAGAACGTTCCTTTAATTTAGGCTCTTTGAGCGAATATGTACTGGTGAAAGCATCAGCTTTGGTGAAGGTAAAAGAGACATCATTGAATTTCTCAGCTGCCGCCATAGTTAGTTGTGGGGTGATGACGGGTTACGGCTCCGTAGTAAACGCCGCAAAATTAGATGCAGGTAGCACAGCTGTAATTTTGGGTTGTGGAGGTGTTGGCTTAAATGTGATCAACGCCTGTAAAATTTCAGGTGCCAATAGGATTATTGCCATAGACATTAACCCCACTAAATTGGAAATGGCCAAAACCTTTGGGGCAACGGATGTTATTTTAGCTCAAAAAGAGGATGTGGGTTTACTGAATGCGGCATCCCAAGTAAAAAACCTTCTAGGAAATAAAATGGCGGACTATGCTTTTGAATGTACCGCCATACCTGCATTAGGTGCAGCTCCTTTGGCTATGGTGCGTAATGCGGGAACGGCTGTTCAGGTTAGTGGAATTGAAGAAGAAATAACCATAGATATGCGCTTGTTCGAATGGGACAAAATATATATAAATCCGCTTTATGGAAAATGTAGGCCACAAATAGATTTTCCAAAAATAATGGGTTTGTATAAAAAAGGAGATTTACTGTTGGATGAAATGATTACCAAAGAATATGAATTGCACCAACTTGACGAAGCCTTTAATGATATGTTAAGCGGGAAAAATGCAAAAGGTGTCATCGTTTTTAAATAAGCTATGCAAGGATCATTTAGAACCATAGAACTTTCAGATACTAAATTGGAATTTGACGGACTCCGATTTTTAACCGTCAAAACCCCAAATTTAAAGGGTAGGGGAGATATTTGCGTATTTGTACCCAAGACAAAAAAACCGCTTACCAATTTACCCATTTATATTTTGTTACATGGTGTGTATGGTAGCGCATGGGCATGGGCCTTAAAAGGAGGTGCACATAAATCGGCACAAGAAATGATGAACAATGGAGAAATAGAACCGGCCATTATTGCAATGCCATCCGATGGATTGTGGGGAGATGGTTCTGCTTATTTTCCACATCATAACAAGGACTTTGCGAAATGGATTGTTGAAGATGTGCCTTTGGCCATCCAAGAAAATATTCCGGAAGCAGGTAAAAAAAGTAAACTTTGTATTGGCGGCTTATCTATGGGGGGGTATGGTGCATTACGTTTGGGAGCCATGCATCCTGATAAATTTAGTGCTATTTCAGCACACAGTGCCATTACCAAATTAGAGGAAATGGAACTTTTTATAGAAGAACCTTTAAATGTTTATTTAGATAGTGTAACGCTGCCAAATATCATTGACGTAATTACAAGTAGCCACTCTCCTTTACCGCCTATAAGGTTTGATTGCGGTACTCATGATGAGCTAGTATTGGGTAATAGAAAGCTTAATGACCAAATGAACGAGTTGCAGATTCCGCATGAATATCTTGAATTTCGTGGCGGTCATCAATGGGAATACTGGCAAGAACATGTACGCAAAACCTATTTGTTTTTTAATGCATCAATCGCCCATAAATAAGTCAGGCAAGAACAGCGTTATTTGTGGAAATAATGTGATTAAAATCAGTACTAGAAAACTGATTCCCAAATACGGTAAATTTGCTTTACTTACCTTTTCTAAAGGCACCTTTCCAATACCAGATGCTACAAATAAACACACCCCCAATGGTGGTGTAGTTAAACCAATGATCAAATTCAGTAATGCGATAATTGCAAAGTGAATAGGGTCAATATCCACACTTAACGCTACCTTTAATAAAATAGGAAACAGAATTAAAAGTGCCGCTATGGTTTCCATGAACGTACCAACTAATATTAAGAGCAAGTTTATAAGTAATAGTACCACATATTTGTTGTCTGAAAAGCCTAGAATCATATTAGAAATCTCATGAGGAACTTTTTCAGAAACCAATATGTAACCAAATAGATTGGCGAAACCGATAAGCACCATTAAACTGGCTGAAGTTTTCATGGCATCTATTAAAATTGCCATGGTTTTTTTAAAGTTGAGTCGCTTATAAACGAAAGTGCCCACCAAAAAAGCGTAGAGTACCGCAATTATAGATGCTTCGGTAGGCGTGAATACTCCACCAATAATTCCGAAAAGGATGATAATCGTCATTAACAAAGACCAGAATGTATCTATAAAACCTGTAAATATCTGTTTAAAGGAACTTCGCTTGTATTTTGGATATTTTCTTTTTTTGGCAATATAGTAAGTGAGCGCCAACATCGCTACACCCAATAATAACCCGGGTAAGGCTCCGGCTAAAAATAATTTACCTACAGAAAGACCACTTAGGGTAGCCGCAATGATCATAGGAACGCTTGGCGGAATTATTGGTCCTACGGTAGAAGAAGAAGCGGTTACGGCACAGGCAAAATCGGCATCGTAACCTTCCTTTTTCATGGCAGGAATCATAACGGAACCAATACTGGCAGTATCTGAAATAGCTGTGCCCGAAATACCGGCAAATAACATAGAAGAACCAATGTTTGCAAGAGCAAGTCCGCCAGGTACGTGACCAATAAGATGATTACAGAACTTAATGATTTTAGAGGTAAGTCCGCCTTGGTTCATGAGGTTTCCTGCAATGATGAATCCTGGTATGCTTAACAACACAAAAACATCTATGCCAGAATACATTTTCATGGGCATGATAATAAGATCGGTACCATTGAAAATGAGAAATGCCATACACGAAATTCCTAATGAAAAAGCTATGGGAAACCGTAATAATAAACATATGACGAAGACGACAAGAAGTATAATGATCATGGTTTAGGCATTTTAGTGTTTTTTGGTTTTTCGTTTAAAAGATGAACAAGAATAGAAATACCCATAATTGCAATTCCTGAAAACGATATGGTCATTGGATATTTTAAGCTTGGTGATTTTTCTACGGTCCCCATCATTAAGAATTCAAAAGCGTGGTAGGTAAAAACTAGAATGAAAAGAGAAGTGATGATCCAGATAAAATATTGAAGAAGTTCCTGATTCTTTTGACTGAATTTTTCGACCAAGAATCCGAAATTAACGTAGTAAGCACCCCTAACTGCCAAACCTGCTGCAAAGGCAATAGCATAAATAAATGCAACTTTTGCGGCTTCTTCAGTCCAAGAAGGTGCCTTGGTCATAAAAAATCGACCGTAAATTTGAACAAGTGTAATGCCAACAAAAAGTAAGGTACTTATGATAGTACCCCATTTCATTGCTTTTCTGAAAAATTTAAATAAAGACATTAAGGTAAATCTTGTTTTACAGTGTTATATATTTCTTGCATTTCTGGAGATAGGGTATCGTAGATTGTTGTACCACATTTTTCTATAAAAGCGGCGTTGTCCACATTGACGAAAACCATACCCTTTGCTTCAAGTTCTTCTCTGATTTTCTTTTCATTTTCAAGAAATAATTGCTGATGGTAGGTAATCATTTCTTCCGATGCTTCTAAGAATATAGCTTTAAGGTCTTCTGGTAATTTCTGAAACGATTTTTCACCGATAACGGGGTATGACCAGCTAACTACATGGTTGGTAAGGTTCACGTACTTTTGAACCTCATAAAATCCGGAGACCTTAATAAGTGCCAAAGGATTTTCTTGCGCATCAATGGTTCCTTGTTGTAGAGAGGTAAAAACTTCAGAAAATGCCATAGGTGTAGTTTTTGCGCCTAAAGCATCCCAAGCAGAAACAAAAGAAGGTACATTGGGTACGCGCAAGATTAAACCTTGTAGGTCATCTGGGTGGGTAATTGGCTTGTTAGAAGTTAGCTGTCTTACACCAGCTTGAAAATAACCCAAAGGTTTTAAGCCTGTTTTTTCTAACATTTCCTTGGATATTCGTTTTCCCAAAGGTCCTTGCATCAAAATTTCAACATCATCAGGAGTTTTTAAAAGAAACGGTAACTCGCAAAAGGTCATTATTTCTGTCCAATTACTAAGGAGGGAACTTGTGGTGGTCATATCTAATACACCGGCTTGGATCATTCGGATGGCTTCAACTTCTTTAGCCAATTGTTCTGATGGGAAAGTTTCTAATTGTAACCGACCGTTTGATTTTTCTTTTAATCGTTCACCAAAAAAAATAAAAGCTTTGTGCCAAGAGTGGTCTTCATTAACCAGTAGACTTGCTTTTAAAACATACGGCTCTTGATTTTTATTCTTACAGCTGTGCAAGGTGATTACTAAGAAAAACAGGAGTATACCCGCTACTCTTTTTAGAAACATTTTATTGTTGGTTTAGTTGCTGTTATTCTCTTTTAAAATACAATAATTTGGTGAGTTTTATGGTGTTAATTATGCTTTCATTCCACTGGTCTATACTATTTTAGGTTGCATGGCAAGTTGTTTTTAAACCTTAACTCTTATGGTTAGGTCTATGCCTATGTATTGGTGTTCAATTTTAAATTATACATGTTCAGCCCAATGTTAGTTTTTGTCTAGTTATTTAATTGAAGTTTTTATTCATATAACTGTACCTTGAAATCGGTTTTCAACCAAGCTTAAATCAACTCACTTATGAAATTTAAATTTTTAATACTGTCTTCATTATTTCTTTTTTTGCTAACGGCATCTAATTGTAATTCTAGTTCGGATGTTAATGAAACTCCTGATGTAGAAGTGGACAATACGGATCCAAAAGAAGGCGAGGAGAAAGAGGAAGAGACAGAAGAAGATTACAGTACAATGGCGGTTCCTGCGGATCCCGGTTCAGGATTGGAATGGAAATTTCAAGATTTTTCGGATGATTTTGAATATGAGGCACCAGCAGGAAATAAAGGCGATGCTTTTTTTAATAAATGGGATGACTTTTACCATAATAATTGGTCTGGACCGGGCTTGACCGAATGGAGTAGGGATATCCCATTTGTATCCGATGGTTTGTTGCAAATACCGGCGAAAAGAAAAGCAGGTACAGATAAAATAAGCACAGGTTGCATTATGAATAAAACGAGGGTTCAATATCCTGTTTATGTAGAGGCGAGAGCTAAAATCATGAACTCCGTTTTAGCCAACGGTATTTGGATGTTAAGTCCAGATGATACACAAGAAATAGATATAATGGAAGCTTATGGAGCGGCATATTCAGAAAGTGCCCAAGCGAGCCATTCATGGTATGAAATTAGAATGCATATTAGTCACCATGTATTTATAAGGGACCCATTTCAAGATTATCAGCCTAAAGATGCAGGTTCGTGGTTTATGAAAGATAATATTAAATGGAGAGAGGACTACCATACCTATGGTGTATACTGGAGAGACCCATGGCATTTGGAATACTACATAGACGGGGAGTTGATTAGGACCGTATCTGGTAAAGATCAAATTGATCCTTTGTTTTACACAAATGCAACGAACCCAGGCGATACCAGTGCTGATACACGTACAGGATTAAGTAAAGAAATGGATATTATTATAGATGTGGAAGATCAGGACTGGAGATCTAGTCCAGCATCAGGAAATCAATCGGATACATATACACCAACGGATAATGAGCTTTCGGATACTGAAGGCCATACGCTGAAGGTAGACTGGATAAGAATATACAAACCAGTGGAAAAATAGTTGTTAGTTTATTTAATTGAGTTAAGGGCATGGGGTTGTTACCATGCTCTTTTTCTTTTTTTATTAGTTTTGATTTTAAAGTTTAGGGCAATTTTTTATAATGAATTTTAAAAGTAGATATATCAAATTATAAACAAGAATCTATGCTTTGGATACAGATAAATCCATTTAAATGGTTCAGTTAATTTTACATTCCTTCTCTTCAATTGTCTAGCTCATTTTAGGTTAATCATTAATCAATAAGTTATTGTATATTTAAGAGTATAATAACTTTCTATTTGTACAGTTTTGAAAAACACTTTTTCTAGTCAAAATTTCATTTTACAATTTTTAATAATCCTCTTATTTACTTTTGGTAATTATACAATCATTTTAGCACAAGGAAATGATAGCGTAAGTATGAAGTTAGATGAGTTTTTTACTGACTCTAACAGAATAAAGTATGAAAGTTCTGAAGCGGCAATAAAAAAGTTAAAACAGACCCATAAAGAATTGTTGCAAAAAGGCGATACGTTGAAAAGTATTGATGCTCTAATGCAACTGGCAGATGTTTATGGGCATAGGGCAGATTATGCAAGTTCGTACGATGTTTTTTGGCAATCACTTTTTTTGGCAGATAAAATTAAAAATGATTCGTTAGACGGTTTGATCGCTTGGCGATTAGGAAGGTTTTATAGCTTTTATAAGCGGGAGGAAGAGTCATTAAAATATTTGAATAAGGCATTGAGCATAAGAAAAAATATGGTTCAAGAAGGTAATACCGACCCTGCCTATTTAGTACATAATTACTTTGCTTTTGTAAGTACTTATCGTGAGTTGGACATGCCAGAACTTGCAAGTACGTATTTAGATAGTTGTTTAATCTATTACAAGGAAGTAGAAAACCAAGTGCCAATGTCTCAATTGAATTTTGAGAAGGCATTTATATTATCTAGAACAGGTCAAAACCAAAAGGCACTTGAATTATTAAAAAGTATAGAACCTTGGTTCTTGGAAAATAGACCTTCTTATATGGTTTTGGTTTATACATATTGGGGAGATGTTTTGCAGAATACAGGAGATTTAAATAGTAGTGTTCAGTATTACGAGAAAGCCATAGCGGTTTCAGAAAAATATAAAAACCACATTGATTTTACTCCGCTGATTTATGAACGGTTAACCGAACATTATAAAAAGCAAGGTAACTATCAAAAAGCGTACGAAAATTTAAAGATAGCGAAGGAGTTAGATGCTTTGTTTTTTGATGGAAGAAGCTCTAAGAATAAATCGATGTTAGAGATTAGAGATGAATTTAGAATTGAAAAACAGCGCCAATCAGATTTAATTCAAAAGCAACGTTTTGAAAAGCTGCAACAAGAAGAACATATTTCGATGTTACAACGTGTCATTTTATTAGGGACTATAGTTTTCATATTAATTTTGGCATTCTTCTTTTTTAGACATCTTCGTAATAAGCATAAGTTGGAAAAACAATTAATACGAAGAAACAAAGAATTGGAAATACAAAAAACCAACGAACTTTTAGAATTGAAAAATAAAGAACTTGCTGCTTCGGTTCTTCAGCTCGTAGAGAAAGATGAGTTTTTAAAAGAATTGAAAGAAAAATTAAAATCTAATAAAGACAACCTACAGCAGTCTGAAGTAAATAAACTACTACGCACTATTTCGGTAAGTAATAATAATAATTGGGAGGAGTTTCGACTTCGATTTACGGCGGTTAATGAAAAGTTCTACAAAAAATTAACCGAGAAATATCCGAAGCTAACGCAAAGTGATCACAAAATTTGTGCGCTGATTAAATTGAATTTTTCTAGTAAAGATATGGCTAGGTTATTAGGTATATCTGTAGAATCTGTACATACAACCCGTTATAGGTTACGTAAAAAGTTACAGTTGGAAAGAAAGGAAAACCTAGAAGATTTTATTGCTCAGTTATAAGACCGGTAAATGTCATAAAATTTTAATTTCCTTCAAAAGGAATAGATTATTGGTTAGTAATTGATTGATAATATTGCTACGGCATTTTTACTGCATTGGAAGGAACTATAGTCTAAAGATTAAAGATTTTATCGCTGGTAGTTTAAAACAAGAGTTTCTATAATTAAAAAAGGACGAACCGGTAGGCTCGTCCTTTTTATGCATATTTAAAAAGTAGTCTAAGGTCTTAGTACCGCTTCAGATATAGATAAGTTATCCATATAAAAACGGGTTACCGTAGAATTATCTTGATTGTACCCTCTAATAGATAAAGTAAAATCACCTGCTACACCACCAAAATCTGTTAAGAAAGAAGAGTAGACCCATTGGTTTAGTGCAAAGTCACTTGTGAATGCTGGGTTAGGAGCAACTCCCCAATCGGTATTAGGTGCCCAATAGAATCTTAAATCCGGAGCGAATAAAGTACCTGTATCTGGTTCACTTAAAGTTTCAACATATACCCAAACCCCAACTTCATACGTTTTGCCTTCTTCGACCGTAAAAGGAATAGCTGCCCCAGAAGTGTCTGTATGAGCAATGATCATACCGCCATTTGGGTCAAATTCTATGAGGGCACTACTTTCTCCATCTTGAGCTTGCGCCGTAGAAATTTCGAGATTGTAAGCATCCCATGGAGCTCCCCACCATTGGTAAGGCCAATTAGCGGCAGTAGAGTTTTCAAAACTATAATCATAAGTGCCGTTATTTAAAATGTTATTGCCTTTAAAGACTACCGGTAAATCGGTAAAACTCTCTGCAGGGTATGCATCTGTCGTAGTTAAATCTCCAGCTGTATAACTAACTATTGCAGTATCATCATTGTATACGCGATCATTTTCAAGACTAATTACAACGATGTTTCCTTCGTTGGGATCAACTTCTACACTTGCTATTGTAGCGGGAATTTCAACACCAGCATTTGCTAAGCTAACAGAGAAATTTGTCATATCTATAGTTGTAGGTTCCATTTCTCTACTAAAATTAAGACCTATGTTACCATCAGCTGTGGCTTCAATCGCGTCAAGTGTAACAGGCTCGGTAGAAGGGATGATTTTTACCAAATTGGTATATGTCAACTCATAACCACCTTCTGGTCTTGCCCTATTGGCAGAAAACCCAAATCCATATTCTCCAAGCTTTTTGTATTTAACGTCCAATTCTTCAACTACCTCTGTAGAAGTAGTTGGATCGCCACCTTCAAAAGACCAGTTGTAGTTTTCAGGCTCACCTGTAGTGGTAATGGAATATCTAACCGTACTACCTGCCATAATTTCATTTCTTGAATTATCGCCGATAGTCAATGCTTCACCTACGCTGCCATCACTGTTTAAAAGATTAGCAGAAAGGTTTGCCCCAATATTTCCTAAAACCCTAACTACAATTGTAGTATCCAATTCAGTACCTCTTTGCTCTGTACCCACATAGGCACTGCTTTGAAAAGTTTGGTGCAGTTTTACTTCATGGTCTCCCAATTGAGTAAAGAATGCTTGTACGATATCTTCTGAAGATGTAGTATTATTTTCTGAACCAGAAATATTGGCAACTCCTTCAGGAAAAGTCCATGTTCTACTTACAACACCTACCGATACGTCGCCAAATGTAATTTCATCATTAAGATTGACCTTATTTTCAAAATCCATTTGAGAGGTCATTATTACTCTATGACTTATTTCTGGAAGTTGAACATCGTCAGCCGGATCATCATCGCAAGACAATGTCAACAGCATAAAACCAAATGAAAAGAGTATGGGTAAGTTAATTTTATATTTTATGTTCATAATATTTTTTTTATCGTTTATAAACCATCGTTAGTTTGTACTTCAGCTGCAGGTATTGGAAAGTAATTATGCACTGCAGGAGTGTAGTTCTGAGAAGAAAAAAGAAAATCTGGTCGTATTCTTTCTCTAATAAATAAAGGAGCTTGATCTTCAATGGCTTCAAAATTCTCTTCTCTCCAAATTTCCTCGGCTCTTAAATCATTATACACCTCTTGAACAATTCCCCAACGAACCAAATCTTTATAGCGATGTCCCTCAAAACAAAGTTCTAAAGGTCTTTCCACGCGTTGCAAGTGCGTTAAAACAGTAGCAGCAGTTGCAGGAACCATTGGTTGTGTACCGTTTACTTGTTTGCTAACATGCAGTTGAGGGAAAGTATTGCCATTCTCATTAAGATACTGTCTAAGTGTAATTACACCGGCCCTTGCTCTAATCATATCAATGTATTCAATGGCCTCATCAACAGAACCGCCAGAGTTAAGTAGCGCTTCGGCATACATTAACAATACATCGGCATATCGTATATGTCTAAAATTAATACCAGAGCGGCTGTTGCCATCTTCAAATTCCAAATGGTACCAGTTGGCATGTTTTTTAGCATAAGTACTTTGACCGTACGCCCATCCTTTTGAACCCGGTTCAACGTTGTAATACAGTCCGTCCCCATTACTAGGTACTACTGAACCTCCCATTCTTTTGGATTGTAAGTTATCATCGTTTACAGGGTTAGACGGATCTACTTCATCGTTTACAAATAGTTCGTGTAAAAAATAAGTAGGAAGTACGGTATTATAGCCCCCATAGTTAAGTTGACCAACGGCTGTGGCCAATGTACTTGCTTCTGCACCGGTTTCAAAACTATTGTCGTCTACTGCGGCACCACCCGATGCCGGACTGATTTCTGCATTATAGGCAACTTCAAAAATGGATTCTGAATTAAATTCATTTTCATGTCTGAAATTGTCATTGATATTTGCCGTTAAGGAGTATATACCCGAATCAATTACACTTTTAAACAAGCTAGCTGCGGTAGTCCAATCCTCATCATATAAATACACTTTTCCTAATAATGAAGTTGCAGAGCCCCAAGTTACCCTTGCAATATTGGAATCATCCCAAGTTTGGGGTAGATTTTCTCTAGCATATTCAAGGTCTGGAATAATGATACTGTTCGTAATCTCATCAATGGTAGAAAAAGTTCCGGGTAAATCTTCTGCACTTTCTATGGCGTCTAACTTTATAACTCCGCCACCGAAGGTATGTGCAACTTGAAAGTAGAAGAATGCCCTTAAAAATTTAGCTTGGGCCTCAATTGTTTCCCTTTCACCCTCTGCAAATACAGAAGTGTCTGCTGTAGCTAAATTATTAATTACCTGGTTAGCCCTATAGATTCCGATATAAAGTTGCGACCATTTATTTGCGATTTGACTAGCACCATCCGTATACGTTAAATTTCTATAGGCGAAAGGTGCATACCACGATTCTGTGCCGGCCTCGTCACCCAACATCATCTCAAATTGTAGGTCTCCACCACTAATAGACTGAAATTGAGTTGCGCCATAAACAGTTGTTAATGCAGCATCAAATTGAGTTGAAGACTCCCAAAATACGTCTGTAGTAATGGCATTAGGGTTAATTTCCTCTAAATATTCATTTTCACTACAGGACAAGGCAAACACTGTGGTCAGTGAAAGTGCCCATATTGTTTTTATTGATTTAATTTTCATGTTGTTACAATTTTTTTAATTAAAATTTAACCTGTAAAC
Source organism: Maribacter sp. 6B07 (assembly GCF_002700155.1). NCBI lineage: Bacteria > Pseudomonadati > Bacteroidota > Flavobacteriia > Flavobacteriales > Flavobacteriaceae > Maribacter > Maribacter sp. 6B07. The sequence goes on along the minus strand of NZ_PDUT01000004.1, from coordinate 823,579 downwards.
CAAGTACGAATCTTCTTGTTACCGGGTAATTCCCTTGGTCTACACCTCTGGTATTAAGTCCGTTTCCACCAACTTCTGGATCGTAACCTGTATAATTGGTTATGGTTAGAGGGTTCATGGCAGAAACATAAAGTCTCAATTTGCTTAAACCGATCGTAGATGTAGTTTCGGTTGGTACGGTGTAACCAAGGGTTACGTTTCTCAATCTGAAATAGGTACCATCTTCTAACCAAAAATCTGAACGAGATCTAAAGCTGCTTCCAAAAGAATCTTGTCTAAACGTAGGAATGTCTGAATTTGGATTTTGAGGAGACCACATATTGTACTGCTCCAAATGTCTACCAGTAGCATGGGCTAAGTATCTAGCACCATTAAAGATTTCAGCTCCGTGAGAATAGTAATTCTGTATGAATAGATCAAAACCTTTATAATTGAAGTTAAAGTTAAGACCGACTTCAAATTCTGCTTGACCCGATCCTTTGTAGACTCTGTCATTATCATCAATAACACTATCACCGTTTTGGTCAATATATTTCATATCACCTAACTGGGCGCTTGGTTCAATTGCCCTATAGGCATCTAAATCGGTTTGGGTTTTTATGACTCCGTCATTTTCTACCAAGAAAAAAGCACCGGCTTCATAACCTACAGCATGAAAAGTGGTATAATCGATACCTGCTAAGGTTACTGCTGGCAAACCACCGCCGTAGCCTCTTTCTATACCATTAAGATTTTGAATTTCATTGTCGTTGGTAGTAAACGTTGCGGCAACATCCCATTTAAAAGCCTTAGCGGCATTACTTCTATAAGAGGCGGCCAGTTCAATACCTTGGTTGGTCATATCTCCGGCATTTATTAAGATGTTACTATAGGTATTCGCATCCCTTGGTTGAGTGGTACCGGCAGATGGTGGTGTTTGCAGATTAAGTATCATCTCTTTTCTATCATTCTTATAAACATCTGCGGTGAATGTAAACCTGTTGTTGAACATAGAGAGATCTACACCAATATTTTTGGAAATTTTGGTTTCCCATTTAAGATCACTGTTGGCAATTCTTCTTTGAATATATCCGGCAGATGAAGTTTCGGCGGTATCGAATAAATAATTTACTCCACCTTCAATTCTTGATGTGGTTACATAGGGGTCGTTTAAACTTTGGTTACCAACTTCGGCCCAACTAGCTCTTAATTTTAGGTTGCTGATAGATGCGCTGTTTTTTAAGAAGTTTTCTTCGGATATATTCCATCCTGCAGAAAACCCAGGGAAAATTCCAATTCTGTTTTCTTCGGAAAAAACTGAAGTTCCATCTCGTCTAATACTTGCCGAGAAAAGATATTTTTCGTCGAAATTATATAGGAACCTACCCATTAAACCGCTTAAGGTGGTTGTTTGTTCGCTACCCGTTGGTGCAGAGCTATCTTCTCCAGCTCCTAAAACCTGTGTTTCGTTACTGGCAAAACCAATTACACCGACCCCTACAGTTTTGGATTCAAATTTCTCGAAAGAAATCAATCCCGTTAAATCAATATTATGTTTTCCAAAAGATCTATTGTATTTCAAGATATTTTCTAAGGTACTTCTTTGTGTCCATGTAAAATCTTCCTGTAAAACAGCATCTTCTCTTGAAGCCGTTGGGTTCAATAAACCATCATTTCCATAAACAATGTACTGTGGTTGAAAGAACTTTCTTTGGTAATCCCAGTTGTTACGACCCAGATTTAGTTTATAGTGAAGTCCGTCAATAATTTCATAATCAAGGTTAATGGCAATGTTAGTGCTTTTCACCTCTCTTTCGTCAATATTTTGTAGTTGACTTGATAAGTAACTATATAGAATTTCGTTCTGAACAGGAATCTGTACCTGATTTTCACCAACCTCGTTTAAAGAACTTAGGGGTGTTTGCCATGGCTTCTGCCTTAAAGCATACTCATACATTCCCCAAGGTTCTTGAGTAGTGTTTTCATAGGTCATGCCAACACTTGCGAAAGCAGAGAACTTTCCTTTTTTGAACTGGGCATTAAGTCGAGAACTCAATCTGTCAAAACCAGAGTTAATAAGCACACCTTCTTGTTCAAAGTAATTGGTGTTGAAGTTCATGGAAAGTCCATCGGCACCGCCACTGATACCTACTGCATAATTTTTTATGAGTGCGTTGTTATTTTGTACATCCCCAACGAAATCACTGTCATACTTAAATGCATCTGGATCGAAAAAGAAAATTAAAGGATCAGTACCCAAGGCTTCTAACATGGTATCTTCATGATACATCTGTTGCGTAGTTTTCATTAATGGAACACCCGAGGTTATGTTTTGGATACCCGTGTACGTATTAAAATTTACCTCAATTTTACCTTCTTTACCTCTTTTGGTCGTTATTAAGATAACCCCGTTAGATGCCCTTGTACCATAGATTGAAGCCGAAGCCCCATCTTTTAAGACGTCTATGGATTCAATTTGTTCGGGTGCAATGTTGGGCGTACCTTCATAAGGTATACCGTCTACAATGTAAAGAGGCGTATTACTACCTAACAAAGATCCAAGTCCACGAATTTGAATATTGGCAGCTGCACCAGGTCTACCATCGGCAGCCTGAACATTAACTCCTGCAATCTGTCCTTGTATAGATTCTCCTAAATCCGATACAGGTGCTTTTTCGATAGATTCAGATTTTAGACCTACAACAGCACCGGTTACTTCTTTCTTTCTTTGAGAACCGTATCCAATAATAACAACTTCATCCAGTTGTTGTGTATCTTCTTCTAATACTACATTAATGGTTTGTCCATTAGATGCAATTTGTTGACTGGCATCTTTAAAACCTAAGTATGTAAATACCAGTGTTTCTCCTTTTGATGCCGCTATGGAGTAATTTCCATCCATATCAGTGGTAACACCTTTGTTGCTTCCTGAAAGCAGTATGGTTACCCCAGGTAAGGGAATTCCCGATGCGTCGGTTACCGTACCGGATACATTTTGTTGGGCAAATGCAGTTCCATACCCGCAAATGATCAGCAGTAACATGGTCACTACGCCGTTAATTTTAAGCTTGTTTCCTTTCATAATAATGAGTTACGTTAGTTGAATTTTGTTAATAGATGATAATTTCACATCTAAACCAGTTAAAAATTTAATATTTCAAAATCATGACCGCTCAAATTTATCTAATTGTCAATTAGGTTAAATAATTGTTAACTGAACAAAAACTAGACACCTCTATTTTTTTGTCTAGCACCAGTAAAAGGGGAGTTGGTTAATTGTACAGATTATATTTAAGGTGAGAGTAGTTTTTTGATATTGACTAACCAACAAAAGCCTTCTTATGTTTTTAGTTGATCATTTGTTGCAATTCTTTGCTAATATGGTGCATTGCGATGAAATACTATAAGGTAAATTGCCAATGAGTTAATATGCTAAAAGTGCGGTTGAGTAACGATTAAAAATGGTGTACAGTTTTTGTTCAGTATTCATATCATGACAGAATGTATGTTATAATTAACTTGGCTGTTATTGTCAAGTTGGCAATAGTCTGTCTAAAAAATTGTGGAATTAAAATTTTTGAATACCAAAACATATGTAATTGATAAATACTTCAATTTGTAAATATGGTTTTCAATTTCGATAAATTTCATGGTTCAAAATCATGACCGTGATAGGCAGCTTATAACATTAAAAGTGGAAATACATCCATGGTAAGTAACACAAAAAAAACATTTAGTGAAGTAAAGTTATCTAAAAGTAAGCTAGACAGTTTAGGAATTACCAATGCACAATATTTAAGTGCGGCATCTAAACGGGCATTACAATGGCCCGAGGTTGGTAATGAATGGTTTGTTGAGTTTGAAGAACCTAAACCTTTATTGGGAGATTTGGCATATGAAGAAGGTGTCTGTAGAAGAGATCCTAGTGCTGTAATTAAAGAGAATGGCAAATACTACGTATGGTATAGCAAAAGTTTAGGTGCTACGCAGGGTTTTGCAGGCAATATTGAGAAGGATAAGGTTTTTCCATGGGACCGTTGCGATATTTGGTATGCAACTTCTAAAGATGGCTGGACATGGAAGGAAGAAGGTATCGCCGTAAAAAGGGGAGATTCTGGCTCTTTTGATGACCGTTCAGTTTTTACGGTAGAGGTAATGAAGCATAATGATAAATTCTACCTGAGCTATCAAACGGTTAAAAGTCCATATACGGTTCGGGTGAAAAATCAAGTTGGTTTGGCTTGGTCAGATAGCCCTAATGGTCCTTGGCAAAAATTACCGGAGCCTATTCTTTCACCTGCTGATAACGGAATTTGGTTAGGTGAAGAGGATAATAGGTTTAAGGTCGAAAAAAAAGGAGACTTTGATAGTCATAAAGTACATGATCCATGCATTTTGCCATATAAAGGCAAATTTTACTTGTATTACAAAGGCGAACAAATGGGTGAGGAAATAAACTTCGGCGGACGTCAAATTAGACATGGGGTTGCTATTGCGGATAATCCGTTAGGACCTTATGAAAAGTCGGTATATAATCCCATCAGCAATAGCGGTCATGAAATTTGCGTATGGCCCTATGATGATGGAATAGCATCTTTGATCACTACGGACGGACCGGAGAAAAATACCATACAATGGTCTCCAGATGGTATCAATTTTGAAATTGTGGCGAGTATTCAAAATCCACCACATGCCATAGGCTTAAATAGGTCTGCGGATGCCGAGAATAATCCAACGGAAATATTAAGATGGGGTTTGACCCATATTTACAATAACGACGATTACCAAAGTATACAGCGGTTTTCGTCATATAATAAAACATCACATACAGCAATAGGAGAAAAAGCAATTTAAAATGATAGCAACACAGTACAAAGGCGATAAAACATTTTCTGTAATAGAAAAAGAAATAGAAGCTCCTGCAAAAGGAGATGTTAGAATTAAAGTGGCATATGTGGGCGTTTGTGGTACAGATGTACATATTTATCATGGTATGATGGATAAACGTGTAAACATACCTGAGACCATTGGTCATGAAATGTCTGGGACCATAGACGCTATAGGTGAAGGTGTAAGCGGATTCAAAGTAGGCGATAAAATAGTGGTTAGACCGTTGGATGATAGAAAGGTGAAATCATCTGACAAGGGGTTCAACCATATTTGTGAAGAACTCAAGTTTATAGGTATTGATAGTCCGGGTGCAATGCAACAGTACTGGAACGTACCTGCATTTACACTTCATAAATTAAAAGAAGAAACAGACTTAAAATTGGCGGCATTGATAGAGCCTTTATCAGTAGCAGTGCATGATGTAAGAATGGGTGAATTAAAGGCAGGTGAGACCGCCGTGGTTTTGGGCGGTGGCCCAATAGGTCTTTTAGTTGCTTTGGTAGCCAAGGAAAAAGGGGCACAGGTAATTGTATCTGAAGTAAATGAAACAAGAATATCCAAGGCAAAAGAATTAGGTCTTGATGCTGTAAACCCTATAAAAACGGACTTAGTAGATTATGTAAAAAGCAAGACCGATGATAAAAGGGCAGATGTTGTATTCGAGGTTGCAGGAGTTCAACCTGCATTGGATATTATGACAGAGGTTGCCGGAATTAGAGGTAGAATTGTAATGGTAGCCATACATGGGCAAAAGAAAGAAGTAGACTTATTTAAATTCTTTTGGAAAGAACTTAAATTAATAGGGGCAAGAGTCTATGAAAAAGAGGACTATGAAAAGGCTATACGTTTAATTACGGCCAATGAATTGCCATTCAATGAAATGATTACGGACGTGCAACCGCTAAAGAACATACAAAGGGTATTTGAAAATATAGATAAAAACCCTGACGGACTAAAAGTCCTAATGGATTGTCAATCATAACTAAGAACTAAAACTTTAAAAGAAAATGGGAGTACTGGATAAATTCAGTTTAAAAGGTAAAACGGCATTGGTTACGGGTTGTAAGCGAGGCATAGGTAAAGCCATGGCGATAGGTCTTGCGGAGGCTGGTGCAAATATCATAGGCGTAAGTGCTACTTTAGAATCAAGCGGAAGCGATGTAGAAAAGGAAATAAAGGCACTGGGCAGAGATTTTAAAGCCTATGCGTGTGATTTTAGTGATAGAAAAGCACTGTATAGTTTTATTGCAGCCGTTAAAGGCGATTTTCCTGTAATAGATATTTTGGTAAACAATGCTGGAACCATATTAAGGGCGCCAGCCGTTGAACATTCAGACGAGTTATGGGATAAAGTGATAGAGGTAAACCAAAATGCACAATTCATTTTAACCAGGGAAATAGGAAAAGAAATGGTTGACCGTGGTGCAGGAAAAGTAATATTTACGGCATCGTTGTTAACTTACCAAGGTGGAATAACCGTGCCGGGCTATGCAGCCAGTAAGGGAGCGATCGGTCAATTGACCATGGCCTTTGCCAACGAATGGGCCGGTAGCGGAGTAAATGTCAACGCCATTGCACCGGGGTATATAAGTACTGATAATACAGAAGCCTTACGTAATAACGAAGAGCGGGCAAATTCTATTTTGGCTAGAATTCCGGCAGGACGATGGGGAGAACCAGAAGATTTTGCAGGTCCCGTGGTCTTTTTGGCTTCGGACGCGGCTGCATATATGAACGGAAGCATCACTCTGGTAGACGGAGGTTGGATGGGTAGATAATCACACTAAAAACAGAAAAATGGCATCAATAAAAGAATACCAAATGTTTATAGATGGATCTTGGGTTACTTCAACCTCTGGTGAAACCATCGATATTATAAATCCATCAACTGAGGAGGTTTACGCAAAGGTTCAAAATGGAACGGTTGCGGAAGCTGTACAAGCATTGGAAGCAGCCGAAAAGGCACAGAAAGAGTGGAAAAAAGTCCCTGCCAGAAAGAGAGCGGAACTTCTGTATAAATTTGCTGATGAAATAAAGGCGAATGCCGATAAATTGGCAGAGCTTTTAGTAAAGGAACAAGGTAAGTTGCTTAAAGTAGCTAAAATGGAAGTTGCGGTAACCGCTTCTTTTATAGAATATGCTTGTGAGGGTGCACGAAGAATTGAAGGTGATATCATTCCTTCAGATAACCCAAATGAACAAATTTGGATTCAAAAAATACCACGTGGAGTAGTAGTTGCCATAACGGCATGGAATTTCCCTTTGGCTTTGGCCGGAAGAAAAATTGGTCCGGCATTGGTAGCAGGAAATGCTATCGTGGTAAAACCGACTTCAGAAACTCCGCTAGCAACATTAGAGTTAGGGCACTTAGCTAAAAAAGTTGGTTTGCCAGATGGTTTGTTGAATATTATTACAGGACCGGGAAGAGCTATGGGTACTGCCTTGGTAGAAAACCCTTTAACCAAAATGGTGACTATGACAGGGTCTACTCCTGTAGGTCAACAAATAGCAAAAATGGCAGCACAGAACCTAACGCACGTACAATTGGAACTGGGTGGAAAGGCTCCGTTTATAGTGTTTGAAGATGCTGATATTGATGAAGCCGTAGATGCTGCCTTACATTCTAGATTCGATAACTGTGGCCAAGTATGTACTTGTAATGAACGTATGTATGTTCATGAAGATATTTACCATGAATTCATGAATAAATTTATTCAAAAGACCAAAGCGCTAAAAGTGGGTGATCCAATGTTGGAGGATTCAGATATGGGACCAAAGGTGAACAAAAGCGAATTGGAGCATATGGAGCATTTGGTCAAAGTGAGTTTAGATGAGGGTGCAACAATTGCCACTGGTGGTAAACGTTTGTCCGGTGGTGAATTTGATAAAGGATATTGGTTTGAACCAACGGTTTTGACCGATGTAACCCAAAATATGACCATTGTTCATGAAGAGTCATTTGGACCTATTTTACCTGTGTTGAAATTTAAGGATTTTGATGAGGTTGTAGGCTTTGCAAATGACTGTGAATATGGTTTGGCGGCAATGGTATTTACCAATGACATGAATAAGATCATGCGTTGCAATGATGAACTTGAATATGGTGAGATCTATGTGAATCGTGGTCATGGAGAACAGCACCAAGGTTTTCATAACGGGTATAAGTTAAGTGGCTCCGGTGGTGAAGACGGTAAATACGGATTTGAGCAGTATATGGAAAAGAAAACGTTTTACGTAAGACATAAGGCATAATGAGTACAAGAATAGCAAAAGTAGATTGTCAATTATTTAAGGTTCCTTTACCAGAAGTAATGAACGATGCCAAACACGGCGACCATACGCATTTTGAGCTTGTGACAACTACAATTACCTTGGAGGACGGTACTGAAGGCACTGGTTACACGTATACCGGCGGTAAAGGCGGGCACGCTACCAAAGCTATGGTAGAGCATGATTTTACCTCTTTTTTAATAGGTAAGGATGGTTCTAAAATTGAGGAGCTATATGAAGAAATGGAATGGCATATTCACTATGTAGGTAGAGGAGGTATTGCCTCTTTTGCCATTTCTACCATAGATATTGCCCTTTGGGATATTCGCTGTAAAAAAGCCGATAAACCTTTATATAAAATGGCCGGAGATGCAGACAATACCTGTAAGGCATATTGCGGTGGTATAGATCTTCAATTTCCTATTCCAAAGCTTTTGGATAATATGAGAACCTATTTGGATAGCGGGTTCAATGCCGTAAAGATTAAAATAGGAAGGGAAAATTTAGAAGAAGATTTAGAACGCATAAAAGCGGTACGTGAGTTTGTAGGTCCGGATGTTACATTTATGGTCGATGCCAATTATTCTATGACCGTAGACAAAGCGATAAAAGCTATTGAAGGCTTTAAAAAATATGATATTACCTGGTTTGAAGAACCGATTATACCTGATGATTATTTAGGATTTGGCGAAATTGTTGATCGTACCGGTTTTCCTTTGGCCATGGGTGAAAATTTACATACCATTCATGAATTTGAATATGCCTTTGCACAATCCAAACTATCCTTTATTCAACCGGATGCTTCTAACTGCGGTGGTGTAACAGGTTGGTTGAAAGTGGCAAAAATGGCGCAAGAACATCATATCCCGGTATGTAGTCATGGTATGCAAGAACTTCATGTAAGTCTTGTCTCTTCTCAACCCAATGCAGGTTGGTTAGAAGTGCATAGCTTTCCTATAGACCAGTATACACTACGTCCTTTAGTTGTGGAAAATCATAGAGCTGTAGCACCAGATACTCCGGGTACCGGCGTAGTGTTCAATTGGGAGAAATTAGCCCCTTACAAGAGCTAGGATTAACTGCGTTTAAGTGAGAGTTTTACTTGTTTTAACAATACTTTTATAAGCATGAACTATTACAAATACTTAACATGGAAGTAAATAAAAATTATATAATAAGAATAGCCGCCATTGTTGCACTGGGCGGCTTTATTCTTGGTTTTGATGCTTCCGTTATTTCTGGAACTTTAAAGTTTGTAGAACATGAATTCTCCCTTAACGATATTCAATTAGGTTGGCTGGTCAGTTCCATAACCTTGACTGCTGCGCTAGGCACTTTTATTGCGGGACCTTTAAGTGATAAAATAGGCAGAAGAAGCGTACTCAAATATGCCGCTTTATTATTTGCGGTCTCAGCGCTCTTTTCAGCATTTTCCACTACGTTTACTATGTTGATCATAGGCAGGTTAATAGGTGGTTTTTCTGTAGGTGCAGCTTTGATCATTGCTCCAATGTATATTGCAGAAGTAAGTCCGCCTGAGAAGAGAGGGCAAATGGTATCTTTTAATCAATTGAATATTGTCATTGGTATTTCGGCCGCATTTTTTACAAACTATCTAATCTTAAGATTGGGCGATAGCGATTATGGTTGGGTAAACACCATTAATTTAAAAAAATGGAATTGGCGTTGGATGCTTGGTTTAGAAGTGTTTCCCGCATTATTATATTATATAGGATTGTTTATTGTGCCGCAAAGCCCTAGATGGCTCTCCATGAAAGGTTCTTTAATAGAGGCAAGGCAAACGTTACAGAGGTTCGTGGGAGCAAATGAAGCAGCAAAACAAATGAAATCTATTGAAGAGAGTATTCTTCAAGAAGGTAAAAAAGAAAAGGTTCACTTCGGGGAGCTTTTTAAAAAGAACATACGCCTTGTAATACTGGTAGGCATTATTGTTGCCATATTTCAACAGCTGGTAGGTATAAATTCTGTGATGTTCTATGCACCCTTAATTTTTGAACAAACGGGCATTGGTACAGATGCATCGTTTTTACAAGCTATTTTAGTAGGATTGGTAAATTTGATATTTACTATCGTAGCCATGAAGATTATAGACAAATTAGGTAGGAAACCTATGTTGATTTACGGTATGATAGGTATGGCATCAGCAATGTTGATTCTAGCCTATGGTTTTAAGACTGCCACCTATATATTAGATGACAGCGCATTAACCGGGTTATCTAATGATGTGCCAATTGAAAAATTAAGGGCTTTGGAAGATCAAACCTTTACTTCAGATTTAGATTTTAAAGCCGCGCTTTCCAATGCCTTAGGTGATGATAAAGCCAAACAGTATGAAGCTATTTTGGTAACTGCCGCGGCAAAGATGAATTCGGTTCTTATTTTATGTGGTATTCTTTTATTTGTCTCTTTTTATGCAGTTTCCATAGGTCCTGTAATGTGGGTGCTTTTTTCAGAACTGTTCCCAAATCGAATTCGCGGGTTGGCAATTTCATTTGTAGGTTTGGTAAACCTTACATTTGCCTTTTTGGTTCAACTTGTTTTTCCTTGGCAATTATCTAATCTTGGTAATTCGTTGACCTTTTTGTTATACGCAATTTTTGCAATAATAGGTTTGTTGTTTATTGTTGCCAAGGTACCGGAAACAAAAGGGAAATCACTAGAAGAATTGGAAAAACTACTAGTGAAATCCACATGACATTTTTAAACGGTATCTATATTAATACTTTGTCTTGTCTTGTTTAGAAGCCCAATCATTAAAGACTTCAACGGCTTCTTCTTGAAGCATTTGCTTAAAATGAATTTGTCTGTCTTGCATTTCAACTTCTAGCTCATCATATATAAACTGGTCATCAAAATCTATAGCTTTTGCATCTGCCTTATCACAACCATAATATACTGTCTTTGGTCTAGCCCAATAAATGGCACCAAAGCACATCGGGCAAGGCTCGCAAGAAGTATAAATAATACAATCTGTTAATTGAAACGTATTCAGTTTTTTACAGGCATCTCTAATAACCACCATTTCTGCATGTGCAGTAGGGTCGTTCGTAGAAGTTACCTTATTATGGCCTTCGGCTATAATTTCTCCATCTTTTACAACTACGGCACCAAAGGGGCCGCCTGCATTTGAGTTCATTCCTTTTGCTGCCATTTCTATGGCTCTTCTCATAAAAAACTCGTGATCTTTCGTCATATTCTTTTCTTAATTTTAAATAGGGATGTAAAATTACAGGAATAATATGGTATTAACTTTAGTTTTCTACCGCATTTGAATATTAGTTCAGCGTATTGGATTTAGATTTTATTCTAAAACCACGCTCTTCTCCCAAATAAAGAGGATTACCGTGTTTCTCGGACCAAAATCCGTCTAGAACATCTTTGCTAAGGCACTGGTACACCACAACACCTTTGTAAATATTTTGGTCACCGCCAGTATAGCTGAAATTTATCACCAAAATATTGTTCTTAAAAAAACCTGTACCAGTCTGTTTCTGAGTATTATTAATGGTCCATTTTGCAATAATTCTATTATTACCATCAAGGGATAATAAAAGTAGACCTTTGTAATTGTACGATTCCTCATCTTGGTTGCTTCCTATAATAGAATACGAACCCACTAATTCTTCAATACTCATATGGCATTCAATTAAAAGGCGAAAGTATTGAAAATTTTATTTGAGGTCTCCATAAAGCGAAGCCTACCCTTTATATGTTCCGTTTATGTTTTAATATTCCTTTTCATTTAACATTAAACCTTCTATAATTTCAAGAGAGTTGTAGATTCTTCAGAAAAGAACAATCTTTAAACTTTAAATTAAACTGACAATGACCATGAAGAAAATAACCTTGTATTTTGTAATATTATTTTGGTGCGGATTTAACATCAAGGCACAAGAACAAGAGTATGGAAAAAATCAGCCCTATTCTTCTTATTGGTTTGTACACGAGCTTTTAGAATGGTCACCAGAAAATGATAGGGAAGCAAAGTTTAATGTAAGTAGTATTCCTTTGGCAGATCGGTTTTTAAATGATAGTACGGGTTTAGGAGAAAGTTCACCAAAAATTCCGGGTATTATAGCTTTAATGGCACCTCATACCACTAATTTTCATCCTTCTCAAGGGTTTACTTCGGTAAAACAATATGCTTTTCCATTTTGGCAATACATAGATTATTTTGTGCAATGGGGTGGCTCAGCAAACGAAGGTATTATTGTGCCACCAACAGCGTTCTGGACAGATGCTGCCCATAAAAACGGAGTAAAGAGTATAGGTACGGTGTTTTTTCCGCCCAACGTTTATGGCGGTAAGGAAAAGTGGGTGTATGAGTTTCTTGTAAAGAATGAGGATGGAAGCTTTCCCGTTGCCGATAAACTTATTGAAGTAGCTAAAGCATATAAATTTGATGGCTGGTTTATTAATCAAGAAACGTATGATTTAGTGGGTAATATGGGGGAACTCATGCAAGAGTTCATCACATATTATAGGGAACGATCAAATTTAAAATTGGTCTGGTACGATGCCATGATAGATGATTCACGCGTAATTTGGCAAGACGAATTAAACGAGCACAATCAAATGTATTTTCAAAATGGAGATACTAATATGTCTGATGTGTTTTTTATCAATTTTAGGTATCACGATGTTAATTTAGAAGATAGCAAAGTTCTGGCCAATAAACTGGGAAGAAGTGAGTGGGATCTGTTCGCGGGTATAGATGTACAGTCCAAAAGTTATAATACACCTGTAAAATGGGATGCACTATATAAGAACGGTAAACCTAATAATACATCTATAGGTATTTACTGGTCCAACTCTACCTTTGATATTTCTGAAAGTAAAATGCCAGAGGACGTATACCGTAATGAACAAAATTTTTGGAATGGTGGTTCAACTATAGAGACTAGGTTTGGCGAAAGTACTTGGCAAGGATTCTCCAATTATTTTGAACCACGAAGCGTAATTAATGAACTGCCTTTTAAATCTAATTTCAATTACGGACTTGGTAGTTTTTACAATGAGAAAGGAAAAACGGTTTCAAGAGAAGAATGGCATAATTTAAGTATTCAAGACGTATTGCCAACATGGCAATTTCAGGTAGATACTACCAAAGTTGAACCTACCATTAGTTTTGAGGATAGCTATTTTGGTGGTAGTAGCTTATTCTTAGAAGCGTACGAGAATGCAGAACTACCTTTGTACAAGACAAAAATAAGTTTAGAAAAGAACGTGAATTTTAGCGTTGTCGCTAAAACTATTGGTGATATAAGTTTAGAGTTTTATTGCCAATTATCTAACGGGGAGATTTTAACCAATGCGCTTAAAAATTCACTTTCCTGGAAGAAAAACAATTTTAGCATAACCGTTCGTAAAAACGTTCGTATAATTAAAATCGGAGTTAGAACTAGGGGCAAAGGTAGTGCGTATTTAGGCGAAGTTGCCATAAACTCCAAACGCGAACCATCACCAACTACATCTCAATTTCAGGTAAATGGATTTTTAAATGAAAACAATGCCGAATTGTATGTTCATTTTAAAACTTTAGATGCTCCTGTATATCATAATTTATACTTTATAAATGAAGAAAATGACAAAATTTGGTTAGGTAAAACACCCTCTAAAGATTTTTATATTTCAAAAATTCCTACAAAAAATAGAAAAATAAAAATTGAAGTGCAATCGGAGAGTTTTGGTGGTAAAAAAGGTGAAATCATTAAAAAAACCATTGACATTTCTAAATGATACCATTTGATTTTTTAAAGAGAAAATTGAATTTTTTAGACAGATGGGTAAAGCTATTATATTGAAGAAAAACGACTTAAGTTGGTGAACTTAAATTGTAAAAAATTACATCAATGTTAATAGTATGTTATTAGAAAAAAATGACTATGGCCAACTTTATTAAAAATAATTTATACAATTATTAGCTGAAGTAATTCTTTAAGCAAATCTAAATTTAGAATTTAAATTTATCAATATAAAACATTGATTTAAAGATATTTAGTTTGTGATTTGGAGAAGGTTGGCATTCTTCTATTTTTAGTTAAAATTGCAATTGTTGATAACCATGTTAAAAGCTTAACGAGGTAAATGTGAAAATAAGGTGATTAATTTTGGAACTTTACACCTCGCTTAATTAGTTCATCATTAACATTATTTTAACATGAAAATCACACAGGTCATAAAACGGGATTTTTCAACAAAACCCTTCCATTTACACAAAATTACAAATGCTATTTTAAAGGCTATGACAGCCGTTGAACATGGTGGTCCTGGTGAAGCTGAAATAATTTCCAATAATGTGCATTTAGCACTGTTAGAAAGAAAGAAATTAGACGATAATTATATTCCTACAGTAGAGGAGGTTCAAGATTTCGTTGAGAACAAGTTAATGGAAGGCGGTTACTTTGATGTTGCTAAGGGATATATTCTATATAGAAATGAGCAAGCACAGAAAAGAAAATCGAACATCTTTGAAAAGCGAGTGAATCTAAAACCATATGAATACCCTGCATTGTACGAATATGTATCGGCAATTAGACATTCATATTGGATACATACGGAATTTAACTTTACAAGTGACATTCAAGACTTTAAGACCGGCTTGAATGACATTGAAAGAAATGCCATAAAAAATGCGATGTTGGCCATTTCCCAAATTGAAGTTGCGGTTAAGAGCTTCTGGGGAGATATCTACCATAAGATGCCAAAACCAGAAATTGGTTCTGTAGGTGCAACGTTTGCAGAAAGTGAAGTAAGACATCATGATGCGTATTCTCATTTGTTGGAAATATTAGGTTTAAATGCAGAGTTCAAGAACTTGAAGAAGAAGCCTGTTATAATGAAAAGGGTTCATTATTTGGAAACGGCTCTTAAGAACTCTAAAAGCGAAGACAACAAAGAATATTCAGAATCAATTTTATTGTTCTCACTATTCATTGAGCACGTATCATTGTTCTCTCAGTTCTTGATTATCATGGCCTTTAATAAACATAAAAATATGTTTAAGGGTATCTCTAATGTTGTTGAGGCAACCTCAAAAGAGGAACAGATTCATGGCGATTTTGGTATTGATATTATCAATATTATAAAAGATGAGAATCCTACATGGTTTAATGTAGAATTTAATAGTACTGTTCAGGATATGTGTAAAGATGCATTCTTGGCCGAGAGTGATATTATAGATTGGATTTTTGAAGCAGGTGAAATAGATTTCCTTCCTAAAAATTTAATCAAGGAATTCATTAAAAAGAGATTTAATGATTCGATAGAAAGTATCGGAATCGAAAAAATATTTGAGGTAGACGAAGAATTATTATCTCAGACAGAATGGTTTGATGATGAGATAATCGGTACCAAACATGGCGATTTCTTCGTAAAGCGCTCCATCAACTATAGCAAAAGAACACAAAGTATAACCAGTGACGACTTATTTTAAATGAACGATTCAAAAATTAACTTAGAGACTAGCGTAAAGGAAGAAATTAAGCTGAATGGTTCTAATGAACTGGTACAAGCAAGAAAAGAAGCGCTTAAAAGTATAAAACAAGACAAAGAAGAAGGGTTTAAGTGGTTAAATCAAGATAGTCGTAACTTCTTGGCTTCTGGTTACTTAACTCCTGGAGTATCAGCCGAAACCCGTATTCGTGAAATTGCCGATAGAGCGGAGAAAATATTAGGTATGCCTGGTTTTTCAGATAAGTTCTATGGGTATATGAGTGAAGGTTTTTACTCATTGGCATCTCCGGTATGGTCAAATTTTGGAAAAGAAAGAGGATTGCCAATTAGCTGTTTTGGGTCTAATATAGCCGATGATATGGGTAACATTTTGTACACCCAATCTGAAGTAGGTATGATGTCAAAATTAGGTGGTGGTACCTCTGGTTACTTTGGTAATATTAGACATAGGGGAGCAGAAGTTAAAAATAATGGTAAAGCATCTGGTGCGGTACATATTATGCAGCTCTTTGAATCTATGGTAGATGTCGTAAGCCAAGGTTCTGTACGTAGAGGTCGTTTTTCTCCTTACTTACCGGTAGAACACGCTGATATTGAAGAGTTTTTGGAAATTGGTACTGAAGGTAACCCTATTCAAGAATTGACTCATGGCGTAACTGTTACGAATGAGTGGATGCAAGAAATGGTAGATGGTGACAATGAAAAACGTTCTATCTGGGCCAAAGTTTTACAGAGAAGAGGTGAAATGGGCTACCCGTATATCTTCTTTAAGGATAATGCCAACAATGGTGCTGCAGATGTATACCAAGAAAAAGGTCATAAGATTTATGCTAGTAACCTATGTACGGAGATTATGTTGCCATCTAGTGACGAGTGGTCTTTTGTATGTGTATTGTCTTCTGTAAACGTTCTTCACTACGATAAATGGAAAGATACAGATGCTGTAGAAACTATGGTATTCTTTTTAGATGCGGTAATTACGGAATTCTGTGAAAAATTAGAAGTATACCGCGATTCTGAAAATAGAGAAGATCGCCAAACCTTTTTGTTCATGGAACGCGCTTATAATTTTGCAAAAGATAACAGAGCGCTAGGTTTAGGAGTATTAGGTTGGCATTCATTATTGCAATCTAAAATGTTGCCTTTCAACAGTCAAGAAGCCTATAATCTAAATAGTGAGATATTTAAAACTATTAAGGAGAAATCTTATAGTGCTTCTGAAGAGTTGGCAGATAAATTTGGAGAGCCAAAGGTTTTAAAAGGTTTTGGAAGAAGAAATGCGACATTGAATGCAATTGCACCTACAACGTCATCTGCATTTATATTAGGTCAGGTTTCTCAAGGTATAGAACCAATTTGGTCAAATACATACGTAAAGGATATTGCCAAGGTGAAAACTACCATAAGAAATCCATTCTTAGTTGATCTTTTAGAGGAGAAAGGCATGAACACTACTGAGGTGTGGAGAAGCATACGTGATTTTGATGGATCTGTACAGCATTTAGATTTCCTTTCTGATTTGGAGAAAGATGTATTTAAGACCTATTCAGAAATTGACCAGATGGACATTATCTATCAAGCAGCAAATAGACAGAACCATATTGATCAAGGTCAATCCGTTAACATTATTGTTCATCCAGAAATGCCAGTTAAGGAAATCAATAAGATTCACGTAACAGCATGGAAATTAGGATTGAAGTCATTGTACTACCAACATAGTATGAATGCTGCCCAAAAATTCAAGCAAAAGAAAGATTGTGCTAGTTGTGAGGCATAAATAATTGTTCTAGAAATAGAATATACAGTTTAAGGTCCGGTGTTTTAGAGAACTAAAAAATTCTACTAAGGCACCGGCTTTTTTTATTAAACAGTTTGTGTTATAATCTTAGTGTAGATACGTTCAGCGTAAATATTCTGAGAGGTTAAAAAATGTTAAATAATAAGGTATATTAAACCATTTTTAAATTTTGAAGTCATATTTAATTGCCTTTATGATAGTCTTTGATATCATTTTTTATATAGTTGAAAATATGGTGCTAAAACCTTGTTAAATATAGCTTAAGATATCCCCAAAATAGGTGTTTAGGTTTAGATTTGTTAGTAGCCAAACTAACTAAAAACAATCCACCACCTATGAAAACAAAATACATTGTTTACGGTATCTTGCTGATAGGGTTGACCGCTTTGATCGTTTATCGAATAAATGCCAATAATGAAATTGGAGAGCCTAAACTGTCAGAGGAATCATCAACAGCTACAACCGTAAAAGGCCTTGTTTTACAAGAACAAGAATTTAATGACAATATTTCTCTCTCTGGAACTATTGAAGCCAATGAACAAATAGAAATTAGAAGTGAAATATCAGGAGTTGTAGAGAGTATTAATTTTGAGGAGGGTAGTAAAGTGGTAGAAGGTCAAGTACTTTTTACGGTAAATGATGTTGAGCTACAGGCACAACTGTCAAAAGTACAAACGGCACAAAAATTAGCTTCTGAAAATGAACGAAGGGCAAAATTGCTTTTAGAGAAACAGGCTATTAGTCAAGAAGAATATGAAATTGCAAGTGCGGATTTTCAGTCCGCAAGTGCAGAATCACAACTCATACAAGCCCAATTATCAAAAACTATTGTTAGGGCGCCGTTCTCAGGTACCATTGGTTTACGTTCCATATCAAAGGGAACCTATGTAACACCATTAACACCTATTGCTAAGTTGGTGAATACCAGTAAACTTAAAATCACCTTTTCCATACCCGAAAAGTATGCATCCCAGGTGGAGATTGGTACAAATCTCACTTTTACCACTTCAGAGGCCAATATAAGTCATGAGGCTACCGTGTATGCTATAGAACCTGAGGTTGAAATTGCTACCAGAACCTTGAAAATGAGAGCAATTGCAGAGAATAGTGATGGGGAAATTTATCCAGGTACTTACGCAAACGTGCTTTTGCCTTTAGAAAGCGTTGATAATGCGTTATTGGTTCCGTCAGAATCTTTGATTCCGGTACAGAACGGTAAACGCATTTTTATATCTGAAAAAGGTAGGGCGAAAGAGATAGATGTAGAGATTGGTACAAGAACTGGAAATGAAGTTAGGGTTTTGACAGGCTTAAAAGCCGGTGATACCATTTTAACTTATGGCGTAATGGCCTTAAAAAATGGCACACCGGTGGAAATAGATTTTAATCAACCAGAAGCAAGAACAGGGGAATAATGAATCTATCTACTTTAAGCATAAAAAGACCGGTACTTGCCATAGTAATGAATGTGACCCTGGTTCTTTTTGGAATTATAGGTTATACGTATTTAGGAATTAGGGAATTTCCGTCAATTGACCCGGCACAAGTTTCGGTAAGAACTACATATTCTGGTGCCAATGCAGATATTATAGAATCTCAAATTACCGAACCACTGGAGAAGGCCATTAATTCTATTGACGGCATTAGAAATTTAAGCTCATCTAGTGTACAAGGTTCAAGTTCTATTAATATAGAATTTAATCTAGACAAAGATCTTGAAGAAGCAGCAAACGATGTTAGGGATAAGGTGTCACAAGCAATTAGAAGTTTGCCCGATGATCTTGACTCTGCGCCTGTGGTGTCTAAATCTGATGCGGATGCACAAAGAATATTGTCAATGACCGTTCAGAGCGATAATAAAAATATTCTTGAATTATCCGACTATGCTGAAAACGTTATCGCTCAAAGAATAGAAACCATACCAGGCGTTAGTAGTGTGCAGATTTGGGGTCAACGAAGATATGCCATGAGGCTCTGGATAGACCCTTTAAAACTTTCCTCATATGGATTAACGGTTTCAGATGTACAAGATGCATTATTGGCACAGAACGTAGAATTACCATCGGGAAAATTAACCGGCGATAACACAGAGCTAACAGTAAAGACCATAGGTAATTTAAGTACTGAAGAACAATTTAATAATATCATTATCATGGCAGATAATGATAAGTTAGTGCGTTTAAGTGATATAGGTCAAGCTTCATTAGAGGGTGAGAACATGGAGACTAAAATGAGCGATTCTGGTCAGCCCATGGTAGCTACTGCGGTAATACCACAACCCGGTACTAACTATTTGGAAATCGCAGATGCTTTTTACGAAGAATACGAAAACCTTAAAAAAGATTTACCTGAAGGTTTTAAATTGAATATTGTAATTGATGACACCGTCTTTGTAAGACGGGCGGTTACCGAAGTAGCCGAGACCTTACTTATTTCGGTAATTCTGGTAATATTGGTCATCTTTGTTTTCTTTAGAAACTGGTCAATGGCCATGCGCCCTTTAATTGATATTCCTGTATCCTTGATAGCTACGTTTTTCGTAATGTGGTTGTTTGGTTATTCAATAAATGTTTTAACACTTTTGGCTATTGTATTGGCGACGGGATTGGTTGTTGATGATGGTATCGTTGTGACCGAAAATATTTATAAAAAGGTAGAAGAGGGTATGAGTCCCATTGAGGCGGCTATCAAAGGGTCTAATGAAATATTTTTTGCTGTAATATCCATATCAATAACATTGGCAGCCGTATTTTTGCCCGTCATCTTTTTAGAAGGGTTTGTAGGAAGGCTATTTAGGGAGTTTGGGGTAGTACTTGGAGCAGCTGTACTAATTTCGGCATTTGTGTCTTTATCGTTAACTCCCATGCTCAATGCCTACTTAATTAAACCGGGTAAACAAAAGCAAACAAAATTTTATCATGTAACTGAGAAATACTTTTTGCAAATGAATAAATCCTATGCAGAATCGCTAAGGGTTTTTATGAAAAGAAAATGGTTGAGTTTCCCTATTCTAGCGGGCTGTATAGCTTTAATTGCGGTATTTTATATTCTTCTACCAAAAGAAACGGCTCCTTATGATGATCGTAGCTTTATACGTTTAAGTGTTAATGCTCCAGAGGGTTCTTCTTATGAGTATATGGATAGGTTAATGACCGATATTACCGAATTGATAAATGATTCGGTACCAGAAAAAAAGGTGAGTTTGGTTTTGACTTCACCTGGTTTTGGTTCTTCATCTGTGAACAGCGGTAGGGCTAATATTGCATTGGTGGATCCTAGTGAGCGTGATCGATCGCAAAGAGAGATAGCCAATGATTTAGGTGAATGGGCAAAAGCTTATGTAGGAGGAAAATCTAACGTATCGGAACGCCCAACTATTTCAGTGAATAGACGTGGAGGTCCACCGATACAGTATATTATTCAAGCTCAGAATTTTGATAAGTTAAAGGAATACATACCGGAATTTATGGCAGAAGCTGAGAATGATGAGACCTTTTCTTATGTAGATGTCAATTTGAAATTTGATAAACCGGAGCTATATGTTTCCATAGATAGGGAGAAAGCGGAGACATTAGGAGTATCTGTTATAGATGTAGCCCAGACTTTGCAATTGTCATTAAGTGGTCAGCGTTTTGGCTATTTTTTAAAGAATGGAAAACAATATCAAGTAATAGGTCAGTTTGATAAGGAGGATAGGAATGCACCAATGGACCTCACATCTATATTTGTAAAGAACAAGGACGGATTACTTATCCAATTGGATAATTTAGTGCATACTACTGAGCATAGTAGTCCGCCACAATTATATCATAACAATCGCTATATGGCAGCTACGGTTTCAGCAAATCTTGCGCCTGGAAAAACTATAAATGATGGTATTGCCGCAATGGAAAGAATTAAGGAAAATGTACTTGATGATACCTTTACCACTGATTTGGGAGGTGAGTCTCGTGATTTTGTTGAGAGTAGTTCCAATACACTCTTTGCATTTGGACTAGCATTATTACTGATATTTTTGATTTTAGCGGCTCAATTTGAAAGCTTTATTGACCCTTTTATCATCATTTTAACGGTGCCTATGGCGGTTGCCGGTGCACTGTTTTCATTGTGGTTGTTTGGGCAATCTTGGAATATATTTAGCCAGATCGGTACTATAATGCTAATTGGTCTTGTAACTAAGAATGGTATTTTGATTGTTGAGTTTGCAAACCAATTAAGGGAGCAAGGTATTGAAAAAAGTGAGGCAATTATGAAGGCTTCAGAATCAAGGTTAAGACCTATTTTAATGACCAGTTTAACCATTGCATTAGGCGCTCTACCAATTGCGTTATCTCTTGGAGCGGCATCAACTAGTAGAATAGGTATGGGGGTAGTAATTATAGGAGGTACCATGTTTTCTTTACTATTGACCCTTTTTGTGATACCTGCCCTGTATTTATTGTGGTCTAGGGAGAAAGTAGAGAGACCGGAGTTTAAAGTACTTGAAACCAACTAGAATGAATATAACCAAGTTACCATTTTTATTATTGATTATTTTACATCTTAACGCCGCCGCACAAGAAATTCTGACTATTGAAGATGCCGTTAAGATTACAGTCAAAAATAACTATCAGATTATTACGGCCGCCAACAATTTAAAAATTGATTCTGTCTCCGTAAGTCCAGGTTTTGCTGGTATGCTTCCTACTTTAGAAGCAAGTATTGAAGATAATAATAGTGTGCAGAATTTATCACAAACAAGAACAGATGGTTCTCAAGTAGAACAGGACAATGCTAAAAATAATAGTTTGGACTATGGAGTAACTTTAGATTGGACCTTATTTGATGGGTTAAGTATGTTTGCGGCATATGATCAATTGAAACAGAACCGGGAATTAGGTGCAGAAGAATTAAAGCAAGTGGTATTGACCAAAGTTGGCGAGGTAATGATCACCTACTACGATTTGGTACAACAACAACAGCAATTAGCCGCTTTGGACAGTACTATTTATATTTCAGAACAAAGAGTAGAATTGGCTAGAAATAGATTCTCTATTGGAAAGGCCTCTAAATTGGAAGTTTTAAATGCGCAAGTAGATTTAAATACCGATCAAACTTTAATGCAACGCCAAAAAGAACTGTATGCAAATACCAAAATTCAGTTGAACGAACAATTGGCGAGAGACTTAACAACCGATTTTAAGGCAGTACCCGAAATATTCGTTGATCAGAGTTTATTGTTACCTGATTTAGAATCTAAATTAATGGCCAATAATCCAGAATTAAATGCAGAGAGAATAAGTAAGAGAATTAGTGAGTTGGAACTTAAACAGGTTAAGGCATCAAGGTACCCCACCATTTATGCTACTACAGGTTATAATTTTGGAAAATCAGAATCTAGTCTTGGTTTTACAACAAGTTCGGAGTCTAACGGATTTAGTTATGGATTTGGGGCAACATTAAATTTATTTGATGGATTTAATCAAAATAGGAATGAGAAAATAGGAAAAATGGAATTGGAAAACGCAGCAATAGCTATTAAAGAAAAAGAACAACAGCTGCTTTCTACTTTGAGTACAACCTATCAAACTTATTTGACCAATATTAGTTTAATTGAACTAGAGGGAAATAATGAAGCAATAGCGAAAGAAAATTTAGACATAACGGTAGAAAAGTACAGGATAGGAATTATTCCTACAATAGAGTTTAGAACGGCACAACTTAATTATATAAATGCAAGGGTTAGGTTTAGTAATGCAAAGTTTCAAGCCAAACTATCTGAAATTATTTTAAAACAAATGTCTGGAGAATTGGACATATGAAACTGGTTCATTATATATGGGAAAGCCTTGGAATTTAGCCATCAATTACAGAACAATTTCCAAGGCTTATAATTAGAACTAATTAATTAATTGGTAAACCTGTTTGGCAATTTCCAATTCTTCATTTGTAGGGATTACCAGAATTTTTACCTTAGAATCCGTGGTATTTATTTCTCTAACATTTTTAGATCTTAAATCATTTTTGGAGTCGTCTAAGTGAAGATTAAAACACTCCATATCCTTACACACAAGTTGGCGCATTAAACTGGAGTTTTCTCCAATACCGGCAGTGAAAATAATAGCGTCTAAACCGTTCATTGCTGCAATATAGGCGCCTATGTATTTTTTAATTCGGTAGGCATTCATTTCTAAGGCAAGAATGCAGTCGGTATTACCTTTACTCGCCTCTACTTCAATATCACGAAGGTCATTGTAACCTGTAAGGCCTAGCATTCCACTTTTTTTGTTCAAAAGTTCATTTACTTCATCTAAACTATACCCAAGTGTTTTCACCATATAAAAAATAATGGAATGGTCAATATCTCCACTTCGTGTACCCATTACCAATCCGTTAGACGGTGCAAATCCCATACTATGATCTATGCTCTTACCATTTTTGATAGCGGTAATACTACAACCATTTCCCAAGTGAATGGAAATGAGCTTGGTATTTTGATTGCCTAAATATTCATTTGCTTTTTCCGAAACATATTTATGGCTGGTACCATGAAATCCATAAGCCTGAACTCTCTTTTCTTCGAACAGGATATTGGGAACGGCATATTTTTTAGCTTTTATGGGTAACGTACCATGAAAGGCAGTATCGAAAACAACGATTTGCTTAGATGATTTAAAAATTTCTTCCGCCATTAGTATTCCTTCTAGATTGGCAGGGTTGTGTAAAGGGGCTAGGGGAGAAAGCGATTTTATTTTTTGCTTAACTTCTTCATTGATTAAAGTAGTATCAACATAATCTTTACCACCATGTACCACACGATGACCAATGGCATCTATTTCCTCAGTACTATCGATCACGCCCATTTCAGCATCAAGCAAAAGAGAAGTAATTCGCTCCAGACCAGCTTTGTGAGTTGCAATTTCATAGGTTTTTTCAACCTTATGTGTATCCGTTTTATAGGTTGAAATAGCTTGGGTACTACCAATACGCTCTATAGATCCTTGACAAATAATCTTTGCCGCAGGCATATCTAAAAGTTGATATTTTATAGATGAGCTACCAGAGTTGATAATTAAAATATTCATGAAAATGAGTTTAGAATCCTTCTGCTTGAATAGCAGTAATTATTACGGTGTTAAAAATATCATCTACGGTACAACCTCGGCTTAAATCATTAACCGGTTTATTTAGACCTTGTAACATTGGTCCGATCGCCAAGGCACCAGTTTCTCTTTGTACCGCTTTATAAGTATTATTTCCTGTATTCAAGTCAGGGAATATAAACACGCTAGCTTGTCCTGCAACTTCAGATTCGGGCAATTTACTTAAACCAACTTTGGCATCAACTGCTGCATCATATTGAATGGGACCTTCCACTTTTAGGTCGGGTCTTTTATCTTTTATGATTTCAGTAGCTTTTCGTACTCTATCAACATCTTCACCAACACCCGATGCTCCTGAAGAATATGATAGCATGGCTACTTTAGGTTCTATGCCAAATGCAGCGCTTGTTGCCGCAGATGAAATTGCAATTTCAGATAATTGCTCTGAAGTAGGATTAGGGTTAATGGCACAATCTCCAAAAACAGTGACCCTATTGGGTAAACACATAAAAAATATAGAAGATACTATAGAAACACCAGGCTTTGTTTTTATAAACTGTAATGCAGGTCTTATGGTATGTTGGGTGGTATGTACGGCACCGGAAACCATGCCGTCAGCATGCCCTTTATAAACCATCATGGTACCATAATATGATACGTCTTCCATTAAATCTTTGGCCATTGCCAAGTTTACGTTTTTATGCTTACGTAATTCAAACAGGGTAGTGGCGTAATCTAAAAAATTGTCAGATGTTGTAGGGTCAATAATGTTTATGGTGCTAAGGTCTATGTCAATATCCAGTTCAGTGATTTTTGAAATAATCTGATCTCTATTGCCTAAAAGTGTAATGGTTACCGCTTCGGCATCTATCAGCATTTTGGTTGCCATCAGAATTCGTTCATCTGAACCTTCGGGCAGTACAATATGTTTTTTAGATGATTTGGCTTTTTGCAGAAGGTTATATTGAAACATTCTAGGGGTAATGCCCTTAGCTTTAAAAGTGATTAACCTTTCGGCCAGTTCTTTGGTAGGAATGTGTTTTTCGAACTCTTGTATTGAGGTCTGTATTTTTTCGGTATTTTCAGCATAAATACGAGGTCTAATAGTCCCTATTTTATTGGTGACATAGAAGGTGCCTCTTGCTACAGATAGAATGGGAATGATGTCTGAAAGTCCCTCTATCAACTTTATAATGGATTCTTCCGGTAATAAACCACCGGTTAGAACAATACCGGACAAGCTAGGGTAGTTCGTAGAAATATTGGCCTGTAGCGCCCCTAAAATAATATCTGCGCGATCACCAGGTGTAATCACCAAGCTATCATCTTTTAAATGCGTTATGTAGTTACGTAATTGCATGGCGCCAACACTAAAACTACCAACTTGATTATTGATATAATCTTCACCAAAAAGAATCTTGGCATCTAGTTCTTGGGCAATTTCCTTTAAAGTAGGGCTACCTAAAATTGGGTTTACAGGTATGGTACCTACCAATACGTCATTGGGTAGTTTCTCTTTTAATCCTTCAGAAACTATAGAGACATTTTCTGGTTGTACTTTATTGGCTACGATTAAAAGTACATCTACACCTTTTTCTTTAAAAGAGTCATAGGCCATGTAAAGATTACCGACCAGTTCACCTAAAGTTTTGTTTTTTCCGCTTGCTAGAATAACTGCAGGTATACCTAGGTTTTTTGCAATAAGCACGTTGATATCCCATTCAATTATGGCACCTTCTCCAGAAAAATCTGTTCCTTCCACTAAAACGAAATCGAACTTGTTTTCAATAGTTTTATACTTGTGTATAATATGCCCTACAATTTCATCGTCTTTATCTAGGTTTTTTAATTGTACTACTTGGCTTCGTGTATATGCAAAAGCTTCTTCTGGCTTCATATCTACATTAAAGTAGCTTAAAACAGTGTCAATATGATTGTCGGTTTTCCCTTCGGGAACATCATCGATAATAGGTCTGAAATAACCAACCTTGGCAGTTCTACCTAAAAGAAGTTGCATAAGACCTAATGAAATAATTGATTTTCCACTATTTGGTTCTGTAGTAACAATATATATAGCTTTACTCACGTGTAAATGGGATTAGTGTTTATCAAATTTATAGGATTTTGTCAGGGAATACTATTCATGGGTTATAAACTGACATTTTTGTTTAAAAAATCATGTTTTTATAATGTGTAGTTTTTGAAATAAACACAACTTATTGATTCTAAATTTTCAAGTTTCAAAAATATAGATCAAGGGTATTCTTAAATATGATGAAAATCATATAATAGAGAAAGATGTTTAAAGAGTTTTGGGGGAATACTATCTCAAATCTTGACTAGCTTACATATAATAACACATTGGTCATTTAAAGTAGTGAACATCAGTATCATCAAGTACACAATTTTTACTAAAAGGTGCGTTAAGCTATTAGAGGCTATTGCATTGCCGTAGCTTTTAAAACGCAGATACTGCAAAGTGCTTTGTATTAATCTGTTGTAGCAGAATTGAATTTTATGAAAAAATACGTAATTACAGTTTTGATGTTGGTCATAGGGTTAAGTACCGCTATTGCCCAAGATTGGCAGACGGATTTTACTGAAGCAAAAGAACTTGCTAAAACTCACAATTTGCCTATTGTCCTTGTTTTTCAAGGTTCAGATTGGTGTGCACCTTGTATTAAATTGGATAGATCGGTGTGGTCAACAGATGAGTTTAAGGAGTATGCCATGGACCATTATATTATGTTACAAGCAGATTTTCCACGTAGAAAAAAGAATGCATTGCCAGTAGTGCAATTAAATAAGAACAAGGTTTTAGCAGAAAAGTACAACCGGCAAGGTATCTTCCCCTTCGTGGTAGTAATGAATGCGGATGGTAAAGTTTATGGCGAAACCAGTTATAAAAAACTGTCACCAAAAGAATACATTGCAGAATTAAATTCATTCATAAAATAGCTTGAAAAAACTAGTTCTCATAGTAATGATATGTTCTGTTGGTCAGCTTCTGGCTCAAGAGCCTTTTAAGCGTACTATGAAATTAATGGGTAGCCGTTTTGATATCACGGTTGTGGCTAAAGATCCTATTGAAGGTGAAGAGTATATTAATTTGGCTGTCAGTGAAATAACAAGAATAGAAAAGTTGATTTCTTCTTGGGACCCAAATTCACAGACATCGGAAATTAATAAAAATGCAGGCGTAAAACCTGTTAAAGTTGATGCGGAATTGTTCAAATTAATACAAAGGGGAATAGGAATTTCTACATTGACCGATGGTGCTTTTGATATTAGTTATGCATCAATGGATAACATCTGGAAGTTTGACGGTAGCATGACTGAAATGCCTGAGGAAGCAACCATTAAAGCATCCGTTTCTAAAGTAGGATATCAAAATATCCTATTGAATAAAGAAAATCTTACCGTTTTCCTCAAATTGAAGGGTATGAAAATAGGTTTTGGAGCAATAGGAAAAGGTCATGCGGCGGATAAGGCAAAAGAACTATTGATTTCCAGAGGTGTGGTAGCAGGTATTATAAATGCATCTGGAGATATGAATACTTGGGGAAAGCAACCTAATGGTGATAGTTGGCAAGTAGGCATTACCAACCCAATGAATAAGAACAAGGTGTTTGCATTATTACCCTTGGATAATGGAGCGGTGGTCACCTCAGGTAATTATGAGAAGTACGTAACTTTTAATAATACCAGATATACACATATTATTGATCCCCGTAGCGGTTATCCGGCAACGGGAATAGTTAGCGTAACAGTATTTGCCCCAAAGGCAGAACTTGCAGATGCGCTTGCAACATCTGTTTTTGTAATGGGTAAAGAAGTGGGTTTAAATAGAATAGAGCAGTTGCCAAAGGTAGAGTGTATCA
The DNA here is from genome assembly GCF_002700155.1 of Maribacter sp. 6B07. Classification (NCBI taxonomy): domain Bacteria; kingdom Pseudomonadati; phylum Bacteroidota; class Flavobacteriia; order Flavobacteriales; family Flavobacteriaceae; genus Maribacter; species Maribacter sp. 6B07. The sequence goes on along the minus strand of NZ_PDUT01000004.1, from coordinate 795,203 downwards.
TTATTGACGACTTGGGTACTATAATTACATCTAAGAATATTCAAATAAATAAGTAAAATGAAAAGGATTTTAATTGTGTTGGTAATGATTGGTGGTCTTAGTAGCTGCACGGTATTAAAGGAGTACGATAAAGTAAATATCAACGATCCTGACATGACCTTGCAAGATAAAAAGTGCGATAGAAATGTGATTACCATGCATTCGTATAGAGAAGCAGCGGTAGGCGCAAACGGAGGTAAAACAGGTGGAGGCTGCGGCTGTAATTAGTAAGTAATGAAACAACAAAGACATAAGTTTAAATTTATAGTGCTACTCATTGCAGGTATGCTATGCGGTGCTGGTTACGCCCAGCAAAATACCGGTGCAACCAACTCTTATAAAAAACGTGTGTTGGAAACTACCGAAGTAGATTTCTTGAGCAGTTACTATTCTCAAAACGGTGATAATGCTGCTGTTACCGGTGGTATTGGTACAGAAGAACTTACAGATGTTACGGGAACTATTATAGTATCGGTACCATTGAATGATGATGATATTTTAACCATTGATGCTGGTGTTTCTGCCTACACCTCTGCATCTTCCAGTAATGTTGATCCATTTGATGGTAGTGAAAGGGCAGATTCTTTTGTAGCAAGTACAGGAGCTTCTAGGTCAGATGTATGGACCAACTTGTCCGGCACATATACGCATAGTTCAGATGATAGAAATACTATGTACTCCGGAAATCTATCAGTGTCATCGGAATATGATTATTTTTCATTCGGATTTGGTGGTGGGTTAACAAAACTCTTTAATGAAAAAAATACCGAGGTAAGTATTAATGCAAATATATTTTTAGATACCTGGACTCCTATTTACCCAACGGAACTAAGACCTTTTGCAAGTGGGGCAAATGGTTTGGATAACGGATTCTTTTTAAACAAAACAATTACTGGGAACATAGATTACAGCCCTACTTTTGAGAAGTTTACAGATGAGACAAGAAACTCCTATTCGATAGGTTTGGGCTTTTCTCAAATTCTAGGTAAAAATCTTCAAGGTTCATTGGCTTTAGATTTTGTAAAGCAAGATGGTTTATTGAGTACACCTTTTCAACGCGTTTATTTTGCAGATATAGCCGATTCATTTATTCAAGAATTTCAACTTGCGGATGCTATTGAGCAATTACCGGATAGCCGCTTTAAAGTTGCAGGTGGCGGAAGGTTGAATTGGTATATAAATGAAAGTGTTGTGTTACGATCCTACTATAGATATTATTTTGATGATTGGGGTATTAACTCGCACACGGCAAGTGTAGAAGTGCCTATTAAGCTAACGGATAAGTTTACGGTATACCCATCCTATAGATTTTACCAGCAGTCAGCCGCAGATTATTTTTACAGATATGAAGAAGCATTTTCTACGGATACGTTTTATACCTCTGATTATGATTTGTCAAAATATTCGGCAAACCAATTTGGAATGGGAGTTTCCTACACGGATATTTTTACAAAAATGCATGTCTGGAAACTCGGACTTAAAAGTATTGATGTAAAGTTCTATAAATATGATAGAAATACGACCTTTAGTTCCAGCATTGTTACAGCAGGCTTTAAGTTTGTGATGGATTAATTTTATATTACATTTTAATAATTTATAATGGTTTTACGAGAAGAATACGACCTTATTTGTGTAGGTGCAGGTATCATGAGTGCTACGTTAGCTTTATTGGTAAAACAGTTAAAGCCAGACCTTAACGTTTTGATCGTTGAACGATTAGGTAAAGTGGGACAAGAAAGCTCTGCCGCTTGGAACAACGCCGGTACTGGTCACTCTGCCTTATGTGAGTTGAACTATACTCCAGAAAACGAAGATGGTGCTGTAGATATTAGCAAGGCAATTAACATCTGTACCCAGTTTGAAATATCTAAGCAATACTGGTCTTATTTGGTAGCGGAAGGCTTGATCAAAGACCCTAAAACTTTCATCACTCCTGTACCACATCATAGCTGGGTAAAGGGAGAAGAGAACGCCAACTATCTTGAAAATCGTTTCAAAGCTTTTAAAGAGCATTTTATGTTCAACTCGATTGAGTTTACTAGAGAAGTTGAAAAAATGAAAGAATGGTTTCCTTTAATGATGCATAATCGTACTGAAGATGAGGTTATGGCAGCATCGCGAATAGATAGGGGAACCGAGATGAATTACGGCGCATTAACGGAAAAATTATTTGCTATACTTAAAGATGAATATAATACTGAAGTATTGTTCCATACAGAGGTTGAAGACATAGACCCTGACCATGATGAAGAATGGTTGGTGAAGATGAAAAATTTAGAAACAGGTAAGAAAAATACGATCGATGCCGAACATGTTTTTATCGGTGCCGGTGGCGGTAGTCTTTTATTGCTGCAAAAGGTCGAAATAGACGAGAAAGACGGCTACGGTGGATTTCCCGTTAGTGGCGAGTGGTTGGTCTGTAAAAATCAAGATATCATAAATCAGCATAACGCCAAGGTATATAGCAAAGCAGGTATTGGTGACCCGCCAATGTCGGTGCCGCATTTAGATACCCGTTATATCAATGGAAAGAGAGAATTGTTGTTTGGTCCGTTTGCAGGTTTTAGTCCTAAGTTTTTAAAGGAAGGTTCTTATTTAGACCTGTTTAAATCTATCAATTTTGATAATATACCATCCATGTGGGGCGTGTTTTGGCATAATCTTCCATTGACAAAATATTTGTTGGAACAAGTGGCCATGAGCTTTGATGATCGCATGGAATCATTGCGTCAATTTGTTAAGGATGCCAAAAATGAAGATTGGGAAATTGTAATTGCAGGTCAACGTGTTCAAACCATAAAAAAAGATGAATTTGAAGGCGGTTCGTTGGAGTTTGGTACACAATTGGTAAGTAGTAAAGACGGAAGAATTACATGTTTGTTGGGTGCATCACCAGGAGCTTCAACTTCTGTTAAAATAATGCTCGATGTTATTGAAAAAGCATTTCCAGAATTGATGGCATCGGAACAATGGAAAGATAAACTAAATGAAATGGTCCCATTTTATAACAAGGAAGTCACTAAAGAATTATTCGATCAAGAATTGGCTAGGGTAACCAAAGATTTGAATTTGTAGTTTAAGGTAAATCTTTTAAGATACTTTTATGCTTATTAGAACAACAAGAGTACAATAAATAGGTCGTACTTGCATTATCCTTAATTAGATAGATGGTAAGTACAATTACATGCATCATAAAATTTTAATCCTTTTTTTATTTTTGATTACCGGATCTGCCTCGGCACAGTTGAGCGATTTGGCAAGAATAGATTTTACGTTTATACCCAATAAAAATTCTGATGTAGAATATACCCGTTCTAGAGTATTGATAAATGCTCCAATTCCTTTAAAGGGAGATGGTAAATATTTGTTTTTAGGGTTTGATTATAGCAATATTCATCTTCGCTTTAAAGATGAAGAATTACCATTTGATAGAAATCAATTAAATGACTTTAGAATACTTGATTTTACCATAGGGTATACACAACCACTAAAGAATGATTGGCGATTAGGGGTAAGGTTTCAGCCGGGTATAAGTACAAACCATACGGCAAGAAATTTAACGGTTGATGACATCGTCTTTTCAGGAGATTTGGTTTTTATTAAAAAATATGAAGATGACTATAAGCCATCACGTTTGATCTTAGGGCTTTCGTATTCCCAAAATAGAGGCTATTTATTCCCTTTACCGTTTATAAGCTACTACAAAAAATTTAGTGCAGATTGGTCATATAATTTGGGGATTCCCAAAACCAATTTACAATACCATATATCGGACAAACATAGAATGAAGTTGTTTGCCCAATTAGATGGTTTTACTTCTAATGTGCAGAATGGGGCACTGGTGAATGATACGGATGTTGCGGAACTCATAAATATGTCTTTGATCAATGGTGGTCTACAATATGAGTATCATTTTACAAATCACTTTCAGCTAGATTTAAGGGCGGCTTATAATTTTAGTTTAAGCAATAAGCTAAAAGATGGCGATAATAATACCATATTTACAATAGATAACGATTCTAGAAGTTATTTGAGGGCGGTATTGAAATTTAAAATATGAACTAAAAAAACGCCAGAATTTTTATTCTGGCGTTTTAGTATTACAATAGCATAAGGGTATTAACCTATTACGGATTTCTCCGTAATAAACGGTTGATTATAATGTCTTTGTCCTGTAGCTTTATAAAGGGCATTGGCCAACGCGCCAATAATTGGAGGTAAAGATGGTTCTCCCAAACCTGTTGGGTCAATTCCGTTATCCACAAAGAACGTTTCTATTTCTTTAGGTGCTTCCTTATGTCTTATTAAGCGATAGGTGTCAAAATTCTTGTGCTGTGGTTGCCCGTTTTCAAAGGTCATTTCACTATAGGTGGCATGCCCTATGCCATCTATAATACCACCTTCAATTTGGTTTTTTGCAGCCATTGGGTTGATTACAATACCGCAATCTACCGCACACCATACTTTATCAACTTTTGGAGCATCAGTATCGTCATTTAAGTCTAATACTTGTGCAACATAAGAGTTATGGCAGTAATAGGCAGAAACACCTCTTTTTGCACTACCTTGCCCGTTAGACCAACCGGATTTATCCCTAACCAATTTTAAAACGCCGGCATAACGCTCGGGATCGTAATCGTTCTTCTCTGGTTCACCAACAGGATTTTTAATTGCTCTGTCAAAAAGTTCCAGTCTGAACTCAATAGGGTCTTTACCTGCGGCTTCTGCAACTTCATCAATAAAGGCTTGTTCTGCACCGGCAACAAAGTTTGAGCGTGGCGCTCGCCAAGCTCCGGTAGTAACTACCGTTTCTAAGTTAAACTTCTCAGCTAAGTAATTATCTACGGCACCGGCAGGAAACCTATTTTCAAAAAGTAGGTCGTCATTAGATCCGGCACCTTTAACATGCCATGCAAGCAAGTTACCCTCTTTATCCAATGCTGCTTTATATTTTACCTTGTAGGTAGGGCGATATGTTCCCTGGGTCATATCATCTTCTCGGGTATAAACTAATTTTATGGGAGCTTGCATTTTTTGTGAAATCACCGCAGCTTCTACTCCAAATGTTCCATAGAGGCGTCTTCCAAAACCACCACCCATACGGGTCATTTTAATATCGATTTTTTCAACCGGTAGGCCTAATCTAGAAGCCAATGTTTTTTCTAAAAACTCAGGTGTTTGTATGGGACCGTTCAATAGCGCCCTTTCTCCATTTACATCTGCAAAGAAGTTCATGGGCTCCATGGTATTGTGTGCTAAAAATGGTGCGCTATACGTACGTTCAATAATCTTATCGGCTTTTCTAAATGCACTTGCCACATCACCATCTTTACGTGCAGGTTTTTTAGAAGTAGAATTCAATAATTTAGTCAATGCCTCATCATGGCCTTCGGTACTTTCTAAGGTCGAAGTTTCTTCCCATTCAACCTTCAACGCTTTTTTGGCTTGCATACATTGCCAGGTAGAATCACCTACAATGGCTACCAATTTAGCAATTGCACCACCATCGGACCACTGCTTTTCAACATTTTCAGGATAAACATCAATAGGGAAAACATCTTTAATGCCGGGCATAGATTTTACGGCTTCGGCATCCATTGATTTATAGGTGAGTCCAAAGGCTGGTGGATGTATGATCATGGCAATCATCATACCTTCCTCTTGAATATCAATACCAAATAAAGGTTTACCGGTAACCAAATTAGGTCCGTCAACATTTCTTTTATCCGTTCCTATAATATTGAAATCACTTGTTTCTTTTAACGCAACCTCTTCTGGCACCGCCATGGTAGCAGCTTTAGAGGCCATTTCCCCAAAACCAGCGGAATTATCAGAGGCGGTATGGCTTATAACACCATTGTCAACGGTTATTTCAGAGGCATCTACTTGCCACGCATCCGCTGCCGCAGCAACTAACATATGTCTCGCTGTGGCACCGGCCATTCTAAGTCCAGACCAACCAGCTCTTATAGATTGGCTTCCCCCTGCAAGTTGTCTTTGAAAAATATCGGTATTCAATGGGGCTTGTTCAACCACAACGTCTTTCCAATCAACACCTAGTTCATCTGCTATGATCATAGGCATTGAGGTTTTTACATTCTGTCCAATTTCTGGATTTGGAGACATTATGGTTACCAAACCGTTATCGGCAATTTTTAAGAAACCATTAATGTTGAACCATTCCTTTGGAATACTTTTTATTTGTTCTGGTGTAGGTTTGCATGAAGCAAGCCAGCTAAACCCTAAGATCATTCCGCCACCTGCTAGCGTACTACTTTTTAGAAAGGAACGTCTATTATATGAAGTTTTAATGAGTGTCATCTGTTTGTTTTTTTAGAAGGTTAAAATCTCAATTAGAGTGCAAATCTTTTACGCATTTGAACTACTTGCAGCGTTTTTAATTGCTTTCTTAATTCGAGTATAAGTACCACAACGGCAGATGTTACCGTTCATGGCATCTTCAATTTCAGTATCGGTCGGATTAGGATTTCTCTTTAAAAATGCACTGGCATTCATAATTTGACCGGCCTGGCAATACCCACATTGATACACATCTTCTTCTAACCAAGCTCTTTGAACCGGGTGATCTCCGTTTTCAGAGAGACCTTCAATAGTAGTAATTGATTGCTCGCCAACCGCTGATACGGGTAGTTGACAAGACCTAACGGCATTGTCGCCCAAATGAACGGTGCAAGCCCCACATTGCGCAATACCACAACCAAATTTTGTACCTACTAATTTTAAATGATCTCGTAGCACCCAAAGCATTGGCGTTGATGGGTCAACGTCTACTTCTTGGGTTTTTCCATTAACTTTTAAATTGAAGTTTGCCATGCTATTTTTTGTATTTGTTTGAGTCGCTTGAAATTAAGGTTTTTTTTAGAGTTTTGATATGGATTTAACTTTAAATATTCTTAAAGAAATGCCAACTTTTTGGTTAGCCATTGAAAGTGTCCAATTTGAAAGAGTTACTATAATATTTTATCGTGATATCGTAAGAAAAGTAATGCCGGTACATTTATCAAAATTAATAACCAATTGCTTAAGGGCATTTAATTGATAAGCACGGTATGATTACTCAAAATATAACCTCAATTTCAGAATCTATCATAGACACGGTGGGTAACACACCATTGGTAAAGCTTAATAACGTTCTAGATGATTCGCATTTTAATTTATTTGGTAAACTAGAGGCGGCTAACCCTGCGGGGAGTATTAAGGATAGAACCTCACTTTTTATTTTAAAACAGGCACTTGCTAGCGGAACAATTAAAAAGGGAGATACCGTAATAGAATCAAGTTCCGGAAACATGGCCGTGGGCCTTGCCCAAGCTTGTTTGTATTATGATCTAAAACTTATAGTGGTAGTAGACCCCAAACTAAATTCGCATACAGAAAAGATTTTAAGAACCTATGGCGTACGCATTGAGCATGTTACTGTACCCAAGAAAAATGGCGGCTATTTAGCAGCTAGGCTTGAGAGGGTTCAGCAATTATTGGATCAAATACCCAACAGTTATTGGTCTAACCAATATGGGAATCAAAATAATCCTTTAACGCATCATGAAACTATGTCTGAGCTAATGGATTCTTTACATGGCAAGTTAGATTACCTATTCGTTGCTACAAGTACTTGTGGAACATTAATGGGCTGTGCGGATTATATCCACGAAAACCATTTGAACACCAAAATTATTGCCGTTGATGCCGTTGGAAGTGTTCTTTTTGGCGGTCCACCATTAAAGAGGTTGATACCGGGTCATGGTGCCGGTGTGCCCTCTCAATTTTTAAATACCAGTAGAATTTATGATCATGTGTATGTAGATGATGTGGATTGCGCCCGCGGATGCTGGAGCTTACTGGAAAAAGAAGCCATTTTATGTGGTGGTTCTTCTGGTGGAATGATCAGTGCCGTACGTAAATACAGTCAAAAAATGGAGCAGGATAGTAATTGTGCACTGTTTCTATGTGATCGTGGAGAGCGTTATTTAGATACCATTTATAATAGAGATTGGTTATTAAAAGAACTTCCGGAAAGTAAAAACGCTTTTACGCCAATTGGCGGTTGGTAGAAGAGATATGTTATGAAAAATACACAATCATATAAAATAGGCATTGTAGGTTTTGGACCTAAAGGCTTCTATGCATTTGAAAGATTAATTGCATATATAAAAGCTTATAATCTGCTTGAAAACATACAAGTAAATATTTTTAACACGACGGGTTTTTTAGCCTCGGGAGATGTTTATAGGCAGGATCAACCGGAGTTTTTGATTATGAATTATACCAATGGCAATATTTCTGGTTGGGCTTTGCAAGAGCCATTTTCAGTAGTACCTAAAACTCCTGATTTTGTAACATGGCTTGAAAATAACAATTATGGAAGCACTTCGCCTAATTCATATGCTCCTAGAGCGCTAGTAGGTGAATATTTATCAGATTGTTATCATCAGGTTATGGAACATTTACCAGACAATGTAGAAGTTATAGATCATATAGGTTTGGTCACTAATGTAGTCAAGAATAACAACGAGTATCAGTTGCATTTTAAAAATGATGGGCTATCACAGGAATACATGGTTAATTGTGACAAGGTACTTTTTACTACTGGTCACAATACGTTTAAATCTCAACGAGATAAATCCGTTGATAATGCCAAAAAGATAAACTTTATTTACCCTACCAATGATACATTAAAACATCTGAAAAAAGATTCATTAGTGGGAATTAAAGGCTTTGGGTTAACCGCCATTGATGCTATTTTGGCTTTGACCGAGGGTAGGGAAGGAACTTTTGTCAAAAATGAAAAAGGAGTATTAAAATACGAGGCATCTGGTAAAGAACCATTTAAAATTTATCCGTTTTCAAGAACCGGATTGCCAATGATACCTAGAACTGGTTCCACTGAATCTTCTATAGAATTACATTATTTTACCAAAGAGTGTATGGCTCACTTAATGGAAAATAAACCCGTAAGTTTTGAGTGCACGGTACTGCCTTTGATAAAGAAAGAATTCTATTTTGCTTACTACAGTGTTTTGTTCAAAAACTATGGGCATCAGTTTTATTATGATGAAGATTTTACAGTATTAGAAAATCAAGTGCAGTACTTTCATGAAGATTATCCTGAATCACCCGTTTTTAATTGGGATAGCATAGTAAATCCGTTTAATGATGAGCCTATTTTATCAACTGTGCTTTTACAATGTTATCTAGAATTTTTAATACAGGAAGCAAAAAAAGGAGAGGATGAAAGTCCATTTATGGCTGCGGTTGGCGCATGGCGCAAAATAAGTCCGTTATTCAATGAACTGTACAGTTTTGGAGGATTGGATGCCGCTTCGCATAAATTGTTTGATACGTACTATTTCGGACTGTTCAATAGATTGTCTTACGGTCCGCCAGTACAGAATATGCAGAAAATGCTGGGATTGTGCAAAGCGGGTATTTTAGATTTTACCTATATAAAAGCTTCGACCATTACGGAAAACACCGTGGACGACAATTATACTTTGCAATTAAATGATGCCCAGGCTACAGAGCTAAATTACATAGTCAATGCCACCATTTCCAGAGCAAGAGAAGGTGAATTTAAAAATGAGCTATACCAAAACTTAATAAAGAACGGTCTAGTACGTGCGTTTAAAAATAAACTAAATACCAGTTATACCCCGGGTTGTGTAGATATAGATGAAAACGGTAATGCCATAAATGCACATGGTAAAGTTGATTCCCATATTACATTTTACGGTACTCCAACTGAGGGAATAACCTGTGATAATGATACTTTATCTAGGTCTAGAAACAATTTTGCAACTATTTGGGCAAAGCAAACCTGTAACACCATATTAAAAAAAGCTAGAATCACCGAAAATTATGGAAGAGAAAAAAATGTACTATAAAGGAAAACCAAAATATCAACTTACACCGAAAACATCGGATTGGATGCATGAATTATTTAACAATCAATCCGTTGTTAAGGGTTTGGTAGAAAGATATGGTTCACCCATCAATGTACATCATTTGCCATCTTTCAATAACAATTGTGAGTTGTACAAACAAGTATTTGAGAGTTACGGATTAAAATATAGAATCTTCTATGCCAGAAAGGCCAATAAATCCAGAGGGTTGGTAAAACAAGCATTTGCATCGGGTATTGGTGTAGATACCGCCAGTTTTAAAGAATTGGAACAATCATTGGCATTAGGTGGTAATAGTGAAAATTTAGTGCTTACAGCTGCAATTAAGACAGAACCGCAAATTGAATTGGCCATAAAGAATGGCGTTCCTATCATATTGGATAATGAAGACGAGTGTGTACTAACACAAGCAATTGCCAATAGAATTGGTCTAAAAGCAATTGTAGGTTTTCGCATTAGCGGATTTACGGTAGATCAAGAAAAACTATATAGCCGTTTTGGTTTTGATGTTGATGAGGTAGTAAACTTCATTGCATCATATGTTGGTGACAATAAATCCTTTGATATGCTTGATGTAACCGGACTTCACTTTCATTTAGATGGATATTCCACTTATCAACGCAGTGTAAGTTTGGTTACCAGCATTCAAATTTTTTCAAAGTTGAAAGAAAAAGGATATGCAATGTCCTTTATTGATATAGGTGGAGGTATACTAATGAACTATTTAGAAGATGAAAAAGAATGGAATACATTCAATGAACAATTGAAAAATTCAGTCTTAGAAGATAGCAATGATATTACGTTTAACAACAATGGTCTTGGTTTTAGACTGGAAGATGGTCACCTACGTGGTAAACTGAATACGTATCCGTTTTTTAATGAGATAAACAAAGAAAGTTTTATTAGAGAGGTGCTGGATTTTGTAGATGATCAATCTGGTTTGTCGGTAGCATCATTATTAGTAAAGAATGGAGTTGAATTGCGAATAGAACCCGGTAGATCATTATTAGATCAAGTAGGTATGACAATTGCAAAAGTGATACACCGCAAGAAAGATGCAAAAGGGCAGTGGTTGGTAGGTCTAGAAATGAATATGAGCCAAATGATGAGTTCTAGCGCAGATTTTCTTTTAGACCCATTTATGTTATATAATTCTGAGGTTGAAAAAAACGAGAATGTAGATGTATTTTTTACAGGAGCCTATTGTTTGGAAAGAGATGTGTTGCTAAAGAGAAAAATAACCTTGCCTAGATTACCTGCAATAGGGGAGTATGTTGCTTTTGTCAATACTGCTGGTTATATGATGCATTTTTTTGAAACCGAGGCACATTTATTTGAGTTGTCATCCAATTTAATGTTTACGGGGTCCAATGAAAAATTATCGTTTTTTCAATTTATTGATGATGCAAAAATTTCCTTGGAACAGTAAAGATATCTTGCAATATGTAATGCATCAATAACTGTATTTTTCAAGGTAAGGGAACGGTATGGTATTGGGTAAATTGTATTAAAACAATATATCATGAAAATACAATCATATTTAGCCTTTAACGGTAATTGTCAAGAAGCATTGAACTTCTACGCAAACCTGTTCAGTGCAGACATAAAAAACAAACAAACATACGAGGATAAGAAAATAGATGTTCCGTCTTCTTATCGTGGAAAATTACAGCACGCAGAGCTCAAAGGAAAAGGAGTTCATTTTATGGCATACGATGCCTCTCCAGACACACCTTTGAACAATGGCAATCAAATTAATATGAGCGTTGATGTCGATAATTTGGACGAAGGCAAACAGTTATTTAATGACTTGTCAAGTGGAGGTCAAGTACACCATGAATTTAGGGAACGTGAATGGGGACATTTTGGTAGATGTACCGATCGTTTTGGCATAGGATGGATGGTAAACGTTGATAAGTAAACATCAAAAATAAATAAAGTAAGAGGTATTTTCTAGCGGCAATTATTGTCGTTTGAAAAGCCTCTTTTATTATTAACCTCGCTAGGCGAGTAAAAACAAGAGAATTTATGGAAATTATATATGAGTATGATGGTGTAACAGCAAGTGACAGGTTGGAAACATATATCAAGGACAAGCTGGACAAATTGCATGCAAAATTTGATGATGTAATTAGGGCAGATGTTTTTATAAAGCAAGAAAACACATCTTCTGATGAAACAGGTATGATCTGTAATATACGGTTAAGTGTACCTGGTCCTAGAATTTTTGCAGAAGCCAGTAATCAAAATTTTGAAGAGTCGGTAAACGAATCTATTAGTGAACTGGAAAGACAGTTGAGAAAACGTAAGGATAAAATGAAAACGTATTAAACTTGGATCATGAAAAAAGCATTGATATTATATTTTGGTAAAAAGTTCTACAAAAGTTGGCTAAGGAAAAAACGAGCTCAAGCAGGTAGAACTTAAAATTAAATATTACGTATAAAAAAATAGCCCTTGTTTTAACAAGGGCTATTTTTATTGATAATTATATAATGTTATCTATAGTCTTCAAGAACTTCCGTGGTTTCTAAATCATTCTGTAATTGTTCTCTTTGTGCTCTAATAATTTCCTTTAAACGGTGTGGCATCATGGTTTCTGCCAAGGCATTATCATAATCGTTAATGGCTGCTTTGTCTCCCCTAACTGCTTCCTCTAACATTGCTTCATCATTATCTTCAGCAAAGAATGCCTTAACATCCATCCAAGTTCTGTGTAGTGTACCGGCTGCGCTACCTTCAATTTGAACGCTACCTAAATCTAATTCAGGAACAGAACCTCTAAGTTCTTTCAAGAACTGCATGCGATCTATAATTTTTTTCTCAAAGTAACTTTTAATTCCTACATCCTTTGAATTTTCAGATGCTTTTTCAAAACCTTTAATGGCATCTTCATTTTTACTTACCAAGTCTTTAAGACTATCTTCAATTTTCTTTATATCGTTATTCATAATATTAAATTTAATAGGCGATCATGCCCGTTATTAATCATTTCTGTTATAGGCAATTTAAGGGTAAACGGGTGTTTACATTGACGTTATACGATAGTACTTTAGCTGTATGCAGTTAAGCTTTAAACTCCTAAGAATTAGCTTCTAAAAGAAGGTTTTAGCATAGATTTTATATGGATAGAGTTAAGTTGAAATCTAGGTAGTGCTTACATTGTTATCGAACTTAAAAAAGAAAAACTATGAGATTATCACCACTATTTGGAGTAGCAAAAATGTTAGTAAGAAGTAGAAAATTGAAAATGGCGGCGGTTGGTTTACAATTGGCCTATTTAGGGTACACTTATTATTCAGAGAAGAAAAAAAATAAACAGGTGTCAAAATAATTTAAAAAATAGAGTTAAATATCTGATATTCAATTAATAATGTGTATTTATTAAAGTTATTGATTTACAGAATATGATAAAACCTATGAATTTTTATTAATAATCAATTGAATGAGTTGCTAGACCTTTGGAGTATGAAATCCCAAAATCTAGTATTATGAACAATTCATTTAAAATTAGCCTTTTGTTCGCCTGTATGGCGACCATGGGTTATGGCCAAGATTTGGCCTACAACGATTCTTCAACCAGTTTTCTTGAAAGAAAGGTTACAGAAGTTTCTAACCGCACAGATAATTACAACAAGTTAAAATCACTTGGTTATTCAGATGAAGAAATCTTTGAAGACCTAGGTAATGCCAATTTCCTGACCAAAAAATACGAGAATGCCTTATACTGGTATGGCAGACTTATGGAAATTTCTGAAGATGGTACCTTAAAGAAAAGTTACCAAAAAAGATTTGATCACGCCGTTTCTCAGTTAGGTAAAGAGGTACAAAACGAGATTGCCGATGAAAACTGGACAGAGCTGGTTAAAGATGACTATAAGATGACCCGTAATGTTATTCACCCACGTCTTACCTCAAACAACAGAAGAAATTTTTTACCGTGGGATGACAACCAAGTGAGTAGCGAATTTGCAGCTACAACAAAAACACCGGCAAAAAAAGCATCAGGTGAGTACGCTCCGCCGGTGGCGTTGACCAATGGTGGTAATACGGCATACTATAGTAAAACCGTATATCGTAAACCCGTAACCGGCATGTTCTCCAAGAAAAAAGCAGTCCATAAAATTTATAAAGCTGACAAAGTAGGCGGCGAGTGGAAAAAAATAACCGAAGTAGCGGTTTGTCCAGGTGATTACTCGGCAAAGCACCCAGCCGTATCACCAGATGGCAGTAGATTGTTCTTTGCTTCTAATATGCCGGGAACGTATGGTGAGTATGACATTTATGTGGCAACCATTCAAAAAAACGGAATGTTGGGTCAGGCGAAGAATCTAGGTGAAAAGGTCAATACCGCTAAAAATGATATTCACCCTAACCCTATATCTAACGGTAGTCTAGTATTTGCCTCTGACGGTAGGGAAGGCTATGGAGGTTTAGATGTGTACATGGTAGAGGTTGGTCAACGTAGTGTAGGGCTGGCGGTTAACATGGGTAATACAATTAACAGCTCTTATGACGAATACTCCGTAAACTTATTGCAAGGTGATGGTTCCGGTTACGTGGTATCTAACAGAATTGCAAAAGGTAAGCATACACAGAACGTAGCATTTAACTTAAATGATAAACCTATAAACGAAAGAGACAGAGATGATCGTTTCTTGGAAGCTTTTAACTCAGAAAAACAGATGCAATATTCTAGCTCTGTATTTGAAGATGAATAACCACCCATTATTCATATCCCCCAATTCATAGACAATTTCAATTCTAATCATTAAAATCAAACGTTATGGAAAGTCCGTATAAAATCAGTAGTTTTCTTATTGCTTTATTTTTATTGGCTCTTGTCCAAACAGTAAAAGGTCAAGAAACCAATGCAAACTTAGGCTCCAGTAGTACCTACCACAATCAATTATTCTTCAACAGGTTTTTTATAAACCCAACATTCTCTTTGGTACGTGAGAACAAGTCATATTTAAACATTCTACATAGAAACCAATATGCAACCTTTGATGACAACAGTCAAAACTACTTTCTAGGTTTCAGTAATAAGTTAAATGACCATACAGCTGTAGGTATTGGCGTATATAGCCAATGGTCTGGTGTGGTTCAAGAATTTGGTTTCAATGCCAACTACGCATCATCTGTTCGTTTAGGAGACAAATCTGTATTAACGTTTGGTACCAATGTAACTTACTTTAATCAAGGTTTGGACAAGAACAGAGTTGTTGTAAGTACAGATGACCCAGAGATAGCAGATGCTAGAAAAGAAAGTAAAATTGCGGTACAACCAGGTATCAATCTATCACTTGGTAGTTTTGATTTTGGACTGTATGCAGAAGATTTAGTAAAATACAATCAAACAACGAACGAATTTTTGACCGATTTGTCAACCAAGAGTGTTAAGGCATCGGTTCAATATACCCATTCATTTGAGCATTCAAGAGGACTTTTTGAAAATGCGAGATTAATGCCAATGGCTCAAGTAGGGCAAAATTATGATGGTAGCCTGTACTACTTTGGTTCCATGTTATTGGACTTACCAAATTATGGTTGGTTGCAAACTACGGTAGACCAAGAATATGGTGTAGCAGCTGGTGTAGGTTTTAACTTAAGTGAAAAAATGTCTTTAGGTTATTTAATGGAGAAAGATCTATCAAGTGATGATGCCAACCTTGGCTGGAACCATGAGATTACATTGGCATATAAGTTTAAAGATGATGATTTGGCAATTTCGGTAGCAGATAATTCATCGGACAATCAAATAGATAATATCGTAAGAAATTATGAAGAGCAAATAGCCAATTTAATAGAAGAAAGAGATAGTGCAAGAAAGGCAAGTAGAAGAAAGCAAGAAAGTAGTTCTAATGCACCTGTTTCAGAAAGTAGTTTGGCTTATGAAAATAAAATAATCTTAGATGAACTGATTCTTCGTCAAGATTCAATTGAGAGTGAAAGAATAGCAGCGTTTGAAGAACGTTTTGAGCTAATTGTAAGAATGTTGCGTAACGATATTGATACTACCATTAAAAGCTCTTTACAAGACTTTAGTATAGAGGAAAACTCCTCATATGTGAATAATGATATAGTGGATGATGCTATAGATTTTGTAACAGAGCCTGCCGATGCATTCGCTACGGGTACTACATCAACATCTTCAAATACATCTACAGCGGCAACATCGACTTCTTCAAGAAGGGCGAATTTCAAGGAATTTCCATCAACAAGAGATAATTTTAAAGAAATGCCTGTTAAAATGTTAGTGGATTCAGATGCAATAGATATGAATTCAGGATATTATGTTATCGCAAACGTATACAGCCAAACAAAGTATATGAATGCTTTTATGAAAGATTTACGTGAAAAGGGTTTAGACCCAAAGCAGTTTTACAATAAGGAGAACGGTCTATATTATGTATACTTGGCAGACTATGATTATAAGAACGAGGCACAAATGGCTGCAAGTACGGATTTAAACGGTAAATACAATCAAGAGAAATGGATTATGCAAGTGAACGAAGCAACTGCAACAGCATCCAATACTTTTGAAGACGATTATATAAGTAGAGAATAATGAATTGAGTTTCCATAATTTCCTAAGGTTTTATGGTTGATTTGAATTGTCAATAAAAGGAGGGGTGTTATCCGGGGGGATGACTGGGTCCCCTCCTTTATTATTTGGTTTACATTGGTGGTAATTCTTGATTTTAACTTTACGTTAACTATCGATGAATTACCTTATTTTTTAAGAAAAATTGGTAGTTGAACGAAAATATATGGGTTTTCAACGGCTATGTTGCATTAATTTATATATTTCCAACACCAAAAAGATTCAAACCCAATTGTATAACCCCAAATCCCCCCACAACCATGAATGAGTATTACCTACACAATTCCCATTTTAAAACACATCTTTTTCTTCACAGGTTTTCTAATTTTTTAGAACTCAAAAATCTCACAGATTTACTGTTTGGCAAACGGCTCGGTTTTATGAACTGACACGTTAGCGGTCATCCGTTTTTCAATTAGATTTTTTAACTGAACAATAGCAAAGAACTTTCAATTTTTGATTGCTCTTTAGGGCAACTTTTGTCTATTGATTTGTAAAACTGAATTTATAGTTTTCACTATTTGTTCATTTACATGTCTTTTGTTTAGTGGTTTTAACCTTTGTAAAAGGTTCCTGAAATTATTAAAAACTAACCGTAGTCAATATTCTGTAAATAGAATATTGGCTTCAAAAACTATGGAGATTATGAAAAGCTCAAATATTAGAATAATAGTATTGGAAAAAGATACCTCACTGCATACCGTTTATAGAAATCATTTTGAGGAAATAGAAGGTTATGAAGTAGTGGGCAGTTACACGTCTGCCAAAGATGCCATCAAAGATTTCAAGTTTACAAGACCTCAAATTGTACTTTCTGAAATAGAATTGAACGATATGAACGGCGTAGATGCCATTAAATTGTTTAAAAAGAAAGACTGGGAAATCAAAATTGTAATGTTCAGTGAAAATAATGATTTTGAAGTGATTAAGAATGCGTTTAAAAAAGGAGCAAATGGTTACTTAACAAAACCATTGACCTTGGATAAATTGGAGCACGCCCTAAAGAGTATGGAAAAAGAAGGTGCGGCAATGAGTAATGATATAGTCAAGAAAATCATTAGCAATTTTCATAGAAAAACTTTTGCTTTTTTCTCAGAAAGAGAAAATCAGATCGTAGATTTTCTATGTCAAGGAGCTACTTATAAAATGATTGCCCAAAAGCTTTTTGTAACACCAAGTGCAGTAAATTTCCATATTCAGAATATCTATTTAAAGTTAGATGTTAACTCTAAATCAGAAGCACTTTCTAAATTGGAACAATTACAAAATCAGCTATAAAAGTGGTATAAATTAAAATCCTATTCTTTTGATTGTAAAGGTAATACGAAAACCTTTTCGAAAATTATTAGTAATTTAAAATTAATATAAAGAATTGTAAATCAATACTTTAAGGTTTTTTAAATAAAAATTTAAGTTTGATTAAATTCAGTTACGATAATTTTTCGTAGCCTAAATATCTATTGCTAAGGATAGTACTTATTTTTGGTTTAACTTATTACAGCAAACCAATTTATACTATTTATGTACCATTTAGGATTAGATATAGGAAGCTCATCTATTAAGATAGCCTTGGTAAATGCTTCAACGGGAAAGAGCGTTGGGGTAGTTACTGAACCAGAGACAGAAATGTCTATGGAGGCTGTAAAAAATGGTTGGGCAGAACAAAGTCCATTAGATTGGTGGCGTTATGTTTGTAGCGGCATTGACAAACTATGTACACAAGAAAAAATTGAAAAATCAGATATATCGGGTATCGGTATATCCTATCAAATGCACGGTCTAGTGCTTATTGATAAAGAAGGGAATCCACTTAGAAAATCTATTATATGGTGCGATAGTAGGGCAGTGGGTATAGGTCAACATGCATATGAAGAAATGGGGGCCAATACCTGTAATTCGCATCTACTGAACTCGCCATCTAACTTTACGGCTTCTAAATTAAAATGGGTAAAGGAAAATGAGCCCGATATCTATGCGCAAATCTATAAAATGATGCTTCCGGGCGATTTTATCGCCTATAAGTTATCTGGTGTGGTAAATACTACAGTTTCCGGCTTGTCAGAAGGTATATTCTGGGATTTTAAAAGTGATGCCATAGCAGAAATTCTACTTGATCATTACGGACTGGAAAAAGAGATGATTCCAGATATTGTGGATACCTTTTCTGTACAATCTAAAGTAAATGAAAAAGGTGCATCTGAAAGTGGGCTACAAATAGGTACGCCAATTCTTTATCGTGCAGGAGACCAACCCAATAACGCTTTGACGCTAAATGTATTTAATCCGGGTGAAGTAGCGGCAACGGGCGGTACATCTGGTGTTGTATATGCAGTGACAGATAATCTTTCTGTAAAAGAAAGCTCAAGAGTAAACAATTTTGCACATGTAAACTATTCTCCTGGAAAACCCGCTAGAATAGGAAAATTACTTTGTATCAACGGAGCAGGAATACAGTACCGGTGGTTACTTAATAATTTAAATGTCTCCTCTTACGAAGAAATGAATATACTGGCCAACGAAGTGCCGATCGGGTGCGATGGGGTATCCATGATTCCCTTTGGTAACGGGGCAGAAAGAATGCTGGAAAGTAAGGAAGTGGGTACTAGGATCATCAACCTAAACCTGAACAATCACGGTAAAGGGCACTTATGCCGTGCAGCATTGGAAGGTATTGCCTTTTCTTTTGTTTACGGTATGGAAATTATGGAATCTGACGGAATAAAAGTAAATGTAATGCGCGCCGGGAACGATAACCTATTTCGTTCAGAAATCTTTTCAACTACGGTAGCCACTTTAATTGGTTATGATATTGAAATTTATAATACCACTGGGGCGATCGGTGCTGCAAGGGCGGCCAATCTGCATAAAGGAGATTTTAAAGCTTTTGGTAAAACGGTTTTGGATAATGATTATGTAATGACCTTTAGTCCAAAAGAAGATAAAACGGCATATAAAAACGCGTATGCCACCTGGAAAAATGAATTGGAATTAATATTGAACAACTTATAAAATCAACATAATGGCAAACAAAGAATACTTTAAAGGTATAGACAAAATTAAGTTTGAAGGAAAAGAATCCGATAATCCGTTGGCATTTAAATATTACAACCCAGAACAAGTTATAGCGGGTAAGACCATGCGTGAGCACTTTAAGTTCTCCACGGCATATTGGCATACCTTCTGTGGTCAAGGATCAGACCCATTTGGACCTGGTACGCAGAGTTTTGAATGGGATAAATCATCTGATGCGGTACAAGCGGCTAAAGATAAGGCAGATGCTGCATTTGAATTCTTCGATAAAATAGGATTCGATTACTACTGTTTTCATGATTTCGATTTAATTCAAGAAGCACCCACCTTTGCTGAATCTGAAAAAAGATTGGCAACAATTACAGAGTACCTGAAAGAAAAACAGAAGGAATCCGGGAAAAAATTGCTTTGGGGTACGGCCAATTGTTTCTCAAACCCAAGATACATGAACGGTGCAGCTACCAATCCAGATTTTAACGTTGTGGCAAGAGCCGGTGGTCAAATTAAATTGGCTTTAGATGCTACCATAGCTTTAGGAGGGGAAAATTATGTATTCTGGGGTGGTAGAGAAGGTTATATGTCCTTATTGAACACAGATTTAGGTCGTGAGGTAGATCATATGGGACAATTCTTGACCATGGCGAGAGATTATGCACGTAGTCAAGGCTTTAAGGGTAATTTCTTCATTGAGCCAAAACCTATGGAGCCAATGAAGCATCAATATGATTTTGATTGTGCTACGGCAATTGGTTTCTTAAAAGAATATGGTTTGGATAAAGATTTTAAAATGAACATTGAGGTCAACCATGCAACGTTGGCACAGCATACTTTTCAGCATGAAATTGCGGTTGCCGCAAAAGCAGGTATGTTAGGTAGTATGGATGCTAACCGTGGAGATTACCAAAACGGTTGGGATACCGATCAGTTCCCTAACAACATTCAGGAAACTACTGAAGCTATGTTGGTATTCTTAGCTGCAGGCGGTTTACAAGGTGGAGGTGTCAATTTTGATGCTAAAATTAGAAGAAATAGTACCGATTTAGAGGATGTGTTCCATGCACATATTGGCGGAGCAGATACTTTTGCCAGAGCATTGATCACTGCGGATAAGATTATTTCTTCCTCTTCATATAACAAATTGCGTGAAAACAGATACAGCTCTTTTGACTCTGGTAAGGGTAAAGATTTCGAGAACGGTAAATTAGATTTGAAGGATCTTTACAATATTGCCAGTGAAAACGGAGAGTTAGAATTGCAGAGTGGTAAGCAAGAATTGTTTGAGAACATCATCAATCAATACATATAGTTTTCTTAGTTCAATTTCCTCTGAAAAATAGAGGATTGTTAGCCCGATTTTGAAAAGCTAATTTGAAAGGAAATGCCCCTAGTTTTATAACTTGGGGCATTTTGCTTTTTGCAAATAATTTAAATGTCAATTTAAATCTGTTCTTTTGTAGAATAAGTTATGAAAAAAGTTACCCTAAAGGATATTGCAGGACATTTTAAGGTGTCTATCTCAACCGTTTCAAAAGCGATAAATGATAGTCATGAGATCAGCATTGACCTAAAGGAAAAAATACAGGCCTACGCAAAGGAAAAGCACTATAAGCCTAATAGGTTGGCACTGAATTTATTGAATAAAAGCACCAAAACTATTGGTGTCGTAGTTCCCAATATTTTAAATTACTTCTTTGTTCAGGTGCTGTATGGTATTGAAAAGGTCGCTAATGAAAGCGGTTATAATATCATTAGTTGTATTAGTAATGAATCTAGTGCAAAAGAGACCAAAACTTTGGAGTTTTTTGATGCCGGTACAGTAGATGGCGTAATCATGTCATTGGCAGAAGAGAGTCAGAATGAAGACAAACATGATGCACTCACCGATATCATTAATAACGACATTCCCGTAGTTCTTTTTGACCGAGTGTCAGATAATGTGCAGTGTGACAAGGTTGTGGTAGATGATTTTGAAGCCGGTTACAAGATTACCAAATACTTGGTGCAAATAGGCTGTAAAAATATAGCGGTAGTAAATCCCATATCAAGTTCCAGTGTCGGAAAATTAAGGTTGCTGGGCTATAAAAAAGCACTGCAGGAATTTGAAATTCCTTTCGATCCCAAATTGGTAATTAACCTAACGGTGAAAGATGATTTGGATCTGTTGATGTCTTTTTTGTTGAATTATAAGACAATTGAAGGTATCATAGGTATTGATGAGCTTATTGCGGTACAAGTGTTAGAAGTTGTAAAGGCAAGAGGCTACAACGTGCCCAATGATATTTCAATAATAGGTTTTACGAACGGACAATTGTCAAAGTATGTTACACCATCATTGACCATGGTTAGCCAGCACGGTAAGTACATTGGTGAACAAACGGCTAAATTGTTGATCAACAGAATTAAAAATCCTGAGTTGCCTTACGAGACCAAGACGGTGAAAACCAGTTTGCTGGTAAGAGATTCCACTAAAAAATTACAATAGCCTTAAACTGTTTCTGGGTGAGGGTGTTTCCAGTCTCCGCGATATTCTCTTTGCAATAACGCAGTTGCTTCAGGATCATTTAAAACCGTCCTACTTATTGGGTCATAGGTTAATGGCCTTTTTAGATCCATAGACAAATTGGCCAAAATACAACTAGCGGAAGAGATATGCCCTTGTTCAATATCTGCAACAGGTTTTGTATTGTTTTCAATGGCATTTAAAAAATCGATCATATGTCTACGGGTGGCTGGTGCGGCATGTAATTCAATATCTTTTTCGGTTACATCTTCAGGGTATTTTTCTTTTTCATAAAGCACGTTGAACCTAATGGTGTCACCACCATCAACAGGTACAAATTCAGCCTTCATTACATCGCCCTTGAGTACACCTTTTGATCCGTAGATTTTGAATGCCCAAGGGTAGTCTGCATCATCTGGGTTTCCCCAAGATCTATGTTGCCAATTACAATTAAGATCATCATATTCAAATACGGCAGATTGGGTGTCGGATATATTTGATTTTCCGTCCTTGTCAACAAAAATGCCTCCGTGAGAACTTATTCTTTTGGGCCATCCTAGGTCTAGCATCCAACGAACGGTATCAAGCATATGAACACACATATCTCCGGTAATTCCGTTTCCATATTCCCTGAACGTACGCCACCATCTTTTGTGAGGTAAGCCATCATAAGGGCGTAATGGGGCAGGACCTGTCCACATTTCATAATCGAAGAATTCCGGTACTTTTTGTTCTGGTGGATTGCCATTGGCACGCATATGATAATAACAACACATATCTACATGTCCGACAGTACCTAAAAGTCCGTTGTTTATAATTTTATTTTTAGCATCTACAAGATGAGGTGTGCTTTTTCGTTGAGTGCCCACTTGTACTACTTTATTGTATTTTCTAGCTGCTGCAACCATGGCTTCGCCCTCTATTACATCAACACTAATAGGTTTTTGAACATAAACATGGGCACCATGTATAAGAGCTTCAATACAAGTTAAGGCATGCCAATGATCGGGTGTTCCAATAAGGACAATGTCTAATTTTTTTTCTTGCAACATGGTTCTGTAATCGGCATACAATTGTGGTTTTTTACCGTTTTTTTGCCGTTCGGCAACTAATTGTGAAGCGGTATTTAGTTGATGTTCATCTACATCGCACAGGGCTGTAATTTCAACGTTGGCTACTTGAATAAGGCGTAATAAATCACCAGTACCATACCATCCAGTGCCAATTAGTGCAACTTTCTTAGGTTTTTCATTGGCAAAAAAATCATAGCCATACGGGTTTATAGAAGTAAAAAGTAGTGATGCCGAAGAAGCTTTAATAAAATTACGTCGTTTTATTAAAGATGGTGTGGAAGACATGATTTTGCGAATTTTAACATTGAGAACTTCGTAAAAATAGCATCCATTTTAAAAAATTCATTGAAAATTACACTAAAAATTTATGAATTTGTTAGTGTTTGTTATAATTGGGTATATTTAGATCAATTAATAATACATCTAATGAAGTTACGAAATTACCTACTCGCGTTTTGCATTTTGGCGACATCTTTTGTAAAAGCTGAAATTTCTTTACATGGCATTTTTACAGATCATATGGTTTTACAAAGAGAGACCAGTGTGCTGTTGTACGGATGGGCAAATCCAAATGAGGAGTTCACAGTGTTTACAAGTTGGAACAATGAAACTGTAAAGGTTAAAACGGGCAACGATGCAAAATGGGAAATCAGTGTAAATACGCCAAAGGCAGGCGGCCCGTATGAGATTAGCTTTAAGGGTGAAAGCAATGAAATTACATTGAAAGATGTTTTGATCGGTGAGGTGTGGTTGTGTTCCGGGCAAAGTAATATGGAGTGGAGTGCAAACAGTAACATTGCAAATAAGGACATGGAAATTGCCAATGCCAATTATCCCAATATTAGATTGTTCTCAGTGAACAAAAGAACATCTACATATCCACAGGAAGAGATAAGCGGTACATGGGTTGCCTGTACTCCCGAAACCATGCAGGATTTTAGTGCGGTTGCCTATTTCTTTGCTAGAAATCTTCAAAAAGAAATGAATATTCCCATAGGTTTGATAGATAATGCATGGGGCGCCACCAGTGCGGAAGTGTGGACCCCAAAATCTGTTTTTGATGCACATTCAGATTTAGTGGAAGCGCATAAAAAAGTAGCATCCAACAAGTGGGTTACCGTTGAAAAATCTGTTTTATATAATGGTTTAATAGCCCCGTTGACCAAATTTAAGATAGGTGGTACTATTTGGTATCAGGGCGAATCTAATACGGCGAATGCAGAAAGCTACCAAAAGCTTTTTACAAATATGATTACTTCATGGCGAAATGCCTGGAACATTGATTTTCCTTTTTATTATGCCCAAATAGCACCTTTTAAATATGAGCAGGAATTTGCCGGGGGCGAGGTACGCGATCAACAAAGAAGAACATTGGGACTGAAAAAAACAGGTATGGCCATGACCAGTGATATCTGCACCATAGAAGATATTCACCCGTTAAACAAGCAAGATGTAGGGTTAAGACTAGCGAACATAGCACTTAAAGAGCATTATGGATTTTTGGAGGATAAAGAAATATACGGACCTCTTTACAAGGATTTTAAAGTTGACGGAAATAAAGTAGAAGTTCATTTTAGTCATGCCGATGGCTTGTATAATAAAGGAAAAAAAATTACGCTATTTGAAATTTCCAATGCCCAAGGAGAGTGGTTTCCAGCTAAGGCAAAGTTGAAGAATAAAACGGTATTAGTAAGTGCCAAAGAGGTTAGAAAACCTACAGCTGTTAGGTATGCCTGGAAGAGTACGGATATAGCCACTTTGTACAATAGTGAGGGTTTACCGGCTTCTACATTTAATACAGAGAAGTTAAATGATTAAAAGTGAAGTATTGTACTTCAAAAATATCCGTCCGTCCAATTACAAATGTTATTCAGCTAAAAACGGGGGTCGTTATTCTATTAAAAATTAAATTGTAATCAATAACTAATTTCAAATTATGCAGATAAAAGAATCCTCAGAACTCTTTGATGTGATCATAGTAGGTTCAGGAGCAGGTGGTGGTATGGCTACCAAGCAGTTGGCAGATGCAGGTTTAAATGTAGCTGTTGTAGAGGCGGGTCCGTTTTTTGACCCGGCAGATCCAAAAACCATGACGCAATTAAAACAACCATATGATTCACCTAGAAGAGGGGCAGGAACCACCCGTGCCTTTGGCGAATGGGATATGTCTTGGGGAGATTGGGAAGTTGAAGGAGAGCCATATACACATGCGGAAGGAACTGAATTTAAATGGTGGCGTGCAAGAATGCTAGGTGGTAGAACCAATCACTGGGGGCGTATTTCTTTACGTTTTGGACCAAAGGATTTTAAAGGAAAAACACGTGATGGCCATGGCGATGATTGGCCAATAGGCTATGAAGATGTAAAGCCATATTATGATAAATTAGATAAATTAATTGGAGTATTTGGCACCAATGAAGGTAGAGAAAATGATCCCGACGGATTCTTTCTTCCTCCCCCGAAACCAAGATTACATGAATTATTTTATATCAACGGGGCAAAGAAGTCTAACATACCGGTTATACCAGGTAGGCTTTCCATGTTGACCAAAAGAATTAATAATGACCGTGGTGTTTGTTTCTATTGTGGACAATGTGGTAGGTCATGTCAAATTTATGCTGATTTCTCTGCGGGTAGTTGCTTAATTTTTCCGGCACAGAAGAGCGGTGGTCAAGTGAAATTGTTCGTAAACTCCATGGTACGTGAGGTTACTACAAATGAAGAAGGTAGGGCCACCGGTGTTTCATATATCAATAAAGAAGATAGAAAAGAATACAAACTAAGAGGTAAAGTAGTGGTCTTGGCCGCTTCTGCATGTAGTTCTGCACGAATTTTGTTGAATTCAAAAAGTAAGCAGCACCCTAATGGTTTGGGTAACAGTAGTAACTTGGTAGGTAGATATTTACATGATTCTACCGGGGCTAGTGCAGCAGGTGTTATACCGGGCTTAATGAACAGAAAAACCTCATATAACGAAGATGGTGTAGGGGGTATGCATGTGTATTCACCTTGGTGGGGAGACAACTCTAAGCTTGATTTTCCAAGAGGATACCATATTGAAGTTTGGGGTGGTATGGGCCAACCTAACTATGGTTTTGGTTGGGATCCCAATGCTATGAACAAATACTTCGGGTTAAAATCTGGTGGTTATGGAGAAAGCCTACGTGATGATGTAAAGAAATATTACGGATCAGTTGTTGGGTTTGGTGGCCGTGGAGAAGGCTTGGCCAATATTGATAACTATTGTGAAATTGACCCAACTACGGTAGATGAATACGGTATTCCCGTTTTAAAATTCAACTACAAATGGTCTCAGTACGAAAAGAATCAGGCAAAGCATATGCAAGATACTTTTGAAGAGATTATTCATAACATGGGCGGTCATTACCTTGGTGAAAAACCTGGTAAAGATCAAGATTACGGTCTTCATAAGCCAGGTGAAATTATTCATGAAGTTGGTACCACAAGAATGGGCGATGATCCAAAGACATCGGTAACCAATAAGTTTCAACAATTACATGATGCAGATAATGTATTTATCGTAGATGCGGGAGTTTTTGTTTCTCAGGCGGATAAAAACTGTACTTGGACCATTATGGCGCTTTCATGGAGAGCTTCAGATTATATCATTGAGCAATTAAAGGCACAAAATATTTAGAATGATGGATAGAAGAAAGAGTTTACAAACTATAATACTTGGAGGTGCTGCAGCAGGTACCGGTCTGGTCTTCAATTCATGTAAGACAGAAAGTGGGGAAACTATAGATGAGACTATAGCCACCACTAGTGAAAAGTACTTTGGTAGAACCCCGGCAGAGCTAGAACGCATAGAAAAATTAAACGCGGAACAATTGTTCAATGATCATGAAATGGAAACCATTGCAGCCTTAAGCGTAGTAATTTTACCGCCAAAAGAACCACATGGTGGTCCAATAGAGGCAGAGGTACCTGATCTGGTTGAATTTATGGGTAAAGATATTCCAGAAATGGGTCCTATTTTATTGGGTGGCTTAATGTGGTTGGATCATAAGAGCAATACAGAATTTGGTACGGAATTTAAGTCGGCCACTTTAGAGCAGAAAAAACAGATCTGCGATGAAATTTGCTGGCATGACACGGAAAAGCCTTTAAGCGAGCAACCATTGGAAATTCAGTTTTTCTATACCATGCGAGGGTTGACCGTTACTGGTTATTACACCTCTAAAGTGGGTATTGCGGATTTAGGATATAAAGGGAATACACCTAATGTGTGGGATGGAGTACCGCAAGATGTTCTTGATCAACATGGCGTTGCCTATGATCCGGAATGGATTGCAAAATGCGTAGACCAAAGTAAACGAAACGTCATTGCCGAATGGGATGATGAAGGAAATTTACTTACATAGATAGTAGTAAGATGATAAAAAAAATAGTGATTGCCACTATCCTTATGGGTAGTGGTTTTTTAGCGCACTCTCAAGAAGTTGGTATACAGTTGTACAGTCTTAGAAATCAATTTAAGATGGATGTGTCCAATACCTTAGGGTTGATCAATGAATGGGGAATTGGTAAGATTGAAGGCGGTGATACTTATGATATGCCGTTAGAGGATTTTAAAGCATTACTTGACCAAAATAATTTAGATATGGTAAGTATTGGTGCCACATTTGAAGATTTGGAGAGCGATGTTGAAAAAGTCATTAAAAATGCTAAAGATTTTGGTGCTAAATATGTAATGTGCGCTTGGGTGCCTCACGAGGGGAACACTTGGGAATTAAAAGAGACCCAACATGCTACCGAAGTTTTTAATAAATCCGGTAAAGTACTGAAACAAAACGGATTGGTTTTAGCCTATCATCCGCATGGTTATGAATTTAGAAAATATAAGAGAGGTACTTTGTTTGATTATATGGCACAAAATGCAACGGATTTTACATTTGAGCTGGATGTTTTTTGGGCACAGCACGGAGGTGCGGACCCGTTGGAATTGATGAAGAAATACCCTAAGAAATTTACACTCTTACATCTTAAAGATATGGAGAAAGGTATCAAGGGTAATAATACCGGGCATGAAGAAGATGATACTAATGTTGTTTTGGGCACAGGGCAAATAGACATTGCAGGTGTAGTTGCCGAAGCTAAAAAATTAGGTATTGAATATATGTTTATAGAAGATGAATCTTCTAATGTTGTTACTCAAGTACCAAAAAGTTTAGAATATTTAAAAAGTTTAAAGTAAACCAACTACCAACTTGAATGCAAAACCTTCTATTTTCAAATAAATAGGAGGTTTTTTTATATGCTTTAACTTGATTCTAATATTTAAAGTTTAGTCCAATTTTTTAAACTGTAATAACCTAAAATCGGCTACTCCTTTATTTGGCATTTCCAGAGCTTTAAGAGTCAAAGTTCCTTTGCCTTTAGGTAATGTAATTATACCTAGATTCAAGGGTTTAAATTCCTTTACATAGGACTCCATTCTTAATACACGATCATGTTCCTTACCAACAAGAGGAGAATCAAAAGCTTCTATTATTTTAGCCGTGATCTTACTATCACCAAAACTTAGTTCTACAATTGAACCCAAATCTTTTGGTGGACATGTATAGTACATTTCAACCTGGAAATTACCTTCTTCCAATACATCAACGTTCCAAGTAATAGAGTCGTTTATAGAATTCCAATTGGTGAAAAAAGAATCATTTGGCCAGCGGTTGCTGCGCTCTATGGTACCTTGGGCTTCACCATCTCTAGCTGGTAGTTGAGTATATATGGCTTTTGGATAACCTAAGGTAAAAGCGCGATCATCATTCTGTTTGGTGGTAGTTATGGTTTCGTTTTCCCACTTACGTTTAGCTTCTAGAAATTTGTTGGCCAGATTTGGGTTCTCATTGGATATATCATTTTTTTGCGCTCTGTCAACAGTAATATCATAAAGTCTATTTTCATTATCTAGTCTATATTTTTGACTTCTAACACTTGTTTTTCCGTTCCAATGGTTAAAAAGAAATCGATCCCTACTTTCAAATTTATTTCCCAATAGTAAAGCGCTTAAATCTTCACCATCTACAGGAAATTCTGTTGAATAAGGTATAGAAAGTAAACCACATAATGTAGGTAAGATATCAATACCACCGGCAATTTCATCGAGTTCCAGTCCTTTTGGAATATGTTTGGTCCATTGAATATAAAAAGGGGTGCGAACACCACCTTCGTCAACACTTCCTTTTTTACCTTTCATGTTTCCGTTCCAACGGTAGGCGTTAGGACCGTTATCCGATAGGTAAATAATGATGGTGTTGTCTTCAAGATTCAGTTTTTTGATTTTATCGGTAATCCTTCCAACATTATAATCAATATTTTCTACCATGGCCAAAGCGGCCTTGGTAAACTGCAGGTCTTCATCATCGTTTGTATCGGATAAGAAATTTAAAGACTTGTTTTTCATTTTGTTCCAAAATTCATCGGGCACTTGCATAGGGCTATGCGGTGTATTGTATGGTAGGTACAGAAAAAAGGGTTTTGCTTTGTTGTTTTCAATAAACTCCAATCCTTTATCGGTTAAATCATCCACCAGAAAACCGTTACCCTTTACCAACGCACCGTTTTGTTCCAACATAGGACTAAAATAATTGCCCCAATGACCAGATGCAAAACCGTAATATTCATCAAACCCTTTGCTATTTGGATGGTATGGCGGTTGCATGCCGTTATGCCATTTTCCAAAAGCAGCAGTATGGTAATCTGCTTTTTTCAGTATTTCGGCAATCGTAGTTTCGTTCATATTAATACGCTCACCACCAGAAGAAGTTTCGTAAACACCCGTACGGGTAAAATACCTGCCCGTTAATATTTCTGCTCTGGTAGGAGAACAAACGGGCTGCACATAAAAGTTATTGAATGTTGCTCCATTGGTCTTTAAAGCATCAATATTTGGTGTGCTTAGGTTGTTATTTCCGCTACTGCTTAAATCTCCCCAACCTTGATCATCGGCTAAGAAAAGAATAATGTTCGGTTTTTTAACCGTTGGCTCGTTACGTGATAACTTACCACAAGAAACGTTCAAAATAATGATAAAAATTACAAGTAGATTCTTTGCCATAGATTGATTTTAATTGATGGTCGGTCATTATACATTGAAACTATTTTAAAGATAAAGCACCTTTGTCAAAAATCTGTATCTTCAAACACAAATAAAATAAACATGTTTAAGAATAGAGTTTTAGGTCTGTCTTTATTGGCATTACTTATGTTTATGGTAAGTTGTAAAGAAGAGAATAAGAAAGAAAATACAGCTGCCATTAAGGAAGAAATAGATGATATCGTATTGGATACTATCGTAGAACCTAAGATACAAAAACCAGTATTCAAAAGTCTGGAGGGTGTAGCAGATACTACATTTGTGCGTTTAGCAGACTATAGCGATGGCTTTGCCTATGACCTACGTTACGCTACCAAAAATAATTTTTTAAAAGAAAAGGTGTATGATTGTGGCGAATGTTACACTAGGGCTAAAACGGTGAAGGCTTTGCTAAAGGCAAATGAGGAGTTTAAAAAACATGGTGTAAAAATAAAATTCTACGATTGCTATAGACCTAATTCCGTACAATATAAAATGTGGAAAATAGTCCCTAATCCGCAATATGTAGCCAATCCGGTAAAAGGTTCTATTCATAATAAAGGTGGGGCCGTAGATATAACATTGGTAACCCTGGAAGGGGAAGAGGTTAAAATGCCAACGGATTTTGATTTTTTTGGAAAACGCGCCTACCATGATAATTTTGACTTGCCGCAAGAGATTTTGGATAATAGAAAGTTGCTAAAGGAAACCATGGAGAAATATGGTTTTTGGTCTACCCGAACGGAGTGGTGGCATTATAATTTACAAGGAGCTTCAAATGACCCAATAGCAAATTTTAAATGGGATTGTAATGAAATATAATAGCATTGTAATTAAAGTCGCTTCACTACTAATCTCACTGCATTTAGTTGGTTGTACAACTATGGAACGGACTATTGATCTTTGGCCAAAAGATAACATTCCAAATCAAAAAGAAACTAATATAGAAGAAGTACACGAACAGCGTGATATCTTAAGAATAAGTAAGGTTCAAAAGCCAACATTAGAAGTATTCTTGCCAGAGAAGGCTAAAGCTAATGGTAAAGCGGTGTTGATTTTTCCCGGTGGCGGATATGGTATTTTAGCTTATGATTGGGAAGGAACCGATGTAGCCCAGTTTTTAGCCGATAGAGGTTTAGCCGGTATTGTAGTAAAATATAGATTGCCCTCGGACGAAACGCAAACAGATAAACATAATGTGCCGTTAATAGATGCCCAAAGAGCTATTAAAATGGTCAGAAGTAGGGCAGGAGAATGGGGTATAAATAAAAATGAAATAGGCATTATAGGTTTTTCCGCAGGTGGCCATTTGGCATCAACTCTAGGTACCAAATACAATAACAGTGTTTATGAACCAATTGATGAAATAGATAAAGAAAGTGCAAGACCAGATTTCATGGTACTTATGTATCCGGTAATAACTATGGGTCAAGAAACTCATTTAGGATCCAGGAATAATCTGTTAGGAAAAGAGCCTTCTGAAAAAATGATACAGGAATATTCCAGTCAATTTCATATCAATTCAGAAACACCACCAACATATTTGGTACATGCAATGGACGATGAAGTGGTACCTGTAGCCAACAGTGAATATTTTCATACGATGTTTAATGTAAAGGCTACTGCAAAGAGCGAATTGTATCTTTTTGAAAAAGGCGGACATGGTTTTGGACTGGCCCAAGATAATCCTATTTTAAGAAAATGGCCAATTAATCTAATAGATTGGATTAATAGTTTATAAACCGAATTACTTTTATATTTTTGCAAACTGAATTTCAATGATAGCAATTGTCATTGAGGTTACGGGATGTAGCCCTTCGACTACGCTCAGGATAAACTGCACTACAGTTCATCTCAAGTAGCTGAAAAACTATATGAATTCAGGAAGATATTCTTCCTTTAAATTTTCGGGATGTAGCGCAGTCCGGTAGCGCACTCGGCTGGGGGTCGAGTGGTCGCAGGTTCAAATCCTGTCATCCCGACTGAATAAGAAAATGAACTGTTTTGCAGTTCATTTTTTGTTTCCAAAAGCGTCATAAGCAAAGCTTATGAAAGCGGTTGGGAACAAAAAATGAAAAAGCGATAGCTTTTCTTTTGTTATTTGCAACGAGGGTTCATAAGGATTATCTAAATCCTTTATATCTATTTATGAAAGTGGTTGGGAACAAAAAATGAAAAAGCGATAGCTTTTCTTTTGTTATTTGCAATGAGGGTTCATAAGGATTATCTAAATCCTTTATATCTATTTATGAAAGCGGTTGGGAACAAAAAATGAAAAAGCGATAGCTTTACTTTTGTTATTTGCAACAAGGTTTCATGCGGGTTATACAAATCCGTTGTGTTACATGGATTTTGATAATTGTGTATCTGGCGTGAATAGCATTTTATTTCCTAATTGCTTATATTCCATTTTATGTAAACGAATTATGTTTATGTAAAATCTATATCCATTTATTTCTAGAAAAGTAGCCATTAATGAAAAAATCTATCTTCTTTTTTATTGTTTTAAACATTACTTTTTTAATTGGATGCTCTTCTTCAGAAAGTCAAGTCAAAGAAAGCTCAGCTGAAACTACAGATACCGTTGAAACACCCGAAGAAAATATAGTACAAGAAGAATCCATCAACGGAATTATGCGAGATATATCGCCAAAAGAATTTGTGTTGGACATGGGTTCTGGTTGGAATTTAGGCAATACTTTAGATACTGAGGATGTAGACGTAACAGCGTGGGGAAATCCTTTGACCACACAGGCTATGATAGATGAGATCGCTGCAAAAGGATTTAAAACATTAAGATTACCGGTTACTTGGAGATTTCATACCGGTGCAGCACCAGATTATTTGATAGAGCCAGATTGGTTAAATAGCGTAGAAGAAATTGCAAATTTTGCTCTAGGTAATAATATGTACGTCATCATAAATATTCATCATGATGATGAGTGGATTGTGCCTACCTATGAGAATGCCCCTTCTGTAAAAGATAGGTTGATAAAAATATGGACACAGATAGCTAATAAATTCAAACCTTATGGAGATTATGTAATTCTTGAAACATTGAATGAGCCCCGTCATGAAGGATCTCCCGAAGAATGGGAAGGTGGTACCGCAGAAGGGCGAGATGTTGTCAACCAATATCATCAGGTAAGTGTAGATGCAATTAGAGCAACTGGAGGTAATAACGCTGTTCGAAAAATTATGGTTTCAACCTATGCAGCTGGAACCGGTGCAAATGTTCTAGAAGATTATGTAATACCCTATGATGATGAAAATATTATTGTATCTATTCATAGTTATTCTCCTTATTTATTCAGTCTTGCAGGAACTGATCCAACATGGGGTACAGATGAAGATAAGGCGCAGTTAACCGAAGAATTTAATATAATTCAAGCTAAGTTTGAAAGAGAAGGTAGGGCAGTGGTTATGGGTGAATGGGGATCTACTTTTTCTAATAATGAGAGTGACCGTTTGGCTCATGCCGAATATTATGCAAACCTATGCGCAGAACGCGGTATTTGTCCCATTTGGTGGGATAATGGTAATGCCAGTGAATTTGGTATCTTCAATAGAAATACATTAGAATGGGTCTATCCGGAAATTGCAGATGTTATTGTTGATGCTACGAAGTGATACAAATAAAAAGTAATAGGGAAAATGCCCACAACAACATGCCAGTTTTTCTATAAGTGTGAAAATTATTAAGTATTGCTAAAGCCTAAGGAAGGGTATTGTTGTGCTTATTGTCCTTATGGAAAGGTTAAATGCCCGTCAATTCAGAAAAAGGAAAATGTCTGCGGATGATTCTTATGTTTGCACAACAGTTGCATTAATCAATTTGTAGTTTTGTAAAAATTATGAAAACACTTTTTTCTATATCTATGTCCTTTTTATTCCTTTTTCAAGGAATTAGCTTAGATATGGACTTTTGTGGACCTATCAAAGAAATTTCAAGCATTATAAATCATTTTCAAGAGCATAAGATTTATGGTGACTCATTTATTGAGTATGTAGTGGAAGATTATTTGGATAATGATGTGAAAAACGAAACGCATCATAATGATAAAGATAATGATGATATACCAGTGCACTCACATCATCAATGTTGTCATCCGTTAGTTCTATTTGTTGCAAATGAAAATATAGTTACAACAAATAGGTTAAAGTTTGAAGAAGTAAAACAATTTAGCTTATATAAAGTAAATTTCAATTCAAGATTTCTGGAATCGCTTTTCCAACCTCCCAGAATTTAATAAAAATCTGCAAATGCAGATAATAATATTTACAGCTGTATAATAAACTAGTATATAGCCACTTCCTTATTTTAAATTTAACAATACTTTTATATGCTTAATAAAATTATTAGGTACTCTATAACCCATAAATTGGTTATAGGGCTACTCACATTGGCATTAATAATTACAGGAATATATTCCTTAAATCAACTTCCTGTAGATGCTGTGCCAGATATTACCAATAATCAAGTCCAAGTTATTACCAATTCGCCAACCCTTGCCGCACAAGAGGTGGAACGCTTAATAACCTTCCCCATTGAAATTACCATGGCAACCATCCCACAGATTGATGAAATTCGTTCATTTTCTCGGTTCGGTTTGTCGGTTGTCACTATTGTTTTTGAAGAAGATGTTGATGTGTACTGGGCTCGGCAGCAGGTAAGTGAACGTCTTGCAGAAGCACAATCTCAAATACCCGAAGGCATAGGCAAACCGGGTATTGCACCTTTAACAACTGGTCTGGGTGAAATATACCAATATGTTGTCACTACAAAACCGGGTTATGAAGATAAATACGATGCCATTCAATTGCGTACCATCCAAGACTGGGTTATTAAAAGACAACTTTTAGGAACCAAAGGTGTTGCTGATGTAAGTAGTTTTGGTGGCTATTTAAAACAATATGAAATAGCCATTCGTCCAGAACGTTTGAATGCAATGCAGGTTTCTATTTCCGAAATTTTTTATGCCTTGGAAAATAACAATCAAAATACCGGAGGTGCCTACATCGAAAAAAATGATAAAGCGTTATTTATTAGAAGTGAAGGGTTGGTTGGTTCTGTTAACGATATTGAAAATATTCTTATCAAACAAACAGAAAATGGAATCCCTATTCTGGTTAATGATGTTGCGAAAGTGCAAATAGGCTCTGCCATTCGATATGGTGCAACAACTCGTAATGGTGAAGGTGAAGTGGTAAGTGCCATTGTAATGATGTTGAAAGGAGCAAATTCTGCACAAGTCATAACTGATGTTAAAGATAAAATTGAAATTATAAGTAAAACCTTACCAGATGGTGTTGTTATTGAACCTTTTTTAGACAGGACGAAATTGGTGAATAGTGCTATTGGAACGGTGACCACAAACCTTGTTGAAGGTGCACTCATTGTAATTTTCATTTTGTTGCTGTTATTGGGGAATTGGCGCGCGGGATTGATAACGGCATCCGTTATACCATTGGCTTTATTATTTGCCTTTAGTATGATGCACCTTTTTGGTGTTTCGGCAAACCTAATGAGCCTTGGAGCCATAGATTTTGGGTTGATTGTAGATGGCGCTGTTATTATTGTAGAAGCCACTTTGTTCCATTTAGGGACTCTAAAACTTACGAGAAAGCTTACACAGAAAGAAATGGATGAAGAGGTCTACGAATCTGCCAGTAAAATTAGAAATTCGGCAGCTTTTGGAGAAATTATCATTCTTATTGTGTACTTGCCAATTTTAGCATTGGTTGGCACCGAAGGAAAAATGTTCGGCCCCATGGCGCAAACCGTAAGTTTTGCCATTTTGGGTGCTTTTATATTATCCTTGACCTACATTCCTATGGTATCTGCATTGGTGTTAAGTAAAAACACAGTACACAAAAAAAATATTTCTGATAGGATAATGGGTTTCTTATACCGTATTTACCAACCTATCCTAAAGGGGGCGATGCAAATTCGAATTATTGTTCTTGGAATTACTATTACACTTTTTGTTATTGCTTTTATGGTATTCAGGAGTTTGGGTGGTGAGTTTATACCAACCCTCGAAGAAGGCGATTTTGCGGTTGAAACCAGAGTCATGACCGGAAGTTCATTAAACAATACGATAAAGGCAACCACAAAGGCAGAAAAAATATTATTGGATAATTTTCCTGAAGTTTTACAGGTTGTTTCTAAAATTGGTTCGGGTGAAATTCCAACAGACCCCATGCCTGTTGAAGCTGCAGATTTAATGATTATTCTCAAAGACAAATCGGAATGGACATCAGCTTCAAACAGAGAAGCGTTGGCCAATAAAATGGCTGAAGCTTTAGAGGTGATTCCAGGCGTTACTTTCGGTTTTCAGCAACCCATACAAATGCGTTTTAATGAGTTGATGACGGGTGTACGTCAAGATGTAGCTGTTAAAATTTATGGAGAAGATTTAGACCAATTATCCTATTATGCCAACCAAATTGGTAAAATAGCTGGTACAGTAGATGGCGCAGTAGATGTTTACATTGAAGAAGTTACAGGCATACCACAAATAGTAATTGGTTATGACCGAGGGCAACTGGCAAAATATGGTTTGGATATAAAATCTGTGAATAATACCATTCAAGCAGCGTTTGCTGGTGCATCATCTGGGTTGGTTTATGAAGGGGAAAAGCAATTTGATTTGGTTGTACGTTTGGAAGGCGACCAAAGAACTTCTCTTTCCAATGTCCAAAATTTATACATCAATGGCACTAAGGGGCAACAGATACCGTTGCAGCAAGTTGCGAAAGTTTCCATTATAGATGGTCCCTACCAAATACAACGTGATGATACTCGCAGAAGAATCATCACAGCATTTAATGTTCGAAATCGCGATGTTGAAAGTGTTGTAGATGAAATCAGTAAAAAAATCGAGAGTCAGATTAATTTTGCACCTGGTTATAGTGTGAGCTATGGTGGACAATTTGAAAATTTGGTTGAAGCAAGACAACGCTTGTCCATTGCTGTACCAATGGCGTTATTGCTTATTTTCATTTTGTTGTATTTCACTTTTGGTTCTATTAAGCAAGGTGTTCTTATTTTCACTGCTATTCCATCATCTGCTATTGGAGGTGTTTTTGCACTTTGGCTGCGTGGTTTACCATTTAGTATTTCGGCAGGAGTAGGGTTTATTGCCTTGTTTGGGGTAGCCGTATTAAACGGAATTGTTTTAATAGCGGAATTTAATCGTCTTAAAAAGGAAGGCGTTTCAGATATTTTTGAACGTATTTATCAAGGTGCAAAAACACGCTTACGCCCTGTGATAATGACAGCTGCTGTAGCATCTTTAGGGTTTTTGCCCATGGCAATTTCCCAGACTTCTGGAGCTGAAGTGCAACGTCCCTTGGCAACAGTAGTAATTGGGGGTTTAATTACGGCCACTTTTTTAACACTTATCGTATTGCCCATTCTCTATTATTATTCAGAAAAAACAATCAAACTGAAAACTGATAAAACGGTGATTTCACTGCTTTTTATCTTTTTTGCAAGTGTGGTTTCTTTAAATGCGCAAACAACCCAAAATGTGAAAACGTTTGACAATCTTAATGCAGTTATTGAAATGACACTAAAGAACAACCCAAATATTAGAATATCCAAATTGCAAACACAGAAAGAGCAAGCCTTGAAAGGAGCGAGTTATGATATTCCAAAAACGGAGTTTGGTGTTGAATATGGTCAAACCAATAGTATAGCAGACAATGATACGCGTTTTAATATAAGTCAAACCTTTGCATTTCCAACGTTGTATGGGAATCAGAAAAAATTATCAAAAGCCAAAATAACATCGATCGAGCTTAATGAAGAGGTCGTGAAAAACGAATTGATAGCTCAAATAAAATCCGTCTATTATCAATTGTGGTACCTAAAAAATAAGCATAGCTTATTACAGCAACAAGATAGTATTTATGAAAAATTCCAGTATGCAGCAAATCTGCGTTTTAAAACAGGTGAAAGTAATGCCTTAGAACAAGCAACTGCCAATGCAGAAGTAGCAGATATAAAAATTGGTTTAAAAAATAACGTTTCTGAAATCAAAAACTACCAATTACGGTTGCAGAATTTGATGCAATCGGACAGTCTTATCGATATTAATGTTGGAAAATTAGAGATTGTTTCATCCTTGTTTTCAGAAGCATTAAATGATAGTTTATCTGTATCAAATAATCCTTTGGTCGCATTTTATGAATCAAAAGTGGAAGTTGCAGAAAGAGAACGTACAGTACAATCGGCAAGAATGCTACCTGATATTACCTTAGGCTATTTTAATCAATCCTTTATTGGAAATGGAGATACGGAAAATGGTATGCCAATGGTGTTTGATGCAGCAGACCGTTTTACGGGGGTGCAATTGGGGTTAAGTTTTCCTATATTTTTTAAATCGCACACCTCAAAGATTGAAGCTGCTAAAATCCAAAAAATGGAAAGCGAAACACAATTGGAAGCAGTTACAAATTATACTAAATCACAATTAGAAGCAGCCTTGGAAACATTAAAGAAAGATCAAGGTAATTTAAGTTATTATCAACTTAATGCATTACCTCAAGCTGAGTTGTTATTGAAAAGCTCACAGCGAGGATTTCAAGAAGGAGCCATTGAATATATAGAATACATACAAGGAATTAACAGAGCTTTAGCTATACAAAGCAAGTATCTAGATTATATCAATCACTATAATCAAACATTGATAAACATTGAAAAACTGATAGTTAATAATTAAAAAACATGAAAAATATAATATATAAGATAATTCTGTGCAGTTCACTGATATTCACAATTGGATGTAAAGAAAAAACAGGGGTTGTTGAAAAAATCAATAAAGTTAAAAATGAGAATATCGTTGAGCTCACAGAAGCACAATTTGCACAAACTGAAGTTATAGTTGGTAAAGTTGAAAAACGAAAAATAGGTCACGAAATTTCAGTTAACGGTATGATAGACGTACCACCACAAGGGAATATTTCTGTAACTGTCCCTTATGGTGGGTTTTTAAAATATACTGAAATGCTTCCAGGAAGTAGAGTAAAAAAAGGACAAGTAATTGCGACCGTGGAAAACCCAGAATTCATTGATTTTCAAAGAAATTATTTAGAAGCATTAGCAAATGATGAATATTTCAAAGCGGATTTTGAACGCCAACAAACATTGAACGATGCCGAGGTGACATCCAACAAAATTTTTCAAAGAGCTAAGAGCAATTATATGACTAATAAGGCCAATGTTCAAGCTTTAGAAAGTAAGTTACGGTTAATAGGGATAAGCCCATCGAGCGTAAAAGAAGGTAAGATTTCTTCAGTTATCAATGTATATTCTCCAATTAATGGTATTGTTCGAGATGTGTATATCAATACCGGAAAATATTTCAATCCACAAGATGTTTTGATGGATGTTACTGACGCATCTGATTTGCATGTAGAACTCAAAGTTTATGAAGATGATATACCGCTTATTAGAATTGGACAACGTATTCGGTTTAGATTGGCAAATACACCTAATGAATGGATGGAAGCCAAAGTGTTTCTAATAGGTAATAATGTACGTGATGATAGATCAATTACAATCCATGGTCATTTACAAGAAGTGAATGAGAACTTATTACCTGGCATGTTTATCAATGCAAATATTGAAGTGGAAGCTTTAGAGCAAAATACTGTTCCGGAAGAAGCCATTGTCAGGTACAACGGCAATCATTATATTTTTAAATCTTTAAGTAATCGAAAAGAAGGTGAACAATTAATGAATGATTTTGAGATGATTGAAATTAACAAAGGCAATGAAGAAGACGGTTTTGTAGCAATCACAATGGGGGATACAACCAAAGACATTTCCAAAATGAACATTGTATTAAATGATGCTTTTACTCTTTTGGCAAAGGCAAAAAATGGAGAAGAAGAAGGTGGGCATGGACACTAATTATTTAATATGAAAACAATTATAAAACTATTAGAGTCAAAAGATATACGGGTAACGGCAATGCGTATATTAATTTATAAGTTCCTTGTAAATAAGGATGTTGCTGTAACGTTGAGTGATATGGAGTCTGCTTTTGTTAAGGCAGACCGGACAACTTTATATAGAACTCTAAAAAAATTCGAAGAAAATGGAATTGTTCATCAAATTGATGATGGTACTGGTATTACTAAATATGCTATTTGTGTAGTAGGCTGTAACTGTGATGTTGAAAAAGATTTACACTTACATTTTCACTGTAATGTTTGTAATAATACAATTTGTCTAACTGAACATAAAATACCACACATTAATTTACCAAGTGGTTTTAATGCGGAGAATGTAAATTTAGTTGTAAAAGGAATTTGCGATAAATGTAGTGGACAGTAATGTAATTTCTGGGCATATTTTAATTAATAATATTATGAAATTTAATTATAAGATAACAAGGCATTTAAAAATAGCTTATGATAAAGAAATTAGTTTATATAAAGAATTTCTAGGTAATAAAGATTATGCAAATGCATGGCATCATTTAGAAAGAAGTCATATAATAGGTCAATCTTATCCAATAGAACATACCTATTCACATTGGTTAATGCTAAAGTTTGGATTAAAGCAAAGTAACAGTAAGGAAGTATTTGGTCAAATAATTAGATTATTTGTTGGTGGTTGGAAATCATTTATTGATCATGTGCCGCTTGGCAATACAGGAGGTGCCAATGTTCCACCATTAAAACGAATGAATATTCCCGAGGATATAAACAAGCTATTTCAGACAAAATGAAAAATAAGGATGCATGAAAAAAATAACTACGGAAACAACAGGGGAACATAATCACGAGAATTCTGATAATCATGATCACGAACATGACGGAATTTTAGGAAAGAACACTGAACTTTATTTTGCCATTTTAAGTGGAGTAACTTTAATAACTGGATTTCTAATAGAAAAGTTTTCTGAGCTTTCGGAGAGTGTTCCATTCGTACTCTATATTTTATCTTACATTTTTGGAGGATATTTTACCTTAAAAGAGGCCATTACTAAAATTGCCAAGGGCGAATTTGAAATTGATTTCCTTATGCTTGTCGCAGCCGCAGGAGCTGCCTATTTAGGTGAATGGGCAGAAGGTGCCCTGTTGCTGTTCCTTTTTAGTCTGGGTCACGCTTTGGAAAACTATGCTATGGGAAGGGCAAAAAAATCCATTGCGGCATTGACTGACCTGGCGCCTAAAACAGCATTGTTAAAGAAAGCTGGCGACACTGTTGAAGTGGGTATTGAGGAGCTAAAGGTTGGTGATATTATCGTGGTACGGCCCAATAGCAAAATATCTGCCGATGGTGTTATTGTAAAAGGAAATAGTAGTGTAGACCAGTCACCAATTACAGGAGAAAGTGTTCCAGTAGATAAGTTACCCATTGAATATCCTGAGAAGGAGTACACCTCAAAAAGTGATATACCTGATGAAAACCGTGTGTTTTCAGGAACTATCAATGGTAATAATACGCTTGAATTAAAAGTAATTAAAGAAGCTAAAGACTCTACATTAAATCGTTTGGTTACAATGGTTCAAGAGGCTCAGGATCAAAAATCGCCCACACAATTATTGACTGATAAATTTGAGAGGTATTATGTGCCGGCAGTAATCATACTGGTAATAGCGCTCAACTTTGCTTTTTTGCTTATTGACGAAACTTGGAGTGAAAGTCTTTACCGTTCATTAGCAGTATTAGTAGCGGCAAGCCCTTGTGCTCTTGCAATTTCTACCCCTTCTGCTGTATTAAGTGGAGTAGCCAGAGCCGCGCGTGGCGGAGTTTTGATAAAGGGTGGCAGGCCATTGGAAGATTTAGGAGAACTTACCGCTTTAGCCTTTGATAAAACTGGAACCCTAACGGAAGGAAAACCAAAACTTACCGATATTGAAAGTTTTGGAAATATTGGACATAAAGAGTTGTTAGAAATAGCTGTTGCCGTAGAGGAATTGAGTGATCATCCTTTGGCGAAGGCTGTTGTAAGGGATGGATCGAAAAAGCTTGGTAAAGACATTAAGATACCGGATGCAGATGATTTGGAAGCCGTTCAAGGAAAGGGTATAAAAGCTAACTATCAAGGAAATACTATTTACATAGGCAATTTAGAACTTTTTGAAGATATTCATAATGGTGTTCCAAGCGAAGTTTCGGAAAAGGTAAGAAGACTTGAAGGGGAAGGAAAGACCACTATGCTAATAAAAAGAGATGATGAATTTATAGGTATGCTTGGGCTAATGGACACGCCTCGAGAAAAAGCCAAGGAAACCCTTGCTCAGTTAAAGGAAATTGGTATTAAAAAAATGATAATGCTAACCGGTGATAGTCAGAAAGTGGCAGATGCCGTAGCTAGGGAAATTGGGTTAACAGAAGCGCTTGGAAGTCTACTTCCAGAAGAAAAAGTAGAGGCCATCAGAAAACTTGCACAGCAAGAAAATAAACTCGCAATGATTGGTGACGGCGTTAATGATGCTCCAGCCATGGCTAACAGTACTGTTGGTATTGCCATGGGTGCAGCAGGTAGTGATGTAGCTTTAGAAACGGCAGATATTGCCTTAATGGCAGATAAGTTAGAAACACTTCCTTTTGCAATAGGTTTGAGTAGAAAAGCAAAGTCGGTTATTAAGCAAAATTTATGGGTTAGTTTGGGGGTGGTAGCACTGTTAATCCCTGCAACTATAATGAGTTGGGCTAATATTGGCATTGCCGTGGCTATCCATGAGGGCTCTACGCTAATTGTAGTTATCAATGCGTTAAGGTTATTGGGCTACCAAAATAGATAATATGTTAAGCTC
Source organism: Maribacter sp. 6B07 (assembly GCF_002700155.1). Classification (NCBI taxonomy): domain Bacteria; kingdom Pseudomonadati; phylum Bacteroidota; class Flavobacteriia; order Flavobacteriales; family Flavobacteriaceae; genus Maribacter; species Maribacter sp. 6B07. The sequence continues at coordinate 752,152 of NZ_PDUT01000004.1, read as the reverse complement.
TCAGGATACATCTAATTGTCGTCAATAACTGCATTTGTATTCTGAAATTATAAATAAAGAATATAATAGAATTATTTGTATAATTTAAAAAGGAACTTTGTTATTTGGCTTTCCTGCTGTACATTCCAATTTCCATATAGCTTCATATGTGAAATTTTAGGAGTTTTATCAGAATGAGGTATCGTATTATATTATCTCCTTGTGTATAATCCACAATAACTTTTGAGGGGTCATACAAGTTATATTTATCATATTCAATTATATAGCAATGGACAAAAAAGAAAAGCGAGAAATTGTTAGACTAATATTTATCATATTTTCTTTGAAAATTGAATCTTATTTTGCGCATTAATAGCAGTCTGGGATTTGATGGTTAGTAAAATGGCATAAACGATGTGGACTTCAATATTTATAGGTATTTACGTAGTTGTGGCATTTTCTATTGTGCTGTCAATTTTACTTTACGGGGCAAAACCAACAAAAAGTTTGGCGTGGCTGCTTGCAATATTTGCTATACCCATTGGTGGAATTTTCCTTTACCTCTTGTTGGGCAGAAACAGAAGAAGATATAAACTTATTGAACTGGAAAAAGACCTTTTTAACAAACAACCTAAACCTAGTCATCAGCATGTGAATGAATTCAATGGTAGGTATAAAAAATTGATGGCGCTAAATTATAGGAATTCACATTTTCCACCTACTACGGGTAATGACCTAACTATTTTAAAAGACGGTAAAACAACCTTTGAGACTATTTTTCATGCTTTGGAATGCGCCACCAAACGAATTCATATTCAATATTACATATTTGAAGAAGGTGATCTAGCATCTAGGTTGTTAGAATTGTTCGAGAAAAAAATAGCTGAAGGTGTTGTAATAAGGTTAATATATGATGGCATTGGTAGTTTCTCATTGAGAAAGAAATATCTAAAAGAATTAATTAAAATAGGGGTAGAAGTTTATTCTTTTCTACCTTTTAAGTTCGGTAGATATTTTTATTCCCTAAACTTTAGAAACCACAGAAAAATTATAGTAATCGATGGTGAAATTGCATTTACAGGAGGAATAAATATATCTGATAAATACCTTAAAGGGCAGGTTGGTTTGGGTAAGTGGCATGATATGCATTTAAAACTTATTGGTGCTGCTGCAACGCAATTGGACCAAGTATTTATGACAGATTGGTATTTGGTCAGTACACAATTGTTAGAGTCTATACCAATAAAGCAGAACGATTCTATTGAGTTTATAACTAATGAATTGGTACAAATTGTTGCCGGTGGTCCAGATGATGATTTTCCGGCATTGGAGCAAACCTATTTTACCATTATTAATATGGCTAAAGAATATGTGTATATTACCAACCCCTATATAATACCGGGTCAGGCATTGATACGAGCTTTACAGACTGCGGCTTTAAGTGGGGTAGATGTTAGGTTACTGGTATCTGAGAATGCAGACAATAAAGTAGTAAGTTGGTCTGTACATTCTTATTTTGAACTTTTCTTGAAAGCTGGTATAAAAATCTATCTATTTCCAGATGGTTTTTTACATAGTAAAATAATGGTAAGTGATGATGCGGTTTCATCTATTGGAACGGCAAATTTAGATGACCGTAGTTTTGAACAGAATTATGAGGTCAATGCTATTATGTACCACAAACATATCGCCGAACTTTTAAAAGAGGATTTTTTACAAGATTGTAGTATCAGTAATGAATTGATTTACGAAGAATACATAAAAAGAAAGTGGACCAAGAAATTACAGGAAGGGATAGGCAGGGTACTTAGTCCGTTGTTCTAATATATTAGTATTTATTCTATTTGGGAAGTAAAGACCAAATCCTGGTCTTCCATAGCTATGATAACCATGTTTACATAGTCTTTTATTGCCTTTTCAATATTATCGGGTTCTGTTATTTCAATAATGCCACGCCAAATCATGGCTCTTTCCTTTCCTTCGCAGATACAATATAAGGTAGTCTCTGCATGGTAAACAGTAAATTTTTCATAGTAGTTGTCATCGTAATAAATACCTTGGTGTTCTAAGTAATCGTCATTGAATCTAGATTGGTGGTCATCCCATCTGGAAATAGATTTTACAAAGCTTTCACGATTTTCAGAGCCTGTAATTTTGGTTAATAGAATAGCATCAAAATCCTTATCTAGTAAGCTCTGTTCTACATTGTCCAATTCGGTTTCGGTTTTACGAGAATCTGTAAGTGATAAGTCGAAAATATCAATACTTCGCCATGCCTCAACCCCTCTTTCAGAAAATTCATGCTGTAGTTTGGTTTCAAAGCTTTCCCTGTTATTTTTATCTTGTGCCATGCCAACTATAAGTACTTTATTGGCGTTGAAAAGTACAATATCCGGATTTTTCCAATTTTCAACTAAACTGATAGATGAGCAGCCCATCAACATTAAAGAGAACAAAACCATAAACTTTTTCATGACACAGTATGTTTTATTTCTGTCGAAGGTACTTTATATCCAAGGTTGTAAAAATGACCATTGTCAGTTCTATTTTATAGTACAGCAGCTTATAAGACTGTTTTATAGAAATAGGTTAATACTTTCTTCTAGTTTTGGAATATGGCAGTTCCATCGTTGGCATTTCTAAATCTTACAACAAATATTTTTGAATAAAAAACCGCCAATGAAAAGAATTCTTTGACGGTTTAATTTTAGACATCAACCAACTAAAAATGTCTAAAATATTCTTACTTCTTGTTAACTGTAAATATCAAATAAACTTACTAGTGTAATGCTAAAATGGGTACATCACTATCGTAACCAATTTCTTTGATCAATGGTTTAGAAAAGACATTGCCAAAAAAGAAATGTTTACGGTTAATGAAAGAGACCATATCACTTTCTCTACTTTCAACAAAAAGCTGTATACCCTTCCCCAAATTTTTCTCCTTTAAAGTATGAAATTGATGTTTGGTCTCACTTAAAATAGATGATAATAATTGCTTATTACTTAATTGGGTTTCTGTAAGTTCTTTATTGTTTTCTAAATACAATACGGCAATTTCGGCATTGTGCATATTAGCCAATTCTATAAGGTATCTAAATTCTGATCTTTTATAGACATCTTTAAAATCTGTTGGAAAAACTATCTCTTTAGGCGACATGAACGATACATGTTCTGGTATGGCCAGTATTGGACATTCTCTAATTTTCTCCATGGCTATAACGGTATTACTGCCAAATAGGACACCTTTAGAGCCTGTAGCCCCTTTAGTCCCCATTGCGACCAAATCAATATCTTTCTCTTTTATATTTTGCTTAATGGCTTCTGAAAGAAAATTGGCTGTAGATTCTGTAAAATAATTGTGTTTAAAGTTCTCTTCATGTAAGCTAAGGGTGTTGATCAGTTTATCAAGTTTCTTTTCTGATTCCTGTTTTGCTAATAAATATTCTGCACTTCCTTCTTCAGGTATATTTAGACTATTGGTCGTATATTTTTCAAAACTGAACACGTTTAGAAAATAAAAGTCACAATTAAGTTTTGCATACAGATCAATGGTGTACCTAATGGCATTAAGGGCATTTTTAGAAAAATCCGTAGGTATTAAAATACGCTTGTTCATTATGGAATGATTTAGATGGTTCAATAAATATATGCGCTAACCATTTGATTCACTATGACATATATCAGTCCTGTACAGGTAGTATTAAAAACGGAACTGTAGCATAGATACTTAAATCCATTATTACAGGTTCATGTAAAAAACGTTGAAAAAACCTTCTACGGTGATAAGACATTGCCAGCATATTTATTTCTCTTTCAACTATAAAATCTTGAATAACATTGGCTTTGTCTGCGTAGTTCCAGATTTCATCATAACTATGTGGTATGTGAAGCAAACATTTATCCAGTAATTTCTGATTGGAAATTTGCTTTGAAGACATTATTTCTTCTTCATTGATATGAAGAACCGCTACCGAGGCGTCTGTAATGGCTGCAATGTTCAATAACATAGATAGCGTGCTTTTGGTACACCCTTTTTTATAATCGGTCACAAAGGCAATTTCTTTTATAGGTTTAAATGAAATTTCTTTGGGTATTGCCAAGATTGGGCACTGTGTAATGGTATTTGCGATCTGTATGGTATTACTGCCCATAAACAGTTCCTTGGCTCCTGTTTTTCCTTTATTGCCTAAAACAATGAGGTCAATTTTGTAATCCACCAATGTTTTTGAAATTAAAGTAGACAGACTTCCTTTGCTTGAAATGGTTTTGAATAAATGCTTGTCGTTAGCTGTGTCCAAAATAATTTTATGAACGGTTTTAGTCAGATTTTCATTTGAGCTGGCTTCAAGCTTTTTTAAAACTTTCTGACCTGTAAATAATGCATTTTTGGCACTGACCACAATGTCATCATATGCATTGACCAGGTAGAAAGTACATTGGTTTTCGGCAAAAATCTGTGTTGCATAAAAAAGGGCATTATACGCTTCATTGGAGAAATCCGTTGCAACAAGTATATTTTTAATTTTCATAGCTTTTATTGTGGAATTACCAAGAATGGAACGGTTACATGAAAGCCTATTTTCTTAATGACAGGCTCAATGAACAAACGCTCAAAAAAGGTGTGTTTGTTCTGTATCATTACCAATAAATTTATTTTTTGTTTAATCTGAAATTCATTGATGGCAGCTATAACTTCATTACAGGGTACTTCATGAAAAAAGCCACTTTCGGATAACACTTTGGCAAGTTGTTCTTTATTTTTTTGTTGTGTGGTATTTAATTCATCGCCTGTGTAAACATGAATTACATTTACTTGAGAAACGTGCGATTTGGTAATTTTCAGTAGTTGTGCCAAACTGTTCTTGTCTAGCCATACCTCAAAATCATTTGGAAATAGTATCTGTTCTGGAGCTTCATATTTAAAGCCCGAAGGGATGACCAAAACTGGGCATTTTGCATTTTTAATGACATGTACGGTGTTGGTGCCCAATAATATTTCCTTGGCCCCAGAAGCACCTTGCGTACCCATGACAATGACATCTATTTTTTCTGCCTCTACGGTTCTAGTGATTTCGCTAGAAAGTACATTTAGAGCAGAATGGGTGATAAAAGTGTGAAGGGGATTATTAAATTCCTTTTCTAGTGTATTTTTTAGTGCTTCAAGATTATCTTGCGAGTTTTGTTGCACAATATCTCCAAGACCAATTTGCGCCGGACTCCCCATTAAATATTCTGTATGATATACCGGCGGCATGTAACTGTTCAATAGAAAAAATGTGCATTTAAGATCTTTGTATAGTGTTAGGGCATACCGTATAGCGGTCAATGCGTTTTCAGAAAAATCTGTAGGTAGTAAAATACGTGTCATAATACTATAATTTAATAGAATAAAGTTACCTTCATTAGGTAGATTATAGTATGATATTCGTCAGTATTGAAAAGTATTTAATTGGTTATTATATAGTATAAAAGTAGTGTGTAATGAGAAAGCTTTTTAAAAAGACCATAGCCTCGGAAAATCCCACATTGGTGTACTTTTTTGCATCTTGGTGTGTACCCTGTAAACTTATGAGGCCAACAGTGGAGAAAATAGTAGAAGAAGGGGCAACAGCGATCAATAGTCTTGAAATAGACGTAGAGCTAGAAAAGGCAATCGTAAAAAAATATAAAATTAAGGGTGTACCTACCTTGGTGTTGTTCAAGAACGGTTTACCCATGTGGAGGCATACAGGTGTTATGCCCATTGAGGATATTAGATTGGCAATAAATGAACATCGTTAAAGTACTTTTGCTATAAAACCTTCTTTGTTACTCATGTATAACCAGAAATGGTACTTTGGTGTGGTAACTAATTTTTTCAACTGTTGGCCTAAAAAGAATTCGTTCTAGAAAATTAAGATTTTTTGCTACCATGATTACCATATCAAGATTTCTGCTCTCGGTAAAACATTGTACGGATTCGTCTATGTTTTTTCCTGTGATATTATGATAGGTACAAACATTATCCTTAAAATAATCTAATATGAAATTTTTGACTTTAGTTTGATTTTGGCTCAACGCTTCATTTGCGCCAGAAATATAAAGTAAGCGTAAGGCAGATCTTTTTAGAAGAATTATATCTTTTATCGTTTCCAAGACTTTGATATCATAAGCGATATTTAAATCTGAGGGAAAACCAATTTCATGAATATTTTCATAACATGCATTTTCAGGAACAGCCATTACATTACAGGGAACTTTGGTAATAACATTACCGGTGTTACTACCTATGGATACTGATTTAAGTCCCGTAGCACCCTTTGTGCCCATAATTATTAAATCGATTTTTTTATTGATCACCAAAGTCTTTAGTTCATTAATGAGAAAACCATATATAGCCTGAACTTTAAAATTATGTTTTGCATTTAATGGAAGTTTTTCAATTCTCTTTAATAGATGCTGTAGCTTTTCTTTAGGCTCCGCAAGTATGGTTTCTTCTAAAATATCTGGTGAAACATATAATGCGGCTTCTCCACTAGAATTGGTATTTATAGCGTTGATGTGCACAATATGAAAGGTACATTGCGTTTTTTTGAAGAATGTAATTCCGTATATAAGAGCGTTCCAGGCATTATCGGAAAAGTCGGTAGGGATTAATATGTTTTTCATGGTGACCGTTTAATTTTGACTAATTAGTATTGGGGCAAAAACAAAACCGGAATTTTAGAATGAAATGCAATTTTGTTGACAACCGGTTCTCCTATAACTTTCTCCCAAAATGAATGTTGATGTCTAATTAAGCTAAGAATTGCGGCAGTATTGTTACCTACATATTCATCAATACTTGTAGATATGTTTATGACAAACGGAATGTTACTGAATTTATATTTTTGACCGGTGAGTCTTTCCCTAAGTACATCTTTATGTAATTCTTGATTGTCGTTTAAATTAAACTCCAAAGCAACATGTACAATTTCAATAGAAGCTTTCCATATTTTAGAAAGTTCTAGAATAGGCTCTAATACACTTTTCTTATAAGCTGAACTATAATCCGTAGCAAAGATTACTTGGGTCAAGTTTTGAAAATTATGTCCGGTAGGTACCGTAAGTACAGGAATGTTCTTGATATGCTTTAAGACTTTTACGGTGTTGCTTCCCAAGAAAACCTCTTTGGCACCTGTAGCACCTTGTGTACCCATTATTAAAAAATCTATATCATTTTTATGGATAACGTTCTCAACCGCGGTTTCTAAGTTTCCCGGTTTTGACAAGGTCGTAAATTGATGCTTTGGGTTTTTATGGTTTGTTTTTAAATAGGATAGTACTTCTTCTAATTCTTGAACCGAGTATTTTGAAAGAGAATCATATATTGCTCCAAGTCGTTGCTGACTTTTAGCACCCATAAGATTTAAAGGGGTAGGCTCGTAAGCATGAAGTAAATAGAAGTGGCATTCGACTTCTGCATATATTTTCAACGCGGTAAAAATGGCGTTCCATGCATTATCAGAGAAATCCGTAGTAATCAATAAATTTTTCATGGCTATAGAAGATTAGTTATCGAGAAAGGTTTTGCATGACCAAAAACGGAATGGTTGGTGAAAGACCAATTTCATCAATAGTAGATTTATACAGCATATCTTCCAGAAAGGAGTGTCTTGAATTTACCATGACCAAAAGGTCCATTTTATGATCGGTAATATAAGTTGAGATGGCTTTGGCTCTATTTTCTACACCTTTGGTCACAAATGATAACCTGGCGTGAGGTAATGATTCTTCCAAGAATTTTTTATTGTCCAACTGCCTGTGGCTTAAATCAACAAAATCAGAAATATATAAACTATGAACCTCAGCCTTAAACTCTCCGGCTAAAATATCCAGTAGCTTCAATTCTCTTCGTTTGTACGGTATCATGTAATTACTGGGGAAAAGTATTTTTTTAGGTTGGCTATAATCATATTGGTCTGGGACTGCCAAAACAGGGCATTTTACATATTTAAAAACTTGTACGGTATTGCTTCCAAAAGTTATTTTAGAGCTGGCGGTTTTACCTTTGGTACCCAATATGATAAGATCAATATTTTTTAAATCGGCAAGGTTGTTCAAGGCATCTACCAAAGATTCAAAAGCGGGTACTGCTTCATATTTATGTAAAGGGTTATGCGTTTTAGTTTGGGTTTCGGTAACAAGTTTGTTTAGTTTATTTTCAGAATCATCAGCAATAGTCTTCTTCTGTTTCTCAAATGTTTCTGCATCTACCTTATGATAAGGTCCGTAAACTTCATCGGCATACGCATGTAAAAAGTAAAAATTTGCGCGTTCGCATTTAAACACATTCAATGCATACGAGATGGCGTGATCGGCATTGTTAGAGAAGTCAGTGGGTATGAGAATATTTTTCATGGCTTACCTTTTATTGATGATTTAAAAGTAAAGGAGTGCATAAAAAAATCCTATGATAAATATCATGAGCCAAATATGATATACAAGTAATTTAAAAGAAAAAAACTAGCACTTGCTGATGACTGATATTCGTCATATTATATTCTTGTTCAACAAATTACATTTATAGAAGAATGGTAACTCAATAACCATAAAATATGTAAAGATGAGCAGATTAAAAGATAAAGTAGCGGTAATAACAGGAGGTACGGGTGGCATTGGTATGGCATCGGCAAAATTATTCTTGGCACAAGGTGCGAAAGTAGTTTTGGTAGATAATAATGAAGAAGCCATAATTGAAGCACGTACTATACTCCATAATAAAAATGTGTCTTACTTTAAAGCGGATGTTTCTAAGAAAGAAGATACTATTCAGTATTTGAACCATGCTTTGGAGACCTTTGGTAAAATTGATGTTTTCTTTGCAAATGCTGGCATAGAAGGCATTTCAAGGCCTATTGTAGAATATCCGGAAGATGTGTTTGATAAGGTAGTTGCGGTAAACTTAAAAGGTGTTTGGCTGGGGTGTCAATACATAATTCCTAAAATGGAAGAGGGTGGTAGTGTTATCATAACATCATCTGTTGCAGGTTTAAAAGGATTTGCAGGTTTGGGCGCATATGTAGCTACAAAGCATGCCGTAGTAGGTATAATGCGCGTTGCGGCTGCGGAAAATGCATCTAGAACTATAAGGGTAAATACTATTCATCCAGGTCCTGTAGATAATGAAATGATGCGAAGAATAGAAAGTGATATGTCTCCTGATAGCCCAAATGCTGTTAAAGATGGTTTTACGGCTACAGTACCTTTTGGTCGTTATGCCACCTCAATAGAAGTAGCTGAACTTGCATTGTTTCTAGCATCGTATGAAAGTAAATATATAACAGGTTGTACCCACCTTATTGATGGGGGTATGTTGAACGCCTAAGTATTAGTTCATCGTAATTTTTGTAAAACTTGATAGTATAAATGATCACATTTAAACTGTCAAGTTTTATTTTTGAAAACAGTACCTTAGAATTAAAATATAGCAATAATGACCATTCATAATTTAGGAGACCAAAATTCAGTTCTTAATCAATTTATTTCCGAAATACGCGATGTACAGATTCAAAAAGATCCCATGCGATTTCGTAGAAATATAGAACGCATAGGAGAGGTGCTAGGTTATGAATTCAGTAAAGAGTTGCTTTACAGTTCTAAAGATATAGAAACTCCGCTTGGTAATAAATCTATGCATTTAAGTCAAGATCAAGTTGTTATATGTTCTATTTTAAGAGCAGGTTTACCATTGCACCAAGGGCTTTTAAATTATTTTGATGCGGCTGAAAATGCGTTTATATCTGCTTACCGTAAACATGAAAATAATGAAGATGATTTTGAAGTCGTGGTCGACTATTTTGCGGCACCATCTCTAGAAGGTAAGGTATTGGTGTTAACAGACCCTATGTTAGCTACCGGTAGAACTTTGGAAAATGTGTTAAAAGGTCTAAAGGACCATGGCACACCCAAACAAATTCATATTGTTTCTGTTATTGGCTCGCAACAGGGTATTGAGTTTGTACAAAGCGTTTTCCCGACTGGGACGCATTTATGGATTGCGGCAGTAGATCCGGAATTGAATGCCCGTGGTTATATTATTCCAGGTATAGGTGATGCCGGTGATCTTGCATATGGCCAAAAGCTATAATTATATATTTTTCTTTTTACGCTTTATTCCTTTGACTATTTCATACCATAGTACAGAAATAGCACCTATAACTATTGTAGTGCCTAATTGAGGTATAGTTAAACTGTCAAACTCAAAGAAGCGGGTTAGAACGGGCACGTACAATAATATCAATGAGAGTATGATAGTTAGACTAATAATAATAGGAACCAGATTATTCTTGTATTTCAAGGTGGTGAAAATAGAATAATAGAATGAACGATTCACTAGGGTCAAAAAGATATTGGCAACGATTAACACCATAAATACCATGGTACGTGTAGTGTTTTCAGAGAAACCTGACGATACCGAGTATTGATAAGCCGTCAATGCACCAACAGTAATGATTATGCCTTGAATAACACTAGTGGTCAGTTCTTTATAGTTGAAAAAAGTAGTTGAAAAAGGTCTAGGTTTTTTGATCATCAAATTTTTCTCCATAGGTTCGTTTTCAAAAATGATAGAACAGGTAGGTCCCATAATCAATTCTAAAATGATAACATGCGATGGTGAAAATATATTGGGATATACCCACCGTAATGCCAATGGTATAAATACCGTAAGAATAATGGGAATATGTATTGATATGATATATTGAATTGCCTTTTTAAGATTGGTATATATTTTTCTGCCCATGGCAACGGCATCTACCATTTTAGAAAGGTCATCATCAACCAAGATAAGAGAAGCCGCTTGTTTTGCAATTTCAGTTCCTTTTTTACCCATAGCAATACCAATGTGTGATGCTTTTAAAGCCGGACCATCATTTACGCCATCGCCCGTCATGGCAACAACTTCATTGTTCTTCTTTAGTGCATTAACAATTCTCAATTTTGCATCGGGGAACATTCTGGAGAATACATTGATATCTTTTACTTTTTCTTGAAGTTCAGCATCGGAAAGTAGCATTAGCTCATCACCTGAAATACATTTTTCGTATCCTATAAAATTTATTTGTTTGGCGATGGCCATAGCGGTATTGGCATTATCTCCGGTAACCAATTTAACTGCTATACCGGCATTGTCAAAGTCTTGCAATACCTGCTTAATGTTTTCTTTTGGAGGATCATAGAAAGCGATAATCCCTTTAAAATCAAATTTAAAATCTTGTTGCTCTTCAGGGTAATTTTCGCCTTCGAATATAGCCAAACCAACAGCAAGCATTCTATAGCCATCTTTACCTAATTCAGTAAGTGTAGTTTGTATGATATCAATTTCAGTATTGGTAAGGTTAGCTACCGAAATAATAGCTTCAGGCGCTCCCTTTGCTGCAATAATCTGTTTACCATCTGCATTCTGAAATACATGGGTCATCATGGGCGGTTTACCACCTAAAGGGTATTCATGAACCATTTTATAATCAGGGCGTTCATCATTTTCTATTGACCTTGCATATGTATTATGTATGGCTATTTCCATAGGGTCAAAGGGTATGGGTTCACTTGCCCACATAGCGATAGTAATAAGTTCTCTCTCGTTGGTTCCAATTATATCCTTAGTGTTGACGATTGTACCGGTATTTAGTGTAAATAGCTTGGCTAATGCCATTTTATTCTGCGTAATGGTACCGGTTTTGTCGGTACAGATTACAGTGGCGCTACCCAGGGTCTCCACAGTTTTCATCTGTTTAACCACAATTCCCATTTTCATTAATCGCCATGCTCCCAATGCCATAAACGTGGTGAAAGCTACAGGTATTTCTTCCGGTAGAATACTCATGGCCAAGGTCAGAGCTTTTAATAAACTATCTAGGAAAATACCGGAACGCATGTAATTGATGCCCCAAACCAATAGAAAAATACCACCTCCCCAGATAGACATCAATTTTACGAAGTTGAAAATCTTAATTTCCAAAGGTGTTTTTTCTTCGCTAATGTCTTCAAGGCTTTTACCTATTTTACCAAGTTTGGTCAAGTTTCCAATAGCAGTAATTTGGGCAATTGCTAATCCGCTAGCAACGGTACTTCCCGCATAAATTGAATTATCGGTACTTGTAGCATCTTTATAAACGGAAAGAGATTCTCCCGTCAATATAGATTCGTTTACAGAAAAATCATTAGAATGCACAATTATGCCATCTGCAGAAATGGTAGTGCCTTCTTCCACCATTAAAAAATCACCGATAACAATATCTTCGCTATCAATTTCAATAACCTGTGCATTACGTATAACTTTGCTTTTGGGGTGAGTAAGGTTTCTAAGATTCTCTAATGCTTTTCTACTACGTGAATCTTGATATAATGATATGGAGCCAACAAGAATAATTGCCGTTGCCAAAAAAAAACCATCGCGCCAATTACCCGAAATAAAATAAATACATGAAGCTATCAGCAGCAAAATGACCATGGGCTCTTTAGCAATACTTTTAAGGGCATCTATAAAGCTATTCTCTTTTTTATAGTTCAATGAATTTGTGCCATGTTCATTATTAGAAGCCTCCACCTGTTGGTCGGTGAGTCCGTTAATTCCGAAATCTTTAGAATTGAACATGGGCTGGTTTTATTAAAATTACGAAGTACTAAGGTATCTGAAATCTTAAGGTAAGGCACTGACATTTATCATATGAATTACGCCTTTAAGTTTGCAATTTTATACTGTAATAATCTTAAAAGTAAACAATTATGGAAATTGCCATGAACGATGTACGTATAATAATGAAAGAAACATATTCTAAATTGGTCTCCTTTAAACGTAAAGAGAATAGAGAATCTTTTAATAAAGAGTTGCTGAGGATTTTACCAAAAATATATAGATATGTTTCTAAGAGATTGAATAGTGCCGTTGCCAATGGTAAATTAAACAAAGGTATGTTTGATCCCAGTGATTTTACCGATCAGCTTTTTATAGAAGTGTATGATAATATTGATGATATAAAGAGTGAAAACGAGCTACATGTATTTTTGTTCAAAAAAGTAGATGAGCTTTTGGAAGATAGTTTGGTAGAAGAGGAGTTTGATCACGTTTTCTTTGATAATATAGACACCTATTCCAAACCGGAGTGGGATGCTATGGAAGAAGATTATACTCAAGATGGCGATGGCGACTTTTTACTTTTAGAAGAAATGGACGATAATTCTTTAGATAAAAGTAACTATACATTAGACCATGTTTTCATTACCGATGAAGAAAAGCAATTGGCAGATAAGCTCGATGCATCTTTAGATAAGGAACGTATAAATAAACACATTCAATTGGTTTTGGATAAGATGAACTTACCAATGAGAACGGTATTTGAGCTCTTCACTAACGAAGGGTTAACCACAGAAGAAATAGCTGACATACGTAAAACAACACTAGATCAAGTAGAAGAATTATTGGCTTCGGCAAGGCAACTGCTTAAGAATAGTTTTGAGAAACGATTTCTTATTGACAGCAATTAGAAAAAAAAGCTCTCATTAAAATGAGAGCTTTTTTTAATATGGTTTAGATAGTATCGTTTACAAATTGGTTACCCTAAGTTTTCCAGTAAGTTCATTAATATTGATACGAAATACGATCGGGGATTCTTCGGCATCAATTTTTGCAGAAAACTCACTTATATATTTTGGGTGCTCACCGTAAATGGTTGCTATTACTTTTTTAACGCCATCAGAAAATTCATGTAGCAAATGTTTGGCATCAATTCTAGAAAGCTCCTCAAAGGTACCCTGAACTAAAACGGACTTCCAATTGGCTATGGAGGCTATTTCATCAACTCCCAAGCAAACCGCGGTATTCTTTCGCATTTCTTGAATTTTGTGTCCCTCACTAGAATAGCTGGTAATGGAATGCGTGTCAGGATCGTAGTAAAATGTAATAGGCACAATGAAAGGGTGTCCTCCTGATATGTATGAAAGCCTGCCAATGTAGTTTTGTCCTAATAGCGCCTTACATTCTTCTTGATTCATATTTCTTCTCATGACCAATTGTTGTTTGTTGATACAATAAAAGTATACATCATTGATTTAGTGGCACATGATATTGGTCAGTTGATCATTAATTTAAAGTGTATTGCAAAAAAAGTATTGAATAACGCAAATTAAGCATCAGTTTCGCTATGAATATTAAGCTAGATTTGAAATTCATCACGTAAATTTTAATGACCAAACAACAATCAAAATTTTATCAATGACTAAGTCAACATTAACTAAAACATTATTTAAAATTGTTTCACTACTGTTAGTAGTGGCTTCTTGCATAGAGAATCCCAAACCAGTTCTAAACCTTGCTACAGCGAATACCATTGAGATAGATGGTGATGATTCAAAAGATTCCGTTATTTTAAAAGCAGCTCACGTTATACCTTCAAAAAATCAATTGAACGCATTAAAAGATGAGTTTATAGCATTTGTTCATTTTGGACCAAATACATTTACAAAACTGGAGTGGGGCAATGGTATGGAAAACCCATCTGTCTTCAATCTAGAGAACTTAGATACGGATCAATGGTGTAGTGCAATGAAAGATGCGGGGATGAAAAAGGTAATCATTACCGCAAAACATCACGATGGTTTTGTATTGTGGCAAAGTAGATATACTGAGCATGGGGTTATGTCTTCACCTTTTAAAGAAGGGAAAGGTGATGTTCTTAAAGAACTTTCAGTATCATGCAAAAAATATGGTATTAAACTAGGGGTTTACTTATCGCCTGCAGATCTATATCAAATAGAACATAAAGATGGATTATATGGTAATTTAAGCGAATATACGACACGAACTATTCCTAGACCAGTACAAGGAAGACCGTTTGAGAATAAGACAACTTTTGAGTTTGAAGTTGATGACTACAATGAATATTTTTTAAATCAACTCTTTGAATTGCTTACTGAATACGGTCCAATTGATGAGGTTTGGTTTGATGGTGCTCACCCAAAACGTAAAGGCGGTCAACAATATAAGTATAGGGACTGGAAAAAGCTTATCACGGCATTGGCACCAAATGCAGTAGTATTCGGTAAAGAAGGAACACGTTGGTGCGGCAATGAAGCCGGTGCAACCAGAGACACGGAGTGGAATGTAATACCATATACCGAAGACCCAAGAACAATGAATTTATTTGCAGATATCACCGGAGAAGATGTTGCTGGTGTTGATAAGCTAATGGAAGGTAAGTACTTACATTACCAACCTGCAGAAACAAATACTTCTATTAGAGAGGGTTGGTTCTATAGGAATGATGATGAACAAAAAGTACGAAATACAGATGATGTCTTTGATATATATGAGAGATCAGTTGGTGGTAATTCAATTTTTTTATTGAACATTCCACCAAATAGAGAGGGGAGATTTTCAGATGAAGATGTAAATGTTTTAAAAGAAACGGGTATTCGAATTAAAGAAACTTATGGTATTGATTTATTGGAAAATGCCGATGGTCCGGTAGAATTATTAGATGAAGATGAAGACACTTTTTTGGCGCTTGATAATGATAAATTAATGCTAGAATTTACACTTCCAAAAGGGGTGAAGATCAATAGATTTGCTATTCAAGAAGATATTAAAAGACATGGTGAACGAGTATCTTATCATGCCTTAGATGCATGGGTAGATGGTATGTGGAAAGAATTGGTCGTTAGCACCAACATAGGCTATAAAAGAATTTTGAGATTTCCCGAAGTAACAACGAATAAATTGCGGTTACGAATATTAGATTTTAGGGCAATTCCTGTGCTACAAAAAGTGACTGCTCACTATTATAAAAGTAGACCACCAATTTTAGATATGCATCGCTCGGAATTGGGTATGGTTGATATCGCTCCAAAAATGTCGGATTTTAAATGGAAACCCCACGGTGAAAATGCAAGTGGTAATTTAACCAAAGGAATGAAAATTGTATATACGACCAATGGTGAAGCGCCAAACGAATCTTCTACTGTGTTTAGTAAACCCTTTGCATTTGCAAATGGTACGGTTAAGGCGGCAGCAATTATGAACGGAGAATTAGGAAGTGTTACTGAATTGAGTTTTGGTATGCTTAAAGATAATTGGAAGGTTCTTAATACCGGTAGTTCTAAAAATGACCATAACGCAGAAAAGTTATTTGATGAGGATATAGAAACGTACTGGCAGTCTAATGAGAGTGGTGTAAATAACCATTTTGTAGCATTGGATTTAGGCGAAGAAACTGAAATTACCGCTTTTAAGTATACACCGCCTACTACTATTTCGACAGGTATGATCGAGAAAGGGATTATGTATATTAGTAAAGACGGTATAAAATGGCAAGAAAAAGAAACTTTTGAATTTGGTAATTTAATCAATGATCCAACGCCAAGGTTTTTCGAATTTAAAAATTCGTACTCTACCAGGTATGTAAAGTTTAAAGTAGTAGAAATTGCAGGAAGTAATTCTTCAGCAGCAATAGCTGAACTTGATTTTTATAAGTAAACCAAATTCGTTTTGAAAAAAGGATGTTACCTATTATAGTCAAGTAGCATCCTTTTTTTATTATTAATTAAAACAAAGCTATTCTGAATATTTGTTTATCGGAAAAATGTAAAGTACATATTGAGAAAATAGAAAAACCAAAATTTAAAGTTCGTTAAGCCTAATTTTACGAATTCTAGATAATACCCAACGAATACTAAAAGCCACCCTTTTTAGCGATTGTTCACTGTTAGATTTGACATCAAATAATAATCTAATACAACAAACATGAAACTACTTTACACCTTTTTACTGTGCGCAATCTGCTTTGCAGGTTTTTCCCAAGATACTGACAGTCCGTATTTATTGGTCTCTACAGAGAACGCCACTATACCTTTAAAATCTTCCATAACTGAAGCAAATATAGCGGGTACCGTTGCCCATGTTCGGGTTACACAAGTATATCAAAACAAAGGAACGGAGCCTATAGAAGCCAAGTATGTGTTTCCGCTATCTACACAGGCAGCGGTTCATAAAATGCATATGATAGTTGATGACCGACTTGTAGTTGCCAAAATTTTTGAAAAGCAAGAAGCTAAAAAAGTATACGATACCGCCATTGAAGAAGGTAAGCGTGCTGCAAAGTTAAAGCAACATAGACCCAATGTATTTCAAATGAATGTGGGCAATATTATGCCTGGCGATGAAATTACGATCGACATTTATTATACCGAAATGTTAGTGCCTGTAAATGGCGAATATCAGTTTGTGGCACCTGCCGTAGTGGGTCCACGATTTACTGGAGAAAGTACTGAAACAGAAAGTAGTTTTGCAATACCCTACATGGCAAAAGGTATTGCAGATAGTTTTGATTTTGATATTTCGGTTAGGCTAAACGCAGGTATGATCATTCAGCATGTTAATAGTGCATCACACAAAATTACAGTGGATTATCCTGATGCGGAAACAGCCGAGATTGTACTATCCGAAGAAAATAAAAATCCGTCCAACCGAGATTTTATCTTAAAATACAATTTAAGGGGCAATCAAATACAAACTGGATTATTGTTATACGAAGGCGAAGAAGAAAACTTCTTTTCTTTTCAAATGGAACCTAATAAGAATGTGGTGTTAGACGATATTCCGTCACGTGAATATTTGTTTATCGTTGATGTATCGGGTTCTATGAACGGGTATCCTTTAGAAGTATCGCGAGCCTTAATGCGCAATCTTTTATGTGGATTACGAATGACGGATACGTTCAATGTTCAGCTATTTGCATCAAGTTCTACTATGTTTAGCGCTGTGCCGGTAGAAATAAACGAGCAGAATATAGAGGCGGCAATTCGGTTTTTATCGGAAGGTCAAGGCGGTGGAGGCACACAATTGTTAAGTGCGCTGCAAACAGCATATAAACTGCCTAGAAAAGATATGAGTGTCGCAAGGTCTATGGTGGTCATCACCGATGGTTATGTAAGCGTTGAAAAAGAAGCCTTTGAACTTATACGTAACAATCTCGACCAAGCCAGTGTCTTCACCTTTGGTATCGGTTCTAGTGTCAATAGGTATTTAGTTGAAGGTATGGCAAAGGTTTCTAACAGCGAATCGTTCATTGCCACAACGTCTGAAGAAGCTGCAGAAGCGGCTAAAGACTTTGCAAATTATATAGCAACTCCATTATTGACACGAGTAAAGATTGAATCCAAAGGGTTTGATATGTACGACCTTGCCCAAAAAAGCATACCAGATGTATTTGCAGCAAGACCGGTAGTGGTTTACGGCAAATATAAGGGTAAGGCAGAAGGTAAAATTATCGTAACCGGTTACCAAGGTAAAAAACGCTTTAGACAAGTGTATAATGTAACTGACGGGCAATTAAGCAAGCAGAACAAAGCCTTGGGTTATTTGTGGGCTAGAAAGCGAATAGGGGAATTGGATGATTACAAGAAGCTATTTAATGAAGATGTGAAAGCTGAGGTGGTGGCACTAGGACTCAAATATAATTTGTTAACGAATTACACCTCTTTTGTAGCGGTTGATGAAGCCATAGTCAATAAAGACGGTACGTTGACGAAAATAAAACAGCCGTTGCCAATGCCAGATAACGTAAACAATTCTGCCGTAGGAGCAGAAGCTGAGGTCAAAGAAACCAGCAAATTCAAACGTTCGTTCAACATCATTTTTGAAGACGAGGTAGCAAAGAATGTAAAAAGACAGTTAACGATGGAATTTAAAGTGATGTATGCCAAATTAGTTTCGGAATACTTGAAAAAGTATGAAAGTCTGCGTATAAAATTCAATGCTGAAGGCAAGGTTATACGTGTAGAAAAATTTGAGAATGGCAGCTGGACCGTTGATGAAAGTATGCTGTTGGATTTTGAAAAAATAAGTTTAAAATCCGTTAAAAAAGAAATCACATTAACATTGAAAAAATAGGTAGTTAGTTTTGGTTAGTTGGTTCTCCGAAAGGAGAAGAAAACCTGTAAGATGTCTGTCATTTTGCAGGTTTTTCTTTTGCAACAATTTGAAGAATAAACATGTTGAAACCTGAATAAATACGGGCTGTTCAACGAATTCTAGATGAATAGCTACGAATACTAGAACACCCTTATAAAAGCCTTGTCTCCGTAGTAATTTAGTAGTGTAGAAAGAAAACAACTAAAATAATTATCATGAGAAAATTCATCTTTTTAGCAATCATATTATGTGTTTTTACCGCTAATGCACAAGAGTTTAAACTAACCGATACCTACGATGTTACTAACCAAAGAATCGTTGGGCAAGAGGAAGAAGACACCTGGGCGGTAGATGTCATTGAAACCAAAAATCCAGAGAAGACTATTGCCACATTGAATATTGCAGATTTTGGTTTGTTAGATGAAATAAGAATTTCGGTTTTAGAAGAACCGGCATTAGAAGGAATCACCGAAATTTTGAAAATCACTCTTGAGTATAATGCATGTTGCTCAAGTACAAAAGAGTTCTATTATTTGCTTGGTGAAGATGGGGTCATTGCCCTGCCAAGTATAAAAAATGAGTATGCCTACGAACCTATTTCAGACATACATTACATATTTCCTAACCAGTCTTTTGGCAAGGAAGGAACTATTCTAAGAGCCGCATTACAATACACGGAAACATATACGATCAAAGACATAAAAGTGCTAAGAAGCATTGCTTGGAACGATGATGACTTTGATACAGAAGATGCTATAACAGCAATTAATTAGTAATAACCCTTAAAATTTTAAATCATGAAAAATGTAAAGAAAAGTGTCCTGTTCATTTGCTTATTTGTAGTTGCAAATTTATTTGCGCAAAGTGTAGAACAAGTAGAGTTTGAAGTTATGGATAAAGAAATTCCAGCCGAAGAATTAACCTATGAGTATTTATTGGCACACAAGGTATTTTTACGAGAAAAGCCATCGGTGCGTAGTAAAAAAGTAACCTTGCTTAATATTGGTACTAAAATGGTGTTGTGGGAAAAGAGTCTGTACGCCAAGGAAATAGACTGTATCAAAAGCCATTGGTATAGAGTAACCACAGGAGACCAGACCGGATGGGTTTGGGGCGGAATGATAGCGCAGAAATCCTTTGGTAGTATTGCGGACAATCAGGTGAAGTTTGTGTACGGTTATGAAAGCAGTACAACGAACGAAGCAGGTATTACGGAGGTAAAGTACCAATTACGTGCCTTTAAAAACGGTCAGCAATTAGATAAAATGGTGTTAGATAGTTTGTCTGCTATACCGGCTCATATTGAAAACCACGGTAGTCTAGGTTTGTTCAATGTAGAAGATGTGATTACAGTAGATTTAGCCGATGTGGATACCGGTTACCAAGTAGGTAAGAGCTATGTGTTTTGGAACAATGGCAGATTTAAGAAAGTAGCAAGTTTAATTGACTATGCAGATAGCAATTATTTAAAGACAGAACATTTTGTTTTTCCTTCGGATATGCAAGGGGTAAAGAGTACCATTTTGTTAAAAACTACGATTACAAAGAATATAAAATCCTTAGATGATGCTTTGGCTCAAAACAATGTAGAATTTATTACTACGCCGTATATATGGAACGGTTCTAAGCTGATAAAAAAGCAAGAAAACCGTGAAATTGAAGACAATGCCGTAGTAAGTATAGACTTTTAAAATTAAGCAATGATGAACAAGTGTTTTATTATAGTATTGGTGAGTGTGCTAATGCTTGGTGGCAAGAAGCCGTTTTCGCAACAGTCGGAAACGGCACTTGCTTTACCGAACATAAGCATTCAAGAATCTATCGTATTTATAGCTGGTTTTGATGAGAGTGACAATACTTATTACAGCAATGCAAAACAGTATTTTCAAAAACAGGAAATGCCTATTGAAGAGGGTTTGCACACCATTAATGAGATAATCGCTTACATCAACAATGCAGGGGAGAACCAAGTTCGCTTTAAAGAAATTCACGTAGTAAGCCATAGCAATGCCTGGTTGGGAATGTCCATGAGAATTAAGGAAAATGGCGAACGCATTACCGTAAAGAGTTTAGAATATGCAGTTAAGGAGTATAACATAGAAAGCATTTGCAAAGAATATACGGGCAATACCAAGATTATTTTTCATTCATGTGGATTGGGCGAAAACAAAGCATTATTAACAGAATTGAAGCATGTTTTTAAGGCAGACCAAGTAAGTGCATCGCCCTATTTTAATGTATTTGGCGGTAAATATGCAGAACATTATCTGGCAAAACCTTACTATGGGTTTTACCCAACGGCAGAGTCTAAAGGACCAGCATTTCTCTCCCAAGAATTTAGAGAAAACTACCCAAATGTACATATAGATTGGTTAACTGCTTTAACCACTAGACAAGAGTCTTCATTTGGTGAGGCTTATAGTTTTAAATTTAATATTCCGGTTGAATGGGAATTTACTTTTGACAACAGCAACGATATGCCTAAATTGGCAGATAAGGAAGCTATCATGGATTGGGTTTCAGAATCCCCAGAAATGGCGGAGGTATTGTTTGCCTTGCAAATTCCGATAGAAAAATTTCGTTGGAGAAGTTCGGTAAATGGTAATACGCTAATTATAAAAGGAAAAACTACGGTACTGTGCGTATTGGCACCTATTTTGCAGTCTAATGGTGCTAATGAGTACCAAAATGTGTCGGTAGAAGACCGTTCGCTTTATCAAATATTATAGTAGCATTGGCGTTAGTTTAATACATAAAGGAAATCCGTTTTTTTTGAATCTGATTATTAAATACTTTTTGATTGTTTGCTGTTGTTTTGGAACAATACCATTATTTGCGCAAAACAGTCAGCTACGGTCATATACCATTGCAGATGGTTTACCGCAATCACAGGTATATGATATTGTACAAGATGATATGGGCTACTTGTGGCTAGGGACTCAAGGTGGCGGACTGGCAAATTTTGACGGAGAAATTTTTGAAGTATGGAATGAAAGTGATGGCTTGCTTTCTAATTATATAGATGCACTTTACACCGTTAACGACTCCTTGTTTATTGGAACAAAAAAGGGACTTTCCATAAAGGTAAAAAACAACTTTGTTAATCAAGAAGCTCCACAAATACTTCAATTTTTTCCAGTTGATGGTCAGTTGTATTTAGCGACTAAAAATGGACTCTATACCTACAGCAAAAATAAGCTAATAAGCAAGGTTAATTTCAATTCAGAAATTGATAATAGTGAAATCAATTCGGTTTTTTTTGATGGAAATTATTACTGGCTTGCGAGCAACAAAGCTTTGTGGAAGTTAAAAGAATTGGGTAACAACGCTACCGAAATTATAAAAGTTGAGAAGAATAATTTCAAGTCGGTCATAGCTCATAACAATCATATTATTGCAGCAACTTTTGATGATGGTGTCTTTATAATCGATAAGGCTACAACGGATAATCGTTTTTTAATGCCAGAGCCCTCACGTATAAATTCCATGTCAATTCAAAATGAAGATGAGTTATGGATAACTACAGATAATGAGGGAGTTACCATTGTGGAGACCACAACGTTTTCAGAAATAAAAAGATTGAATACTGCCAGTGGTTTGGCAACACCACACATAAGAAAGGTTATAAATGATGAAAACGGCAATATTTGGATCGCTACATCAGGTGGCGGATTCTATAAGTATTTTCAGAACAATTTTAAACATTATGATCAAGTAACAGGCTTAAAGGGCAATCGCATTTATGCGGTACATAACGCTCCGGACGGAATATGGTTTTCCACTTCGGAAAAAGGCTTGGCGAAAATTGATTCCGAAGGCATTCACCCATTGCCAAACGAGAGTACCTTTTTTGATGTAAAAATCAAGACCATTACTAGTGATGCCAAGGGAAATATTTGGGCAGGGTCAGATAATAGAGGCTTGCTTTTTAGAGAGACCAAGATGGTAGACAGCTTGGTGTTTTCATCGAGCGAAAATTACCTCATACAAATGGATACCGTTTCGGTAGAACGCACGGCAAATCATATCATTGATGAAAGCAAAGGATTTCCTTCCGATTGGGTTAGAACCGTAATTGCAGACGATAATTACATATGGGCGGCAACCTATGCCCATGGTATCGTGAAATTCAAGTACTATTCAGAAAATGACAGTCTGGTCATTGGCAAAACCTTTTCTAGTAGAGATGGTATTACAGATATGATCATAAAAAGCATGATAAAAGATACTGATGGTAAATTTTGGTTCGCAACCCAAAAGGGTCATTTGGGGTATATAGAAAATAATAAAGTGACAACTGTAGAAACAGGCTTGGAAGAACAAACTGCAATCGGTTCCATTTTGTTTCATGATGATACTATATTCTTGGGAACTTCAGGTAAGGGAATTTGGTATGCTAACAGTACGAATCCGGTAAATTTTCAGCAGCTAAAGGGTAGTAAACGCTTATCGTCTAATAATATATATCAGCTTATTTTTGATGACCAAGGCAACCTGTGGGCAGGTTCTGAACGCGGTGTAGATAAAATAGAACTTAGTGCAACGAACGAAATTGTAGATATCTATCATTTTGGTAGAAACGACGGATTTTTAGGTATAGAAACCTGCTTAAATGCGGTCGATAAAGATGAGGAAGGCAATTTGTGGTTTGGCGCTATTTATGGGTTGACCAAACATATCCCAAGTGAAAGTAAAAAAACGGCGGCTGCGCCTAAAGTATATTTTACGGGAGTAGAAGAGCGGTATAAAAGCATTGATTCCTTGATTTTAAAAGATTGGACGAATACGAGTAAAATTTTACAATTAACTCCCGATCAAACCCAGTTGGGTTTTTCCTTTAGAACAGTAGATGTTGACCACCCAAACGAAGTAGCGTATAGAACTCGGTTAGATGATAATGAGTGGAGCCCTTGGGTAAAGGAGAATAAGCAAAATTTTGCAGGTTTGGCGTATGGCGCACATACCTTTTCGGTACAATCCAGAAATTACAGATGGCAAGAAAGTGAACCTATAGCATTCCGTTTTTTTATTGATAGTCCGCTTTACCAAAAAGACTGGTTTCAATGGTCGGTTTTGGCATTGGCGGTGGTACTGTTATTAGGCTTTAGTTGGTGGTATATACGTAAGATAAAGGCAAAAAATAGGGCGGAACAGGAACGCTTGAAAACACAAAACTATTTGTTGACCCTAGAGCAAAAAGCGCTTCAGTTACAAATGAATCCGCATTTCATTTTTAATGTTTTAAATGGTGTAAAGGCAATGGCAGGCACCAAACCAGATAAGATGGATGCTACCATTAATAGTTTTGCCATACTGTTACGGGAAACACTACAAAATTCAAGAAAAGAGCATATCGGTCTAGACCAGGAAATAAAAACGTTAAAACACTACATAGAGGTAGAACGGTTAATGGCGCAAAAGCCTTTTGAATACGCGATAAAAGTTAAAACCACTCCCGATGCCGAAGAAATATTGATACCGCCCATGCTTATTCAGCCATTTGTGGAGAATGCCATACGACACGGAATTTTAAAAGGCAAAAAGGAAGGGAAATTGGAAATAGGCTTCACTACTACAAAAACACATTTGCATTGTAGTATTATTGATAACGGATTGGGTATTTTTAAATCGCAGAACGAAAAGCCAAAAACGGACCATCAATCTATGGCATTGACCGTTACCAAAGAAAGATTGGAATCCATTGCGGGTAAAAATACCTTGCATATCACTGAAATTAAAAATGAAGATGGTGGTATTGATGGAACCAAGATTTCCTTTAAAATACCGTTACTAACAGATTATTAAACACCTATGCATACAGCGATTATAGTAGAAGATATGATTGACGCCTTAACCCTTTTAAAAAGGGATATTGAGGCGCAGCACCCAGAAATTGAAATTATCGCCACGGCGCAGAGTGTAGTGGAAGCTGCCAAATTACTGCGTAAAAATCAGCCGGACATTCTGTTTTTAGATATTATGTTAGGTGACGGTACAGGCTTTGATATTTTAGAGATTTTTCCAGATTTAAAATCGAAGATCATATTTGTAACCGCAAGTGATGAGTTCGCGATAAGAGCCTTTAAATTTGCCGCAATCGACTATGTATTAAAACCCTATTCCAACGAAGATTTAGGTTTAGCGATATCTAGAGCAAAAGAGCAGTTACAGCCCAATAAAGAGCGTTTACAGATTTTAAAGGAGACCATTTCCGCGCCAGAGAAAAAACCCAATAAGATATCGTTACATACACTAGACCAAATTATAATTGTCAGTCTAGACGATATCATTCGGTGTGAATCCGATAGTAACAACACCATTTTCCACCTTCAAGATAAACGCAAGATATTCGTAACAAAGACACTAAAATACTTTGCCGATTTATTAAGTAGTCACGATTTTGTTCGTGTACACCAAAGTCACTTGGTCAATCTACAATGCATCAGCGCCTATATCAAAACAGATGGTGGTTATTTAATGTTGAAGAATGGAGTAAATGTACCTGTATCTGTCCGCAAAAAAACCGAGATTATTGAGATTTTGGATAAGATGCATAGGTAATTTACTTTTTGGTGTGAACCTAGTCTAAAATATATTAAATAACTAAGAATCCTCTTTATCTTTTGCGGCTTTGACAAAATTTATGGAGGGTAGAATAACTGGCGAATACCCTGATTGAAGTGTTAAATTTGAGATATAGGCTCGTAAATAGGGAAAAGCAATTGCAGGTGCATTAATTTTAGGAAAATTTGATAACTTAAATTCCTCCGTGATTTCCTCTTCTAATGAGAACATAAAAATAGCATCAACAAATAAGTCGAAGTCCGTATCTTTAATTTCAATTTCAAAACCTATTCCAAAAGATTTTACTTTTTCTTCTGGAAAAAAATGTCCTGTAGATAAATCAAAAGAATTATCTTTTTTTATAACTTCTGTATTTGAAGAAAAGTTGACTTTTAAAACTTTCCAATTATCTAACTGGATTTTCATACTAAGCGGCTAAAAGCAATGATTCCATATCATTAGTGTCCAGGGAGTTATCTGAATTTGGGCAGTAGAAATTTTGACCAACTTTATCAAATGACTGATTGTCGATTTCAAAATCTATATTTTCAATAAAACCGTACTTACCAAAAGCTATAGAATAAAGCTCCTCTGATTCAATTCCATCAAAGTATTGGTCAATTCGATTTTTAATTTCCTTGTTCAATTTCATCTTTTATATCTCCTATTTCTATAATTTTAGAACTAACAATATTATCACTTGGTTTATAGACTGTACATATAGTACTATTAGCTGTTCTTAAGGTAATCTTTTTAGTTCTTTCTTTTGCAAATTTAATGTAAAAATTCCCTTTAACAACATCTATAGGTAAAATGCCTTCTCCTCTCGCTAAATTAATTAATAAACCATCCATTGGTTTAAATCTAACATTTAGCTTTTTAATTTTCTTTTCAAATTTATCATATAGATATGATAGTACTTCTATTCCATCTTCACTTGTTAAATCCAAAAAATTATCTTCTTCTACTTCAATTAATGAATTTATTGTGCAATAACTTTTATGTTCATATATCTTTTTTTGATTATTCCATGAAGTAGCAATCGCCCATTTTTTAGCTTGCTCTTCAGGTTTTGAACTTAAACCATTGATAAAAAAGTAAACTCCATTTCCCATCCATTCATCATCACCTTTGGATATATCATAGTTTGAACTTACAATATTTTTGGCGGCAATTAGATTGGTCCCATGATAACCAGTGAATTGTAATGTCATTTAATAAAGTTTGTAACAAAAATAAAAACTACAAACATTAAAGTAAATAAAATTAAGGTTCTCATTAATTAATATAAATTATTTACAACTTAATAACGCATAATTAGACGTCAAAGTATTTGTTTACTAACATCTTGCCTAATTTATGATTTTTTTATTTAAAATAGAATCAACCCGATTTTTTTATAGAATTCTCAAAAGCAGCATTAAAAGTTATATTTTATGTTAAGGTTAACATAATTGTTTCAAAAGCCTGTCTATTTTTAGAGGGCTAGAATTTAATGCAGAATAAAATCTACTAAGGTTCTAGAAGTTTTGATTTTTAAAAAATGCATTTAGCTTTTTAAAATGAATAGAATTTAGAACTCACATATATGTTATTCTTTTAGGGATGTATATGGTATTATAAAAACCGATTTAAAACTAACACATGAAAAGAAGAGATTTTGTACAGTACGCCGGGTTGGGTGCCGGAGCATTGATGATGCCATCATTATTGCTAGGTAACGACATCCCTACAGAGGCGTTACTGGAACCAGGTATGGATGCCTTGGTGAAAAAACGAATGGCAGATGTTGCCTTAAATACTGCCAAATCATTAGGCGCTACCTATGCAGATGCCCGTATAGGCAGATATTTAAATCAGTATGTATTCACTAGGGAAGACAAAGTACAGAACGTGGTCAATACAGAATCCTTTGGTATAGGTATACGTGTAATCGCTAACGGTACATGGGGTTTTGCCTCTACCAATAGTGTTACCGAAGATGGTATTAAAAAAGCAACGGAGCAGGCAGTTGCCATAGCAAAAGCTAACTCTAAAATTCAAAAAGAACCGGTGAAGTTGGCTCCTGTTAACTCATATGGAGAAGTGTCTTGGAAGACACCGATCAAAAAGGATTTTAAGGAAGTTCCGGTTTCGGAAAAGGTAGACCTTTTATTAAGCGCCAACGCTGCTGCTTTGGATAACGGAGCAAACTTTGTGAACTCCGCCTTATTTATGGTGAACGAACAAAAGTACTTTGCTTCAACGGACGGTTCTTATATTGATCAGGATATTCACCGCTTGTGGCCAACACTGCGAGTAACTGCTGTAGACAAGGCTGCCGGTACTTTTAAGACTAGAGAGAATATGAGTGCTCCCGTAGGTATGGGCTATGAATATTTAGACGGATTGGAATCTGAGAAAATTGATGGTCCTGCTGGATTACGTTTATATAGAAACAGCTATGACATGGTAGAAGATGCCACTATCGCAGCAAAACAGGCAAGAGAAAAATTAACGGCTAAATCTGTTGATGCCGGTAAGTATGATTTGGTCTTAGAGCCTAATCACCTAGGTTTAACTATTCATGAGTCTGTGGGTCACCCATTGGAATTGGATCGTGTATTGGGTTACGAAGCCAACTATGCAGGTACAAGTTTTGCCTCATTGGATAAATTAAAATCGGGCAACTTTAAATATGGTAGCGACATTGTAAACCTTGTTGCGGACAAGACCCAAGTAGGTTCCTTAGGCGCTGTTGGTTATGATGACGAAGGAGTAAAAGCTAAAAAGTGGGATTTGGTGCGAAACGGCGTATTGACAAATTTCCAAGCCATACGTGACCAAGCACATATGATCGGGGAAGAGGAATCTCACGGGTGTTGCTATGCACAAAGTTGGGACGATGTTCAGTTTCAGCGTATGCCAAACGTATCATTAGAGCCAGGTAAAGAAAAGTACTCTATTGCCGAAATGATAAAGGATGTAGAAAAAGGTATTTATATTGCTGGTAGAGGTTCTTACTCTATTGATCAGCAACGTTATAATTTCCAGTTTGGTGGTACTGTTTTTTATGAGATTAAAAATGGTGAAATTGCAGGTATGTTAGAAGATGTAGCCTACCAAAGCAACACCCAAGAATTTTGGAATTCATGTGTTAAGATTTGCGATAAGGATGATTACCGTTTGTTCGGTACGTTCTTCGATGGTAAAGGGCAGCCTTCTCAGGTGAGCGCTGTATCTCATGGTAGTTCTACTGCCAGGTTCAATGATGTAAACGTAATTAACACAGGTAGAAATATTTAATTGTTTCACTCTAAAAAGAACAACAATGGCAATTTATACAAAAGAAGAAGCAAGAAAAATATTGGAGAAGGCATTGAGCTTTTCCAAAGCCGATACCTGCGAGATTAATTTAAGCGGGTATAATAGTGGTAATATAAGATATGCAAGAAATACAGTATCTACATCTGGGTACAGTTCTAACCAAAGCTTGGCGGTACAGTCTAGCTTCGGTAAAAAATCAGGTACGGCAACTATTGATGAGTTCGATGATGCATCATTGGAAAAAGTAGTGAGAAGGGCTGAGGAGTTGGCACAACTTTCTCCTGAGAATCCTGAGTTTATGGAGCCTTTAGGTCCGCAAGAGTATGATGAATCGATCACATATAGCGAGTCAACAGCAAACATAACGCCTGAGTATAGAGCAGAAGTAGCCAGTAGCAGTATTGTACCTGCAGCTGCAAAAGATGTTACCGCAGCAGGATTTTTAAACGATTCGGCAGGTTTTAGCGCTATGATCAACTCTAAGGGGTTATTCGCTTACAATCAATCTACAGATTTAGAGTTTACAGTAACCATGCGTACCAATGACGGTACCGGTTCTGGTTGGGTAACAAGAGATTTTAACGATGTAGATAAGTTCGATGCGGAAGAAGCTGCAAAGACCGCAATTGATAAAGCGGTACTTTCAAGAGAGGCAAAAGCAATAGAGCCAGGGAAATACACGGTAATATTGGAACCAGCCGCTTCGGCAGATTTGTTACGTAACATGTTCCGTTCGTTAAACGCGCGTTCTGCAGATGAGGGAAGGA
Source organism: Maribacter sp. 6B07 (assembly GCF_002700155.1). Lineage (NCBI taxonomy): Bacteria > Pseudomonadati > Bacteroidota > Flavobacteriia > Flavobacteriales > Flavobacteriaceae > Maribacter > Maribacter sp. 6B07. The sequence continues at coordinate 722,605 of NZ_PDUT01000004.1, read as the reverse complement.
GTTTTATGTCCGCTCCTGAAGGTAAAAATAAGATTGGGGAAAAAATAGTGGATGAGCGTGTCAATATTTATTCAGACCCATTGCACCCAGAAGTACCTACAGCTACTTGGAACGGAGAGGGGCAACCTATAAAAAAGACAAGTTGGATTGAAAACGGAGTGGTGAAGAACTTGGCGTATGACCGTTTTTGGGCAAAGGAAAAAGGTGTGGAGCCAGTTCCTTTTCCGTCGAACGCAATTATGGCTGGTGGCGATGCCAGTTTAGAGGATTTGATCAAGAGCACTAAAAAAGGAATTTTGGTAACACGTTTATGGTATATACGTAGCGTAGATCCACAGACCTTGTTATATACGGGACTTACTAGAGACGGAACCTTCTACATAGAAAACGGTGAAATTAAATATCCTGTAAAAAACTTCAGGTTTAATGAGAGTCCGATCATCATGCTGAACAATCTAGAAACTCTTGGAAAACAAGTACGTATCAACGGTAATTTAATACCCTATATGAAGGTGCGCGACTTTACGTTTACCAGTCTTTCAGATGCGGTGTAAGGCATCATAAAGCACTATAAACTGGTTGATTGTGACATTTCACATCAGCCAGTTTTCTTTTTTCAAGCGGAATAAAAACACTAATTACTTGCCCTTGAGCAACGAATTTTTCTTTACGAGATTACAGTATGAATCCGGCGATTGGGATGTGGATCAGCGCATGCCATCCAACCTGCTGAATTCATTGGTAGAGTACACCACCTTGAAAGTGGATACGCAAGAGAAGATAATCACCTTGGCAAGCGATGATATTTTCAAGAGTCCGTTTTGTTATATCTCAGGTCATAAGTTGGTAGAGTTTACCAAGAAGGAAAAAGAAAATTTTGAAAAATATGTGCGCAATGGAGGCTTTGTTTTTGCCGATGACTGCAATCACGATATAGACGGCTTGTTCGCAAAATCCTTTGAGCGGCAAATGGAAGAAATATTTGGTCCTTCCGAATTAAAAAAAATACCCAACGACCATGAAATCTATACCATATTCTTTGATTTTGAAGACGGTCCACCCACCACATCACAAGAGCTGAACGGCTGGGGCGATGATTTGGTGCACGATTATTTAAAGGCAATAGTCATCAATGGTAGAATAGGAGTGCTGTACAGCAATAAAGATTACGGTTGCGAGTGGGATTATGATTTTAGAAACAAACGTTGGTACAAAATAGACAATACACGGTTTGGGGTCAACATTGTCATGTATGCCCTAACCTCATAAACATATTTTTGAATGGATAAAGAATTACAACGCATTGCAGATGAGGTAGAAATGCTTTCCGGTAAATTAAGTGCTTTAAAGCAAGAAATCGGGAAAGTGATTATTGGGCAAGAAGAAACCGTATCTCAATTACTGATTACGTTTTTAGCTGGTGGTCATGCATTGTTAGAAGGGGTTCCCGGTTTGGCAAAAACACTAATGATCAGGACTTTGGCAAATGCCATAGATTTAAAGTTTAAAAGAATACAGTTTACGCCGGATCTAATGCCTTCGGATATTATTGGGACAGAGATTTTAGAAGAAGACCATACTACGGGCAAAAAGTTCTTTAAGTTCAATAAAGGTCCTATTTTCTCTAATATTATTTTGGCGGATGAAATTAACCGTACACCACCAAAAACACAAGCTGCATTGTTGGAAGCTATGCAGGAGTTTGAGGTAACTTACGGAGATAAAACCTATCCGTTAGATAAGCCATTCTTTATTTTGGCTACACAAAACCCCATTGAGCAGTCTGGTACATTTGTTTTACCCGAAGCACAGCAAGACAGATTCTTGTTGTACATAAAAATAGGATATCCAACACAGCAAGATGAAGAAGCCATTTTAAAAGCGACCACGGGTACCTTTAAAAAGAAATTGAACCGAGTTATTTCGGGCGATGATATTGTGCGTTTGCAACAGTTGGTAAGAGAGGTATCCATCAGTGATGCGCTCATCAGTTTTGTGAGTGATATCATCAGGGCAACCCGCCCAGAAACCACGATCGATGCGTATGTAAAAGACTGGGTAGATTGGGGGGCAGGTCCGCGTGCAGGTCAAGCTATGATCTTAACGGCAAAGGCTAATGCCTTGTTAGAAGGTAGGTTAGCGGTAACATTAGATGATATTAAAGCAGTGGCATTGCCCGTACTTAGACATAGGGTTTTAGTGAATTTCAGGGCAGAAGCGGAAGGCATTACGTCTGATAATGTGGCAACCCATTTACTGAGTGCCATTCAACTAAGAGGTAAATAATAACTCTCGATTATCGAGTTTATGGCAAAACAGGACTATCAAGATTTATTAAAACCAGAGGTCATCAATACAGTTGAGGGACTTTCCTTAATATCGCGCATTGTGGTAGAGGGCTTTACGGCGGGTTTAAATAGAAGTGCCAGTGTGGGTCCTGGAATGGAATTTAGTCAGTACAGAGGTTACGAACCCGGTGACGATTTACGGCTGTTAGATTGGAAAATGTTGGCACGCTCGGGCAGGTATTACATCAAACAGTCGGAAATTGAGAGTCAGGTAACTATTAAGTTTATTGTAGATACCAGTGCATCTATGCTGCACAAGGAAACCGAATTGTCAAAGGTAGACTTTGTTCGCGTGTTGGTGGCTACCTTAGCCTATTTGGCGCATAGGCAAGGTGATGCCGTGGGCTTATTCGCTTTAAATGAAAAAGATGCAATTAGCATATATCCTAAAGCAAATAAAAAGCATTATAACAGGTTGCTGTTAGAGTTGATTAAACTCTCAAACACTGGCAAGTGGCCTGCAGCCCATATTTCAAACAAGCGCATACCGAACAGAGGAGGGAAGGAGCTAATTTTTTTCTTAACGGATATGTATGAAACCGGTGACGAGATTTCAAAATTTATAAAGGGATTAAAATCCGCCAAGAACGAAGTGGTGGTTTTGCAAATTATGGGTGCTGCCGAAATGGATTTCAATTACGGTGCTAATATCACTTTTGAGGATTGGGAAACAGGGGCAAGAATAAAAGTAGATACGCAGCAGGCAAAAACCGAATATTTGAATGCTCTTGAAAACAGATTGAAAAATATTAAAGAAGAATTGCTATCTAACGGAATAGACCATCATGTATTTAGAATGGATGCACCTTTGGGCGAAGCACTTCAGTTATTTTTAAAACAACGAAAAAGAATCGGTTAGTATGTCATTTGCACATCCTTCATATCTATGGGCTTTATTGGGACTTCTGGTTCCCATAGCCATCCATTTATGGAGTAAAAAGGAAGCAAAGACCATAAAAATTGGTAGTGTACAGTGGTTATCAGAATCAAAATCAAAACAATCTAGCAGTATTCAATTGAATGAATGGTGGTTGTTGGTATTACGCATGGGCATGGTTTCGCTATTGGTATTATTGATGGCAAAACCACAATGGCATTCAAAAGTGAGTACTACATCCCTGACTTACATCATTGAACCAGAGCTTGTACAGCATACTGATTTTATGTCTCGCTTCAATGAAATAACCGATGATCAGGAAATTAGACTGTTGCGTAAAGGCTTACCGTTAAAGGAAAATGAACAAGACATAACTGCGCAGCATTTCCTACCTGATTATTGGGCTCTGGCATCTGAAATGGATGCCCTGCAGACCGATAGTATTGTTGTCTTTACCAAGGGTTTTGCAATAGGGTTAAAAGGAGCCAGACCAGTAACCAAGCATAAGATGCATTGGGTAGTCATTGATTCCGCATTAGCGATAGAGACACCTTTACTAGCCTATAAAAAGAAGAACGGTTTACAAGTGTTTACAGGCGAGAGTACTCCGTTTGACACTAAAGTCACCAATAAAAATATCAACTTAGGCGATGAATTTACGCTTAGCAATAATGGGGATAGCTTAGTAATTGCAGGAAAGAATCCGTCTAAGAAAATTCCTGTGTATGTTCAGAAACCCATTAAAATAGCACTTCATTATACCGATAGTTTACAGAAGGACAAATTGTATATAGAGGCAGCGTTAAAGACACTTTCCATTTATTTGGATAGGGAGATTCAGGTAGAATCTAGCTTAGATACTGAAGTAGTATCGAACAAAGAAGTAGATGCGATGATTTGGCTGAGTACGAAACCTGCCCCTAAAACGGCTAAAAAGTTACTAGCTTTTAAAGAGGATGCGCTATCGCAATCAATGATAATTGCCGGTGTAGCCGAGCATAGTTTCTATTTGACCAAACGAATTAACTCAGAGAACGCGGTTACGGAGCGATTAACGGAGCAATTGTTGCAAATGCTGGAAATCAATGATGAAGTTGAAAAATTAGTAGCTGAGGTGGATCATCGTTCGGTAACTGCGGCTGAATTGGAAACCACTTATACACCTAGTAAAAAGAAGCAAAAACAATTGGCAAGTCAGCATGTGAATCCGTACTTATGGTTAATACTTTTAGTATTGTTATTGGTAGAACGCTTTGTAGCATATAAACGCAAACAGTGATGGAGCAGGGCAAGTTGCATTTAGTCAAATTTCAAAAGCGATGGCAGTTGTTGTCATACGCCGAGACAGTTCTGTATGCCTTGGGAATTGCCGTACTATGCTATTTTGTTACTGAAAACGTATGGTTTGGCTTGGCATTATTTATTATAAGCGTGCTATTTTTTGTTTTCATTAAAAAGCCTTGGAAGCATAATTTGAACGCTACCAGTTCATATATAGATGCCCACGTTTTAGAAGCATCTTTTAGTACGGGATTGTTATTACAACCAGAAGACAACTTATCCAATTTAGCGAGGTTGCAACGCTATAAGGTATCGGAAGAACTCACCAAAAGATTGGGAGATATAAGTCCGCCAAATGCCTTAAAACAAGCATTTTTAGTTATGCTAGGTTGTATATTACTCGGCTTTGTTTTGCACAAATTGGCTATATTTCGCGGGGTTGTAGATGAGCTGAACAATCCGAAAAATACAGAGCAAATTCAGTTCGTGGCAACGGATAGTGTACAAGCTAAAAGCAGTATACCGGCAATTGAGCAGCAGGAAATACGGGTTATTTATCCGTCGTACACAAGATTGGGGAGTAAAACTACAGCAGACCCAAATATAAAGGCTGTTACCGGAGCTAAAATTCAATGGAAGTTACAATTTGATGCCGCAGTTGTAACACCGGTATTAGATGTGATGGGCGAGTTAATACCCATGCAAAAATCAGAAACAGGTTATCAAGTGCAATTGCCTCTAACAGCATCAGGTTTTTATAGTTTCAAATTTCAAAATGAAGAAGGAACAGAGTATACATCCGATTTGTTTTCATTGGAGGCAGTAGCGGATAATCCGCCAGAAATAGAGGTTTTAGGATTGGAGCAATACACCTATTTTGATTTTTCCGATAAAAAATTGGTAGAACTGCAAAGTACCATTACAGATGATTTTGGAATTGATGAAAGCTACATTATTGCAACGGTAAGTAAAGGAACGGGAGAGTCTGTAAAGTTTAGGGAAGAAAAATTGAATTTTAAGGAAGCCATTTCAAAAGGAACCAAATCTACACGAGCCACCAAAACACTAGATTTGAATGCCTTGAAAATGGAAGTAGGCGATGAGCTATATTTTTATATAGAAGCCTTTGATGAAAAACAGCCGAAGCGTAATGTGGCACGTAGCGAAACGTATTTTGCAGTAATCAAAGATACCGTGGGAGAGCAATTTGGTGTAGAAGGAACTTTAGGCGTAGACCAAATGCCCGATTATTTTAGAAGTCAGCGACAATTGATTATAGATACCGAGAAATTAATAAAGGATAAACCCAGCATTTCAATTCAAGAATTTAAATCGAGAAGTAATGAATTGGGGTTTGACCAAAAAGCGTTGCGCCTTAAATACGGACAGTTTATGGGCGATGAATCTGAGATAGAAGTAGCACCTGCCGTGAACGAAAGTCATGAAGAAGGTGAAGACCATGATCATGCTGAAGATCAAGAAAATATACTAAAAGAATTTATGCATGACCATGATGGTGATAACGAGCATAACTTGGTAGAACAGCATGGGCACGAACATGAAGAAACAAGCGAAGAACCAGAAGACCCTTTACATGATTACCTTCATAATCATGATGATCCAGAAGAATCTACCTTGTTTGAAGAATCGTTAAAAACCAAATTAAGAAAGGCATTAAGTATCATGTGGGATGCCGAATTACATTTGCGATTGTACGAGCCAGAAAAGTCGTTGCCATTTCAATACGAGGCTTTAAAATATATTCAAGAAATAAAGAACAGTGCTCGTATTTATGTGCACCGAATAGGATTTGACCCACCACCGATTAAGGAAGAGAGCCGACTTACCGGAAAAATAAAGGACATTAAAAATTATAGTAAAAACGAAACTACTAGTGCAGATTTACCTTTTGAAGGTATTAAAAACGCAGTTAGCCGATTGGAACAGTTGGTGCAAGGCGAACAGGAGTTTAAAGAGGATGATACTATACTTTTTACCGCTGCAGGCAATGAGCTGGCACAATTGGTAATAGAAAACCCGGGTAAATATTTGCAGGTCTTGCAAGGGTTAAAAAGTATAGAGAACAACACAGGAAGAACCCTTGAAAATTACCAATTCGTTCAAAAAGGATTGTTATTGGCTTTGCCAAGTACACCGCAGGTGCCCGGATCTGAAAAAGTGTATACAGACGAAATTAATTCACTATTTCTAAAACAATTGGAAGTGTATGATTGATGGAATTTCGTTTGTACAGAAAGAATTGCTACTACCTATAATTTTATGTGGTGTATTGTTATTTGCTGCATTTATTTTTAAGGAATGGCAAACACGAAACAAGGGCAGGTTTACTTTAAACGCTATAGTTGCATTTATAACATTGTTCGCCTTAATATTAATTGTTTTAGAACCTAGCAAAGAAGTAGAAATACAGCACAAGCAAGGACTACTCTTAACCGAAGGCTACCGAACGGCACAACAAGATAGTTTAGAGTCGATTTACCTGGGGATTCAGGTATTGGAATATAACCACAAGCAATCGGTTCGTAGGGCTTTAGATTCGCTCACAAGTCTGGTTGTTATTGGCGATGGAGTAGCACCTTACGATTTTTATAAGTTCGATAGTATTCCAACAAGTTATTTAGCTAACGAAATTACACCAGGTATTACCAAGGTAAAATTTAATAATCATCTTGTTTTAGGGGATAAGTTTAGGCTGAATGGAACTTATGCTAAATCGAAGCCAGGTTCCATTTTGGTATTGCAAGATTCACGCGGTAATGGTTTGGATTCCATTATTTTAGAAGACAGAAGTTTGCAAAATTTCTCCTTAAAAACAGTCCCAAAAGTTAGTGGTGATTTTATTTTTCGATTATCCGAAAAAGATAGTGTGGGCAAGATGTTAGCATCGAATCCGCTACCAATTACGATTCGTAAAAAAGAACCTATTCGTGTGTTGATTGTAAACACTTTTCCAACATTTGAAACAAAATACCTCAAGAATTTTTTAGCGGATGAAGGGTATCAAGTTACGGTTCGTAGTCAGCTGACAAAAGGCAAGTTTAAGTTCGAGTATTTTAATACGAAAGCGTCGCCAATTTATCAATTTACCGAGGAAAGCTTAAGTAAGTTCAATGTGGTTATTACAGATACCGAAACCTATTTCAATTTCGGAAAAACGGTAAAAGATCACTTTGAAAATAGCATACGTGAAAACGGATTAGGCTTGTTTATTCAACCAACGGAACTACTGTTTAAACTTGGTAAAGCAATGCCTTATTTTAGTTTTAAAAGCGATGGCGTAAATGAGGTGCAATTACCCAATAATACCGTAAACATAGAAAAATATCCATTTACATTTAATGAAACATTCGCTGTTAATGCTATAGATTCAAATGAACTTGGAAAATTATCGTATTACAAGCAATTGGGCTTGGGTAGAGTTGCAACCACAACATTGTTAAATAGTTATCAATTATTGTTGCAGGGAAAGAATCACCCCTATAAGAGCATTTGGACTCAGATTTTAGATAAGATCGTACAACGAAAAGAACAAGTGGTAGCATGGCAATCGCAAACGGAATTGCCAAAAGTGGGCGAGCCTTTCTCTTTTGTATTACGTACCGGTTTGGAAAATTTTCAGGTACTGAATACTGAAGAAAAACGTATTCCATTGCTACAAGATGCAAGCGTATCTTTTAAATATTCGGGTACTACATATCCGAAGAAAGCAGAGTGGAATACTTTGGAAGTAGAGGGCGACAGTACAACTCAATTTTCCTATTACGTTTACGATGCCGATGATTGGAAATCTTTAAGTGCCTCGAATACAAGAGCTGCTAATACTAAAAAGTTTGGTAAAGAAATAAAAGAAAATAGGACAGTTATGGTGAACCGTCCTATATCGCTACTATTGCTTTATATATTGTTTCTATTGGGAATTGGATGGTTATGGTTGTCTCCAAAATTATCATCCCAAAGTTAAATCAGTTTTAATGTGGTAGTTTGTCCTTTAGCAAACCGTAAACGAATGTGCCTAGAATAGCACTTGCAATTACGATTAAGATAGAAAAGTAACCAGCGCCTGCAAGCACGTACATAGGACCTGGGCAAGCACCTGCCAACGCCCATCCTAATCCAAAAATGATTCCACCAATCAAATAATTGGTAACACCTTTTCTTTTGGGGTGCAAGTTCATTTCTTTTCCTCCAATGGCTTTGATGTTATTTCTTTTAATAATCTGAACGCCTATTACCCCTAAAACAAGGGCAGAGCCAATAATGCCATACATATGGAAAGAGCCAAATTGGAACATTTCATAAATACGAAACCACGAAGCAGCTTCAGATTTATACATGATAATGCCGAAAAATATACCTATGGTTAAATAACTTAAATACTTCATGTTAACTAAAAATTAGGGGGAATAAAAGGTGAATCATAACCAAGCCGCCAATAAAGAAACCTATCACGGCAATTAAAGAAGGCAACTGTAAATTACTTAGTCCGGATATAGCGTGACCACTGGTACAACCACCCGCATAACGAGCACCAAACCCAACCATGAATCCGCCTAAAATTAGCACGGCAAGTACAAATGGATCAGTTAGGTTTTCAGAGGCAAAAAGCTCCGTAGGTAAATAAGCTTCACCCGCGCTTTCAATTCCGTAATCCGTTGAAAGTTGTTGTGCAACTTCAGGATTTATTTTTACTGTATTGTTGGACATAAATTGAGAAGCGATAAATCCGCCAATAACAGCACCAAGAACAACAATTAGATTCCAGCGTTGTGCTTTCCAATCGAACTTAAAGAAATCGGAATATTTTGCGGCACCACCAATAGAACACATGGTTCTAAGGTTAGAAGACATGCCAAATTGTTTGCCTATGTACAGTAGTACAAACATGGTTAAGGCAATTAAAGGTCCGGCCACATACCATGGCCAAGGATCGTAAATCAAATTCATAGTCATATTTTGAAACGCAAAGAAATGGAATTTAAAACACTTGCTTGGTAACCAATGTTACACAAGTTAGCGCTCTAAGAGTTTGATCAATTTAAAAGATTTGAGTAAATGGAAAAGCCCCGGAATAATTAAGACACCGCCTACAAGTAAAGAAATGCCCAAAACGTTCATAACACTATCAGGAACAGGTTGATCATAAATGCTGATGCTACCTGTGGTAGTGAAAAGTATTTTTGGAAAATGAGTAATAGTAGCCGCAAATAGAATAAAGAATATTTGAATGCCTGCCAATGCCCTAGAAATGATTCTTCTACCGGATTTAATACTTTTCCATAGCGGAAACAATAAAATGCCGGAAACTATAATGGCAGAGATAGACCAGATGTTACTAATGAAATCTACAACAAAAGCGATACCTGACAAATACCCATATGCCAATGTTATAAAACCCAAAGAAACTACTACTATAGTTGCTATAGAGGCTTTTCTCATGTACATGGATTTACTGGTGTCATCTACCTCGCCAATTAGAAATACCGATGCCAAGAAAGCACAAAGGGCTGCATAAAAGAATCCCGTTAAAATGGAAAAAATATTGAACCAAGAGTGTACATAAACTTCCAAAAAACTATGGTTTTCCATTTGTGATGGATTAATAATGTCTCCACTGACCACGCCGCCCATGGTAAGGCCTAAGAATATTGGGGTAACTAGACTAGAGGTTTTAAACATCCAATCATATAAAATTTGAGAACTGTCTTTATAGGCATCATAATATCGAAATACAAAGGCAACACCTCTAAGGGTTATACCCAATAACACCAGGGTCAATGGAATATGTAGTGCGAGTACTAAAATGTTGTAGTAATGGGGGAAGGCGATCCATAGAATCACGATTAAAATAATGATCCAAATATGGTTGGCCTCCCAAACTGGACCCATTACTTGGTAGACGGTCTTCTTATTGATAGCTTGGTTTTCTTTAGAGGAGAACAACTCAATGATTCCCGCGCCAAAATCTGCTCCAGCCAGTAAAACGTAGAGCAATAAAGAAATGGCAAGAAAGGCTAGTACAACGTAGATCATGCTTCATTGGTTTTAACACTGTTCAAGAATTTAATTTGCCTTGCCATTAACCATGTTACTGCAATGGTCAATATGGTATATACAGCTATATAAGTGTACAAACTAAATACAATACCTGGCATTGGGGTAACGGCATCTTTGGTTTTCATAATGTTGTGTATGATCCAAGGTTGCCTACCAACTTCGGTAACGATCCAACCAGCTTCAAGGGCAACAAAGCCCAATGGAGCTAAAAGCGCAAATAACAACCAGAATTTTGGCATATTGAACCAAGATTTCTTTTTGTACTTGGCTACAAAAAATAGCATTCCCGCTATCATTAAAAGAGAGCCTAGTCCCACCATGGTCTGAAAAGCGTAATGGACCATGGCAACATTAGGTTGCTCATCTTTAGGAAAATCATTTAATCCTTTTACTTCGGCATTAAAATCACCAAAAGCAAGAAAGGATAAGGCATTGGGAATTTCCAACTTGTACTTGACCTCTTGAGTTTCGTTATCCACAATTCCGCCAATATAGAGCGGAGCTCCTTTTTTGGTTTCGTAATGCGCTTCCATGGCAGCCAACTTAACGGGTTGCCTTTCTGCAATATCCTTGGCAGAAAGATCTCCGCTTAAGGGCTGTAGAATAGCAGCTATGGCGGCAAATGTTATGGCTATTTTAAATGCTTTCTTATGTAGCTCAACATTACGTTTTTTATAAACTTGGTAAGCATGAATACCTGCTACGGCAAATCCTGTAGCCGTAAAAGCGGCTAAGGTCATATGCAAAGCTTGGGTAAACCATGCAGGATTAAATAGTGCTTTTATCGGATCGATATTTAAGAATTCGCCATTAATGTAATCAAAACCGGAAGGTGCATTCATCCAACCATTGGCGGAAACTACTAAAATACCGGACATTACTCCAGATATACCTACGATGATACCGGTGAACCAGTGAAAAGTTTCAGGAATTTTTTTCCATCCGTAAAGGTAAAATCCTAAAGCAACGGCCTCCACAAAAAATGCTGCACCCTCTAATGAAAATGGCATTCCAATAATAGGACCTGCATGTTTCATGAATTCAGGCCACAAGAGACCTAGTTCAAAGGAAAGTGCAGTACCGGATACGGCACCTGTAACAAAGAAAATGGCAACACCTTTTTGCCAAGATTTTGTGAGTGTAAGGTAAATGGGATTGCGTGTATTCAACCATTTTTTGTGGGATACCACCATAAAAAATGGCATAACCATACCAATGCAGGCGAACACAATATGGAAAATAAGGGTAAACGCCATTTGTAGTCTTGCAGCATCTATATTTTCCATAATCCACCTGTTTTAAATATGGATATAAAGATACGAAACGGTGTGTTTTTCTTACGTTACAAAGGTTACCTAAATCAAAAGAAAAGTGTTAAAAATCCATATGGTTCGCTGGTTATGGCATTAAGATATAACCATCTAATTGATAATTGGCCAGCACCATCATTGCAGAAAGACCAAGTTGTGTGTTTGGGTTAAGATCTTCGTCTCCAATACCTCTAGAAGCTGTTGCTTGAGCGCAAACATAGAATTGTACTCCGTAGTCCTTTAAAAGCTGTATAACCTCTGCATTAGGGTTTTCTTTCTCATATTTGGCTTTGTATTTTTCGTCGTTCAAAGCCGTGAATGTTGCACCACCATGTATGGCAGCAACAATATTTATATTGTCAGCGGAAACACCACCCGAGCCTAACATGTTTATTAAACGGGCAATTTTAAAATAACCAATATTGGTACCATGCATTTCACGGTCATCCTTAAGGTCAAAAACGATATTATATTTTTTAGAAGCATCGGGTTGAACTGCTACGTCCTTGAATTCTTTAATTTTTCCGTAACCGTTTATGATCGGGGTCGTCCATTCCTGAGCGGTAGTAAGTTGTATTGCCATAATTGTTATTAATAAAAGAAGCGCTTTTTTCATGTGTTTCGGTATTTGAAATGATTGTAAAACTGGTTTGAATCTAGAAGTACTAATTTCTACATTTTTGTATAGTAATGAAAGTAAGTTAATGTATTTAACGCAAGTGTAACTAGGGTTACTGTCATTATGGTGCAATAATTATAGATTCGTTATTTAAATTAGCGTTAGATTACATTTATATGGGTGATTTACGAATTTTGGCGAAACAATTTTTTAGGTTGTTTACAATTGTGTTTGTATTAATAGGTCTAATTTTTATTTGGCTTTTTACCTATGAACCCAATACTTCCGCTGGAGTTTCAAATGAAGGTGGAAAGGAAGAAGAAGTTGTTTGGCAACCTAAAAATCCCATTTCTGAAATAGAAAACATGCCTATTGAAGTCAAAAAGGGATATTACCTAATATCGGAGACTTCAAGGTATATGGGGCCTGGGGCAGCAAAAACCGAAGATAGGTATAGCGGTAACAACTTGGCATGTTCCAATTGCCACTTACAAAAAGGAGCCCAGGCAGGTTCAGGTTCTTGGGTGGGAATTTTAGAACGTTTTCCGCAATTTGGTGGTAGGGGCAATAAAATTGGGACTATAGAAGACCGCATTAATGGTTGTATGGAACGCAGTATGAACGGTAGAATGCTTCCACCGGATTCAGATAAACTTGTGGCCATTGTTGCCTATATGAATTGGTTGAGCGAAGGCTTACCTGAAGATAGAAAGGCGGAATTTAAAGGGTATCCAAAGATTAAAATTCCGGATGAAAAGGTAGATTTAGTAAAAGGTAAGCAAGTGTATACCAAAGAGTGTGTTATTTGCCATGGAGAAAACGGAGCTGGGGTTTTGAGTCTAGAGGATAACAACAGTTATACGTACCCACCATTGTGGGGAGAAGATAGTTTTAATGATGGTGCGGGTATGCACAGGGTAATTACGTCGGCGGAATTTATAAAGAGTAACATGCCCTATTTACAAGCCACTTGGGATAATCCTAAGCTAACCGATGAAGAAGCATACCATGTAGCGGGTTATATTAATAGCTTTAGCAGACCACATAAACTAAGTACGGAAAAAGATTATCCCGATAAAAAGCTAAAACCGGTATCTACACCCTACGGTCCTTGGGTAGATGATTTTACGCCCGAGCAGCATAAATATGGACCGTTTCCACCTATAATGGACTTCTACAAGGAGAAATACGGAATCACTAAAACAAAGTAACCCCATGCGATTTGTATATCTGTTCATTATTTGTTTGCCTATATTTTCTATTGCACAGGATTCTGTAGCGGTAAAGAAAAAAGGAACCCTTTCAGGGCAATGGCGTACGTATTATATGATGACATCAAATAAGGGGGAGTTAAAAGACTTTAATGCTTTGGCAACCGGAGGTAAACTAAAGTATCAGTATAATTTATTGGAAAATTTAGAAATAGGTGGGGCATTGTATAATTCTACGAATTTAGGGTTACAAGATTTAACCATACCAGATGTAACAACCGGAAGAATTAGTAGATATGAAGAAGGATTGTTTGATAGGTTGGATTTAGAAAACGATGCAGTTTTTTTATTGGGAGAACTGTATGCGAAATATAAATTAAATAAGCACACCTTTACATTAGGTAGAATGAAGATCAATACACCCTTGATCAACCCCGAAGATGGCAGAATGATACCTACTTTGGTACAAGGCTTTTGGTATTGGTTTAATGCGGAAAAGGCAAAGTTTCAATTGGGCGTTTTAAATGAAATAGCACCGCGGTCAACCGGAGAGTTTTTTGATATTGGGGAAAGTATTGGTACCTATCCAGTAGGTAGAAATATTTATGGTAATACATCGGGGTATGGTGGTAATACTGAATCTGACTATGTATTAATGGCAAATGCGGAATTTAAGCTGTCAAAAGAATTTAGTGTAAATGTTTGGAACCAATATGTGGATAACGTCTTTAATGCTGTCTATATAAAACCTAAATTAAAAGTATCTAAAACTATTAGTTTAGAAGGGGAGTGGCTGCATCAAAATAAGGTAGGTGATGGTGGTAATACTATAGATTCTCTCAGGTATTACAATCAAAATTCATCGGACATATTAGGGTTAAAAATTGGGTATAAAAGTAAAGTAGGTTTACTATCATTAGGTTACGATAGAATATTGCCGAACGGTCAATTTTTATCACCTAGAGAGTGGGGTAGGGAAGACTTGTTCAGTTTTCAGAAAAGAGAACGTAGTGAAGGCTCTGCAGATAATCATGCACTAGTGTTCAACTATGTTTATACTTCTAATATAATTGATGAAGAATTAAATCTAAAAACTATTTTAAGCATAGGAAAACATTGGAAGGGTAGCGTAACCGATGCTACTTTGAACAAATACGCATTACCAGATTACACCCATATTAATTTAGATGTTTTCTTTACGATTAAAAAGTTAAAACATTTACAACCAGAACTATTGATCACTTCTAAAATTGCAAATGGGAATATTCCGAACAACCCTAACCTATATTTCAATAAGGTTGATATGTTTCATTTAGATATAATTTTCAATTACAATTTTTAAACTATTCAACGGTATGGTAGTTAATGGTAAATATAATTAGCCCTACTTTCTCATTTTACAAGTATTTATCCCTAACAATGAATATAGCGGGCAAAAGCTTATAAAAGTAGTTAAGATTAAAACACCGGCCACTGCTGCCATTATATAGCCTAAAGTACCGGTAACAGTATCAGTATAGAACGTAGTCAACAATGCTACTGCGATAAAAAGTCTGATGAAACGGTCTGTGCTTCCCATATTTTTTTTCATAATATTAGTTTTAATGGTTTTTGATGTATTGTTATATGTAATGTTGTCCTAAGTTTTTAGACCTATATCAAAGGCAATGGTTATTCTAAATAACTACTAGCCAAAGTAGTATTAATTGAGCACCTTTGGTATGATATTCGTCATGTTCAAAATTGACCAAAAACAAGGAATTGTATTGTAACTTTGGTTACAGCACCATTAATATGAATAAGGTATTTTTGCAAAAAGTTAGAGGACAATGGAAGCATATGTAGAGGCCTTTTTAAATGCGATTACCGGAACGTTAAGTTGGACATGGAAATCTATCATTTTCAACGTTCCATGGTATCTAAACTATTTTTGGGGATTGATTTTGATTTCACTTATCGTCTGGATATTGGAAATTGTTTTTCCATGGAGAAAAAATCAAGGTGTTTTTAGAAAGGATTTTTGGTTAGATGGCTTTTATATGTTTTTCAACTTCTTTTTGTTTGCCATTGCCATAAGTGGAATTTACAAGATACTGGGGGTTTTCTTTGAAGATATAGGTATTAAAGCCAATAGTTTAGCACTTATAGATATCTCTAATTGGCCTATGTGGGGGCAATTATTACTGTTTTTTATCGTATTGGATTTTGTACAATGGTTTACCCATGTTTTGCTTCATAAATATGCATTTCTATGGAATTTTCACCAAGTACACCATAGTGTAAAGGAAATGGGCTTTGCGGCTCATTTGCGCTATCATTGGATGGAGAATATATTCTATAAACCTTTAAAGACATTTGGGGTTATGATTCTTGGCGGTTTTGAACCGGAACAAGCTTATATTGTTCATTTTGCCGCTATAGCCATAGGTCATTTTAATCACTCTAATATTAAGATTACTTGGGGACCTTTAAAATATGTTTTAAACAATCCGGTAATGCATTTATACCATCATGCTTATGATTTACCAAAAGGTACATACGGTGTAAATTTCGGAATTAGTTTAAGTCTTTGGGATTATATATTTAAAACCAATTACATACCTGAAGATAGTGGGAATGTAAGGCTAGGTTATCCGGGAGATGACGATTTGCCCAAGAGCTTTTTTGGGCAACTGGTACACGGTTTTGCACCAAAAAAGAAAAGTCGGCCTTCTAAGACCGACTAACTTTTTACTCAAATTATAATGTAGTCGGGCAAACAAATTCCGTTACGGGAACACCAGCTTCTTTTATTGCCGCAAATCCTCCTTTGACATCAATTAGGTTATGTATACCTCTACTTTTTAAGATAGACGATGCTATCATGCTTCTATAGCCACCTGCACAATGTAGGTAGAACAATTTATTGTCTGGAAACTTAGTTAAATGGTCATTAATGTAATCTAGCGGCGTATTAACAGCATCTATGATGTGTTCAGATAAAAATTCGGATTCTTTTCTTACATCAAAAACTGGAGGTTTCTCGGTCTCAATTGCTTTTTTAAGTCCGTCTGCATTAACCTGACTTACGGTGTCATACTCCATTGATGCATTTTTCCAAGCATCAAAACCTCCATCTAGGTATCCTAAGGTACCATCAAAGCCAACTCTAGATAATCTGGTGACCGCTTCTTTTTCCATACCTATAGGAGCAACTAACAAAATTGGTTGTTCTACATCTGCAATCAGGGCGCCCACCCAAGGTGCAAAACTTCCGTTCAATCCAATGAATATGGATCGTGGAACATGTCCTTTGGCAAAATCATCTTGATGGCGTACATCTAAAACAATGGCACCGGTTTCATTGGCTGCCGCCTCAAAAGCAGCTGGTGATAAAGCTCTTGTACCACGTTCCAAAACTTTTTTAACGTCCTCATAACCTTCTTTGTTCATTTTAACGTTCAATGGAAAATATTGCGGTGGAGGTAACAATCCGTCGATTACCTCATCAATAAACTCTTCTTTGGTCATATCCGCGCGCAAAGCATAGTTCATTTTTTTCTGGTTGCCTAGCGTGTCTACCGTTTCTTTCATCATGTTTTTTCCGCATGCAGAACCGGCTCCATGGGCAGGATATACAATTACCTCATCTGCCAGTGGCATTATTTTTTCTCTTAAACTGTCATATAAAAAACCTGCAAGATCACGCTCTGTGATTTCTCCCATTTTCTGTGCTAAATCTGGTCTGCCTACATCACCCAAAAACAAGGTGTCACCACTAAAAATGGCATGGTCTTTACCTTGTTCATCTTTTAGTAAATATGTTGTACTTTCCATTGTATGCCCGGGTGTGTGTAGTGCAATAATGGTAACATTACCTAATGTGAACGATTCATTATCCTTGGCTATATAGGCATCAAACGACGGATTGGCCTGTGGACCATATATAATTTTTGCGCCGGTTTCTTTAGCTAACGTTACATGACCACTCACAAAATCTGCATGAAAATGCGTCTCAAAAATATATTTGATCTTGGCATTATTGGAATTTGCTTTTTTAATGTAAGGTTGTACCTCCCGTAACGGGTCAATAATAGCCACTTCACCATTACTTTCAATGTAATAGGCGCCTTGTGCAAGACAGCCTGTATATATTTGTTCTACTTTCATTGTACTATATATTTTGATTAATACCACAAAATTATCTTATGTGATGCAGGTGTACAGTGACATTGGTCACATAAGAAAAATTTTACCTAAAGAATTCCATGTAGAATATAAAAGCGGCCATTACTAATATGAAATAGCCAAAACCTTTCTTTAGTTTGTTACCGTCAATGAAATTGCTAAGGTAGCTACCTATGAAAATGCCTATCAATGAAAGAAAGGTGAAAAGCGCTAAAAATTGCCAATCGATAAGCATAGTCATTGCATCACCTAATAAGAAACCCAACAAAGATTTTATAGCGATGATGATCAAAGAAGTGCCAACGGCAACCTTCATTTCAACGTTTGCTAAAATGACCAATGCCGGTATAATTAAAAATCCGCCCCCTGCGCCAATAAGTCCCGTAATACTGCCCACCAATAGACCTTCCAACAAAATTAGAGGGTAGTTATAGGCAACCGTTCCGGTATTCTCAATACATTTTTCTTTTTTTAGCATTGAGTAAGCTGCTGGGATCATTAAAATAGCAAATAGCCCAAACATGGCCATTCTACGTGTAAATTGAAAACTATCTATTTCGAATAAAATGTTCGGTAATGCCGGTACAACATAATGTCTTACCAAGGTTACACCTATAATGGCCGGAATACCAAAAACGATAGCGGTACGCCAATCTACGTAACCTTTTAAATGTTGTTTATAACCACCTACCAGTGCGCTTGCACCAACTATAAAGAGAGAATACGCAGTTGCAGCTTTTTCATTAATTGAAAAAAGATAGGCTAAAACGGGCACGGCAAGAATGGAGCCTCCCCCGCCAATAAGACCTAAAGATATACCAATAATTAGGGCGCTGATGTATCCTAAAATATGCAATACTTCCATGTAATTTATTTAGTAGCACAAAAGTAGAGCGGTGTGGAAACCTGTGCAGTAACAAAGGTTACAGAGGTATTATAAATCTAAAATTTTTAAATAGTTACGGTGTAGTTTTATTTTTCCCATTTCTTCCAACTTTTTTAAAAGTCTAGAAATTACGACCCTAGAACTATGTAGGTCATATGCAATTTCTTGATGGGTACTATGAATAATATCATCTTTTGTTACTCTGGCTTTTTCCTTTAAATAACCAATTAAACGTTCGTCCATTTTTTGGAACGCAATATTATCCAAGGTATTTAAAAGCTCATTTAATCTCTCATGGTAACTATTGAATACAAAATTTCGCCAAGACTTATATTTGGTAGTCCATTCTTCCATTTTTTGAATAGGCACCATGATCAGTTTGGTATCCGTTTCGGCTATGGCCCTAATTTCACTTTTATTATCTCCCATGCAGCAAGCCATGGTCATGGAACAGGTATCCCCTTTTTCCAGATAGTATAGCAGTAGTTCATCGCCATCTTCATCTTCTCTTAAAATCTTAATAACACCAGAAATTAGTAAAGGCATACCCCTTACAAAGTCGCCGATCTCCATGAGTTTGAAACCTTCCGGCACTTCTTTGAACGTACCCACTTGAACTATTTCATTAATAAGCTCATTTTCGAATGTTTTACCATATGCTGCGGTCAAGTCTTGGATCATGTTCGTGTTAATTGATATTCTTAGCTATTTTCTTATCATAGGTAAAAAACATGTTTGCCCATATGGATTTTGAAACCGCCGCGATCCATGGCATTGTCAGTACTAGGGCAACCACAATACTTATGAATAGGCTTACCAATGAAAGTTGTAAATTAAAAATCAAGGACAAAACATATGTTGCAACGGCAACGGCAATACCAACGGCATACGAAACATACATAGATCCGGTATAGAAACTGGGTTCTATGCTGTATTTTAACTTACACTTAGGGCAATGGTCTTTTACCTTGTTGAAATTACTTAATTTATAGGGATTAGCTTCAAAGAATTCCCCTTTATGGCATCTAGGGCATTTTAAAAAGAGGATACTGTACAATTTAGAGCCTTTTAAAAACATAGAAGTACTTTATATATCAAAACTATGATAACTGAATATGCTATACGGTAACATTGGTTACATAGCATGTTTTAAACTGTTTTAATGTTCATGAAAAGTTAGGGGTATTACTTTTCTATTGAACTGATATAAATCATATTTTTTGGTTTTTATGACGTGTATGTTTGTTATTAAATAAGATAAATATGTGCTCGCTTGTTCAAAAGTATAATGTACCAGGACCCAGGTATACAAGTTACCCTACCGTACCTTTTTGGGATGTAAATACCTTCTCAGGTAAGAAATGGGAAGAAACGGTGAAAAAAAGTTTTCATGCCAGTAATTCTTTGACCGGTATCAGTCTCTATATTCATTTACCGTTTTGCGAAAACATGTGCACGTTCTGCGGATGTCATAAGCGAATTACCAAAAGGCATGATGTAGAATTACCTTATATAAAATCGATCTTAAAAGAATGGAGTTTGTACAGGGCAATGTTCGATGAAAAACCAGTTATAAAAGAATTGCATTTGGGTGGTGGTACACCTACTTTTTTTAGTCCAGAACATTTAGTGTTTTTAATTGAGGGTATTTTAAGACACGCCGATAAAGCCCCTGATGCCGAATTTAGTTTTGAGGGGCATCCTAACAACACCACCAAAGAACATTTACAGGCATTATATGATGTAGGGTTCAGAAGAGTAAGTTTTGGAGTACAGGATTACAATGAAACCGTTCAAAAAGCAATACACAGAATTCAACCTTTTGATAATGTAAAAAATGTTACTGATTGGGCTAGTGAAATAGGATATACATCAATAAGTCATGATATCATTTTTGGGTTACCGCATCAAAAACTTGAACATGTGATAAATACTATTGAAAAGACCAAGGAGCTTAAACCGGACCGTATTGCTTTTTATAGTTATGCACATGTGCCCTGGTTGGCAGGTAATGGGCAAAGAGGCTATAATGATGAAGATTTACCGGCTGGTGATGAAAAGCGAAAACAATATGAACTTGGCAAAGAACTCTTGTTAAAATTTGGCTATCACGAAATTGGAATGGACCATTTTGCGCTTGAGACCGATAGTTTATATCAAGCGATGGAGAAGGGAAGTCTACATAGAAATTTTATGGGCTATACAAGTTTTAATACCCATTTAATGGTAGGCTTAGGAGCTTCTAGTATAAGTGATAGCTGGTTTGGTTTTGCACAGAACGTGAAAAATGTAGAGGAATATCAAAATCTGGTGGAAAATGATATTATACCGTTATATAGAGGACATATTTTAACGCATGAAGATCAAATAATTAGAAGGCATATATTAAATTTAATGTGCCAGTTTAAAACAACTTGGACGGCCTTTAAGCTATATCTGCCGCAAATGGATGACATTCTAGGTCGACTTAAAGAATTGGAAGAAGATGGAATAGTAACCGTTAAAGAAAATAGTTTAACCATTACAGAAAAGGGTAGACCATTTGTGCGAAATGTGTGTATGGCATTTGATTTGCCTTTACAAAAGAAAAAGCCAAATACTCGGTTGTTTTCAATGACCGTTTAAAGTATATCACCGTCAGTTTAATTACTAAATACAAAATCATGAAAAAAATTATAGTACTTACAGATTTTTCAGAACCTTCGGAAAACGCCTTAAAAGCTGCTGCGGATCTGGCTAAAAAGCATGATGTGGAACTTTTTGTGGTGCATATGTTAGAGCTTAACCAAGCCATATTGACCTCACCGGATGGTATGTATATTGAACAGACCGTCTTTTTAGTAAAACTGGCAGAGAAAAACTTGGAAGAGTTTCTACAAAAACCATATTTAGACGGCATAAAAGTGACACCGGTCATTAAACATTATAAAGTTTACAGTGAGTTGGATGCTATTGCAGAAGAACACAATGCAGATTTAATAGTAATGGGCTCTAATGGTTCTAGTGGGTTTGAAGAAATATTCATTGGTTCAAATGCCGAAAAGGTAGTTAGAAATGCTACTGTACCGGTATTGGTCATAAAAGGTGAAGTAAATGGCCTAAGCATTGATAGATTTGTATTTGCCTGTGATTTCAATGACGATAACTTACCGGCTTTTCAAAAAGCCAGAGAGTTTGCAGACATGATCAATGCTAAAATGGAAGTAGTGTTCATAAATACGCCTAATGATGCCTTTATGAGCAATAGGGATGCATATCAAAAAATAAATAAGTTTCTTACGAAAGCGAATGCCGCCGTTCAGGTTGAAATCTACAATGACTATAGTGTAGAGCAAGGAATCTTAAATTATGGTAATACCATTTTAGCAGATGCCATTGCAATGCCTACCCATGGTAGAAAAGGAATTTCACATCTGTTTAATGGCAGTATAGGGGAAGATGTTGTCAACCATGCAAGAATACCCGTGATTACCTTTAAAATATAGCAGCTAACCAAAGCCTATAAGCAAAATCAACCCCAAGGAAATTTATCTCCTTGGGGTTGTTTATTTACATACGATAGATGATGGATTAGTTTCCTAAGTGCTCATTGTAAAATTTCCAAGCTTGCTGTGCAACATCTCTCCCTAATTTTAACCCTGCAACATTATCCGCTTGTATATGATAACCGCCCATTACCCTAGATATGCCCGCCATATTTGCAGCCTCGGTAAATGTAGGAAAGGTAATGGTCACGGGTTTTCCATAATACGCCGTATCTATTTCGGTTAAGCTACCGGGAATTAGTTCCACAGACTCTCCAAAGTAATCGTTACCGGTAAATAAACGTAACACTTCTGCGCAACCACCGCTAATGGTGCTATGACCGGAAGTATAACTTGGAAATGGTGGACAAAGAAAAATATCTGGGGAATAAGGCCTCCATTCCTGTCCGTTCATTTCAACTATTCCTTTACCTGGTCCGCCCCAGGCTTTTATTTTTTTATCCTTATAGTACTCATGTACTAGGGCATAAGGTCTTGCGTAATCATAGAACATTTTTGAATCCCAAGAAGCAATAAAAGCATCCATCGCAGTAATTTCCGTTAAGAAATACATTTTTACATCTTGGTCTAATGTATGATTGTCGCGACGAGAAACGTCTTGTGCAAATTTAAGCCAGTGTCCTGCCTGTTGCACAGATTGTGGACCGTCTCGCATAAATTCCACCAGAGCTTTGTCCTCATCAGAAAGGTTGGCTTGTAAATCGACCACTTCTTTTACTTCTTCTTTTAATTGCTCTGAACCAACCATTGGTGGTGGTCCCGGTCTAAATTGATCGGCAGATGACATAGTGATCGGTTTAACCTTTTGCCAGTATGGTGTAAGGCATCCTGGGGCATACTGACCTCCGTTGCCATCGGAGAAATATTTTGGTTGCCAACGGTTGATATCGGTACTTTCATCTGCGGTATTTACTGGGCTATAATGGGTATAGTCAAAATAAGCTTCTCCGTTAGAGCCTTCCACTTCACCATATTGGTTGCTGCCATCATTTTTTCTTGCATCTATTATAGCTTTGGCAGATAAATTACCAATACCTTCAGGCGTTGTTGGATCTGTAGAGGTATTGTCAGAATCTAAACCTAATTGAACCATGAATTCCCTGAACAATTTGGTATCGGAATAGTAGTATTCTTTCATAGCACCAAAAGCAGCGTAGCTTATAGCTATTTCTTTGTTTTTAAGGGTCTGTTCGCTTAAAGGCCTTCTATCAATATTGGTCAAGTAAACAGGAATGGCATTTTCATCATATCTAGACCAGGCATCAAAGATAGAAGTAAAGATTAAACCCAAATAGCGAGATGTAATGGTAGGTCTGGGTTTAAATTTCTCTGTGTCCGATGCGGTGGCATCCAAAGCCATTTTCCCCCATTTATAGGCAATATTGTCAACACCCTTTGGTTCTTCAGGTTTTTCTTGTCCGAAATTGATGGTAGCGGATATCACGATAAATGCTACCGATAAGAGTAACTTATAATTCATGCTTGTAGTGGTTGGTTGTTTTTTTGGTGTTTTAAATATAATAATGAGTTTTCAACCATTAAAATTTAAGCTGTAAGAACATTCTGCATATAATCAAATAATTGCTGCATTTGAGGTTGTCCTTTCTTTTTACCGCGTCTACCTGCAAAATAGAGAACAAACCACAGCGCAATAAGTACTATCATGATGATGATCTGAATATGGTATTCTTTATGTAAAGATGCACTGGAATATGCCCATATTGCTACAATGATAAACAGGGTTGCAATGACAAAGTGAACAAACATAAAGAAGGTCCATAGGGTAGGGTTAGGTCCAAAAATGCCATATAATTTACAACTGCCATCATCCTTATCCTCAAATTCTAAGTGTAGTTGTGGCGACCAAAAATGATTTTCCCTTTCATTGAATTTGATAAAAATATGCTCGCCCAATCTCTTGACAAGAAAAGGAGGTTCGGCAGCATGTTCAAATTTCGAAATTATAAATTCCTTAGGTTTGGTCACTTGCATTTGAAACCTTGGGCGAAGCACTATTTCGTTCGGTAGCGGTTTCATAAGATTCAATTTATTTGGTTATCGTCATTAGTTATGACATTCTATAGCACTAGATACCAATTGGGTAACTGGAGCAGGGGATACATAAGGAATACCCAAGCCAAGACCTCTAAGAATAAAAAGCGCACCAATAATAATTACAAATACGGGAATGGCTTTTTGCACTTTTTGTCTAATGCCTCCTTTTAATAAGTTGCTAAAATAAATGGCAGCCGTCATTAGCGGTAAAGTACCAACGCCAAAAAGCATCATATATAAACTGCCCTGCAAAACATCACCCATGGCAATAGAACCAAAAAGAGCTATATATACTAAACCACATGGTAAAAAACCATTTAGAAAACCAATGGTTAAAAATGTATCGGGCGATTTCTTTTTAAGCTCTTTTCCCAGTTGATTTTTAACTTTTGATATGACTTTGTAAATAGGTTTGGACAAGTTGTACTTGTTGAAAGTCTGATACGGAATCAAAACAATCAGGATCATTATAATACCAATAGCAATAGAAAGTTTCTGTTGTATACCAAAGATGGAAAGCCCTTTACCCAATAATCCGAATACAAGACCTATGATGCCGTAAGCCAATAGACGACCAAAATGATAGATAAATATTTGACCGAATTTTTTATAATTATTTGTTCTATCTACGGGAAGCATAAAGGCAATGGGTCCGCACATACCTACGCAGTGCAAACTTCCCATAAGACCTAGTATAAGGGCAGATAATAACATGGTTTATAAGGTTATACTTTCTTTATGTAAAAATTCTTTACCGGCATATTCCCAGAAAATTTTTATATCCCAACGACCTTCCAACAATTGATTGTCCGGTATGAGCAATTGTGAATTGGATAAACTAATGGGCAAATTAAAATCCAAATTCTTGTTGGAAGGTCTATAAAGGGATACGATACCATTGATATTGGCATCATTAAATCCATCGGGAAAAATAACGAGTAAACCCTCTGGAGATTTTTTGAGTCTTATTTGTGACAACGCTGCACGTGCATTGGTCTCCGCATCTATTTCTTTTTGATAGCCAAGCTCTGCTTTATAATATTCTTCTGTCACCAGATCATGGTTTGCATCATGACTTGTGGTCATTTTAACCACAAAAAACATAATAAAACTAATGAAAGCCATAATAGCTATTACAATACCGGTACCCCAATTAATTTTCATGATGCTATATTTATTTATAACTACGTGGTGCTAAAAAACGAGCCGTAGTAGTCTCAATTAACTTATCGTTACTATATACCCCAATTTTAAGGTTGTTCTTATCGCCGCTTAATGCAGATGCATTAATTTCTATGAACAAAGTGCCTTCAGCAAGGGCTTCTGGTTCAACATCAAAATTCTCATGTCTAACCAGTTTAATTTCTCCTTTAGGTGAGATGAGTTCAAAATGAACATTTTCAACAGCCTTTGTGGTTTTGTTCAACAATTTATAGGTGTAAACATTGCTAATGATGTTTCCTTCTTTATGTTCATATAGCTGCCCAGGTAACCTTAGAATATTTGCTTCAAGGTCATTTCTTAAAAACATCATACCAATAAGAACACCTGTTAAAATCACCAAAACAGCGGTATATCCTTTTAAGCGAGGCGTAAATTTGAACTTTTCCTTTTTGGTAATTTCATCTTCACTGGCATAACGTATTAATCCCTTGGGTAGGTTTACCTTTTCCATGATCGTATCGCACTCGTCAATACATGCTGTGCAGTTTACACATTCTAACTGTGTTCCGTTTCTAATATCAATACCCGTGGGGCAAACGTTTACACATTGAAAACAGTCTATACAATCACCGTGTCCTAAAGCTGCTCTGTCTTCATTTTTACGCCATTTTTTTCTACCGTTTTCAGCTTCACCACGCTTATGGTCATAGGCAACGACAATAGATTTATTATCTAATAACACTCCTTGCATACGACCGTATGGGCAGGCAATGATACATACCTGTTCTCTAAACCATGCGAATACAAAATAGAATACCGCGGTGAAAATCAATAAGGATACCATGGTGCTAATGTGCTGTGCAGGTCCGTCGGTTATGTACTGTATCAAGCGATCACTACCTATTAGGTAAGCAAGAAATACATTGGCTATAATGAATGATATGATAAAAAAGATGGACCATTTTAAGACACGTTTTCTGATTTTTTCTGCATTCCATTCTTGCCTGTCCAACCGCATTTGAGCACCACGATCACCATCTATCCAATATTCAATTCTACGGAATACCATTTCCATGAATATGGTCTGTGGGCACATCCATCCGCAGAAAATGCGTCCAAAAGCAACGGTAAATAGAGCAATGAAAACTACACCAATGATCATGGAGATGACAAAAAGGTGAAAGTCTTGCGGATAAAACGGAAATCCAAAGATGTTGAATCGTCTTTCCAGCACATTGAACATTAAAAATTGGTTGCCGTTTATTTTGATGAAAGGAGACGCGATCAAAAAGGTAAGTAAAACGTAGCTTACATACTTTCTATACTTATACAGTTTGCCACTGGGTTTTTTTGGAAATACCCAAGCCCGTTTTCCATCTTCCTTTATGGTTCCGATAGAATCCCTGAAATGATCTTGATCTTGTGACATTTTATCTTTTTAACAGCATGTACAAAGCATTGCCTTGCATTAAAATTTAGTTCATAGTAACCGCAGCCGAGTCGATTGCAACTTCTGGAGCAACAACTTCATCTTTACTATTTTCAACGGGGGCGTTAGGGTCTTCCCAAATATCACCTTCAGGTGCCTTGGGGTTTGCCGGTGTGGTACCTTGAAAACTTAATACATAACTAGCTACTTGCGCAATTTCAGCAGGTTTCAGGTTTTGTTTCCAAGCGATCATACCCTTACCATCACGACCACCTTCAGATATGGTATTGAACACATTTTTAATGCCGCCGCCAAGAATCCAATGGTTGTCGGTTAAATTTGGACCAATACCACCGCCACCATCAGCCATATGACACGCAACACAGTTACTTTCAAAGATGCCTTTACCTGCATTTAGGTCTGCCGCATCGGTCAATAGTTCAACAGTACTGGCATCAACAAGATCTTTAGCGGTTTTTTTGTACGCTTCAATTTCTAACTCGGCGGCAGCCACTTCTTGTTCGTATTCAAGATCTTGGTCATAATCGTTAAATACATGAAAGCGAGCTAAGTAAACTACCCCAAAAACAATAGAGGCGTAGAAAAGATATACCCACCAAGGGGGTAAATTGTTATCTAGTTCACGTATACCATCATAGTTATGGTCAAGAATAATTTCCTCTTCTGACTCTATTGGCTTGCTGCCCAACATTTTGGCATACATTTTTTTACCCCAGGTCCATTCCCACTTTTTTTCCTTCTCTGCCAAGTATCTTACTTTAGCTTCATCATCTAAAGTATTATAAAGCACATTTTCAATAGCTTGAACAATGAAGGCAATCGCAATTAATAGCAATAAGATAAGTGTCATAAAACCGAACATTAAAGTAGGGTAGGCTATAAAAGCCGGCTTATCGCCACTATCAATATAAATTTCCATAAGTACGATGACCAAGAAGAAGGCCACGGTTATTCTCAACCACCAAGCTGTAGTATTTTTCATATTTCGTTATTTAGTTGGTTATCTTCTTCTAAAGGCAATTCGCTAACTTCTTTTATGTATGATTTTGATGCGGTTATGACCCACCAAAATAACAATGTGAAGAACACAAAGAAGATCAGTAATGATATCATGGGGTAGGTAGCTACACCATCAATAGTTTCCATGTAACCTTTTACAAATTTGAACATGACTTTTAGTTTTTGTTATCAGATAATAGTTCTCCAGTTTCCTTCACTTTTATATCCGTACCCAAACGTTGTAGGTAAGCAATTAGGGAAACAATTTCACGATCTCTCATTTCTATAAAATCCTCTCCATTTTCTGCAGCATATTTTTTATCGGCTTCATAAGTCTTTGCAAAATCAGGATCGCTGTACAGGTTTTTTTCAATTTGTGTTGCTTGCGCATCCATTGAAGCTTCTGCACTTGCAATGTCTTCTTCTGTATAAGGAACACCTAAAGTGACCATAGCTTCCATTTTTGCCTGTATATCGCTTCTATCATGCTCATTTCTAACCAGCCAAGCATATGCGGGCATTATAGAACCAGATGAGGTGCTTTGTGGATCGTACATATGGTTTAAGTGCCAGTTATCCGAGTATTTGCCACCAACCCTTAATAGATCCGGCCCTGTACGTTTGCTACCCCAAAGGAACGGGTGGTCATAAACAAACTCCCCAGCTTTGGCATACTCACCATAGCGTTCCACTTCACTTCTAAATGGGCGTACCATTTGAGAGTGACAGCTAACACAGCCTTCACGAATGTATAAGTCACGACCTTCTAATTCTAAAGGTGTATATGGTTTTACACTTGTAATGGTAGGTATGTTGGACTTTACCAAAATGGTAGGTACAATTTGAATAATACCTCCAATTAATATGGCAATAGTAGCCAGAATGGTCAATTGAATTGGCTTACGCTCTAACCAAGTATGGAAGGTTTCGCCAGCGGTTCTTCTTTTAGATACACGTGTAAGTGCAGCAGCTTCAGCTAGTTCATCTTCAATAACGCTACCAGCTTTAATAGTGCGTACTACGTTGTATATCATTACAATTGCACCAACAATATAAAGGCTACCACCAATGGCACGCATCCAATACATAGGCATGATCTCGTTTACGGTTTCTAAAAAGTTACCGTAGACCAAAGTACCATCAGGATTAAAATCTTTCCACATTAGGGCCTGTGTAAATCCGGCAACGTACATTGGTAAGGCATACAGTATAATACCAAGTGTACCGATCCAGAAGTGGAAGTTGGCCAATGGGGTAGAGAATAATTTCTTCTTGGTCATTTTTGGTACTAACCAATAGATCATACCAAAGGTTAAGAAACCGTTCCATGCCAACGCACCTACATGCACGTGGGCAATAATCCAATCACTGAAGTGGGCAATGGCATTTACGTTTTTAAGTGAAAGCATGGGACCCTCAAAAGTTGCCATACCATAACCGGTGATAGCGACCACCATAAATTTTAGAACAGGATCAGTGCGTACCTTGTCCCATGCTCCACGTAAGGTCAATAGTCCGTTGATCATACCACCCCAGGATGGAGCCAATAACATGATGGAAAAGGCAACCCCTAAGTTTTGAGCCCAGTCTGGCAAAGCAGAATATAATAGGTGGTGCGGACCTGCCCATATATAGATAAAAATTAGCGACCAGAAGTGAACAATAGACAGTCTATAGGAGTAGACAGGTCTGTTTGCCGCTTTAGGTACAAAATAATACATAAGCCCCAAAAATGGAGTAGTCAAAAAGAAAGCAACCGCATTATGCCCATACCACCATTGTACCAATGCATCTTGCACACCTGCATAAACAGAATAACTTTTTAATGCCGTAACCGGTAGTTCCAAGCTATTGAAAATATGGAGTACCGCAACGGTTACAAACGTAGCCAAATAGAACCAAATGGCCACATAAAGGTGACGTTGTCTTCTTTTGATCATGGTACCTATGAGGTTAACACCGAAAGCAACCCAAACAACGGCAATGGCTATATCTATTGGCCATTCTAGCTCAGCGTATTCTTTAGAACTGGTATACCCTAAGGGTAAGGTAATGGCGGCGGCTACAATAATCAATTGCCAGCCCCAAAAGTTGAATTTGCTCAAAAAATCGCTATACATACGAGCTTTCAACAAACGTTGGGTAGAGTAGTAGACACCCGCATAAATAGCATTACCTACAAATGCAAAAATAACGGCATTGGTATGTAAAGGCCTTAGACGACCAAAGCTTAACCATGATATGCCGTCGGTTAAATTAGGGAACATGAACATAAAGGCTAACAATAAGCCTACGGACATACCCACAATACCCCAAAACATGGTTGCATAAAGGAAATTTTTCACGATTTTGTTATCGTAATAAAACTGCTGTACTTCCATAATTATACTTGTTTATTTAGTTGGATTTTATTTTTATTATTTGGAGAACAGAGAGAAAAGAATTTAGAGAATAGACTCTTATTTATTTGCATCTGTTCCACCCGTTCATTTATTTACTTCACTCTTCACTCTTCACTCTTCACTCTTCACTTTCTTTGGCTTTACCAATTCATCCTCAAAAAGCATTCTTACAGAAGGTGTGTAAGCATCGTCATATTGTCCTTTTTTGACCGATACGATAAAGGCGGCAAAAAAGATAATTGCGACCACTAGGCTAATTGCCAATAAAACATAGATTACACTCATACCAATCTTAATTATTCGGTAAATTTAGGGGGGTAGGCTACCTTAGAAAATGACAATTGTCATACTTTGATTTTTTTCTTAAAAAATATAAAAGAGGAGAAGGTTTTATGGTTGATTTTTGATATTTAAAATATTGATAAATAATGTTTTACGTATGTTTTGTTGAAGTTTGAAATAGTGGGTATTATCATCAAAAAAATAAAGGAATGTAGTATGGCAAACCTGTTCATGAGGTTTGTCTGTACATACCTTGAAATTATTTAAGTACATGTATTTTTTTGGATTCAGATTAAGACAATTTTCTACCAATAAAATTTGTCATGACCGTAGTAAATGCGACAATGCTAATAGAACTTAATGGCATAAGAATAGCGGCAATTACTGGTTCTAACTGTCCGGTTACCGCAAAATATAAGCCTACGCAATTATAGAGCAGCGATAGCATAAAACTCATTTTAATAATACGTATCGCTTTTTTAGATGCAAGCATATAACTGTACAATTGTTGAAATTTAGAAGCGTCTAAGATGGCATCACATGCGGGAGAGAAGACATTGATGTTTTCAGATATGGCGATACCTACATTACTTTGTGCCAATGCACCGGCATCATTTAACCCATCACCAACCATAAGCACCTTTTTGCCTTGTTCTTGTAATGTTTTAATAAACGCTAATTTATGCTCTGGTTTTTGATTGAAGAATAAGGGGGTAAGTTTGGGCAACAAAGCTTCCAATCTAGTTTTTTCTCCCTCATTATCCCCAGATAAAATTGCCAGGTTCAAGGTCTGCGACATATTCTTGAAAGTGGTAGATAGCCCTTCGCGATATTGATTTTGAAAAACATACCTGCCCTTGTAATTGTTATTGGCACTAATGTACATAGAGGTGTCAAGCATATTTTCAGGGATTGCTTTGCCAACAAAATTTGCCGAACCAATTTTCATTTTAATGTTTCCCTTACTACTTACAAGTCCTTTGCCAATATGCTCTTCATACTCATCTAAGGTGATGATATTCTGTTCTTTAAGTAGATCATATAAAGATCTGCTTAAAGGATGGTTAGATGCCCTTATGGTATTCTTTAAAAGGGATTCTTCTTCTGCGGTCAAAGGCATGCCTTCATAATAAGCAGTGCTTTTTTGACTAGTGGTAATGGTACCTGTTTTATCATAAATGGCAGTATCTATTTTGGCTAGTTGCTCAATGGTCTGGGTATTTTTAATGTAGAATTTTTTCTTGCCAAAAATGCGTAGCATGTTTCCAAGGGTAAAAGGAGAAGCCAAAGCAATGGCGCATGGGCAAGCAATGATCAATACCGCTGTAAATACGTTCATGGCCTTAGTAGGGTCATGGAATAACCAAATGGTGGTAGATACAAAAGCAATAGTAAGTACAGCAATGGTAAAACGCTTACCAATACTATCGGTCAGGTTTTGAAAAGTGGTGGTTTTATCTGTCTTAAAAACGGCATTGCTCCATAATTGTGTAAGGTAACTTTGCGAAACGGATTTTAAGGCTACCATTTCAATAACACCATTTAACTGTTTTCCACCGGCAAATAATTGTTCGCCAATTTCTTTTTTTACAGGTTCAGATTCCCCAGAAACAAAACTATAATCAATTTGTGCACTGCCGTATACTAAGGTGCCGTCTACAGGAATCATTTCTTCGTTTCTGATCAATATGCGATCTCCTTTTTCAATATTTTGAACAGGCACGGTCTCCTCTGTTCCGTCTGTGTTCAAACGGGTAATGGCAATAGGAAAATAGGACTTATAATCTCGCTCAAAAGATAGAAAACTGTAGGTTCTTTGTTGAAAGAATTTGCCGAGTAAAAGAAAGAAAACCAACCCTGTAAGTGAGTCAAAAAATCCGCTACCTAGGTCAAAAGCAATATCAAAAGTACTTCTGAGAAAAAGCACTAGAATACCTAAAGCAATGGGCACATCAATATTTAAGTGTTTGGCACGTAGCCCTTTAAAAGCCGATACAAAATAGTCCCATCCGGCATAAAAGACTACAGGTAATGAAAAAACGAACATCATCCACCGAAAAAGACCTTGATACTGGTTAAGCCAAAATTCACCACCGGAAGCCGCACTGGAACCTAGGTCAAAATATTCCGGGAAAGATAAAAACATAACATTACCAAAAGCAAAGCCTGCAACACCAAGTTTGTATATCAGGCTTCTATCGGTCGCTTTCTTTTTTCCTTCAAAATCCTCTAAAGATATATAAGGCTCATATCCAATTTTTGCCAAGAGCAAAACGAGGGATTTTAATCCAAACTCTTTTGTATAGGTAACCCTAATGGTTTTCTTTGGGAAATCTACTTGAGAGTTCGTTACATTGTTGTTCAGTTTGTTCAGGTTTTCCAAAATCCAGATACATGAACTACAGTGTATTGTGGGTATATAAAGATTAACAATCTGTATGTTGCCATCATTAAACTCTAGTAGTTTGGTAATGATATCTTCACTATCCAAAAAATCATATTTGCCTTCTATGGCTTTTGGTGTAGAACCGGCCGCTTCTTGCAATTCGTAATAATGGGAGAGGTCGTTAGATGAAAAAATTTCATATACGGTTTTGCAACCGCTACAACAAAAAGACTTTTCTTCAAAAGTGATCAGTTGCCTATCACAAGGATCTCCGCAATGAAAACAAGTATTAACCTTCATAATCATTAACCAATTAAGTATACAAAGGTGAAAACCAATCACTTTTTAAAACATGATAATTGTCAGTTCTTAGCATAATTGGCTTGTTTAATTTTGTGCTATATTAAATTGTATAGCCATGGAAAGTAGATGTGAGAACTGTATTATAAGACAATTTAATTCGCTACGAGCATTGAGTAAAGAAGAGCTAAAAAAGGTCTCCAATGCCAAAATTTCCAAAAAGATAAAAAAGGGAGATGCATTGTTTTCAGAAGGGCAAAAGTTAGATGGCGTTTACTGCGTACGTAACGGTGTTTCTAAGTTGTCCAAGCTTAGTAGCAACGGGAAGGAGCAAATAGTAAAATTGACCAATAGGGGCGAAATAATGGGACAACGTTCTGTAATTGCAGAGGATTATACCAATTTGAGCGCCACGGCGATCAATGATATGGAGGTATGTTTTATTCCCAAAGAAATAATTACGACAACTTTAAATACCAATCCATATTTTTCTTTAGAAGTGTTACGTCATATGGCGCACGATTTAAAAGAGGCAGATGATGTCATTGTAAATATGTCTCAGAAGACCGTAAAACAGCGCCTTGCAGAGGCATTATTGTATTTGAGACAGAACTATGGCGAAGACGAAAGCGGTTTTCTGTTACTCACGTTAAGTAGAGATGATTATGCCAACATTGTAGGTGCCGCAACGGAATCTTTGATTAGAATGCTATCCGATTTTAAAAAGAAAGGGCTTATTAAAACCGAAGGTAAAAAAATAGGTATCGTAAATGATTGTGCCTTAAAAGAACTCATAGACGGATTTTAAAATTTCCATGATCTGATAAATGTCATAGTTTCTAGGGACCATGACATCTACATTTATCTTCGTATTGATACGTTCTACTCATGAAAAACATTCTAATACCTACAGATTTTTCTTTGGCCGCATGGAATGCTACCGAGTTTGCACTACGTCTTTTTGCCAATACTACATGTACGTTCTATTTTTTAAATGCTTATACCCCAGAAATTTACAGTAATAGATTAATGGCGGGTAATGCCGTTGTAGAAGCCAAAGTTTGTACTGCACAGCAAGCATCGGAAAAGGGACTTTCAATGTTGCTGTCACGTGTTAAAAAGCAACATGGTAATCACCGTCATACCTATGTAAAAATCCCAACATTTTCATTATTGATTGAAGAAGTGAAAGAGGCCATAGAAAAGTATGCTTTAGATTTTATAGTAATGGGCGCAACAGGAGAAGAAGAGGACCCTTCTTGTTTAATGGGTAGAAATGCGGTAAGGATTTTGGATAATGTACAAAATTGCCCTGTTTTAGTAATACCAAAAAAGTTTACGTTTAGGGACCTAGCCAATATTGCCTTGGTGTCAGATGCAAATTATTTTTATAAGGGAAACGAATTGAATTCATTGTTACAAGTATGTAGCGGTTTTAATAGTACTGTTCATATTCTCAATTTTCAGAAATCTAATGATCATTTAAATACCCTTAAAAAATTGAATTTGTATACCATAGATAAAACACTACATAATGTATCACATGAATTTTACAATATATCGGTTAAGGACGCTTTATCTTTTACTTTAAGTACTTTCATTAATCAAAATAATTGTCAATTGGTTGTGGTATTCAGTAGTAATCATGAGTTTATGAAAAACCTGAGGCTTAATTATGTCATTGACAAGGCATATTTTTGTAAAGACGTGCCTATACTGTCTTTAAAATCAATTGAAAATTAATAACTGTTCTCAAATAATGAAAATAGAAAATCTACCGTAATGTTTTTGCAATTGGTGTAGGGTGAATTCAAAAGCACTAAAGTTTTTTTTAGAACAAATGAACAATCACGGGAACATCGATCATTTATAAATATCTTTAGCGAAAATAACGAACCTAAATACCATTATAAGTGAGCGCGGTAAACGAGAAAAAAGTAGCAGCATTAGAGGCGGTAAAATTTATTGAATCAGGAATGAATGTAGGTCTAGGTACCGGATCTACAGCATTTTTTATGATTGAAGCCATTGGTGAAATGGTGCAGAACGGATTACAGATCAAAGCCGTTGCAACATCTAACGAGACTGAAAAATTAGCAAGAAAACTAGGTGTTGATGTCATTACCTTGGCAGAGGCAAAGCGGTTGAATGTTACCATTGATGGTGCGGATGAGGTAGATCAAGACTTTCAGTTGATCAAAGGCGGTGGAGGTGCATTGCTGCGCGAAAAAATTGTGGCACATAATTCCGATCTTAATATTGTTATTGCCGATTCTTCTAAAAGTGTAAAAAAACTAGGTAAGTTCAAATTGCCTATAGAAACCATTCCCTTTGCAACACAGCTTATCATAAAGGAACTTGAAGGCATGAAACTTAGTCCCGTTCAACGTTTAAAAGATGGTGAGCATTATAGAACGGACGAAAACAACGACATTATAGACATAGATATTTGGGATGCCGATGTTAAACTGACGACCTTAGAACAGCAATTAAAGACCATACCCGGTATAGTAGAAACAGGATTGTTCTTGTCCACTACCGATATTGTTATCATTGGGGAAGGGGATCAAGCAGTTGTCAAAAAGAGATAACTGCATTTTAGGGGTACAGAAAACGTTAAAATTGTTATAATATCCAGATTGTAAATATGCAAACCTGTGAAAGTCATTTAATGATTTCACTAGTGTAGGCATTCTTTGAATTTTGCTATTCCATTTATCAAAACATAAGTGTTTTATTTTGAGGAGATAAACCAAAAAATACATCAGGAGGCACGTGAAAAACTCTTCGAAAACCCTTTCGAAAGAGTTCAAGCATCAATCTATCGAAGTTTAGCCGTTTAATAGTTGAGTGCTATAGAATTATGTTGTGCAAATAATTTTAATTAGAGCCCTATATAAAGTATCTTTGAGGAGATTTAATAAGTTTTGAATTTAACACGAACCTGAAAAATAATCTAAAATATAATGAACAAGGAACTAGATCAATTAGCGGCCGATAATATTAGGGCATTAGCTGTAGCGATGGTAGAAAAGGCAAACTCTGGGCACCCAGGTGGGCCAATGGGAGGAGCAGACTACATGCACATTTTATATACTGAATTTTTCAACTATGATCCTTCTGATATGAAATGGCCTTTTAGAGATCGTTTCTTTATGGATGCTGGTCACTTATCAACATTGATGTATGCGCAATATTACCTTTTGGGGAACTACTCAAAAGACGACGTATCCAATTTTAGACAATGGGGATCGGTAACACCTGGTCACCCTGAGGTAGATGTGGCAAGAGGTATTGAAAATACTTCTGGTCCATTAGGTCAAGGGCATACTATGGGTGTTGGTGCAGCGGTAGCGGCCAATTTCTTAAAAGCGCGTTTTGGCGATTGGATGAACCATAAGATCTATGGTTTTATTTCCGATGGTGGTGTACAAGAAGAAATTTCTCAAGGTGCAGGTAGAATTGCTGGTCACTTAGGCTTAAGTAATTTTATCATGTTCTATGATTCTAACGATGTTCAATTATCATCTAAAACAGATGAGGTAACTTCTGAGGATACTGCAAAGAAATATGAGGCATGGGGATGGAAAGTAGTTACTATAGACGGTCACGATCATGAGCAGATCAGAAAAGCGTTGACAGATGCCAATGCAGAAACCGAAAAGCCAACCTTGATCATTGGTCAGACCATAATGGGTAAAGGTTGTGTAACTGCAGATGGAACTCCGTACGAAGGGTACACCGAGTTACATGGTAAGCCAATTGGCGATACAGGAGCTGATTATGAAAAGACTTTGGTGAATTTAGGAGCCGATGTTGACAATCCTTTTGATATCTATTCAAAAGTAGAGGAATACTACGAAGGGATCATCAATAGAAAGAAAGATGAAGCTCAGGCAAAGAAAAGGGAAATAGATGCATGGCGTTCAGAGAACCCAGAGTTATCTGCTAAGTTAGATGGTTTCCTTGAAGGAAAATTACCTAAATTGGATTTCAGTTCTATAGCTCAAAAAGAAGGTCAGGCAACAAGAGCGGCATCTTCTAATGTTTTGGCTTACTTGGCACAGAACGTGGAGAACATGATCGTATCTTCTGCGGATTTATCCAACAGTGATAAAACGGACGGGTTCTTAAAGAAAACAAGTATTTTAAAGAAAGGTGATTTCTCCGGAGCCTTCTTACAGGCAGGTGTAGCGGAATTGACCATGGCAACTATGGCAAACGGTATTGCCTTACATGGTGGGGTTATGGCGGTAGTGGCCACATTCTTTGTGTTTTCTGATTATATGAAACCAGCCATTCGTTTAAGCTGTATTCAAGAATTACCGGTGAAGTTTGTTTGGACACATGATGCCTTTAGGGTAGGAGAGGATGGCCCAACGCACCAACCCATAGAGCAAGAAGCTCAAATACGTTTATTAGAGAAATTAAAGAACCATAGCCATGAGCAAAGTTTTGTAGCATTGCGCCCGGCAGATTCTCAAGAAACGAACGTAGCTTGGAAAATGGCCATGGAAAACCAAAAGACGCCAACAGGTCTTATCTTGTCCAGACAAGGTATAGGTGATGTACCTGCCAAGAGCGGTAACCGTTATGAAGAAGCTTTAGGAGCGGAAAAAGGAGGTTACTTAGTACAAGAAGTAGCTGATCCAGATGTAATATTAATTGCTAACGGTTCTGAGGTATCTACTTTAGTAGCGGCAACCAAATTATTGGAAGAGAAAGAAGGCTTGAAAGTGAATATAGCTTCAATACCTTCAGAAGGTTTGTTTAGACAACAATCAGAAGCATACCAAGAAAAAATTATTCCGCCAAACAAGCCGGTATTCGGTCTTACGGCAGGTTTACCTGTAAACTTGGAAGGTTTAGCAGGACCAAATGGTAAAGTATTCGGTTTAGAGCACTTTGGGTACTCTGCACCGGCAACCGTACTTGATGAGAAATTTGGGTTTACCGGAGATCAAGTATACCAACAAGTAGTAGATTTTTTAAAATAAATAATCTTTAAGGCATTGCTTTAGGGACATTGATTATAAATTTAAAATTAGTAACAGATGAAATTTTTTATAGATACAGCAAATTTAGACGAGATCAAAGAAGCTCAGGATATGGGTATTTTAGATGGTGTAACCACAAACCCATCTTTAATGGCTAAAGAAGGCATTACAGGTGCCGATAATATTTTGGCACATTACAAGAAAATATGTGACTTGGTAGACGGTGATGTTAGTGCTGAGGTAATTTCTACCGATTTTGACGGAATGGTTGAAGAAGGGGAGAAGTTGGTTAAAATTAGCCCACAGATCGTAATTAAGGTACCTATGATCAAAGAAGGTGTAAAAGCGATAAAGTATTTCTCTGATAAAGGATACAGAACTAACTGTACGTTGGTATTCTCTTCAGGTCAAGCTTTATTGGCTGCAAAAGCAGGAGCAACTTATGTATCTCCGTTCATTGGTCGTTTAGATGATATCTCAACAGATGGTTTAGGCTTAATAGCGGATATTCGTTTGATCTATGATAACTACGGTTTTGAAACTGAAATTTTAGCAGCATCTGTACGTCACGTAATGCATATTATTGACTGTGCTAAGATCGGTGCCGATGTTATGACCGGTGGCTTAGGTGCAATTACAGGACTTTTAAAGCACCCATTGACAGATAGTGGTCTAGAGAAGTTCTTGGCAGATTACAAAAAAGGTAACTAAGTTGTAAGACCTTATCTAATTGATATTAAAAACCATCACTGAAAAGTGATGGTTTTTTTGTTTTATATTAGTTGTGATATAAAAGATATATGTGCAATTGTGTACATATACAATTGTTGTGCTTAATTATGACCAAACCGACAAACAATACCATAAATGAAGATATGAGGAACACCTGTTTCTTCTGCTCTGAATCTATTTCTGGAAAAAAAACTCAAGAACATATAATTCCAAATAGCTTATTAGGAAAATTAGGGATTAAAGAAGAAACTGTAACAGGAAAAGGAGTATTTCAATATAGTCGAATAAAAGTACCAGCACATAGCTCTTGCAATAGTGGTTTCGGAAGTGAATATGAAGATAGAATAATAAAACTACTAGAAGAACCTGAACAATTATTTAACGATTTAAAAGCTGAGGAATCTGGTATATCTATTATTTACGGTCCAGATGAATCTATTACTGCACTTGTTTCTACTTGGCTATCTAAAATTTATTATGGGCTATTTTATAATGATTACCTTAAAGTTGATGATAGTGAGCACAAAAAAGTAGCTCAAAAGATAATTGATACTGATAACTTTAGAATGATTCAAAGTGCCTACAAAGATGGTGTTGGGTTTTGTTTGCCATCAAGCCTCTATGTTTTTAAATCTGAAAAAGACTTCTTTGATTTAAGAACGTTTGTTTATCCTCAAATGATAATGATTAAAATCAAAAAATTAATATTCATACTATTAATTGGAGACGGATTTTTGACAAAAAACTATCTCAACGAAGACCTACTTTCGAGTTTTAGAGAAAAACTATTATTGGAGGAAAAAGTAAATGATAAATTCCCTCTTCATCTGTATGCAGTATCTGAAATAATGGCTTTAAGAATGTGTATTTTAAAAACACCATCATTTATCTATTCAAATAAAGAGATTATGAATATGAGTCTATCGACAGGAGTTTCGAATCCAGAGGAATATTATAAAGTTGATGAGGAATTAATCGAAAAAACGCGAAATGAAATTCTAGTTGATTTAGGTGTGAAAATAGAATAACTAAGCACAACAATGGCTATAATTAATACGGGTTTTGGTGCTTAACCTAAAGTTTAGGGATGTTTACGAAGTCCGCCAAATCTTTTTGATTTGGCTTTATAAAGAAAAAAAGATAAAACAAAATAAAAAGTTTTGGCTAAGTGCTTAATCGGAAAATCAGTAATTTTAATTCCCGTACTAACCATAGCCGAGCCGTTCTACACCATTTGAAAAAAACATTCGTATTCATATTGACCCTAATTGGATTTTTATCATTTGCTCAGGAAAACGAAACTGAGCGGATTGAGAAATTTGTCCAATCAATAGAATCGGACTCAACTCTAAGCGAATCGGAATTTGATTGGGTTGAATTAACCGGAATTGCAACTGACGGTGGCGGAATTTTAAATGTTTGGCGTAAGGGAAATCAAATTGTTAAAGTTTATGAAGAAATCGGACTTTCATACGGTCGAATATCAACTACGATTTATTTCCAGAATGGAAAGCCAATTAAAATAATCGAAACAGAAGAAAATTTTAGACTAACAAATCAAGGAGTTGTTTACGATGAACTGAACGAAGTATTTAGAGCTGAGATTTATGTATTTGATTGGGAAAATGACAAGAGTGAAGTCAAAAGAATTGGTAAAAGAATTATGAGCGAGGGAAATTGCTCAAATTTTGATTACGAGCCGATTTTTGAAAGAGCGAAAAAAGCAATTAAGGATAGTGAATGAAGAAATCATTTGTAGAGATTAGAAAATACTCAAGAAAATTGCTGTATTTATTGTTAGTGGTATTTGGCATTACCTTACTTCTATGCTTTTGGAAAGCAGAGATAATGTACATAAGCTTTTATATTTTCTTATGGGGAATAATGCCAATCTCACTATTGTTATTAGCGGATTTGATAGCGAGAAAATATAAGCTCATAGAATAAAAACGGTGTAGAACAACGTGTATAACTCATTGCTGGTCAGTTGCTTAAGCCCAAGTTAAGGCGTATTTGGAAAGTCGCCAAATTTTTAAATTTGACGATTTCCAATAAAAAAAGATAAATAGTAAAATTTAAAAATCTGGCTTGTGGCTCAACCGAAAAATAATAGCTAATTTGCACGCAACGAGCCATACACAAAACCGTTGTACTTCATTAAAATAACAATATGAAAAAAGGTTTTATACTGTTTTTTTTAGTTTTGTCCATAGTTTCTTGCGGACAAAAATCAAATAAGAAACAAAAGGAAATAAACCCTGATACGCTACAACACAATAGTGAATCAAAAAATGATGCAAATAAAATTGATATAAAGGTGATTAATGAAATTGAAGACACCAACTCATCTATTTCAAATTATATTTGTTACACAAACGATAATAATAAATCTCAGAAAATTTGGATTCGCTTTAACAATTCAAATAAGGCTATGGAAATCAAATACCATGGACAATCAGAATCTATACCATTGAAATTTGTTAGAAATGAATACATTGAAGGCGGAACCCAACCGACAATTATTGATTATTACGATGAGATTTACCATGGGGAAATAAATGGACATTATAAATTAACTAAATCTGGAAATTGGTACTATGTCTTATACATAAGAGGGAGAGATAATAAAGAATTCAATTTTACTGTTGACCATACTACTAATATTCTTTCTTCTACATCTTGCTTTTAAAAAAAACGAAAGCACAACAATGCATAAAAAAATATAGGGCTCTAGGGCAAAACCGTATGGTCTGTGTATTTTTACAAAGTAGCTACATTGAAAATTACGCGAGAACGAAATACTCAAATTTAGTTTTGGAAAAAGAAAAGGGCAATTAAACAATGAGCTTTAGCTTTGTGCGTAGACGGAAGATAAATACAAAAATACCTACTATAATTCATAAATTATCCGCAATACAAAATCTAAGAACTAAAGAATTAATGAAAAAGACATTAAATGATTTAACTAAAGAGGATTGGAATACACTTTTTCCGATAGCATTGGTGGACCATAATCCTGAATGGAAAAACATTTTTGAAAACGAGAAAAAACGGATTTTAGATAAGGTTGGTAATGAAAAGATTTTACGTATGGAGCATTTTGGGAGTTCATCAATTCCTTCGATAAAATCCAAACCATATATTGATATAATGATTGAAATACCTAAAGCATATTTGTTTGATGAAAATTTGATTGAAGAATTTACGCAGTTGGGCTACGCTCATTTTAAAGTGCCAGCAAGAGAAGATATAGAGGAATATTCATCATTTGGAAAAGGATATAATCTGGACGGCAAAAAGGAACAAATTTTCCATATTCATATGTGCCCAAAAGAGAATGTGATGTGGAAACAAATAGATTTTCGAGACTATCTGAATACCAATAAAAAACGAGCGAAAGAGTACGAAAATCTGAAACTTGAGCTAGCCTCTAAATTTAAAAATGATAGAGGTTCTTATGTATTGGGAAAAACCGATTTTATTAAAGAAACATTAGAGTTGATAGGGAACAACTAAGTGTGCAACGATCAATAAACTCTACGAAGGCAGGTTGAACTAAAATAAAATCCATTCCGTATCAATGAAGTATACTCCAAACTTAAAGTAAACCTAGTTTAACTACTTACTTAATAAAGAAAAATAACTGTAAAGTCCATAAACTAAACTTATAAATGATACAATTCTTCTTAAGGCTCAAACATTGGCAACTCTTCATTGTTATGTTAGGTCTCCCTATAATATATCAATTGTACTTCATATTTGAAATTTTCGGAAGCCGTACACAACCAATGGAAGTAGTTGGAGAAGAAGGTGTTACCCAAGTGCTTAATGAGCGTTATTTTCATTTTAATTTTTTACCTTATGTACTAATATTGTTTAGTCTAGTGTTTTTTGGTTGGTTTTGGTCAATAGCAATTGGACTTCAAAAAAACATACCTGTCGAAATTGAAATGAAGGTTAAGAGGTTTAAAGCCTTTTTCATAATTCCGTTGGTCTATACTATTGTTTTTATGATGCTTATAGGCGGTCTTTTTTCTGGGATGTTTACTTATGGTTTTTCAAATAGTACTTGGTTCTTAGTTATTATTCTGCCACTTCATTTATTTTCAATGTTCTGTATTTTCCATACCATATATTTCGTGGCTAAAACAATAAGAACCGCAGAGCTTCAAAGAGTTGTAACTTTTGGCGATTTCGCTGGAGAGTTTTTTCTGCTTTGGTTCTATATCATTGGCATTTGGATTATTCAACCAAAAGTAAATAGGTTAAATCGTGAATAACACAGCCTTGTATTATACGTCGGAATTCAAATTTTACATGGTTTTTTAGACTTTATTTGAAAGCTGTTGGCTTTTCTATATGAGCGTAAAGTAACCAACTTAGCTAATACTAATTGGTCACTTATGTTCAGTGTTAGTATCTTATCCTTATGTTTTAGAAACATATATATTATCCTGGACCATTACTGGCGGTT
Organism: Maribacter sp. 6B07; assembly: GCF_002700155.1. Classification (NCBI taxonomy): domain Bacteria; kingdom Pseudomonadati; phylum Bacteroidota; class Flavobacteriia; order Flavobacteriales; family Flavobacteriaceae; genus Maribacter; species Maribacter sp. 6B07. Next base: position 679,045 of record NZ_PDUT01000004.1, on the reverse strand, counting down.
TAGAAAAGACGATAGAAAATGTTGAAAATTTTAAAAAAAAATGAAGAATGAATTAAAACCCTTTTGGAGTAAAGTTTTCAGGTTTAACTGGAAATTTGGACTTTTTTTAATTCTTCTTCTATCCATTTGTAACAATTTAAAATGGGTACTATAATAACCTAGATTTACAATCAAAGATTTAAATTTAGCTTAGTAAAAAAATAATTTAAATCAGACTGTTAGGAACCTTCTGCAGTATTTTTGAAAACACTTGGATTGGAGATTGATAGCATTATTCATATAAAATAAATAGTCTACTATTTAAACCAAGTATGATTTTGGTATAGAATGAAAAATAAAATGAAAAAGCATATTTTAATTTTAGCGGTATTACTATTTATTTCCTGCGCAGATAAATCAACACCAAAACAGACCGTGCAACAGGTGAAAGCCAATGCTATAGAAGAAACCGCTATTGTGGTTCTTGGCAATGTTCAAGATGCCGGGTCGCCCCAAATTGCTTGTAAAAAAGAATGCTGCGCTGATTTGTTTGAACATCCAGATTCTCAGAGAAGGGTGGTGTCATTAGGCTTGGTAGACGCTGAACATCATAAGTCTTACATGTTTGAAGCTAGCCCGGACATTGCCCAACAAATGAAAATGCTAACGAAAGATAATGCAAATGGTCCTAATGAGGTAGTAAACGGAATTTTCTTGACCCACGCACATATTGGTCATTACACAGGTTTAATGTATTTAGGTAAGGAAGCAATGGATGCCCGTGAAACTCCGGTCTATGTCATGCCTAAAATGGAAGATTTCCTTTTGAACAATGGACCTTGGGATCAGCTTGTAAAAAGAAAAAATGTGCAACTGCATAAAATGGTTGAACAGGTTGCTATACAACTATCTGATAAAATAAGTGTAACTCCCATAGTGGTACCACATAGAGATGAGTATTCAGAAACGGTGGGTTATCATATTAAGGGTCCAAATAAAAGTGCACTGTTTATTCCGGATATTGATAAATGGGATAAGTGGGACAAGAATATTATTGAGGAAATACAAAAAGTAGATTATGCATTTTTAGACGCCACATTTTACAGTGGAAAAGAAATTAATAATAGGGATATTGGCGAAATTCCACATCCTTTTGTCATTGAAAGTTTAGAGAAGTTTAAAGGGTTGACAGAGGCAGAAAAAAGCAAGATTGTTTTCATTCATTTTAACCATACCAATCCGTTATTAAATCCGGAAAGCGAAGAAAGTAAATTTGTGCTTGAACAAGGTTTTAAAATTGGAAGACTTAATGATGTTTTTAAGTTGTAGTAGTAAATGATGATTTTGATATTTTCATTTAGAAGAAATTTTTAATAACTAATACACCTTTTAAAGTAAGTTAGTTTCTGTAAATTTTAGTTTATAAGTAATTTTAAACTATGATCGATACTTTGGTTCTTCTTAGAAAACAACTACATGAAAATCCTGAGCTTTCAGGTAAGGAACATGAAACGGCAAATCGTATTGTTGAGTTTGTAAAAAGTTTTAATCCTACCCAAATCATTGAAGGTGTAGGAGGTACAGGGGTTGGGGTTGTTTATCAATTTGCAGAAAGTGGACCTACGGTTGTAATTAGGTGCGAGTTAGATGCTTTACCTATAGTTGAGGAAAATACATTTAATTACCGTTCTAAAAATAGTGGAGTTTCGCACAAATGTGGTCATGACGGTCATATGACCATTGTTGCCGGTTTGGCGCCATGGTTGAAAGAGGCAACCTTTAAACGGGGTAAAGTAGTGCTGTTGTTTCAGCCTGCAGAGGAAACCGGTAAAGGCGCGGCAAACGTCATTGAAGATAGTAGGTTCAAAAACTTAACAATAGACTATGTATTTGCCTTACATAATTTACCAGGTAGTAAAAAACATTCAATAACGGTAAGGTCGGGTTATTTTACGGCTACCGTACAAAGTATGTGTATTCGGCTTAAAGGAAAAAAAGCCCATGCTTCAGAGCCTGAAAATGGGGTGAATCCCGCATTGGCAGTTTCAGAGTTGATTAAAAGTATTGCCCACTTTTCAGAGCCAAATGCTCATAAAGAAAACTTTGCCTTGTGTACGCCCATTTATATGAATTTAGGGGAGAAAAACTATGGCATATCGGCAGAAGATGCTGAAATCCATTACACCATACGTACATGGAGTGGTGAAAATATGACCCAGTTAGAAGATAAAATTAAAAAGGCGGTGAATGCCATTGCGCAATCCTATTCGCTTCAATATACTATAGATTGGTTTGAATATTTTCCGGCATCCAATAATGATGACATTTGTGTTTCTTTGATTAAAAAAGTAGCGAAGCAAGAAAACCTTTATGTAAACCAGCATGTAAATTCCTTGAAATTCGGAGAAGATTTTGGATGGTATTCCCAACAATATAAAAGCGCTATTTTCGGTTTAGGGGCAGGTGAGGAGCATCCAGCATTGCACCATGCCAATTATGATTTTCCAGATGAATTAATAGCAACCGGCATACAAATGTTCAAAGGGATGATAGCAGAGGTTTTGGATAAATAGGTATCTTTAAAACTACCAACGCCAAACGATCCATCATGAAATATGTATTTATAATGGCTATGCTTCTTATATCGTGTAAAGAAGAAAGTAAAACAGGAGCGCCCACAGAACAAAAACCTAACATTATTTATATTTTGGCAGATGATTTGGGCTATGCTGAAATTGGCGCCTTTGGTCAAGAAAAAATTGAAACCCCTAATATAGATGCCTTGGCAAAACAAGGCATGATTTTTACACAGCATTATTCAAGTGCCCCGGTATGTGCCCCGGCAAGGTATATGTTTCTTACAGGTAAACATGCGGGTAAGGCATTTATACGTGGTAATGATGAGTGGAACGATCGTGGTGATGTTTGGAACTATAGGGCAATGGCTAAGGACTCAACTTTAGAAGGTCAACGACCGGTACCAAAGGGTACTAAAACCATTGCCAATTATTTGCAAGATGAGGGGTATAGAACCGCGTTAATTGGAAAGTGGGGCTTGGGGGCTCCACATACGCATTCCATCCCTAATGAAATGGGTTTTGATTTTTTCTACGGATTCAATTGTCAGCGACAGGCGCATACCTATTATCCGCTGCATTTGTACAAAAACAGAAACCGTGTGCATTTGACGAACGATACTATTGCGCCAAGTACACCTTTTCCAAAAGGATTAGACCCAAAGAACCCAGAAAGTTATAAAGACTATACGCTTACCGATTATGCTCCAGACTTAATGTTTAAAGAGCTTACAGCCTTTGTAAATGAGCATAAGGAAAATCCGTTTTTCCTGTATTGGGCTACGCCAATACCCCATGTGGCGTTACAAGCACCACAGCGTTGGGTAGATTATTACAAAGAAAAGTACGGCGCAGAGGAGCCTTATTTATCCGGTAACGGTAATGGGTACTTTTCACATCAAAATCCACATGCTGCCTATGCGGCTATGGTGTCTTATTTTGACGAGAATGTGGGTAAATTGGTACAACAATTAAAAGACGAGGGTATATATGAAAACACTTTGATCGTTTTCACTTCGGATAACGGTCCAAGCTACGCTGGTGGTGCAGATCCAACATTTTTTGAAAGCGCCAAACCTTTTGACGGGGAATATGGGAAAGGCAAAGGGTTTGTCTATGAAGGCGGTATACGTGTGCCAACATTTTTTACTTGGCCTGGTAAAATCAAGCCTGGTACTACGAGCGATCATGCATCTGCCCATTATGATATGCTGGCAACATTTGCAGATATTATTGATTATGAAACACCAATAGATACGGATGGCATTAGTTTTATGCCCACCTTTTTGGGAGAAAAGTCACAAGCTGAGCATGAATTTATGTACTGGGAATTCCCGGAGTATGGTGGGCAAATTGCCATAAGAATGGGTGAATGGAAGGTGGTACGTCAGCATTTGAAGGATGATAAAGACCCTACATTAGAATTGTATAATTTAAATGACGACCCTACCGAAACCAATAATGTTGCCAGTGAGCATCCTGATATTTTAAAGAGGGCAGCTGAAATATTTAAAAGGGAACACACAAAGCCCAAAACCGAACGTTTTCAAATACCTCTTTTAGAAAACGGATTGTTAAGCGAATAGAAAACTGTCTTCGGAAATCTTACCATAAAATAAAACATCAATTTATATGCATTTTTAAATCCACAAGTTTAGTTGTATTTTGCAAGGATGGAATTTAATGTAGTACATAATTATGTGTGTATTAAAATGTGAATTTCATTGATTGAAATCGGTATAAATGCGAAATCTTTATTATATGAGTGATTTTGCAAATATTGAAACTAACACACTTGAACAACTAAAACATGAAAAACGGTATTAAAATTTGCGTACTCGGCATCTTTTTATTCACTGCATTTTTAAATGCACAAGCTCCAACATGGGAAAATCCGAAATGGGAGAATCCTGAAATATTTCAGATCAACAGAGAAGAGCCTACGGCATCGCTTTATCGCTATGAGGACGTGAAATCAGCTTTGGCCAATGAAAGTTGGGAGAATTCTTTAAACTATCAGTCTTTAAATGGAGAATGGAGTTTTAATTACGCGGCAAGTGTACCGGAAAGACCTATATCGTTTTATAAACCGGATTATGATACCTCTGGGTGGAACAAGATAAAGGTTCCGTCTAATTGGGAACTGGAAGGTTACGGTACGCCCATATATACGAATGTGGTATATCCGTTTCCAAAGAATCCGCCATTTATACCTCACGATATTAATTCCGTTGGTAGTTATAAGCGTCATTTTGTAACTCCTAAAAACTGGGAAGATAAAGAAGTGTACCTGCATTTTGGAGCCGTCAGCGGTGCCATGTACGTATACTTGAACGGGCAAATGGTAGGGTATAGTGAAGGCAGTAAAACTCCGGCAGAATTTCATATCAACAAGTATTTAAAAGAAGGCAGAAATGACCTTTCCGTACAGGTGTTACGCTGGTCTGATGCCAGTTATTTAGAAGATCAGGATTTTTGGAGGTTAAGCGGTATAGATAGGGATGTTTATTTGTATACAACCAATAAAGCTACTATCAAAGACTACACGGTGGTGGCAGATTTAGATGAGACCTATACGAACGGTAAATTCCGTTTAGACCTAGAATTGGCAAATACCGGTAAGAAACAAAAAGGTACCCAAGTAGAAATTACATTATTTGATGGAGCACAAGAAGTCTTTAAAGTAAACCAAAGTTTAGATGTCGTTGAAGGAATTACTACGGTACAATTTGCTCAAGAAATTCCTAATGTAAAAACATGGAATGCTGAAAAACCTAATCTTTATAAACTACTTTTTACATTAAAGGACAGAAAAGGCAATGTTACCGAAACCATCAGTTCAAAAATCGGATTTAGAAAAATTGAGATCAAGAACAATCAATTTTTGGTGAACGGTATGCCCGTATTGATCAAAGGCGTAAACCTTCATGATCATGATGAAGTAACCGGGCATGTGATCAGTGAAGAGGTTACGTTGAAAGATATGGAGGTGATGAAGCAAAACAATATCAATGCTATTCGCTGTAGTCATTATCCTAAAAACGAATTTTTCTATAGAATGGCAGATAAATATGGTTTTTATGTAGTTGATGAAGCCAATATTGAAATTCATGGTATGGGAGCAACCAATCAAGGTTTGGATGGTGATGAGGCCGCAATTGCCATTCACCCTGCATATAGACCTGAGTGGAGGGAAATGCATTTAGATAGAACGATAAGAATGTTTGAACGCGATAAAAATTATACTTCTATAGTAACCTGGTCTTTAGGAAACGAAGCCGGTAACGGTCAAAACCTTTTTGATACGTATGATTGGTTAAAGGCACATGATACAACAAGACCTGTACAGTACGAAGGAGCTACAAATTTCTCTAATACCGATATACAGGCACCTATGTATGCAAGAATACCTGAAACTATAGCCTATGCGGAGAACGACCCCAAAAGACCATTGATTCAGTGCGAGTATGCGCATGCCATGGGCAACAGCGTCGGTAATTTACAAGATTATTGGGATGTTATCGAGAAATATGATGTTTTACAAGGTGGCTTTATTTGGGATTGGGTAGATCAAGGTCTAAAGGCTACCAATGAGAATGGTGAAGCGTTTTATGCCTTTGGGGGCGATTTGGGCGGTGCGGAATTACAGAACGATAACAACTTCTGCTTGAACGGTTTGGTTAATCCTGACCGTTCTGCACATCCGGCTTTATATGAAGTGAAAAAAGTTTATCAATATGTAAAGTTTACATCGGAGAATCCAAAAGCGGGAAAAATCAGTTTAAAGAATATGTATGATTTTACAAACCTGTCCGAATATAATTTTTCATGGAGATTGTTGGAGAATGGGGTGGAAGTAGGTAAAGGAAAAATTGCCGATGTTGATATTGCTCCGAATCAAACTAAAGAGGTGCAAATAGAATTGCCAGAATTAGCAAATGCCACTTCTGAGTATCATTTGAATGTGTATATGACCACAAAGCAAGAAAGTGCATTAATTCCTGAGCACTATCTATTGGCTTACGAACAGTTTCAATTGACAGATTTTAAACCATCTGTTTTTAAAGAGAATATTGACGGATTAAAACTGACCAAGAAAGAAGATATCATTACCGTTACAGGTGACGGATTCAAAATAGGTTTTAATAGTAAGAACGGAACATTGTCATCCATAGATTACGGACAGGGAAATTTGCTGCAAAAGGGACCTGCCGTTAATTTCTGGCGCGCACCTAACGATAATGATTATGGCTACAATATGCCTAAATTATTAAAGCCTTGGAAAGATGCTACCGATACTCAAAATCTATTGCGTTTAGAAGTGAATTCCAATGAAGGCAAGAAAATTATTGATGCTGTAAAGTTAACCGCTAATCCGTTTAAGATTAGAAATGATTTTAAGTTAAATGCAACATACGGTCTACCATCGGTAAATGGAGAGGTACAGGTAACCTACACTATTAATGCGAAAGGTGAAATTTTGGTGAGCACACAATTGACAGGTATTAAGGGCGATTTGCCCATTCTGCCAAGATTTGGTAATAACCTGATTATTGATAACAGTTACGATCAGGTAGCATGGTATGGTAGGGGAAAACATGAAAACTACCAAGATCGTAAAACATCTGCTCTGGTGGGCGTATATAATGCAAAGGTATCTGATCTGTATTATGAATATATTCGTCCGCAAGAGAATGGAAACAGAACGGATATTAGAACTTTGTCCTTTGAGAACAAGGACGGGAAGGGTATTAAAATTACAGCACCAGATCTATTCTCGTTTAGTGCGCACCATCAATTGAATTCAGATTTTGATGAAGGAATGGAAAAAAGGCAGCAGCATACGTTTGATATCCCTACAAGAGATTTGATCAATATAAATATTGATCAAAGTCAAATGGGTGTAGGTGGTGATAACAGCTGGGGAAACCTGCCGTTAGAAGCATATCAGATCAAACCGGAAAACCTTTCTTTTGATTATGTAATAAGTCCAATACGTTAAAATCTTATTATTGATCAGAATTTTAAATAGTAGAAAGTATATTTAGACCATGAAGAAAAGCATGCATTATGTAGCCTTGATCGTTTTTGGTGTGTTGATGGTCAATTGTAAGTCGGAACCCAAGAAAGACAGAATACTGCAAGAAGAAAAAACCGAGATTGAAAAGCCTACACCGGTAATAGATCATACGGTATTGAATGAAAAACCGGAAGGAGTAACTGCTCCTGAAGGTATGGTTTGGGTGCCGGGCGCTGTTTTTAAACAAGGTGCTGTTAACAATGATAAAATAGCAATGGATCATGAAAAGCCGGCAATCGATGTAATGGTGGATGGCTTTTTTATGGACGTTACCGAAGTGACCAATGCACAATTTTCTGCATTTGTAAAAGCAACAGGCTATGTAACGGTCGCAGAAAGGGGAATTGATTGGGAAGAATTGAAAAAGCAAGTACCGGCAGGCACAGAAAAACCGCACGATTCCATATTGCAGCCTGGTTCATTGACTTTTAAAAAAGCAAAATCTTCAGTACCTAATCTTTATGATTTTTCCCAGTGGTGGAATTGGACCATTGGCGCAGATTGGAAACACCCTAACGGGCCAAAGAGTTCCATAAAGGGAAAAGATGATTACCCGGTAGTACAGGTTTCATACGAAGATGCATTGGCTTATTGCGAATGGGCAAATAGGCGCTTGCCTACAGAGGCGGAATGGGAGCTGGCATCAAGAGCGGGCTCATATGGTACCATTTATAATTGGGGCGATGATGTATCCGTTCTGGCGGAAAAAGCGAATACGTGGGAAGGAGAATTTCCTGTTGAAAATACCATGGCAGATGGTTTTGAACTTAGGGCTCCCGTAAAATCATATCCGCCAAATGCATTGGGATTATATGATATGGCAGGTAATGTGTGGGAATGGACCAGTGATTGGTATAATACCGATTATTACAAAGAAGTCAAATCTAAAAATACGGTTTTGGTGAACCCCAAAGGTGCTGAAAGTCCGTACATACCAAATAACCCGCTTGCAAAAGAAAGAGTGATCAAAGGAGGGTCATTTTTGTGTAGTGCATCGTATTGCGCAAGTTACCGTGTATCTGCAAGAATGGGGTCCAGTATGGATTCCTCATTAGAGCATACAGGTTTTAGAACGGTTGCAACTGCTGAAATGCTGAAAGAATAGAAAAATACAGTTTTTAATCTATGCAGTTTAACAGTTGATCAAGTTCAACAATTTTTGCACGGCTAATAGGTATTTTCTTGTTTTGAATTTCTATGAATTCATGGTTATAGCGTTCAACCATTTTTAGGTTAACGATATAAGATTTGTGAATTCTTATGAACTTATCTGCCTCTAGTCTATCGTTAAAAGCGCTCATTGTAGATAAGATAACATAATTACGCTCTTCGGTTACCACCTTTACATAATCGCCCAGTGCCTCAACGTATAAAATTGCGTGCACGTTAAGTTCAACTTGCTTAAGGTTGTGCTTTACGACCAATTTGCTTTCCGGCTGTTTCTTTTTAGCAGATTTCACCTTATCTATGGCCTTGGTAATGGCAGCCTCAAACCGATCGGTGCTATAGGGTTTTAATAGAAAATCGGTTACATTGAAATCAAACGCTTCAAGCGCATACTTTTGATCATGGCTGGTAATAATTACCTGGGGCTGTATGGTCAGTCCAGATAAAAACTCAAAACCGTTCATGTCCGGCATTTCAATATCAAGAAATAATAAATCAATTTTTGACTTATTTATTTCCTTTAAAGTTTCCGCATTGGCGCTGGCAGCGTGTATTAATTTTAAATGCTTACTTTTTGCAATAATTTGTTCTAGAAGCTTCCTTTGGGTAATGGAATCCTCTATAATAGCACAGTTAAAGGTCTTCATTCAATAATCATAAAAGTTCTACGATACTTACGTTAAGAGTGGGGGGAAGGTTCATTTTTCCATTAATTAATATTAATTTAAACTTAGAAAAACAGCGGAAAATTAGTGAATAGTTATCTTCATTACTAATAATCGTATAAAAACTTTTGATAACTATATTGTAAGTTTCTAGCTCAAAAACCTACTTTTGTTATAGATAAATTAATAGAACCACTTGATATTATGTCTGATAAAATAGAACGTGTAAAAACATTGATTATAGGGTCTGGACCTGCAGGTTATACAGCAGCAATATATGCTGCACGTGCAGATTTAAAGCCTGTTATGTACACAGGAATGGAACCTGGAGGTCAATTGACCACCACGACTGAAGTTGATAATTTTCCAGGATATCCAGAAGGTATAGACGGTCCTACTATGATGGTACAATTGCAACAACAAGCAGAACGCTTTGGTACAGAGGTTAGAATTGGTATGATTACTTCTGTAGAGTTTTCAAAAGAAAAAGGCGGTATTCATAAGGTTGTCGCAGATAATGATAAGGAAATTGAAGCTGAAACTGTTATAATTTCAACAGGGGCTTCCGCTAAATATTTAAACTTGCCAAGTGAGCAACGCTTACGTGGTGGTGGAGTATCCGCATGTGCCGTTTGTGACGGTTTCTTCTATAAGGGACAGGACGTTGCAATTGTTGGTGCAGGGGATACTGCGGCAGAGGAGGCTTCTTATTTGGCAAACATCTGTAACAAGGTAACCATGTTGGTGCGTAGAGATGAAATGAGAGCATCAAAAGCTATGCAACATAGGGTAAACAGTATCAAGAATATTGAGGTACGTTACAATACTGAGGTTGATGAGGTTTTGGGTGAGCAAGTTGTAGAAGGTTTACGTATGGTGAATAATCAGACTGGTGAAAAGGAAGAAATTGCAATTACCGGTCTTTTCATTGCTATTGGGCATAAACCTAATACAGATATCTTTAAAGGTCAATTGGATATGGATGAAACGGGTTACCTAATTACCAAAGGTAAGTCTACGATGACCAATTTACCAGGGGTATTCGCTAGTGGCGATGCTCAAGATAAGGAATATAGACAAGCTGTTACAGCTGCAGGAACCGGTTGTATGGCAGCGCTAGATGCTGAACGCTATTTAGCCTCTATTGGTTCTGTTGAAGAAGCAATAGCCGATAAATATTAAGAACTATTCAATATAATATATTAATAAGAGCCCGTTCATGTGAACGGGCTCTTTTAATGTTTGCTATATGTGTTTAGTCTATCCTAACGTAGTTTTCAGAAAATGTTCTGTTGCCTTCTTCATCAAGGCTTATTTGGCTGAACCTATCATCGGTTAGTTGTAGTTCAAAAGTAAAAATACGCATGGTATCCATGGCTTCAATCATTTCATTGTCGCCATATTCCAATGTTTCCATTAATCTGTCATCGGTAATTTTATAAGTGCCATAGCCGAATCTTCCTATTTTGTCCACAGGAACATATCTTGTCCACATAATTTTACCATTATAGTACATTTTAACCTGTCTATAACCGTCAGCCGTAGGCACGGTGTCAATTACTTGTTGACCATCGTAATTATAAAAACTTTCAAGTTCCCATGTACCTTGTATGGTATGCATGTAGTTGTCGTTTATGGAATTTGTTGAAGCGGCTGAGACCAATACCAGCATCAACAATACCAATCCTAATAATTTTTTCATAGTGGTAGCGTGTTAGTTAATAAAAGAGTTGAATGTGTATTAAAAAGATACGAATAATTTTCAGAATTTGATAAAAATAATATCAAATAATTATGAATAATATATTGAAAATTAAGTAATTGTAGTAAATACTACGATTGTGTAGGGAAAGTGTTAAGAATATTGCAAAGACTTATAATGTCTTTTTGGTTATGGGAAGCACTTAAAACTATACGGCTCATTAAAGAATCGTTTTCTGTGGGATACCTGAAATTTGTAACTATGATGTTGTTTTCTTGTAAATATTGGGCGAGCAATTCATTTTGAAAATTAAAGGTAGGGTGCCCTTTTGCATATACAAATAGCGAAGGGTCAACGATAGTTTTTAGAAACAAATGGATGTGTTGATCCAGTTGTTTCCTTTTGTTCGATATTAATATATTGGCATCTTTTATAGTAGCTAATGATGCTGGAGTGGCAGGGCTGGCACCTCCATAAAATGAGGTGTTTTTTAAATTTTCTATTGTTTTGTTACTCCCAAAAATGGCGCCTGCTTGTATGCCAAAACCTTTACCTAAAGAGCAAGAAACTAATAGTTCCTTTGGCTGTAACATTTGTAAAAAACGATAGCTTCCGCCACCTTGCTCTCCTGTAATTCCTATACCATGAGAATCATCTACTACTAGAATGATATCTTTCAGCGGTAGTTTTTTAAGAAAGTTGTAGTTAGGGAAATTGTCGCCATGAAAATCAATACTATCCAAAAAAAGGACTGGTGTTTTGCCAGTGTTATTATGAATAGCCCCTTCAAGTTCTTGCCAGTTTTTAAATACTTTTTGTTGATTTCTAAAGAGTGCCGAGTGGGTGTTTGGTGCATAATACAAACTGTAGTTGATATTACTGAAATAGTCACATACCAATTGCCCGGCCAAATAACCGGAAGACATGGTAACACAAGCCTCGCTGCCTGTTAGCTCTCTAAGATAGCTTTCAATCTCATTGAAAATTGATATCTTAATATTAGACTTTCGTGAAGCACTATAGGATGTGCCGTATTTTTTGATGTTATTAATGAACAGTGATTGAAACTCTTCATTGGTTTGAAGTCCTAAATAAGAAGTGCCTCCAAAATAGAGGTGTTCTTTACCATCTTTGGTTATCGTCCTTCCTGGAAATTCATTAATAGTAAGCATCAATCTATAAGTTGAACACCGCTACCGGCTAAGTTTGGAAAAATTACTTTTCCATCATCTGTTATTTGAACACCAGTGGCAATATCACTTTTTAACAACATGGCGCCATCCATATCTACATAATCCAATTGCGGAATTAGTTGGGCTATTGCAGAAATACCAACGGTAGATTCTGTCATGCAGCCTACCATTACCTTAATACCCAATTCTTTTGCTTTGCTGATCATACGTAGGGCAGGGGTTAGGCCTCCACATTTGGTCAATTTAATATTTATACCATTAAAATGCAGAGCACATTTTTCAACGTCGTTTTCTACAATGCAACTTTCATCTGCAATTAGCGGTAGCACACTGTGGTGCATAACCTCTTCCATGCCAGACCAGTCGTCCGCTTTTAAAGGTTGTTCTAAAAATTCTACACCTAAATCTTTTAATAAAGGAGCATTATGTATGGTTTCCTCTGCCGTCCACGCACAATTGGCATCAATTCTAAAAATGGCATTTGTATGTTCACGTAACTCACGAACAATGGCAACATCATCACTAGTACCCAATTTAATTTTATAGATAGGCCATGGCACTTCTTGCATTTTGGCGAGCATTACATCAATAGGAGCTATACCAATAGTATAATTTGTGGTAGGGTAATGATTATTATCCGTACCCCATAACTTATATAATGGTTTTCCCTGTAATTTTCCATACAGATCATGAGCTGCCAGATCAAGTGCACAAATGGCAAAATTAGATAAGCCTTTACCTACCAAAAACGAGTGAAAAAGTTCAGGTGTGGTAAAATTGAAATTTTCAATCTCTGAGGCTATTGCATTAATTTCATTGGTCATGCTCAGAACCGTAATTTTATAATATGGGTTAGCAGTGGCTTCACCATAACCGGTTTTACCGTTCAAGGATAAGGAAGCTATTAAAGTATCTTGAAAATCATGAGATTCCCGTGATATGCTAAAGGTGTGCCTTAAGGGTAAAATGTATTTTTTTAGATGTACTTGCATAGTACTAATATACAGATAAGGATAGGACTAAAAAACGAAAACCCACTGATATTTCAGTGGGTTCCCATGTTGAATTGATTGATGAATTTTTTAGTACTTGTGAACACTGCCGGAAACCGATTTATTCTTCTGAACCGTTGGGTCTCCTTTATAAGAAATATTGCCACCGCTAGAGGCTTCAGCAGTTAAATTGTCTTTTACATCAATGCTAATATTGGCACCACTACTGGCATCGGCATTAGCGTTTGAGGTTGCTAAATCATTTGCCCTAACATTAGATCCGCTACTGGCATCTACATATACTTCATTAGCATTGCCCTCAAGTGAAATATTTGCACCGCTGCTAGCGTCTATATCCATATTGTTAGCTTGTACCATGGCATTTAATATGGCACCGCTACTTGCATCTATCTCCAACTTGTCCGATTTAATTTTATTTTCGGTAGTTAAGTGTGCACCACTTGAAGCATATAGTCCTGTGACGTTGGGCATAGTTACGAATATCTTTTTGGTGGCACGACCAATGTTCTCTACACAGTGAATTTTTAATTTACCGTTTTTGATATCTGTACCTATGAGGTCTATGATATTTTCATCTGCTTCTACAGCAATGTCAAAATCGCTTCCTTGTGAAATAAAAACTTCTAGACCTTCTGAGGCAGAAACTTCGGTGAATTCTTCGGTTATTTCCCTAGTTTCTTCTACTACTACCCCGTTGCCGGCTTCTCCAGTTCCAAAATTGATGTCAAAGCCACAAGATGAAAGTAAAAGGGCTAAAACAAAAGCTACTGTTATTCTTACTAATGTTGTCATGATTGTTTGTTTTTATGATTGTTATTTGATGATGTAAAAATGATCGTTTGTTACCTTTTCTACCACTATATGTTACTGAATTGTAGATTTAGGTATATGAACCGTAATTAATTGATACTATCGTTGGCATCTATTTTAACGCCATTTTCGTCTAACTTCATTTTAAACGATTCTCCATTATCGTTTACGTCAATGTTAATGCCATTTTCGTTAATGATGATCTTGCCTTTTTCGCCGTTATCGTTAATGTTGATGTCAATGCCGTTCTCGTTGATATTTATACGGTTAGAGCCATTGTGGTCTTCGTCATCGTTCATTTCAATATACTCAGGGCAATCAAGACATTCCAGTTCTCCGTTATTGTTCATTTTCCATAAGTATCCCTCTAAGCCGTCTGTATCCCTATCCGTATTTGCCGTGGTAATCCAGCTTCTGGAATTGGTTTGTTCATAAGTTAAGATGGTACCTACGGGCAAAAATATACTCACACGAACTTCTTGGTCTTTAAACTTAGGACCTTGCGTGGTCAAATAATCATTCAATGAGATGGTATTTCCGCTTACCTCATATTCGTATAGTATTTGACTTGCTATATCCTTTGCTTCTCTATTGGAAGGACCGTCAGCTTCTTTTCTGATCTGAACCCTAACTAACGAATCTTTGGATTTACGAATTCTAAACCTTACATCATCTGAAACCAATATTTTATTACCGGCCTCATCGTAAGAGATAAAGGTATCTCCCATATGCATATCCTTTTCATAATCGTACTCGTCAGTAGATACTAATCTAATGTTCAAAGTATCTGTAGGTATTACGTTCGTAATCTCATCTTCAATAGAAGTGCTACCGGTATATGCATGTGAAGCTGCTTCTCTTATACCAAAAATGATCAGTAGTATAATTGAAATCAACCATAAGCCTAATAGCGCAAACTTGGCAACCGTTCCAATAGATTTTAAGTTGTTCACTAAAATTTTCAACCCTAAATACATTAAGAAAAAGAACGGAATTCCAATGGCAAAAAATGCTAGTAATGAAACTACCCAAATTGGCATGTTGGTAGAGTTGACCACATTGTAAAAGTCAATGCCCGGTACATGAATTATGTCTAGTATACCCACAGTGAACATACCCACAAATAGACCAATTAAGGTGGTTGCACCAATAATTACTAATAGTATACCAATGAATTTGCCAAAGATCTTAAATAGAAACATAACAATATCTCCAAATGTGTCAAAGATTGTTTTTCCTCCTTTTTTGACGGTATTGCCTACTTTTTCATAGTCAACACTTTTTACACGATCCGCAACGTCATCAAAACCCTCTTTAACTTTACGTTCAATATTGCTGATATTGACAGTTTCCCCGCTCATGTCCAATTTTTGGGCCGTAGTTTTAGCTTCAGGTATAAGAATCCAAAGTAAGCCGTAAATAAAGATAAAGCCGCCCCATGTGAAAATGGTCAAAAAGATCCAAAGTAGACGGATCCATAATGGGTCAATGTTGAAATAGTGTGCTAAACCGGCAGAAACCCCGGCAACATATTTTTTCTCGGTGTCTCTATAAAGTTTTTTCACCTTGTTCTGAGATGAAGCGGTTTTTGCCCTTGGCTCGTCTTCAAAGATATCCTCATCAACCATATAATCTTCTGGTTGTCCCATAATGGCAATAACTTCATCTACCTCTTTTTTGGTAATGACTTGTCTTTCGTTTTCAAGTTTATCATGAAAAAGCTCGGCAATTCTTGCTTCTATATCAGCAATGATCTCATCGCTACCAGGTGTATTGGCAAAAGATCGTTTTACCGATTCTAAATACCTACGCATTATATTGTATGCCTCTTCATCTATATGAAAGAGCATGTTCGCTAAATTTATATTTACTGTTTTGTTCATGATTAGCTGTTTTTTGAGTTGGTTACTAGGTTGGTTGCTTTTCTTAATTCGTCCCAGGTAGTATCCAGTTCCTTAAGGAAAAGTTTGCCGGTTTCGGTAAGTGTATAATATTTTCTTGGTGGTCCAGATGTAGATTCTTCCCAGCGATAGTTCAGAAGACCTGCATTTTTTAACCTGGTCAGTAGTGGGTAAATAGTTCCTTCCACTACTAGCATTTTAGCATCTTTTAGCGTTTTTAAGATTTCTGAAGCATACTTGTCTTCCCCATTCAAGATGGACAGGATGCAGTACTCCAAAACCCCTTTTCGCATTTGCGCTTTTGTATTTTCTACGTTCATAATGTCTTTTTGCTTTTTATGCAGTCCCGCTTTTGGAGGGGATTGCTCCATTGTTTCTGTCGTCTGCATAGGTTAACTGTTCGTTTTTTGTTCGATGAATAAACATGTTGATCGATTGATTGTTTTGACTGTGATTAAACAGGTTTTAATTGATTGATAAATAAACTCCTACGGGTGTGATGAATACCCTGATATATATTGACTGATTTACTTATTTTATAAATTTAAAACTTAACGGATATTCAAAAACTTCGCCTTCATTGGTCTTGATCGTCGCAAGAATGGTATATACTATATTGATGATGAATAGGGCAGATTGTGCCAATCCAAGTAACCCAACGGGTATCATCCATGGACCAAAAAAATCATCTGAGTCGAAATGAAAATTGATGTTATTGAAGCTATGAACGTTCACTAAGCCAAAATTGTCAAAGTCAAAAATATTAGGTAAGAATCCACCTAGGAAAAACGGAATACTTACCATACCTACAAGAATAGAGTAGAGTAATATGCTAATTTGAAAGTTCAATGCTTGTTTGCCATTGTGGTCCACAAACTCATATTCTTTTTTATTTGCCGTCCATAATACGAGCGGAATGATGAAGTTTCCGAACGGAATAAAGAATTTAGAAAACGTACTGGCATGTATTAGTGCAGAGAGGTTTCTTTCGTGTTTTGTTACTGATTCTGTCATGATTGCTTCGTTGATGATGATGATTGATTTTAATACTATGTAAAAGCCAATTACTTTGATTACCTATTAACTTCCTATGCAAATATATGTCTAAAAAAAGGTACTATGTAACGCATAGTACTAATATTTAACAATATTTTAACATTTTAGAATGGTCTAAATAAATACTACTTTTAGCAAAATAAATAGACAATATGGCGGTAACAGCTAGTAAATTCAATATGTTTTCATTTTTTAAACTACCTGCAGCATGGTGGTGCGGAGTACGTTTAAGAGAAATAGATAAAAGTAGGTCTGTAGTGACCGTTACCCACCGTTGGATCAATCAGAATCCGTTTAATTCTATGTTTTGGGCAGTACAGGGTATGGCTGCGGAACTATCTACCGGAGCAATGATGATAGACCAGATTGAAGCAACAGGAAAGAAGATTTCTATGTTGGTCGCTAATAATAAGGCTAACTTTTCTAAAAAAGCTACCGGTAAAATAACGTTTACCTGTGAGGACGGACACTTAATTAAAGAAGCTTTGGAAAAGACCATTGCAACTGGAGAAGGACAAACCATTTGGATGAAATCTGTTGGTGTTAATGAAGACGGGATAGTGGTAAGTACTTTTGATTTTGAATGGACGGTAAGGTTGAAACAGAAAAAGTAGTTTCAATGAAAAGAGCAATAAGATTCAAAGAGACTCAGAAGTTTACCCAATGGTGGTTGTGGTTGATCATACTTGCTCCAATACTATTATTTGTAATAGGTAAGGTAATAACTATTATATGTTTATTTACAGCTCAAATTCCTAATGCTTCCGGTAATATTAGCATTTCATGGATATCGGGTAGGTTATCTATTGTTCAATTTATCTGCGTCCTTGTTTATGTAGCTACCATATTATTTTTGGCATTATCAAAACTTAAAGTAGTGGTTTCAGATAAGGATATAAAAATTCGTCATCTATTATTTTTTAGTAAAGTCATTGATTTAAATGAAGTAGTAGAACAACAGATCGTTAATTATGATTTTGTAGGGTACGGTATCAGAAAAACTAAAAAGTACGGTACGGTTTATAATGTTAAGGGTAAAGAAGGAGTCTCCATAACATTGACCAATGGTAAAAAGTACCTTGTTGGTTCGCAAAAGTCCGAAGAATTTTTAAAATCTCTTTTAAAATAATTCGGTTTAGTTGTAACAAAAGTACTTCTGCTAGCAACTAATTAGCATCAATCAAAAACAATATAGAAATGAACGCACACGAAATAGATTACGAGATTTTTGGAGAAGAAATGCAATATGTTGAAATAGAGTTAGATCCGCAAGAGGCAGTAGTAGCCGAAGCAGGAAGCTTTATGATGATGGATACCGATATTAAAATGAATACCATTTTTGGTGATGGTAGCAATCAAGACAATAGTGTTCTTGGTAAAATTTTCTCGGCAGGTAAACGTATGCTTACGGGAGAAAGTCTATTTATGACGGCATTTTTAAATATTGGTCAAGGTAAAAAACAGGTAAGTTTTGCCTCTCCATATCCAGGTAAAATTTTGCCAATTGACCTTTCTGAAATGGGCGGACGCTTTATTTGTCAGAAAGATGCCTTTTTATGCGCTGCAAAGGGTGTATCTGTCGGTATTGAATTTTCTAAGAGATTAGGTCGTGGACTTTTTGGAGGTGAAGGTTTTATTATGCAAAAGCTTGAAGGAGACGGAATGTCCTTTATACATGCAGGTGGCACGTTGGCAAAGAAAACCCTTGGTCCTGGTGAGGTACTAAAAGTAGATACGGGATGTATTGTTGGCTTTACAAAAGATGTGGACTATGATATAGAATTCGTTGGTGGTATTCGTAATACGGTTTTTGGTGGTGAAGGCTTATTCTTCGCAACCCTTCGCGGACCCGGCACAGTCTATATTCAGTCCTTACCTTTCAGTCGTTTAGCTGGTAGAGTGCTGGCATCTATACCAAGAGGAGGAAAAGATAAAGGAGAAGGTAGTATCCTTGGGACTTTAGGAGATATTGTTGGTGGAGATACTAGGTTTTAAGAATTATGGACAGGGTACAAGGTACAAAGAACAGAGTATTAAGTAGATAGTACTAAGTATTAAGAAAAAGAGTATGGACTAATTTATGAGGATATTTTGTAAAGTTCTGATGTATTATGTTTGAATAGGAAGTATGAAGCTCTAATTTGGATGTAAATTTGAATTTGGATTTGAATTTGATTTTTGAGCTTGAGTTTGTATTTTAATTTTCCAACAACCAACAACCAACAACCAACAACCAGCAAGGAGCAACGAGCAACGAACTTATGAGTTTTAAAAATCAGATAGACTTCCTAAAAAAATTACAACAAAACAATTCAAAGGAATGGATGGATGCCAATCGTAAATGGTACAAACAGGTACGTGATGAATATATAGACTGGTTAAATAGTATGAATAGGAGACTATCGGCTATTGATGACGAGTACTATGATACTCCAGGTAAAAAGGGAATAAATCGTATCAATAATAACCTTATGTTTCATCCCAATAAACCTATTTATAAAGACCACTTAGGAGCGGGATTTGATAAGAAACCAAAAACTGCCGATTTCTATTTTGAGTTGGGTATAGACCGTTGCATTTTTGCGGGAGGATTATGGAGACCGGAGCCAAAAGTATTGCGTAGTGTTCGTGAAGCCATTGATTATGATGGAGAAGAATTGGTGAAAATATTAAATAGGAAATCCTTTAAAACCCGTTTTGGTGACCTCTATGAAGATGCTAAACTGACCAATGCACCTAAGGGGTTCGCCAAAGATCATAAACATGTAGAATTGCTCAAAAACAAAACCTTTGCCGTATTCCAAGAGTTTAATACTAAGGAAACCAACAAAGCTAAGTTTGATGATGAATTAATAGCAGCTTATAAAGAAATGCTACCATTTAGGCGTTATTTGAATAAGGCCATTACCGTGTAATTATTTCGCATCCGCTGCCGGAATCCACTTAGGTTTCAAATCTGGCTGTGCCATAGTGCTATCCAATGGAAACATAGGTCTTTTAATTCTCTTATAACCTAATCTATTTAAATCTTGGTCCACTCCGCCGGGAGTAAGTGCCATGGTCCAATCGCCACGCATATCATAAAGTTCAGGAACCAAGTAGCCAATTTTTACGACTACAATATCCGTGTTTTTAGGGTCCAAGCCTAAATTGGTAAAATCACTTAAAAGATGGTAGGGTTTGCGTTTTTTGGTCACGATGACATCAATATTACCAACCTTAACAACTACTTCTATCTCAGCGTTAACATCACCTTCTTTAATAGCGGTAACGGTACCTTCTAACGTTAGGGGTCCTGCAAATCTATCATCCACGGCAGCGCCTGCTTCAGCTTTAATTTTACCACCAATTCCTATTTCTAACGCCTTTTCTACAAACTCAGGTCCTGGTATAGATGCATAAATAAGAGAGGTTCCGTTTTTAGACTTAAATTCCGGTCTGGCCAAAAGCTCTTTCAATGTCCAAGTTACATCACCTGCACCACCAGCAGTAGGGTTATCGCCCATATCACTGATCATGTAAGGTTTCTTTTCACTGGCCAAAGCAAGTTTTAAGCTTTCGTCTAGCGTGGTAGTAGGTGCAACAAATTCAAATTCGTTACGCACATCCCAAAAATTTTGTGCCAATTTTTCTGCTCCTTCGGCAACTTTTTCCTTATCATCTCCGGTTACCATTACAACGGCGTGGTTACGGGGTTCATCTGCCCAGGCATAGCCGATCCATATGGCGGCATCAATAACACCTTCTTGATTGGCAACGGTAGGAACTTTTGCGTATAAACTCTTACCGGGCTCTATACGCGTACTTGTTTTTTCTCCGGGTAATAAAATAGGTACAGGTACCCAAGCCTTAAAGGCGGGTTTACCTTTGCCACTTTCAAGTCGGTCAATTAAATTAGTAACCGCTCTTCTTTTAGATTCAATAGCATCTTCATGCGGTGCCATACGGTAGCACGTTATTAAATCGGTATGTTTTGCCAATCGTTCAGATACGTTACCGTGCAAATCCATAGATGTAGAAATAAGTACATCATCACCAATTACTTCACGAATACGCATTATAAGGTCACCTTCAGGATCATCTAACCCAACCACGCTCATTGCGCCATGTATGTCAAAAAAGAGTCCGTCATATGGTTTGTTTTCTTCTAGCATTTTCAAACTTTTGCCAACCAAAGATTCGTAGGCTTCTCGCGTTACCGTTCCACCCGGTAGCGATTTCCCCACAAGTGTTGGTACCCATTGCGCTCTTTTTCTATTTATAGAATCTGGCTGTAAAAAGGGATATCTTGTAAAAACCGAATCACTTACTTTAGCATGAAAGGCTTCCTCAGTAGAAAGGGCAGGTGAAAAGGTGCTACTTTCAATGCCCAAACCGGCAATGGCGATCTTAGGTAAGTTTTTGGTTTCAGTATCTTTTTTTTCTTTATTGCAAGAAGTAGCTAAGCTAAGTAACAGAACGGCGTAAAGGTATAAATGCTTCAAAATCAAAGGTTGTTTGGTTTGTTATGAAAAGATACTGGTTCATAGGGCATATTAGCAAGAGTTTTTGCTAAATAACCTTTTCTAAGCTATTAATGTAAGTATTGGAAAGACTTAGTTTATTTCTTCACGTTTTAAAGCGTACTGCTTTATCTTTATAATCACAATTTAAAACGGCTATTGATTTTGAAAAATGGAGGCATAAAGAATGTAAAAAGAGAAATACTTTCTGATAATTGGTATATTTTAAATAAATACACCTATGACTACCAAAAGCCAGATGGTAGTTGGGAAACCCAGGAAAGAGAGGCTTATGATAGGGGTAATGGTGCTGCCATTTTATTGTATAACTCTAAAAAAAAGACTGTGGTTCTTACCAGGCAATTTAGAATGCCTACCTATGTTAATGGGAATGAAGACGGAATGATGATCGAAGTTTGTGCCGGGCTTTTAGATGGCGATAACCCTTCAGATTGTGTACGAAAAGAAACTGAGGAAGAAACCGGATATAAGATCAATAATGTGGAAAAAGTTTTTCAAACCTACATGTCGCCCGGTTCAGTTACCGAAGAGCTGTTTCTTTTTGTGGGAGAATATGATGATAGTATGAAGGTAAGTGATGGTGGTGGCGCAGAAGATGAAACCGAAAACATTGAAGTCTTAGAATTGAATTTTGATGAAGCTATCACCATGGTTTCAAATGGGGAAATTAAGGATGCCAAGACAATTATGTTATTGCAATATGCAAAATTGAATGGGTTAGTTTAGGCACGCTTTATCGACAAATAGGTATGCAAAATCTCTTTAAAATAGGGTTTGGTGGTGGTTGCCATTGGTGCACAGAAGCCGTTTTTATGGCTTTAAAAGGTGTACATAAGGTAGAACAGGGTTTTATAGCACCTAAAGAAGATCCTGAAAATTTTTCAGAGGCTGTAGTTGTGTACTATTATCCTAATTTAATAGCGCTAAAAGATTTAGTTGCCATTCATTTAGATACTCATAGAAGTACCCAGAATCATTCAATGCGCCATAAGTATAGGTCTGGTATTTATTATTTTATGAATAATGAACAAGCTGTTTTAAAAGAGCTATTGTCAGCGTTACAATTGGAATTTAAAGAGCCGATTATTACAGGGATATTACCATTTGGGGCATTTAATGCCTCAGAAGAACGATTTCAAAATTACTATTTTAAAGATACCGAAAAGCCATTTTGCAAAACACATATTACGCCAAAAATCCAATTACTTAAAGAGAAATATGCAAAACATGTATCAACAGATGTTTTATGATCAATAGTTGTCCCTAAGTGTTTGTAGCATAAGTTCAAGTTGGGTTCTTTCGTCACTGGTAGCGTTTTTATAATGGTTATTCATAAAACTGAAGATAAGCGTTTTACCAGATTTTGTCAGTAAATAACCGCTTAAGCAGTAATTGTTGCTTAAACTGCCCGATTTGGCAAAAATATACGGTTGGTCTACACCTTTAAATCTATTCTTGAGAGTTCCTGATGAGCCACCGGCAGGAAAAATGGAATATAACCTCTCTTTGGGTACAAGAACAAATAATTCGTTTAAAACGTGCACCATATTTTGTGGGGTAAACAGATTGTAGCGAGATAAACCTGAGCCGTCTACCCATCTTGGAGTTTGCGCTAATTGGTTTAGTTCATGTTCTAAGATATATTCTCTAGCTAAACCACTATTCAAAGTATCCTTTAATGTAGAGGCAGCTAGTACCAATAATTGTTCTGCAATGAAATTATCACTTTCATGCATCATTCTAATGTAGAGTGAATCTGCCTGAATTCCAGGTAAAGTTTGTTTTGTTCCAATGGGCATTTTAGACCTGTTCAAAATAGGCTTGTTCAATGCTTGCTCTAAAATAGCTTTTGTGTTGAGGGTGTTTATAATAAAAGGTATTTCTAAAGTGTCAGCATAATTGGGTGGGTAAAAAAATAGGTTCGAAGTCTCCTTACGGTTTTTGGTATTTCTAATTTGTAAAATACTATCCTTAAAGTATGTGGGCGAAACCAAAAGTGATGTATTCTTGTGTATCATTACCACATTGCCATACAGTGGAAAAGCGTTGCGCTCAGGCGAATAATAATACTGATAATCGTCCCATGCCCAACCTGATCCAAATTTGGTATCCATGAAATTATCTGTTGCGAATACTAAATTCTTTTTACTTTTTAGAAATTTAAATGCGGTAGAATCTTTTAGATAAGGATGTAGGAATGATGGGTCGCCTGTGCCTTCAAAATACAAGGTGTCGTTACGGTCAATATATTGCAATGTAGGTATTTGGTCCGGGAGTGTTTTTATAGCGGTAAAAAGTGTGAAAATTTTTGTGTTGCTGGCAGGGGTAAAATACTTATGATCATTAAGGTTATAAATGGTGTCTTTAGAATTTGCATCAATTACTAAAACACCTGTGAACTGATTTTCATAAAAAGCGGATGTTAGACGTTGGTCTAAATTTTTCTTAATGAGAGATTTTTTTGAACCACAAGAGGATACAAGAAAAATAAGTACAATAATTAAAACCAAGTTTTTCATGAATTCGAAAGTACAAAATAGAAATCTTATGATACCCATAAAAATTTAACACGAAGAGTATTACTTTAACTTTTTGTATACAATATTAATTCTGTATTTCTGTTTACCTTTATGCAACAACAAAACCTATTAATCTAACAACAAAATGTCTAAGTCTATGCTAGAGTATAGTAAAACAGTACTTAAAAAGGTTAGTTTTGATACCTTGCTTTTTTGTAAGGAGTTAAAGAAAGCCTTAAAGACGTTATTACCTGAAGAGGTAGAAGAATTGAAAATCTGGTTAGAAAGTTTCATAACGGATAAACCGGAGTTAAAACAAAGTTTAGTTTATTTAAAAGCATAAGTAAGAGCCACGTAAAGTGGCTCTTTTTTTTTAAGCAACCAATTGGTGTTTTGTGAGTCTTATTTAAAAAAGTATGATGATTACTAGAATATTTGTTGCCATTAGTTTGCTCTTTTTAATGCAATGTCAAAATGATGACACGGAATTTGACAATACGCCAGTAGACGATACTAGTTTAGTGGGAGAGTGGCTGTTGACAGAATCTTACGTAAGTCCTGGTGGAGCTACCGAATGGCAAGATGTTGATGAGGGTTATCGGTATATTTTTGATGAATTCGGTAATTATGAAAGAACCAACTTTGATAAGGAGACTTTGAATACAGGTAGTTATGAAATAATAGCGCCAGAACTTTATTTGTATTTTATTACCGAAGGAGAAAAAGATACATTAGGTTTTACGGCAGATTTTAACACTAGCAAGACTAGCTTAACACTATCACCTTCTTACCCTGGCATATGCATTGAAGGATGTTTATACAGATTTAAGAAACAATAAATTTATTGGCACCGCCAAAGGGTATAATATCCCGAGGCTTACCTCGAATTTATAAGTTTGTTTCCTTTGAGTGCCTCACGGGCTTGCCCTGAGGTACTTTACTTAGTGAGCGGACTAATAATCTTTACATCTTGAAATGCAATGGCACCGCGAACAATGCCAGTAATAACATCTCTTAAGGCTTCCGTAATTTGAACTTTAAGTTCCTTTTTATGGTATATTAGACTTACCTCCCTTGCCGGTGATGGGTCCTTAAAATATTTTAAATTCTTTTTCTTTGAACTGTCAAGCTCAAGTGTATTTAAATATGGAAGTAATGTCATACCTAAACCTTCATTAGATAAGTTAATAAGTGTTTCAAAACTACCGCTTTGTAGGCTAAAGTGTTCTCCTCCAATTTTTGGTGCTTTGCACAAATTTAGGACACCTTCCCTAAAACAATGACCATCTTGTAATAACAGTATATCTTCAATATCTAAATCGTCCGGGGTTATTTTAGTGCTTTTGCCCAAGCGGTGCTCCATAGGAACATAGCCAACAAATGGCTCATAATATAAAGGTCTTTCTGTTATGAAATCTACTTCTAAAGGTGTTGCTGCAATTGCAGCATCTATGTGGCCATCTTCAATGTTTTGAATAAGACTTTCTGTATTTTGTTCTTTGATAATTAGATTTACCTTGGGATATTTCTGAATAAAATTCTTAAGAAACATAGGCAATAAAGTAGGCATTATCGTTGGGATAATTCCCAGAACATAATCTCCGCCAATATACCCTTTTTCTTGCTCTACAATATCTTTTATACGTGCAGCCTCATTTACGATATTCTTTGCTTGATCTACAATTTTTTTACCCACTTCAGTAATGGTTATCGGTTTTTTGCTACGATCAAATAATAGTATATCTAGCTCATCTTCAAGTTTTTGTACTTGCATACTCAATGTAGGTTGTGTAACAAAGCTTTTCTCTGCTGCTAAGGTAAAATTCTTGTGCTCTGCAACCGCTAGAACATATTGTAATTGAGTAATGGTCATGTGTATAGTTTAAAGCTTTAAAATTACTAAAAACCATTATCATGACCTATTACAAGAACTACATGTAAGCTATTTTTATGTTAGAAACGCAACCTTAATTCATGGTCCTCCGTGGAAACCGTAAATTTAGAATCTGCAAATGTCGGTGGACCCATTGGCATTGAATTACCGCTCATTGCATAATCTTCCGTTGGCATTCCGTTAGTGGCAAAATCCATTCGGTTATTGTCATTTTTATCGTGCAATACAGAAAATGCATAATCACCGGGTTGAATATTTTCAAAGGTCAATACCAATTTTCCAGCTTCCGCTTTGTCCTTACTTGTTTTTATGCCTTCTGCTTTCATAAAGGTGTCTTCATTATGAAGTCCGCTTAATACATGTCCTTCACTGTTTAAAACATTTTCAATAACTACTGTTAATGTAATGCCTTCACTATTTTGAGCATTCATGGTTAAACTCATGGCTAATACGATAATAGAGAATAGTAACTTTTTCATTTTTAAAGGTTTTAAAGATTAATTGATTACTTCAAAGGTGCATTAAACCTGTATTTTTTGAAAAAGTAGATTACCCAATTGTTTTATTGTAGCACCCAATTGTCGTAATTCAATGCCGATATAAAAATATTGACCATCTAGCGTTTGGTAATGAGGTAGTCTAACCCAAATTTCCCAGAGCCAAAACCCATAAAAAATAGACCTAAGCAGAAAAACATAAAAGTGGGCATAATGTTCCAAGATTGGTCCCACGGTCTAAATGCAATGCTAATGAACATAGTTGTAGTAATAAAAAAAGCTGTAATTCTGGTATTAAGACCTAATAACAGTAAAATACCGCCCAATGCTTCGGTTAAACCGGCAGACCAAGCAAAAACTTCTGGCATTAAAGAAAATGGTAATCCAAAATCCTTGGTTAATTCTACAAACCAATCTGATACTTCAAATAATTGAAGGTTCATTGATTTAGGTGTCCAGGGAGTGCCAAATTTGTTGATGGCAAATACGAATGCGAGAAGATAGCCAGTAAATACTCTTGGAATTAAAATGAAGATGTTTGGTAAGAGTGCATCTACTTTAAAAGGGACTATCAATCTCTTTAAAGATGTAAGTTGATAAATCATATTGTTGGTGGTTGATTATCTAAACTTACCTAAAAATTAGTAAAATAAAAATGACTAAAATCAACGGGGATTAGTTCAAAATTTATTATTTTATTTGCTTGCCTAAACTATTTTAATACTATCTATTTTTAAGGTGAAATCTTCAGCTACTCCGTTTTTTATTATAAAGGCAATTTGAGCCAGAAAATCCCCATGGTAATTTGGCAGTTCTAAGTTATCGCCCCTAAATACAGCTTCCATTTCTTTAAAAGGTATTTGGATGATTTGCCAATCTTTGGTAGTCTTAAAACTATAGCTATAAGTATGGCGTTGATGTTCGCCAGATTTACATCTAAAGGCATATTTTTTACCATCACCCATCAATTTGATAACGAAAGATGAGTATTTTTCAACCGATATGCGATTTATATCATGCTTAATTAGGCAAAATCCGCCATTGTTTTCCAATGATACATGACCACTGAAAACACCGTTACCATCATCATCAATTTGAAGAAGCCCCATGGAAATACCACCCATAACTTCATCATTGACCAAATCCCATTGTTTTCGGTTGCTGGTTTTATTGAAATCAAAAATTGTTACTTCTTCACGCATCATAAGATATTTTAAGGGTGTTCAAATTCAAGTTAAAATTACTTGATAGGCACAAAGGATGGCAACTCTAAAGGTTTAAATGTTAGCTTGAACACTAACTTATTCATGCAATCTTTTTTTCATTTCTTCTGCAACCGCTTTTTCAGATGCACCTTGTTTTTCTAACTCAGAGATAATTTTTGGGTGGTCATGGCTTCTTCCTTGAGATAGTTTGTTTACAGCCTGTATATCATTAATTTCAATTTCAAAACCAATGATGCCAGTTACTTGTCTCATTGTTTTTTTAGACATGTTGTTCAGTGAAACAGGATGTTCAGATTGTTGCTCATACTTATCTACTAGAGCATGTAGAGAGGTCAATAATTCATCGGATGTCTGAATTTTTACGGTACCATAAACATGTACTGCAATATAGTTCCATGTTGGTACTTCTTCTTGCTGGTACCAAGATGAAGAAATATAGCTATGCGGTCCATTAAAAATACATAACACCTGATCCCCGTTATTAAGGTTCTTGCTTTGTAAATTGGCTTTGGCAATATGTCCCACCAAAATGTCATTACCCATTTCATTTTTACTTAGTTCTAAAGGAATATGGGTTCCCCAAGGTTTACCTTCAATAGTATTGATTAAAATACCAAAACTGTTATTTTTTAAGAAATCATGTATTTCTTTGACGTCTGTGTTCTTATAGTGTTCGGGTATAAACATATGGTCTTAAATATATTGAATTCAAAAGATGGTTATAAATATCCGTTTTTTGAACCAATAATTTCACCTTTAACGCTAAGTAAATTCGTTAATCTTAAATATCTTAGAAGTGAATTTAAAATAGACATATATGCCCTTTATAACAAATACAAAAGCAAAAGAACAAGTAGATATATTTTATGAGGATTACGGTAGCGGACAACCGGTAATATTAATTCATGGTTGGCCGTTGAGCAGAAAATCATGGGAACAACAGGTTTGGAAAATAGTAGAAGAAGGTTTTAGGTGTATTTCTTATGATCGTAGAGGTTTTGGTACTTCTTCATCTCCATGGGATGCCTATGATTATTCTTCATTGGCGAGTGACTTAAACGCTATTATTGAAGAGCTGGAACTAAAGGATGCAATTATTGTTGGTTTTTCAATGGGAGGTGGTGAAGTTGTACGCTATTTAACGGATTATGGTCCTAGTAGAATAGCAAAAGCAGCATTGATCAGCTCTATTATACCATTGGTAAAACAAAAACCGGATAATCCATCAGGAGTGCCAGAAGATGCCTTGGAAGGTATTATTGATGCTCTTCAAAAAGATAGGGTGGGTTTCTTAAAGGAATTCAGTAAAGGTTTCTACAATTTTGAAGAAAATAAAGGAGAGAAAATCAGTCAGGCGCAGTTAGACTATGATTTTACCATTGCCTCTTTTGCTTCTCCCAGAGCTACTATACAGGCTGCGTTGGCATGGATGCATACAGATTTTAGACCAGAGCTTGAAAATGTTACCGTACCTACATTAATTATACATGGTGATGCCGATGCAACAGTACCTATAGAAACTTCCGCAAAACAAGCACATGATGGCATAAAATATAGCACTCTTGAAGTAATTGAAGGTGCTCCACACGGGCTAAACGTAACACACCCTGACGAATTGAATGAAATTTTGATTTCTTTTTTAAAGAAGTAATTGAATGAAATGAAATGAAAATCGGACCCTAATACGGTCCGATTTTTCATTTGTAATAATAGCTATACATAGAATAAATGAGTTTAAGTTCAAAAATCAAAGCATGTATTTTTCTACTGTTTATGGTAATGATTTATAGCTGTAAGCAAATAAGAAAAGTTACCGATGTCATTGTACAACCAACGGCAAGAGAGCTTTATGCACGAGAATTTGAAAATTTAGATTCGTTACGTCTTAATACCTGGCAACAGGCGTATAAATTGGCAAAAGCCGATAGTCTTCAAATACGCCTTCCTTATGCCGAGCAAGGTCAATATTTTAAAGATCGCATTACAGTTTATAGTTATAATATGTACTTGAATGAAGGTGAGGTATTGAATGTTGAGGTTGAGAACAATGTACTGGGAATACGAAGTTTTATTAATCTCATAAAGGTTAACCCAGATAGTAGTTTAACAGATGAATTTCATAATAAGTTGGGAGAACATCATGCGAAAGTTCCTATTGATGAAACCGGAATTTATAAAATTACTATTCAACCGGAATTGAACTCACAAGGAATGTTTTCCTTTCAAATGTATACATCGCCTAGTTTTGGTTTTCCCGTGTTCGGAAAGGACAATAAAGCCATTCAAAGTTTTTGGGGCGCGGTTAGAGGGGGTGGAGCACGAAGTCATGAGGGTATTGATATTTTTGCAGAAAGGGGAACACCGGTAGTTGCGGCGGTTGATGGTATGGTAAGCGCTACTGGCGAAAAAGGATTAGGTGGTAAACAGGTTTGGTTAAGAGCGGGACTCTTTGGTAAATCGCTTTATTATGCTCATTTGGATCGTATATTGGTATCAACCGGTAATAGAGTAACAATAGGTGATACTTTGGGCCTGGTAGGAAATACGGGAAATGCCCGTACTACTGCACCACATTTACATTTTGGAATTTATAAATCCGGTCAAGGGGCTATTGATCCGCTTCCGTTTGTAAAGAAGACAGAAAGACCTGATATAAAAAGGGTATTGAGCACATCTAAATTTATAAAAGTATCGGCAGCAATTGCCAATTATAGAAATGCCCCAGAGGTTGCGGGTATAAAGTTAGGAGAAGTAAAACGGAATGACACCTTGTCATTATTAGGGTATACAAAAGATTGGGCACACATAGAACGTTCAAGCGGGGATAAGGGGTTTATTTATAAGAGTCTGGTATTGGAACTTTAAATGAAAATACTTTTATATTAAAATACAAAGCCTCTTAATTTTAAAAAAAAGAGGCTTCGTATTATCTAAAATGAAAGAAGTACTTATTTGCTCATTAAAAGCTTTGCAAAGACCGGTAGGTGGTCAGAGATATGTTTATTGTTTTCCATTCTATCATCAATATGTAGGTACTCTAAAACTTCAAAGTTTTCTACGAATATGTAATCGATACGATTGGTTAATATACGCGAATGGTCAAAACCACTAAAGGTTCCCGTTGGTCCGTAAAAAGGTTTTTGAGCGATTGATTTTCCATCAGCCAAGGCATTCTGTAAAAATTGAATCGGTTTTTCCGTGGGATTCAAATTCAAGTCGCCCATAAGCACCACCGGAAGGTGATCACCATTAACCTCCTTTATCTTGGATACAATGAGTTTTGCCGATTTTTCACGAGCAACTGTACCTACATGGTCAAAATGCGTATTGAAGACCAAAAATTGCTTTCCCGTATTTAAATCTTCAAATAATCCGTAGGTGCAAATACGTTCCATTGCGGCATCCCATCCTACAGATATTTTACTTGGTGTATCGGACAACCAAAATGTTTCACTTTTTAATAGTTTATATAATTTGGTGTTGAACAGAATAGGGGAGTATTCGCCTTTTTCTTTTCCGTCATCACGACCAACACCTATATAATTATAATTGGAAAGCTGTTCATCTAAAAACGTTAGCTGATGATGCAGAACTTCTTGCATGCCAATGACACCAGGGTCATAATATTGTAAAAGATCAACCATGGCGGCTTTGCGATCGTTCCAATTGTTTACTGTATCATTAACATTGTCGTACTTTATATTATAGGTAAGTATATTAATTTCTTGACCACAAAGGCTTGATATCGACATGCATAATGCCAGAACAAAACTTATATATTCTATACTATTCCGCATCCTTGTATTTTTCAAACCAAGCTAGTACACTGGCAATTTTGGCTACTAAATTACTAGGTCTGTTAGCAATGCCATGTCCTGCTCCGGGAATACGCACCATAGCCGTTTCAACACCTTCTAATTTAAGGGCGGTATAGAATTGTTCAGATTCTGCAATAGGCGTTCTATAATCTTCTTCACCCGTTAGTAACATGGTTGGCGTAGTAACATTGGCAACATACATTAACGGAGAGCGTCTAAAATAGTTTTCCGGATCTTCCCAAGGTTTTTTGCCGAACCAATATTTAGAAAAGAAAGCGGCACCATCTGCATAAAGCACAAAACTTGTCCAGTTTATTACCGGTTTGGCAACTACGGCAGCTTTAAATCGGTCAGTTTTACCCACTATCCATGCAGTAAGTACTCCGCCGCCACTACCACCGGTAACAAATAGATTGTTGGTATCTATAAATCCTTTTTCAATGACGGCATCTACACCGCTCATTAAATCTTCATAATCGTGATTAGGGTAGTCGTGGTGAATTAAGTTACCAAACTCCGCTCCATAGCTAGTACTTCCCCTTGGGTTACTGTACAGCACAACATAACCAGCTGCGGCATAAGCCTGTATCTCGGCACTGTAAACTGAGCCGTAGCTAGTGAACGGTCCACCATGAATTTCAAGAATAAACGGATATTTTTTACCTGGGTCAAAATTTGGCGGTGTAACCACCCAACCTTGAATTTTTTTCTGGTCATATGAAGATTCCCACCAAATTTCTTCAGTCTTGCCTAAATCACGAAAAGAGAAAAGATCGTCGTTTACAAAAGTCAATCGTTTAGAACCTTTTTTATCGGCAGCACCTAAATCAGACGGGTGTTCGGTATTACCTAACGTATAGGCAAATTTAGAGTTGTTAGAAACGGTAAAATCACCCGCGTTATAGGGTCTTCCCAATGACAACCCACCAAGACCTTCAACAAGAGTGGTTACTTTACCATTCAAAGTAATATGGCCTATTTTAGTAGCTCCTTCCGTATCATATTGAAAATAAAGACCTTTGCCATCATTTGACCACTGCACATTGGCAATATCCCTATCAAAATCACCGGAAATTAACCTAGGGTTGCTTCCATCGGTATTCATCACATAAAGATTGGTAATTTCATACCCCTGTAATTTATCATCTTTACCGGTGTAAGCTATTAAATTGCCATCTGGAGAAACTGTAGGTGAATTGTCCGGCCCATATCTAGAAGTCAGCGGAGTTACCTCTGCTGTTGATAAGTCTAATTTAAAGACCTCGCTATTGGCAGGTTCAAAAGCCTCATCGGGATTAAAATTTGCGGAGAAGTATAACGCTTTGTCATTTTTGGCCCATACGGGAGCACCATGGTCAAATGCTGTAGTCGTTAATTGCTTTGGCGTACCGCCATCAATAGATAAGGTGAAAATTTGAGTATGTCCGCCTTTAATATATCCTTGACCGTCACCCCTATAGTTTAATTTGTCAATATATGTTGGTGGGGTATTCCATTTGGCGCCTTCAGGTTTCGCAGGCATTTTCACGATAGATTTTTCAGCCTCTGGCACAAACATGGTAAAAGCTAAATAACGATCATCATGAGACCAGCTTACGGCACCGGGACTTTTAGGAGTATTCGTTAAAGGAGCAATTTCTTTGGTATCCATCCACATGAGGTATAATTTCATTTTGGAATCCTCTTTGTTCGATTTAAAAATGATTTTTTTACCGTCATGAGACCAGCGTGGATAGTAGTCGTTTTGGTTGCCAGTTGTCAAAGGTCTATTTTGTGAACCGTCGTAATTTATGATCCAAAGATTAGATAAATTCTTGTCGGTCATAATATCCTTGAAGTTTCTAACATAGATTATTTTACTGCCATCTGGCGATATCTGAGGGTCAGATACATACTCCATATTAAATATATCGGTAAGCTCAAGATTTGAAGAAACCTGTGCGGATACCGTTATTGAAAATAATAGGAGAAAGAGTGTTTTGGTAATAACTTTCATAGTGTTGAATTTGGTTTGAAATAATCCTATGAAGATAGCGAATTACTTAAAAAAATAGAACGGCATGCATTAAGAATTGAGGAAGTATTAACATTAAATCCTTTAATCCTTTTTGTATTTTCACGGTATGGAAGAAAAAGGCTATTTACATCAAATTCACCCTGTGCTTCCGGTTTGGGATGTGGTTGAAGCGTTAGATTTTTATGTTAACCGATTGGGGTTTAAGATTGCCTTCGCAGATGATGCCAAAAACCCAAAATATGCGGGTATCTTAAGGGACGATATTGAGATCCATTTGCAATGGCACAATAAAAAAATGTGGGAGGTAGATATAGATAGACCTATGTTGCGCATTGTATCTCAAAACATAGAAGCTTTGTACAACGAGTATTCAAACGTAGATGTTTTTAATGCACATACATTGCTAAGGGAAACCGCATGGGGAACACGGGAGTTTGCTTTTTACGATCCATTTAAAAACGGATTAACATTTTATAGAGATGTTTAGACCGTTCAGTTTCATGGAATCATCAAGAATTTAAAATATAGAAATGAAAGTATTATTTATAGGAGGAACAGGGAATATAAGTACACCAAGTAGTAGATTGGCGGTTGCCAAAGGAATGGATTTGTACTTATTAAATAGGGGCAAAGCCAAAGTTGATATTAAGGGTGCACACAGCATTATTGGTGATATCAACAAACCAGATGAACTTGAAGAGCTGAAAAAACATGAGTGGGATGTTGTGGTGAACTGGATAGCATTTACACCTGATGATATTGTGCGCGATATTGAATTGTTTAAAGGAAAGACCAAGCAATACATTTTTATAAGTTCGGCATCTTGTTATCAAACGCCATTGAGCTATCCTGTGATTACGGAATCTACTCCTTTACATAATAATCTATGGGATTATTCTCAAGGAAAAATTCAATGTGAGGACAGGTTACAGAAAGCATATCGTGAGGAAGGGTTTCCTATTACTATAGTAAGACCATCCTTAACGTATGATACGGTAATACCTATAGCCGTTGGTGGATTTGATAAGTTCAATACTGCACAGCGAATATTGGATGGCAAAGAAATAATTGTACATGGAGACGGAACCTCACTTTGGACAGTGACACATTCAGATGATTTTGCAAAGGGATTTGTAGGTTTATTAGGATTACAGACCGCAATAGGGCATGCTTTTCATATTACTTCAGATGAGGTGCTGACCTGGAATATGATTTATAAGATTTTGGCTGATGCCTTAGGGAAGGAAGCAAAAGTAGTTCATATAGCGTCGGACTTTATTTGTAAAGTAGAGCCGTCATTTACGGGTACACTTTTAGCGGACAAAGCAGAAAGTGTCTTGTTCGATAATACCAAGATAAAAACTTTTGTACCGGGGTTTAAAGCCACAATTCCGTTCTCGGAAGGGATAAAAAGGACCGTAAAGTGGTTGTTAGAGCATCCAGAACATCAAAACATAGATGAAGAGACAGAGGCTAAGATTGAGAATGTGTTGAAGGCTTATAAAGGTTTGTAGATTTTTGAGAGCACTAGCAGGTTGATTCACTATTCGTATTACCCACCCCTTAATCCCCTCCCGGGAGGGGAGGAATACGTGATATTTGTGAGTATTTAGCGTTTTTAAATGTTATTTTACACGTATCATTCTATGAATTGGTTGGAGTAAAGCAATTAAACATTCCCCTCCTTGGAGGGGCTAGGGGTGGGTTCTTTGAGTCTGCTTAGAAATTATTTATTTAAGATTCGATAGAAGTATACACTGTGCACAATCATTTTCTTCATCTTGGAGTGGTAAGTGATGGGTAATTAAAAACTAGCTTGAATCTTACTTTTCATGATGCTCTAAATAATTATCTATTCTGTGATATAAGAGTGCAGCATCTTTTTTGACATATTCAAGCCTATTTAGAATGGAATAGGCATAGGTTAATTCTGAATTAGTGAGTTGGTAAAATTTATCCTTACGCATCATTTTTAAAAGAATGGGGATTTCGGCGGGGCTTACTGAATCTGGAAATTTAGGGTTAAATACTTTATATGAGTTCATAAAATGAGGATAATCACTCCGTGAATCGGCTCCATATTCATATAAGAATTCTAAATTTAAATAGTACGCAACAATCTCATCACGAATGTCTTGGTCTGAGATTAGGCTAATATTACCTGTACTTGACAACTCATTATAAGTTCTGTTATTAGGGGTAAGCCTACCGATGCCATAAATACCTCCATAAGCAACATCATTTATAAATGTGATGGTATCGGTTGGTATAATACCGTTCAGATAATAATTTTTAGCTTTATTTAAGCCTTGTATTTTTTTATCACCTCTTTTAAACCAACTTCTTTCAAAATATAAAGAATCCGATAGTATATCTTCTTGAATGTTCTTGAGGTAATTCAATTCTACTTTTCTGCTTTTACGATACTCATTCCAATTATTAATCTGTAATGCAATCAATATTCCAACAACAACGAGAATAATTTCACCGATGGCGTATTTTAAGTACTTGGAGACTTTGCCTTCTTCGAGCAGGTTTCTGCGGATTTTTCTAAAGAAATTAATCATTGGTCAATTGTTCTGATTTCTTGGCGTCAAATTGATTTATTTTAGAGGGGGTTCAATTTTTAATTGGAGCTTCAGGAACTTTACCATACAACACATTACCTGCAGCTTCATATTTATCATCTTTCACCCAAAAAGGAGTTTCAGGGTCATTGGCTATCAACCTACCTGAGAGCACATAGCCTTGGTAAAATTTCAATAGATAATCATAATCCAAACTATCCGCCTCATCACCAGGTTGGTGGTAATATTTGTTAATTTCATCATCAAAGGCATCAAAACCAGTTGAATAAGTAGGGGCGGGAACACCCTTACTGGCAAAGCTTACATTATCGCTACGATCAAATAGTCCTTGTTCAGGAGCAGGGTCATCAATGGCTTTTAAACCAAAAGTTGCGGCACCTGAAACAATATGTTTTTGTGCTGTTGTTCTATTTAATCCAATTACGGTAGCCAATTTTGTATTGTTATACCCTCCACCATCGGTATTGAAACCATATACTATTTGCTTGAGTGGAAATATAGGGTGCTCAACATAATATTGACTACCTAATAAACCTTTTTCCTCTCCGGTAAAAAAAATGAATATAGCTGACCGTTTTGTAGGAAACTTTCCAATATTCTCTGCCATACTTAAAACAGCAGTAGTGCCTATGGCATTATCCCGTGCACCATTATAAATACTATCACCCACAGCATCAGGTTTACCAATACCCACATGGTCATAATGTGCAGAATACATAATGAATTCTTCTTTTAATTTTGGATCGGTACCTTCTAGAACACCTATTACATTTTGTGTTTCTAGTGTTTCTTCTTTTATTCCGTCAGTTTCTATTGCATATGCTAGCTTAGCATTATTGAATGTAGCAAGTTTATTAGCTGAGGAATTTACCCAAAGATGAATAAAATCTGGTTTTGGCATTTGTTCATCTTTAGTATCAGGTATCTTAACACCTTCTTCCATGAAATGAGAAACCCTGGTCCACCAATCTTCTTCAAGTAAAGTCATCTCAAGTAACCCTATTGCCCCATTTTTGATTGCTAATTCCTGTTTTTCTTTATGTGCATTATAAACTGCTCTAGCATCTGAAGCTTCTGAAGTTCCACCTTTTACTATAATAAGTTTTCCGTTGACATCTTTTCCTTTGTAATCTTCTTCAATTCCAAAATTAAGATAGATTGCTTCTCCGGAAAGATCACTCCCTTTTGCTTCCACTGCAATGGTGTGTGGATAGTTTTCCCCATTTATAGAAACCTTAAGTACTTTGGGTGCAGTGGTTTGTATTAAATTAAATTTCTGATAGTAAGAATTTATGGCAGAATGCGGTTTTATGCCATACCCGCGTAAAGTATTAGCTAGATAGGATGCCGCTATTTTTAATTCTGGAGATCCAGTAGCACGACCTTTTAGGGCATCATCGGCCAAAAAATATATATGTCCCT
Source organism: Maribacter sp. 6B07 (assembly GCF_002700155.1). NCBI lineage: Bacteria > Pseudomonadati > Bacteroidota > Flavobacteriia > Flavobacteriales > Flavobacteriaceae > Maribacter > Maribacter sp. 6B07. Next base: position 641,399 of record NZ_PDUT01000004.1, on the reverse strand, counting down.
CAATTTCATTTTTATCAACGGTCATCTCTGCTTTTTCTGAATCTGTCTGAGCAAAAACCAGAGTGGTCAAGCATAAAGTTATAAGTAGTAGTAAAGGTTTCATAGTATTCATTATATGGGTTATTTGATGTTAGTTTTAAATAATACATTTAAGTGTTATAGCGGTCTGTGTTATGGTCACATAATTCTTAACACTCCATAATAAACTGCTGTTAATAGCAGTAGTACAAGGCTAATAGCTAAAAAGAATATAGATCGTTGAACGTTTCTAAACTTCCACGCAGATATTTTTGAATTGATGTAAATCTGTTCCCCCAGTTGCTCAAAAACTTCTTGTTCATTAATGCTCACGTTGTAAAATTTCCTTGAAAATTCTTTGATGGTTCCAAATTTGGTAATGACATCTCCAAAATAAAACACATTATCACTGTAGTTCCCTTCAAGTTTTGGAATAAAGCAGCGTACACTAAAAAAAATGGAAACTACGGTAGCTACAAACCACAGTCCAATTAGTATATAGAACAAAATGGCATTTGATACGGAATGCATTACTGGAGCAGCACTTTGGTAGATGAAATTGAGAATAATACCGTAAAAAGAGAGTATAAGTCCCGCCTTCAATTCCGAAGCCTTTATGAGTCCAGATACATAATTAATGGTGCCCCAATAATGATCTACTAATTCTTCTGCATGTCCCTTGGATTTTAATTCATCTAAAAGACCTTTCTCAAAAGCGGACAATGGGTTATGCTCTTGTTTGGTTTTATTGGAATTCTGGTTTTTATTGTCAATCGGTTTGGTCATGGCTTTAAATTTAGTTTCAATGGCTATTCTATCACATTGTACACCGTAAGAGGTTTTGCTTTGTTCTTCATGTTAATACTACCTAGGTTCTCACATTTAAAAGCCTCTTTTACCTGTTCGTAACAACTTTCACAGATGATAATTTGATTTTCTTTAGCGGCATCTTGCAATCTAGCGGCAGTATTTACCGAGTCTCCTATAACAGTGTAATCTAGACGCTTAAGGGTAGCGGAACCAATATTTCCGGAAATCATTTCACCACTTTTAATACCTATAGAAACTTTTGGCTGGTATGTTTCTTTGCCTTCCTCTTTGGGTAAGCTGTTCACTTGATTTCTAATGGCCAATGCGGCATCAATGGCACGGTCTAAATGATATTCTCCTCTAAAAACGGCCATGACGGCATCACCTATAAATTTGTCTATAATACCATCTTGCTCCATTATTTCTTTGACCATGGTATCGAAATAGGTATTTAGCATTGAAACAACAATGTCAGGACTAGTGGTTTCACTAATTTTTGTGAATCCGCATACGTCTACAAACATTATGGTACCTTCAATATTCTCGTTTGCCATTATTTTAGACTCATACTCTTGGCCACCCATAAAATTGAGTACGTTTTCATCAACATACATTTTTAGAATATTGTTTTCTTTAATGGCCTGCAGTGTTTTTCTAATTTCCATGGCATGCTTTAAAGTCTTTTCCATCGTAATCGTTAAGTCTTCAAAGTTTATGGGTTTGGTGATAAAATCAAAGGCACCTCGGTTCATGGCTACACGAATATTTTCCATGTCACCATAGGCGGAAACAATAACCGATTTAATTAAAGGGCTAGATTCATGCAATTCCGAGAGTAGGGTAAGACCGTCCATCTCTGGCATGTTAATATCGCTCAAAACAATATCTATACCAGGATTTTCCCCAAGTTTCTCTAGCGCATCTCTACCGTTTATAGCAAATACAAACTCGTATTCGTTCTGCCGTATCTGTTTTCTAAATTTCTGTTTGATGAGAATCTCTAAGTCCGTCTCATCATCTACTACCATTATTTTTGCCATAGTCTTACGTTAAGTTTATCAGCTTGTCTTTAAGAAGTGAAAAATCTAAAGGTTTGGTTAGAAAGTCGTCCGCACCTAGATTTTTTGCCATTGTTCTATTTTCATCATCTCCATAAGCGGTAATCATCATAACCATTGGTGGTGGTTTTACATAATTTTTTTTGATGTTATCCAATAACTCTAAGCCGCTCATGCCAGGCATATTGATATCTGATAGAATCAATACCGCTTCATGCTCCATAGTTTTCATAATTTTGAGTGCATCTTCTCCAGAGAATGCAAAAACAAATTCTAGTTCCTCTTTTCTTATTTCTTTTCTAAAACGCTGTTGAAAAAGCACTTTTACATCTTGTTCGTCATCTACAACTAATATCTTCATAATCTGTTTTTTTGTATTTGTACATATTATAATGAGGGAACATTTTGCTATTTAATTCATTGGTAATGAGATGGTGAAGGTGGTGCCTTCTCCTTGTTTTGTTTCTACCGTTAATTCGCCACCATGTACCTTTACAATATCATAGCTTAGTGATAGTCCTAATCCGGTGCCTTCACCAGAAGGTTTGGTAGTGAAAAAGGGCTGAAATATTTTATCCAATACCTCTTTAGGCACTCCATTACCATTATCAGATACTTTAATAAGCACCATATTGCCCTGTTTTTCTGTACTTACAGAAACGGTAGGTTCGTAACCATTTGGGTTTTCTTCTTTTTTCTTTTTTACCACATAAAAGGCATTGGTAATAAGGTTTAGAATAACCCTCCCAATATCCTGGCCAACAATGTTTATTTTACCGATAGCATCATCAAAGTCGGTATTTAACGTGGCATTGAAGCTTTTGTCCTTTGCACGTAAACCATGATAGGCTAGGCGTAGGTATTCATCTGATAAAGTATTGATATCGGTCATTTCTTTTTGACCGGTGCTGCTACGGCTATGCTGTAGCATTCCTTTCACGATACCATCGGCACGTTTGCCATGAAAGATAATTTTATCTTCGTTGGCAGATACATCTTTAGCCAAAGCCTTTACTTCATCATAATTACCATTATCAATTTCTTCTTCCAGTTCTTCCAGAAGTTCTTTATTTACCTCAGAGAAGTTGTTGACAAAGTTTAACGGATTCTGAATTTCATGGGCAATGCCGGCAGTGAGTTCACCCAAGCTTGCCATTTTCTCGGATTGGATAAGCTTTGATTGTGTAGACTTTAATTCGTCTATTTTAGTCTTAAGCTGAACCGTTCTATGAGAAACACGTTCTTCTAAGATTCTATTCTCTTTAGTTAATTTTCTGGCTCTAAAAACAATATATGCCCTTAAAATACTAGCTGCAATTAAACCGAAGAGCAAGTATGCCCACCAAGTTTGCCACCATGGCGGCTTTATTTTAAATGAAAGTGTATCTGGTACGGACCAGCCGCTATTACCACTTCTATCAGCCACTTTAAAGGTGTATTCCCCTGGTTTTAAGTTATAATAATTTTTGGTCTTTGTGGCATTTGCAGCATAGCTCCAATCTTCATCTTCACCATCTAGAATAAATCGATAGTTTAATTTATCTCTATTAAATATAGCATCACTACCGTAACCAAAACTAATACTGTTCTGGTCATAGGGTAGTATAAGTCCTTCGGGAATATTATAAGGACGTTTAACAGAATCCCATGTTATACTGTTGGTAATGGCGTAGGTTGAAGTTTGCACCTTTGTAGAATCTTTCTTTAGGTTGAACCCGAACCCCGGGTTTTCATCCATGATGAACATGTTATTAATTTGAACGGCGCTTATGGTACTATCAATTTTAGGTTCAGTATTCAACACCATCAGCCTAAATTCACTAGATGAATTAGTAACACCAGACCAAAACTGACCGTTTTTTAAAAATTTAGGTGAGCCTTGTAAATAATCGTTCAATTTAAATCCAAGTCCACCGTTAAAATTGTAGAAGCCTTTATCTATTGTTTTTGCAGTGGCTTTTTCCACGGCAATTAAGCCATTACCACTAGCGGCGTACATCATGTCTTCTTTTTCTATCAGATCATAAAAATCTGTAGGGTATAGTCCGTTTTCTTTTTGTATTGGGGTAAGCGTATTTTGTTCTAAGTTAAGTATGTTAATACCATTTGCGGTAGCTAACCATAGCTCTCCTTCATTAGAAATTTTGGCTATGGATACGTTGTTATTGCTAAGACCTTGTTCTTCTCTAAGGTAACTTACGGCATTCGTTTTTAAATTTACCTTGGCTAACCCTTTCATAGTGGGGATCCAAAGAATTTCTTTATCATAAAATAGTATGGACCCGCTTCCTGCTATTAAAATATCAGGGTCACTTTTAGAAACTACTTTTTTAAAGCTGTTGTTTTCAATATTGTAGACATACAGACCTGTATTGGTATATATAGCAAATGTAAAATCGTTAATAATTGCAATTCCTGCTCCGAAAACAGCGGCAGAATTGGCATATGAAGTTAGTTTACTATTTTTCCTATCAAGAATAGAAAAGCCATCTCTAGTATTTATAAAATAAATATTAGGTGTGATCTCTTTAATGTAACTAATTGTGTTAGTGTTGCAATGTAACTGATCAAAACCTAGAGCTTTTATAGTTTTTTTATTTAAGTTGACAATATTGATCCCCGCAGCCGTTCCTAGCCATAGTTCTCCACTTGAATCTTCTTCTATTTCCCATATTTCATTATTTACTAAGCCTCTTGTGTCATCAAAATATTCTGTCTTTAAAGTGAACTCATTGGCAATGACTACTCCTTTATCATTTGTAGCAATCCAAATAGACCCATCTTTACGTTTTAAAGGGGTTGGTATTCTAAGAGAACCTTGAAGAGTAGCGTTTAGGGCAATTGTTTTGGAAGCATCCCTATTTTTATTTAGTATAAAGGCCTCTGTCGATCCAAATATCCATAAGTTGCCTTGGGCATCTTCTTCTAGTTTATCACCTGTAATGGTATATCCGTTTTCAGAACCCAAAACACTAACTATTTGCTTATCTTTTGCTATTCTTAAAACACTGGAAGAAGCATTGGAATTACCATTAGGTGCTGGGTAAGGATAACTTAACCAAATATTATTATTGGCATCTTCTTTAATATCCCAAACTATAGAGTTAAGTTCAAATTCGGCTATATTAGAAATTGTTCTAAATTCTTTTCTAGAGGGATTCAACACGCTCAAACCATCTTGATAACTGAGCCATAAATTATTTTTGCTGTCCTCAAATATTTTCCAAGGTTTATTGGAGCCTTCATTTTTAATCTTTCGTAAACTTTTCATTTCCGCATCCATTGCGTAGAATCCTTCAGTAAGTGAATTCAGGTAGATTGTCCCTGTATGGTCGCAAAGAATATCGAAAGGTGTAAAATTGTCTGTCATGGTAATCTTGTATGCCGTATTATTCTTAAAATCCAATACTGTTAAAAAACGAGGACCCGGACTAACCAACCAAAGTTTACCTTGATGGTCAAAGGTCATTTTGTACACTCCTGGGTAATCATATACAAAGGCGTTCTCACCATCATAGTAGGTTAGTGGTGTATTGGTTGCAGAAGACCCTATCCAAATAGCCCCATCTTCGGTTTCTAAAAAGGAAGTAACATCATTAGAGGGCAATCCTTCATTGGTAGAAAGTTGTAGTAAGTTAACATGGGTACCGTCCATATTTCCTGGAGGTTTCATTTTGGTAATGGTCGGTTTTTTTATGGGGGATTTGGTTACTGTAAAGGGCACGGAATCAAATTTTAATTCACCCGTACGATAATTGTCCCAGTCCAAATCGTATTCCTTCATTGAGGACTTCAGCGGTTTAAACGTGTTTAGTTCAAAAGGTTTGCTGGGCAAGGCATCCACATTTAAATCATACGATATAGGAGTTGTCAGCGTGTCGTTGGTTATAATTTCCCATTCAAAAGGTTCGGGGTCCGTAAATTGTAAAGGAATGGTTTTTGGAACTTTATAATCACCCACCGTAGTTTCATCTTCAGACTTGCTCTGTTTGTGGCAAGAAATCAGAAATAGACCGTAAAAGATACTGATTAAGAATATTGGTCTTATTAATGTTATGTTCTTCATACTGGTCTAGTTATCGGTTGAGTTTGGCAATTCTATAATGAAGGTGGTTCCCTTGTTTTCAGACGTTTCTACTATTAATTTACCACCATGCCCTTTCGTTACAATATCATAACTCATACTTAAACCCAAGCCGGTACCTTGCCCAGTAGGTTTAGTGGTAAAAAAGGGTTGGAATATTTTCTCTACAATTTCCTTCGGAATGCCGTTACCGTTATCGGAAATAGAAATTTGTACACTTTGAGACCCACCCCCAACCCCTCCAAGGAGGGGAGTTCGCTTTGATGTAATTTTTACGGTAGGTTTATAACCTTCAATGTCAGAATTAGCTTTTTCATTTACCGCATAAAAGGCATTGGTAATTAAATTGAGAATTACCCGCCCCATGTCCTGTGGTACAATATTTACTTTTCCCATGTTCTCGTCAAAATCGGTAATGAGTTCTGCATTAAATGACTTATCCTTTGCCCGAAGACCATGATAGGCCAAGCGCAAATATTCATCTGCAAGGGCATTGATATCTGTAGGTTCTTTTGTGCCACTGCTACTTCTAGAATGTTGTAACATACCTTTTACAATATTGTCCGCACGTTTGCCGTGATGGTTTATTTTCTCAAGGTTTTGTTTGATATCCAGCGAAATAGCTTTGACTTCTTCAAGATCTCCTTTATCCAATTCCTCGTTCATTTCATCAACAAGTTCGTTGCTTACTTCAGAGAAATTGTTGACGAAGTTTAAGGGGTTTTGGATTTCATGGGCAATGCCGGCTGTGAGTTCACCAAGGCTCGCCATTTTTTCAGATTGGATGAGTTGAGATTGGGTGGTTTTTAATTCATCTAAAGATTGATTTAATTCTAATGTTCTTTCTTTAACTAGTTGCTCTAAAGTATCTTTTTGTTGAGATAAAATGGATTCTTTTTCTTTGGATAGTTTTTGAACACGTTCTAAATTTAAACGTAAGGATTGACTTCGGTTACCAAAGAAATAGCCCAAATATATGGCGATACTTAAGGGTAGTAGGACATGGGCAAAAGGTACATAGTAGATTAATTGTGGTAGATGAATATAGCCTAGGATATTTAATGTATATATAACCCAAAATATTAAATTAAGGACACCCGTTAAAAGAAAAATTAGAGCTCCGATTTTATCAGATTTAAATGAAAGACTACTAACTCGTAGAAATTCAAAAAGTATGATAACTCCAAAAATAGATCCGGTATATACTGAAGAGACAAGAAACCCTGAAAGGATGGATAGGATACCTATTACTGCAATACCCCAATAAAAATACCCAATACGTTTATTGAAAATTTTGTAAATGCAATAGAGAACAGCTAAGGGGTAGAGGACATTAAGAATACTAATAATAAAATCATATTTAAACTCATAAACGTTAGTTTTATATTCCAACAAAACGGTACCCAGAAAACAGGAGTATAATAGACTTGTTAATGCAAAATAGCCATTGATTTTTTCGCGTTTAAAAAATATATACAAACAAAGAAAAAGTACAAACATAAATAATACGATACCCAAGACTATATATAAATTGTTGTAATAATTTCTTACCTCTTTACGTGGAGTAACAAGTCTAGGATCGGTGGTTAATATATTATGTAATGAGGTAGCTTGTATGTTAATAAGACCCTCGTTCATATAATATTTAGGATATTCATGCTGAGAATTTACAAACCTAATAGCCAATAGATGTTCTTTATTTTTTTCTAAAGGCAAGTGAAATACAATTTTCCAGGAAATGATCGTTTCAATTTCTTCAGGATTGGAACTCACTTTACCAAGGGTACGTACAAGTTTACCATCAAGATAAATTTCAGAAGCACCAACTTGAGAAACATTTAACACAATAGGATTATTGAACGTGCTGTCTGTTTTAATAAGCTTGCGAAACCATACAATTTCATTGTCGCCACCAATAATTTTATTATTTGGTTTGTTTAAATTTTTACTTGAGATTGTTGTCCAAGATGAATCATCAAATTTAGGGTCAGACCAATTAATATCATCACCCTTTTTATAACTCCAATTAGATTCAAGATATGCCCATCTATTTACTAAGGTGGTATCTGAAATTGTTAACACTTTGTTTTCTTGACTAAAAACTGTCAACGGTAGTAGAAAACCAATAATGTATAATATATGTTTCATTATCATTTAAATTAAAGGAAAAATGATTTTAAATGTAGTTCCTTCACCTTGTTGTGTTGTTACCAGCAATTCACCACTATGCCCCTTAGTAATAATATCGTAACTCATACTTAAACCCAAGCCGGTACCCTGCCCGGTAGGTTTGGTGGTGAAAAAGGGTTGGAATATTTTCTCTTTTACTTTATCAGGAATACCATTACCGTTGTCAGAAACACTAATGGTGATATGTTCATCAGACTTTTTGCTACTGACAGTAACTATCGGCTTAAAACTAACATCCCTTTGTTTTTTCTCGTTTACCGCATAAAAAGCATTGGTGATCAAATTAAGAATTACCCGCCCCATGTCTTGTGGTACAATATTTACTTTTCCAATGCTCTCGTCAAAATTTGTAATGAGTTCTGCATTAAATGATTTATCCTTTGCCCGTAGACCATGATAGGCCAAGCGCAAATACTCATCTGCAAGGGCATTAATATCAGTTGGTTCTTTTGTGCCGCTATTGCTTCTAGAATGTTGTAACATACCTTTTACAATATTGTCCGCACGTTTGCCGTGATGGTTTATTTTTTCAAGGTTTTGTTTGATATCCAACGAAATAGCTTTCACCTCTTCAAGATCTCCTTTATCCAATTCCTCGTTCATTTCATCAATAAGTTCATTGCTTACTTCAGAGAAATTATTGACGAAGTTTAAGGGGTTTTGAATTTCATGGGCAATGCCGGCTGTGAGTTCTCCGAGACTCGCCATTTTTTCGGATTGGATGAGTTGGGATTGGGTGGTTTTTAATTCATCTAAAGATTGATTTAATTCTGATGTTCTTTCTTTTACTTTTAATTCTAACTTTTCATTTTGAGAAGCAATAAGCGTACTCTTTTCAGCTTCGACCTTTACAAGTTCCATTGCATTTTTACGCATATCCTCATTTTTCTCTCTCATGCGATAAGCGACAAATGCCAACATTCCAAAATAAAAAATTCCCTTACCGATTAAGTCACTATTTACAGAAACTAATCTTAAACTAAGATGATCACCAGAAGCGAGCCATCTATATATAAGTCCTAGATAGGAAGTAGTAAATGATAAAAATAAACTAAACATGACTACCCTGACAGATATTACTTTTTTTCTGGATTTTAATGCGAAAATGAGTAAAAATATGGCAATACCTATTACCGTAATTAGGTAGGAATAAGAACTGAAATACATTGCTAAAGATGCTATTATACAGAATAGAATCAACCATTTTTTAAGGTTTCCATATAACATCCTATAGCCCAATAAAAGACATAATATAGGGAAGAAGAAAAATAAAATATTACTTACATAATCTAATGTAATCATGATGTTAGAAGGTAGGGTGAAAAATAAACTATCTCCACCAAAGAATGCCGATGCAATGGTTTCTAGTAACATTACAGTGCAAAAAAGAGCTATAATTAATAACTCCTTTTCATCTCTAATTAGAATATAGAGAAGCCAGAAAAGAATTGAGAATATAAAAGAGCTGATCAAGTCAAATAAAGCTTTAAAACTCAATAAACTCATATAGTCAAAATACGCGTTGGATACAATTCTGGTTGAACCCACTAGAGCTTTGGTTATGTTTCCATAAGTGCTATAGTCAACATAATGTATCGTTAATGTATGTACTGTATCAGGTTCTAAAAATATTGGGGTTCTTATTTCAAAATCTTGAATGTGTTCTTTAAATGAGGCTCTATCGTTCCCTTTTTCGCCAAATTGGCGGAACAACTTTCCATTTAAATAAATATCCTCTGCAGCATGATCTTCTTTATCTAAGTAGAGAGGAAGCTTTGCTATAGCACTGTCAATAGTAAACTGCAATCTGAACCATCCTTCAAATTTTCCAGAACTATCTACCATATCATTAGTTATCTCAGAAGGACTTAATCGTTCCCAGCCAGCTAAATCAATCTCTACAGGAGATAAATCTTTTTCATTGCCCGATTTAAAAATCCAACCTTCTCTATTTTTAAACGTTAAACCAAATAGTGGATCTACATCTGCTTTCGTAAAATGTATAATGGTATCTAGTGCCAATCCATTTTTATCTACCGGGTTTTCTTGCCCACTTGCCGTAATTAGCATAGAGAAAAATAGCGTGATGAATAGGAGGGATTGTTTAATCATTAATTTTTAAGTTATTAGTTGAACCTAGTTCAAAAATGGTTCTAAAGAAATTGGAGGTTGAAGAGATAATTAAAGATAACTTATTGACGGAAGTACCATTAAAACAAGTGTCATCATTGAAAATGTAAGTATGGGTTGTTAGGTAGACATTTATGTAACCAAGTAGCCATTTGGTATAGATTTCAAGGACTTGATTTTCCCTTTTTACAGCTAATTTCATGCACAAATTGGTGGTTGGTTTAAAAAAAATAGCACTGATTACAACTTCATCCTCGTATTTAATTTTTTGAATTAAACACAAGACAAATAAGGCTACACATCAGGGGGGTGATGAGCAACATATTATGAATCAGAAAAATAAAGGGGAATTTTACACCCTTAAAGTACGTAATAACTTTTACTTTAAGAGTGTTTTATTAAGAATTTAGATGCAAGAGATGAACTAGAATCCTTAATAAGGATATTAGTACGTAAAATATAGTTATAGATTGAAGTTATGAAATAACAGTACTCGGTATCAGTTCTTCCACAATTTCACCATCATTTAAATAGACGTAGTACGAATGGTTTTCATTGTTCAATGAGACTGAAGTATGAACTTCACCATCAATAAAATGTATAGCGGAACGGTCGTCACAGGCATAACCATCGGATAGTTTTCCGGTCTTTATGTTTTCAAAGTATAAAGGTCTTCGTGAAGTTTCAGAATTGTAATGCGGGCAGTGGCTCTTGTCTATAAATGACATGCCGCCAACAATACTTAATTCTTTTGGTCTAGAATCTGTAGTACCGCCATTAAACCAGCATAAAGAACCAGCGCTGCCACCACCCATAACTACGCCGTTGTCATAAGCTTTTTTAAGGGCAACATCAATGCCTTGCGCTTTCCAAATGGCGAGCATGTTCAACGTATTTCCACCACCAACGATTATGGCATCCATCCGAGAGATAATCTCTTCGAACGATTCTTTTTGGTCGTAAGAATTAATCCAAACCGAAAGTACATGTGGGGTAACATCTATCTGTGAGCACACCTCATAGAAAGAAGCAATATACTGAGCGTCTTCACCACTAGCTGTAGGAATAAAACACATATTCGGTTTTTCCTTGCCGGTAGCTTTGGCAATGTAGTTTAAGAAAGGTACGGTATGGCGTCCACTGCCGTAAATTACCATTTGCTTTTTCATAAAGACGATAAAATGTTTATGCTAAAGATAAAATGAATTTCTAACAGAAGCTATTCGCTTCTGCTAGAATCTGTTCGTTTTTTAGGTCTGCTCGAATTCCTATTGTTCTTACCTCTAAAGTTGTTACCACCAGGCCTGTTTCTGTTTTTGTTTTTATTACGGGAGTTGCCTTGTTTTCTTTGTTGTTGTGCCGGTTGACTGCCCGTATCTTGCGGAGTATCTTCATCTACAAATTGATGCTCTGGCATGCGAGGTACAGATTGTTTAATCAATTTCTCGATATCACGTAAGTAGGGTCTTTCTTCTTTGTCACAAAAAGAAAGTGCCGTACCACTTGCATTTGCCCTACCTGTTCTGCCTATACGGTGAACATACGTTTCGGATACGTTTGGTAAATCATAATTAACGACCAATGAAAGGTCTTCTACATCAATACCCCTTGCGGCAATATCAGTTGCAACCAAAACCTTAAGATCTCCTTCTTTAAAAGCACTTAGTGCCTTTTGTCTTGCAGTTTGCGATTTATTACCGTGTATGGCTGCAGAACGTATACCTGCTTGGTCTAATTTCTTGACAATTTTATTGGCACCATGCTTAGTTCTGGAGAAAACAATAAGCGTACTCTCAGGGTTCTCTTTAATAATATGGATAAGCAGTTTTGGTTTGTTAGGCTTGCTAATAAAATATACCCCTTGTTCAACTTTCTCTGCTGTAGCTTGTTCTGGTTTAATGGTAACGCGTTCAAAATCGCCCAACATTTTTCTAGAAAGCTCAACAATGTCTTTTGGCATAGTTGCCGAAAAGAATAATGACTGTCGTTTAGGAGGCAATTTTGCGATGATTTTCTTGATATCATGAATAAAGCCCATGTCCAGCATTTGGTCAGCTTCATCAAGTACTACGTGCTCTAAATCTCTGAAAGAAATAAAACCTTGGTTCATTAGGTCTAATAAGCGACCGGGAGTAGCAATTAATATATCAACGCCTCCTCTAAGGGCGTTTACTTGCTTACCCTGTTTTACTCCGCCAAAAATAACGGTATTACGTAGGCCTGTGTATTTTCCGTACGCCGTAAAACTTTCGGCTATTTGAATGGCAAGTTCCCGGGTAGGTGTTACTATCAGCGCCTTAATTTTTCTTTTATTCTGGCTAAGACTTATACCTTCATATAATTGATGTAGGATAGGAATACCAAATGCGGCCGTTTTACCGGTTCCCGTTTGTGCAACGCCCAATAAATCTTTGCCTTTCAGTAATATGGGTATGGATTGTTCTTGAATTGGAGTAGGGTGAGTATATCCTTCAGCCTCTAATGCCTTAAGGATAGGTTCGGCTAAGCCGAGTTCTTTAAATGTCATAAAATTTTAATAAGCTGCAAAGGTACGCTTTAATGTGGAAGGAATTGTAATGTGGGGTTAAAGTGCAAAGTGTTGAGTACAAAGTAAGAAGTATTAAGTATTAAGTAAGAAGTATAAAATATAATGTATAAAGTAGTTGGAAGTACGAAAATAGAATAAAGAGAATAGACTTTTTTTTGATTAGTTTCTAATCAATTGTATTTAACAAAGCTAAATTTTATAGTTTCTAACAACTAACAACTAACAACTAACAACTAACAACCAACAACCAACAACCAACAACTAATCCTGAACTTGATTTTTGAGATTGCGCTTGTATTTAAAACATCGATTGTCGATTAAAGACACTAAAAATCGGTAAGGTGAAAATAGGGGCAATGTCGTTAATCGACGAGATTTTACACTTAATCCGAATCTTTGTCAAGTAACGAGAATACGGTGTTTTTCAGCGATTCATCACCTAGTAAAACAAGGTCTACAGCGTTTTATAATTGTAACAAAACGCAAGTCATGAAAACATTAGCAACTATCATCTTCATCATCTTTTTAAGCTTTACTGCTCAAGCTCAAAACACAACTTCAGAGGTTAAAGTTGAAACTATTGAAATGAGCATTGTTACGGAAACTACAAATGAAGTTAAAGCGGAATCTACTACTGAGGTTGCTCGTTTATACAAATTCAAAAATTCAAGAATTAAAAGAGATTTGAATTTTATTACTAAGGCTAACAAGCCTAAAATGGCGTAATTACAGTAGTTGGTATTAAGTATTAAGTACAAAGTATTAAGAAGTTAGAAAATAGAATATAGAGAATAGACTTTTTTTGATTAGTTCCTGACCAATCGTATTTAGTAAAGCTAAATTTTATAGTTTTTAACAACTAACAACTAACAACTAACAACTAACAACCAAGTTGCACTTAAATTACAACCCTGCCATAGCAGCTTCCGCACATCTTTCGCCATCCATTGCTGCAGAAACAATTCCACCGGCATAGCCACCACCTTCACCACATGGGAAAAGTCCTTTAATCACTGGGTGTTCCAGTTTTTCGTTTCTAGGGATGCTCACAGGTGATGAGGTTCTGGATTCCACGCCCACAATATTTGCTTCGGCTGTGTAATAACCATGCATTTTATCACCAAAAGCTTTAAAGCCTTGTCGCAATCTACTACCAATAAGTTTAGGTAACAGGGAGTGTAGGGGAGCGGAGTTTAATCCGGGTTGGTACGAGGTAGGATTAAGGTCTACGGATAAGTTTCCTTCTACAAAATCGGTTAATCGCTGAGCTGGGGCAGTTTGCGTTCTTCCGCCAGAAGTGAATGCCAGTCGCTCTAAATTCTTTTGATATTCCAATCCTTTCAAAGCCCCGAATTTCTCATATTTAGGGATATCCTTATCCACATTAATTTCCACCACGATACCCGAGTTTGCATACAGGTTATTTCGTTTTGATGGAGACATCCCGTTTACAACCACCTCGCCAGGGGAAGTGGCAGCAGGCACTATGAATCCGCCAGGGCACATACAGAACGAATATACGCCACGTTCCTTCACTTGTTCCACTAAACTATAAGAAGCTGCAGGTAACAATTCGCTTCGGTCACCAGAGCAGTGGTATTGAATACTGTCTATGATATGTTGCGGATGCTCTACACGCACGCCCATGGCAAATGATTTTGCTTGTAGCGCAATATCTTTTTTATGTAATAAGTCAAAAATGTCACGAGCGGAATGTCCCGTAGCCAAAATTACGCGATCCACGGCCATTTCATTATTGTCGTTTAAAACAATGGCTTTTAACGTATTGTCCTTGATAACAAAATCGGTCACCTTGGTATTAAAATGAACTTCACCACCGTGCTGCTGTATAACTTCACGAATATTCTGTACAATTTTAGGGAGCTTATTGGTCCCTATATGTGGATGTGCATCTACTAATATTTGGTCTGTTGCACCATGAAATACCAAACTTTCGAATATGCGACGTACATCTCCACGTTTAAGACTACGGGTGTATAGTTTTCCATCAGAATACGTACCTGCGCCACCTTCACCAAAACAGTAATTACTCTCAGGGTTTACCTGATGGTCTTGGTTAATGGCCTTCAAATCTCGCCTGCGTTCTTTTACATTGTTACCACGTTCCAAAACAATAGGTTTGTAACCCATTTCTAAACAACGTAGCGCAGCCCACATACCTGCAGGTCCAAATCCTACAATATGTATGGGTTTGGCTTTTGATACATCTTTATATTCAAAATGAAGGGCGTCGTTAGGTGCGGGCTCGTTAATATATACCGCCAATTTGTAATTGAAAACAATTTTAGGTTTACGTGCATCAATAGATTTACGTAAGACTTTAAGGGTAAAAGACCCTTCTTCGAGTCCAAGATATTGCGCTGTACGAATTTGTAATCCGTGTGGGGTTGCTTCTTCCTTTAAAGTTAACCTTAGCTGTACATTTCTAACCATGGGGCAAAATTAAAGTAAAAAGATGATGTAAAGCTGTAGCGGCTTAAAAATGCATAAGGTCTGTTACTGTAAAATTATTTTTCAACGATGGTTCTAAATGTCAGGTTTACTCTTGGTGTTTTACTTTTTGTAGTGGGTGGCAATCTATGTAACCAGTGGGTCTGTGTTGCATCTTTCATAATTAAAAGGCTACCGTGCTCTAAAACGAGTTCAACCTTTTCTTTCGTTTCTTTGTGTTTAAATGCAAATTTTCGCTCCGATCCAAAACTGACTGAAGCTATTGCGCCATTTTTTTTCAGGTCTTTTTCTCCATCACTATGCCACGCCATGCCCTCGCTGCCATCATGATATAGGTTTAATAGACAAGAGTTAAAGGTTTCTCCGCTTTCTTGCTCTACTTTAGATTTTAATTGAAGCAACTCTGCAGTCCACGGTAGGGCTAGTTTAGTAGTTTTAGAGTAGGTATATTGAAAAGGTTTTTTGCCATACCACGCTACTTTTCGTTTGGTTATGATCTTTTTGCCAAAGATGATGGCTTCATCATTCTTCCATTTTATTTTGTTCAATAAGACATTTAGGTAGTGTATAGCGTCTTCCTCATTTAATATTTTACCAAAATAATGTACCGTTCCGTCACGTGGAAGTAGGTTTTTCTTATGGTCAACCTCAATATCAAATAATTTCATAATGCTTGCTTTCTAACAATTCAGAGCACTAAAGTACTTGGTAATCATCTTAAAAGCAAAAGCGAATAGTTAACCTTTTTTATAAGATTTTCTATTCGCTTTTATAATTAAAAAGAACTTTGATGATATATACTAATTGCTTTTGAGCAAGTTTTTAATCGCCTTGTTCCATTTTTCTATGGACTGAAATTCTCCACTTAGTTGATAGTTGACTTCAACATCATAAAATTCAAAAACTACATCTGGTACATTGGTGTTTTTTGGGAAAAGTTGCAGCAGCAATCGCTCTGTAATTTTCTCTTTTCTTGCAAAGGATTTACCTATGTTCGCAATTTCAGTAGTTTTAATGGTGGCTAAATCGGCATACTGTTGATGTAGTTCTTCGCCATTTTTTGAGATAAAGAATACAAATTTCTTTTCAGTGTCCATACCTATGGCATAGTGACCAAAAATCTCATATTCCGTTAGTTTACAATGATGTGTAGTTGCGATGTCGTTTAAAGATGACATCATTTTTTTTTCTTTTATTTTTCTGTTTCTGTTCGTTAAAACAAAAGGCATTGCACATAGTGCAACAGATGCTAAACCAATAGCAGTTACTCCAAATTCCATGTTGTAAATTTTAATTTTTTAATACTGATTATTGTATGATGTAAAGTGATACATCATAAGACCTAGTTATTTAGCTATCAAAGTGATAGCCTGTTTAAAAGGGTCTACCAGAAATTATGGAAAGGAAAAATAAGATCAGTTTTTCTAAACTTGATCAATAACGTTTTGGCATAAAGAATATATTGCCTGTATCTAGAAATAGAGGCAAAATCAATACTGCTAAGGCTAGCGGTAAAGCCAGTAAACGGAAGCTTGTAATTAGGCGAAACAACTTCGGCAACATCTGAAACCGAAACTTCAGTTTGCTGGGCATGTGGAGATAAAAGTTTGGTGGACGCTGAAAAATAGCTTTTTTGCTCGCTATTTTCGATTAATGGTGTTTGGTTAAAGTTGGTTAAGGCATCTGCAGAATTAACTAGCCCGAAACAATAAATTGTAACGAGGAGTAGAACTTTTACTATGTTGTTAAAACTTTGCATTTTACGCTATAACTACTTGGTCCAGTATTTCATTAACTTCTTTTAAGCTTTCTTCATTATCTAGAAGTAAAACCAAAATATCATTTGCTTCAATCACCGTAGCACCGCCCGGACGTACAAATTTACCATTTCTCTTTATCATGACAATAAAAGCCGACCTGGGAAAATGTAAATCTATAATTCGTTTTTCTACAGCAAAACTGTTGGGAGCAACCGTAACTTCTTCCATAGCAGATTTGGGTAGATTAAGTATATACCTATCGTTTTCGGCAATTGGTTTTACCTCTTCCGGTAAAGCAACATTAAGCCATTTGGCAAAAATAGATAGGGTAGTACCTTGGATTAAAACCGATGAAACCGATATAAAGAATACGATACTAAATATAATATTGGCCTTATCAATGCCTGCCAATAGGGGATAAGTTGCAAATACGATAGGCACTGCACCACGTAAGCCCACCCATGAGATATAGAAACGTCTCCCTAGTTTCATTTTAAAGAACATAAGGCTTAATAAAACACTTACAGGTCTTGCCACAAGAATTAAGAATACCGATATAAGCAGACCAATACCTAAATAAGGTAAAATCTGAGAAGGGAAAACGAGTAGACCTAAGGTCAAGAACAATACGATCTGCATTAGCCAAGCCATACCATCGAACATTTTTAAAATGGTAGACTTATGTATTAAATCTTGATTGCCTAAATACACGGCACAAATGTAAATAGCCAAGAAGCCATTACCGCCAACAGCGTCTGTAGCGGAAAAGGTTATGAACATTAAGGCAATGACCAGCACAGGGTACAAACCTTCAAAGCCTAATTTAATTTTGTTTATGATAATTTCACTGAGCTTTCCAAATACAAAACCACCAATGCCGCCCAATATCATTTGTTGTAAAAACAAGGGAATGATAGAGAGAACGCTCAGGTCTTGGTTAATGACCAAGGTCAAAAAAGCAAGAGTAAGCACATAAGCCATGGGGTCGTTACTACCACTTTCAAGCTCTAACGTGGGTCTTAGATTACTTTTTAAAGCTAAATTTTTAGAACGTAAAATGGAGAAAACCGCTGCGGCATCTGTAGAAGATACAATAGAGCCCAACAACATGCTTTCGTATATGGTAAAATCGGTAATATAATAGACGAAAGTTCCAAGGGTGATCGCTGTGAGCAAAACCCCTAGGGTAGATAGCACAAGTCCCTCTTTTAAAATAGGTTTTACAGCGTTCCAATTGGTATCTAAACCACCAGAAAACAATATAAAGTTAAGAGAGACAATACCAATGAATTGGGCAAGCTTAGGATCATCAAACTGAATACCGCCAATACCATCAGATCCGGCAAGCATACCTATGGCTAAGAAAAGAATCAATGTAGGTACCCCGAATTTGTAAGAGGTCTTACCGACTATAATACTGATAAACAGTAATATAGAGCCTACAAGAAGTATGTTTTCTATGGTAAGGTTCATTGGTGGTCAGTTGCCTTAATTTTAAGGCAACAAAGTTAGATCATTTATCAAAAAACCAATACAAATGTTAAGGTTTGGCACAATGTTAACATGTTGTATTATAACCCTGATTTATTAAAAAACTAATTAATTTTTCTAATGAAGGCAGTTATAATATTTATGAGGTATAGTAATTGTACACAGACTGCCGCAAGTGTAGATAAAGTCACAGTTAAATTAGAACCAAAATCTTTATTTGAATCTGATAAGAAAAATGGGATGAATAAAATTAAGCAGAAACCAATAACGGTAATGATTAAATGAATCACGGTCAGCCAATTTACTAACCTTCTGTTCAGTTTAATTACGACCCAGTATCCAAAACCTATAATTGCAAATATAATAGAGATTAGTACCGCTAAATTGATTAACCCCAGTACATAATAGGTGTCATGAATATTAAAGTAGAATGTTTTATCAGGTTTTAGAAATCCTGTGAGTAGTATTATGGGAATCAGAATCCAGAAAACAATATGGGGTGTTTTGGTAATTTTAGTCATCTGTTGGTTGTAGTATTATTCCTAAAGTCAAGTTAATCATTATTAAGAGAATCACAATAAAAGTTTAGTGTCAATATTTATCTATATATTTACATGTATCTATATAATATATCATCATGGAGCTAAAACAAGTGGAGAAAATATCTAAAGCATTAAGTGATGTAAATCGTTTAAAAATACTGCAGTATATGCAGAAAAATCAAGGCAAGGTTGAATGCACCAAAGCGTGTAACCTGCTGGATTTAAGTCAACCTTCCATCAGTCATCATATAAAAAGGTTGGTTGAGGCAGAACTCATCAATCAGCATAAAATAGGACGTAATTATCACTATTCCTTAAATCATGAAGTTTGGGATAATTACATGTTACGACTGAAGCAACTGTAGTTTTTTTGATAAAACATATAGATACTTTTAAATGTATTAATGAAATTATTTGAATGAAAAATATTAAATATTCTATATTGGATTTGGCCATTGTATCAGGGGGTACAACGTTAAAAGATACTTTTGACCACTCTTTGGCATTGGCACAAGCTGCGGAAGAAGTGGGGTACAACCGATTTTGGTTGGCAGAGCATCATAATTCTATAGCTATTGGTAGTAGCGCCACGTCTGTATTAATGGGCTACATTGCCGAAGGAACAAAAACTATAAGAGTGGGGTCAGGTGGTATTATGCTACCAAATCATTCCCCATTGATAATTGCAGAGCAGTTTGGAACTTTAGGAATACTGTACCCAAATAGAATAGACCTAGGTTTGGGGCGTGCACCGGGAACCGATCAATTAACCGCCCAAGCCATACGGTCAGATTTTTACCAGGCGGCACAGTCTTTTCCGTTAGAAGTGGAAAAAATTCAGCGCTATTTCTCTACGGAAAATGCAGACGCAAAAGTGCGTGTTACACTGGCGGAAGGGGTAGAGGTACCTTTATATATTTTAGGTTCAAGCACGGATAGTGCACACTTAGCCGCCAAAAAAGGATTGCCCTATGCATTTGCGAGTCACTTCGCTACGAACCATTTAATGAACGCCTTGCAAATTTACCATCAGGAGTTTCAGCCTTCTAAGGTTTTGGAGAAACCGTATACTATGGCAGGCGTAAATATTATCATTGCGGATACAGATGAAGAAGCGGAACGCATTTCAACATCTCTTTATAAAATGATTATTGGTTTGTTGACAGGAAAAAGGGGCTATATGCAACCACCGGTACCCATGACTCCTGATTTACGTGAATTGAGTAAAAATCCGTCTGTACAGCAAATGTTGAAGTATTCCTTTATTGGTAGCAAAGAAACCGTTAAAAAACAAGTGCAACAGTTTATAAACGATACCCAAGTAGACGAACTTATTGCGGTTACCAATATTTATGATGGTAAAGACCGTATAAAATCATACCGCATGTTTGCCGAGATTATGAAAGAATTGAATGGGGAGAAGGGATAATTCTCCCCCTTATTAATCCTTGATTTCTATGGTAGACTGTCTTTCTCTGTTAACGGAAAGTTTAGTGACATCTGGTCTAGAATAATGCCCTACGGGATCAAAATTCTGACGTTCTTCTAAAACCCTGTTGAAATCTATAGTTGTTGTGATCAATCCCTTTTTATCAATGACCGGAGGTAAAATCCATTCCCCATCAGGTCCGGCAATACAAGAACCACCGTTAGCCAATGTTTCTGGGCAATTTTCAAGAATGGCGTTTAAATGTGGAGTATCATCTGGAAAATCGGTTTTGCTCATTAAGCTAGATACGGAAACTACAAAAGACCTGGATTCTCGTGCAATGAACCTTGTGATATCGGCGGTATTGTAATCCGATCCGGGCCAAACGGCAATATGTAAATTTTCTCCCAGCCCGTACAGGGTAGCTCTAGGCAAGGGCATCCAGTTCTCCCAACAGTTTAATCCGCCAACACTAAAGTTCTTAAGATCATGAACTTGTAATCCGTTACCATCACCCGGTGCCCATGTTAACCGCTCTTCGTAGGTAGGCTGTAATTTTCTGTGTACCGATTTTATTTCGCCCTGGTTGTCAATATATGCAAGGGAGCAGTAAATACTATGACCGCCCCTGTTTTTTGCTCGTTCCATAAGGCCTAAGTAGATGGCAATCTTATGTTGTTTTGCAAGCGCACAGATATCATCTAATTCTCTAGCCTCAATTTGAACCGAATTTTTAATGTAATGCGCATGAATCTCTTTCTGAACTTTAGAATCAAATTTTGCACCATCGGTCATGGAAACCCAAAAAGGATAACCCGGTAATAAAGCCTCACCAAAGACAATAAGCTCACAATTGTCTTTGGCCGCCTTTATAATATATTCCTTAATTCTATCAACAGTAGCAGATTTGTTGAGCCAAACCGGTGCTATTTGCGCCATGGCAATTTTAAGGTGGTTTTGCTCTGGTGTGTCTATAATTTTCACTGATAAAAGGTTTGGTAGTTTTATTTAAGAGATACTTTTTAAAGCTTCTACAATTTCGTCTGGCTCTGAACGTGTACGGTAATCAACGTTAACGTAGCTCCATTGAATTGCACCGTCTGTACCAACAATAAAGGTAGCAGGTATTGGCAATACCGTTCCATTTCCGTTGTTTATTTGTTTTAGATCAAGATTTCGGTCAACGCGCATATGGTCCAAAAGAAATTCTGGTACTTCCCAAGCTACGCCGTACTTAGACGCTACTTTTGCATCTTGGTCAGACAAAACTGTAAAATCCATCTCGCTAATTTCATTCTTGGTCATTGATGCATCTGGAACTTCTGGACTAATGGCGACCAGCGTAGCACCAAAAGATTGAATTTCCGGTAGCTTAGCTTGTAATGCACGTAATTGTAAGTTGCAGTATGGGCACCAGCTACCACGATAAAAAGTGACTACTACCGCACCGTTATCCAATAAACCGGATAATTTTATTTGATTGCCTAAAGCATCCGGTAACTCAAAATTTGGAGCTTGTTCTCCTACCTTTAGCGCATTCTTACCTTTTTCAAAAGCCTTTGCTTCTTCGATGATCTCATCGACGACTTTCATGAATTCAGGATTTTTTTGTCTGCCAAAAGCTATTTTAGCATCGGTCTGTTCTCTTAGTTTTTGCATTATGTAAGTCTAAATTTTCTATGTATATAGCTACTAGGTAGTCTAGCGTATTTTTTCGAAATATAGTGAAAACCCTTTGTGCTATTGGTCTGCATTAGGAATAATATAACATTGTTCTTTTGGGTAAGATGAGCATATATACCTTTATTTTGTCAAAACTGAAACGTTGTGGTAATTACTTTTAGCTTTGCCTTATAATTGTGCGGATGGTACAAGAAATCTATTGTTGAAAATTTAAAAATTCCGCAATTGATTCCATTAAACTATGCATTGACGTTTAGTGTATCTCGTATTTCTTTTTGTATGCCAAAGGGGTTAATTTAGTGATATGCTTAAATTGTTTGTTGAAATTTGAAAGCGTTTGATATCCGCTTTGATAACAAGCTTGTGAAACATTCATTTTCTTCTCGATCAAAAGTTTACAAGCATGACCAATTCTAATTTCACTTACAAAATCTGAAAAAGGTTTATTAGCGTGTTGCTTAAAATATCTACTGAATGATGTAGGGGTCATATTCGTTAGTTTGGCTAAATCTGTCAAGAATATTTTTTGCTTAAAGTTTTTCATGACAAAAGCATACACTTTGAACATACGTTCCGTATCTGCTTCCCTTAGGGTGTTGGTATAACCAGCGCTGGCCAAAAGATTAAATTCGTTGGTTGTACTTATAAAATTTAAAATTTTTAGTAATTGTAGCACACCATCAAACCCGGTCATGGCTACAAGGTCAATCATCATTGTTTTTAAGGTTGCAGCGGTCTTATGGGTAAACTCAATTCCCCGTAGACTTTTATGGAAAACATTTCGTAAACGTATGGCTTCATTGCTCTGCAAAAGATTTTTTCCTAAAAAATCTTTATGAAAATAAATGACGATCCCTTCAGACCAAGCAATGTTCATTTCTTGCTCTTCCTCATTTTCACTACGCCAAAGATGTGGAAGGTCAGGACCTATAAAAGTGATATCACCAGCAATATATGATTTAACGCTATCGCCAATAAATCTTGTGCCACTACCTTTTAGAACTAGAAAAAGCTGATGTTCTGAATGAAAATGCCAATGAGGATCAAAAACAGGCTCTTTAAGCATTCTAGCTAAATAGGCATGATGCCTGGGAATTGGTGATTTTTGTAGCGCAGATTTCATGACATAATGTTGGCTTAATATATTCCATTTTTAAATGGAATTTATACTAATGTATCAAAAAAATATAGTTATTATGTTTTGAATGATAATATATAGTCGGTTTGTGGTAAATGAGAGTAATTTTTCAGCTTGTTTTTTGGGTAATATTGACCTAAGAAAATAGACTACCTATGAAAACCTATTCTTACCCATTTTTATTTTTATCACTGATAATCTTTCTATCGGCTTGTTCGCCAATGGGTAAAGAACAGTTAGATGATAAGCCGAGAAGAATAGAATTACTTTTTTTAGGTCATGAATTGGAGCATCATAATTCAAGAACCTATTTTCCCATTTTGGCATCTGCATTAACTAAGGATGGTATAAATATTACATATACCGAAAAACAATCTGACCTTAATGAAGAAAATTTAAGATTGTATGACGGACTTATTATGTATGGAAATCAAGAAGAGATATCTCATAATGAGGAAAAAGCATTATTAAGCTTTGTAGAAAATGGTAATGCATTCATTCCTATACATTCGGCTAGTTTTTGTTTTAAGAACTCCAATGAATACATAAAACTAGTCGGTGCGCAATTTAAAAGTCACCAAACAGGAACATTTATGGCAGATATTGTTAATAAAGATCATCCTGTGACTAAAAATTTGGCTCCATTTAAAACTTGGGACGAAACTTATGTTCATGATAAAATAGCTGATGATATTACCGTTTTAATGGAGCGTGTAGAAGGTGATCACCGTGAACCTTACACATGGGTAAAAGAAGTAGGAGAAGGCAAAGTATTTTATACAGCTTTTGGTCATGACGATCGTACATGGAACAATAAAGGATTTCAAAGCTTAATTAAATCTGGAATTCTTTGGGCTGTAAATAAAAAGGTTAAAAAGAATTGGACAGCATTTATGGTCAATATGCCAACATTATCCTATGAAGAACGCGCAAACATACCAAACTATGAAAAAAGAGATCCTGCGCCAAAATATCAACTACCGTTATCTGCAGAAGCATCAAAAAAATTAATTCAGGTACCTGCGGGTTTTGAAGTACAACTGTTTGCATCTGAACCAGATATTATAAACCCAATTGCTATGGATTGGGATGAACAGGGTAGGTTATGGGTTATTGAAACGGTAGATTATCCAAATACGGTTCGTAATGATAATAGTAAAGGTGATGATAAGGTGAAAATTTTGGAAGATACCGATGGTGACGGAAAAGCAGATAAGGTAACCATCTTCGCAGAAGAATTGAATATACCTACAAGTTTTACTTTTTATGATGGCGGTATTATAGTTTCACAGGCACCTCATTTTATTTTCTTAAAAGATACTGACGGTGATGATAAAGCAGATGTAAAAAAAATACTAATAGATGGATGGGGAACTTTTGATACACATGCAGGACCATCAAATCTACAGTATGGTATTGACAATAATCTGTACGGTGTAGTAGGGTATTCAGGGTTTGATGGAAATGCTTTTGGACAAGATTTAAAATTCAATCAGAATGTCTATCGTTTTAACCCCAAGAAGAAAACTTTTGAAGTTATTACTAATACCAGTAATAACACTTGGGGGTTGGGCATAACGGAAGATAACGAGATATTCGCATCTACAGCGAACAACACGCATAGTGCATTTGTAGCTATTCCGAATAAAAACCTAAAAGATGTAAAAGGAATTGGGGCTGACGGAAGTGCTAAAATAGACGGTCATTATTATATGCAGCCAATTACTTCAAATGTAAGACAAGTAGATGTTTTTGGAGGGTTTACTGCAGCGGCGGGTCACTATTTCTATACTGCACGTGCATATCCGGAGCCGTATTGGAACAAAATAGCCTTTGTATGTGAGCCAACGGGTGGGCTAGTGCACCAAGCTAAAATAGTCAATAATGGTTCTGGTTACGCTGAAGAAGATTATGGTAATTTATTTGCATCTGCGGATGAATGGAGTTCACCGGTAGATGCCAAGGTTGGACCGGACGGAGCTGTTTGGATTGCAGATTGGTATAATTTTATAGTGCAGCACAACCCTACACCTAATGAAGATCGTGGCGGATATAACGCAGAAAATGGAGACGGTAATGCCTATGTAAATCCTTTAAGGGATAAAGGTCATGGTAGAATTTGGCGTGTGGTACCAAAAGATGATGATACCTATGAGCCAAAACAATTGTCAAAAAAACATCCAGGTGCTTTATTGAAAGCATTAAGTGATGACAATAAATTTTGGAGGTTAACCGGCCAACGCCTTATAGTTGAAAATGAGTATGTTGACTTGTTAAGTGGTCTTTATGAATTAGTGAATGACCAACATGTTGATCAAATCGGATTAAACAATGCTGCATTACATGCCCTTTGGACTATTAATGGATTAAATGCCATTGAAAATAATAATGAAGCACTTAAAGTAGTACGTAGTGCATTATATCATAAGGCATGGGCAGTTAGAAAAGCGGCATTGCAAATGTTACCTAGAAATACACAGACCGATGCAGCTATATTAAAAGCCAATACACTTTATGATAAAGACCCTCGTGTTCAATTGGCAACATTACTTTATTTTACAGAAAGACCCTCATCCACGAAAATGGGGCAACTAATGTATAACCTTTCACAAGACCAAAAGGTGATGAGTGATCCTTGGTTATATAAGGCACTTTATGCCAATGCGGCCATTCATTTAAGCGGGTTTTTAAATGCGTTTCATAAAGCCAATCCTACACATGAAATTTCTTTTGAAAAAAGAGTTGATATGAGTTTGGTCAATTACGATGACAGCGATTGGGAAACTATGGAGTTGCCCCAGTATATTGAAAATGCCGGACTGGATATTGATGGTGTTATTTGGTTTAGAAGAGAAGTAAATATACCGGCCAACATGGTTAAGGGTGCTGCAATATCGTTAGGTCCCATTGATGATTCAGATATTACCTATATCAACGGAATTGAAGTAGGTAGTATGGCATCAAGTTATAGTTCCAATAGACATTATAAAATTCCAGATGGGGTATTAAAACCAGGTAAAAATACGATTGCCATTAAAGTTGAAGATACTGGAGGCGAAGGTGGTATTTATGGTAATTTTTGGCAGATGTATATAGAAGCAGGTGAATCCTTGGTTAGGATCAATGGAGCCTATAAATATAAAGTCGAAAAAAGCTTTTTGGATCAAGAGGAAAAAGTAACTAACGTTTTTGATATGGTCAACCTCTTATATAAGTACTACGATAATCAATCTAACAAAATTGAAGCTCAAGAAAACATTGATCAAAATGACGCTAAGGTGATTGAAATCAAGGTTTTAAAAAATGAAATGAAGTTCAATGTTACCAGGTTTGAGGTAAATGCTAGTGAACAAGTAGAATTGGTATTGCAAAATCCTGATTATATGCAGCATAATTTGGTCATAACTAAACCCGGTAAAAAAGATATTGTAGGAAAAGCGGCAGATAAAATGGCTGCGGATCCTAATGCTGCGACACTTAATTATGTACCGCAAATGGGCGATGTGCTATTTGCAACACCAATATTGAATCCAGATGAAACGTATTCCCTAAAGTTTACGGCCCCAAGTAAACCAGGTGAATACCCATATATCTGCACCTTTCCTGGACATTGGAGAATTATGCAAGGGATAATGATCGTTAAATAGATGAGAGATTTGAATAAGAATAAGTTGGTTTTCGGAGTCAGTACTTGGCTGTGGCAATCACCATTTTCCACTGAAAGTATTGGGCTGTTTGCAAAAATTAAAAAAATGGGTTTTGATGTTGTTGAAATCCCCATAGAGGATCCGTTATTGATCAATGCGGCTGAAGTAAAAAAAGCGCTAGATGATCATGGTTTAAAAGCTTCTATTTGCGGGGCATTTGGACCAACTAAAGACCTGACCAGTAAGGATGAGAAAGTGCATTTGCATTGCTTTGAATATTTAGAGCAATGTTTTGAAATCTGCAGTGTACTTGGCGCAACATCTTTTGTTGGCCCTTTATATTCGGCTGTAGGAAAGGCGCGTATGTTATCTGCAGATCAAAGAAAGGCAGAATGGGATTTAGCGGTAGCCAATGTAAAACATGCTTGTCGTTTAGCTTATGCATATGATCTAAAAATAGGAATAGAGCCATTGAACAGGTTTGAGTCAGATATGGTCAATACGGCAGAAGATGTAATGCAGTTAATTGCAGATGTGGATCATGAAGCCGCTATGGTATCTTTAGATAGTTTTCATATGACGATAGAAGAAAACAATCTACGTAAAGCTATAAATGTAGTAGGTGATAAACTTATACATATTCAAGTCTCTGAAAATCATAGAGGTACTCCTGGTACTGGGCTCACCCCTTGGAACGATATTTACCTAGGTCTAAAGGACATTAATTATAACGGAACTATGGTTATTGAAAGTTTTACTCCGGAGATAAAGGAATTGGCTGGTGCCGTTTGTATATGGAAGACCAAGGCAAAGAGTCAAGATGAATTTGCACAAAATGGACTAGAATTTTTAAGAAGAACATTTAAGGATTAACATATGAATTTAAGTGATAAAAAAATTAAGATCGCTATAATAGGACTTGGCTTTGGAGCAGAATTTATTCCAATTTATAAAAAGCATCCTAATGCGGAATTGGTAGCATTATGTCAACGAAACGATAAAAAACTTCAACAAATAGCGGATGTATTTAATATAGAAAAAAGATATACTTCTTACGAGGAGCTTTTGAAGGATCCAGATATAGACGCAGTGCATATAAATACACCAATACCTCTTCATGGTCAGCAATCTATACAAGCATTAAGGGCAGGTAAACATGTAGCCTGTACGGTACCTATGGCAACAACTGTTGATGAATGTAGGCAAATTGTGGCCTTGACCCAGGAAACCGGATTAACTTATATGATGATGGAAACCGTGGTATATGCTAGGGAGTTTTTATTCATGAAAGAGTTATATGAAAATGGTAATCTGGGGAAAATTCAATTTTTAAAAGCAAGTCATCAACAAGATATGGATGGTTGGCCCAATTACTGGCCGGGCTTACCGCCAATGCACTATGCTACACATTGTGTAGGACCGGTTTTAGGATTAACTCAGAATGAGGCAGAATATGTCTCTTGCTTTGGGTCTGGTACAATTCGCGATGAACTAATTAAAGAATACAATTCACCATTCGCTGTAGAAACTACCCATATTAAATTTAGAAATTCCGATTTAAGTGCTCAGGTATATCGCTCTTTGTTTGATGTTGCACGGCAGTATAGGGAAAGTTTTGAAGTATACGGTTCCAAGAAATCTGTAGAATGGCCGTTAATCGAGGGTAAACCCCTTGTAATGCATACGGCCAAGAAACCAGAACAGGAAATACCTGAAGAGGTTGTCTGTCCGGATTTTGCAAAGTTTTTGCCCAAAGAAATTCAGTCATTTACCACACACGGCGTATATGATGAGGATGATAATCAACATTTATCCTTTACCCAAGGCGCTGGTCATGGTGGTTCTCACCCTCATTTAGTACATGCTTTTGTAAACGGTTTGCTCAATGACACTACTCCTTATCCGAATGCAAAACAGTCTGCTAACATTACATGTGTGGGTATTTTATCACACGAATCCGCTTTAAAAGGAGGAGAAATCATAAAACTGCCAGATTTTACTTTTACAGATTAAAATACAGTAGGGTTTTAAATTATAAATACAGTCTTAATGACCATTTTAGGGCATTAAGACTGTGTAATATTATATTAATGGTTCCAGATTATTTTTATTAAATAATTAAATGAATGGTAAGCTCATTTTCAACAATCGGTCTCAACAACTAATTGTTTGTTCAAAATGCCTATGCCGCCAGCCATTAAACCGCTTATTTCTTCCTTTTCAATTTGTAGTTTAACGGTAATTAAACTGGGCGAAGACGGTACCATATATTTGCCTTGTTGAATATGAAAAGTACTTTTCTGTTGCTTTAGAATATCAAATAAATAGCTCCCCAGCGGACCGGCGGCCATACCTGTACCGGCTTCTTCCAAAATACCATAACGCGGACCGAACATTCTTGCGGTAGCATCATATGAAGTATCTGTGGTAAACGCATAGTAACCAATGAGATTCAACTCGTCGCTGATTTTATTGATCATGTCAAAATCGGGTACTATATTCTTTAATGTTTCGCTGTTTTTAACGGGAATAAGCAAAAATGAATTACCCGTATGTACGGATAGCATAGGGACATTTGGTAAAACGTCCGCTGTACGTAATCCTAGCGACTGTAAAACGGCTTGTTTGTCGCTTATTTCAGTATACTTTGGGGGCAATTGCTCCATAAACGCTAAATCCCCTATGATTTCTATTTTTCGACTGCCATCGATCGTTTCTTTTGAAGAGCTATTTTTGGTTAATATGCCCATTTGCTTTAAATAAGAGAATGTGGCAACAGTGGCATGACCACAATGCGCAATTTGCTTGTTGGGCGTAAAAAAATCTAATTTAAAATCGTCGGTTGTAGACTTTGATACGAATGCTGTTTCAGATAAACCAACCTTTTTGGCAATTTCAAGTTTGTTTTTGTCAGTAAGGGCATCTGCGTTTAGCACAACTCCTGCGGGGTTGCCACCTTTACCATGTTCGGCAAAAGCATTTAAAATTTGTACGGTTATCTTTTGTTTTGACTTTTCCATTTGTTATAATTTATGTGTTATACAAGATGGACGCCGTGCACTGGAAAAAGACGTAGTAATTATTACTTTTTTTTAAAATCTATTAATTTGCCCGTATTATCAGATGCTACATTTGGGCAATCTAGGATATTCTCCTTTAAAATTTCCTTGGCTTTTTGCACCCTGGATTTTGTACCGGAATAGGAGATGTTCAAATGCTGGGCAAGTTCTTTTTGTGAATAATTTTTAAAAGAAGTTAATATAATGGCTTCTTTATGGTGAGAGGATAGGTCTTCAATTTTCTGATTGATACAATTTGTTAGGTTGGCGTATTCAAAATTGTCACTATCCACTTCGGGGAAATCCATATCGTTTATTGAAATAGTTTTATTGGGAGATTTTCTATAGTGGTCAATAATACTGTTCCGTGTAATTTGATACACCCACGAGGTAAGCTTAGAGGAATGTTTAAGCTGATGTATTTTAGTTTGAACCTTTAAAAATACATCTTGATGAATATCTTTAGCAATGTGTTCATCCTTAATTCTCCCTAAAATAAAGGCATACAGTTCTTCATTTAAATCTATCCAAATGGTGTTAAGTTCGGTTTTCACAATGGTAAGTTTTAAAGGGTTTAGGTCATATATTAGAATTGATGCGTTTAGGAATATGAATTTTCGGCATTGTTAGCTTTGGTTTGATCCATGCCCATATACACATTGGGGTTATGTTTTTCCATATATAATTGAGGATTAGGCAATGCAGTAAAACTATTTTTTTTATAAAGCCATTCAGCGGTGTCGGTTAATAAAATCCAGCGTCTTAAACCTTGGAGGTTAGGGTGTTCCGTTATTTCGTCCATGAGCCATTTACTCAATCCTTTTCCTCTATATTCCTTTAAGATATAAACATCTCCTAAATAGGCAATGGTAGAGAAGTCACTAATTATTCTGGCAAAGCCAATTTGCTTGTTTTTATAATACACCCCAAAATTTAGAGAATTTTCAATGGATGTTTTTAAAGTTTGGATAGGAATTACGTTTGCCCAATCGGTTTCGTTGGCAAGAAATTTATGAATGCTTTCCACATCTAACTTGTTCTTGTCCGTTGAAATGGTATATTCATTTTTATGTACTTCCCTAATTTTCATTTTACTGTATTCATTTTATTTTGATTGATGCAAAGCTAAATTTGAACATATCCTTTACACGCAATTTTCAATTTAACTACCTTATAAATATACATAGTTATTGGTGTTAAAACCCTAATTCCGTATTGTTTATAGGTTTTGTTGTCGCAGGTTTTATTATTGCGATTCAATGTCATCTTCTGTATTAAATTCTCCATCAGAACCAGCAGAGGTGATTAAAAACGTTTTTCCGTTTTCCGAAATCGTAAATTCATATTCTCGGTTCCAAGCGTCTTTTTTCCAACTTTGTCGTACAGGACTATTTCCAATTAACTCATTAAGGTTTGATGGGTATCGTCCGAACTTTTGGTTCCAATTTTCCATTCTGTCACTCATTTCAGAGATTTCTTTCACAGTTCTTTCAGGAAAAACAGATGTTCTTTGATAAGTAAAAAACAGAATAAAGATTAAACTCCCAATGACTAAAATAGAAATGAAAATTAATGCACTTGGTTGCAAAAAATATTTTTGAATAGGTCTTTTAGTACCATCTTCTTTTTCTTTTTTACTTATTCGCTTCCGATGTTTATAATCCTCTCGGATTAGTCCAAATTCTGCTAAAGTCGAAAGTATTAATTCAAGCATTTAGTTGGTTTTGGTAAATGAGCTACAACAGACTTATTTATAAAGCAAAGCGTACAAAAAGACACTAATATTTCAGATTAAAACAGAGCTGAATTTTTATATTTTGTTTTTAATTTTAACTTTTTAAAAGCCAAATTAAAAATTTGGCGGACTTACTAAATATACCAAACCTTTTCAATTAAGCACTTACTAGCTATGTTTTATACACGTTGTTGCCAACAGTATTTTTATTCCCATAACTCAAATTGTCCGTTTTTAAATTCAAATATTTTATCGGAAACTATATGGTCTCCGGTTTCATTTATTTCTCTAATAGATTTCTTAAGTCTATCAATATTTTCTTTATCATTTGTTCCCGTTACTAGAATAACGTCTCTAGCTGGAATTCCGATTATTAAATTTCCATTCACGGGAAAATTTTCTTTGTCCCAAATGTCAAATAGGATTAAACTTGATTCATAATCTCCGCCTGCCGTTAGCATAAAGTATCCATTTTCTCCATGTCTTTCCATTTTTGAAATGACAGAATTGAGATTTTCGATTGCTATTTCTCTTATCGATTCAATGTCAGAATTCAACTTTGAATATTCTTCTTTTGCGAAATATCCAATCGTATTTTCTTTATCCTCTGCATAAAAAATGTATAGTTCCGAATTGTATTTTTCATAAACGTGAGTGTTTTCAAAGTCTTCAATTATTTTGGAACTCTCAATTAAGTATCTTTTGTCTTTGATTACTGGTACTATTCTTTCCTTTTGTAAAGGTTCTTGAGGAAGAAAAAGGTCTTTTGCAGAAAACGTGTATTTTTCAAGTACGTTTTTCAAATCTTTTGGGTCATTTTTATATTCAGCGTATGAGTTGTCCAGAAAATGATGGTAATTGTCAGAGTCTTTTAATTTCGTAGTGACTTCGAGTCCATTGATAGAAACTAATTCCAAACCGCTCACTTTCCTTTTTAATTCAGTGAAAAATTTTTCTGCAAATTCCGATTCTGTTAGGTTAGATTTTGATTTAAAAAATGAAAACATAATTGTTTACGATTCGATTTTATATTGTTGGCAACGGTTGAGCTATGAACAGTACGGGAGCAAACTAGTGTTTGCTTTCCGCCACGCACATAGCAAAATCTTTTGTTTTGTTTTTTCTTGTTTAAATCAAAATCCCAAAGATTTCGCGACTTTATAAAAATATGCTAACCTTTGCGTTTAAAACACTAAGCCCGTCTTGTTTATAGGTTTTGTTACCAACTGTTTTTAACTCTGGACGCCGTTATATTAACTTATTTGCAAATGATTTTATTATTTATTTCACTTAATTTTTCACATTTTGAACGGAGTTCAATAGTGATTTTTTCTTTTATCAACTTTAAATTTTCCTCTTTTGGTGTTTTAAAATGTCCATCATAATATAAATAATCAAGCCTTTTGTTTAGCCAGAATGGATATATATATTTAAAATAGTCTCCTAAATATAATTTTTTTAACCTTGGTAGAGATGAGATAATTAAATAAGTATGTTGTGTATCTATCTTATATTTATATCCTACGGAGCCTAACCCAAAATCAATTTCTAAATGTTTTAATTTTTTTAATTCGGATAATTCTTCAGGGAGATTTTGGATATAAAAGCTTCCTAAAATGGATATTTTATTTAGTTTCTTTAAATTCTGGATTGAAGAGTCAAATGATTTAAAGGTAGATAAAGTTAAATCTAATTCTTTTAAATTGTGATATTCATAGATAGTTGAAAAGTCAAAATCACTACCAACCAATCTTAATTTTTTGAGTTTCTTTAATTTAAGAAAAGATTTCGGTAATTTAGTTTCAAAACTAACTGACCAGAGTTCTAAGTTTTTAAGCTTAGGAAGATTACTTAAAGTTTTAAACAATAAATCTTTGTTTTCAATAGTCTTATAATTAATTGATAATGTTTCTAAATTATTTAGTTCACTAAAATCATGTGGCAATTTCTTTATAGGAGTATGCCCTAATCTTAGAGTTTTTAGCTTTTTTAAATTATTAAACCCCTCAGGTAAAATTTTAAAATTGTGGTTTGTCATTTCTAGGGATTTTATTTTTTTGAAATTGAAAATACTTTTGGGAAATTCAATTAACCTAATAGATGTTAAATTGAGGTAAGAAATTCTTGAAGATTCAAAATTCACGAATTTGATTTTATTAGCCTTCGGGTAATTATAATTAAGCTCTATAGAATCACTATTGTAATTAGGGTGATTTAAATTATATCTTTCTCTAAAGTGGCTTATGTCTTTTTCTTTTTCTCTAATTTCAATATATCCATTAGATTTTGATATGGTTTTAACTTCATCTTTATATTTTTGAATAACTTCAAGTATGTTATTATTCTTACATTCTATATATTCAATTTGAAGATTGCTGTTTTCTTGACATATTAAGCTGTTAATATTTAGACAGATGATGAATATTATAAATTGAATTTTTGTGCTATTCATTATTTGATTTAATAGTTGGTAACAATTGTTTATGTGCACAATTGCACATATATCATATATATCATTGCCTAAATCTAGGAGATTTTAACAATTAAGGAAAGAAAAATCTATCAAAAAATATCAATTTATAAAACTGTACTATAGTTTAAAACAAAATGTATAACTGGTTTTCATGACAGTTCAGTATCAAAAATCTACAATTGGATCCTTATTTCTTTTAATTGGGTAGAAAAGGCTTCATGTTTGCTTTTGACAGGGGTATTATTAGAAAGAGGTATACTTCTAAAATGAAATCCCTAATTTTAAAAATTAGAAAGCAATAAAACAAAAAGGTGCATGGGTAGTTTTTTAAAGGTGGTAAGAACGGCAATTATCATAGCGCTGGTTATGGAACTAGTTCGGTTGCTTTTAACTGATTGGGAAAGCATAACCTTATATCGTGAATTGGAATTTACGGGAATAGCCTTTCTCTACTCTTTTGCACTTTCTATGGTTAATATGTATTTCAGCGACTATATTTCAAAAAAATATAGTTGGGAGAATGATACCAAAAAACGCTTATGGTACGGTGCCTCGGGCTCTATCATACTAACGGTCTTGGCATTTGGTCTGGTACGTGCATTTACCGAAGTATATATTTTTGGGCACAGCTTTAAGGAGTATATAGCAGGAGAAAGAGTAGAATATTATTTCTATGCATTAGTGGTAACATTAGTAGTTTCCTTATTTCTACATGCTTTTTACTTCTACAAAGCGCTACAGGATACCAAGGTAAAAGAGCAGAAAATTATTGCAGGCTCGGCATCGGCAAAGTTCGATGCTTTAAAGAATCAACTAGACCCACATTTTCTTTTTAATAGTCTTAACGTACTTACCAGTCTCATAGAGGAAGACCCTATGCAGGCACAAAAGTTTACTACTTCGTTATCAAAAGTGTACCGTTATGTACTTGAGCAAAAGAGCAAAAACTTAATTTCTGTAGATGAAGAGCTTAAGTTCGCAAGAACCTATGTACGTCTATTGAAAATGCGTTTTGAAGATAGTATCGTTTTTGAAATTCCAGATGAGGCAACAAACCCAGAGGCCAAGATTGTACCGCTGTCACTTCAGCTGTTGTTAGAGAATGCGGTAAAGCATAATGTGGTTACTTCGGCCAAACCATTGCATATTAAGATTTATGAGGAAGATGGTTACTTATACGTTACCAATAACCTGCAAGAAAAGCAAGTGGTTAAAAAGAGTAGTGGTGTGGGCTTGCAGAACATTCGTCAACGGTATGCTATTCTTACCAAAAAAGAAATGCAGATCTTTAAGTCGGGCACCGAGTTTAAGGTACGTTTACCTATGTTGACCAATACCATATCTTTTAAAGAGACGCAAGATGAGCATATAAGCGCAAAACGATATGAGAAGGCTAAACGTCAGGTAGAAGAGATTAAAGGCTTCTATGGTAATCTTACATCATATTGTATTGTAATTCCGATTTTGGCCTTTATAAATTATAGGACCACCAGTTTTACCTGGTTTATTTTTCCTGCTATTGGTTGGGGTATTGGTCTACTGGTACATGGGCTTAAAGCTTATGGCATTAACCCCATACTGGGTAAAGATTGGGAAGAAAGGAAAATTAAACAGTATATGGAAGATGATAGGTTCTAATACGGCCAAAAGTAACATATCATGAAGATTACAGATCACATAAAAGATTCTATGAATGAAAGTGTATTATGTTGGTTGGCAACAGCATCTATGGATCTGGTACCCAATGTATCCCCAAAAGAGATTTTTAGTTTTTTTAAAGATGATGTTATCATCGTTGCCAATATAGCATCTCCACAAACGGTAAAGAATATTAGGCAGAACAAGAATGTTTGTATCAGTTTTATAGATATTTTAAAGCAGAAAGGTTTTCAGCTTAAAGGAACTGCTGAAATTATTCAGAGAGACCACCCAGTTTTTGCTAAAATGGAAGAAGTGCTTTTAGAACTTACCAAAGGAAACTTTCCGTTTGCAACCATTACCAAAATTAATGTTCATAGTGCCAAGCCTATTATAGCCCCAAAATATGTGCTATATCCTGAAACTACGGAGCAAGAGCAAGTAGAAAGTGCCAAGAAAACGTACGGTTTATAGTCCCTGTCCAATCTTAAATCTTCTTAAACTACAGTTCAGTCATCAAAAATTACAACTGGGTATTTCCTTTTTTAAAAACCTGGGTTATCTGCCGAAATTTGAAGTATAGAAATTAAAACAGAATTAACCTAAAACCTATAAAGATGGAATCAAATATAACAAACGACCAAAATTACAAATACCAAAAGGCTAAAGAGAAAGTACAAGCGATCAAAGGCTTTTACGGAAATTTAATGGCATACTGCATTGTCATTCCAATTTTGGTCTATATCAATTATTCAACCACCAGTTTCCCTTGGGCAATTTTTCCGGCATTGGGTTGGGGTTTCGGGTTGGTTATGAACGGACTTTATGCCTATGGCTACAACCCACTTTTCAGCAAAGATTGGGAAGAGAGAAAGATCAAAGAGTTTATGCAAAAATCGTAACCTAACAAATTGAAGATCATGGAAAACGCAAAATATAATAGAGCAAAAAATAGGGTAGAGGAAATCAAGGAATTTTACAACAAAGTACTCTCTGCCATAGGAACAATTATCATAGTAGCAAGCATTAATTATTATTTGAACGAATGGGAGTATGCCTGGTTTCTTTGGGTGGTATTAGGTTTAAGCATAAGCTTGTTTTTTAAAGCAAATAAAATCTTTAACTTGAATCCGTTTATGGATCGCGATTGGGAAGAGAGAAAGATGGAAGAATTTCTACAGGAAGAAGAGAACGCAAAAAGATGGAAGTAATGGAACTCAACGAATTTGAATACGCGGACAAATTGGCAAGGGCCCGTAAAAAGGTCAATGATATAAAGGCATTTTATAGACATGCTACGGTGTACGTATTGGTCAACATATTTATTATAATAATTACGGTTTCGGCAAGAATGTCCGGTGGAGAGTCTTTTTCAGAAGCGTTCTTTCATTTTGCCACGTTTTCCACGCCATTCTTCTGGGGAATAGGTTTGGCATTCCATGCCGCCAAAGTTTACAACAAAAATATGTTGTTCAGTAGGGATTGGGAAGAAAGACAGATCAAGAAATTGATGGAAAAAGATAAAAAAGAAGCAGATAAATACAGGTGATATGGAAACTACAGGAATTGAAAACAACCATAAACTGGCTTATGCCAAGCAAAGAGTTCTTGAAATCAAGAATTTTTATAAGCACCTAGGTACATTTTTAAAGTTGAATTTTCTAGTGCTATTATTTAAAATTCAAGTGTTCGATAGATTTATAGGTGATATGGATCTAGACGCCAAGTTTGTGTATTGGTTAGAGTGGAACATTTACAGTATACCTATTATTTGGGGTGTTGTTGTAGCCTTTCATGCACTTTATGTTTATGTATTAAAGTATAAGGATTGGTCTGTGTTCAAACCCAAGTTTTTAAAAAATTGGGAGCAAGAAAGAATCAATGAAATTTTAAGGCGCAATGACCATTAACCAAGAATTATAATTTTCAATTACCTTACATATACCCACCAAACCAAATTACCTATGAGAACCATTATAATAGAAGATGAAAAGCCTGCAGCGCGTAGATTGGGCAGAATGTTAGAAAGTTTAGATCTTGAGGTTTCTACAATGTTACATTCTGTTGATGAGGCTATACAATGGTTTCAAGAAAATGAACATCCAGATTTGATATTCTTGGACATTCAACTATCTGACGGACTCTCATTTGAGATTTTTGATGTTATTGAAGTACACAGTGCTATTATATTTACTACTGCGTTTGATGAGTATGCGCTTAAGGCCTTTAAATTGAATAGTATTGACTACTTGCTAAAACCAATAGATGATGAAGATTTAGAGCAGGCGGTCAAGAAATATAGAAAACGCTTTAAGGTAGAAAGTGAGCCTAATAAAATTGCCTTAGATTTTGAGGATATTAAAAAGTTATTGGTAAATCCGCTAGAGCGGGAGTATAAAAAACGTTTTACGGCTAAAGTAGGACAGCATTTAAAAATTATAAATTCAGAAGATGTAGAGTGTTTTTATAGTGAGAACAAAGGCACTTATGCGGCAACAAAAGATGGTCGTAATTATTTATTGGATACCACTTTAGAGCAGTTAGAAGATGAACTTAAACCGCAGGTATTCTTTAGGGTAAGTAGAAAGTTCTTTGTGAATATTGACCATATAAAGGATATAGTATCCTATACGAACTCTAGGTTACAGATCAAGCTAAAGAACAATAACGATCATGAGATTATTGTGAGCAGGGAAAAAGTAAAGGACTTTAAGCTTTGGTTAGAATAGTAATTTCAATTATTTGAAAGTGAGCTATTTGCGATAAAGGTCTTCTTCTTCGTCAATTCTGTTTTCATCAAAGGCCGATGGTAACAGCTTTGGAATTAACTTAATAAATATAGGAAGCAGAATTGCCCCGCCCGGTAATATAAAAATCGCTAAAGAAGGTATGCTCTTAAAAATATCCAACAGTTGATTTTGAACCTTCCTCTTTTCCTCATCACTTAGATCTCTTACGGTAGATTTAGATAAAAGGGCTACCAATTCTGCACTTTGAGAAAGCTCTTTATGTAATCTTTTGCTGTTACGTAAAATAAGTTTCTTGACAATTTTACCCATGCTGTCGTAAAATTGCTTGGCTAAATTCTTTTCCTTTAAATAAGGAATGGTATCAAAATTAAGTTTGAAAAATTCGGTAACGTCGGTAATGGAGGTTGAGATAATAGTATTGTCAAAACCAAGGTCTTTACCAATGCCAAAAATAAAGTCGGACTCCGTATAATCTAAAGAATGGTCTTCCCAAACGGTTAAACAGGCCATATCAAGTAAATACCTGTTTTCCCAATTATCCTTATTGTTCAATAGCCTTTCCCTGTAAGAACCATCAAAATTATTTTCGGCACAGTTAATATAGGTTAATGATGATGCCAATAATTGCGAAAGCTTATTGTCTTTTCTGTCCAGTTCCTTAGAACTTAAAGCGTGGTAGCTAATATTTATGGCCAAATATTCAATTTCTTCCGCCTTTTCCTTTAAAGCGGGGTAGTCGTTTAAAAAATGTTTAAAAAGTAGTACATCTATAAACAGTAGTGAATTTGTAATAAGACTATTAAAAGTTTTACTGATAATATTATCCTCAATATATATTCTAGAGGTCATCAACTTTTCTAGTTTGGCAGAAGTTTTATTACCGGTAAACCACTTATCAAAAAAACTCTCGTTGTTGATTTTTAAAATTTCATAAAATTTGAATACCTGTTCTATAAATATGGAATAGTCTTCGCCACCTTCAATTCGATAGGTAAAATACAAGGCATGTAGTAGGTTGATCTTAGCCTTCTCATCTTCAGAAAGGGTATGCTCCAATACAATAAAATCTGGTATGCTGGCATTTAGCCCGTATACAAAACCGCTTTTCTTTAGGGTAGTGTATAGCGCTTCAAAAGTGGGGAATGCATCTTGGTGTTTTTGCACCAACGAACCATATTTCTCGATCCAACCAGAGGAAGACGGGTTCATAATCTTAATAATTTAACACTGCAAAGTTAGCTAATTATTAATTCAAACCTTTTTATAAATAAGTACTTCTACACTATAAATGGTTTTTTTGATGATATGAATTTTAAGGATTTGGAATAAAATTAAATTTTTTTTTAAGAAAAAATGAACCTTCTCTTTTTTACTGCGTAAGTAAGGGTGATTCTAATCTAAAAAAAGAGATAATGAAAAAATCAAAATTATTTATGGGACTTGGGGCTTTGGCCCTAGTAGGAGGTCTTTTAGTGGCGGCAGATCATATTGATGCGCCTAGCGCTATGGGAACCACGGCAGATATTGCCGATTTTTATGCTTTTGAACCAACAGAAGGTTCAGACAATACCGTTTTTGCGGTAGATCTTCAATCTAATGTACTGCCAGATTTGGCTTATGGTACGTTCGATGAAAATGTATTACTGGAAATAAATATTGATACCGATAATGATTTGGTAGAAGATTTGGTAATACAAGCTATACCAAGAGATGGTAAAATGTACTTTTTTGGTCCGGTTGCACCAAGCGAAACAGGTTTGAACGGTTCAGTAATGGTAGATGCACCATTAGGTTCAGTTGACATTTCTGCTGAAACTGCTATTGTAGAAACTACGGATAGTGGAGTTTCTTTATTTGCAGGTCCTAGACAAGATGCTTTTTTCTTTGACTTCTTTCAGTTCAATGAAGTAATTGGTGGTACGGCCCCATTAGGTTTTAAACCAGCTGGTGATCCAGATTCTACAGATGATGACGATGAAACTGCAGTCGATACTTTTGATGGCGCCAATACAATGGCCATAGTTGTTGAAATTCCTAATAGTCTTTTAGGAACTACAACGGGACAAAATGCTTTGGGTCTAGAAGTATATAAGACTTGGGTAACTACAAATGTTAAGCAATAATAACTTTTTAAAAAATAGTAAGATGAAATTTAAAAATATAAAATATACGTTTTTGTCTCTTTTGGCAGTAGCCGCATTAGCTTCTTGTAGCGATGATGATGACAATACACCAGTAGTGGTTACACCAACATGTGATGATGGTATTATGAACGGTGATGAAACCGGAGTAGATTGTGGTGGTACATGTACCCCATGTGAAGAAGCTATGGAGCCAATGGAGCCAGACTTTACAGGTACTTATGCCCAAGTAGATTTTATGGGTAGACCAGGTATCAATACGGTATTAAGTGCAGATGGTGATATTAAAGATGCTCATAACATGTCTATTCCTTCAGAAATGGCTGCAACTTTTCAAGCAGATTTTGAAGCAAGGTTAGAGGCATATCATGATGTGTATGCTAACATTTTAGGAGCTGATCCTGCAGATGTAAACTATGAAAACAACATATTAGGTTTAGATGCGCCTACATTAACAGGTTACTTGGCTGCCGATGTTTTAGAGGTTGCTCCTAACTTACCTACCACATACTTTAATCCGGGTACCGATTTTGATAATGATGGAAGAATTTTGGTTCCAGATGGTGATGAGGTTGCTTTGACAGGTAGAACTCCACAAGATGATGTTATTGATGTGTCATTGATTTTATTGTTCGGTGGTATGGAAGGAGACCGTTTTAGTGGTCAAGATACCGATGATGATGGTATGGCAGATTTACCAAGATTAACCTCAGATGGCGTTGGGCTAACGGCCACTGTAGGTACTACGTTCCCATATTTGGGAGCACCAGAATAAGAAGTTGCCTTCACCTTACTTATTGTTAACGGTAGGTAAGATTGGCACATCCCTAAATTGTTTATGAAAGAGAAGGGAAGGGAGGGTTGAAAGGCCCTCCCTATTTTAAACAATCCACAAAAAAACAACCTTATGAAATTAATAAAGCTTTTAATAGTAGTGTTACTGGTATCATCTTGTAATACTAAGAATCATGATGCAATTGCAAACAAAAAAGATTACGATAAATATTTAGTAGCTAACGAGGTCAAGACCACATCAAAATATTTTGATCTTTGGAATTCTAAAATTAGATCAGACAGTATGCAGCTAACCAGTTTTGGTGTAGTAGGCGGGGAGTACAGCAGGTATTTTCAACAAACTGGTGATATAGCGTTTTTAAAGAAGGCTGAAAAAAGTTTAAAAAGAGCCGTTGATATTGCCAATATAGGTAAACCCGGTTTTTACAGGTCGCTGGCCAGAAATTATATTTCCCAGCATCGTTTTAAAGAAGCCCTTCAGTTAGCAGATTCTGCAGCGGCAATAGGTGGTGATAAAACAGAAACCCAAAGTTTGTACTTTGATGTCCATATGGAACTAGGAAACTATGATGTAGCAGAAAGCTATTTAGATAGTTTAAAGAACATGTCAGATTTTGGATACATGATCCGTGTGGCTAAATGGAACGATTACAAAGGAGATTTAGATACTACCATAAATTTCATGGAAAAGGCTAGAACGAAGGCCGAATTGTCTAAAAATAATGATCTAATGTTATGGAGCTACACCAATTTGGGCGATTACTACGGGCATGCCGGTAGAATTGAGGATTCATACAATCATTATTTAAAAGCGCTGGAAATTGATAACAACAATGCATACGCTAAAAAAGGTATTGCATGGATCGTATTTTCCAATGATAAGAACTCTAAAGAGGCCATTCGCATTTTGGACTCCGTTACCAAAACCTATGATGCACCGGATTATTTTCTGTTAAAAGCTGAAATTGCCGACTATTCCGGTGATGACTTAATTCGTACAAAGAATTTGGACGAGTACTTTACCCGCGTAAAAGATAAAGCATATGGTGATATGTATAATGCCTATAACCTGGGCTTGTACATTGGTGAAACCAAACAATATGACAGTGCCTTGATTTTGGCACAAAGGGAGGTAGATAATAGGCCTACACCAGAATCTTATAGTTGGCTGGGCTATAGTCACCTTAAAAATGGGGACAAAGAACAGGCTATGAAGATTATGGATACCTACGTTTACGGAAAAACATTTGAACCTGCACTGCTTTACCAAGCTGCCGAGGTATACAAGGCAAACGGGAAAGAAGACAGAGTTAAGGAAATTAAAGGAGAATTAATAGGAGCCATTTATGAACTGGGTCCTGGTATGGAAAAGCAAGTCCATGATCTGTAATTGATAGCCCAATTATTTTCATTTCATGTTTGTTTTAGGTTGGATTGTTTTTTTTTCAACGCCACGATGTAAAGTCGTGGCGTTGTTATTATTATGCATTTCGTCGAATTTTTGGTTTTTTTTAACAGGCGCATAGATGAAATACATATATTTATCGACCAAATACATTTTAATGTGCGCCCCACGACTTTAAAATGTGAACTAAAAGTAACCAAGTAAACCAATTAGTGTTATGGAATACCTACTCTTTACATTATGGATCAGCTTAATGATTTTATTGGTCGGCAAAACTATAGTTGCCTACAGGTCTTTGCAAAAGACATTAAATCGTACCAATAGCTCTATCTAAATCAATTTTCTTAGCAGCACCGGTAATAATAGTAAATCCAATATCAACGCTGTTACCAAGGTTACACTAATGATCAACCCAATGGTAACACTGGGCTGATGAATAGAAAACAGCATTACCATAAATCCGAAGAACAATATAATGGTTGTAATGACCAGGGCTCTACCTGTTTGTGCAAAGGTTTTTTCAATGGCCGCCTCTTTTTCCAGCCCTTGGGTAATACCTAACTTGTATTTTCCTAAAAAGTGAATGGTGTCGTCTACCGCAATACCAAATACTATGGCGAATACCACAGATAACGATGCTTCTAACGGAATACCCAGAAAACCCAACATGCCACCTGCAAATAAAATAGGTAGGATATTGGGTACCAATGAAATCAAGAATATTTTAATATCCTTGAAAACAAAAGCCATAATGACCCCGATCAATAATAAACCATAGAGTAATCCTTCAAGAAGACTACTTCTTATGTATTCGGAATTTTTATCCAACAAAATACTCTTACCCGTTACTTTTATTTTAACCAGAGAGGTGTCTAATTGGGTTTTGGCAAAAGCATCAATGTTTTCATAAACCACTTTTAGGTTGTCTGTTCCAATATCTTGTAATCGCCCATTGATGCGTGCAATAGATTCATCTGCATTTACAAATTTTGCAAGCTGTTTACGTGCAAGTTTACGCGTATCTTTTTGATATTTTAAAAATGTTTTTTTGTCTTGTGGAAGCTTAAAGAAAGCCGAGTTGTTTAGGTTATTGGCCTTGTTCAATATTTTATAGGCAAGGTTAGAAGATTGTAAGCTCCCTATACTTTCAATTGTTTTAAGATACGTAAGCAATTTTTCAATTTCCAAAGCCACTTCATATTCGGTTACCTTATGGTCATCAACACCCATTACAGCAATTTCCAAGGGTCTAAATCCTGCATAATTGTCCTGAAAATATTCAAAATCTAAGGCAATTTTACTTTCAGAAGGTAAAGTCTGTTTAAGTTCTTGGTTGGTCTGCACCATATATATACCTAAAATACAGAGTGCGGTAAAAAGTACAGTACCGGCTATAATGGTTTTAGGAAAATTTTTGGTGAACGTATTGATTTTTAATAAGTAATTGACCCAATTTTCTGATATGCTTTTACGCCCCACCAACGATTTTTCCGGTAAACTTATTAGCAATGATCCTGTTAGGAATATTACCGTAATATAAGCTACC
Source organism: Maribacter sp. 6B07 (assembly GCF_002700155.1). Taxonomy (NCBI): domain Bacteria; kingdom Pseudomonadati; phylum Bacteroidota; class Flavobacteriia; order Flavobacteriales; family Flavobacteriaceae; genus Maribacter; species Maribacter sp. 6B07. The sequence continues at coordinate 596,857 of NZ_PDUT01000004.1, read as the reverse complement.
AAAACACCAATGGCCGCATTGATTCCAAATTCTTGAATGCTCACTAATCTAGATGATAAAAGCGTCACAAAACCAACGGCAGTAGTTACAGAGGTAAGTAAGGTAGTCATACCCACTTCTTTTAAAGATGAGGTTATGGCCGCATATCGTGGAATACTACTTTGTAGTTTTCGTATATAACTATCGGTTAGGTGTATAACATCAGAAGTACCTACAATGAGCATTAATACTGGGTAAAATGCTGCCATGGCGTTCAGTTCTTTGCCTAGCCAGCCCAAAAGCCCCATAAACAATAAGAGTGACATGGCTATCGAGAAAACCGAAATTAAAACTACGGGCATACTTCTGTACACCAATAGAAGAATAATGAACACCAAAATAGAAGCTACTATAGTGGTTGTCAATACTTCGCTCTTTTGCATTTCTACAATAGCTTCATAAAAAAAGGCTCTACCAAGAATATGGTAATCCGGCAGATTATTCGCCTTTAAAGATGCCCTAATTTGATTTAAAAGTTGTTTAGACTGCTGGTAATTAAGATTGTCTACGGTTTGTAAGGCCAGTACCATTGATTTTCTGTCCTTTGCAATAAGCGTATTAATGAATAGGGAATCAGATTTTATTTTGTCCCAGTCTTGTTCATATAAACTGGGGTCGTTGATATGGACAATGGGCAACGTGGTATAACCAAAAGATGTCTTTAGAGGGTAGGATAACGAGGTGATAGAGCTGCTTTCCAATACAAATTCAAAATCCTTGCTTTCTTTGGAAATTGCCTGGAACTTTTTTAGAAAGTCTTCTTGAAATACATCTGTAGAGTTCTTTACGGCAATAAGTAAAAAATTGTCATCAGTACCAAATTCTTCAACATACTTATCATAAAAAGCCAAATCAGGATCTTCTTCAGGAAAAAACTGACTAAAATCGAATGAAAATTGGAGCTCATCCAATTTAGAGACCGCCAATACGCCTAGTAGTATGAACAGTACAACAAAAAACTTTTTAAGGAAACCAAAGTCAACCTTCATAGAAAAGTATAAATCTATTTCGGGTGCAATTTAACACTCTATAAGCTAATCAACGTACTAAGAACCAAATAAGAATATTTCTTATGTTGGGGTAACTAATAACTAAAGAACCCAAAACACCATACTATGGCTACAATTCTATAAAATTGTCCAAATAAAGGGTCCAGTCATAGTTGGTGTATTCAATATCTACATCTTTTGTAGAAGGTATGATATCGTTTTCTTTCAAGATTTTTTTAACACCGTTTTTTCCGCCAAAATCTCCCCTAAACCAATTGAATAATGATGTTACCTTAACTACATTGGTTTCTGTATTGAACTCACTTGTTTTTTCTAGATGTTTTTTTGTGCCTATTTCTAACTGTTCTGGTAGGCGTTCCCATTCATATATGGCTACTGGCGGACAATCTTTGGCGCCACAGTTCAACGCAAAATGTATATTGTACACAGGTTTGTCAACTCTTAGTTTTCGTTCAAATTTGTTAGGGAACCATTTGCGTATATAGCCTAAACCATATTCCCATTGAGATTTTCTAATAAGACCATGTTCAATTTTTGCAAACGAAACCATTTCACCGGCAATCTTAATTTGCTCCAATTTAAAGAAACTGCCACGGTCATCATACAGTTTAGGATTATTCTGTAAAATAACCTGTATATAAGCATTGTAAATATTCAACCAAAACGCCAAACGTTTATCATTGGTGTCAAGAGCGGCATCCAATTCCTTAATGGTGGTATTTGCTAAAATATTTTGTATTTCCTGAGTATCTTCTTCAGCCTTTATTTTATGTAAGAAAGATTCTGATAGCTCATTGAAGTCAACGCTATTGTCACCAGCTTCCGTTTGTGCCTGTAAATTGGTTTTAGCCGTACATGATAATGCAAATAGAGCAGCTAAAAAATATAGTCTTAATTTCATAATGTAGTTTTAGGTCACCTTACTTACGTGAATGTATTTGAAAGGTTTGTTTCACCTTGGTCGAGTATATGTTTAATTGATTACGTTAACTTTTTTAAAATTATAAAGCCGGTATTAAAACTATTTTGACCAACTTACGTAAATAAACAAAAGTTGGTGTCAATCAGAACAATAGTAATTAACCAAATTTCTAGGAATCAACCAGTTATATGATCAGTTTAATTATACCTGCCCATAATGAATATGATAATCTACAGCGACTTTTTAGTATTGCATGTTTTTTAGAGCATAATAAATTAGTAGAAGTAATTGTAGCCTTGTCACCCGGTAATTCTGACGATATTGAATTGCTGGAATGTAGTAGCAAGGTAGAAATACTGCGTTGCAAGAATAAGGGTAGGGCTTCTCAAATGAATGAGGCTGCTAGTATGGCATTGGGCAATACACTGGTTTTTTTACATGCAGATGTAGTACCGCCTGCTGAATTTATAGAAAACATATTGCAAAGTTTAGAAGACGGCTATGATGCAGGATTTTTCTCTTACCGATTTGATAAGGATAAATGGTATCTACGAATAAATGCAGCCTTTACGGCTAAAGACGGCTTGTTTACGGGTGGCGGTGATCAATGCCTATTCATTAGGAAAGAAGCATTTGAACAGCTAGGCCGTTTTAATGAGCAACAGGTGCTTATGGAAGATTTTGAATTTTTTGCAAGGATGAAGAAAGAGCGGATATCTTACACCATAATAAAGAACGATTTGGTAGTTTCGGCACGTAAGTATGAATCTAATTCGTATTTACGGGTCAATTTGTCCAATTTCATCTTAGTGGTACTTTTTAAGTTGGGATATCCAGGAAATAAATTAAAATCGCTTCATAATAAATTGATACGCACCCCATATAATGGTTGAAATAATTAACGGTATTCAACAAATAGGCATTGGAGTATCAGATGTCAAAAAAGTATTTAATTGGTATAGAAACCATTTAGGTTTTGATATTTTATTATTTGAAGATGAGGCATTTGCGTCATTGATGTCTCAATATACCAATAATAGGGTTGAAAAAAGGGAAGCATACCTATCGCTCAACATGACCGGTGGTGGTGGTTTGGAAATTTGGCAATTTAAAGACCGAATTCCCGTAGCATCTGAAAATCCTATAAAATTCGGCGATTTAGGTATATACGCTATGAAGATAAGATGTGGTAATCTTATGAAAATGCACACGTACTTAAAAGAATTAGGGGTACTTAATTTATCGCAGATAAGCCATACCCATAAACCAAATTTCTATTTTAACGACCCCTTTGGAAACCGTGTTCAGCTGGTAGAGGATATGTATTCCTTCTCTAAGCAGTCTTCATTAAATGGGGGAGTACTAGGTGCTGTTATAGGGGTAAGTGATATTACGAAATCTATGGGGTTTTACTCCACTATGCTGGGGTATACTAAAGTGGTGTACGATGCAATAGATACAGTTTTATCCACCGATAAGAAAAAGTGCAGAAGAGTAATATTACAGCAAGAACGTACGTCTGTTGGTGGTTTTGGAGACCTTTTGGGACCTACGCAACTAGAACTTGTTCAGCTACTAGATGAAAGGCCAAACAAGATTTTTAAAAATAGGCTATGGGGCGATTTGGGTTACATTCACCTATGTTTTGATGTATCTGGTATGGCTGTGATAAGGGAAAAGGCGATCAAGAACAACTCTCCTTTTACGGTAGACAGTGCCAACAGTTTTGATATGGGCGACGCCGCCGGTCATTTTAGTTATATGGAAGACCCAGATGGCACGTTGATAGAATTGGTAGAGACCCATAAGGTACCTATCTTAAAAGCGCTAGGTTTGTATCTAAACCTAAAGAAAAGAAATCCAAATAAGACCTTACCTAAATGGCTGGTAAAGAGTCTTGCCCTACACAGGGTTAATACAGACCGTTGATTCTATGGGCTAATTTTGGCTGGTATTTCTTATGAGTCCTATACCCGAAAAGAAGAAAATGGCACCTAAAACACCATAGACAATAAGTTGTTTTGTTGTTCCGCTGCTATTAGCGAATAATATTGCAGTATAAACCAGCCCACCGATTCCTAATAAGGTTAGCACCGTTCCAAAAATTTTCTTTAAATCCATGGTGGAAAAATAATAAAAAAAATGGGCAGTTTATAAAAACTGCCCATTAATACATAATTTTTTATTGCTACCGCCAAAGGATATAATACCCTTGGGCTTGCCTCTAATTTAAAAGTATGTTTCCTTTATATGCCTCATAGGCTTTCCCTTAGGTGTTTTATATCTTATGAAGCATTGACGACCCCAAGGGTATACAATTGTTCAAGGGTTGGCGATTCGCTACCGCCAGCAGGTTCTAAGGTAATACCAAATGCTTCAGATTCGTTCGGGTTGTTCAAAGCAAAGACTTTGTTTTCATCTGTTGCAAAATCTTCAAGAAGTCCCATGCTAGTTGGTGTAAGCGGTGAAAGTTTAAGAGACCAAACTTGGTAAACAAAACCATCTGGCGGTTCTGGCAGCCCTTTGGCATCTATAAATACTTTTTCTTCTTGTTTGTTCCAATACGCCTTGGCGTATGAAGTAGGTGAAACGTCTTGCCCTCCTAATGGGATAACACTAATATTCTTATCTCTAAGTGTATTCAATAATTCTTGGGTCTGTTCTAAAGAAGAATCGGTATCGGCAATTTGCTGCTCCAAATCTACATTCTGCTTTTCTACGACTTCAATATTAGACTTTAAATCTTGATTTTGCTGATACATCCAGAAGAGTCCTACAGCCAATAGAATAGATGCAGCCCAACCCATATAAGATAAGAATGGAGTACTACGTTTTTCATTAATATCAACTACCTTGACCTCACCATTAATTTTATTCATCAATGCTTTAAATGAATAATGATATCCTGGTGAAGCTTTTCTGGACAATTCTAATATTGAAGCCTCAATTTCCTCGATCTCCTTTTTTATTTCTGGATACTCCTTGGCATAGTTGGCAATCTCAAGATTTTCCTTCTCTGAGAGTATACCGGCCACGTAAAGCTCCAAAATTCCCGATGCTATGTATTTTTCTACATCCATACTATCTTACCTCCATATTCTCCCGTAATTGGGAAATGCAACTTCTATTTCTTGTTTTTACAGTGCCTAAGGGAATTTCCAATTCTTCTGCAGCATCTTTTTGTGTATATCCCCTAAAGTATAACAGTTCAATGATCTGAACACATTTTTCCTTTAAATTCTGTACTAGGTTTCTCAAACCCTTGGTGTCTACTGATGAATTTTCTTCTTCTTCCTTGAGCTGTAAAATACCTACGAAGTAATCTGCGGAAAGATTCTTTTTGTCATTTTTATACGACCTACTGCGTATTTCATCGATAGCTGCATTTCGGGCTATGTTAAGGATCCATGTGAAAAATCTACCTTTAGAAGAATTATAACTTTCACAGTTATTCCAAATCTTTATAAATACGTCTTGACAGATTTCTTGGGCCAAGGCATCGTTTTTTACTATGGTATTGATAACACCACAGATATTTTCACTATACATGCCATATAGCTTTTCGAAAGCCAAAGGGTCTTTCTTTTTAAATTGATCAACCAATAGGTCTAATTGCATATTAAATATTTTGTAACGGTTAAAAATAGAAAAAGCTGTTCTAAGAACAGCTTTTATCCTAAATATTATTAACCCTATTCAATAATACCGGCACAGCTAACACGTGCACCTGCATCACCACTAGGTTGAGAAGTGTAATCATCAACACCTTGGTGTACAATAACCCCTTTTCCTAAAATGTTCTTATTTTCATCATCACAGCCAATACACCATTCGTCTGTTGAAAACTCAACTTTGGCGTTACCATCGGCATCTGCGGTAAAGTTACCTATATCACCTTTATGATATCCTTCGCTTGCTCCCCATTTACCATGTGGCTCATTAGTTGGGTTCCAGTGTCCTCCAGCAGAAGAACCATCGGCTGCAGTACAGTCTGCCGTTTGGTGAATGTGAATGGCATGTTCTCCTTCACTTAAACCAGAAAGTACGGCTACCATATCTACTTCGCCATCATCTTCGGTAAAAATGACTTCACCTTTAACATTGCTATCACTTTTTGGTTCAAGCATAAACTTTACAACAGTATCTTGTTCTGTCATTTCATTTTCTGCCTCATCCATTAATTCTTCCATTTCCTCTTTAGCCTCTGATGCTTCTTTTTTTACTTCTTTGCAACTGAAGACAGCCAATAGTGCCAACAGTGCTAATTCAACTTTTAATATTTTCATGTTAATCTATTTTAGTGTGAAGCAACAAATTAGCCAATAAATAATGTAATATCAAGTAGTTAAGTGCATAGAGCAATACTTTTAATCTTTAGTGATAAAAAAAGAGGAGCGTTAACGCTCCTCCTTATCTATACATATATAATAGGTATTATTTTTTATCCAAAAGCACTTCGGCTTTAACGGCAACTTCGCTCCAAGTTTTGCTCACACCATCTTTACCGGTATGTAAAATTTCACAAGCTTTGTTTATAGAGGCAACGGCATCTAAAGCGTTCCAGTTTTCCAAATCCATTACACCACTAAAAGTAATTTTGTTGTCGCCATCCATTTCGTAGGTAAGGGGTATATTTTGGGTTTCACCATTTAAGGTAACGTCTATAGAGCTATTTTCGCCTTCTACCTTAACCACACCAGAAATAAGCTCGGTATCTTTTAATACCCCAAAAAAGAATTCTAAAAGCTTTGGGTCTCTAGTACCGGTAGGGTCATTGGTAAACAAACTGCTTACGGGAATGCTAAATTCAGTTCCGTTTAAAGCTTCCATAGCAGTTGCTCCACTTGTTGTATTAGTAAAGTTTATCTTTTTGAACATACCGCCAACTGGCACTTTATCAGTTGTTTTGTATGCGGTAAAACTTACCTTGGTAGAGTCTTGAACCAAGCTGTACATGTCAGCAGTTTCTGCTGTGGCTTCAACATTTTTAGAATCTTCACTTTTTTTAGCGTCCTTGCAACTTGCGAAAATGATCAATAATGCACTCGCGAAAGTCAATGCTATTTTTTTCATAATAATGTAGTTTGTTTATGGTATAAATTTACTTCTTCTTTTTAAAAATGCCACGCAGATCGGTGTTATAAAAAACACCAATTTGTAGACGATCGTAATTAGCCCCTGTAAAGTGATTTTTTAAGTAGCCAAATTGCATGCTTAAATCTTCGGTAACATTAACCCCAAGTGCAGCATAGGCACGGTTTTGACCAAATGCACTGTCTTGTAGATTTATGAAAATCTCATCATAGAAATTCAAGAAAAAGATATCGGTTAGGGGCAAGGTCATTTGAATTCTATAACGGGCTCTGTGCAATGTGTTGCTTTCACCGGTAAAATTGTTTTGTACAAAACGCTGCTCTAGGCGGTAACGATGTTCAAAATTAAATTCCCACACTTTATTTTTAAGAATGAACTGCTCAAATATTCGATGTTCAGAAATTGAATTGTTTTCGACTAAAGTATTTACACCAAGTTCATCAAACTCCGTAAAAGTAGGGTCGGTTTCAATAAAGCCGTAGCCTAAAGTAGCGATAGCATCAGGGTTAATGTGATAGTTGATACCCGTACGCAGCAACAACTGGTTAAAGTTCGAAGCCATTTCATAATATCTAAATTGAGCTTCGGTATGTATACTCCATTTATCGGCAATTTTATTGGTTCCAAAATACATGAACCAACTACCAAAATCGTCTTCTCCTGTACCACCACTTTGCGCATTTATTTGATTAATAGTTGCTAATAATACTAGTAACGTAAAAACTTTCTTCATTCTTTAATTTAATATGAAACTTAAAATTTTGGCTTTACTTATCGCCTTCTTCAATGGGTGTTGCTTTATCCTTCTTCAAATACAAATCTAAAAAATCTAAAACCCTACTGTAAGCTTCGATCTGATTTTCTTTTTTTACAAAACCATGACCTTCATCTTCAAAGAGCACGTATTCTACGGGAACACCGTTCTTTTTTACACCTGCAACAATTTCGTCAGATTCTACTTGTAATACTCTAGGGTCTTGCGAACCTTGTAAAACAATTAGAGGTTTGGTCACCTTATCGGTATGAAACAAAGGGGAAATCTCTTTTAACCTTACGGAATCTGCACTGTATGGGTCTCCTAATTCTTTATATAAGGCATCTTTAAAAGACTCCCACCATGGCGGTATACTTTTTAATGTTCGTACCCAATTGGTTACGCCAAACAAATTTACCCCAACGGCAAACTCTTCTGGGGTATAGGTCAATGCCGCCATAGTCATGTAACCACCGTAAGAGCCGCCAATGATTCCAATTTTATTAGCATCTATTCCTGGCTGTTGGGCAAGCCAATTTTTACCTTCTACACAATCTTTTAAATCCTTATCGCCATGGTTTAAATCATCCATTTGATAAAAAGTTTTGCCATAACCGCTACTACCTCTGTTGTTAACGGCTAGTACGGCATAGCCATGATTGGTCAAATATTGAATAAATGAGCTAAAGTTCTGTCTACTTTGTCCGCCCGGTCCGCCATGAACCCAAACCAATGCAGGTACTTTGGTGTCCGCACTTGCCTGGTGGGGCTTGTAATAAATGGCAGGAATTTCAACCCCATCAAAAGACTTGTAACGTATTACTTCTGCGTTCACCAAGTCTTCACCATTTATTTCGCTATTTAGAACATTGGTCAACTGGGTCTGTTCTTTGGTTTCTAAATTATAAACGAACAAATTAGAAGGGGTGTGTGACCCACCCGCATAAAAACGCATTAGTTTTTCATCATCTGAGAAATCTACACTGGTTACGTCCAAACCATCCAAAGAAGGAAGAGCAACATTTTCACCGGTGCTAACATTCTTTATTTCAATGACATTCTTGGCGTCTTCGTTAATATAGGTTACTTGATAGGTTCCGTTTTCCGTAAAATAGGTACCCCATATATCCCAATTTTTCTGCATCACCTTTTCTCTGTTGCCCGTGGCAATATCGTACTTCATTAAATAAGAGAATTCCTCTCCATCATCTGTGGTATAATACAAAGAAGAACCATCATTGGAAAATCCAGAGCTACTATTGGCGCTTTGATTTTCATTGATTTTGGTCAGCTTTTTATCCGATAAAGTGTAAATAAACAAATCGGAATCATTGGTATTGATGGGCTTGCCCAAGGTTATATATTTCTTGTCCTCGGAAATTCCGTCAATGCTATAACCTTCCGTATTTTCATAGATCAGGGTAGGCTCAAGAGTTTCTAAGTCCATTTCATAGATATCATCATTTCTAGGGTTTCTCTCGTTAGAAGTATAGTAAAAACTCATATCATCTTCTGCCCACCCGTAGAACGATGCACGGGCACCTTCTGCCGGTGTAAGGTCGGTCTGCGTACCGTCTAGATCTCTGACGTAAATATGAAATATCTCATCACCATTTCCATCCATTCTAAACAACATGCGTTCATCTTTTGGAAAATAGGATATGGCGAATACAGATGCACTGTCAGACATAGTAACGGGAGTCAATTCACCGCCGCTTGTAGGCACTGTGTACATGTTGTAAATACCAGATCTATTACTTGAGATAAGTAATTTAGAATTATCAGGGGAAAAACTACCGCCACCAATGGCTTCGTTATCCATCATTTGTTTGATGGTATAGGTCTTCATCGTTTCTGCAATAGAAGGTTTTTTAGGTTCTTCTTTACAGCTTAACATAAGCGTAAACACAAAGCAAGCCATTAGGTACTTCATAGTAGTGGTTTTTAGATTGTTAGACTTTTACATATTAATTCAAATTAAAAACTTCTGTTTCTTTAAAAGGTGATATATCTAAGCTTTTCATATTAGTTTGGTATTCTACCCATTCTTTGGCGAAGAAAGCATTTGTTTTTTGTAGCGCGCTCTGCAGATCATCTTTGGCAAATTGCATTAATTGTTTTTCCGTTGCCGTCATACCGGTTTTTCTAGATCCTACGTAGCGCCTTGCAATTTGAATACGTTGCATTACCGTCATTTCTTTACTACGGGTTATTCCTTGTCTTTTATCGACCTTACCTAAATATATAGCGGTGATAGAATCTATTTGTTTAATGATGTCTTTAGAGGCGTCTATTTGTTCTTTGTACTTTTTATCGTCCTCTTTTTTCAGATCTTTTTGAAACTTCTCTGCAACCTCTTTACTTTTTGCCAATTGCTGTACCGCATCTGCTGCTGTCTGCATGTATGATTCCAATTCTTTTCCGTTTGCATAGGCTTCATTGATTCCTGTTTGAGATACTTCTAAACGTGGGTCTGATTTTACCGTAATCGTAGTTTCTTCTTCCAGATCACCGTATAACATTTTTATGGTATAGGTGCCTGGTTTTACGTCTAAACCGCCAGATTCTTTCTTTTTGGTCTGTACTTTTCTAGAAGGTCTATCCGCGCCTTTTTCATCCATTCCCCAGTAGATTCTGTGAAATCCTGCTTTTTCTGGAGTCTTGTATTTTAAAGTTCGAATCAGTCTGTCGCCATCGTAAAAATCGAACTGAACGGAATCTTTCTTTTGAACTCCGGTCAACGCAACGCTATCTGTTTTTTCTTCTGTTTTTTCTTCGGATGAATCCTCTTTTTTACCCTTCATGCCCTTGCCCTTTTTGGCAGCTTTTTTACCTTCCTTTAAATAATAGGTAATCATAGCACCGGACTTTCTGTTTTCACCTTGGTAAAGACCATCGGCACCAAAACGACTGCCTGTAGGTTGCTGATAAGATGCCTGATATGCCGTTGGCGGAGTAAATAATTCTATTTCCTTGTTTAAAATGGTAGCATCTGCGGCTAAAGCTCGTAACGGACGAATATCATCTAATACCCATGCAGCACGACCAAATGTACCGATAACCAAATCTTGCTCTCTTGGGTGAATGGCTAAATCTTTGGTAGAAACCGTTGGGAAACCTTCGGTCCATTTCTGCCATTTGTCCCCTGCATTGAAAGAAACATACAATCCGTCATCGGTACCTAGGAACAATAAATTAGGATTTTCAGGGTCTTCAATAATGGATAGAGTATAGCTTTCTACATCTGTGGCATCAACAATTCTTGTCCAAGTTTTACCGTAATCTTTAGTTCTATATGCGTATGGCGTATAATTGAATCTTCTGTAATCGTTGGCGATCAACAATGCTTCACCCTTATTACGGGTAGATGCTTTTATTTGCGGAATCCAACTTCCTTTAGGTAAGCCTTTGATGTTTGCGGTTACTTCTGTCCAGGTTCCTCCACCGTTTTGGGTATAGTGCACACGACCGTCATCAGAGCCTACCCAAAGCATATCCCTTTCAACTGCAGAGGGTTCAATAACCAAAATTGTGGTATGGTTTTCGGCACCCGTAGCATCCATGGATAAACCGCCGCTTTCACTTTGCTTTTGTTTTTCTGGATTGTTCGTTGTCAAATCAGGTGAAATCACTTTCCAAGTCAATGCCTTATCCGTACTCTTATGTACAAACTGACTACCAAAATAAACGGTACTGGTATCAAAAGGATCTTGACTAATGGCCGAGTTCCAATTGAAACGTAGTTCGGTTTCCGCATCTGGTGGAGTAGGGCGTACAATGTAGTTATCACCGGTTACATGATCAAAACGTTGCACGTTACCTTGTTGGCTCATGGTATACCCATATCTAGAATCTACAGGATCGGGAACAACATCAAAACCGTCACCAAAACTAATTTCTTGCCAGTAGCTATTACGAATTCCCTGTGCTTTCCAAACATAGGCAGGTCCTCTCCAAGAACCGTTATCTTGCATGCCACCATAGACGTTATACGGATATTCATTATCTACCGCAATGTGGTAGAATTGCGCCACGGGAAGGTTGCCCACAAATCGCCATGTTTTTCCGCCATCTTTAGAGATATTGAGTCCGCCATCATTACCGTCCATCATAAACTGTCCGTTTTCTGGGTGGATCCAAAAGGCGTGGTGATCGGGGTGTACCCCGTTATCCGCACGGTATGCAGGCATCAATTGCGTAAAGTTTTTGCCGCCATCTTGCGAAACGTTCACATAGGTGAATACGGAGAATACCCTGTTCTCATTTTCTGGGTCTACGTAAATTTCAGAGTAATAGAAAGGTCTGTTACCTATATCGCTCTTATCGTTTACTTTTTTCCATTTAAAGCCGCCATCTTCAGATTTGTACAACGCATTCTTTTTAGCTTCAACCAAGGCATAGATAACCTCAGGTTTTCCCGGAGCAATGGCAACACCAATTCTACCCAGGTCACCAGCTGGTAAGCCATCTTCCTCACTTAATTTTTTCCAGTTTTTACCACCATCGTGGGTCATGTAAAGTCCGCTACCGGAACCACCGGAGTTAAAAAACCAAGGTTCGCGCTTGTGTTCCCACATGGCAGCGATCAGTTTATTAGGGTTGGTAGGATCCATAATAAGATCTGCAACCCCTGTTTTGTTATTTACGAACAACACCTTTTCCCAAGTCTCGCCACCATCGGTAGTCTTAAAAACGCCGCGTTCTGGGTGTTCTCCCCAAGGAGATCCAATAGCACCTACATAAACGGTGTTAGGGTTCATGGGGTCTATTTTGATTCTATGAATATGTCTAGTTTTTTCAAGACCCATAGATTTCCAGGTCTTTCCACCATCAAGGGATTTGTATACTCCGTAACCACCGTTTAAGCTATTTCTTGGGTTACCTTCACCAGTACCAGCCCAAATTACGGACGGATTACTTTGTTGAATCGCAACAGCTCCAATAGATGCGGTCACTTCTTTATCAAAAATAGGTTCCCATTTTACGCCACCGGAAGTAGATTTCCATAATCCGCCAGAAGCGGTACCTACATACATAATATCCGGATTGTCATTGACAACATCAATGGCGGTTACACGACCGCTCATACCACCGGGACCAATGTTACGGGGCTTTAGGTCTTGAACCAGGTCCATTTTAAAATCTTGTGCAGAAACGAAAATAGATGCGAAAAGCATCAACAGGGAGAGTAATCTTCTTGTCATTTGAGTGGTTTGTTAGTTATGTTTCTAAAAATAGCGGAAAAGAAAAGGAAGTATTCTTAAAAGGATGTTAACAGTATGTAGTTTTGAAGAATCCGTAATCCTTTAACAGTTTTGCAGTCCAGTGTACAGTGTTCATTGCTCAGTTGGCAGTAGCAGTTTGAGTTAACAGTAGCAGTTTTCAAAAACCAGTTTCGCTATGAGTTTTTCATTCTTGTTTTATCACATTGTAAATAAGGTCACTGAGCGTAGCCGAAGTGATAGTTTGTTCAGTAGGCAGTATCAGTTTTCAATTTCCACCAATTGTTAAGCCATGCGTTTCTCCTAAACCAAGGTCACTGAGCGTAGCCGAAGTGACCGAGCAACGAACAACGAGCAACCAATCAAAGAACTTGAAAAATCCCGAACAATTCGTTCCCTTGTCTTGGTTTAATGGAGTTATAGCAAGGATCGAAAGTGATCGTTTTAAAATAGGGGAATAAATAATTGGTATACAGGTCTTTGTTTCCGCCAAAAGGTCGTTTTTCCATATCACCGGTTAGGGGAAAAGTGAACCAGAGTCCCACTAATTTCCCATTAGATTTTAATAGGCTTGCCATTTGTTTGGCATAGGCATTTCTATTAGCATGGGTAGGTACAAAAGAGCAGAAAAAGGTTTGCTCTAAAATTAGATCGTATTGGCCTTTGAACTCAAAAAAATCAGATTGGTGCATGTTTTTATCGGGGAAATCGGGGTTTCTTTTTTTGAATTCTTTTAACGGAATTTCAGAGATATCTAGAATATGGACGTGGGTAAATCCTTGCTTCCAAAGGTATTCGGCTTCGTAAGCATTTCCGGCACCAGGAATTAAAATCTGAATCGATTTATCGGTTAATTGATCGGCATATTCTTTAATAGGCGTAGAAGGGTAGCCAATGTCCCAACCCATATCTTTATTCATATACCTTTCTGTCCAATAATGCTCTTCTTCTTTCAAGATAATATAGTATTTGTCGGTACAGTAAATTTAATCAGAATTAGCCAATTTCTACCATCTATGTAGAATTGAATACCATTGATCATAGTTTCATTGCCGTAGATAAATCAAATACCTATCTTTCGTATCTACTAAATACCAACTACTTAAATACATGAAATACTCTTTTTTATCGGTAATGGCAATTTGCCTAACGTACGTATGCTCAGCGCAGACAAATCCACAATGGGCACGTTACCCGGCCATTTCTCCCAACGGTGAAACTATTGCGTTTACGTACAAAGGAAACATCTTTACAGTGCCTTTGGATGGTGGCGTGGCAAAACAGCTAACGTACCACGTTGCTAATGATTATGCGCCGGTTTGGAGCAAGAACGGAGAAAAAATTGCTTTCTCCTCGGACAGATACGGCAATTTTGATGTGTATATCATGGATGCCAAAGGAGGACCGTCAACCAGATTGACCTATCATAGTAACGATGAAAAGGCGTTCAGTTTTTCTGCTGACGATACCGCAGTTTTATTTGGTGCCATGCGATTGGATGATGCTGAGCATCGTCAATACCCAACAGCATCACAACCAGAACTGTACAGTGTTCCCGCAAATGGGGGTAGGGTAGATCAGGTGTTGACCGTTCCAGCAGAAGATGTACAAGTAAATGCCGATGGTTCTAAAATGGTATATCATGATAAAAAAGGCTATGAAGATGCCTTTAGAAAACATCACACATCTGCCATTACCAGAGATATTTGGTCGTATGAACCAGCAACGGGAAAACATACCAAATTAACCAATTTTAAGGGGGAAGACCGTAATCCGGTATTTTCAAAAGACGGTAGTGCCATTTACTATTTAAGCGAGCAAGAAGGCTCTTTTAATGTCTATTCCATGTCGTTGACGGGAGCATCTGAAATTACTGCACATACCAGTTTTAAGACTCACCCGGTACGCTCATTAAGTATTGGGGACGATACCTTGGCATTTGGTTATGATGGAGAAATTTATACGCTAAAAGCCGGTGAAGGTGCTAAGAAGGTAGAAATAATAGTAAGAACGCAAGAGGATAGTAATGCTATCACCTATAAATCGGTCAACGGTGGTGTTCAAGAAATGGATGTAGCCCCTAACGGCAAAGAAATTGCATTTATAAGCAGGGGAGAAGTATTTGTGACCTCGGTAGATGGTTCTTTGACCAAGCGTATCACTAACACCCCGGAACAGGAACGCTTTGTAAAATTTATGCCAGATGGCACATCTGTAGCGTACAGCAGTGAACGCAATGGCAAGTGGAGCATTTTTAAATCTTCAAAGGTGCGATCGGAAGAGCCTTATTTCTTTGCGGCTACCCTGATCAAAGAAGATACTTTGGTAACGTCTAAAAATGATATTTACTTGCCTGAGTTTTCTCCGGATAGTACCTATGTGGCATATATAGAAGATAGAAAGACCTTAAAGGTCAAGAATCTAAAAACAAAAGAGGTAAGCACATTATTGACTCCAGATGAAATCATACATATGAGGGACGGAGACCAGTATTACCAGTGGAGTCCGGATAGCAAATGGTTATTGGTAGACTGGAGTGTTTCACTGAACAACACGGAGGTGCTTTTGATATCCAAGGATGGGAAAAAGCGTAAAAACCTGACCCAAAGTGGCTACTATGAGTACTACCCAAAATGGGTGGGCGATGGTAGTCAGATCATGTATTTCACTAACCGTAACGGTCTAAAAAGTTATGCCACCAGTGGTTCTTTTGAGACCGATGTATATACCATGTTCTTGACCCAAGAGTCTTGGGACAAATTCAACAATACCAAAGAAGAGTATGATCTGTTGAAAATGATAGAAGAGACTAAAAAAGAAAAAGAAGGCGAGGATAAAGACGATAAAAAGAAGAAGGGTAAGAAGGAAGAGAAACCTAAAATAAATACCTTAAAATTCGATTTGGAGGATGTAGACCGAAGAAAAGCGCGATTAACCATACACTCCTCTAAATTGTCTGATGCCGTACTCTCAAAAGATGGCGAAAAACTGTACTACCTGACCAAATTTGAAAAGGACTATAATCTTTGGGAAACAGAAATACGTACCAAAAGCACCAAAATGTTGGTGGCACTAGGTGCAAAATCGGCAAGTTTACAGTGGGATGCCAAAAAGGAAAACTTATTTCTATTATCCGATGGTAGCATTTCTAAAGTAGATGTTGCGGGCGGTAAAAAAGAATCGGTGAAACTGAATGCCGAAATGGTATTGGATGCCGATGCCGAACGTAAATTTATGTTCGATCACATTTGGCTAAAGACCAATGGCATATTTTATACATCTACCTTTCATGGAATTGATTGGCATGCTATGCGTACCGAATATGAAAAGTACCTGCCGCATATTGGCAATGACTTTGAGTTTATGGAAATGGTATCGGAAATGTTGGGAGAGCTGAACGTGAGTCACGCCGGCGGGCGCTTCTACGGTGCCATTGAAAATGGTGATGAAACCGCATCGTTGGGTATTTTTATGGATTATGATTATAAAGGCGACGGAATAAAAATTACCGAAGTCATAAAAGGCGGTCCGTTGGATAAGGCTGGTTTTGACATTTCACCCGGCATGGTCATACAGAAAATAAACGGTGAGACCATTGGTGCGGACACAGATGTGGCGCGCTATTTAAACCGCGTTGCTGGAGATTTTACCCTGCTTGATATTGTGGATGAAAAAGGCAAAAAGAAACAGCTGACCGTAAAGCCTATTTCGCTAAGGGAAGAAGGAGGTCTGTTGTATGACCGTTGGGTGAAAACCAATGAAAAGGAAGTGCTTAAAAAGAGCAACGGAACCTTGGGCTATGTGCATATACCCGGTATGGCAGACGGACCCTACCGTACCATTTATGAAGAAATGTTGGGCAAGTTCAATGATAAAAAAGCGGTCATTATAGATACCCGTTTTAATGGTGGTGGCGATTTAGTAGCAGACCTGGCCATGTTCTTTACCGGTATACCATTTTTATCTTACGAAACGGAAGATAGGGTAGTAGGTGGCGAGCCAACCTCTAGGTGGACAAAACCAACCTTGGCCATGTTCAATGAATCTATGTATAGCGACGGTTCTTGCTTTGCGAGCGGTTATGTGGATTTAAAGATCGGTAAGACCGTGGGAATGCCCGTACCGGGTACCTGTAGTTTTGCGGGTTGGGAACGTTTACCCAATGGAGGTGTTTGGGGCGTAGTACCCGTAAGTGCCAAAAACAAAGCAGGCGAATGGATGGAAAACAACGAGACCGATCCAGAATTCATTGTTAAAAACCAACCCGGTGTTATTGCAAATGGCATTGATCAGCAACTAGAGAAGTCAATAGAGGTGTTATTGAAAGAGGTGGAGTAACGCCGAATTTAGTACATAAGAGTAAATTACAATTGTACATATATTTTTATATTTAGGGATATGTACAATTGTGTTCATATATAATAGTTAGGTGCAATTTATAAAATGAAAATACCTGAAATAAAACTTACGCCAACTCCCGAGACTGAAGAAGCAAAATCGGCACTCGGATACAAATGGAATGAAGAAGCTGGATATCGCCATAAACTTGGAGGAGAAGCGGACGGAATCTCTGAAGCGGATTATCCAAAATGTAAGGATTGTGGTGAGAAAATGACTTTTTACGCTAAAATTGACTCAATTGGAGATGATTTTGACTTAGCTGATTGCATGGTTATCCACCAATTCGTTTGCTTCGATTGCTTTACCGTGGACTCACAATTAAATCAAATTTAAAAGTTGTTAAATGGACTTATTCGACCGACAGGTAGAGCGAAATTTAAAAGGGATTGAGCTTGAAAAATCGGGAGAAGTTGATAAGGCAATCAAATTATACGAGTTAAATATTGCAGAAGACTTTATAGGTCCACACCCATACAATAGGCTTGCAATTATATATTCAAAGAGAAAACAAGTTAACGACGAAATTAGAGTTTTGGACAAAGCTATAAAGGTTTTCAGTGCGCTGAACTCCAATTCTCAAGAGGAAGTAAACCCTAAATTGCAGAAGTTTAAAAAAAGGTGGGAAAAAGCCAATAATAAAAACAGCACCTAACATTGGCTATAATTCATTGCTACTTTTCGTTAACTTGAAACCTTTAAACAAAGTAACCGGCTGAATTCCGCACGGACATTTCCCGTTGGGAAAGTCTGCAACGAAATCATAGCCGAGACCGTTACCAAATATTTAAAATGAACCTTAGAAATTTATTGTTCTTACTTGCTTTAACAATGTTATCCGGATGTGGATGTACGGACGATGTAACCCTAGATTATCAACTGACAGATTTTGAAAAATCACTTATTCCCTTTGATTCTGATACAGAAGTTGAATTCATTACTGATGATCAGGTAATCATTAAGGCATTAAATACGGAAAAGACAATCGAAATAATGGATTTGAATTTTTCTGATGACGAAAGCTGTATGTCCACACTAATCGAAATACATGAGAACGAATTAATTTTTGAAAGCGAGGGAAAGCAATTTGGTTATAGAGTTGCGAAAAACCACGGGAATAGTTCTAATATTGGGGCGACCGATGGAATTATATCATACGGTGCCGGGGAAACGAATACGGAAAACCTAGAAGAGAGATTGACTAATATTTCAACCGACGGATTTGAATTTAATAACGTAATTGTTCTGAACTCAATCGATAATTCTACATTCATAGTTTGTAAAGCTAATAGAGGAATTGAATTTATAAAAAACAGTGACGGTAGTTATTTAAAGCGTGTGGAATAAAACATTTGGAAACAAAACTTAAACCTAATGCGGGCTAATAGGTAAAACCAAAAAGTCTGCGTATATTTATAAAGTCGCTATCCCGATAGCTATTGGGAATAGATTTAGCTTTAGATAAGAAAAAATAAAGCAAAACAATAAGATTTAGCGTCCATGCATAGACCTGCCTGCCGGCAGGCGGAAACAAAAAGTTTCCTTACTTCCCCACTACGCTTAGCACAGACCGTTGAAGCCAATAATACTAACTATATGAAAAAATCAATACTTATTCTGACAACAATTATTTTATTTGTGCTTCCACAAATAGTAACCTCTCAAAGCAAGTCATTTGTACCTGCGGATTTTAAAGTCCCAGATACACTTGAGAATCAACAATTCAGAATTAGAATGCTGACCGTTAATGACGTTGTAAAAGACTATGACGCGGTAATGACAAGTATTAGCCATTTACAAAAAATGTTCTATCCAGTATGGAACTGGCCAACAGAGAATTTATCATTTGAACAGGATTTAATTGATTTGGGATGGCATCAAAAAGAGTTCCAAATGCGAAGTTCGTTTGCGTATACTGTTGTAAGTCTTGATGAAAGTCAAGTGCTTGGCTGCTTATATATTGAACCTACTAAAAAGGCTGATTTTGATGCTGAAATTTATATGTGGGTACGACAAAGTGAGGTTGCAAACGGACTTGACTCAATTCTGTTTAGCACCGTAAAGAAATGGATTGACAACGAATGGACTTTTAAGAACCCTGCTTATCCCATTAGGGAAATAAGTTTGGAGAAATGGATGTCAATGAAATAAATAATTACTGGCTACAATAATGGGTATAACCCTGCGGATAATTCCACATCGTAATTATAACCGAGACCGTTACCAAACATATGAAAATTGCCAATAAAGAAATACATCCATCTTTTATAATTTATCTAGTTTCAATGGTATTACCAATTTTTTTAATTCAGGTTTATTATTAGGTATCATGGGATTATTTTTAGGCTGGGCAGGCATATTAGTGGGTAGCCTATTTATAAGTCTATCTTGGATATCGAATTTTTTGTACTTAAGTAGCCTACTTAGCTACGAAACTGAATTTGAAAACTCAAATTAAATTGTCTGGTGCGGCAATAGTTTTAGGATTGTTTGCGATTGGAATTAGAGAACTCCCTGAAAATGCTGGAGGTAAAAATATGGAGGTTTATGTTGGATTTGGTTATATAACTTGGATGATTAGTTTTATATACTTGTTTTTAGACCAAGTAAAGGAATTAAAAGTATTAAGTAAATAACGTTCTAATATAGTACGGATATATTCCTGTCTTTAATGAATGCCAACTACAACATAAAATACATTAAATAACCAAGCCTAAACCTAATGCAGACTAACAGGTAAAGTCCAAAAGTCTGCGTATATTTATAAAGTCGCTATCCCGATAGCTATTGGGAATAGATTTAGCTTTAGATAAGAAAAAAAATAAAGCAAAACAATAAGATTTAGCGTCATGCGTAGACCTGCCTGCCGGCAGGCGGAAACGAAAAGTTTCCTTACTTCCCCACTACGTTTAGCACAAGCCACGTGCTTCATACTGAAAAGCGAAAAGGATAATAAAACGGGAAAGCCGAAAACCGACCAATGTAGGCACTAAACAATCAGAATTATGAAAATACCAACTAACCGATTAGCATTAATGGCAACACTTTTTGCAATGGCTTTTGTATTCCAAAGTTGTGAACAAAAACAAAAGGAGGAAACTAGAGAAGTGGAAGAAGAGGTAATTGTTGAACCAGAGAAACCTGAATATTTTCTATTGCGCCCAGAAGTAGAAAAAGCTTACGGATATTCTCACGCTGTGAAAATTGGGAATAGCATTAAAATTTCTGGTGCTGTAAGTATGGATGATGAGGGAAATCCAACTGCTATTGGCGATATGGAACAGCAGATGAAGAATTGTTATGCTGATTTGGAAAAAATATTGAAACACTTTGGTTGCACATTTGACGATGTTGTAAAAGAAGATGTTTTTACCACTGATATGGCACAAATGTTGGAAAAATCAGCATATCGTGCTGAAATATATAAAAATGGATTTCCAACTGGCTCTTGGCTAGAAGTAAAAGGATTGGCACTTCCTGAATTTATGGTTGAAATAGAACTCGAAGTGCATAAATCGGAATAAAAAGTACGACAGTAGAACAAGGTAATTGAAATTTAGACAGATTCAACTATCTCGAAACAAGTTCGGGACGGGCTGTGCTAATCCACTCGGAATTGCTTATGCCCGTAGTAAACCGAAAATAATCGCTAATTTAATCCGTAATTATCTGATATATAATGCTAAAATAGCAAGAACAACCATAAAAAGAATTAGGGTCATATGAAAATAATAAAGAAAATAGGAAAGTGGTTTTTGGTTTTACTGGGAGCGCTAGTTGCATTTATTTTAGTTGTTTTATTAGTTATCCGAATCAATAGTTCCGGAGAAGAAGAACCTTTTTTAGATGAACAAAGTAATGTGCTTCCAAATAGTATTGCCATGCACGAGGACATGACCATAAACGGAGTGCCACAACGAATTACGATTAGGGGGAAAGACAAAAATAATCCCGTGCTACTAATAGTTCACGGCGGACCGGGTGCACCAATTTTACCGGTTATTTATAAACTCACTGGGATTGATTTAGAAGATATATTCACGGTTTGTTATTGGGATCAAAGAGGGTCTGGACTAGCTTATAATGATAGCGTACCTGATTCAGCAATTACCTTAAACCAAATAGTAGATGATGGTTTGCAACTATCAGAACATTTAAAAGAGACTTTTAAAAAGGATAAGATTTACATTGAAGGTTTATCATAGGGAACTGCTGTAGCTGCTTATATGGTACAAAAACAGCCTGAATTATATCACGCCTATATTGGTAGTGGTCTAATGGCGAATCTATCACTCTCGGAAGAATTGTCCTATGAATTTGCACTATCGGAATCACAAAAGCACAATGATACTATTTCAGTCAATCTATTAAAACAAATTGGAAGGCCACCTTATATTGAAAACTCAAAAAATTCAGTAACTGAAGCCTTTGAAATAGAAAGACAAATTGTTATGAAGTATGCACCGATAAAATTAGAAACCGACTTCAATTTTATTAAAAGGATGTTTTTGGATAATGGATTAACGTTTAGTGAAAAATTTACGGATATGATCAATAGTCCAGAAACTTACTATCCTGCAGCTAAGATTTTACAACCCACTGCAATAGATATGAATTTAATGTGTGATATCCCAGAACTTAAAGTACCTGTCTATATTTTGCAAGGAGATAATGACCATTTTACCGAAACCTCTGTTGCAAAGATGTATTTTGATTCCATTAGGGCACCTTCAAAAAAATGGTTTTTATTTGAGAATGGCACACACGGAGTACAGGTAGAATATCCAGAAAAATATCGATCCATATACATCAACGAAATATTGAAAAAATAATTTGTATGAAGATTGAAACAATAGGTTTGTTTACCTTCATATGATGTTTAGCCAAGCTATTATAAGTATTTTAAAAATGAAATTATGGACGTATTAAAACTAGCAATAGAATGGGCAAAAGCCGAAGTATTTTCAACACGTTTCTTTATTTTCTTTGCAATTGGTTTTTTAATCGCAAGTGTAGGATTTTGGCAATTGGGAAAAACAGATTTAGCAAAGGCATATATCATTCCAACGCTAGTAGTAGGTATCTTACTCTTAATAATTGGTAGCGGCACTAACTACGCCAATAATAAAAGAATTAAACAATTTGAAAAGGATTTTTATACCGACGAAACTGCCTTTTATCAGTCTGAAATTCAACGATCTGAATCCACTATTAAGCAATTTGAGGCGGTATTTAAAATTGTTCCAATAGTAATCATCATTGCGGCATTAATAATACTATATGTGAAAACTCCAACTTGGAGAGCAATCTGTATTACAACTCTTTCCATGTTAATGGTCATTTTATTCATTGACGGAAATGCACTGTCAAGAATAGAAAACTACCACAAAGCATTAAAATTGTTGGACTTGAAAAACAAAACAACTAATAAAATGTAGTAATTTGTCTTGTGTTTCATTTGAAAAGTAACACTCACAATTGCCTTACTTTTCTCACGAAGCCGTTAGTAATAATAGCATTTGAACGCAAATGGAAAAGAGAAAGATACATTTTGACAATATGAAAAGTTGGATTTGGATATTCGTTCTATTCCTTTCTCTGATTTTTATTTTGGTGGGTTTTTTTGAATTATTTGAATTTGAAAATCCAAAACTGAACAAAAGAATAAGTGCTATTGGATTTTTTCTACAACTGGTTTATTTCAGTAAAATGTTTTGGTATAAGAATTATGTTCAATGGAACAAAAAAGGAGTTGTTGTTCGGGTAAACTCTTGGATTTCAAAATCATTGAATTTTGACCAAATCAAAAAGACCGAATTAATTCAGAATACATTAATAATTACAAAGAACAATGGAGATACAGTTAAGTTTGACCTGAATGAAATTAAGGAAACTGATACTCAAAAACTGAATGAGATAATAGTAAAAAATACTATTGCCAATAACGTTTTACGCAGCTAGAGCAAATTGGTCTACGATGGTATCCGCTCGGATTTGCAAACGTTAGTTCTTAACCGTTTTGAATAATTTAACGACCACTTGAATTGAAAATTAGAAAAGCAACAGAAACTGATATTGACCAAGTATGGGAAATATTCTCAAAAGTGATTGAAACTGGAGATACCTATGTTTTCAATCCAAATACACCAAAAAAGGATTTGAAAAAGCATTGGTTTGCTGATTATATGGAAACATATGTTATTGAAGAGAACGGACAAATACTTGGTACATATATTATTAAACCCAATCAAATTGATTTAGGAAACCATATTGCAAATTGCAGTTATATGGTAAATCCTAATTCTCACGGAAAGGGCATTGGAAAAAAACTTTGTGAACATTCTCTCGAAATAGCAAAGGAAAATCAATTTATAGGAATTCAATTCAATATCGTAGTAAGTACGAATAAAGGAGCAGTTGAATTATGGAAAAAATATGGATTTGAAATCATTGGAACTACGCCTAAGGGATTTAGACACCCTAAATTAGGATTGGTAGATACCTATATTATGTATAAGCATTTAAAGAAATAAAAAACTACCTATAACAGTGTAATTACGCAACTATTGCGGATTCGATTTTATATCAATCCACTTGTAATTGTTGACATCATTGTTTTAACTATTCCACACAAAATGAAAAAACTATTCACCCTTCATAATTTAAAATTCGTATTAGGTTTCGCAACCGGATTTATTATTTATGATGCCTTTGCAAAAGATGAAATTGACTGGGTAAAAGCAATTGTTGTGGCCATTTTGTCTGTGGTTATAATGTTTGGGATTGATAGGGTAAAAAAATAGGATTAAATTTGCTTCGACTTAAGGCTAGAAAATTCTTCTTACGCCTATACCGGTCACTAGTTAAAGCAAACTTTCAATTCAATTCATTTTTATACCAAGTCTAAAACAATCTCATGATTACATTTATTACGGCACTGGTTTTATTGGTATTGGGGTATATGTTCTACGGTAAGTTCGTGGATAAAACCTTTCAGCCCAATGAAACCAAAGATACTCCCGCACACACTATGGAAGACGGGGTAGACTTTGTGCCCATGAACAGTAATAGAAATGCATTTATTCAAATTTTGAATATTGCAGGGGTAGGTCCCATTTTTGGTCCCATATTGGGTGCTTTGTACGGTCCCATAGCCTTTATTTGGATCGTGCTTGGATCCATCTTTGCAGGTGCCGTTCATGATTACCTTACCGGTATGATCTCTTTACGTTTTGGCGGAGCACACTTGCCGGCATTGGCATCGCGGTTTTTGGGGAAATCATTTAGTCACGTGGTTAATTTCTTTGCCCTATTACTTTTAATATTGGTGGGCACCGTTTTTGTAACTGCACCCGCAAATATGATCAATGATGTTATTGGTTCGGAAACCAGTTATTTGACCATAGTTCTTTTTGCCATATTCTTTTATTACATAGTCGCAACCTTATTGCCTATAGATAAGATCATAGGTAAAATTTATCCTGTACTTGGTTTGTTACTTATATTAAGTGCCATAGGTATTTGCATAGGTATGTTCGTCATTGGAAATCCTATTCCGGAGCTTACGTTTCAAAATATGCATCCGCAGAACATTCCTTACTTTCCAGTTATTTTCTTAACGATATCCTGTGGGGCTTTATCGGGTTTTCATGCCACGCAATCGCCCATTATTTCGCGTACCATCAATAATGAGAAAGACGGAAGAAAAGTGTTTTATGGCATGATGATTCTTGAGGCTGCCATTGCCATGGTATGGGCAGCGGCATCCATGAGTATTTTAGATGGAGATCAGTTAAATGTGCTGTTGCAAAACGGAGGGCCTACTGCCGTGGTAAACAAAATTGCCCTTATTTCATTAGGAAGCATTGGCGGTACCATAGCTGTATTGGGCGTTATTGTGTTACCCATAACATCGGGAGATACCTCGTTCAGGGCTGCACGTATGATTATTGCCGATTATTTAAAGATAGATCAAAAAGTATTGAAGAATCGGTTTATGGTGGCAATTCCGTTGTTTATCATCTCGTTCATTTTAACCAACATGGATTTTCAGTTATTGTGGAGGTATTTTTCATGGGCAAACCAAGTTACGGCTGCCATTGCCCTGTGGATCGGAGCGGTTTATTTATATCAAAAGAAAGCGTATTATTTAATAGCCTTAGTACCCGCATTTTTTATTACCAGTGTTGTGGGTTCTTACATATTTTATGACCCAAATGTTGGGTTGGGATTGGATATTCAAATATCCAATTGGATCGGTATAGGGATTTCAACCTTGATCACCATTCTGTTTTTTAAAAATAAGAGGGAACAGGGAGTACCGCATTAAATCATCAATAAACTTCATTGCAAAATAGTAGCAATGAAATGTATTTTGTCATCATAAGCGTTAATTAGAATTAATGAAAAACGAAAAAGTATTTAGAACCAAAACTGGATTTTGCCATATTTTACCGGACAGAATTTTGCTTACTAGGGATGGGGTTAAAGGTAATGTTGCAAATGCTACTATTGGTAAAAGTATCACGGGAGTTTTAATTATTTACGGTGGTATAGCTGCATTTTTATTGTTTTCGGCAATTCAAAGTTTTCAAAAAGGAGAGATACCTATTGCCGTGGTGTATAGCATAGTTGGTCTGTTTTTGGTATATGGTATTTTTAAAAGTCTAAATAATTCAGCCACACCAATTATCCAAAGAGATAAAATTAAAAGTGTAAAATTTAAGAAAGCGATTTTGGCAATTACCCGGTCTAGATTTGAAGTTGTTTTTGAAGAGGATGGGGCTATTAAAAAGCGTATAATTATGTTGCCAGGTATAATGGGTAATGGGCAGAATGAGACTGAAAAGGCTAGGAAAATGATGATTGAAGAGAACTTGTTAAAGGAATAACAGGTAGTTTTTGTGGAACTATTCTAGTTTCATAAAATGTTAAGGCGAAATCGTACTACAACCTCCTTTAAATATTAGTCGGTTTTAGATAAAATCAATGATAAGAAAAATACTAAAAAAGCTATCCTGGTTCATTCTTTATCTACTGTTTAATGCGTTTCTGTTTATAATTGAATTAAAAGTATTGTTCAAAAGAGATACTTCTTGCTACAGCGGCGGCAGTGGTGTTGAGACTGTAGACGATATTTTAGAAGCCATTAGTGCCATGTTCAATATCTTGGAAAGTATTGCAATGATCGGTTATTTTTATGTAACCGTAGCTTTGGCTATTTTAGCCTTAGTGCTATTTATACCGGTGCAGGTGTATTATATAAAACCGAAATTTACAAACCGCAGTAAGAGCTTTTGGTATGGTTTATTGGCTTCTTTTGCGGTAGTGCTAGTATTGAAATTACTGCTATATGCTTGGGTTTTTATAGATGAAAATTACCTGTAGAACCCATGTACGGATTCTATTTGTCCAATGTTGTAATGAGCACATGTAAAGACTACTGGTCCATTGGGAAGAAATAGAAACAAGAAGTAGTACCTAGAAAAATTACACATAACAAAAATTAAAGGCATGGGAAAGAAATTAGAATCCATTACACCTCAATTACAGGAATTTATAGAACAGCAGAACATATTTTTTGTGGGTACTGCGGCTGCAGAGGGCAATGTAAATGTATCGCCAAAGGGAACGGACTCCTTTCGGGTCATTAACAAGAATAAAATTGTTTGGTTGAACCTAACCGGTAGTGGTAATGAAACGGCTGCACACCTGATCAAAAATAATAGAATGACCATAATGTTCTGTGCCTTTGAGGGTAAACCAATAATTTTGAGATTGTACGGTGTAGCTAAAATATACCATAGAAGAGATCAAGAATTTTCAAAGTACATTAACCTTTTTCCTGAAAATACAGGGTCCCGGCAAATTATAGAAATGCAAGTGGACTTGGTTCAGACCTCGTGCGGATTCGCCGTTCCGTTCATGGATTTTAAAGAAGAACGAACTACCTTAAACGATTGGTCTAAAAAGCAAGGTGAGGAAAAGATCAAAGAATATTGGAAAAATAAGAATACCAAAAGTATAGATGGTTTTGAAACCCGTATTTTAGGAAGCTAACAGATAAAATAAACAATATATTGAAGCAATCCATAGCACGCATAGCATTGGTCGTTGATGATTACGATAAAGCCATTGAATTTTATACTAAAAAATTAGACTTCCTACTGGTGGAAGATACCCCGTTAGAAGGGGATAAATGTTGGGTCACAGTTACGCCACCAGGGGATGGACAATGCACTTTGGTTTTAGCAAAGGCGGACAATGAAGCGCAGGAGTCAAGGGTAGGAAACCAAACAGGCGGACGGGTATTTCTATTTTTATATACAGATGATTTTTGGCGAGATTACTATGCCATGGTAGAAAGAGGTGTAAAGTTTGTTAGAGAGCCAGAAAAGATGCCGTATGGTATGGTAGCCGTATTCAAAGACCTATATGGCAACCTATGGGATTTATTGGAACCTGCTTCTTAATTAAAGGTCCATTTTAAACCAAAGAAGATAGTGCTGAAGTTTTTAAAAAATATGTTCAAGTTAAACGGGCTCACCGGTTTTACCATTTCCAGAAATGCCATAACCGCTAAAAGGCTACTCTGTGGTATTGGAACATCTAGCATAGGAGAAAGCAGTATTGAAATTTCGGATTACCCTTTTGAACCCTCGGTCGTCTATCCTTCAGCAAGCATAGAAGCCCATGAAATTGAGGCTATTTCCTTAGAGTTTGGTGTGTGTAAAGTATATGTAAAAGATGATATTGTTTTTGTATCCGCTGAAAAGAAGAAGGAGCTAGCGCATTTCGCCAAAGTTCATAATTTAAAATTGATTCCCTATAGTTGGAATTGGGATTGGCTTCTAGAACCATACTTGGATACGGAATTTACCAAAGAGAACAAGCAACGGGTGTTGGAGAGACTTCTGGAAAACGGTTTCACCGCTAATGAAATCGATGCCATAAGAGCCGAAGTGGAAAAACAAATGTATGCCTATAATTTTGATACCATGCTTTGGGATTGGTGTAGTCTTAGCCTATCTGATGTTTTAAGCGCCATGCGTGCAAAATACAATAAAGTCCAATTTCGTGACTTTTATGGTCGCGCTTTGGAAATTGAAAAACGTTCCCCAACAAATACAAAGTAATCTTACTATCTTTTAAGTGGAAAAGTGATATAAAAAAATGGCAAAAATCTAAGTAGACTTTTGCCATTTTATTTAGGTAAAACTATGTGCTATTGTAAGGTAGACTTAAGCATCCAGATTAGTTTTTCCTGTCCGGATATTAAATCGCTAACCAACGTAGCGGTACCTTCATCATTGTTGTCAGATGAAAATTCCAAAATTTCTCGCTCTTGAATTAATAACTCGTTCAAGTTATCTATCAATAAAGATATACCTGTAGCACCGTCAGATACTTCTTTGATGATTCTAATAGTCTTGTTGTCCAAATAGTCTTCAAACGTATGTAAAGGTTGTTGATCTAGGGTCAAAATACGTTCAGCGATCTCATCAACGGTTTCAGTCGCTTCGGTGTATAACTCTTCAAATTTTTCATGTAGAAGAAAGAAATTGCTTCCTTTTACATTCCAATGCATCCCTCTCAAATTCATATAATGAACTTGATAATTAGCTAAAAGAAGATTTAATTTATCACTGATCTCTATTTTGTAATCTTGGTCTATTCCCACGTTTTTATGTAAAGTTTCCATAAGTATGTTGTTTTAATTTCTTGATGTAAAATTACGAATAAAGCCCCTGTTTATGGGTGACAAATGTTACATAACCCATATGATTTTCTTATACTGCTATCATTTTTTATGAGTGATAAAAGTTGTCTTTTTAAGCAATTGTAGTTGACCAAATAGATTCGTAAATTAGAAAGGTTAATATAGATAACGAACCGCCATGCAAATACCTGAAATACCTAATTTAATACACTATGCCATTCCGTTTTTTACGGTCACGGTAATTTTAGAAGTCATACTGTCGGTAAAGATCAAGCTCCATGATTATGAGTTTAAAGATGCGGGTACTTCAATTGTAATGGGGTTGGGCAATGTGGCCATTGGCTTGGTAACCAAGGGCATTGCATTAGGGTTCTTTTATTTGCTGTATAATTTCTATCATATTTTTGAAATTCCGTTTGCGTGGTGGTCTTGGTTAGTACTCCTATTTGCAGAAGATCTTTGCTATTATTGGTTTCATAGAACCAGTCATGTAAGTCGGTTTTTCTGGGCTAGCCATGTGGTGCATCATTCCTCTAAAAATTACAATCTAAGCACGGCTTTGAGACAATCTTGGTCTGGCGGATTTTACACCTTCATTTTTTGGACTCCGCTCATACTCATCGGTTTTCATCCGGTGATGGTTTTGGTACAGATGTCCGTTAGTCTTATCTATCAATATTGGATTCATACAGAGTATATTACCAAACTGCCCAAATGGTTTGAAGCTGTTTTTAATACGCCCAGTCACCACAGGGTACACCATGCCACCAATCCACAATATTTAGATAGAAACCATGCCGGTATTTTTATTATTTGGGATATATTGTTCGGCACCTTTGAACCCGAGGTAGAAAAACCTGTATACGGTTTGGTAACGAACATAAACACGTATAATCCCATAAAAATTGCTTTTGGAGAGTGGTACAAAATGTTGACCGATTTCTTTACTTCAAAAACCTCATTGGTAAATAGGTTCAAATACTTGACAAAACCACCCGGATGGAAACATGACGGCACCAGTATTCTTTCTACAGATTTACGGAAGGAATGGGAAGAAAGTAAGAATGCGGAATTGTAATTGCTGTAACAATACTTAATGATTATCGTCATATAAACAACCAACCAATTCAATTTTCAAAATGAGCAATAAGCTAGTAGCGTATATAGGTATTTTAGGAGTTAGTTTATTTGCGATTGCCGCTATTGTTGGTCCATTATTAATTGAAGATTACAGCTTAGTAAGTCAGTACATCAGTGAATCTTTTGCTGTGGATACTAGGTATGGCACCTATTTACAGTATTTGGGTTATGTACCTAGCGGAATTCTCCTTACTATATATTGTTTTAGTGCTCCCAAAAAATTTCCAAGCTCAAAGTTAGTGGTAGCGGGATTTTTTGGTTTGGCACTTTTCTACGGATTGGGAACTACTTTGGTAGGATTATTTCCATGTGACGCAGGCTGCCCAACAGATGTAATGGACTCCAGCCTAGCTCAACTCATACATAATGCAGTGGCTTCTTTAACGTATGTATTTTTTCCTATTTGTTTGATGGGAATCGGGTTGGGTTTAAAAAAGTCTGAGAACTATAATCGCTTATCCCAAATAGCGATTGTTACGGGAATCGTTAGCGGTATTTTCATATTCGCGCTATTCTCAAATCCAGAATCTGGCTATAGAGGTATTTTACAACGTATAATAGAAACCTGTTTCATTGTATTTATAGTTTCTAGTGCGTTGAGAATTACCAAGGATGCGGGAAAATAGTATTAAGTACTTAGTACAAAGTATCAAGTTCAAAGCAATTAGTATTAAGTACAACGATTAATAGTCTCGAAATAGCTGCGTTGCGCTCGTTATGACGAACAACCAACAACGATGCAGGTCACTGAGCGGAGCCGAAGTGAACGGACAACGAACAACTACTCCTTATAAACCACCCCATCTTTCATTACAAAAGATACATTTTTCATTACGGAAATATCCTTGGTAGGATTCCCTTCAACGGCAATGATATCGGCTAGAAAGCCTTTTTCTAAGTTTCCTAATTGGTTTAAGTGAAACATTTTGGCATTGTTAGAAGTGGCGGAAATTAAAACGTCTAAGGGTTTCATACCATAATCCACCATTAATTCCATCTCTCGATAATTTTCTCCATGAGGAAAAACACCTACATCGCCACCAAAAACAATTTGCACGCCAGAATCGAGCGCCATTTTAAACGATTTTCGTTTCTGTTGAATGCGTTCCGGCTCAGGATCGGTGCTTTTGTTCCAACCTCTATATTGCGTAATGGCATCACCTGCGGCAAGGGTAGGGCATAGGCCAACACCTTTTTCTTTCATCAATTCAAAAATTTCAGCTGTACCACCGTCGCCATGCTCAATGGTTTCCACTCCGCCAAGAATGGCTCTTTTCATGCCTTCTGGGGTACTGGCGTGGGCAACCACATATTTGCCCGCAATAGTAGCTGCAGCCACCATTGCATTGATTTCTTCCTGAAGAAATGTAGGTTTGGAATCGGCACCCGGTGTCCATCGGTAATCGGCATAAATTTTTATCAAATCTGCACCGTTACCCATTTGCCTACGAACGGTGGTAATACAATTGTCAACACCACTTGTAGCTTCTGCACCTAAGGGTACCGTTACGCCATCATGAAAACCTTTTGGACCGTATGCGCCCGTAGCTACAATAGCAGGTCCCGCAACCAATAATCGCGGTCCGTCAATAATACCGTTTTCAATGGTTTTCTTTACGTATACATCTGTATAACCTGCACCTTCGGCCCCAAGGTCTCTCATGGTGGTTACACCTGCCAATAAAGAATTTTTTACATGTACCGTAGCCCTAACGGCACGTTCAACCGGAGACTCTTTGAGAACTTGGTCGTTCCAATCGGTTTCATTGTATGGGTGTAGTAAAATATGGGAATGCCCTTCAATAATACCGGGCATTAAAGTAGTTCCCTCCAATTCAATTTCAGTGGTATGGTCAGGTAGATCCATGCCAGATAATTTACCGGCATATGTTATTAGATTTTCCTCTACTAAAACCACCCAATTTTCATGCATTTCCGTACCATCAAATACTCGGTCTGGTTTTAAGAGTGTTTGTGAAAAACCAAGATAACAAGAGAATAATAGTACGATAAAAAAGGATTTCATAACAATAGTGGGTTTAGTGAACAATAGCAGATGTTAAAAGGCTGTCCAGGTCTGATTTGGAATGGTGGTTTCCGTTGGATAGCACCATATAAATATCTTGTGTGTTTGTAATATTTTCTAACGGATTGCTGTTGAGTAAAACAATATCGGCAATTTTACCTTCGGTAATAGAACCATAGTCCGCATCTTGTTTTAAAAATAATGCTCCGTTATAGGCTGATGATTTCAGGGCATCTAGCGGAGAAATTCCTGTAGCAACCATAGCTTCCATTTCTTTATGTAATGATATGCCTGGGTAGGTAAAGCTATTGTAAGCCCCACTATCTGATCCCGCCAAAAGTGCTACTCCGTTTTTATTCAAATTAAAAGCCAGTTCGCCAAAGAATTGATCTAGTGCTTTTCTGTCGGCAACCTGTTTTGCAGAAGCATTTTTTACCCGGTCAATTCTGCCTTTATAAGTTTGTTGTATTCCAAGACCCATATATTTTAAGTAGTCATCATCAGCATGGTCAACTTCATCCAAATAACTAAGAACCCTACCAATGTGTAGTGTAGGAACAACAAATACATTGTTCCTTTTCAATTTGCCGAATGTTTTTAATGCGGTGGAGTCGGCATATGAAGACTGGAGTAGGGGCATAGCATCCCAAAATCCGATTTCTTTGTCTATCAGTTTTTGGGTAATTTCCTTTTCATTGCTTGAGCATCCTTTCATGATGTAATATAAATGCTCTACAGCATCTATACCTGCATCAATAGTAGCGTCTAGTTCAACGGTAAAGGGCATATGTCCAGAAGTGATCAAGCCACGTTTTTCGCTTTCCTGGATCACCTTCAAATAATTTTCACCTGAAATTCGGCTATCGTAGATTTTTATAAAGTCAGACGGTATAGCTTGCAAAGAATCTAAGGCAGTGATAATATCTTCATCGGTTTCAACCTCTAATGAACCTGCCCATGTACCTTTTGGTCCGTCTATTTTAGGTCCAGATGTAAAAATGCGTGGTCCAACAAGTTCTTTGTTTTCAATAGCCTTACGCCATTTCAAAACCGATGAGGTTAGGTCTCCGCCAGCATCACGCACCGTAGTAATTCCGTTGGCCATAAAGAGTTTAAGAAAATTCTTATTGGTATCAATTAAAGAATCTCCACCCCTAAAATGGGTGTGATTATCCCAAAAACCAGGTATTATAAATTTATTTGTGGCATCTATTACCGTATTGGCCTTTAGATGATTAGCATCAATGTCTTTAATAATTTTGGTAATCCTATTATTGGAAATTAAAATATGTGCCGTTGAGACCGATCCGTCTTCTAGATTGATGACAGCACCATTTTTGATTAAAGTGTCATAAGTAACCTCTTTCTCTTTATTACAGCTTACAATTGCCATAAGTAAACACAAGCCAATAGTTTTCATCATTTTCAATACGCTCATCATATATATGCGGTTTTGCAACGGTAAGGTAAAAAGAATATGTGGTAAATTTTAGTTTACGCCTTATATCCTAGGGCATTTTAGACATTGGTAATGAATGTATAATTGATTAACAAAATGATTAAAAAACTCGTGTTAATTTCATTTTTTAATAGCCTGCCAACCACCGCCATTTCTATATTTGATATTCTCATGGGCATGTTGTATAATTTCCTTTATACGTTTCGCCTTGGTTTCTTCTCGCTTAGCTTGGTTTAACCAATATAGGTAGCTTTTACGTTGGCTATGGGTAAAGTTCTTGAAGTTGGTATGTGCCTGGCTATTTTTTTCAAAAGCAATTTGTAATGCTTCGGGTATGACTCCGTTTTCAACATCATCTAATGAAGTCCATGATCCGTTTTCTTTTGCAATTTTAATCGAAGCTAATCCTGCTTCATGCATTAAGCCATTGGATTTTAAATCTTTAATATGATTTTTATTGACCTTGCTCCAAACGCTTTTGGGTTTTCTTGGGCAGAAGTATTGTTTTCGCTTACCGTCACCTAAACTTTTTACCGTACTGTCAATCCATCCATAGCAAAGTGCTACCCTAACAGCTTCCTCCCAGCGCATACTTTCGTTTTCGTGGGCAACGGAGTAGAAGATCAGGTGAATACCTTTATAGTCGGAATGATTATTATGTAACCAATTTTTGAATTCAGTGTCATTTTTAAAGTATAGTTCGGGTATTTCTAACATAATTCTATTAAAAGGGCATTAATTTATCATAAATGTACAATGTTTAATATAGAAAGTATTGGTTAATACAACTGCACGCCCTATTTTTATGCATTCTAAAATCAACTAAACAACAACGAATAACGTATGAAAAAAATCTTCAATGCGCTGCTTTTGGGCTTTGCGCTTATTATTGTCTCATGTGGTGGCAATAAACGAGAAGGAGAACCAAAGGTATTAGTGTTCTCCAAAACAATGGCTTTTAAGCATGCATCTATACCAGCGGGGGTTGCAGCAATTCAAAAGCTAGGATCAGAAAATGGATTTGCAGTAGATACTACCAAAAATGCAGAACTGTTTACTGATGAAAATTTAAAGCAATATTCAGCTGTTATCTTTTTAAGTACAACGGGTAATGTCTTGGACCAATACCAAGAAGCGGCTTTTGAGCGCTACATTCAAGCCGGCGGCGGTTATGTAGGTGTACATGCTGCGGCAGATACTGAATATGACTGGGGTTGGTACAATGACTTAGCAGGAGCTCAATTTTTGAGTCACCCAAGAGGAATGCCAAATGCGGATTTTATTATCAAGGACAAGAATTTTGTCGCTACACAGTTTTTTACCGACTCTGTGTGGAACAGAACGGATGAATTGTATAATTACAAGAACATCAATCCAGATGTAAACGTATTAATGACTTTGGACGAATCTTCTTATGAAGGTGGGCAAAACGGAGATTTTCACCCCATAGCCTGGTATCATGATTATGATGGTGGACGAGCATTTTACACGGGTGGCGGACATGCCGATGCCAGCTATTCAGAAGCCCTGTTCTTAAAACATTTATTAGGTGGTATTCAATATGCTATTGGTGAGAACTTAATATTGGATTATGGAAAAACTACTTCGCAAATACCACCAGATGCAGATCGTTTTACTAAGGTAACCTTAAGTGAAGGTATGTTTTTTGAACCTACCGAAATGGCGGTATTGCCCAACGGAGATGTCTTAGTGGCTCAACGTAGGGGAGAGGTAATGCTGTATAATGATCAAACGCAAGAGCTTACAGAGGTTCTAAAGTTAGATGTGTACAGTAAAACATTGAATACGCCCGGTGTAAATGCCGAAGAAGGCTTAATGGGCTTGCAGAAAGATCCGGATTATGCCAACAATCACTGGATCTATTTATACTATGCACCAACAGGTGATCAGTGGGTCAACCGTTTATCACGTTTTAAATTTATAGATGGTAAGTTTGATACGGACTCTGAGCAAGTTATTTTAGATGTAGATAGTCAAAGAGAAATTTGCTGCCATACAGGTGGTTCTATAGCGTTTGGACCAGATGGTTTACTTTATTTGTCTACAGGTGATAATACAACACCATTTAACGAAAAAGGGGCTAAATATGTTCATAGTGGTTTTGGACCAATGAATGATATACCAGGTCATGAACAGTATGATGCTCGCCGTTCATCAGGTAACACCAATGACCTACGTGGTAAGATTTTAAGAATTAAAGTAAAAGAAGATGGTTCTTATGATATTCCTGAAGGAAACTTGTTTCCTGTAGGTACGGAAAAGACCAGACCGGAAATCTATACTATGGGACATAGAAACCCGTACAGAATTTCGGTAGATATGAAAAGAGGTTATGTATACTGGGGAGATGTTGGTCCAGATGCAAGAGCGGATAGTTTAGGCACAAGAGGTCCTAGAGGATATGACGAAATGAACCAGGCCAAAAAGGCAGGGAATTTTGGTTGGCCCATGTTCATTGGCGATAACTATGCCTATAATGAATACAATTACGAAACAGGTGAGAGCGGACCGGAGTATGATCCAGCCAAACCAATGAATACCTCACGCAACAATACGGGATTAACGGAATTACCACCGGCAATGCCAGCCTATGTTTATTATCCTTATGATGATTCACAAGCTTTTCCACAAACGGCAACGGGAGGTAGAAATGCCATGGCCGGACCTACCTATTATTCAGATATGTTTCAAGGCGATGAAAAACTGCCAAGTTATTACGATGGAAAAGTTATTATTTACGATTGGATGCGTGGTTGGATGTTCGCTGTTCATTTAGATGAAAATGGGGATTTCAGTAAAATGGAACCGTTTGCTCCAAATATTAAGGTCAACAACTTAATTGATATGGAAGTAGGTCCAAATGGTAAAATTTACCTATTGGAATATGGTAGCGGTTGGTTTTCACAAAACGCTAACTCCGCTTTAGGCTATATTCAGTTTAATGGCGGAAATAGACCTCCGTTAATAAACAATATTACCGTAAGTGAGACGGCTGGTAAAACCCCGTTAACGGTAAACGCTACTGTTGAAGCAAGTGATCGTGAAAATGATGCCATAAAGTACATCTGGGATTTTGGAAACGGAGATACTAAAGAAACTACCGAGCCAAATGTAAGTTATAGTTATACGGATGCCGGAGCCTACAAGCTAAAGGTAACTGTTGCGGATGATAAAGGAGCCGAAGTTATAAGTGAAAGCACTGGTATTATTGCGGGTAATTCTAGACCGGAAGTTGCTATAGCTATAGACGGTGGCGCACCAGCTTTTTATCTACCGGGACAGAAAATTTCATACGACGTTTCAGTTACCGATCCAGATGGCACAGCTATAGATTCAAACAATATTTTTGTAAGTGTGGATTATTTGGAAGGTATGGATAAGGTTGCTATGAGTATGGGGCACCAACAAGTATCGGCAGCGGTAACTGGTAAAGCCTTAACCCAAGCGATGGATTGTAAAACTTGTCATAAGGAAGCAGAAGCATCCATTGGACCAAACTACAAAGATGTTGCCGCAAAATATAAAGAACGTAGAGATGCGTTAAAGTATATTCAAGGCAAAATCAAAACTGGTGGAAATGGTGTTTGGGGAGAAGTGACCATGCCGGCGCACCCAAATATTACAACCAATGAATCTAGACAGATTGCTCTTTATATACTTTCCTTGAACGGAGATGAAAAGAAAGAAAAGTCGTTACCGGCAAAAGGTACAATTACGGCAGAATCATCTGCACCAGGTAACATGTTAGTGATAACGGCTAGTTATACCGATGCTGGGGCAGAAGGTACTATTCCTTTGACCGGTTCTAAGACCATTGCAATACCTAGCAGCACGGTAAAGTTCAATGATCAAATGAAATTGGACGGTATGCAAGCAATGCAGTTTGGTGGAATGGACCTATTATTGATCAATAAGGCTGCCGGTTGGTTCATGTTGGAGAACATGTCATTAAAAGGAGTAAAGTCCGTTAGTTTAACTGCCGGATGGCAAGAAGCACCAAATATGTATTTTGATTTTGAAATACATGAAAATACTCCTGATGGTCCATTGTTGGGCAAAGGTCAAATGCCGGCACAACAACAGGGATCACAAGGTACTATGATTACAATACCAATAACAGGTAAAGTATCGGGTGATGGTCCATACTATATAACCTTTAAAGGCGAAGAAGGTAAAGAGTTGGCACAAGTAGCACTTACCGGAGCAGTATTTAAGTAGAAATGACTTAATTGAAATGAAAAGCCCGCTGTATAGCGGGCTTTTTTTAGTTATAATATTAGGAGAGCACAAGCTAAACCAATCTTTTGCCCAATAGTTCTCCTATCTCCATAATCAAATCTGATTCATCTTGTGTAAAATCATAGGGAATCGGCTTTGCGATACCTATAGTGCCATAAAGTGTTTCATTATAAATTAGTGGAGCGGCTAAGGAACCTTCAACTTTGGTGTCTTTTGCAGACGGTCTGGCAACACCGGAATCATCTGTTTGTAGGTTACACATTTCAACAGGTTTTCTTCTTTCAGCAGCAATACCGGCCATGCCTTTACCAATAGGAATGGTAGATAATTTAGGTATTAAGAATTCAGGAATACCAACTTGAGATTGAAGTTGTAATAGTTTGTTTTCATCCAAAAAATGCAAGGTACCCGTAGAACAATCAAAATGATTCAAGATTGCCTTAAGTAGAAGCTCCCAATTAGGAGCGTCTTTTTCGAGTTCTGATTGTATGGTTGATTTAATTTCTTTTACGCTGTTCATTAATCTGCTCTTTTCTAATATCGCCAAGTTATAGTTCGATATTAGGCTTGTTCATCGTAAAGATACATTTTATCTCCTTTTTTTAAAGAGACTATTACGCCACTTTTCTATATCTGGGTGGTCTGCGGTATGCGTAGTAACCTAAAACAACTTGCAATGCTTTTGCTATGGCAATTCGTATAGGAAACAATTCGGCGCCCAATGATTCGTCAATTGAACGTAACTGCATATAGTAATTGCTAATAAGCGGATAGTTCTTTTTGGACGAAATATGAATTTCTGCCATTGCAACGGCTTGCGGCTTTTGTTCCTTTATAGGTTTACAGGTTACTAAAGTAGGGGTATTGTTTTTATGCAACATGGCAGAAAAACCAAATAGTCTGCAAATAAGACCCCGATGGGCATATTCTGAACAAAATCCTTTTGCACCAGGGGCAATTAATTTGTTTAATACGGGACATAGTTTGGTTGAGGTATCTTGTTCAAGATCTTGCAACCAAGTTTCTGCTACACCTTGTTTAAAAAGATGATAGGCTAGGGGTAAAAATTCTAGCACTGTGGCATTAATATCCGGTTTTAAGCAGCAATTTCCGCAATTGGCTACGCAACCTAAACCTGTGGATTTTTGAAAGGAGCCCAACTCCTTTTCCAATTGGTAGAACATACGGTCTACCGCTCGAACTTTATGGTATATACTCACAAGTAGTTTAAAAAGTTGTGCGAAGGTAGTCTAAGTTTTCATACAAAAATCATAAAAATAAACTATTGTTAGATGGTAATTTTAAGAATGTAAATTGCTGATAAATAAATAATTAAAATTTTGAAGTCTTAAGTTTTAATGGTTTTGGATGGGTGTTCAAGACTATATTGAAACCAATAACGCCTAACACTTGTTCTTCTTCGGTCAGTACTTGTACTTCCCATTCACCGGGAGTAATATTTGATTTATACGTATAGCCTCTAAAACCACCATCCCTACCACCCGTAATGTCATAGCCAATATCTTCTACCGTTACCCATTCATTGGTAAGTTCATTGTATTTTCTCCATCGATGAAATATAGACTTCTTTAAATCTGTAGGAGCAAAAATGGAAGAAAATATATACACACGTTGGTCTGGAGAATAACTAAAATCTAGTTTGTGTTTGCGCCAAAATATGTGTGATTCTTCAGGCTCATAGGTTACTTCATAGTTGCCATTTTTTTGAACAACGTTGTGCGCTACTATTCCTTTATCCAACGCCAAGGGAACCGGTGGTATCAATCTTAAAAAATAGAAAAGATTGATCAAACCGTATATGGCAATGATAATGATGATCATTTTACCTAACTTTATTTCTTTACGCGTACTTGGGCTTTTGCCATAAATGAACGTAAGCAACACTAAAGTGCTTACTAAGCTAACTGCACCTGATATTAAAAAAATCGTAGAATTGAGCTCTTTTAGAAATACGGGAATCATGAACGTAAAAAAAGTGAAGCTAATAAAGTAATACACCCCAAATTGTAAATATTTGTTGGAGATTCGTTTTTTTAGAAACTCATTGGCAATTAGTAATAAAACAAGGATAATAAAGAATGATGCCGTTTTGGATAAAGACACACTTCTTGAAAAATAGATGACATAGGCACTTGATAATCCCCCAAAAAAGAACTGAATGGCCAGCGGTAGGTATTCTTCATATCGTTCTAGTAAGGTGCCCTGCCATTTGCCATCGTCTACCAAATTATATAAGTATAGTGTGATGGATAACGATGTCATATGCAAACATAAAACCGTTAAATCATAGGTACGGTCAATACGACCTAAGGTTAGGGTGTCAAAAATAAAACCACCAATAAAGAAAAGAATAGGGGCATACTTAGTGTGCTTTCTAATAAAGCTTCTAAAAGCGCTATTTCTATATCTGGCAAGGGTCTTTTTCATGTTGGTCTAGGTGCTGAGCAAAAATAGGTGTTTAAAAGCACTACAATTGACCGTAAATAATATTTGATGAACGTTAAAGGTTTACATAGACAAAGTGGTTATATCAACTCTTTGTTTCAACGTAAAAATTTGGATCTACGCGTAAGGATTCTAGGTTGCCTTTTATCTTTTTGCTTTGCCATGTTGTAGACGGGTTCAACCACACAGGTTGGTCATCAACAAAAACTTTTAATGGAATTGTAAAGTCTTTGACCGTATTAGTAAAACGATAAGTTATTTTTTTACCCTTGATCGTATATTCAAATACGGGTATTTTGACAGTTCGTAAGTACTGGTCAAAAAAAGGATCAAGATTACGTTTCATTTTAGTTGCGATATACCCTTCAATCTGTGCGGTAGTAACCGTTTTATGATAGAATTCAGAATTGAGTCCACGTAAAATTGTTCTCCATTCTTTATCATCATTTACTATTTGGCGTAGCGTATGTAGCATATTGGAACCTTTATAATACATATCTCCACTGCCTTCATAATTTACATTATAGATGCCTATAATGGGTCTATCGTTTCTAATATTGTTTCTAATACCTTGAACGTAGGCATTGGCAGCTTCTGTACCATAGTGGTAATCTAAAAACAAACTTTCAGAGTAGCACGTAAAACCTTCGTGCACCCACATATCTGCAGCGTCTTTATAGGTAATATTGTTTGCAAACCATTCATGGCCAGCTTCATGGATAATGATAAAATCGAACTTTAAGCCCCAGCCGGTTTGTGAAAGATCTCTACCCAAATAACCCTTTAAGTATTGATTACCATAAGTGACCGAACTTTGATGTTCCATACCCAGATAAGGGACTTCAACCAGTTTAAACGAATCTTCATAAAATGGATATGGACCAAACCAATGCTCAAACGCCTTCATCATTTTTGGGGCATCTTTAAAATGTTCCTTTGCGTTTTCTAGATTATCCTTTAAAACATAATAATCCATGTCCAAGGCACCCTTCTCTCCTTGGTATACTTCATCAAAATGAACGTAATCACCAATATTGACATTTACACCATAATTATTGATGGGGTTGGCCACGAACCAGTGGTACGTATTGGTTTCTTTATGTACACTTCGTAATCTACCATTAGAAATATTCATAAGTTCTTTTGGAGCCTTTACACTGATCAGCATACTATCTACCTCGTCATACATATGATCTTTGTTGGGCCACCAGACACTGGCCCCTAAGCCTTGGCAAGAGGTTGCCACAAAATCTTTACCATTATTATCTTTTTTCCAAGAAAATCCGCCATCCCATGGTGCATTGACTGCTTCTTTTGGCTGCCCTGAATAGGAAACAACAATTTCATTGAACTCTCCTTTTACTTGGGGTTTGGTCAACTGTACAAAATGTGCATTTACATTATGGGTTACGGTAAGTTCTTTTCCGTCTTGAGTAACCTTTTCAATGCTTAAAGGAGGTTGAAGGTCTACTTGTAGCACTTGATGGGATTTTAGCACCTTATAGCGAATTGTGTTGCTCCCACTTATGAATTTCTCATCTGGGTCAACGGCAATATCCAAATGATAGTAATTTAGATCCCACCATTCACGTTCTGGGGTAATGCTACCTCTTAACGTATCTTGTTTGGTAAATGTCTGTGCCTGTGAGAAACTCAAAGTTCCCAAAGCAAGAAAAAGTATGAATTTGTTCATGTATGGTTTGAATAGAATTTATCTGAATACTCCGTTTGGAAAAACGACCGGACTCTCAAATCCGTCTTCACTAACTGCTGAAACTCCGAAAAAATAGTTATCAATAACGATGCCGTCTAAAACAAATTCGGTAACATCGCCAACATACCTGCTATGATCCCAAGTAGGGGAGGTGGTGTCTCTCCAGTAAATTTTATAGCCTTTTGCACCAGCTACCTTACTCCATTGAAATTTAGCTGCAGGTTCAACAATACCACCAATTTTAACTGTTTTTGGTGCAGGTGGGGCCCATGCTATAGATGCCAGGTTAATTGCGTTTACCGCGGTCAATTTGGCGGCGTACTCAAAATTCACATGCTCTAACACATCACCATAGGCAATACCATCCTCTACACGAATATCTTGGTGTTGTTGCGTATAGTTTTCGTGAGCTTCCATAATACGTATGCCAGGAAAACCAGCATCATTAAAAGGTCTATGATGACCGCCACGACCAAAACGATCTAAGCGATAGATCATCATTGGGTTCATTTCTGGCATGTATTGCTTTACGTTTTTGTGTACGTATCGTGCCAGTTGTCTTGAAACACCATCCACCTCACCGCCGTAAAACCTTCTGGCCTTGCGTTGTTCCTCTGTTTCTGTAGGAGGTACGGGTTCAGAGAATATTCTAAAATCAACGTTACTGATAGTGCCGTCAACTCCCTTTATATTACCGATCATATCATTATTGAATATTCCAATAACCTCCCAGCCTTGGTCTTTGGCATATTGTGCTATACCGCCACCGCCAAAAAGACCTTGTTCTTCACCTGAAAGACCCATGTAGATAATACTATTTTCAAAAGTGTATTTAGAAAGTACACGAGCGGCTTCCAACGTACCTGCCATGCCACTTGCATTATCATTTGCACCAGGCGAATCATCAGTGTAGTTGGTTGGGTCGCTAACGCGAGAGTCAATATCACCGCTCATAATAATGTAACGATTAGGATATTTTGTTCCCTTTTGAATAGCAAGCACATTTACCACTTCAACA
This sequence comes from Maribacter sp. 6B07, assembly GCF_002700155.1. Classification (NCBI taxonomy): domain Bacteria; kingdom Pseudomonadati; phylum Bacteroidota; class Flavobacteriia; order Flavobacteriales; family Flavobacteriaceae; genus Maribacter; species Maribacter sp. 6B07. The sequence continues at coordinate 553,616 of NZ_PDUT01000004.1, read as the reverse complement.
TCTTTTACAATACGGTTGTTAGCACCTTTTTTGACTAAGTCTTTTTGAAAAAAAACAGTAAGACAACTGTTACAAGCTGCAGAGGTTTTTTCAAATTCACTTTTGATCCATCTTCTTGCTGCACCAATTCCCCTAGTATTGGAAACTGTATCGCTTAACGTATGTCTTGTTCCAAAATTTGCGAGTTTGGTAACGTCGTTTTCTATACGTTCGGCAGAAACCGCATCAATAATATCATAAATACGTTGGTCCGTTTGTGCTGAAAGGTGAATAGCCGAGATGAATAAAGCGAGAAGTAAAAAATTTTTCATTTCAATTTTTTTGAGTGAGTAAAGTTAGTTTGGGTAATCGGTTTCTAAAATTAAGTAAAATATAGGGGCGACCATAATTTGATGTGCAAATCTATAGCTGACCAGATTGTATTTAAAAAGTTTTGTAGCATTGTTTAATACAGGTTATTTCGTTTTCTTTTTTATGAGGTAATAAACGCCCAGCAATGGTCCTAGACCTAGTGGAATGTATAAAAAATTTATCGGGATACTATTTTGAAGTAATCCTAGAAGTTGAATGCTAATTATAGTAATGGCATAACCTAAACAATTTACAATGGTTAATGCCGTACCTTTTAATTGCGGAGCTACCGATGATGCCACCAAATTGGAAAATTGAGGAGAATCTGCAGTAACGGCTATTCCCCATAGGCACCAGCTTGCCAAAAAGAGATATTGGGGCAATAGGAACAAAACAGGAGAAATAAAACAGAACACACCGGAAATAATTAAGGCAGTTAATGCTACTTTTTTGCTTCCTAAGCTATGAGCAATAACACCGCCTAGCGCACAGGACAATCCGCCAAATGCGATTACAATCCCAGTCCATAAAAATACCGATATATCACTACCGGTTTCAATGGCAAACCATTGTATGGCAATAGGGGTAAATGCCCAAAAGGCATAAAGTTCCCACATGTGACCAAAATACCCAAAAGCTGCTTTCTTAAAATCATAGTTCTTAAAAAGTCGTGGTCCCGCGTTGATCTGTAATGACGTACTTGCTACCCGATAGGGACCGTTAGGCACAAGTCCTAGCAACAGCAAACCACCCATAACGGTAATGCCAGAGGTTAGTTTAATAACACTATCTGAATCATTTGCCCATGAGGTTCCTTTAATTAAAAACGGAAAAGCAGTGCCTAAAACCAATGCGCCAACCAAAAAGCCCAATGCTTTGCCTAACCCTTTTTCATAATAATCGGCTGCTATTTTCATACCTACAGGATAGATCCCTGCGAGGAAAAAGCCGGTACCGAATCTGGCTATTAACAAGCCGGTCACATTTAATTGTTGAACAATTAGGGTTAAATTGGATAAGGCCGCTAAACATGCACAGACCATAAAGACTTTAGAAGGTGAAAACCTATCGGCAATCATTAGAATTCCAAAAATCAATGTGCCTATGATGAACCCGAATTGTACCGAAGAGATGACGTAACTAACAATATCTGCACCAAAATCTAGCTTTTTGGTCAGGGATTCTATAATGGCATTACCGGCAAACCATGTAGAGGTACAGGCAAACTGAGAAATAATTATTATGGGGAGAATATGTAACTTTTGCTTCAATAGATCAATGTAAAAAAGTAACCTTGGCTATTTTATTATTTTTTATTTCATAAATACCTATTGCAGTATAAGAATCACCGTTGACGGTAATGAATTCTTCATCAATAACTATATTACCGATTACAATCCTATTCTTGATTTCACAATGAAGGTTTGGGGTAGTACTAAAAAAGCGATCATAGCCATTTCGCATATTTTCAATACCCTCGGTTCTTAGTTCGCCGTTAGCTCCATAAACTTTCACGTTTTTGGCATATGGACCTAAGAAGGCGTTGATGTCTTTAGTATTATAACCTTCAAGTTGTTGTTGTACAGGTATTTCTGGATCTTCATTGATGGACTTATCTTTTATGAAAGTCATGCTATTTATAAGTCCGTCAACCTCATAAATGGCAACTTGTTGAAATTGTTTATCGTCAATGGTTATCTGTTCTTGATCAATAACGGTCTTTCCCAAATGAATTCTAGAGGATACTTTTACATCAATATTTGGCGTACGGTCATAAAAGCTCTGATATTTTTCCTTTAAAATTTCCCGCCCAATGTACAGGGTGTCTTTTGGGTAGTTTTTTACCACAACATTTTTTGAAAAACAGTTAGCAAATGCTTGTAATTCTCGTGCGTTGAACGTTTCTACTTGTTTGTCTACAATATTTTTTTGCGAATCTTTAGATACGAAACTTAGATAATTTCCATCTGGACTAATTGCTAATCTAGAGATTCCATTGACATCCGGGTTATTAATTTCATGAGCTATTTTCCATTCGGTATCTACTTTGGGGTCAAAGGAAAGAATGGTTGATTCAATGGCAGTAATTAATTGATTACTGCTCATCCAGCAAATGTCATCGGTGATTTTAGGTAATGAAATAATATCCTCGGTTTTTAATGATATTGGATGCAGTGATTTTACCATATTCCCATTATCCGATTTGGAAATGTAGCTTACCAGGTCGCTATTTGGTATGTTATGTAGCGATCTGCCTACATTCTGTTGAACCGTTATATTGGTATGATCTTTTAAGTTAGCTATTACAAGGTCCATTTTATTTTCGCGAAGAACTGTACAGATTATAATATCTTCAGTATACCAAACATGATAACCAACTTTTAAATCTTCTAGAAGAAGTTTTTGTTCATTGGTATCTAAGTTATATTCATAAAGTCTTTGCAATCCATCCTCATCTAATCTAATTGCCGATACAGCATTTTTTCCGGGTATTTTTAATGGTGAATATTCGCTGCCATTTGGGGTATCTGTAATCCATGAAAGGGTTTTATCTTTTATATGAAACAGCACAATATCTGTTTGTCCATTTCTTGTTGCAGCATACAGGACCCTGTCATTATCCAAAAATGAAGGCTGATTGTCATAGCCTTCATTTTCAGATATATTTATTGCACCATTAATATTGACCGAATCTTTTTCCAACCCTAAATTGGTCAAATATACTTCTGTGCTCTGTTGTGCATGTAGCTGTATGCAAGATATTGCACTTAGCAAAAGGATAAAGCACTTAAATTTCAAGGACATAAAAAGAGATTTAGATTAATGCTTTTCTGCAAACCTCTTTAAGATGGCACGTACATTTTTAGTATTGTCAACAAAGTATCTTGCTTGGGTTTTTTGTCTGCCCACCTTTACGGTAACAGCATCTTCTGGCAGTTCCTGGAACATAAATTCATCTGTCCAGTCATCACCTATAGCAAAAACAAAATCGTAGTCATGCTCGGTATACACACGCATAGACGCTCTTCCTTTATTTACGTTGCTGCTCTTGATTTCCATAACCTTATTACCATTGAGTACGCTGAGGTCATCGTTAGCAATAAGACTAGTTAATACTGTATTCAATTCAACCGATCTCTTCTGACCAAAATCTGGATCTGTATTTCGATAATGCCAAGCCAATGAATAGTTTTTCTCTTCCACGAAACTACCTGGCGTACGATCTACAAAAGATTCAAGAACTGGTAATATTTTCTCCATCCAATCTTTTTTCACCGTTTCTAGCATTCTAAATTCCTCACCGCCTTGAGAGATCCAAACACCATGCTCAACGATCATATTGTATTTCTTAGGAAGAAACCATTTGGTAAAGGTTTCTTTATCCCTTCCGCTAATTAAATACATATCTGTATTAGGTTGAGACGAAATTTGATCCAATAATGCGTAAAGCTCTTCATCTGGTGACGCTTTTTGCGGGTCGTTGTGAAAACCGGCCAATGTACCATCATAATCTAAAAAGACCAATCTTCTTTTGGCGTTTTTATATTTGCTCATTACGGTATTCATAAGGTCAACCGATAATTTTTTAGATCGGTAAGTCTGGTCTTTTTCTTTCTGGCTCACCAGGGAGTTCATAAAATCGTTGGCCCATTTTTCTACATTATAGCGTTCCAGTCTTTTTTGTAGCAATGTATTTCTTGATACCTGCTCTTCTTCGGGCATATTGATAGCTTCATAAAGAGAGTCGGCAATTTGCTCAAAATTATTAGGGTTAATTAATAATGACTCGTTCATTTCATTTGCAGAACCTGCCATTTCACTTAGTATAAGCACCCCTGTCTTATCTGTTCTAGTGGCAATGTATTCTTTAGCTACCAAATTCATACCATCTCTTATTGGCGTTAGCCAGGCAATATCAGAAGAGGTGTAAAGGTCAATAAGGTTTTCAAATGGCATAGATCTATAGAAATACCATATTGGCGTCCAACTTACAGTGGACAACTCCCCGTTAATGCGTCCTACAAGTTCATCAACTTCCCGTTTTAATAATTGGTATTGCGGTACGTTAGATCTAGACGGAACCGCAAGAATAATAAGTCTTACTTTCTCTTTATACTGCGGATATTTCTTTAAAAAATACTCAAAGGCATTTAAGCGTTTTGCAATACCCTTGGTATAATCTAAACGATCTATAGAAAGGAAGAATTTGGCATCGGGAGCAGATTTTTTATGAGTATCCAGTCGTTTCTGCAATTCGGATTTTTGATCCTCGGTACGTTGAGAGTGTTCTTTTGCTGCATCGCTAAACTTCTTATAATCGATACCCATAGGGAAAGAGTCTACTTTTATAACCCTATCATCTAAATAGATATCGTTAAAGCTTACCTCTAAACCTAGTAGCCTTCTAACAGAGCTTAAAAAGTGGCGTTCGTAGTCATAGGTATGAAAACCGATCAGATCAGACCCCAGCAGCCCTTGTAATACTTCACGTCGCCAAGGTAGGGTTCTAAAAATCTCATACGATGGAAAGGGAATATGTAAAAAGAAGCCTATAGAAATATCCGGTCTTTCTGCTCTTACCATTTGGGGCACCAACATTAATTGATAGTCATGTATCCAAATAGTGTCTTCATTGTTTGCTTTTTCAAGGATGGCAACGGCAAATTTTTGGTTTACCGCTTTGTATGTTTCCCAGCTATCCAGCTCAAATTCAGAATATTCTAAGAAGTAATGAAATAAAGGCCATATGGTTCTATTACTAAATCCATAGTAAAAACCATCTACCTCTTTCTCCGTTAAATTAACTTTTGAAGATCCATGCTCCGCTAAGGCGCTATCAATTTTAGGAACCAATTCTTCGGGAATTTCTTCATCCGTTAATCCGCTCCAACCAATCCAAAGGCTATCACCGCCGGAGTGTACAGATTTCATTCCTGTGGCCAGTCCACCTACACTTGGTACCGCAGTAATGTCGCCATTGCTAATTTGTAATTGTACAGGTAGTCTATTTGAGATAATGATAGTTTTCGCCATAAAAGAGAATTTTTTGCTTCTTCTTGATAATTATTTCTCTAAATTTCGGGAAAAAGGAGGGCAATACCAATTGAAACCTCAAATGAATCAAGAATTTTATTGAATGGATAATTTAGACTACGGAATAATAGGGAATTGCAGAAGTGCAGCATTAATTTCAAAGACAGGAAGCATAGATTGGTGCTGTTTGCCAGAATTTGATAGTCCGTCTGTATTTGCCAAATTACTGGATGAAAATATAGGTGGAAGTTTTGAAATAAGGGTTGATGACAGCTATGAAATTACTCAGAAATATGAGAGGTACACCAATATATTGATTACCTCTTTTAAATCTGGCGAAGATCACTTTGAAATTCATGACTTCATGCCCAGGTATCGCAAGTTGGATGGTAGTCACCATGCGCCACCAGAGTTGATCAGGTATTTTAAACTAATTTCAGGTAAGCCAAGTTTTTCTGTTTTGTATGATCCTAGATTGGAATATGCCATGGGGAAAACCGAAACTTTTATTAAAAAGGATTTTATAGCCAGTCTCACTTACGATGTAAAGTTCGATACCGTATTTCTATACACTTCTTTTGATCAAGAATCTATAGTCAATAGTGTTGAAGTAGAACTTTTTCAAGATGAGTACATGCTAATGGGCTACAATGAAAAATTGTTGTTACCAACCACTGAAAGGGCTTATCTTGATTTGCAAAATACCAAGGTATATTGGTTAAACTGGACAGATTTAACCCCAACTTACAAGAAATTTAACGATGAAATTTCCAGAAGTGCCTTGACCTTAAAATTATTGAGCTATGATAAGACCGGAGCTGTTTTAGCTGCAGCTACCACCTCTTTACCAGAAACCATTGGTGAAGTACGTAATTGGGATTATCGTTTCTGTTGGATAAGGGATGCTTCAATGGTGATTAAAGTAGTATCTGAATTGGGACATAAGAACGTGGCAAGACGATATTTACAGTTCATTATAGATTTGATACCCGATAAGGCAGAGAAGTTACAGATCATGTACGGGATCAATAAAGAGAAAAAACTGACCGAAGAAACCTTGGAGCACTTGGCTGGGTACAAAGGTTCTAAACCGGTGCGTATAGGTAATGCGGCATATCACCAAAAGCAGAATGATATTTATGGTATTCTTATGGATGTGATTTATGAACAAATGGTGAAATTCAGCATAGACATAGAAAATGGTGAGGACTTATGGGCCATTACCAAAGGTATTGTTTGGATCGTAAGCAACAATTGGAAGGACGCCGATAAGGGAATTTGGGAGTTCCGTACAGAGGATAGACATTTTACATTTTCTAAAGTATTATGCTGGACAGCCTTGGATCGTGCAATAAAAGTTGCTGAAATGCTAGGTAAGCAGCATAAAATTGATAAATGGGAACCAATAAGAGCGGAAATTTGGCAAGATATCTATGATAATGCTTGGAACGATGAAGTAGGGGCTTATACCCAATCTTATGGTTCTAAGGATTTAGATGCATCTGTCTTATTAATGGAATCTTACGGATGTGTTGATGCAAAAGATGAAAGATATATTAAAACCGTTAATGCCATTGGAGACGAATTAAGTAATGATGGATTGTTGTATAGATATAAGAATGAAGATGATTTTGGTTTGCCATCCTCTTCATTTACGGTTTGTACATTCTGGTACATTAATAGTTTATTTAAAATAGGGGAAGAGAAGAAGGCGTTGGAGTATTTCGAGAGATTATTAGGTTATAGTAATCATTTAGGTCTATTTAGTGAAGATATTGACTTTAAGACTAAAAGGTTACTAGGAAACTTCCCTCAGGCATATTCACATTTAGCGTTGATAGAATGTGCTATCAACTTTTCTAAGAAAGAAAGTGAGGATCAAATGTTAGAAACTTTGAGAGAATAATTACTTCAAAACATAAGCCTTAATTTTATGGATTAGGGCTTTAAAATGTTCTTCCGTTGAAAACGGATTCATAACGGTTACTCTTAAGAAATGAACATTTTTTAATTTGGTCTGTACAATATAAAATTCGCCATCTTCTAAAAGATACTGGCGAATTTTTATGTTTAAATTGTTTTGCTCTTCAAAATTGAAGTTAGGGTTTACATATCTAAAACATACAATATTTGACATTGGGCGTAATGCCAGATCAAAATTAGGTTCAGCCTCTATAAGGTCGGCAAATAAGGAACCCAAATCATATAATAGGGTAACATTGGCATCAAAAACTTCTTCACCATAGAGATTTAGAAGTGTAAACCAATGTATGGCCATCATATTTTTGGTGCATTCAAAAGTACGCTTGCCGGAATTGTACCAATCTTCATGTTCTGAGTCGGTCAATAAGTAATCCGCTTTTTGACTAAATGTAGCCTTGGCATTTTTTTCATCCTTAAAGAGTAGGGCGGTGGTCAATGCTGGCATCATCATCATTTTGTGACCATCAATAACTACTGAATCTGCTTGGGCAATGCCTTTTAGCGTATGTTTGTATTTTTCAGAATAAATACCGGCACCTCCATGTGCACCATCAACATGAAACCATATATTATGTTCTTGGGCAAATTCAGAAATGCACTCAAGATTATCAAAAATACCTGTAGCAGTAGATGGAGCACTACCGATTATGGCAAAGACCTCAATTCCGCTTTCCTGCGCTTCCTTGAATTTAGCCTCTAAAACATGGGTATCCATTGCAAAATCTTTGGTAACGGGTACTTTAATTATGCCTTGATTCCCTAAACCCATAATTCTTGCCGCACGGTCTACACAATAATGCGCTTCTTCACTGACCATTATACCTAGCTGATTTTGATTGCCATCATTCCAAATATCCTTATTGGTAATCGCTTTTCTAGCACTTAATAATGCGGTAAGATTGGCAAGTGTACCACCAGATGTTAAAAAACCTCCAGCATTATTATTAAAGCCAATTTTATTACAAATCGCTTCAATGATAATGCGTTCAATAGCATTAGAAGACATGCCCATTTCATATACCGCAGTACCGTTATTTAATAGCGAACTCAATAATCCTGTGAGTGCGGTAATTGGGGCTGGAGGACTCACCTGATGACCAAGGTAATGTGGATGGTGAATGTGCGTGGTACGTTTGTTGATTTCCTGGAACAAATTCTTGCTATTTCCGTGATATAGAAAATCCTTCCAAAACTGGAGTTCATCTTCAGGGTCGTTCCAATGAATGGCATTTGGGGATTTTCCATTTAATTTATCCTCTAAATGAGCGGTCAACTGGTCTATAAGTGCGTGCCCGTTGGTGTTAAAATCAGAGGATGAATACACTTGTTGGAGTAATTTTTTATGCATGGCTCAAAAGTAGTCGCAATAACGATTTATACCAAACAAAAAAACCGCCCCAATTGGGACGGTTTAACATTCAAGTTACCAAACAACAAAAGTAATCTGAATTAGTCAAAGGTGTACCCGTTATCTGCAGCTACCTTATCGGCAATTTGTGTGCGTAAAGCTACTACATTAGGGTAATTTGTATATTTTGTAAAACGTTTAAGTCCCATTAACATCATTCTTTGTTCATCACCTTCAGCGAAAGATACAATGGCTTCCTTACCTTTTTTAATGATAGTTTCGGTTGCATTGTACAAATATAACTTAGACATAGCAATTTGGGTGGCCTGTGCCTCTTCTCCAAAACGTTTTGCGTTTTTCTCTGTACGTAATAATGCAGATTCTGCCATATAAACTTCAATAAGAATGTCAGAAGCAGCTAACATCAATTGTTGGTGCTTTTCCAATTCTGGACCAAATTTTTGAACTGCAGATCCAGCGACCATTAAGAACACTTTCTTTAGTCTTTTTAAAATATCCTTTTCTTCTGCAAACAGTTCAGAAAAATCAGGAGTATCAAAAGAAGGAATTCCCATGAGCTCTTCGCCAACTGCGGTTGCAGGTCCTAAAAGGTCTACATGACCTTTCATAGCCTTTTTAACAAGCATACCTACAGCTAACATTCTGTTGATTTCATTGGTTCCTTCGTATATACGTGCAATTCTTGCATCTCTCCAAGCAGATTCCATTGGTGTATCTGCGCTGAAGCCCATACCTCCAAAAATCTGCACACCTTCATCTGCTGTATGCTGTACATCTTCCGAAACCGCCACTTTTAAAATAGAACATTCTATAGCATACTCTTCAACACCTTTTAATTCAGCTTCTTGGTGAGTATTGCCTTCGCTTTCACGTATGGCAATTCTATCTTCAATGTTCTTTGCAGCACGATAACAAGCAGATTCACCAACATAAGCATTTGTGGTCATATCGGCTAATTTTGCTTTTATGGCTCCAAAGTTAACGATCGGAGTTTTGAACTGAATTCTTTCGTTCGCATAATTAACAGCCTCGTTGATCACCCTTCTTTGCGCCTCTAAACAAGCAGCGGCTAATTTAATACGACCAACGTTTAGGGCATTCATTGCAATTTTAAAACCGTTTCCTCTGGTGGAAAGCATATTTTCAACAGCAACCTTTGTTTCATTAAAGAATACTTGGCGGGTAGAAGAGGAGTGAATACCTAATTTCTTCTCTTCATCACCTAAGGTAATACCATTACTAGGGTCATTTTCTACGATAAACCCGGTAATATTTTTGTCATCTTCAATACGTGCGAATACGATAAACAAGTTACAGAAACCAGCATTTGAGATCCACATTTTTTGACCGGTAATACTATAAGTTTTACCATCTTCTGATAAAACGGCCTTTGTTTTACCCGAATTTGCATCTGATCCAGCACCTGGTTCGGTAAGACAATACGCTCCAAACCACTCGCCTGAGGCTAGTTTAGGTACATATTTTTGTTTTTGTTCCTCAGTACCGTATAAAGTTATTGGCATAGTACCAATACCAGTATGCGCCCCGAATGCAGTACTAAAGGATCCGGTTGCACCAGAAATATAATCACAGACTAGCATTGTAGAAACAAACCCCATACCCATACCACCGTATGATTCTGGTACTGCTACGCTCAGTAAACCTAGTTCACCGGCTTTACGCATGGTTTCTTCGGTATATGCGTAATCTTTTTTCTCAAAACGTTCCCAGTGTGCCCATAATTCTCTATCAACGAATTCTTTGGTGCTTTCACGCATCATTTTTTGTTCTTCGTTCAAATCCTCTAAAGTGAAAATATCATCACAGTTGGTTTCTTTAACAAGGAATTGTCCTCCTCTAAGAATGTCTTTATCCGATGTTTCTGTACTCATGTTGTTAATTGTATTTAGAAGTTAGAATTGAGAGAATAGAAAAGAGAACTATACGAGGTTATTTTGAAACCCCATGGTCATTTTCTGAAATTCTTCAATCTTATCTTCGAGTAATTTTAATTTAATATCTGTTATATAATTTCTATGATATGCTATTAATAATTGTGTTCCCAGTTCAAAAGAGGAACCTAAAGAAATACTTAAAAAATGACTAAACGACCTATCTGTTCTTGCAGAGCCTTCCGCAATATTGCTAGGAATAGAGATTGAACATCTGCTCATTTGTGAGCTCAAATCAAATCTCTCATGCTTAGGGAAACTTAAGAGAATATCAGATATATCATTAGCTATGCTTATACCTAATTTCCATATTTTCAAATTTCTATAGTTATGCCTTAAAGCCATATACCATTAATCTTATCTCTTTTTTCTAATATCTATATTCTATCGTTTATTTTAAAAATTCGAATATGCCTGCGGCACCTTGTCCAGTACCTACACACATAGTAACCATACCGTACTGTCCTTGCATGTTTCTTTTACGCATTTCATCAAAAAGCTGAACCGATAATTTAGCTCCTGTACAACCTAATGGATGGCCTAAAGCAATTGCGCCACCATTAACATTTACAATATCTTGATTTAAGCCTAGTTCTCTAATAACTGCAAGGGATTGAGATGCAAAAGCTTCATTCAATTCAATCAGTTTTATATCATCTTGTTTTAGACCGGCTTGTTTAAGTGCTTTTGGCACCGCGGCTACAGGACCAATACCCATAATTCTTGGTGGTACACCAGCAGCGGCATAATTAACAAGACGGGCAATAGGCTCAAGGTTTAATTCTTTTACCATTTCTTCGCTCATCACCATTACAAAAGCAGCACCATCACTCATTTGAGAAGAGTTACCAGCTGTAACACTACCACCGGCTGCAAATACTGGTCTAAGCTTATTCAATACGGCAGTTGATGTACCCGCTCTTGGTCCTTCATCTTTTGTTACGGTATATTTTTTGGTCGCTTTTTTACCATCGGCACCTACATAGGTTTCTTCTACCTCAATAGGCACTATTTGGTCTTGAAAGCGGTCTTCCGCTTGAGCACGAAGGGCTTTCATATGAGAATTATAGGCAAATTCATCTTGATCCTCACGAGATACTTTATACTCGTTGGCAACTGCCTCTGCGGTATTTCCCATTCCCCAGTAGTAATCTTCATGACCTGCTTTTACAACGTCATAATTTAATTCTGTTTTGTAACCGGTCATAGGTACTGAACTCATACTTTCAGCACCACCTGCAATAATGCAATCTGCCATTCCAGATTGAATTTTTGCAGTTGCTATACCAATAGTTTCAATACCAGATGAACAAAATCTGTTGACGGTAACTCCAGGAACATCAACAATGTCCAATCCCATAAGTGAGATTAAACGTGCCATGTTCAAACCTTGAGAACCTTCTGGCATAGCATTACCAACGATGACATCGTCAATTCGTTTTTTATCTAAATTTGGCAATTCTTTCATCATATACTCGATGGTTTCCGCTGCCAATTCATCGGTACGTTTAAAGCGAAAAACTCCCTTAGGTGCTTTACCTACCGCTGTTCTATAACCTTTAACTATATATGCTGTTTTCATTTTTTACTCTTGCTTTTAGCTATCAGCTTTACACTCATAGCATTATTTGTTGTTAAATAAGATTGCCAATAACCATAAGCTAATGGCATATAGCTGCGTAAATTAATTACGTAACGGTTTTCCGGTTTTCAACATGTGCTGAATTCTTTCTAACGTTTTTCTTTCGGTACACAGTGAAAGGAAAGCTTCTCTTTCTAAATCTAACAGGTACTGCTCGTTTACCAAAGTAGGTTCAGATAAATCGCCACCTGCCATTACATACGCAAGCTTATTCGCAATTTTCTTATCATGTTCACTGATATAATGGCTAGCCTCCATAGAATCTGTTCCAACTAAGAACATACCTAATGCTTGTTTTCCTAAGACTTTGATATCTGAACGTTTTACAGGTTGCGTATATCCTTGCTCCGCCATTAATTTTGCATATGCCTTAGCAGTTGCAATTTGCCTGTCCTTATTTACCACAACTATATCTTTGCCATGTTGTAGTATTCCTAGGTCGTATGCTTCATATGCAGAAGTGGAAACCTTTGCCATACCAATAGTTAAAAAGTATTCTTGAAGAACATTTAATTCTACATCGTTCTTTTTAAAAGTGTCTTGTGCTCTAACGGCAAATTCTTTAGAGCCACCACCGCCAGGAATAACCCCAACACCAAACTCAACAAGTCCTATATAGGTTTCAGCTGCTGCGACTACCATGTCTGCATGTAAAGAAAGTTCGCAGCCACCACCTAATGTCATACCATGAGGGGCGGATATTGTTGGAATAGCGGAATAGCGCATACGCATCATGGTGTCTTGGAACATTTTAATGGCCATATTCAGCTCATCATATTCCTGCTCTACCGCCATCATAAAAATCATACCAATATTGGCTCCAACAGAGAAGTTTGCAGCTTGGTTACCAACGACCAAACCTTGAAAATCTTTTTCTGCCATATCAATGGCTTTATTTAGTCCGGCTAAAACATCGCCACCTATGGTATTCATTTTAGATTGGAACTCCACATTTAGGATTCCGTCTCCTAAGTCTTCAACAACAACACCGCTGTTTTTGAATACTTCTTTGGATTTTCTAATATTATCAAGAATAATAAAGGAATCTTGTCCTGGTATTTTTTCTACGGATTTTTTAGGGATATCATAGTAATAGGTAGCCCCATCTTTAACTGCATAGAAAGAATTATTACCAGAAGCTTTCATTTCATGTACCCAAGCAGCAGCTTCTAGACCTTCTGCTTTGATGAACTCCAATCCTTTGTCAACGCCAACGGCATCCCAAATTTGGAAAGGACCATGTTCCCAACCAAAACCAGCTTTCATTGCATCGTCAATCTTATAAAGCTCATCGGTAATTTCAGGAATTCTGTGCGATACATAGGCAAATAATTGTCCAAAACTTTTTCTGTAAAATTCTCCTGCCTTGTCTTTTCCACCAACGAGTACAGCAAAACGATCAACAACTTTATCAATAGTTTTGGTCAACTCTAATGTGCCGAATTTAGCGCTCTTTTTAGAGCGATACTCCATCGAATCCAAATCAAGGGTCAAAATTTCGGTCTTGCCCTTATCATCTTTAGACTTTTTATAGAATCCTTGTCCGGTTTTACTGCCCAACCATTTATTTTCCATCATGGTGCTGATGAAATCAGGTAATTTAAACAGGTCGTGGCGCTCATCATCGGTACAGTTATCGTATATACCGTTAGCAACATGAACAAGGGTGTCTAAACCAACTACATCAACTGTTCTAAAGGTGGCCGATTTTGGTCTACCAATAACCGGACCCGTAAGTTTGTCAACTTCTTCAACGGTCATGTCCATTTCCTTAACCATATGGAAAAGGCTCTGGATGCTGAATATTCCTATTCTATTACCTATAAATGCAGGAGTATCTTTAGCAACAACTGAAGTTTTTCCTAAGAATTTTTCTCCGTAACCGTTTAAAAACTCTAATACCTCAGGCGAAGTTTTGGGACCTGGAATAATTTCAAAAAGCTTTAGGTAACGTGCAGGGTTAAAAAAGTGAGTGCCACAAAAGTGCTTTTGGAAATCTTCACTTCTACCTTCCGACATAAACTTGATCGGAATACCAGAAGTGTTGGAAGTAATTAGCGTACCAGGTGTACGATACTTTTCTAAATTTTCAAATACTTGTTTTTTAATATCTAAGCGTTCAACAACTACTTCAATGATCCAATCTACCTTAGATACTTTTGCGATGTCATCTTCTAAGTTTCCAGTTGTAATACGATTTGCGAATTTCTGATGATAAATAGGAGATGGTTTTGATTTCAACGCTGCCGTTAAAGAATCGTTCACCATTCTATTGCGTACTACTTTGTCTTCTAATGTTAAGCCTTTGGCTTTTTCTTTATCATTTAGTTCACGAGGAACAATATCTAGCAATAAAACCTCTACGCCAATATTTGCAAAATGGCAGGCAATACCACTACCCATTATCCCTGAGCCAATTACTGCTACTTTTTTAATGTGCTTGTTCATGTACTTTATGCTGTATTAATTGATAAGTTGAATTAAAATAATTTTTTGTCTGCGATAAGCTTGTTTATGGCTTCGGTAACTTCAAAAAAATGGGCAAGCTTTTCATCGGTAACTTCATCTTTAACTACTTCATTAAATCTAATGACCGTATTTTTTGAATCGTTTCTTTTTTCCAATCCAAATTCTGTCAAATAAATAAGAACACCCCTACCATCTTTAGGATTTGGTTTTCTTATAATTAGACCTTTTTGCTCCATACTTTTTAAAATTCTGGAGAGACTGGTAGCTTCCATTCCCATTTTTGGTCCTAGGGAAGTTGAAGGTGTACCTGCTTTTGGGTCAATGCTCAATAAAGTAAAGCCAACGGCCATAGTAGAATCAAATTTCTTTGCTTCCTCATTATACATTCTTGCTACAGCTTGCCATGTAGCTCTCAACGCATAATCTATCGTTGCTTCTTTCATACTCCTTTAGTTGGTTCCCAAATATAATAAAATTTATTATGCATGCATAATAAATTTTATTATATTTTATTTAATTGGGCGTTACCAAAGTTATTTAAGCGAGTATAATTTAACTGTTGCTATATAGTTAGTTATAGTTGTGCGTATTCTTATCAGGTATGCGGGCTAATAAATTAAAAGCAAGACACCCAACTAAAAAAATTATGTTGATTCAGTTGGGTGTCATTGTTATAATGTAAAATGGTTTCTTATCTGTTAATGCTCATAAATATCATTATACAGAGAAATGTATTTTTCCTTTATAACTTTTCTCTTCAACTTCATGGTGGGAGTTAAGTGTCCACCGTCAATGCTCCAAATATCCGGGGTAAGTCTAAACTGTTTTACCTTTTCCCATTTTGCGAACTTTTCGTTGGCCTCGTCAATTTCTTGCTGATACCTTGCTAATACTTGCTCGTTCTTAATAATATCTGAATTCGTGTTAATATCAATTTTGTGTATTGCCGCCCATTCTTTTAAAAATTCAAAATCTGGCTGAATAAGTGCAGCCGGCATTTTTTCGCCTTCGCCTACTACCATTATTTGCTCAATGAATCTAGACTGCTTAAAGCGGTTCTCCAATAATTGCGGTGCTACATATTTACCTCCAGAGGTTTTGAACATTTCCTTTTTACGATCGGTTATTTTTAGGAACCCCTCGCTATCAAGCTCACCTATATCACCGGTTAAGAAATAGCCATCAACAATAACCTCTTTGGTTTTTTCAGGGTCTTTGTAATACCCCATCATTACCTGAGGACCTTTTATGCAAATTTCACCGTCTGCTGCAATCTTTACTTCAGTACGGTCTATAGGTTTACCAACCGTTCCAATTTTAAAACCGCCAACACGCATATCGTTCACTGAAATCACCGGAGAAGTTTCGGATAAACCATAGCCCTCCATTAATCCAAATTCTGCAGCGTTAAAGATTCGTGATAATCTTGGTTGTAGGGCTGCGCTACCCGAGGCAATTAAACTAAGATTGCCTCCCAGTCCTTCTTTCCATTTACTAAAAATTAGTTTTCTAGCTATTGAAAGTTGTGTTTCATACCACCAACCATTTTTACCGTATGGTTCATATTTTAATCCGAGCTCCACGGCCCAGAAGAACAATTTCTTTTTTATGCCGCTAAGTTCTGTACCCTTGGCATAAATTTTATCATATACTTTTTCTAAAAGTCGTGGTACCGCTGTCATAACATGCGGACTGGTTTCTTTTAGATTGTCACTTATTTTATCCAATGATTCAGCATAATAAATGGTTACGCCTCTAAATTGGTATAGGTAAATTAACATGCGCTCGTAAACATGGCACAGAGGTAAAAAGCTTAACGCCTTGGTTTCACCATCAACAATGGGAAAACGTTTAGAGCTTTCAATGGCATTGCTTACCAAATTGTTGTGTGAAAGCATAACACCTTTAGGTCTTCCTGTAGTACCGGAAGTATAAATTAACGTTGCCAGATCATCTGGAGAAACCTCAACTTTTAGTCTATCGACTTCATTTTGGTTAGTGGTGTCTTCACCTAGTACCAATACTTTTTCCCAACTTTCACAATCCGATAGGTCATCAAATGAATAGATGTTTTTTAAACTAGGTACCTGATCTTTGATCGCTGCTACTTTTTCATGTACTTCACCACAGGAAACAAAACAATATTTTGCCTCAGAATGATTTAGCACATAGGCATAATCTTCTTCGGATATGGTGGGGTACACCGGTACGTTCTGTGCACCAAGTTGAAGAATGCCAATATCCATAATATTCCATTCGGTTCTATTGGTAAGTGAAATAACGGCGATTTTATCGTTGGGCTGCACGCCTAATCGTAACAACCCACGACTAATGGCATTTGCTTTGTTGATATACTCTTGCGTAGATGTACTAATCCACTTTCCATTTTTTTTTGACACCAAGGCCTTATCTAAGGCATGCTTTTCTAGCTGATAATATGGGAAGTCAAAAAGACGGGTAACTTTTTGCATACTTAATTTCTAATAAGAATTGCAAAATAGTGAAAGAACTCCATATTTTAAAATTGTATTATTAAATAAATCAGCTTCTCATTACAATATTCTTAATTCTAGCCTTTTATGTGGAAATATATCGATTTTAACCATTTGTCTACAATAAATTGTATTTGAGCGTGTTATGTAATCAACCTAACTTTTTGTAGGAATTTTCCTTATCATATATAGTTAAGTTTGTTTCAATAAATGTTACCCAAATCGTAGAAAACATGAAAAAAAACTACATAACAGCTTATTTTTTCAAATTAATAACCGTCTTTGCATTATTAATAGGAGCGAAGGCTATAGCGCAATCAGAACCTTTCAATTGTGATTACAATGCCTATTTATTTCAATATAATGATATTTATGCATTGGACCTAGCTTCTGGTAGTTCTTATTTAGTTGCTGAAAATATTACTCCCGGTAATGTAAATGGTGTAGGTTATAACCCTACGGATGGTTATTTATGGGGCTATTTAAAAACACCTTCAAGCACCATTATAAGAATAGGTAAAGATTATTCTGTTGATCAATATACCATTCCGGAATTACCTACCGGAAATAAATATGTAGGTGATATTTCGCCCGATGGTATTTACTATTTTAAGGCAGGCGGCTCTTCTTATTATAAAGTCGATATTAATCCAGATTCAGATACATATCTACAATATTTAGGTGCTTTTGAACTAAGTCAAAGTTTAAATATTGCAGACTGGGCTTTTAATGCTGCCGATGGTATGTTGTATACTGTAGAGGGAAGTACAAGATTGTTATATAAAATAGACCCTGCTACAGGTACGGTATATAACTTGGGAGCCGTTCCAATTCTTGATGGTTTAAAGTATACTTTTGGCGCTGTTTATTTTGATGTGGATGGTAATTTCTACATTTCTGCCAACCAAACCGGTTCTGTTTATAAAATTGATAATGTTCAAGATATTACCTTAGGTATAATACAGTCTAACATATTTGCATTTGGTCCTGCAGCTTCTAGTAATGACGGTGCACGTTGCCCTACGGCACCTGTGCCTCAAGAAGATTGTTTAAATGGTATTGATGACGATGGTGATGGTCTTGTGGATTGCGATGACCCATCTTGTTCAGGTGTTGCTTCCTGTCCTGTGATAGTTACTACCTCTAGTGCAAATAAGGGAGGGTTGGAAAGCAATGATAGATTGGCGAACTTAATCAGCAAAAGAAATTTTAACCGAGCTAAATCCAACTATATCTTTGATAAAACCAAAGCAAAAAAGTTGGTTAAAAGTGCGCTGTACGGATTAAGTTCTAAGAACGACGTAAATAACATTCCTTTAAATTCCCTTGTTCCTTTGGGTGTAGTAGGAGAAACCAGTACCATTGAATCTTCACCAAGTGATTTGTTGGATTTGACCAATGCATCGGATATTTATTCCGTAGATTATTTAAATGGTTCAACAAACTTAGGTTCTTTAATGGTGATCAAAACAGATAACACCGTTTATGAGCACAGTAAATTTATTTGTGACCGTTTTCTAGGAGCACAATTGCTATCGGTAAGTAATATTCAATTAAGGGAAAAAGATTTTATAAAGTCTATTATTAAGCAGCCAGATGGTAGTTTGGAATTCGCCTTGACATTTTCTGCCAGAGTAAACGCAGAAGGTAACTTTACAATAGAATCGCATTGGAATATTGATGCTTATACCAGTAATACCGCTTACTATAATTTTCAAATCTGGTCTAATTCAGTAGATGACCTATTGTTGTTGGCAGACGAGATTCTTGATTTGTTGGAAGCCAATTCAGAAATATCTGAATATACCGGGTCTACACCACCGCCTGTTTTTGTAAAATCGGCCAGTTATAAGAATGGTGAAGTATTGTTGAATATCGTAAACAATAATAATTCTGAAAGCATTGACCTTGAAGGCGGTTTAAAACTTACGGAAACCAGTGTTACTGAAGTTTTGGGCGTATCTGCGGAAATAGATGGGTATTTAGATTCTGTTGCCTTAAAAACAGGTACTTTATTTGATCTAGGTTTTAGAATTAGTTCCGGATCAGGTGCAACGCCAGATGATTTATTTGTGGCAGATGCTCCATGGGGCTTAGATGATTCTGCAGATGCAACTACGGTATCTACCTATGAGGTGTTGCCGGCAGAAGGGCCATATGTTGGTGATGGTTACCCTATAGAACGTAATATTAAATTATTAGGTACAACAAGTAATTACGTTGGTGTGTACAGGGCTCTGAATCCAAGGTTTACGGCGGTAGATTTAAGTGATTATTCTAAAATTAGTTTTGAAGCAAAGGGTACTGCCAATATGGATGTGCAATTGATAAAAGGTGACGGTACCATCTATAAGACCAACGTTGGTTTAGAGAATGAACTTAAAGTGTACACCTTGTCTGAAACTGATTTTAAGAATGATGCAGGTGAAGAAACTGATTTTTCCGATATAAAAGTGTTGTCCTTTAATTTGGTTGCAGAGAATGGTTATGCTGAAGAAAAATCTTTAGAGTTGCAAAATGTTGATTTCCACAATAGAGAGCCAGGTCAGGAATTTGTAGACACAGATTTAAATAAATCGGTAGTGTATCCTAATCCTATGATCGAAAGTGCCAGCCTTTATTTTTATGAGGAAAATGCAGATACTTATGAGTTGGATATATATTCTTTAAGTGGTAAGCTTATTGGCAGCCATCATATGGAAGGTGAAAGTATTGCCGGGCAAAATGAAATTATTGTAGAAAGAAAAGATTTGGCCCCAGGCCTGTACCTGTACAAACTTCAAAACTCCAAAGAAAAAACATGGAGCGGAAGGATGTTGGTGAGATAATATGTTTTGGTTGTAAAAAAAAAGCTGTGTACCCATCTATTGGTAGTACACAGCTTTTGTGGTTTTAAAAGGTTGTAATTATTTCTGATTTATGATCCATTCCTTGGCATTTATAAAAGCGGTGACCCAAGGTGAAACTTCATCATTTCTGTCTTCAGGGTAATGTGCCCAGTTCCAAGGGAAAATAGAACGTTCTATATGTGGCATGGTTACAAGGTGTCTACCGGTTTTATCACAAAGCATTGCTGTGTTAAAATCACTACCATTGGGGTTTGCCGGGTAACCTTCATAACCGTATTTAGCAACGATATCATAATTGTCCTCAGAGAGTGGTAAAGAGAATTTACCTTCGCCATGAGAAATCCATACCCCAAGTTTACTGCCTTCTAATGATGAAAGCATAACGGAGTTGTTCTTTTGTATTTCTACTGATGTAAAATTGCTCTCATGTTTGTGAGAATCATTGTACGTCATTTTGCCATGAGTTTCATGCTCCGGATTAATCAGATCCAATTCCATGAACAATTGACATCCATTACAAATTCCAACGGATAAGGTGTCTGGTCTAGCAAAGAAGTTCTTTATAACCGTATTTGCCTTTTCGTTGTATTTAATGGTGCCTGCCCATCCTTTTGCGCTACCTAAAACGTCTGAGTTGGAGAAACCGCCAACGGCTCCTAAGAACTGAATATCCTCTAGATTTTCACGACCAGAGATAAGGTCGGTCATGTGAACATCTTTAACTTCAAAACCGGCTAAATACATGGCGTTTGCCATTTCACGTTCAGAGTTACTTCCCTTTTCACGCAGAATAGCTGCTTTTGGTCTACTTTCGCCAGTGTTAAGCGCACGGCTAGGAAGGGTTAATGGAGTTGAAGAGGGAAAAGTATATTGTAACGGTTGTACTTTATAATTTTCAAATCTATCTTTTGCTAAACCATTTGCGGTTTGCTGATTGTCCAATAGATAAGATGTTTTAAACCATGTATCGCGTAGAGTCTCAACGTTAAGCCCCATTTCCATACCATTATTTTTAATGGTAAGAACAGCTTCATTAGAAACGGTTCCTAGTTTAACGGCATCTATCGCATTCGATTCAAAAACAGATTCGATGCTATCATCTTTTGCTTGTAGCACAATACCTGCATTTTCTGAGAACAATACTTTTATAGTATCGGTCTCACCTAAAGCAGTAAGGTCAAGGTTTGCTCCTAAATTGGTATTTGCAAAGCACAGTTCAAGTAAGGTGGTAATCAATCCGCCAGAAGCAACATCATGTCCTGCAACAATTTTATCATCTTTAATTAAAGATTGAACCGTGTTGAATACAGTTTTAAAGTAAGCGGAGTCTGTAATTGTAGGCGTTTCATTACCAATACTATTTCGGGTTTGTGAGAACGAAGATCCACCTAATTTAAAAGCATCTTTAGAAAGGTTGATGTAGTAGATAGCTCCAGCATCTTTTTGTAATACCGGTTCTATCACTTTGGTAATATCGTTACAATTTCCGGCAGCGGAAATGACAACGGTACCAGGGGAAATGACATCACCATCCTTATATTTTTGTTTCATGGACAGCGAATCTTTTCCAGTAGGTACATTAATACCTAGTTCAATAGCAAAATCAGATACCGCTTGTACCGCTTTATATAAACGGGCATCTTCCCCTTCATTTTTACATGGCCACATCCAATTGGCAGATAAAGAAACAGAAGCCAATCCGTCTTTTAAAGGAGCCCAAATTAGATTGGTCAAAGATTCCGCAATACTATTTTTACTACCCGCAGACGGGTCTATAAGTGCAGAAATGGGGGAGTGGCCAATACTAGTGGCTATCCCTTCTTTACCTTTAAAATCCAAAGCCATTACACCACAATTGTTCAAAGGTAATTGTAATGGACCTACACATTGCTGTTTTGCTACACGGCCACCTACACAACGGTCAACCTTGTTTATTAGCCAATCTTTGCTGGCAACGGCTTCTAGTTGGAGAACGGCATCAAGGTAATCATGAAAAAACTCTAATGAATAATTGGCATTGGCATAATTGCGTTCAACCGTATGATCTGTCATTACGGTTTTAGGGGAGCTGCCGAACATATCCGATAATTCCAAATCCATAGGTTTGGCACCATTGGTGTTCGATTCAAAAGTAAAACGGTCATCACCGGTTACATCACCTACTTCATACATTGGTGAGCGCTCGCGATCCGCAATACGTTTTAGTAGGTCGATATCTTTTTTACCGATGACAAGACCCATACGTTCTTGAGATTCGTTACCAATAATTTCTTTGGCAGATAGGGTAGGGTCGCCCACTGGTAATTTATCCAAATCTATTTTTCCACCTGTTTCCTCAACAAGTTCAGAAAGACAGTTAAGGTGGCCACCAGCTCCGTGATCATGAATGGAGACAATGGTATTTTCATCGCTTTCCACCATACCACGAATAGCGTTTGCAGCTCTTTTCTGCATTTCTGGGTTAGAACGTTGAACGGCGTTCAATTCTATGGCAGAACTAAATTCTCCCGTATCTGCACTAGATACTGCAGCACCGCCCATACCAATACGGTAGTTGTCACCACCTAGAATTACAATTTTATTACCAGTTTCAGGCTCAGCCTTAATAGCTTGTTCCACTTTGCCATAACCAATACCACCGGCTTGCATTATTACTTTATCAAAGCCTAATCTTCGTTTACTTGTTGAAGTGGATGTGTTATTTTCTTCGGATGAATCAAAAGGAGTGGAATTTTCATCATACTCAAAAGTGAGCACCGAACCGGAAATTAATGGCTGACCAAATTTATTTCCAAAATCGGATGCACCGTTAGAGGCTTTTATTAATATGTCCATTGGGGTTTGGTACAGCCAATCTCTTTCTGTCATGCCTTGCTCCCAAGTACGATTTTTTTCCAGTCGGCTATATGCGGTCATGTACACTGCAGTACCAGCTAATGGCAATGAACCTTTACCACCGGCCAATCTATCTCTAATTTCGCCACCGGCACCTGTAGCGGCACCATTAAATGGCTCTACCGTAGTAGGGAAGTTATGTGTTTCCGCTTTCAGGGAAATAACGGAGTCGAATTCTTTTTCTTGGTAAAAATCGGGTTTATCTGCACTTTTAGGGGCAAATTGTACCACTTTAGGTCCCTTAACGAATGCCACGTTGTCCTTGTATGCCGAAACGATATCGTTAGGAAATTCCTGTGATGTCTTCTTAATTAATTTGAATAAAGAAGTAGGCATCTCTTGACCATCAATAACGAAAGTACCGTTGAAAATTTTGTGTCTACAGTGTTCAGAGTTCACTTGGCTAAAACCGAATACTTCAGAATCGGTTAATTTTCTACCTAGTTTTTTACTAAGATTGTCTAAGTAAGCAACTTCTTCATCATTGAGAGCCAATCCTTCCTGTTGGTTAAAGGCGCTAATGTCCTCTATGTTCAATATAGGTTTTGGCTCAACATTTATAGTAAAGATTTCTTGGTCAAGTACCTTATATTTTTGAGAAATCATAGGGTCAAATCCTATAAAGTCTTCCTTTACACTATTGAATTCCTCAATGCGAATAATACCAGCAATACCCATATTTTGGGTAATTTCAGTGGCATTAGTACTCCAAGGAGTAATCATAGCGGCTCTAGGACCAACAAAAAAGGCGTCTAGAGACGCCGCATTTATTTTAGGTTGGTTGCCAAACAACCATATCAATTTATTTGTTTCTTCTGATGAAAGCTCCTTAGCGGTCTGTACCGCAAAAACCTTGTTCGTAGGTTCCCCAAAAAAGTGAATCATTTTCGTGTGTCTGGTATTGATTTTTAAAGTACAAAATTAAGGTTTTACCCGCTACTATTTACGGGAATTTAAAACACTTTTAAACACTGATTGTTAATGAAAATAATGAGATATTGTTTTATCTTTATCAATCAAAATAAAGCACCTATTCAAGTATTACTTTTAAGTCTAAAATTTAGATTAACGTTTTTAAATATATTTAAGTTTGATTTTTAGACTCATGTAGAATATTCTGATTTAGCGTTGTATTAAGTAGAAGTTATAGTAAAAAGCATGGCAAAAGAAAATATAGAAACGAAGGCTCTTGAATATTGTATGGATATGTTAGGTGGAAAGTGGAAGCCTATTATTCTCTATCATGTTTCTAAAGGAACCAATCGTTTTAATAAACTTTTTAATGAAATTGAGGGTATAAATAGACAAATGCTAAGTAAGCAATTAAAATCATTGGAAAGGTCTGGTATTCTTGATCGTACGCTATACGGAGAAATTCCTCCTCGTGTAGAGTATACATTAACGCCTTTGGGAAAATCACTTTTGCCTGTAGTTCAAGCAATGACCAAATGGGGGCAAAAACAAACAAAAGAGAAAGTTGAGGTGGTTGAAGTACCACAAAATCAACAACTACCCCTTTTTTAGCAAATTTTACACTACTTTCTGATAACATCATTTCAATTGGGGTAAAATTCCTATTTCTTCAAAATAAGGTAAATAAGTTTTCAATTAGATAAAAATAAAGGCTAGTGCATTTTGTGCCAATGAATTTGTGTACCTTTTAGTAACTAATTCAAACTAAAATGAAACAAAAAACTACCTTATGTACATTTATGTGCTGTTTGTTTACTTTAATGGGGACATATGCACAAAAGAAAAGATCTAATAAACAGATTGAAAAGTTAAAATCTGAAGCCGCGGTCTTAGTGGAGGAGAACAAAAAATTATCGCAAGTTATGGTCGATAAAATTTTTAGTTTTTCTGAGCTCGGGTTTCAAGAAGTTGAATCTTCTAAATATTTAACGGGAATACTCGCTGAGAACGGATTTGAAATTGAGCATTCCATTTCAGGTATACCTACGGCTTGGTTTGCAACGTGGAGCAATGGAGACGGACCGGTAATTGCTTTGGGCAGTGATGTAGATTGTATACCAAAAGCGTCTCAATATCCTGGTGTGGCATATCATAAACCTATAGTAGAAGGAGCTCCTGGGCATGGGGAAGGTCACAACTCTGGAATACCCATGAATATTTCATCTGCCTTGGCGGTCAAGAAAATTATGGAGCGTGAAAATATTGGCGGAACATTATTGGTATGGCCGGGAATTGCAGAGGAATTGGTCGCCGCTAAAGCATGGTACGTAAGAGACGGTCTTTTTGATGATATTGATATGTGTATTTTTACCCATGTGGGTAACAATCTAGGAGTTTCTTACGGTCCTACTAGAGGTACAGGTTTAATTTCTGTTGAATATAGTTTTGATGGGGAAGCAGCACATTCAGCCGGTTCACCATGGAGAGGGAAAAGTGCTTTAGATGCTGCGGAGCTTATGAACATTGCCTGGAATTATAAGAGAGAGCATTTACATCCGCTAAAACGTTCTCACTCTATATTTACGGATTCGGGAGATCAGCCAAACGTTGTACCATCAAAAGCTTCTATATGGTTTTATTTTAGGGATATTAAGTATGAAGGAATCATGGAAATGTATGCTATGGCGAATGATATGGCCAAGGGTGCGGCGTTGATGACAGGTACGACCATTACGTCTAAAGTGTTGGGTACGGCATGGCCAAGGCATTATAATAAAGTAATTGCCGAAACCATGTATGATAATATAAAAGAAGTTGGTCTGCCGCAATGGTCTGCAGCTGACCAAAAATTGGCTAAAGCGGTGCAGACAGAAGTGAACTCTGAAAAAATAGAGGGATTGCCCACTAAATTGGATGATTTAGGGTTGCCGGTAGTTGATCCAATAAGCGGAGGTTCTGATGATATTGGGGATATCTCATGGAAAGTACCAACGGTAACTTTAAGGTATCCTTCAAATATACCCGGATTGCAGGGGCATCATTGGAGTAATGCTATTGCCATGGCTACGCCAATTGCACATAAGGGAGTGGTTGCTGGAGCCAAGGTAGAGGCTATGACCATTATCGACTTTTTACTGAAGCCGGAACTTATGAAAGGCGCATGGGATTATTTTAATAATGAACAGCAAAAAGAAACCAAATATCAGCCGATGATATCAGAAAGTGATATGCCGCCTATTTACTTAAATAAAGACAAGCAAGATCAATTTAGACCGGCTTTGGAAAAATATTATTACGACGAAACCAAATACGATACATATTTGGAACAGCTAGGTGTTGAATACCCAACGTTAAAGGAATAGGTTATCAAATGTCTAATAAAAAAAAAGGCTTTCTGTTTTTAAATAGAAAGCCTTTTTAATAATTGATTTATATGCTTTTCTCCAATAAAGCCATGTAAAAACCATCATAGCCACTTTTAGAGGCATAGATTTTCTTGTCCTTTACCAAAGTAAAATCTTTCCCTTCTTCAGATTTTAAGAAAGACTGGACTTGGTGACTGTTTTCTTGCGGTAAAATAGAGCAAGTTGCATACACCATTTTACCACCAGGTTTTACAATTTTACTGTAGTTTCTAATAATTTCGTGTTGAGTTTTAACAATCTTGTCTAAAAACTCTGGTTGCATTTTCCATTTTGAATCCGGGTTTCTTCTAAGCACACCCAATCCTGTACAAGGTGCGTCGATCAGTACTCTATCTGCACTTCCGTAAAGTTTCTTGTAAACCTTTGTAGAATCTATTTCACGTACTTCAATATTGTGCGCGCCGTTTCTTCTTGCTCTTCTTTTAAGTTCTTTTAATTTACTTCCGTAAATATCCATAGATATTAACTGCCCTTTGTTTGCCATTAAAGCAGCTAAGTGTAAAGATTTTCCACCTGCACCCGCACAAGTATCTACCACGCGTTGTCCTGGTTCAATATCTAAAAAGTCAGATACCAGTTGAGAAGATGCGTCTTGTACTTCGAACATTCCGTTCTTAAAAGCTTGGGTCACAAAAACATTAGCTCTTTCTACTAATTTTAGGGCAGAAGGGTAGCCTCTTATTGGTTCTGCTACTATATTTTCATCTAATAACGCCTTTCGTAAAGTCTCTTTGTCAGTTTTCAGCGTATTGGTGCGTAAAATTACTTCTGCCGGCTCGTTTAGTTTAGCAAGTTCTTCTGTCCATAATTTATCACCAAGAGCTTTTTCTCCAAGTTCGTCGATCCAATCTGGAACTGCCTCTCTAAATTTTCTTATTTGAGAAAGTTCATCGAATTTTCCTTTGATCCTTCTTTCCGGTGTAGGTTCTATCTGTTTCCAATCTGGCAACTTTATACCTTTTAATACGGCCCAAACTGCCCACATGCGAAATAGGTCTGGTCTGCTGAAAGGCGCTTTAACTTCCGCTATTTCAGTATAAAGACGTTTGTAACGAACCATTTCATAAGTTGTTTCAGCAATAAAACCACGGTCACGAGAACCCCAGCGTTTATCAAACTTTAGTACTTTTTGAACAACCTTGTCGGCATATTCGTTTTCGTTAAATATTAGGTTTAAGGCGTCTATTACGGCAAACACCAAATTTCTGTGTAATTTCATTAGAAGTGTTATTGTTACAAGTCAGAAGATTTGAAGCCGTTAATGAATTCAATGTTATTGATATAGGCTTTTGTCCTCCAAAAAATTATGGCTGCAAAGGTATTGTTTTAGAAGCGATTCCATTTATTTTTGATAAACTTTATACCCTATTTACATGCGTTATGTCATTCTTCTGGTAATTTTAATGGTTTCATGTTCGGAAAGTGTGGAACATGAGCCTTTTAATTCAGTTAAAATTGAGACTATTTATTCAGATTCTATAAGTATCAGGGCAATTGAGCTTATGGGGGATAATGTGGCTTTTGCTGCTAATAAGGGCACCTTTGGTACAGTAGATTTAATCTCTGGTAAAATCAGGGCAAACGTTCAAAAATATCATACGGGAATACCTGCTTTTAGGTCTGTGGCCCATACGTCAACAGATTTTTTCATGTTGTCAGTTGAATCTCCTGCCTTACTTTATAAAACAGGTGATAGCGGACGAATGGAAATAGTTTATAAAGAGGAAGGTGAGGATGTTTTTTATGATGCAATGACTTTTTTAAATGATATGGACGGTATTGCAATAGGTGATACAGTTGGTGATTGCTTAAGTGTTATTGTAACTAAAGATGGTGGTAATACCTGGACTAAAGTTCCTTGCAGTCAATTGCCCGAAGGAATTATTGGTGAGGGTGCCTTTGCGGCAAGCAATACCAATATTAAGTCAGTTGGAGATAAGGTTTGGATGGCGACGACAACTGGTAGGGTTTTATTTTCTTCGGATAAAGCAAAATCTTGGGAAGTTTATCAGACCCCCATACAACATACAGAACCAACACACGGTATATATTCTATAGATTTTTATGATGAAAATTTAGGAATAGCCTTTGGGGGTGATTACACCAAGCCAGATAATTCAACTGCGAACAAAGCAATCACCAAAGATGGGGGCAAAACTTGGAAATTACTGGCAGATGGTAAACAGCCAGGATACAAAAGTTGTGTGCAGTTTGTGCCAGGTAGGGAAGGTAAAGAAATCGTTGCCGTAGGTTTTACGGGCATATCTTACTCTTCTGATATGGGTGAAAGTTGGAAAAAATTATCCAATGAATCTTTCTATACCGTGCGCTTTCAAAACGATTCGGTTGCTTATGCAGCAGGTAAAAATCGCATAGCAAAACTAGTATTCAAGTAGTTATCTACCACCTTTGTTTTGACGATACTGCTTCATTAATTGACGTTTGAATTCTTCTTCTGATCGTAGTAATAACAGTGTTTTTTTTGCCGTAATTACCTTACTGACATCTTTTAAGAATTTAGTGTCTAATGCTTCCTCTTCTTCTTCAATTTTAATGTGA
This sequence comes from Maribacter sp. 6B07, assembly GCF_002700155.1. NCBI lineage: Bacteria > Pseudomonadati > Bacteroidota > Flavobacteriia > Flavobacteriales > Flavobacteriaceae > Maribacter > Maribacter sp. 6B07. The sequence goes on along the minus strand of NZ_PDUT01000004.1, from coordinate 524,683 downwards.
AGTGCTAAAAGACTTTCCGCCTCTTTTTCGGTAAGCGCATCGGCATCCTTTATTTTACTTCTTATTTGGTCGTGATTCTTTTTCCTTAAGGCATTTCTTTTCTCTTGGTACTCGTTGTAAACGGGCCAGAAATCTTGTGCTTCATTACTGCTTAATGAGAGTTTTTCGGTAATAAAGGCAACTTTAAGCGTGTTTATTTTTTCCCAATTTTGGTTTCTTTGTCCAAAAGAAAGCGTGGTGATAAACAGAAATATAATAAGTACAAGTCTATTCATTTTCGTAAAAATTTAATTCGTCAAAATCACTTACATTTTCATTTAAGTAATCTAGAAGGTTATCGCTCTCAATAGGAGAGCTTAAAAAATCTGAAAACTCGGTATCGGTTACCGGTAGTACTTCAGCTATCTCATAAGGAGATAATTCAAAATCATTATTTTCAAAATAGGCTTCAATATCGGTATTTGCCAAATCATTGAAACTTAGTTCTTGGCTACCGTCCCAATTGTATCCTAAAGCTATAATGGCAATTGCGGCTATAGATGCTGCTATGGCAAAAATTTTCTTGTATGGGAAAAGAGGAATCACCTTCGTCTCTGTCTCAAGCTTGTTTTGTAGCCTGTCATTGAACGTTTCAAAATAATTATCGGGCACCTTGAATGCACTTTCTTCTGGAAAAGTACTTTCTGGTTGAGACAATTTATCCATCAATCTTTCTTCAAAGCTATCAAAGTAGCCTTTGGGAGTTTTAAACGGAATGTTATTTTTTTTGTTCATGATATACGTTTGACAATCAATTGTATAAAAGGTTTAATCTTCTTTTAAATACTGTTCTAATTTTTTTACTGCTAGGTGATACGATGCTTTTAATCCGCCAACGGAGGTGTCTAAAATTTCTGAAATTTCTTCATATTTCAATTCTTGAAAATATTTCATATTGAACACCAATTTTTGCTTTTCAGGGAGCGTGGCTATCGCTTTTTGTAGTTGAAGTTGTATTTCATCTCCTTCGAAATAAACGTCTGCTTCCAAATTTTCAACCAATCTATCTTGGTAGTCGGTGTCCGATACGCCCTGTAACTTTGCTTTTTGTTTTATAAAATTCAAAGCTTCATTGGTGGCAATACGGTACATCCAAGAAAATAGTTTGCTATCTCCTTTAAATCCGTCTATATTTTTATAGACTTTAATAAAGGTGTTTTGTAGCACATCATCAGCATCATCATGATTTAAAACAATACTACGTATTTGCCAGTACAAGCGTTCTTTATAGGTATTTACCAATACCTCAAAAGCCTGAGCTTGTCTGCTCTTTGTTTTTAAGTCGATAACTAATGTTTCCTCTTCGATCACCAAAAATTGAGGTTTGTTTAATCTTAGACAATGAATTTAGTCAAAGGTTTAATTGTTGAAAAGAGTTATTATCATTATAATGAAGATTTTCAATATAATAAGGTTCTATACGTTGTAAGATAAACCAAAATTAGATTTAATGATTTTACAGAAAAAATTTTACTATGTGCTTATCTTGTTCGTATCAATCTCTATTATCTCTTGTAGTGATGATGATGAAGATGTAATTATTACTGATGTAGTTGAAGAAACCGAAACCGAAACCGAAACCGAAACCGAATCTGAAACTGAAACAGAGACAGAAACCGAAACTGAAACAGAAACTGAAACAGAAACTGAGGAAGAAGTTGTTGAAGAGGAGGCCGAAGAACTTGATAGTTTTATGGTTTATGAGAACGTAGCATTTGATGTTGACACAAATGGTTTGGACACAAAGAGATTTTTCTCAACCATAACAGGTGAAATATATACGTATAACGAAATTGACGCTGAAAAAGGTGCTACTATAGATTTGGCATGGTATGATATGAGTCCGTCGAATCCGGGGTTTTTGTTTTGGATGAGTCCCGATGATTTATTTCAAGATGAGCAAATTGAAGGAGCAACAACTACAAAAATGGAAAATACGGCTGATCAAATGACGGTAGAAGAATTTGATGCCATTAATGAGGGTAGTCAATTAATAGATTTAGTTATTGAAAATGAGGATGAGGCAATGGGACCACAAGATTACCCGGTTGTAGTTTTATTTGAGAATGCAGCAGGTCATAAAGGCGCCATTAAGATGAAAAGTAACAATGGTGAAATAATGGTAGTAGATATTAAAGTTGCGAGGTAAAGATCATTCGGATAATATGAAAAAAGCCATCTTTTATAGATGGCTTTTTTATTTTTCAGCAATATTTATGTGTTAAGCCAACGATTGCATCTCAACCAGCTTTTTATAAGTGCCGTTTAATTCTAAAAGTTCAGCATGTGTACCTTGCTCAACTATTTCTCCTTTTTGCAGTACCACGATCGTATCAGCATTCTGAATGGTTGATAACCTATGTGCAATGACGATAGAAGTTCTGTTCTTCATCATTTTTTCAAGCGCATCTTGCACCAAACGTTCGCTTTCAGTATCTAGGGCAGAGGTGGCTTCATCCAATATCATAATTGGAGGATTCTTTAGAACCGCTCTAGAAATGGACAAACGTTGTTTTTGTCCGCCACTTAATTTATTGCCGCTGTCCCCAATATTAGTGTCGTAACCCTTTGGGAGATCCATTATAAAATCATGTGCATTGGCAATTTTGGCGGCAGCTATAATTTCTTCGTCAGTGGCATTTTCCTTACCTAGGCCAATATTGTTCTTAACCGTATCATTAAATAGGATAGAGTCTTGTGTAACCAGACCCAATAGACCTCGGAGCGATTTTTTACTTAGATTTTTTATGTTGTTTCCGTCAATGCTGATTTCACCTTCATTGACATCATAAAATCTAGTGACAAGATTTGCGATAGTACTTTTTCCACTACCGGATTGCCCCACAAGGGCTACTGTTTTTCCTTTTTCAACGGTTAGATTAAAGTTTTTTAGCACATATTCATCTTCATATTTAAAGGAAATATTATCAATCTTCACAGCCTTTGTGAAAGTGTCCTGTTGAATAGGGTTATCTATTTCGGAAATAGGGTTTTCCGTTTCTAATACTTCTAAAACACGTTCTGCAGCAGCATTTCCTTTTTTAACTCCGTAAGATGCTTTACTTATTGCTTTCGCTGGCGTTAAAATTTGGTAAGACAAAGCCATGTAGGTTATAAAAAGTTCAGCTTCAAGTGTTTTTTCAACAAGAACCATTTGTCCACCGTACCATAGAATGACACCAATGGCTGCAATTCCGAAAAATTCACTTGTTGGGGAAGCCAAGTTTTGTCTGTTTAGCAAACTGTTCGAAAAATTAAAAAATCTTTTCGTAGAAGATTGAAATTTTCTGGCGAATACAGATTCTGCATTAAACGCCTTTATAACTCTAAGTCCCCCCAAAGTTTCCTCTAAAATGGATAAGAAGTAACCTTGCTCTTGTTGAACTTTGTCCGATTTACGTTTTAACGATTTACCAATCAAAGAAATTAAGAATCCGGATAATGGAAGAAACAGAAAAACGAACAACGTCAGTTTCGGACTAATGGTGAGCATTGCTATTATCGTAAAAATTATAGTTAAGGGCTCTCTAACGATTAGCTCCAAAATAGATAGAAATGAATGTTGAATTTCTAGTACATCTGAAGTTATACGGGCAATAGTATCACCTTTTCGTTTTTCAGAATAATACGAAATAGGTAATTCTACAGTTTTATCATATAGTTCATTACGTAAATCTTTAAGGACACCGTTACGTAGAAACGTAATAAAATACATTGCTAAATAATTGAAAAGATTTTTTAATAGAAACATGGTAATAATCAGCCCAACCATGTACATAAGAACTTCGCCTGAATCTGTTTGCTGGCTTTGTTTTGTTATGTAAAAGTTTAGAGAATCTGTTGCGTAATCTTTTAGATCGGTTATACCGCTCCATTTTGGTTTGGTATGTATTTTTTCCGTTTGGTTAAAAAGCACGTTCAACATTGGAAATAATGATATCATTGCCAATGTTGAAAACAGTGCGTAAAAGATGTTAGATATAATGTTTAAAATTGCATATATCTTGTAAGGCTTCGCAAAGCGAAGAATCTTTTTGAAATAGTTCATTAAGCTAAATTAAGCTCAGCAAGAATGCTTTTGACTTTATTGTCAAGTTCTGCCGCCACTTTTTTATAATCTTCGGTTTTTTCCAATTTTGTATTGGTACTAATGTAGAATTTCACTTTTGGCTCCGTTCCACTTGGTCTAGCGGCAATTCTTGTGCCATCTTCGGTTTCGTAGATTAAAACGTTGGATTTCGGAATATCAATAGTTTTTTCCTCACCCGTCAGTACATTTTTGGCAGTAGAAGTATTGTAATCTTCAATCCACTTTACTTTAGATCCAGCAACTGATTCTACTGGGTTTTCTTTAAAATCTTTAAGCATTTGCTTAATTTCTTCTGCACCACTAATACCTTTTTTGGTAATAGAAACTAAGTGCTCCTTATAGAAACCATAATCAACATAACATTGAATTAGGTCTTTATAGAAAGAACTGCCATTAGCTTTTGCTTGACTGGCAATTTCGCAAGCCAATAGGGTAGAGGTAACCGCATCTTTATCGCGAACAAAATCACCTACCATGTAACCAAAGCTTTCTTCGCCACCACCAATAAAGTCAGATTCAGGGAAGTCCTTGATCATTTTACCGATCCATTTAAATCCGGTCAAAGAAGTTTTGAATTCTACACCGTACGCTTTTGCCATGGCTTCCATCATTGGTGTAGAAACTATAGTTGTGGCAATAAATTCATTGCCTTTGAATCCTTTTTCCTTTCTCTTCTCCAAAAGAAATTTTGTCATAAGTACCATTGCCTGGTTACCGTTGACAATTTCCATTTCTCCATCAAGATTGCGTACGGCAATACCTAAGCGATCACTATCTGGATCTGTACCTACAACCATATCTGCACCAATTTCCTCGGCTTTCTTAACAGCCATTGAAAGCGCTTCTGACTCTTCTGGGTTTGGAGATTTAACCGTAGGGAAGTTTCCGTCTGGTTTCGCTTGTTCATCAATGATGGTTACATTTTCATACCCACCTCTTTTCAGAACTTCTGGTATGGCAGTAATTGATGTACCGTGTAACGACGTGAATACAATTTTAAAATTTTCTTTCCCTGCAGCGTTAAAATTACCTGCAGCAACAGATTGAGAAATAAAAGCCTCATCAACTTCCTTATCAATTACCTCAATAAGGCTGTCATTAGGGGTGAATTTAATATCCTCAAAACCAAGCGAGTTTATTTCAGAAATAATTTCCCCATCTTGTGGTGGAACAATTTGTCCGCCATCGGTCCAATACACTTTATATCCGTTATATTCTGGTGGATTGTGAGATGCGGTCAAAACAATACCTGCATGACAATTTAGATGCCTAACGGCAAATGAAAGTTCTGGTGTGGTACGTAATTCTGAGAAAAGAAAAACTTTTATACCATTTGCAGAAAATACTTCAGCAACCGTTCTTGCCAGCGTATCGCTGTTATTACGGCAATCAAAAGCAATGACTACTTTGATTTCTTCGCCTTTGTATACTTTGTTTAAATAGTTGCTAAGGCCTTGCGTGCTCTTACCTAGAGTGTATTTGTTTATACGATTGGTGCCAACACCCATAACGCCTCTCATTCCACCGGTTCCAAATTCCATATTTTTATAGAAACGGTCGTTCAATTCTTCTTTGTCGTTGGCAATTAGGTGCTCAATTTCTTTTTTTACGGCTGGATCAAAAAAGTCGGTTAGCCAGGTTTTTGCGGTATCTAGGATGTTATCCATAGGTTTATAGTTTTATGTGCATTTAAGTTAATGAGAATTTTATTATTCTAAAAGAGTCGTATTCAATTCTTTGGAAATAATATATCTCTTTTCTTCTTTTTTAGAACGTATTAATATTTCTCCAATAAAACCGGCCAGGAACAATTGGGTTCCAATTACCATGGCTATAAGGGAAATATAGAATTGTGGTCGGTCCGTAATTAACCTGCCGAATTTATTTATAAATAGCTTGTCAATACCTAAATATATTGCAAATCCAAACCCAATTAAAAACATTAAAACGCCCAATGCTCCAAAAAGGTGCATGGGTCTTTTGCCAAATCTAGAAACGAACCAAATGGTCAATAAATCTAGAAAACCATTTATGAAACGTTCCATTCCAAATTTTGTTTTACCGTATTTACGTGCTTGGTGTTTTACAACCTTTTCTCCAATTTTTGAAAAGCCTGCATTTTTTGCCAATACCGGTATGTACCTGTGCATTTCACCAGATACTTCAATGTTCTTTACCACATCTTTAGCATAGGCTTTAAGTCCGCAATTAAAATCATGTAGGCGCACTCCAGAAGTGCGTCTTGCGGCCCAGTTAAACAGTTTTGAAGGAGTGTTTTTAAAAATGATTGAATCGTAACGTTTCTTTTTCCAGCCAGATACCAATTCGTAACCTTCATGGGTTATCATATGATATAACTCGGGAATTTCTTCAGGGTTGTCTTGTAAATCGGCATCCATGGTAATGGTGACATCGCCACTTACGGCTTTAAAACCGGCATGTAATGCTTGGGATTTTCCAAAATTGCGTAAAAAGTGAATTCCTTTTACAGAAGGGTTTTGCTGTGATAATTCTGTAATGATTTTCCAAGAATTGTCCGTACTACCATCATCTACGAAAAGTATTTCGTAAGAAAAATGATTGGATTGCATTACAAATACAATCCAATCATGAAGTTCTTTAAGTGATTCTTCTTCGTTAAGTAACGGAATTACTATTGATAATTGCATGCGCGACTTCTGGTATTCTCTCCAAAAATACTACAATTACTTAGTATTAATAAGCTGTATCTTCTTTTTTCAGAATTAATCCGGTGATTAAACCTGTGATTAGACCAACAATTACATTCATTATAATCAACACAGGGTACATAATCCAAGCAAAACTCTTATTCATTTCTATACCTTGGTCAATTTGCTCTTCAGTAAGGCTAGGGTTGTCGGCCATGGCTTTAATTTTTCCGATTTCATATACTTTATCCATGTAACCGGGCTCGATTACGTTTGAAAGTAAAAAGAAATATAATAATCCAACAATTGCAGCGATAAGAGCGACACCGGCTCCAACTTTTAATGATTCTGAAATAGTTAAAAATCCGCCACCAGCTTTTTTAAATTGTACGATTGCGAATATAATACCTGCAGCTAAAATTAAGGTCTGGGTAATTTGAATAGCAGCACCTTGTTCGTAGTGCATGTCCATTGCAAAAAGCATAATAGCAAATATTATACCGATAAGACCAGTGAGTATGCCATAGTTTAAAGCGAATTTTCCTGTTTTGGGTTGATTTTCTTCCATTGTATAAAGAGATTATAGGTTGTTTTATCTATTAGTATAGTGGTCCTCAATTTTGTTACAAATGTGATGAAATATTATTTTTGATTTTTTTACGATTTGTAATTGCTCATTTATAGATTTTCACTATTTTTGCAGCCTTAAAATGAGTGCCCGTCGGAATGGGTGCGTTAAAGTTTTTAAAATGAAAAAAGATATACACCCAGAAAATTATAGAATCGTGGCCTTTAAGGACATGTCTAACGAAGAGGTATTTTTAACAAAATCTACAGCGGATACTAAAGAGACTTTAGAGGTTGATGGTGTTGAGTATCCATTGGTTAAATTGGAAATCTCAAGAACTTCTCACCCTTTTTACACTGGTAAAGCCAAATTATTGGATACAGCTGGTCGTATTGATAAGTTCAAGAACAAGTACAAGAAATTCTCGAAAGAAGAGAAATAATCTTTTTCTTTCTTTTATAAATATAGCGCCTTCGAATTTTTTTTCGAGGGCGTTTCTTTTTCTTTTAACTTTTAAATAATGGAAGTCATCCATTATTTAAAAATGCTCAAGGGATAATTGTTAATTTTGAAAAAAATCATCTAGCATGAACTTTATTCTTTTTGATGGTCCGCGTAGAGATCATTTATTACCATTTACTTTTACCCGTCCGGTATCGGAAATTCGAGTTGGTATTTTGACTTTACGAGAAAGGTGGGAGGCTTATTTGAAAGTGGCTGTTTCTTCTCTTACAGAAGATTATTTAAGCATTAAATATCCTGTTAATATTGAAAGTGAAAATATATTTATAGATGCATCGGTTTTGCCTACTCCAGATTTGGTAAATGCCTTAAATGCATTGGAAGATGGGCAAGTCTTGAAATCCAAAAAATTAACGATTGCTTATTGTAGTAGTCATGTCAAGGGGGCGGAAGAGTTGGCTTCATTTTCTATTGTAGAATTTAATAATGATTTAGTCCAGATCAATAATACTTGGGATATTTTTGATAAGAATGCGGACATTTTACAAACGGACTTTGATTTTATTACAAAAGGAAGAAAGAGTCAGCCTATTTCAGAAACCAATCAATTAATACATCCTGAGCGTATATTTCTTGAAGAAGGGGCAAAAGTTGAATTCAGTATCCTAAATGCAACGGACGGACCTATTTACTTAGGTAAGAATGCTGAAATTTGGGAAGGAAGCCTTGTACGAGGTGCTCTTGCACTTTGTAACAATGCAATAATAAAAATGGGAGGTAAGCTTTACGGGGCAACAACTATTGGTCCGTATAGTAAAGTCTGTGGTGAAGTTAGTAATTCTGTTATTTTTGGCTATTCCAGTAAAGGTCATGAAGGCTATTTGGGTAATGCGGTATTGGGAGAGTGGTGTAATATTGGTGCGGATTCCAATAACTCTAACCTTAAGAATAACTACGCAAAAGTGCGCTTGTGGGACTACGCTACAGAGCGTTTTGAGCAAACAGGCCTCCAATTTTGTGGTTTAATGATGGGTGATCATAGTAAAACGGCCATTAATACTATGTTCAACACGGGAACTGTAATTGGGGTAAATTCCAATATTTATGTGCCAGGGTTTCCTAGAAATTTTGTTCCTAGTTTTAGTTGGGGCGGAGCTTCTGGTTTTACAGCTTATCAGCCTGCAAAAGCATTTGATGCTGCTAAGGTAATGATGGCTAGAAGAGGGGTGGAGTTCAATGAAATTGAAGCCGATATTCTTACCCATGTATTCGAGATAACTAAAAAATGGAGAAAGTATTAAGTCTTTAAATCTGAATATCAAATAGTTGTATTTTTTTAAACTAGTTGAAGTTTAAGTATTTTTGCATTCTCAAAAGAGAAGATTAGATGAAGAAAAAAGTGGCATTTTACACTTTAGGATGTAAGTTGAATTTTTCGGAAACCTCTACAATTGCCCGTAGTTTTGCAGATGAAGGATTTGAAAGGGTTGATTTTTCTGAAAAAGCAGATATGTATGTAATAAATACATGTTCTGTAACAGATAATGCAGATAAGAAATTTAAGACTATTGTTAAAAAAGCTCAGAAAATAAATGCAGATGCCTTTGTGGCCGCTGTTGGCTGTTATGCACAATTAAAACCTGAAGAGCTGGCAGATATTGATGGTGTTGATCTTGTGTTGGGTGCTACCGAGAAATTTAAGATTACCGACTATATAAATGATTTAACTAAAAATGACCATGGTCAAGTGCATTCTTGTGAAATTGCCGACGCCGACTTTTATGTAGGTAGCTATGCAATTGGTGACAGAACCAGAGCTTTTTTAAAGGTTCAAGATGGTTGTGATTATAAATGTACCTATTGTACAATTCCGCTTGCTCGTGGAATTTCTAGAAGTGATACCTTGGAAAATGTGCTGAAAAATGCTGCGGATATATCTGAACAAGGTATTAAGGAAATCGTATTGACAGGAGTAAATATTGGCGATTACGGTAAAGGTGAATTCGGTAATAAAAAGCACGAACATACTTTTTTAGATTTGGTAAAGGCGTTAGATGATGTAGATGGTATTCATCGGCTACGAATCTCTTCAATTGAGCCCAATCTTTTGAAAAACGAAACCATTGAGTTTGTTGCTCAAAGTAAAACTTTTGTACCTCATTTTCATATACCATTACAAAGCGGTAGTGATGATCTTTTGAAATTGATGAAGCGTAGGTATATGACCAATCTTTATAAGGAGCGCGTTGCAAAAATTAGGGAGGTAATTCCAAATTGCTGTATTGGTGTAGATGTTATTGTAGGTTTTCCAGGAGAGACCGAAGAACATTTTTTAGAGACCTATCATTTCTTAAATGATTTGGATATTTCATATTTACATGTTTTTACCTATTCGGAAAGAGATAATACGCCAGCTGCCACAATGAATGGGGTAGTGCCTAATAAAGTGCGTAATAAGCGAAGCAAAATGTTGCGAGGTTTGTCTGTAAAGAAAAGAAGGGCTTTTTATGAAAGTCAATTAGGTAATGATCTTACTGTTTTGTTTGAAGGCGAGAATAAAGAAGGTTATATTCATGGATTCACGGAGAATTATGTTAAGGTGAAATCACCCTGGAATCCGGCGTTGGTTAATACCTTGCATAAAGTGAAGCTAACAGAAATAGACAATGATGGTTTGGTTAGGTTCAATTTTGTAAAAGAAGAAGTTGAAGCGTAAAAAAAAAAGCCTTTCCGAAGAAAGGCTTTTAAATTTTGTTAGATGCGTATACCTATAGGTAGCATCTCTTTGTATTGTCTTCTATTTTTACGTAGAAATCCTGCAATATGAGGACTTGTTGGAACAACTCTAAGATTTCTTTCTTGAATAATACTTAGAACGGCTTTGATGAAGTTTTCCCTAAAACTTTCGTCTGTAATTTCTTCTGGAACTACCAATTTGGTAAGAAAGACTTTTCGTTCTTGAGAAGAATATTCTATTCTAGCAAGATGACCGTTTACCGTAGTTTCAAACTGGCGCAGAAAAGAATTGTCATTAATGATAACATCGTTCATATAGGTAATTTTAGTGTTGTTAGACAAAAAAATTACGATGCTCTCAAATCGTAATTTTGTCGTTTAGAAATGCTATAAAGATTAAAACACAATGAAAAGAAAGTGTTTTTCACATTCTCTTACAAAACTAGTTAAAAAATACTTAATTTCCTAGTTTTTACTACGTTTCATGGCTATGGAAGATAATAAAATTCATTTGTATTGTATGCCGGGTATGGCTGCGAGTTCTTCAATTTTTGAATATTTAAATTTACCGAAAGAGACATTTGTAGTTCATTTGCTGGAGTGGGATATTCCTACAAAGGGTATATCCTTTACTGATTATGCAAAGAAAATGAGCGAAAAGGTAAAAGAGGATAATGTGGTTTTACTGGGTGTTTCCTTGGGTGGTCTTTTGGTGCAAGAAATGGTCAAATATATCCAAGTAAAAAAGGTTATCATTGTTTCAAGTGTAAAATCGAGATTTGAATTACCTAAAAGGATGTTATTTGCAAGATATACCAGTATACATAAATTGCTTCCTACCGGGCTCGTCAACAATGTGGAGTTAGTTGCCAAATATGCATTTGGTGAAAGTGTGACAAAAAGGTTGTCTTTATACGAACGATATTTGTCCGTAAGGGATAAGGGTTATATAGATTGGTGCATACATGAATTGGTGAATTGGACGCAAGAAGTACCGTGTGATAATTTGGTTCATATTCATGGGGAGAAAGACACGGTATTTCCCATGAGCAATATTGCTCATTGTATACCTGTTAAGAATGGGACACATACCATGATCATACATAGGGCAAAATGGTTTAACGAGAACTTGCCAACAATTATTTTGGAATAAGATAGTTCTATATATACCTTTGGTAGACTTATAATTGGAAGAAATAATTTAAAATATAAAATTCATGAAAACTATTAAGAATATATTGATGTTGTTAGGGGTTGTTTTTGTTGCGGGTACATTGATATTTGCGGTGGGTAATACCAACAATACGGCTGTAGTAGATAATGTTGTGGTTAATGATAGTGTTCAAAAAAATGTAGCTAAATCATATAAAATATCATCCATAGAAATTCCTGAAAACTTAAATTTTGCAGGAGAGGTAGTTCCTCAAGAAGACCCGGAAATTTTAGAACGTATTGATAGGGAGTTTTTGGTAAATACCTATTGGCAGTCAAATGCAGTTTTGCTAATTAAGAGGGCTCATAAGTATTTTCCTGTAATAGAGCCAATTTTGGCAAAAAATGGTATTCCAGATGATTTCAAATATTTGGCAGTTGCAGAAAGTGGCTTAACCAATGTGGTGTCTCCTGCAGGTGCTACCGGTTTCTGGCAAATAATGAGAGATACGGGCAGGGAGTATGGTCTAGAAGTTAATTCAAATGTAGATGAGCGCTACCATTTAGAGAAGTCAACAGAAGTTGCTTGTAAGTATTTAAATAGATGGAAAAACAAATATGGTAGTTGGGCTTTGACCGCTGCGGCATATAATGCCGGTCCAGGAGCAATTAACAAATATATGGGCATACAGCAAGTAGATAATTATTGGGATCTCTTATTGGGTAGTGAAACCGGTAGATATGTATTTAGAATTATGGCAATAAAAGAAATACTGTCTAATCCTGAAAAATATGGTTTTCATATAGAAAAAGAGGATATGTATGAAGCTGTGCCAACGTTCACTGTAGAAATAGATGAGCCTGTAAGTGATTTTGCGGATTTTGCTCAAGAATATGAGATAAACTACAAAATATTAAAGCGCCATAACCCATGGTTGAGAGAGGCGCATTTAAATAATAGTTCTCGTAAGAAGTATGCTATTGAAATACCTAATAAGGGGTATTACCATATAGGTAAATGATAAATTAGATTTTTTTCATCTGTTGCTGCATCATTTTAATTTGATCGGTCAACATGTTGTTTTTGTCTAATTTCTTAGCCTCGTTCAAGAGGGTAGTTGCTTCTCTTTTACGTCGTTTCTGCATAGATATACCAGCTAAGCTTAGTTTTGCCATGGCTACATCGTAATCCATCGTTAGACCAAGCTTTAAGGCTTTCTTAAAGTATTTTTCCGCTTGGGTCAAATTGGTCTGTGAAAAAATGATACCGTGCAGGTAATTGTAATAACCTTGTTGTTTAACGGTTAGTGCAGCCTCGGGATTTTTAATCTTGTCCAACCAGTTTTTAGTACCGGTCAGATCTTGCTTACGCATTCTTAAAAATGCTAAAAGAATAATTTCATTTCTAAAATAAAGAAATATAAAAATTAAGGAAAGTAGGATTAGAAATATACCATTTCCAATATTACCTTCTATAAATTGGTACACGGCATAGGCAATTATAAGTCCTGCAATGATTAATTTTAAATTTTTATTGAACATATTTAATTTATTTTAATCTAATAGATAGTTAAGAAAAGTTTTGGGTTTTTATTGAAACCCTATTAAAATATAGTGATTACGGCGCTAAATTTCAGTTCGGGCAAAATTAATCAAAAGCTTGGTTTTGAGACGTACGGATTTATAAAAATATTTTTTTTCATAACCCTTGCTAAAGCAAAAACTCTTTGTATATTTGCGCCCAGTTTTACCTGTCCCTTGAAAAGGACAAATTTCAAAATTAATACAAAGCATTTAATTATATAGGCGATGAGCAAGAGAACGTTTCAACCATCAAAGAGAAAAAGAAAGAACAAACACGGTTTTCGTGAGCGTATGGCTTCCGTAAATGGAAGAAAAGTTCTTGCAAGAAGAAGAGCAAAAGGAAGAAAGAAATTAACTGTTTCCTCTGAACCAAGCCACAAAAAATAATGATTTCATTGTTTTAAAAATATTTAGGTGTTACTTTTCTGAAAGTAGCACCTTTTTTTTGTCCAATTCCCATATTAAATTGTTATAAAATGCCAAAAAGAAAAGATTTAAACTCTATTTTATTAATAGGATCAGGTCCTATAGTTATCGGTCAAGCATGTGAATTTGATTATGCAGGTAGTCAATCATTACGTTCATTACGTGAAGATGGTATTGAAACTATTTTGATAAATAGTAACCCGGCAACTATTATGACAGATCCATCAATGGCGGATCATGTATACTTAAAGCCACTTACCACAAAATCTATTGTAGAAATTTTAAAAGCGCATCCGCAAATAGACGCCGTTTTACCAACAATGGGAGGTCAAACTGCATTGAATTTGTGTATAGAGGCAGATAAAAAAGGAATTTGGGAAGATTTTGGAGTAGAATTGATTGGTGTTGATATTGATGCAATTAATATTACTGAAGATAGGGAGCAGTTTAGAGAGTTGATGTTGAAAATAGGAGTGGGCATGGCACCACAAGCCACTGCGACCTCTTTCTTGAAAGGAAAAGAAATTGCTCAAGAGTTTGGTTTTCCTTTAGTAATTAGAGCTTCATATACTCTTGGTGGTGCAGGTGCATCTATAGTATATAAACCGGAGGATTTTGACGAACAGTTAAGTTACGGTCTGGAAATTTCACCCATACACGAGGTAATGATAGATAAAGCCCTTATGGGGTGGAAAGAGTATGAGTTAGAGCTTTTACGTGATAAAAATGATAACGTAGTTATTATATGTACTATTGAAAATATGGATCCAATGGGTATACATACCGGAGATTCCATTACAGTAGCCCCAGCTATGACATTATCCGATAGGACTTTTCAGAAAATGCGTGATATGGCCATCAAAATGATGCGTAGTATTGGAGACTTTGAAGGAGGGTGTAACGTTCAGTTCGCTGTGAGTCCAGATGAGGAAGAGGATATTATTGCTATTGAAATTAACCCACGTGTATCTAGATCTTCAGCTTTGGCTTCAAAAGCTACCGGTTACCCAATTGCAAAAGTTGCTACAAAATTAGCTATAGGTTATTCTTTAGATGAATTGGATAATCAAATTACAAGGTCTACATCGGCGTTATTTGAGCCAACGTTGGATTATGTAATCGTAAAAATTCCACGATGGAACTTTGATAAGTTCGAGGGTTCTGACCGTACCTTAGGTCTTCAGATGAAATCTGTTGGAGAGGTAATGGGAATAGGTCGTTCTTTTCAAGAAGCCTTGCACAAAGCAACCCAATCCTTAGAAATTAAGAGAAACGGTTTAGGTGCAGATGGTAAGGGCTATAAGAATTATGAGCAGATCATTAGTAAACTAACTATACCAAGTTGGGATCGCGTCTTTGTAATTTATGATGCTATCCAAATGGGTATTCCATTAAGTCGCATTCATGAAATCACTAAGATTGACATGTGGTTCTTAAAGCAGTATGAGGAACTGCACTTTTTGGAAAAAGAAATTTCAAAATATACCATTGCTACGCTTTCAAAAGATTTGTTGTTAGAAGCAAAGCAAAAAGGATTTGCCGATAGACAAATTGCGCATATGGTAGATTGTTATGAGAGTGAAGTATACAATAAGCGAACAGAACTTAATATTAATAGGGTATATAAGTTGGTTGATACTTGTGCAGCTGAGTTTAAAGCTATGACGCCATACTATTATTCTACCTTTGAAGCTGAAATTGAAAAGCCAGATGGTACACGTTATGTGGAGAATGACAGTGTAGTTACTGATAAAAAGAAAATAGTAGTACTTGGTTCCGGACCAAACAGAATCGGTCAAGGTATAGAGTTCGATTATTGTTGTGTACACGGAGTATTGGCAGCAGCTGAATGTGGTTATGAAACCATAATGATCAACTGTAACCCAGAGACTGTATCTACTGATTTTGATACTGCGGACAAATTGTACTTTGAGCCGGTATTCTGGGAGCATATTTACGATATTATCCGTCATGAGAAGCCAGAAGGAGTAATTGTTCAACTAGGAGGGCAAACGGCACTTAAGCTTGCTGAAAAATTATCCAAATACGGTATAAAAATTATAGGAACAAGCTTTGAAGCTCTAGATTTAGCAGAGGATAGAGGAAACTTCTCCGATCTTTTAAAAGCAAATGATATTCCATTCCCAAAATTTGGTGTTGCAGAAACAGCCGATGAAGCTTTAGCGCTATCGGATGAATTAGACTTTCCCTTATTGGTAAGACCGTCCTACGTTTTAGGTGGTCAGGGAATGAAGATTGTTATTAATAGGGAGGAGTTGGAAGAACATGTAGTGGATCTTCTTAGAAAAATACCAAACAATAAACTGTTGTTAGACCATTACCTAGATGGTGCAATTGAAGCAGAGGCTGATGCTATTTGTGACGGCGAAGACGTTTATATCATTGGTATCATGGAGCATATTGAACCATGTGGAATTCACTCGGGTGATTCTAATGCAACATTACCGCCATTTAACCTTGGTGAATTGGTAATGCAACAAATAAAAGATCATACTAAGAAAATCGCTTTGGCATTGAATACGGTTGGTCTTATAAATATTCAATTTGCTATAAAAGATGAGGTAGTGTATATCATTGAAGCAAACCCAAGAGCATCTCGTACGGTACCGTTTATTGCAAAGGCTTATAAAGAACCTTATGTGAATTATGCGACCAAGGTAATGCTAGGGGAGAAGAAGGTGAAAGACTTCAACTTTAATCCTCAATTAGAAGGATTTGCAATTAAGCAACCAGTATTCTCTTTCAATAAATTCCCAAATGTGAACAAGAATTTAGGGCCTGAAATGAAGAGTACGGGAGAAAGTATTTTATTTATTGACAGCTTAAAGGATGATGAATTTTACAATCTTTACGCTAGACGTAAAATGTATTTAAGTAAATAGTCTAGTAATTAGACTAATATTGTAAAGCAAAGGAAAACTCTAAATTTTTAGAGTTTTCCTTCTGCATACAACCTTCTTATTTCTTTCTTGTTAAATTTCCCTACACTTGTTTTTGGTATCTGTTTTATGGTAATGTATTGATCTGGTATTTGATACTTTGCAAAGTCTTTAGATAAATATTCTTTCAATTCTTCGCTAGAAACAGTACTACTTTCATTGGTTAAAACTAAAGTTGCCAAAGGTCTTTCAGACCATTTTTCGTCAGGAATGGCAATTACGGCGGCTTCGCTAATTTTGGAATGAGACATTAGGGCAGATTCTAGAGCTACACTTGAAATCCATTCACCTCCACTTTTTATTAAATCTTTGGTGCGATCGGTAATCTGCATATATCCATCAGCATCAATGGTGCTTACATCTCCAGTTTTGAACCATCCATCGTCAGTAAAGTTATCTCGGCTATTAGTCTTAAAATAAGACTTAATGACCCAGGCTCCCTTAACTTGTAATTCTCCCATGGTTTCACCATCTCTAGGTGCTATATTTCCATTTTCATCTATAATTCTCATTTCTATTCCAGGAAATTCAAATCCTTGTTTCGCACGAATTTTCAATTGTTCTTTTCTGGTCAATTTTTCATGCTTTTTCTGTAGTCTACTAGCGGTACCTAAAGGAGATGTCTCCGTCATTCCCCATGCTTGAACACCTTTTATCCCAAAATCTTTTTCAAAATTCTCTATTAGACTTGCAGAGAGGGCAGAGCCACCTACCAAATATTCTTCTAAGGCTAATTTTGTTTTGGGCGGATTTTTTTTCATTTCTTCGTACACCCCTCTCCAAATAGACGGTACGCCATTTGCTTTGTTGATCTGTTCACTTTCAAGAATATTAATGATTGCTTTAGGTTGTAAATGAAGAGATGGCATCACCATATCAGAACCGGTCAATAGGCACATGTAAGGAAATCCCCAAGCCATGACATGAAATTGTGGTACAATTAATAAAATTTTATCACTAAAATTATAATTGCCGGCATTGGGTGAAAGAATGGTCATAGCATGCAAATATGTAGACCTGTGGGAGTATAGTACACCTTTGGGCATGCCTGTGGTTCCACTTGTGTAACACATGCCACTTGCATCGTTTTCATTTATTTCAGGCCAATCTATGGTGTCTAACTGTTCGCCAATTAAATCTTCATAATGTAAAACGTTGCCAAGGCTGGTACTAAAGTTTTTTGTGGCGTTTATTATTACATATTTTTCAACGGTTTCTAGTTTAGGTGCAATTTTTTCTAAAAGAGGAACTAAAGTAGCGTCCACAAAAATGACTTTATCTTCAGAATGGTTGATAATAAATTCTATTTGCTGAGCTGATAGTCTAATATTTATAGTGTGACAAACAGCGCCAATACCTGGAATTCCATAATATAGTTCAACATGCTGATAATGGTTCCAAGCGAAAGTACCGACCATGTCACCTTTCTCAATTCCTAATTTATTTCTTAGCCCATTGGCTAATTGACAACAGCGTTTGTAAAGCTGTGCGTAAGAATACTCATGTCTAGAACCATCGGGTAAGTATGATATTAATTTTTTATCAGGAAAAGCACTATTTGCATAATTTAATATGGTGGTCGTAGTTAGGGGATAATCCATTATTAGTCCATTCATGATAATTAGGTGTATTTCTTTGTTGATTATTAAAGTAAAATAAAACGAGTGTTTAATCTAGTCTATAATCAATAATTTAACATTAAATTTTCAATAAATACATTGTTTGTGAGGGAATTGTGATAAGGCTGTTTTTACGGTTAAAAATTAATTTTATCAGGTAATCTAGTTTTTGATTTTATAGGTAAACTTGAAAGAATTAAAAGAGTATGCGTTGAAAAAATTACTATTAGGTCTTGGTGTGTTGGTGTTGGTCTTTTTGGTGATGACTTATTTTTCGCTATCAAGTACTTCAAAATCATTTAAGACTTGTGAGATTTTAGAATTGCCCGATGTTGATCAAATTAATTTTCGGGATTATGATTCAGTATTTGTTGCAGCAAGTACTTTATACGAAGGCAATGGGGTCAAAACCATAATGCAAGGCGAGCAATATAGAAAAGCCTGGTCTACTCCGGTAAAGGTTCCAATTTTGTTTCTAAATAAAATGGAAGGTAAGGTAACAATCATGGAAGAAGGAGGAGGCAAGCAGACACATTCTTTAAAATTACGACTAGAAAATGGTGTGTTAATGACATTAAGAAGTGTGACTAAAGACCCATCTCCTTTAGTGCCTAAAGTAGCGGAGACTTTGGGAATAGAAAACATAATTGTTGACGGTATATCGGCTCAGCACCCTTATGCGGCATTAGTTGTTGCTAAACTTTCAGATACCGCGGGAATATTGAATACTAGACCAAAATTAGTGTTCGTGCCAAAGCAAGAGCAGCTTGCAGAGTATAATGATAAATTTGGTAATAGGTTGTTTCTCTTAGAGTATGAAACCGAAGGAAATGCTCAGTGGTTAGAATTAAAGAATGTTGATTCTCTTATAGATACCGATAACCTACAAAAGCTTAAAATTAAGAACTCAAACAAAGTAGTTCTTAATACCGAAGCACTGGTAAAGGCAAGATTGTTTGATTTGTTGATAGGGGATTGGGATAGGCATGCCAAGCAATGGGGATGGGCACTTGAAAATAAGGGCGATTCTTTTCTGGCAACACCGCTACCATGTGATCGGGATAATGCCTTTTTTAATTTAGAAGGAATACTGCCGACACTTATATCTAATAATGTCTTTTTGCCGGAAGTTCAAAGCTTTGAAAATGAAATAGACTTTTTACCGGGATTGATTTCTTCGTTCGATATTTATTTTATGCGAGGCATCCCAAGGACAACATTCAAGAATGAAGCGGAAAAATTACAATTGCTGTTGACAGATGAAGTTATAGAGGAATCTTTTTCAGTATGGCCGGAATCTATTTTTGAATTAGATGGAAAGGAATTGATATCAAAAATTAAGCATAGGCGCAATCAACTTGTGGAATATGCTGGGCAATTTTATGATCAATTGGATAAAAGTGAAAAACTGACTACAGCATTAAAAGGTTCAGAAGATATAGAGATGACCAATGAGGAAATGGAATGCTTTGATTGTGTTGATAATTAAGCTTCAATAAGTAATAATCAACGCAGTGTAATCTAATTAAGGGCAATTATAAAGGAATATTATGACCAACAATCTAGTAAATACAACTGAAAAATTCGTTAAGAATTTATTGGCGGAACAAATGAACAAGAATTTTCTTTTTCATACCCAGGGTTATGCCTTGAAGTCTATAAACAAGGCAAAGAAAATATTGGAAACAACTGATGTTACCAATGTTGAGGTCAATTCTATTTTAATTGCAACATGGTTTATGCATTCTGGTTTTGCGGTGAATTATGAAAATCATTTAAACGAAAGCTTAAACTTAGCCACGGATTTTTTAAAAAATAATGGTATTGATAATGAAAATATCAACAAGGTATTGGGGTTGATTACGAGCGCTTGGAGCAAAGATGAACCTAAAAGCGAATCAGAAAAAATTCTGAAGGATGTGCGAACGTGGTTTTATGCATCTAGTGATTTTGAGGAACTGTTACAGCTATTAAGACTTGAGCTTGAAAATTTTAATAAATCCGTTCCCGATATAGATACTTGGCGATTAGATTATGTTGAAGAACTTAGGGTTAGGCATAGGTTTTATTCTGATTATGCCAAGGAAAATTGGCAAGAGCAGAAAGAGGATAATATACTTTCTTTGATCTCAAGATTACAAAAGGCGGAAAAAACAGAAAAGAAAGAAATTTTAAAGGCTAGATTAAAAGATGAGAGCCCGCAGAGGGCTATTCAATCATTATATCGAATAGAACTTAGAAATCATATAAAGCTGAGTGATATAGCGGATACTAAAGCCAATATTCTTTTATCGGTAAATGCCATTATAATTTCGCTCTTATTGGCTAACCTTTTACCTAAGTTAGACTCGCCTTCAAATTCATACTTAATTTATCCCACCGTAATATTTGTACTATTTAGTATAGCTTCTATGATAATGTCGGTTTTGGCTACAAGACCAAAAGTGGATAATGCCGAGGTGGTTGAAAATGATATTAATAAAAAGGATACGAATTATCTGTTTTTTGGAAATTTCCACACTATGGAAATTAAGGACTTTAAAGCAAAATTAAGGGATATCATTAAAAGCAAAGAATCTATTTATGATTCATTAAGTATGGATCTGTATTACTTGGGCAAGGTGCTACAAGAAAAATATAGGTTGTTAAGGTGGACCTATACGGTGTTTCTTGTGGGTATAATACTTTCTGTAATTGCCTTTGGTTTCGCATTAAAATATTATGGAATGGAAGACGAACTATTAGATGCCGTAACGCCTTTGCCAAAAGAATGAGCTATGGCTAATTAAACCAAACAGCATACTTCATTCTTCTTAATTCCAGTGCTAACTCTTTTTCAAGTTTTAAAGCTTCGGCTCTGGTTTGTACAGGGTCAATGTGGTTAAATAAACTACCACGTAAGTAAAGGCCATATTTTTCTACAATTTTTGAAGAAATATTGTGTCCTTTTTTGCTTAAACTACCACTTTTATGCTGTTCAAAACGTTCTTTTGGAGTTTTACTGGTCATGCCAACGTAAAGGCACTCAAGAACCCCATTAAATTGTGGATTGGCTTCCCTGAATTTTTTGTTCTCGGAGTATACTTTTTTAGATAATTCTATGACATAAACAGTATACATAAAAATAGGTATGAAAAATGGACTTTAATATAAATATTAGGTTTTGATTATTATTCAAAAATTTCAATACCTTCAGTAGTGAATGAAAATGCCTGTGCTCCCAAACCACCCACCATAACAGCTTGAAATAATGGATTTAATTTTCTCTTGGCATACCAATCAATCATAAAATTTGCGCCACTACCACCAGATGTATCTTGTTGCTCAATAACATAATCAATAGATTCCATTGGAGTAAGGTAAATAGGGGAGTCTATATAACTTCTTACAAGATCACCTTCTGTATTGTAATAGTCGATCTTACTTACGAACAAACTATCTTTTAAACTGGTATTTCTAATGCTCAAAGTAGCGGTCAATAAAGTTCTGGTATCTCTTGTTTGATTATAGATATCGGAATAAATAGGTACGTAAACCTGTCTTTTCAGAGAATCGTTTGAGATGGTATTTGCCTTTCTGCTCAGGGTGTGGTTGTCCAAAATTTCAATAGGAACATTTTCCGTAGAATTTTGTTTGCATGACATTACGTTCATAGCAAAAACCAACGAAAGACAAATACCACCTATAAACTTTATATTTTTCAAATGTTATTTTTTAATTTTCCCATTCTGTATGAAAAATACCTTCACGATCTAAACGCTCATACGTATGAGAACCAAAATAATCTCGTTGCGCTTGTATTAAATTTAAAGGTAGTTTACTTGAAGTATAGGCATCAAAATAAGTAAGTGAATTTGAAAGCCCTGGTAATGGAATTCCGTTTTGTGCTCCAAATGCCACTAATTCTCTAGCCGCATCTACCGTTTCTTTTATTTTGCTTACAAAATTAGGAGAAAGTAAAAGATTCGGTAATGTCGGCTCAGCTTTAAAAGCTTCGGTAATATCAGCTAATAAACCTGCACGAATAATACAACCTGCCCTCCAAATCTTTGCAATTACGGCAATGTCTAGATTATAACCATATTCTTTTGATGCATCTGCCAATTGGTGCAATCCTTGAGAATAGGTAATAATAAAAGAGAAGTACAAAGCTTTTTCGGTAAGCGCTTCTAATTTCTCTTTATCCATATGAGCAACGGTAGGTCTATCATAAAGTGCATCTGCTTTTACTCTCTCGTCTTTTAATGCGGAAAGTTCTCTCATGCTTACCGCAACATCAATAGATGGTACAGGTATACCCAAGTCCATCGCATTTTGGCTCGTCCATTTACCGGTACCTTTTTGCTTTGCCTTATCTAAAATTTGATCTACTAAACGTCCTTTGGTCAAATCATCTTCTTGTTCAAAAATTTCAGATGTAATTTCAACTAAGAAAGATTGTAACCTACCAGAATTCCATTTGGCAAAAGTGCTATGTAATTCATCATTATTGTAATCGCCTCCTTTTTTAAGTACATCGTATATTTCTGAAGTCAGCTGCATTAAGCCGTATTCAATACCATTGTGAACCATTTTCACATAATTCCCTGCAGATTTTGGACCTAAATAGGCAACACATGGCTCTCCGTTGTATTTAGCGGAAACCGCTTCAAAAATAGGTTTAATATGCTCGTAAGCAGATTTAGAACCTCCGGGCATAATGCTAGGTCCTTTTCTTGCACCTTTTGCACCACCGGAAACCCCTGCACCAAAGAAGTTGATAGCCCTTTCTTGCAATTGCGCTTCTCTTCTGTCCGTATCGGTAAAAAACGAGTTACCGCCATCAATAATAATATCGCCTTTATCTATATGTGGTAAAAGAGATTCTATAACGCCGTCAACAATTTTACCTGCAGGAACCAAAAGCATTATTTTACGAGGTTGCTTTAAGTTCTTTACAAAGGTTTTTATGTTGCTAGAGGCATTGACTTTTTCTACATCTCCACCTAAAGTCTTTAAGGCCTCTACTTTTTCATCATCTAAATCATATCCAAAAGCAGAAAAGCCATTATCTGCTACGTTAAGGATAAAATTTTGTCCCATTACCCCAAGACCTACTAAACCAAAATCGTACATAAATTGTATGTTTTATAATTAAAAGACATTAAAATGTTACAACACTTTAGTTATACTTTGTTGCTAACATAATGTGAATCAAAAATAATTTAAAATATTGACTTTAAATCTAAATAACATCTTAAACAAGCCTAATAATGGCTTACTTTTTAAGATATTTACAAATAAATAGAATTTCAACCTATAATGAAAAAGACAGAAAATCATATGCTCGTAATATTTGGGGCATCTGGAGATTTAACGGCAAGAAAACTGATACCTGCCATATTCAATTTATATAAAGGAAATGATCTTCCTGAAAATTTTGTGGTACTTGGCGTTAGTAGGAGTGATTTGGGCGATTTAAAGTTTAGGAATAAGGTAGTTTTAGAAAGTCCCTATCTAGAAGATGAACGAAAGGAGTTTGATGAGGATTATATTCAAAAATTTGCCGAAAAATTGTTTTATGAAGATTTAGGTTCTGATTACGACACATCATATGAACGATTGGAAAAACGAATTTCAGATTTAGATCAGAAATACGGTACGAACGGAAATCATATATTTTACCTTTCAACACCACCAAGTTTATATGAGCCAATAGCTAAAAACTTGTCCGATCAAGGATTGAATGATGATTCTAATGGTTGGCGTAGACTAATTGTAGAAAAACCATTTGGTTATAGCTTACAATCTGCTAAAGAATTAAATGACGGACTACATACTTACTTTAAGGAAAATCAGATTTTTAGAATTGATCATTACTTAGGTAAAGAAACGGTACAGAATCTACTGGTAACCCGTTTTGCCAATAGTATTTTTGAGCCTCTTTGGAACAGAAACTATATACACCATGTGGAGATTACAAATGCTGAAAGCGTGGGTGTTGAAAAAAGAGGTGGCTATTATGATAAATCTGGGGCATTACGAGATATGTTTCAAAGTCATTTATTGCAAATTGTTGCTTTGATCGTCATGGAGCCGCCATTAAGTTCCGATGCCGAAGAAATTAGAAATGAGAAGTTAAAAGCGTTAAAGTCGTTAAAAATAATGAACGATGAGAAAACGCTTTTTGATAATACCATAAGAGCACAATATGTTGCTTCTAAAATAGATGGTCAAGAGGTAAAGGGATATCGCGAAGAAGAGGGTGTAGATGAAAATTCCACGACAGAAACTTTTGCTGCAATTAAATTTTTTGTAGACAATTGGCGTTGGGCAGATGTACCGTTTTATGTAAGGACAGCCAAACGTATGCCTACCAAAGTGACCGAGGTTGTTATACATTTTAAAACACCGCATCATCAAATATTCAAAGAGTCGGGTATTAGCAATAAAGACAATAAATTAATTATTAGAATACAGCCCGATGAAGGCATTCTAATTAAATTTGGAGTAAAGGTTCCAGGTCAAGGTTTTGAAGTAGAGCGTGCCAATATGGATTTCTACTATTCTAGTTTAACCGAAACTCATGTGATGGAAGCTTATGAAAGATTACTATTAGATGCAATGCAGGGTGATGCAACCCTATATGCAAGGGCTGATGAAGTTGAAGCTGCATGGGCATTTGTAGATCCAATTTTAGAGTATTGGAAAAATGGTAAGGATGTAAAAATGTACGGTTATGCAGCTGGTGTTTGGGGACCTGAAAACGCAAATGATCTTATAGAAGGTGTAGGAGAATGGCGTAATCCAAGTGAGAATCTGGCAGATGAATCTGGCTATTGTGTTATTTGTTAGTCAAAGCGCAAGAAATAATATTAAAGTAAAAAATGGAATTAAAAGTATATCAAAATAAAAATAAGGTAGCAGAAGAGTTTTCTAAGTACTTAATTGAAAAATCAGGTACTCAGAAGGCTTTTCATATTGCCTTATCTGGTGGAAGCACCCCAAAAATAGTTTTTGACGTTCTTGCTGAGCAATTTTCAAAGGATATTGATTGGAACAGCATTCATTTATATTGGGGAGATGAAAGGTGTGTGGAACCCACGGATGCTGAAAGTAACTATAAAATGACAGTAGAACACCTTATTTCTAAGGTTGATATTCCAGAGGGAAATATACATAGAATTAAAGGTGAGGAAGATCCAAAAGAAGAAGCTAAGCGTTACGGAGCGTTATTGGAGGAAGAATTGCCAAAGGCATTAGGTTTACCACAATTTGATCTGGTTATTTTAGGTATGGGAGATGATGGTCATACAGCTTCTATTTTTCCACATGAAATCAATTTATGGGTATCACCGGATAATTGCGAAGTCGCTATTCACCCAGAATCTGGTCAAAGACGAGTATCTCTTACGGGTAGGATAATCAATAATGCTAAAACAGTAGCATTTTTGGTTACAGGCGAAGGTAAGGCAGAGAAAGTAAAGGTAATTGTTGATAGGGAAGAGGGGTATTTAGAATACCCGGCAAGTCACGTAGCACCTAAAACAAAAGACTTGGTCTGGTTTTTAGATGCTGCCGCGGCAAAGCTTCTTACTTCATATCGATCTTAATATTTTCAGATTCCAATTCTTTGATATAATCTTGAGAGTTAAAGGATTTTGACTCGAATTTAGTGTCTCTTTCTTGAGCTTCTAGTTTGCGGTATTTGCTTCTTGCAAATCTTCTGACCCCTTGATCATCTGAAATTATAAGACCGGGCACGGGAACATTTTTACCATCTGTTCCCTTGGCTACCATTGTAAAGTAAGATGAGTTGCAATGCTTTTTGGTGCCAGAGGTAATGTTTTCCGATTCTACACGAACACCAACCACCATAGAAGTACGGCCGGTATAGTTAATACTGGCTTTAAGGGTTACCAATTCTCCTACTTCTATAGGGTTTAGAAAGTTTACACGATTTACCGAAGCTGTTACACAATACTGTTGTGAGTGTTTAGAGGCACAGGCAAAGGCAATTTGATCCATTAAGTTTAATATATGGCCACCGTGTACCTTGCCCCCAAAATTGGAATGGGACGGCAGCATCAATTCTGTTATAGAAACTCTTGATTCTTTTACGCTTTTAAACTTTTCCATAAACTTCTCGCTATAATGTGGTTATTTAATTTCTAAAATGAGGAGATTTTTCTGCATGAACCTCTGTAATAAAGTATTTAGTGTCTCCTAGCCAAAAGAAGGTAGCATAGCGCTCAACATAACTTACTTTTACATATTGCCCTTGATATTCCTTTAATTTGTCTATAACTTCCTTGTCTTTGTCCAATACCGAAAATGAAAATATCTGAGCACCAGAGATTCCTTGGCTTATTTCGCCTTCCCAAGTCTTCACTAATACACCTTTGTGACTAATTTTAATAAGCTCGCCAGATCTAACACCTTCACTGAAGGTTACAAAGTAGATAAAGGCATAATATAAAGCTCCTATGAGTACTATGCCCAATAAAAGTAATGATACTATTTTTTTCATGTGTTTAATTTAAAATTGAATTAATGGTTGTTATCTAATGATTTTATAGGTTCTTCTTCATGTTCATCATCTTCGCTAGCACGATTTAGGATGGACTCAGGAATTGATTTTTTTGCTTTGGCACCCATTTTTTTCAGCTTCTCTATGCTGGTAACAATATTACCACGGCCTTCTACTAATTTGTTCATTGCTCCACGGTATTCACCTTTGGCCTCATCCATCTTTTTGCCAACTTTGGTCAGGTCATTTACAAAACCTTCAAATTTATCATAAAGAGCACCTGCTTGTCTTGCTATTTCAATAGCATTTCGTTGTTGCTTTTCATTGTTCCACATGCTATCTATAGTACGTAAAGTAGCCAAAAGGGTAGAAGGGGTAACAATAATAATGTTCTGCTCAAATGCTTTATTGTATAAAGAGCTATCTTGGTTTATGGCTATTGCAAACGCAGGTTCAATGGGAACGAACATCAATACAAAATCTGGACTCTCCATCTCATAAAGGTCTTCGTATTTTTTGGCGGATAATTGGTCTACATGCCTTCTTAGGGAGTTTATATGGTCTTTTAAGAATTTCTCCTTAATATCATCTTCTGAATTAACATAGCGTTCGTAATCGGTAAGAGATACTTTAGAATCGACTACCATTTTTTTACCATCGGGCAAATTAATGATGACATCTGGTAGCACACGACTACCATCTTCTCGTTTAAAACTTTGCTGAACTATATATTCGCGGTCTTTCTCTAATCCAGATTTTTCAAGAACCCTTTCTAAAACCAATTCTCCCCAATTACCTTGCATCTTGCTATCACCCTTTAATGCCTTGGTCAAATTTTCGGCTTCTTGGGTAATTTTAATGTTCTGGGTTTGTAAATGTAGTAGCTGTTCTTTTAAAGCGGAATGGATACTGATATTCTCTTTCTGACTTTCTTCTACCTTCTTTTCAAACAGAAGAATTTTTTCATTTAAGGGAGTAAGAATATTCTTGATGTTCTTCTCATTACGTTCCGTGAATTTTAAACTCTTTTCTTCCAATATTTTATTGGCAAGATTTTCAAACTCCTTTGTGAATTTTTCTTGAAGCTTTTCAACTTCTTCTTTTTGTTCTTTGTTCTTTAATCGTAAATTATCTAAATCAGCTTGATAACGCACTATTTGGTTTCCCAACTGTTCTTTATCCTTTTGTAATTTAAATTTTTGGTTTTCACTTTCCTTTAATCTATCCTGAAAGACAGAAAGGTTGTTTAGCATTTGCTGCTCTCGTTCCTCTAAAGTGCTTTGGCGCGATTTTGTTTTTAGAAGCTGTATATAATTACCCAAAAAATATCCTATGGCAAGACAAAGGATAGCGATAATTAAGTAAATGTAAATCTCGTTCATATGTGCACTGCAGTAATCATGTAAAGATACTTGATTGCTCAATAAAGTTTAAAAGAGCTGGTCTGTTTTTAATTAACATACCTGCTTTAATTTCTTATAAATGTTGAAAAACCTATTTTTTAATCTTAAAAGAGCCCGTATTGGAGTCAAAAGAAATCATATCGGTAGGGAATAGTGTATCAAAATTCTTGTTCTTTATGAGATTGCATGGTTGGTCAAAAGCATTGTTGACTCCGTCTAAAATCAGCATTTTATCACTTAATTGAATAGCCAATTCAATTTCATGACTAGTATATAAAATAATTTTATTTGTGCTGTGCGCAAGGGTCTTCAGAAGTTTTAAAATAGATACCTTATGATAAAGGTCCAGATGAGAGGTTGGCTCATCAAGTAGAATAATATCTGTATCTTGAATAAGGGCCCGGGCAATAAGAACACGTTGCAATTGCCCGTCACTAAGCTGATAGCATTTTTTGGATAATAACGGTTCAAGAGCTAAGAGTGCAACACTTTTTTTGATAATGGCAGTATCATTAGCTGCCAATTTACCCAACCAATTGGTGTAAGGTTGTCTGCCCAGCGCCAATAACTCATACACAGATAAGTTTTTAGAGGCAATAGGTTCCGTTAAAACGACACTGACCTTAGATGCAATTTGCAATTCACTATAGTCTGTAAGTTCTTTTCCTTCAATTTGTATGGATCCAGAAAGTTTAGGTTGAAAATTACCTAAGGTACGTAACAGTGTAGATTTGCCAATACCGTTTACACCAACTATAGCAGCAAGTTCCCCTTTCATTAAATGAATTGAAATGTTAGAAAGCACTATGTTATCATCATAACCAATATCAAGGTCGTTGACAAGAAATGTGCTATTTGATGTATTCTTATTGATAATCCTGTTTTTAATTAAAAAATCATTTTTCTTTTACGTAACAATAACCATATAACCACTGGTGCACCAAAAATACTGGTAATGGCGTTAATTGGTAAAACACTCATATAACCTGGTAATTGAGCAATAGTATCGCATAACAACATTAAAATGGCTCCGCAGATAAGTACAGCGGGAATTTGAATTTTATGGTCGGTCGTATGAAATATCTGTTTAGTGATATGGGGAACCGCCAGACCTACAAATGCAATAGGACCGGCAAATGCAGTAATTGATCCTGAAAGGAGTCCGGTGGCAACTATAATAATGTACCGAGATTTTTTTAGAGCAATGCCTAAACTTTTAGCGTAGTTCTCACCAAGTAATAATGCATTTAAAGGCTTAATGGAAACAATGCTAAGCGTAATTCCTAAAACCGTACATAAGGCAACGATACTTAATTGTAGCCAGGATAAATTTCCTAAACTGCCAAAGGACCAAAATATATACTGCTGTAGTTTTTCGGCCTTTGTAAAATAAGAAAGTACGCTGACTATGGCAGCAGTAATACTACCGAACATTAGACCAATAATTAACAATGCCATGGTATCCTTAACCTTTGCGGCCACGATCAAGACCAAGAATAAAACTAAAAAACTACCAAGGCTAGATGCAATTGCAAGTGTAAAGTCGTTAAAAGCGGAAAAACTGAAGACTGCCGAGAATAGTGAAGTGCCCATTATTAAAATTGCCGCTCCTAAACTGGCTCCAGAGCTTATGCCCAGAACGTAAGGTCCTGCCAAAGGGTTTCTGAATAAAGTCTGCATTAACAACCCGCTTAATGATAAACCACCACCAACCATAACGGCCGTAATTGCTTTTGGTAGCCTATACTCCCAAATAATATAATAGCTAGAAGATTCTTTAAGTGTAGAGCCAAATATAATTTTAAAAGTATCTGCTAAAGGAATAGCAACAGATCCCAGACAAATATTAATGGAAAGGCAAACTATTAATAGAATTAAAAGTAAAATGAACTGTAGGCTATATGTAGTTTGTTTAAACAATTAAAGCAGTGGTTTAAAAAAGTATGGTGTATAGTTGGGTAACAATCCAGGGTGTAAAATATGAATTAAATCCTTTAAAACTAGATCAGGTCTTTGTGGTGCCAGTTCGTAATATAACGTGCCACCTGTTTCTCCTTTTGTATTTGCCGTAGTAAATACTTTTCTTTTTTTAAAGGCATCAAATCGCATGTAGTGCTCGCTTGCGTCTTGCATTTCTTGGTAAGTGGAAAATTGAGCAGGTCCTATCCAATACTCGGCATGTTGCCCAACATCTAGGGCACTTTCCCAACTTAAAGAAAGACTTCCGTTTTCATCGGTAGAATTCCATAAATACAGGGCATTGGCATCTTTTAGAAAATTGGCTGCCCAGCTTTTGCCTCCCGGCAAATACCAAACATCATTGTACATGGCACCACTAAGTACGGTAGGTTTGCTTTTAGCCCCAGCAGCTAGTTTTTTGGCTTCTAGATAGGATGTTTCAATATTATTAAAGATAGCATCTGCCTTTTGGGTCTTGTTAAAAAATGGAGCAAAAAATTTAATCCATTCCGCTTTTCCCAAGGGTGTTTCTTCAACCCAATCACCATTATAAACTACGGGGATATTAGCGCGTTGTATGGTTTCATAAGTGCTGTTGCCACCGTTTATGGCAAAGCCAAAGATTAAATCTGGTTGCAATGCCAGGACAGCTTCGGTATTTATACTTTCGTTGACACCTAATTCTTTAATTTTTCCGGCATCTATTAATTTTCTTGTTGCTGTAGAAGAAATGTACTTGGTATCTGGAAAGCCAATAAGTTGGTTTAAAGCTCCTAATTCTTCTAAAGCGGGAATATGAGTAGTTGAGGTCACCACAATATGTTCAACAGGCGTTGAAATTATAGCGTCATATTCATTTTTGTTTAAAGTGACACTTGCTTGTAGTTCTTTAGGAACCAAAGCGTAGGTGTATGTAGTTTTGGCATTTGCCCAAGGTTTTAATACCCTGATAATGGTAATGCCGTTACTTTGGTTTTGAATTGAAAAACCATTGGCATATTTTATTAAAGTGCTTTTTGTATTGGTTTTGTTTACAATTGTTTCTTTTTTCTCCTGCTTGCATCCGCATAACAAAAGAAGGTAACTAATAAAAAGCAAGCGTTTTAACATGGTAGTAATTCGTCTATTTTTCAAAAGTAGTATTATAAAAGTTTACTTAGAAAGATTAAACTAAATGTTTACTTTCGCCATGAATTTTGGTTTTCATTGTTTTTTGTAATGAAATTAAAAGGGAATCTAGTGAAAATCTAGAGCTGTTCCCGCAACTGTAAGCTTAGTCTTTGTTTTAAAGATGGCTGCTATTTCTTCGGTACCACTGTTATTAGTTTAATGGGAAGGTGAATAGTAGTACGTAAGTCAGGAGACCTGCCATATTTTTAATTTAAATGCGATGGACTTTCGGGTAAAAAGTCGTTGTTGTGATGAAAAAGTTAATTTCAATAGTACTAGTGTTATGTGCTACAGCTGGGTATGCACAACGAGATTCCATTTTAAAGTTGGATGAAGTTGTGGTGTCCGATAGTAGAGTTAAGCAGTATGCTGAGGGGTATAAAGTAACTGTATTACAAGACAGTATAATACAACGTACTAACGGATCTCTTACCTCTTTACTGGCATTTAATTCTAACATTTATTTTAAAGAGAATGGATTTGGAATGGTTTCTTCTCCTGCTTTTAGAGGAACCAATGCGTCTCATACCGCAGTTATATGGAATGGTATAAATATAAACTCACAGTTAAACGGACAAGTAGATTTTAATACCATAAACCCATTTAACTACAATTCTATTAGCATTCGTAGTGGCGGTGGAAGCGTGCAGTATGGCTCAGGAGCTATAGGCGGTAGTATTCATTTAAATAGCGATTTATTATTTAAAGAGCACTTTGATAATCAAGTTTCTATTGGTTATGGAAGTTATAAAACAAAAAAAATAAATTTTAATCAGAGTTATGGTAGCCGATTAATGTCCTACAGTTTAGGGGTTAATTATAATGCATCGGATAATAACTATAAGTATTTAAACACCGGTGAGGAGAATAAGAATGGCGAGTTTAATAATCTAAATTTAAATTGGAATATAGGTTATGTTCTTTCTGAAAATCAGATACTGAAGTTATACCATCAAACTTTTATTAGTGATAGAAATTTGTCGGGAAACTTGGTGGTTTTAGGTAGAAGTAAGTATAAAGATAACCAGTATAGAACTCAGTTAGAGTGGGGGAGTTATGGACCAAAAGCGATATCTAAAATAAAACTAGCCTACTTGCAAGAAGAGTATAAATATTTTGAGAATAAAGATGCGGCTATTTACTCCTTTGGGAAGGTGTCTAATTTTTTAGCTAGATATTCTCTGGATTATAAGCTTTCCAAATTTTTTAGACTTAACTCTTTTTTGGAATATAATAACTATAAAGGCGCGGGGGATAGTTTTGGAAGTCCAAAAAGGGATGATTTTTCTGCGACGGCCCTATTAAAACATATTATTTCATCTACAATAGCCTACAATTTGAGTGTTAGGCAAGACTTTTCTTCAGATTTCTCAAGTCCGTTGGTTTTTTCGTTTGATGGTAGTTATAGTCTTACGGACAATTACCAGGTAAAGATAAATGCATCAAAAAATTTTAGGACTCCCACCTTCAATGATTTGTATTGGCAACCAGGTGGAAATTTAGAGCTTGTTCCTGAAAAATCATACCAGTTAGATTTTGGGAATGTTTTAAATATTGGGGCTGTCTCTATGGAATATAACGGGTATTATATTTCAACAAAAGACATGATTAAATGGTTGCCCAATAATGAAGGGGTTTGGTCTCCTATAAATATAGACGATGTTGAAATTTACGGAGCCGAGGCAAAAATAGAAGCAAATTATTCTTTAGGTAAAAACCAAGAGCTGGGGATTAAGACAAATTATGCCTATACCGTCTCAGAAGATAAGAGTACTAATGAACAGTTAATTTATGTGCCATTCCATACGGCAAACGGTTCGTTAGAATATAGAATAGCAGACTTAAATTTGTTTTATCAGCATTTGTATAATGGTTCTGTATCTATTGTTGGAGGGGAATTGAAAGAATATCAAGTAGCTAATCTTGGGGCAACTTATACAGCGGATATATTGAAAAAAGATTTAAAATACACCATAGGAGTTACTATTAACAATGTGTTTAATTCATATTACGAAAACGTAGCATTACGTCCTATGCCCAACAGAAATATACAAACACAATTAATATTAAATTTTTAAAAATGAAATTGAAACACTTTATGTTAACAGCGGCTTTCGCCTCATTTATACTTACATCTTGTAGTGATGATGATGATATGCCAACACCGGGAACAATAGGAATAGCTACAACAGAAGATAGTTATGATGAGGGAGAAGGAACAGTAGGAATAACCATCAGTACTACAAGCGTAAATGCTATGGATGTAACCATTAATTATGAAGTAACAGGAACAGCCACTGAAGGGGAGGACTATCAATCTTTATCAGGGTCGGTGGTTTTACCGGCAGGGGAAACATCAGTACAAGAAAGTTTAATTTTAATTGATGATACGGAGGTGGAATCTTCAGAAGAGGTAATTTTTACTATTACATCTACTAATAATGAAGAGGATATTGTGGGAGCTAATAGTTCTTTAATAGTAACAATTACGGATAATGATTCTTACCCATTTGAAAATGGAATATTGGTTTCTCATGAAGGAAATTTTATGCAAGGAAATGCTTCTATTTCTTTTGTTTCGGATGATTTAGCCACTGTGGAAAACGATATTTTTAAAACAGTAAATGATGCAGATGCATTAGGGGACAATGCACAGAGTATGTCCTTTTACGAAAATATGGCTTATATAGTAATGAATGGTTCCCAGAAGATAGAAGTTGTAAATCGTTATACTTTTGAGTCTGTTGCCACAATTGGAGGGCCAAGCGAGACAGATTTTTTAAACCCTCGTTATATGGCAATAGCTAATGGTAAAGGATATGTTACAAATTGGGGAGACGGTTCTAATCCTGATGATGATTATGTTGCTGTGATCGACTTAGAAACAAATACCGTAGAATCTACTATTTCAGTTGCGGAAGGACCAGAGAAAATTATAGTGAAGGATAATACCGTTTATGTAGCGCTCCAAGGAGGGTTTAATCAAAATAACGGGGTTACTGTAATTGATGCTACCACCAATACGGTTACTACGACCATTACAGTAGGAGATCGCCCTAATTCAATGCAATTAGATGCTAGTGGAAATCTTTGGGTATTATCAAGTGGAAATCCATCTTGGACCGGAAATGAGACTGCCGGACAAATAGATTATATTAATACTACGGATAATACGGTTACAACAACTATGAATTATGCAGTTACGGAACATCCAGGTAATTTAGAAATTGATGGAGCTACTCTTTATTATTATTCTGGAGGGTCTGTGTATGCTATGGATACTACAACAAGTGTATTGCCAACAACTGCGGAAATTGAAGGTCTTAATTTTTATGATATGGCTGTTATTGATGGTAAACTTTATGGGGTAGATGCCAAAGATTTTGTCAGCAATGGCTCTTTAGAGGTTTATGATTTATCAGATAATACCTTATTGGCTTCTAAAACAGTTTCTATTATTCCAGGAGGTATATATTTTAATGAAACAGCAGCAAGATAAAATCTAATTAAAAAGTACAATTTTCATTAGTCTAAATAACAGATTATTGTAAAATTTAATAATATAAAAAGCTGAACAATGATACTATTGTTCAGCTTTTTTTAAATCGTTTTTTGGCTTCTTGTATTTAAAAGCGCAATATTAAAGCCAATGCTTTAAATAACGTATTGGAATAGGTTAGAACTCTAAATCATAAACGGTATCATCCACCATCTTATCGCTCATCAAACTATTTTCTTTAGAACTGCTAATAATATTGATGGGGTATTTAACCGTAAAGTCGCGTTTACCGGTAGTACCGGTAATTACCTCAATGGCTTTTGCCAATAAAGGTTCGTTTTCTTCCCCAATAATACCAAGGTTGCTATAATCTTCTTTCAACTCATAATCTGGTTGTAAACCGCTTGTAAAATCATAAAAACCATCGGCATTTTCATTCCTGCCAATTAAGGGTTGTATTGCCCATTGATTGTCCGGGTTAATATTGTTGACTCTTGATGGTGTGTATAAATATGAGTTTTCCCTATCATCTACCAATGTGGTGGAAAATTCATTTTTACCTCTGGTAACATCACCAATTTGAATAACATCTATATAAGGCTCCAAGCTATTGATCAATAATTCACTGGCAGAAGCAGAACTAGCAGACGTAATAACATATAATTTGTTAAAGCCTAAAGAATTAATGGTCTCCCCATTAATCTTATCGGCAAAATATACCTCTAACTGACTATCGTTAAATTGTTCTTGTAGTTTATCGTTGTATCTCTTTCTAAGAAAAATATCGGATGTGTTGGTGCCATAAATCATACTGGCTAATAATCTTGTAGTATTTACAGATCCACCTGGGTTGTAGCGTAAATCCATAACTAGATTGGTAATACCGGCAGATTTCAAATCTTGAACTGCAGCGTACAGGTCGTCATCATATTCATTGGTAAATTGGTTGTACATGATATAGCCAATGTTTTCTCCGGCAATGGTAAAAGATTTGGAAAGAAAAACAGGATTTTCAGCCAGACCTTCTTCTTTTGTTAAGGTTACCTCTTCTTCGTTAGGAACAATATTACCATTCTCAAAGTCTGCCATGTTCAAGGTATACGTATCATTATCGCCAAAAAGCAGACCAATGTAATTGTCAATGGTCAATGTTTGGCCATCAACTCCGGTAAACAGATCTCCACGTTGAATATTGGCAGAGGTCGCATTGGAATTTGGAACAATGTAGCGAACAAATCCAAAAATTTCATCGCTATCTTGAAATTGGACAAGACCAAACTCCAGGCCATTACTTTTAGAAATACCTGCCAACGAATTTGTAAGCTCACGATAATCTTCATTAAAAAAGCTAAATCTGTCTTCTATATATTGTAGTTTATTCTCGAAAAATGATGCAGGGTCATCTTCAGAATCTAAAAATGCGGTATAGGCAGCTCTACCTTCTTCCGTATTTTCAAAACGATCATCTGCTAAGTCATCTACGTTAGCTTGCCAGAAATACCAAAAGTTCATGGCCTTCCACATGAAATCCTGTACTTCTACATCTGCAGAGCCATCTGGGTCTACCGTATTTGGTAATGAAAGATCATCATCTTTTGAGCATGACAATGCTAGTACGGCAGCAAACACTATTATTATCTTCTTCATACTAAGTGTAACTAAAATGTTTTGATTTTATTTCTTTTCAGATACAGGTATTTTAGCAACAGGAACACTGTTGTTCAATAATAGTGTTGTATTTCTCGGGTTATATAGTTTTGAACTAGAAACAACATTGGCTGGTAAAATCACATCAAACTTTCTTCTAGCTCCATTACCGTTGATTTCCTGTATGGCTCTTGCCAATAGAGGTTCATTTGCATCACCCAAAACTCCTAAGTTGGTAACATCTTCTGAAAGTTCAATATCAGGAATTAATCCATCCACATAGTCAGAAAATCCAGCACTATTTTCAACCCTACTTATTATTGGCTGAAGTCCCCACTGTACATTAGGATTAATATTATCAACTCTTTCAGGGTCATAGACATTACCACCTTCTGGATCATCCACAAATAGTACAGAGCCTTGGTTTTTACCAACGGTAGTACCACCTATATGTACTACATCAATATAAGGTTCCAAACCAACCATCACTAATTCACTAGCAGATGCAGAAGCTTCTGTAGCTATGATATACACTTTATTTAAATTTAATGTATTCAACGCCGCACCTGAATTACCATCTGAAGTACCGGTGGTGCTAACAAAATAATTATCCGTTAAACTACTATCAAATTCTGCTTGTAATTTGGCATTATAGATTGTTTTAAATAAAAGGTCGTTGGTGTTGGTGCCCTTGATTAAACTGGCCAAAACAGCAGCAGTAGATCCTCTACCACCTGGGTTATAACGTAAATCCAATACCAGTTCATTTACACCTTGTGCTATGAAATCCGCAAAAACTGAATTAAGGTTATCTTCAGATCCAGATACGAATTGGTTGTACATTAAGTATCCAATTTTTTTGTCTCCAGATGTAATAACGGTATTTACATGGATAGGATTTTCAATTAATCCTTCAGTTTTGGTTAGGGTTACTTTTTTATCACTAGGGCTTATGCCACCATCAACAATATCAGCCATGTTAAGTGTGTAGGTATCATTATTCCCAAAAAGTAATTCTATATAATTATCAAGGTTTAATGTTTGACCATCAACCCCAATAAATAAATCGCCTCTTTTAATGTCTTTGCCCGAAGCATCAGAATCCTTTACAATGTACTCTACAAAACCAAATACGTCTTCGGTACCAGAGATAAGACCTAAACCAAATTGTAGACCGTTACTTTTAGAAATACCTGCAGAACTGTTTACCAATTCGGTATAATCATCGCTATAAAAGGTAAATCTATCTTCGGAAAACAACAATTTGTTTTCTAATAAAGCAACCGGATCATCATTTTCTGCAAGATATTCTTCGTAAGCAGTCTGTGTATCAAATCGATCATCTGCTAAATCTGGTACATCTCCTTGCCAGAAATAATAAAGGTTCAGTGTTTGCCAAAAAAAGTTTTGGACTTCAATGTCAACTTCTACCGTTTCTTCTTCCTCTTCAGGATTTTCAATTTCTTCTTCTTCAACTACGGGGTCGTTATCATCATTACTACATGACATTGTAATAAGACCTAGACAAAGGAGGGACAAGAAAAATTTTTTCATAGTTATTTTTAATTTTAATTAAAGTGTACTGCTTTAGCCAATTTATAAGCTATCATAAACTATACCGAAAACAGAAGTTTAAATAAGTACGTATATAATTAGTAATAGGATGTTAAATTTACTTACAAGTCAAGGAAATAAAAATTAATTGTAACAAAAATCGTTCAGCGTCGTCTTCTTTTTATAAACCTGTAAGAAAGGTTACAGACAGCCAAACCAAAATGAAACAAACGGAGTTTTTAAATATTGTATTACCATTTAAGGATAAGTTGTTCCGTATGGCCAAAAGGTTGTTGGTGTCTACAGAAGAGGCAGAAGATGCAACTCAAGAGATACTGATAAAGCTTTGGTCAAAAAAGAATAAAATGGAAAGTTATAATAATGTAGAGGCATTTGCCATGACCATGACCAAGAACTTTTGCTTAGATCGTTTAAAATCTAAACAAGCGGGAAATTTAAAATTGGTACATAGTAATTATACCGATGCCAGTACATCTTTGCAAAGCGAATTAGAGGCAAAAGATAGTATTGATTGGGTTGAGAGAATTATGGCGGAATTACCTGAGCAGCAGAAAATGGTATTACAATTACGGGATGTTGAACAATATGAATATGAAGAGATAGAAAAATTATTGGATATGAAACCTACGGCCATACGGGTAGCTTTGTCCAGAGCAAGAAAAACGGTAAGGGAAAAATTAATGGAAAAGCATAATTATGGAATTGCATAACATAGAAAAATTAATAGAAAAGTATTTTGATGCGACCACTACGATTGCAGAAGAAGAAATACTTAGGAAGTACTTTTCAGAGGGTAACATTGCTCCGCACTTAGAGCAGCATGCACCTATGTTCAATTACTTCACAAAAGCAAAAGAAGAGCGCTTTACAAAGCAGGTGCCATTAAAACCTAGAAAAAATTATTTGAAATGGGCATCCGTTGCTGCAATTGCAATCTTTATGGTAGGGCTATATTTTTATGAACCTACACCACCTCCGGTTACTTTGGCAGATGAGTACACCCCAGAGGAAATAGCATCTGCAAAAGAGGCCTTGGCCTTATTGGCAATGAATTTTAATAAGGGTACAGAGCAACTGAACCATTTAAATGAATTTGAAAAGACAACGAATAAATTTTTAACGAAAAGTAATTAAAATGAAAAAGATACTAGTATTAACACTGTTGGTGTTAGCCCCGGTAATAATTAACGCTCAAGATATTTTTGAAAAATATGAGGATAATGATAAGGTAACCTTTGTTGCCATGCAGCCCAAAATGTTTCAAATGTTGGGTAAAATGAGTGTAAGTTCAGACGATCCGGAGGCAAAGGAATTTTTTGAGTTAGTAAATTCCATAACCAGTTTTAAGGTAATCACAACTGAAGATGCGGCAATTTCCAAAGACGTGGATAGTTGGGTAACCAATAGACTTAAGAGTTCTTCTTTTGAAGAGTTGATGAGAGTACGTGACGGTAGCTCTAATGTAAAGTTTTATGTAAAAGAAGGTAAGGACAGTGATCACGTTAAAGAACTATTGATGTTCGTAACAGGGTTAAAAGACATGGATATAGATGTAAATGGTAAGAAATTGGAAACAGTCCTGTTATCCTTGACCGGAGATATCAATTTAAGGTCAGTATCTAAGTTGACCGATAAAATGGATTTGCCGGGTGGTGACCAACTGGGTAAAGCAGCTAAAAACGGAAATTAAAAATGAATTAAGTGTGTTATATTTTACAGGGCACGCTTAATTATAAGTCAATAATTCATCAATCACCAGATCCTGTAACGGGTGAAGGTATTTAAAATCAACAATCATGAAAAAAGTAGCAGTAGTATTTTTAATGGCAATTTTACCCGCGTTGGGTTTTTCACAATCCGTATTCGATAAATATGAAAATATGGATAACGTAGGGTCCGTAATAGTAAATAAGGGTATGATAGACCTTGTATCTAAATTTGGAAATCTTAGTGATGACAAAGAGGCTCAGGAGTTTATGGAAATAGCCAGCGGATTAAAAAATGTGAAGGTCTTTATGACTGAAGATGCAAACGTATCTGCAGACATGTCATCTACGGTAAAGAAGTACCTGAAATCTTCTAAACTAGAAGAATTAATGCGGGTCAAGGATAAAGATGTAAATGTAAAGTTCTATATAAAAGACGGTAAAAAGAAAGACCATGTCTCAGAATTGTTAATGTTCGTTAGTGGTTTGGAGAATGTAGATGTTGGTCATAACGGTAGAAAAC
Organism: Maribacter sp. 6B07; assembly: GCF_002700155.1. NCBI lineage: Bacteria > Pseudomonadati > Bacteroidota > Flavobacteriia > Flavobacteriales > Flavobacteriaceae > Maribacter > Maribacter sp. 6B07. Next base: position 484,387 of record NZ_PDUT01000004.1, on the reverse strand, counting down.
TTGAAACCGTACTTGTAAGTCTTACAGGAGATATAGATTTAAATAAAATAGGAACATTGACCAGTAAAATGGACCTGCCAAAGGATTTGAACAAAGCATCTGGAAAGTAAAAGTTTAATGAAAAGGTCTTCTATATATTTAGGGGACCTTTTTCCTAAAAAAAAACATAGTATGAAATATGTATATTGGATGATGGTTGTAATTTTTGGTTTAACCATGTCATCGTGTTCATCTGAACAAAGTTTACAAGAATATTATATTGCCAATGCAGAGAATCCGAATTTTATGTCTTTTGATTTGCCTTCCAGCTTATTGAATTTGGAAAAGGCAAATTTGAGTGCATCTGAAAAAGAAGCGGCTTCTTCCCTTAAGAAGTTGAATATTTTGGCATTTCAAAAAAAACCTGATAACGAAGCAGATTATCTGGTACAAAAAAAGACTATTAAATCAATACTGAAAGGTTCAGATTATAGTGAGCTGATGAAAATGAATACCCCTTTTGGTAAGGCGACTCTACAGCTAAAGGAAGTTGGAGACACTATTGATGAGGTTATTATTTACGGTGATAACGATGAGAAAGGACTTGTTTTGGTTCGTGTTTTAGGAGATGACATGAATCCGGCCAGTTTTGTTCAATTAATTCAGGCAATGGAGAAATCTAATTTTGAAGGTAAAGGTTTAGAACAACTTGGCGATTTAATAAAAGGTTAAGAACAAGTTTTATTTTGTTTAAGAACAGCCCGTTACGTTTACGTAACGGGTTTTTATTTGCTGTAAAATTGTGCAACGGTTATTTTTAATGTGACCATTCAAACAAATTGGTGTCATAATAAATGAGAACAATTAAATAACAACCTAAACAAAAATTAAAAATGGAAAAAACACAAGTATGGATTGACAAAGGGATTGAATTAGCCATGGAATACGGTCCTAAAATTATATTAGCTCTTTTAATATATATTATTGGTTCCTGGATAATCAAGAAATTGATAGGAGTTGTAAATAAAGGAATGACCAAGCAACAGTATGATGAGTCGCTTAGAAAGTTCTTACTGAATTTGGCGAAATGGGCACTTACCGTATTTTTGATAATTACCGTTATTTCAACGTTAGGAGTAGAGACAACAAGTTTTGCAGCGGTTATTGCGGCGGCTGGTCTTGCAATTGGTCTAGCGTTACAAGGGTCACTTTCTAATTTTGCGGGCGGTGTATTGCTTATCATCTTTAAACCTTATAAAATAGGGGATTTAATTGAAGCTCAGGGTGTATTGGGTAGTGTAAAGGAAATAGAGATTTTTACCACCAAACTAATAACCCCGGAAAATAAATTGGCAATAGTACCTAATGGTGCAATGGCAAACGGAAACATTGTAAACTATACTGCAGAAGGTAAAATTAGAGTAGATACAACAGTAGGTGTAGATTATGGTTCTGATTTACAGAAAACAAAAGAAGTGTTACAGGCAATGTTAGAAGCTAATCCAAAAGTGCTTAAAGATCCGGCTCCATCTGTAAATGTATCTGAATTGGCAGATAGTTCAGTAAACTTGGCCGTACGCCCTTTCTGTAAGCCAGAAGATTACTGGGATGTTTACTTTGCCACCATTGAAGGTACTAAGAAAGCATTAGATGGTGCAGGTATAGAAATACCTTACCCACATGAAGTTCAAATTAATAAATAATATAGTCTAGTTAGTTAATAAAAAGCCCGTTGAACTTGCTCAACGGGCTTTTTTAATTTTATTCGATAGTCTCATATAAAATACTTTGAGCCTTATCTTAATTCATTTAATCTTTTGCAATTTGTAGATTATTTTTTCCAAAATCCAAGGTTCTAATAGGGAACGGAATGTTGATGTCGCGTTCGTCAAAATGTTTCTTGATTATTTTAATGGCTTTGTGTCTTGCTGCATGTTCCTGTTTTACATTTACACAGTCTGCCCAAAAGCGCACCATAAAATTGATGGAACTATCTCCAAATTCCGTAAAAAAGAATTCTACATCTTCACCGTCGTTTTGTTGAAAGTTGTCGCTGATAATTTTTACGGTAAGGTCTTCTACCATTTGTAAGTCGCTTTCATAGCCAACACCACAGTTTACAAAGATTCTATTTCTATTGTTCATAGAATAATTGGTGAAAGATCCATCTATAAATTTGGAATTTGGAATCACCACTACATTATTGTCGGGTTTTTTTAGAATTATGTTTCGTAAGCTAATTTCCGTAACAAAACCAGATACACCATCTGCCGTAATAAAGTCATTTATTTTTAGCTGTGGCATGAACGAGAGTATGAGTCCGCCAAAGGTATTGCTCAAGGTACCTTGTAGAGCTAAACCAATTGCTAAACCAACTACACCTGCACCTGCTAAAATACTTGTTAAAACCTTATCTAAGTCCAAAACCCCAAGGGCTATAAAGAAACCTATTAAAATAATGACAACAAAAACTACTTTGGCTATAATTTCTTGAATAGAAACTTGTGATATTTTTCTTAGTATGGTCTTCTTAAGTAATTTCCGTATTCCTCTTGCTAGAAAATAAAATAAGAACATTACCAAAACAGCCATGGCGAAATTTGGTAATTTTAAAATGATGGATTCTAGCCATCCATCTAATTTATCCCATAAATTACTTATGGATTCTTCAACTGAGAAATTTGTTTGCATACAATTTTAGATTTGTGTTCGTAAGGAATATATAGGATACGAATCACAATCTAAAATGCAAATCGCCCAAAACGGGCGATATGAAGTCTTTGAATTAAAGAAAAATTTTAATGCATTAAAATTGGCTTAAATGCCGGTATAATTACTTGGTGAAATTTGCTTTAATTCATTCTTAATACTGTCAGAAACCTCTAAAGTGTCTATGAAATTTGCAATGGAATCTCTATTTATTTTTTCATTGGTACGTGTTAGACCCTTTAAGGCTTCGTACGGATTTGGGTAACTTTCACGTCTTAAAATCGTTTGAATGGCCTCAGCAACTACCGCCCAATTGTTCTCTAAATCCTGTTCAAATTTTTCCTTATTCAAAAGTAATTTGTTCAAGCCTTTTAAAGTAGATTGAAAAGCGATGATTGTATGCGCAAAAGGAACGCCAACGTTTCTTAATACGGTACTATCGGTTAAATCTCTTTGAAGTCTAGATACTGGTAGTTTAGCCGATAAATGCTCAAATAGGGCATTGGCAATACCAAGATTACCTTCGGAGTTTTCAAAATCTATAGGGTTTACTTTATGTGGCATAGCAGAGGAGCCCACTTCGCCCGCTTTAATTTTCTGTTTAAAGTAATCCATGGAGACATAGGTCCAAAAATCTCTATCTAAGTCTAAAATAATAGTATTAATGCGCTTTAGGGTATCGAACAATGCGGCCGTATGGTCATAATGTTCTATCTGTGTTGTGGGGAACGAATGTTGCAACCCTAATTTCTCTTGAACGAATTTTTGACCGAATGCTTTCCAGTCAATAGAAGGATATGCCACTAAATGTGCATTGAAATTACCGGTTGCCCCTCCAAATTTGGCGGCACTAGGTATATCGTTCAATAAATTAAACTGTTCTTTTAAACGGGTTACAAAAACCATTATTTCTTTCCCTAAACGAGTAGGGGATGCTGGCTGCCCATGTGTTCTTGCAAGCATTGGTATATCTGACCATTCTTTGGTCAATTCTTCCAATTTTTCTACAAGTTGAAAGTATTGAGGAACAAAAACATTGTTCATTGCTTCTTTAATGGAAAGCGGTATTGCCGTATTGTTTATGTCTTGTGAAGTCAGTCCAAAGTGAATGAATTCTTTAAATTCCGATATTCCTAAATTGTCAAAAGCTTTTTTGATAAAGTACTCAACCGCCTTTACATCATGGTTTGTTGTTTTCTCTATTTCTTTTATTTCCTGCGCATCGGCAGTTGTAAAATCGGTATATATTTTTCTAAGTGTTTCAAACTTTGAAGAATCAAAGGAAGATAGTTGCGGAAGTGGAATTTCACATAGAGCGATAAAATACTCTATTTCAACTCTTACCCTATATTTTATCAACGCTTCTTCTGAAAAATATGCAGATAAAGAATTGGTTTTAGAACTATAACGACCGTCAATTGGAGAAATGGCACTTAATGCGTTGAGAGACATAAACAATGGTTAAATTATTAAGGGGCAAATATACCTATTCGAATTAAAGTTTAAAACCATAAATGCTAATAGTTATATGTATCGGCATCATTTTTAAGGTTTGTAACTTAATCTTTGTTAGAAGACATTTTTTCCAGAATTTTAAGTGTTTGCCTGGCCCTAGCTTTATAAGCGGCACTTCCACCTTCATAATTCTGTTTTAAAATGGGAATTAACTCAGGGTGTATCCAATCAATTTTAAAACCAAGCCATAAAAGAATGGTAATGGAATAAGCCTTAGGAGCAATTTTATGTTCTCCGATCAGCCAATCAAATGCAGCTTCCGTGATGGCATTTAAATGTTCATTATTTAATTTTGGATTACATATTTTATTTTTTTCTGAAAATTCGTTCAATACTAACAGTTCACAAATTTTAGCGGCGGGTCTTATTGATGATTCCAGTGAAATACTGTTAAGTATAGTAATGAAATCATTGATGTAAATTAAAATTGGTTTTAGGTCTTTGTTGGCAACGTATTCTAAAATCCAGCTGGCTTTACAGGATACCGGGTTGATGTCGTCTTTTATGATTGAAATTAGAATAGGAACTAATTTAGGGTCTGCTAGTATAATAGAAGCCATTTTACTCCGTTTTTCCCTTAAAGCGGTAACATAATTCAGTGCTTCACACAGCTCTATCTTATTCATAAAATTGTATCTTTATTACTTATTTCCCCCAAATATGAAATTACTAAAAAGAATTAGCTTACTTGTAGTGGTCGTATTTATAGCCATGCAATTTTTTAGTCCTACCAAAAATGTATCTCCAGGTAACCATACCAAAGTCTTTATAACGGAAACGAACCCAACGCCAGAACTTCAGAATATTTTTGAGAACTCTTGTTATGACTGTCATAGTAATAATACGGAATACCCTTGGTACAATAATATAGCGCCAATTTCATATTGGATGGCAAACCATGTTAATGAAGGTAAGGAACATTTAAATTTTTCTGAATGGGAAAAATATTCCTTAGATAAAAAAGATCATTTATTAGAAGAGATAGAAGAGGAAGTAATAGAAGGTAAAATGCCTTTGTTAGAATACACTTACACTCATGGCGATGCAAGACTAACCGAAGGTCAAGTTAATGATCTTGTTGAGTGGGTAAAGCAAACAAGAATTATTTATCAATTAGGGAAGCAACCAAAGTAGAAACGCCATTAACAGCGGTATCTGCAATTACCGTAACATTGTTTTTATTCGCCAATGCGGGTTTTGGGTCTATAAAAAATACAGGAGTGCTTGGTTTTACAAAGTCAATTAGACTGGCTGCAGGATAAACTTGCATTGAAGTTCCTATAATTATTAAATAATCCGCATTTTTGGTAATTTCAATAGCCTTATCTAAAAGCGGTACAGCTTCGCCAAACCAAACTATGTGTGGTCTAAGCTGATAACCATTTACACAAGTGTCTCCCAATAAAATATCATTCTTGCAATCTAAAATTTCATTTTCAGAATTTACACTTCTAGCCTTTAAAAGTTCGCCATGTAGGTGAAGTACATTTGAGCTACCTGCGCGCTCATGAAGGTCATCTACATTTTGAGTAACGATATTGACGTTAAAGTGAGACTCTAAATCAGCCAATGCTTTATGCGCACTATTAGGTTCAACGGTCAACAGTTGTCTTCTTCGTTGGTTATAAAATTCTAAAACCAATTCAGGATTTCTTTCAAAACCTTCTGGGGTAGCAACTTCCATAACATCATGACCTTCCCATAGACCATTGGAATCTCTAAAAGTTTTCAATCCGCTTTCTGCTGAAATTCCTGCACCTGTTAAAACCACTATATTTTTCATGATCATTTGAAATTAAGCTTAAAAATATACTTTTCTTATCTTGGTTGCATGATAGATATGGAGCTTTTAAACTATTTAGAAGAGTTTATTTCAGAAAACAGAAAAGAAAGGTTTACAGAAATTCTGAGTCAACGTACCAATTATATCACTGTTGCTGTTGAAGATGTATATCAAATGCACAACACAAGTGCGGTAGTTAGAAGTTGTGAGTCTTTTGGTGTACAAACCGCTCATTTGATAGAAGGCAAATATGGTAAGAGATTAGATGAGGAGATTGCCATGGGGGCACAAAAATGGGTAGATATCAAAAGATATCAGAACTCAAAAGAAGCTATTGATACATTGAAAAATAAAGGTTACAAGATTGTAGCCACTAGTCCGCATGCAGATAGCTCATTGTTACAAGATTTTAAATTAAATGGCAAAACAGCATTGTTTTTTGGAACCGAAAAAAATGGTCTTAGTGATTATGTTCTTGAAAATTCAGACGCTTCTTTAAAAATACCCATGGTTGGTTTTACTGAAAGCTTAAATATATCAGTATCGGCCGCAATTATTTTACAACATGTAACTACGCAGCTAAAATCTTCTAATATAGATTGGCAACTGACGGAAGATGAGTTGTGGGAAAGACGATTAGATTGGACAAAAAAATCAATTAAAAGTATAGATGATATTTTAGAAAGGTACAAGTCAGATAATTAAAAAAAAAGATTAACTTGTTGGTCAACAACAATTTAAAAAGATATGTATACCGTATTAATTATTCTTGGAGTGTTAGTGGCCTTGGTTATTCTACTAGCATTGATTGCCCCTAAAACCTATCATGTTTCTAGAAGTGTAATTTTAGACCATGATCCTGTTAAAGTTTGGCCTCACTTAAAATTTTTAAAAAAACAACAAGAATGGTCACCTTGGGCCAAAAAAGACCCAAATATGGAACTGACATTTACGGGAGTAGATGGTGAAATTGGTGCAATTAGCCATTGGAATGGTAATAAAGATGTAGGCGAAGGTGAGCAAGAGATTACAAAAATAAAGGAAGGGGAAAGAATAGAGCAGGATCTACGTTTTTTTAAACCATATAAATCACAATCTGATTGCTATATGAATTTAGATGCTGTGGATGGAACTAAAAGTAAGGTCACCTGGGGCTTTTCAGGTAAAAATAAATTTCCCATGAGTATTATGATGCTCTTCATGTCCATGGATAAAATGGTAGGTAAAGATTTTGAGCAAGGACTGCAAAATTTAAAGAACAACTTAAATAGTGATATATGATTTCTTGGTTTGAAATTCCGGTGCAGCGTATGCAGAGAGCACAAAAGTTTTACGAAGACATATTTGGAATTACAATTACGGTGAACGAATTTGGCGAATTTGTAATGGGGTTGTTTCCAGATAAGCAAAGTATGGGGCAATCTAGTGGTGCTTTGGTGGAACATGAACAATATGTACCTAGTATGACACACGGTGCCATGGTTTACTTTGCATGTGATGATGTAGCCGTTGTGCTCGATAAAGTTGAAAAAGCAGGCGGACAAGTATTACAGCCCAAAACCGAGATTGGTGAAGGGCATGGATTTATGGGGCTTTTAAGGGATACCGAAGGTAATAGAATAGCATTGCATTCTAATAGCTAAATTAAAGCTTACTTGAGCAGTTCCAATAATACTACATCATTTTCATTATTTAGAATTACCTTATTGTTATCAACAACAACTTCTGTTTCAGAATAGCGATCGTACAATTTTGTTCCGTCGCCAAAAATACCTTTGACCGATATTTCTTTTTTGCCTTTAGGAGCATCTAAGGCGATCACAACCTTATCCACAAATTCGTCTTTAGCAAAGTATCTGCTAAAAACATAGGGAGATTTTGTAATTCTTTTATGAATACCTGCACCAATTGAGGGGTGGTCATTACGGAACGTTCCTAATTTTTGCCAGTACGCCAAAATTTCTTTGGTTTTTGGTAAACTATCTAACTCGTTCCAATTCATGAAAGAACGTAAGGTAGCGTCGCCTTCCGTGCCTTCTATGGTTAAGCTACGGGCTGTTTCATCTCCGTAGTATATTTGTGAAGCGCCAGGGGTAAGTAACAACACGTTTGCCGCTCTTTTTGGGTCTTTTCTATCTTTATCAAATGGCTGACCATCATCATGAGAGGTTAAGTAGTTTAATACACTCTTTTCTTTAAACTTGGTGTGTAGTAATTTGCTGTATTTCGTAAAAATGGTTTCATAATCTTTTTCGGCATCGGTCTTTAATTCAAAATTGATAAGACTTTTGAATCCGTTATCAAAGTAATTGACTTTTTTATCGCCTAAATCAAATTCTTGTCCGCCAGAAACGCCATAGTTGTACACTTCGCCAACCATATAAAAAGGATTGTTGTCCATTACCTTATCTTGGTTTTTCTTTTTCCATAGTTCAAAAGCGGCAGCAGCTTCTTTATATAATTCTGCCCAAGAATTTTCATTGGCATGCTTAACCGTGTCTACCCTGAATCCATCTACTCCGTATTTGTTAACGTAGTCCGTAAGCCATTTAATAATATAAAAACGAGGGGCTCTTGGGTAGCCTGTTCGATCAAAAAACAATTCAAGTTCATCAAGTTCTTCGCTTAATCTTCCTTCTGATTTCCATTTGGCAAGTAAGGCATCAGGTAAATTTACGGCAGCATCAGATTCCGTTCGTATATCAGGAAGGTTTGCAACCAAGGTACAAGCGGTAGTATTCTCATAGGTAGTGAATTCGCAAGTGGGAGAGGTGCGCACCCATTCTTCTGGCCATACCGGATCTTCATTGGTAACAGGACCAGTGTGATTTAAAACAACATCCAACAAAATTCTAATTCCGTTTTCGTGTGCGGTCTTTATTAAGGTCTCTAAGTCTTTATCCGTTCCAAAGTTAGGGTCTAGCGCTGTCCAGTCTTTTGCCCAATAACCATGGTAGCCATAGCTATTACCGGTACCTTCGTCCGTAGCGCCATGAATTTGTTCCACAACAGGAGTAAACCATATAGCATTGACCCCTAGATCTGAAAAATAACCTTCATTAATTTTCTGGGTTATACCTTGTATGTCGCCGCCTAGAAAACCTCTCAGTTTTCCGGTTTCCTCATCACGTTCAAAATTGATGTCGTTGTTAGGGTTCCCATTATTAAACCTATCTGTCAATAGAAAATAAACGGTGGCAGCTTCCCATTGAAAATTTGGGTTCTTTTTAGGTTGGTGTACAACATCTTGGATATTGGTACTGCTTTCTAACTTTTGTTTGTTGTTAGATTGGCAAGAAATTAAGATAAGTGTGAATAGCCCTAGAAAGAATACGTTTTTCATTTTCCTGTTATTTGCATTAAAGCTATAACAAGGATTTCGTATTAAAAAATATTATTTCTTTCTGTTAAGAACTTTATACTCCTCGTAACAGCTGCTAATGGCGTCAAGTATCTGAAGGTCATTGGCTGTGGTAATAAATGATTTGGAATAATTACAATTGTTAAGGATATCCTGAATATCTACTTTTTCCAGTTGAAGAAATTCGGTAAGTGTTTCTCTATCAAATTTTGAAGCTAATAGATTACGTATGTCATCATCTTCACGCATTTGTCTAAGCTTTCGCATTTGCGCAGGTTTTTTCCCGAATAAATTCCGTAGAAGATCTGCAGGGTTTAGTATTGCCCCCAAAACTTTTGTAACGGCACTAGGGTTTTTGTTACCACCTTCATAACTTACCCCTAAGCCAGATATACTGTATTGGTAGGCATTATTGATAGGCAGGTTTTTAACGTCAATTTCTAAATACCCGGTAAGCTGATAAGGTCTAACAATAACCTCTTCTAATGCATAGGCCAGCTCTGTTAAGGCAATTTCTGTATTCTCAAATTTGAACATATCGTTCGTTACCCTAATTTTTTGAGATTTAAAACCAAGAAAAGAAAAATATAAAGTATCGTTTACAGCGGCAGTAATTGAAAATTCACCTTTGTCATTGGTTATTGTGCCAAATACTTGATTTAGATTGACAACGTGCACACTTTCAAGAAGTTCATCCGTTTGCGCATTTTTTACGACAGCACTAAGACGTTGGCTTTCATTGGTATCTTGCGAATAACCCAAAAATGAAATGACAATAAGTGCGATCGATAAAAAATATTTCATTGTACTAAAGCGTAATTTAAGTTGCAAACAAAATAAAAAAAATACGCCGAAGCGTATTTTTAATATACAATTAACTAAAAGAAGTTACCTTTTCTTTTGTTGCTTCTTCGTTTTCCGGAGTTTGGAGCGCTAGATTCACTTCTGTCCCTTCTTCTTCCTTTAGACTGGGAACCACCATCTTTTCTAGCATTTCTCTTGCCTTTGAAGCCGCCACCGCCGCCGCTTCTGCGTCGGCCGCCACCGCCACCGCCTGGGTTTTTGGATACCTCTACGTTAACAAAACGTCCGTCAACTTTAAAGTCTGTAAACTTGTCTAAAATTTGTTGAGTAACTTCTGCTTCAGTGTTGAAGAAAGAAAAACTCTCCTTAACATCAACCTTAAATACATCTTCTTGACCTAGACCAACGGTATCTCTAATGAAGTCTTTTAAAGACATCCAATCGTAACCATCTCTTTCACCAACATTCACGAAATAACGAACAGAACCACTAGTTGGTATTTCTGCTTTGCCGTTATCACGATCTCTACCACTGTCAGAAGAGTTTAAATCTTTAGATTTGTTATAGTAATTGAAGAATCTTGTGAATTCTACAGATACAATTTTCTTGATCAATTCTTCACGGTCAATACCTTCAAGAACATCGTTAATTGCGGGCAAGTAGGTGTCTACTTCGTCATTAACTTTAGTGTCCTTAATTTTATTTGCTAAGTGATATAATTGAATCTCACAGATTTCCATTCCCGTAGGAATTTTTTTGGATATGAATTTCTGGTTGATCTTATTTTCAATAGCACGGATCTTACGTTGCTCGCTACGTGTAACAATAACCATAGAGATACCAGATTTACCTGCTCTACCGGTTCTACCACTACGGTGCGTATACGTTTCAATTTCGTCTGGCAATTGGTAATTGATAACATGTGTAATGTCATCAACATCTATACCACGGGCAGCAACGTCTGTAGCTACCAACATCTGAATTTGTTTCTTACGGAAAGAGTTCATTACCAAATCTCTTTGGTTTTGGCTTAGATCTCCGTGTAGTGCACCTGCATTGTAACCATCTTCGATTAATTTCTCAGCTACTTTTTGAGTATCACGTTTTGTTCTACAGAAAACAACCGAAAATATATCAGGATTCGTATCTGCCAATCTTTTAAGTGCAGGATAACGATCTCTACCGCCAACAACATAATATTCATGTTGTACCGTTGAAGCACCAGAATTTTTAGCACCTACCGTAATCTCTTGAGGAGAGTGCATAAATTTTTTGGCAATGGTTGCCACTTCTCTTGGCATTGTTGCAGAGAACAACCAAGTAGATTTGTCGTTAGGTGTACCGGAAAGAATATCTTTGATATCTTCCATAAAGCCCATGTTCAACATTTCATCTGCCTCATCAAGTACACAGTAGTCAATTTTAGATATGTCAACAAGGCGTCTGCTGATCATATCTTTCATTCTACCTGGTGTAGCTACGATAATTTGAGCACCCCTTTTTATTTGTCTTGCTTGTTCTGTAATGCTGGCACCACCATAAATGGCAACTACATTAATATTGCGCTCGTATTTAGAATACGCTTGCATTTCTTTGGTAATCTGTAAGCAAAGCTCACGAGTGGGTGAAAGTATTAAACCTTGTGTGGTTCTACTGTCACTATCTATTTTTTGAATTAATGGAAAACCAAAAGCGGCTGTTTTACCGGTACCTGTTTGCGCAAGGGCAACTAGGTCGGTTTCACTTTCCAATAAAATTGGGATTGCTTTTTCTTGTACTTCTGATGGGGTTTCAAAACCCATATCAGTAATAGCATCTAATAAGGACTTTTCTAGTCCCAGTGCTTCAAACTTTGTCATAAATATGTTATACTAAATCGCAAATATGAATGTTGCATAGAGCGATTATCGTTTATAACCTATTTAGACTCAGCGCAACACATGCTATACCAGCGGCGTTAATTAAGCGGCAAAGGTACTGCTAATATTTGGTTCAGTATAATTTAATTGAAAAGTTATGTTATGGAGCCAAAGTATACCCATAAATGGAAAGAAAAGTGCCAATTATACCGAAGATGATCATAAGTACAATTAACCCTTTTTGCAGTGCGGGGCTATCATAAATGATGATACATACGGCGCCAAGTACTATACATATTTGAAAGAATAGAAGGGCATAATCAAATTTCTTGGTAGCGTAGTCATAGGTTTGGGTCAATTGTTCCCATTCTTTTACTCCGGTTATTTTACCCATTTCACCTTCAATGTCCTGTACCCAATTTTCTTTTCCTACTTGTGATGAACCTAAAAGAATCTCGGTTTTTTCAGCATCATACTTTTCTATTTTTTTTTCGACTACAGAAATTTTTTGTTCAATTAAGTCGGTTTTGTCACCAGAAACAATGCCACTTTCAATTAGGGCATGCAAATAATTTAGCTCACTTTCTTTTAAACTTTCTTTGATGCTTTTAGATTGATACCAGCTAGAATAGCTTACTACATTGTTATGGGCGATCATCATTTCTTCCTCTAGCTCGCCGTTCACCATTTGTGATATAGCCATTAGGGCAGCAAACAAAGCAATTAGTACACCACCAATAGCTTCTGCACGTTCAGATGCAACCGATACTTCTACTGTTTCTTTATTGTTTTTACCCTGTAACATGTGTAGTGTTTAAATAATCTATCAATTTTTTAAATGCCTTTGCTCTATGGCTTATGTTGTTCTTAATGGATAAAGGCAATTCTGCAAAGGTTTTCTCATATCCATTGGGTTGAAAAATGGGGTCATAGCCAAAACCGTTATGACCTCGTTTGTTTTCTGTAATTACACCTTCTATTTTGCCTTCAAATATATGGGTTTTACCATTTAGGTTTAAAGCTATTACCGTCTTGAAATGGGCGGTACGGTTTTGTTCATTTTTCAAATTATCTAGTAATTTGTTCATGTTGGCATCAGCATCATTTTGTTCGCCGGCATAACGAGCGGAATAAACACCTGGTTCACCATTAAGGGCCTCTACAAGTAGTCCCGTATCATCTGCAAAACAAGATAATTGGTACGTATTGGTTACAAAGTCTGCTTTGATTTTTGCATTACCTTCTAATGTATTGGCGGTTTCTGGTATGTTGGTCGTACAACCTATGGTTTCTAAATTAATGAGTTCAATATGATCGGGCACCATCTGTTGAACTTCTTTTAATTTGTTAGGGTTGTGGGTGGCAAAAACAAGCTTCATGGGAACAATTTGAAATCTAGTATGATAATTTTCAGTATCAAAAGTAGTAATTTTATAAAATGGAATTAAAAGTGCCGCCGGTAATTGTTTTTTTATGTTTTGGTTCAATAATGTATTTGTTGGATTTAGTATTGCCTATTGGCTATTTTGATTTCTTTGGTAGACTAATGTTGGCTAAGTTTTTAGTGGGTATAGGTATGGTAATTGCCCTTTTGGCACTGATACAATTTAGATTGGCAAAAACCACGGTAGACCCAACAAAACCTGATAAGGCACAAAGTTTGGTAATTAGCGGAGTATTTAAATTTTCTAGAAACCCAATGTATTTGGCCTTGTTACTGAGTTTATTGGCATTGGGTATATTTTTGGGCAATGCTTTTAATACGTTGGTTGCTGCTGGTTTTGTAGCCTATATGAATCGTTTTCAAATTATTCCCGAAGAGCAAATTCTCTTGAACAAATTTGGGCATTCCTTCAAAGATTATTGTATCTTAACAAGGCGTTGGTTTTGAGGGAGTTATTCCTGTATTTGGATTACTGAATTACCTAATAACAGCAAATATTAATTAATTAGCTTATAATTTAATATATTAGCATTTTAACTAATAATCATGATAGCTATAATTACTGGCGATATAATTAATTCTGAAAATCATCCTAGTTCTGAATGGATTGGTATGTTGAAGAATTATTTCAACCAATTTGGCGAATCGCCAATGAATTGGGAGATTTATCGCGGAGATGAATTTCAGCTAAAGGTCACTGAAAAGAATGCTTTATTTACGGCAATTCGTATTAAATCTATGCTTAAAACCATAAAAGGTTTAGATGTAAGAATGGGTATAGGTATTGGCCTAGAAACATATATTGGTACAGGAGTAACGGAATCTAACGGTCCGGCATACCAAAGATCGGGAAGAAATTTTGAAACACTTAAAGAAAGTAAGGTAAACCTAAGCATAGCTACCGGTGATGCTAAAAATGATAGAACGTTAAATTTAATGTTGCGCTTGGCTTTGGACTTTATGGATGATTGGAGTGTGGTTTCCGCAGAAATTGTCACCTTAGTACTCGATAATCCGCATTCTTCACAAAAAGAGGTGGCACAAATGTTAGGTATAAAGCAATCGGCAGTAAGCCAAAGGCTAAAAAGGGCAAGGTTAGACTTGGTTTTAGAAGTCTTGGCATATTACAAAGAATTAATTACCACTGAATAAATATGTTGATTTTTATTAAATTACTACTGGCCCACTTGGTCGGAGACTTTATTTTACAGCCTACACGATGGGTACTCCACAAACAATCCAATAAAATAACATCTAAGTTTTTGTATTTGCATGTGCTTTTACATTTTGTATTGTATATGCTGGTGTTGTGGAATTTGTCACTTTGGAAAATAGCGGCTACGGTAGCGGTACTACATTTTATAATCGACTTGTTGAAGTTATATGCCAATGACATGTTCAAGAATAAAAGTATTCCATTTTTTATAGACCAGGCATTACATATTATAGTGCTTTACTGTTGTGCTTTTTATGCTGATCTGTATGCGCATACCTTGGCTCTTTTTGAAAATTTAGATTGGTATTTAATTACGGCAATAGTATTTGTGACATTTCCGGCTTCAATAATAATGGGAAAGATTTTAGAAGGCATGTCCAACCAAATTGAAACTGATCATAAATCTTTGCCAAATGCCGGTAAGTATATTGGAATTATTGAAAGACTGTTTGTGTTGATATTTATAGTAATTGGTAGGTGGGAAGTTATAGGCTTATTAATAGCCGCTAAATCAGTTTTTAGGTTTAATGATTTAAAGGAGCGAAACAATAGAAAGCTAACGGAATATATTTTAATAGGGACATTAGTAAGTTTTGGTCTAGCAATTTTAGCTGGCTTACTATACGTTTCTTAACTAAACACCGATGTTTAAAAAGCATTTTATAAGCTGCCTTCTTGTCATTGCGTTTATGCAAAAAACAACGGCTCAAGTAAACACATTTGAATCTTTTGATGGAGTTAAAATCGCCTATACGGATGAAGGTTATGGTGAACCGATATTGCTGCTACATGGATTTTTAAATTCTAGAAAATCATGGGACAATACTGTACTTAAACAACAATTGATCAATACGGGGTACAGGGTGATCATTCCAGATTTAAGAGGTAATGGAGATTCTGATAAACCTAAAGATGAAGGGGCATATGGGAATGGGGCAGAGATTAAGGATTTGGTGTTATTAATGAACCACCTAAAAGTTGAAAAATACAAGGCGGTAGGCTATTCAAGAGGAAGTATTGTTTTAGCGAAACTATTAACGGAGGATAATCGTATTGAAAAAGCGGTTTTAGGTGGCATGGGCATAGATTTTACAAATCCTGAATGGGATAGAAAAATAATGTTCGCTAACGCTTTCAAGGGTGAAGTGAACCAACTCACCAAAGGCGCGGTAGATTATGCAAAGTCCATAAATGCTGATTTTCGTTCACTCTATTTACAACAAAAATATCAACCTGTAACTTCTGTAAAAGAGCTAAATGAATTGGTCATCGAAATTTTGGTGATATCCGGCACGGACGATTTGGATAACGGAAGTGCAGAAGACTTAAAAAATAGCTTTGTTAAAGGTAAATTGGAGAAAGTCCCCGGTGATCATAATGGCACATATAAGACTGAAGCGTTTTCAAATTCCATAATTCGGTTTTTGGAATAAATAGGGGTATTTTGTTAATTTACATCATAACATATCCTTTTTGTTTTATTTACAAAATATCACATATCAGGATAAATTAAATTTTTACTTTTGCTTCTTATTTTTAGAAACTAATATTCCTATCTAACCAAAAGAAAATGATGGTAGAAGTAAGTAGAAAATATGTTTTTGATTTCGATAGTACATTAACAAGGGTAGAGGCTCTAGATGTACTTGCTGAAATGACTTTAGAGGGAAGATCCAATAAAGAGGAGGTTATTCAAGAAATTCAGAAAATCACCAATTTAGGTATAGATGGTGATATTTCGTTTACTGAGTCTTTAGAGCGTCGTATTAAGTTGTTACATGCCAAAAAGGAAGACTTAGATGGTTTGGTAGAAAACCTTAGAAATAAAATTTCTAAATCTATTGCGGCCAATAAGGAGTTTTTTGAAAAATATGCAGATGATATTTATGTAATATCTTGTGGTTTTAAAGAGTTTATAGACCCCATTGTAAAAGAATATAATATACCTTCTGAGCGTGTTTATGCAAATACGTTTAAATTTGATGAAGAAGGTAATATCATCGGTTTTGATGAAAAAAATGTACTGTCTCAGCATAATGGTAAAATTGATTGCCTAAAACAGATGAATTTGGACGGAGAAGTTCAGGTTATTGGAGATGGTTATAGTGATTATGTAATGCGCGAAGCGGGTATAGCAGATAAGTTTTTTGCTTATACCGAAAATGTGCATAGAGAAAAAGCCGCTAACAATGCGGATTATGTTACACCAAGTTTAGATGAATTTTTATTTGTGAACAAGTTGCCAAGAAATATCTCGTACCCAAAGAATAGGATTAAGGTCCTTTTATTAGAAAATGTGCACACAGCTGCATTTGATAATTTGTCAGAAGACGGTTTCTCCGTTGAGCTGATCAAGCATAGCTTGCCAGAAGAAGAGCTGATAGAAAAGATAAAGGGCGTTCACGTGCTTGGTATCCGTTCTAAGACCCAAGTAACAAAAGCTGTTTTAGACGCAGCCGATAAGTTATTGGTGGTTGGTGCTTTTTGTATAGGTACTACGCAAATAGATCTTGAAACTGCCAAGAAAAAAGGTGTTGTTGCATTTAATGCCCCTTATAGCAATACCAGATCTGTAGTAGAATTGGCTATAGGTGAAATTATCATGTTGATGAGAAGTGTTTTTGACCGTAGCAGGGAAATACATGAAGGTCAATGGCAGAAGACGGCTGCTGGTTCTCGCGAGGTTCGTGGTAAGAACTTAGGTATTGTAGGTTACGGTAACATTGGTAAGCAATTATCTGTATTGGCCGAGGCAATGGGTATGCGCGTTTATTACTATGATGTAGATGATAAGTTGGCTCTAGGTAATGCGGTTAAGTGTAATTCATTAGAGGATTTATTAAGTGTTTCTGATGTTGTTACTTTGCATATAGACGACAATAAGGCAAACAAGAACTTCATTGGTGAGCGTGAATTGAACCAAATGAAAAAAGGAGCCATGCTAATCAACCTTTCCCGTGGGTTTGTTGTTGATATTGATGCGTTGGCAGAAAGCTTAAAATCTGGTCAAGTAGGTGGTGCGGCTATAGATGTTTATCCAGACGAGCCAAGAAGTAACGGAGACTTTAAGACCAAATTACAAGGTTTTCCCAATGTAATTCTTACTCCTCATGTAGGTGGTAGTACAGAAGAAGCCCAAAGAGATATTGCGGATTTTGTACCTAATAAGATCATGGATTACATTAATTCTGGTAATACTGTAGATGCAGTAAACTTCCCTAATATTCGTTTGCCAAAGCAAAACAAATCGCACAGATTCTTGCATATTCATAAAAATGTGCCGGGTATCATGGCGAAAATTAATAAGGTTTTGGCGCAGTACGAACTGAATATCAATAGTCAATACCTTTCTACGGATAATGAGGTGGGTTACGTAATTACCGATCTGGACAAGGAGTATAATAAAGAAGTGATCAAAGAATTAAAGAAAGTAGAGAACACTATTAAATTTAGGGTGTTGTACTAGTATTCGTTAGCGAAAGCTTCATACATTTAAAAAGTATATATAAAAAAGTGCAGGTTTAACTACTTGCACTTTTTTTGTTTGTGTTATTCAAATTTTTTACAACATTTTTTACACAAAATAGTTATGGTATAGATACATGTTATTTTGTAGGAAATATCTTTAGTTATGTTTAAAAAGATTTTGTCGAAACTAAAATCTGGTAAAAATTTTAATAATTATTATCTACTGGTCTTTACGGTGATAATATTAACAATATTAATACAGTCAATTATTCAATATTCTTTGTCAAGACAACGTCAAGACTCTCTTAGGATCAATGAGGCGGGTAGGCAAAGAATGTTATCGCAATCAATAATGAAACATGTTTACGAATGTAAGTATGGCACATGTGATTTTAGTAAGTTGCGTTTAGCAATGAATAAATTGGCCAATGCAAACATTGCTTTGCAAATTGGGAATGAGGCTACAGGCATTCCTGAATTGAACAATGAGGAAATTCAGAGAAATTTTGATCTTCTGCAGCCGCATTTAAACTATATCATTGAAACTTTAGACGATTTCAATCAACTGCAGACTGTAGATATGGAAAAACTGTCTGCTGAAACGGATAAGTTTTTGGTTTTGATGGATACCATTGTTGGTCAATTTCAGAAAGCATCCGAAGAAGATATAAAGACGTTGATGATCATTGAATTGGAGTTGGCGGTTTTTTCTTTGATCATATTAATTATTGAAATATTTTTCTTTATCAATCCGTCCATAAAGAAAATGGCTATTCAAAATCAGAAGTTAAAAGAAATTAATTGGCACCAAACACATGCCTTTCAATCGCACATGAAGAATATCAAAAATTACAACCATGTGCTAAAAATTGAAAAGAATACGGCGCATAAAGAAGAGCTAATTTCATATTTAATGGAAGAGCTTACGGATTTAGAGGGAGTTTCAGATAATATGGTGAAATCCCTTGAAAAACAAGCTTGATTAATGGCGATTCACAATTATCTGTGATGATATGGTTCATTTTTTAGAATGGTAAATGCCCTATATACTTGCTCGGTAATGAACAAGCGAACCATTTGGTGAGAAAAGGTCATTTTTGATAGACTAATTTTACCAGATGCCTTGGCGTACACAGCATTGCTAAATCCATATGGCCCTCCAATTAAAAAGACCAACTGTTTTATACCAGAGTTCATTTTTTTCTGTAGATATTGAGAAAACTCAACAGAGCTGAATTGTTTTCCTTTTTCATCAAAAAGAACAAGAACATCTGTAGGTGCTAATTTTTTCAGAATAAGCTCACCTTCTTTTTCTTTTTGTTGGTCTTCAGACAAGTTTTTGGTTTTCTTAAGATCGGGTATAATGTCTATTTCAAAATTTACATAATGCTGTAATCGCTTTTCATATACTTCAATAAGCTCTTGTAATTGACCGTTGTCGGTCTTGCCAATGGCTAAAAGTTTTATAGTCATATGTCAAAAGTAAATCAATTTCGCAAATGGATTTGTAAATTAGCAATACAATAGATTTTAAATATATGATTTCAGAAGACCAGTTTAAAGAAGAGATAAAATTAATCATAGCAAATGCCATTCGTGAAGATGTTGGTGATGGCGACCACAGTTCACTGGCGTGTATACCGGATAGTGCAACTGGCAAAGCAAAATTGCTGGTTAAAGATGAAGGTATTATTGCCGGAGTAGATTTTGCTGAACTTGTTTTTTATTTTGTAGATCCCAATTTAAAGATAGAAGTATTGATCAAAGATGGTTCTCCAGTAAAACATGGTGATATTGTGTTTTATGTAGAAGGAAGCTCGCAAAGCATTTTAAAGGCTGAGCGCCTTGTACTTAATGCCATGCAAAGAATGAGCGCTATTGCTACCAAAACCAATATGTTCGTCAATTTATTAAAGGGTACGGGCACAAAAATTCTTGATACCAGAAAAACGACACCGGGTATACGGGCTTTAGAAAAATGGGCAGTGAAAATAGGTGGTGGTGAAAATCATAGGTTTGCTTTATACGATATGATCATGTTGAAAGATAATCATATTGATTTTGCTGGTGGCATTACAAAGGCAATAGAAAAAACCAAAAATTACTTAAAAGAAACGGGTCGCGATTTAAAAATTATTGTTGAGGCGAGAGATTTAGGGGAAATTGAAGAGATTCTACAGTCAGAAGGTATATATCGTATTTTGATAGATAATTTTAATTATGAAGATACCCGTAAAGCGGTCCAGTTGATTGGTGATACTTGTTTGACCGAGTCCTCTGGAGGTATTAATGAAAAGACCATACGTGAATATGCGGAATGTGGTGTAGATTTTATTTCGTCAGGAGCGTTAACACATTCCGTTTATAACTTAGATTTGAGCTTAAAAGCCGTGTAGATGTCTTTAGAGGTCGAAGAGAAACTTGAAAAAATACCTGTTGTAAATTGGGTGGTCAGATTTTTAAAACAAATCAGGTTACCAGGATTTGAAGGGCTTTCTATTTACGACCTTTTAGAAATGTATGTTTTGGGGGTTTTAAAAGGTACACTCTCTACAAGAGCCAGTGCAATTGCCTTCAGTTTATTTATGGCATTGTTTCCATTGATCATATTTATGGTAACATTGGTGCCGTTTTTAGTGTCGTACATTAGTATTGAGCATGGTGATTTCGATGTTCAGTTTCAATTGTTCTTAGAGTCGTTTTTACCAAGTGCAACAGGTGATTATTTTGGAGAAGTGTTTACTCAGATTAAAGATCAAAAGCGTGGAGGTCTATTGTCTTCGGCATTTTTGTTATCCATTTTTTTAATAGCAAATGGGGTGAATTCTATTTTTGGAGGATTTGAAACTTCATATCATATAGAACTTACGCGCCATTTTTTTAGACAATATCTATATGCTTTAATGGTAGGGTTAATATTGGCTATCCTAATTATTGTAGGTTTTGTAGCTTTCATTTATTTTGAATTCTACGTGCTTGGCTACCTATCTGAGTTTGCGGCAAAGCAAGGAGGCTATATTTTAGGCGAAGACGAGGTAATAGGCGTGCAGATCGCCAAAGTGCTTTTCTTTATCATTCTATCATATTTTACAACGGCTATTCTGTATTATTTTGGAACCAGAGAGGGTAAGCAGGCAAAATTTTTCTCTGTAGGGGCATTAATGACCACTATATTGTTTTTAATTACATCATATCTCTTTGGTATTTATGTTGAAAAATTCGCTAGATACAATGAATTGTATGGGGCATTAGGAGGATTATTGATTTTAATGGTCTACATCTGGTTAAATTCTAATATATTGCTACTTGGGTTTGAGTTGAATGCATCACTCAATACATTACGTAAAATCACAAAAAAAGAATGATAGACAAAACCGTACAATTAAGCATTTTCTTTACATTATTTATTTCAATGAGTATTTCTGCACAATCTGTATTTGGAACGTGGAAAACCATAGATGATCGTACGGGTAAACCAAAAGGCCTTATTGAAATCTATGAAAAGGATGGATTAATGTATGGTAAGGTGGTTGATATTCTAGAAGAGGGAAAAGAAAATAAGGTTTGTGATAAATGTGATGGGGATTTAAAGGATAAGCCTGTAAAAGGAATGGAAATTATTACTGGCGGGGAAAAAAATAATGATGGTGAATGGAAGGGAAAAAGATTGTTTGATCCAGAACAAGCAATGACCTTTCGTTTTAAAATATGGTTGAACCCAGATAATCCAGATGAATTAAAGGTTAGGGGGTATTTGGCTTTTATCTATAGAACCCAAACATGGTTACGGGTGCAAGGATAGGAATGTTGAACTTTGTTAATGTAATATTGCCAATACCTTTAGAGCGTAGTTTTACTTATGCTATTTCTGATGAAGAAGCATTGGTTTTACAGCCGGGTATGCGTGTGGCGGTTCCCTTTGGGAAATCTAAGATTTATACCGCAATCATCTATAGCGTACACCAGAATCCACCAGAGGCATATGAATCAAAGGAAATTCATGAAATATTAGATGATTACCCAATTGTTACCCCTGTTCAACTAAAACATTGGGAGTGGATAGCTTCTTACTATATGTGTACGCTAGGAGAAGTAGTACGCAGTGCTTTGCCGGGAGCTTTTCTATTGGAAAGTGAGACTTTGATACTGAGGAATACCGCATATGAAATTGATGAAAATGAACTTTTAGATGATGAGTTTTTGGTTTTCGAGGCACTTCAGCATCAATCTATTTTAAAGGTTCAAGAAGTATCGGCAATCATAGAGCGTAAAAATGTATTGCCCATATTGCAAAGGTTGCTTGATAAAAACGTAATCGTACTGAAAGAAGAGGTGTATGAGCAATATAAACCTAAATTGGTCAGGTACGTTAAATTAGGTGCTGAGCATACATCCGATCAAAAATTAGAAGAACTTTTAAATTTATTGACCAGGGCGCCAAAACAAAGCCAGGTAGTTTTGTCATTGTTTCAATTGCAAGGCAAAAGTCAAAAACCTATTAAGGTTTCTGAGTTAGAGAAAGCTAGCAATTCTTCAAAAGCGGTAATTAAATCATTAGTTGATAAGGGGATTTTAGAAGAGTACTTTATTAAGACCGACCGAGTAAATTATGAAGGGGAAAATGACAATTCTGAGTCTAAAGATTTAAATGAATATCAAGAAGCGGCTTTAGCTGATATCAAATCTTCTTTTGAGGCGGGTAAGGTTACGTTGTTAAAAGGTGTGACTTCCTCTGGTAAGACTGAAGTTTATGTGAAATTGATTGAAGAATGTCTGGAAAAAGGCTTGCAAGCATTGTATCTGTTACCGGAAATAGCGTTAACTACTCAACTAATTAGTAGACTCCAAGAATATTTTGGTGAGAAAATAGCCATATATCATTCAAAATATAATGTACAGGAAAGGGTAGAGGTTTGGCAAAATGTATTACAGTCTAAACCCAAGGCGCAGCTTGTAATTGGCGCAAGATCGGCAATGTATCTGCCCTTTGGTAAGTTGGGGCTTATAATAGTTGATGAGGAGCATGAGAGTTCATTTAAGCAATTTGATCCGGCACCAAGATATCATGCAAGAGATGCGGCTATTGTTTTAGGGCATTTTCATAAAGCAAATATTTTATTGGGTTCTGCAACGCCCAGTGTAGAGAGTTATTACAATACCCAAACCGGTAAATATGGTTATGCTGAAATTACCAGGCGTTATGGCAATGTGCTTATGCCAGATATGGAATTGGTTGATATAAAAGAAGCGCAAAGGAAAAGAAAAATGAAAGGACATTTTTCCGAACGTCTTTTTTTGGAGATGGAAGAAACCCTAAAGGAGGGTTCTCAAATCATACTTTTTCAAAATAGAAGGGGGTTTGCACCATTGATGGAGTGTTTAACATGTGGTCATTCTCCCCAATGTCCAAATTGTGATGTAAGTTTAACCTACCATCAATATAGGAACCAATTACGCTGTCATTATTGCGGTCATCATACGGCATTACCAGAAGCTTGCTTTGCTTGTGGTAGTCCAGAATTGGATACCAAAGGATTTGGCACCGAACAAATAGAAAAGGAAGTTAAGGAGTTATTTCCAGAGGCCAGGGTAGGGAGAATGGATTTGGATACTACTCGTGGCAAACATGGTTATGAAAAGATAATTAATGCCTTTGAGCAACAAGAGCTGGATATTTTGGTGGGTACCCAAATGCTGACCAAAGGCCTGGATTTTAGAAATGTGAATTTGGTTGGGGTAATGAATGCAGATTCATTATTGAATTTCCCTGATTATAGAGCGCATGAAAAAACCTATCAATTGTTAACTCAAGTATCAGGTAGGGCAGGGCGAACCAAGAAAAGGGGAAAGGTTTTAATACAAACCTATAATCCTTACCATCAAATATTAAAACAGGTGACCACGGGTGATTACGTGAATATGTATAAAGAACAGCTATATGAGCGAGAACAGTTTAAATACCCGCCCGTAAATAGAATTATAAAAGTAACGTTCAAGCATAAAAACTACAATGTGCTTAATGAGGCTGCAGATTGGTTCACAAGTGCATTGCGTACCAATTTTGGCGGTACGGTATTAGGACCGGAATACCCACCGGTTGCAAGAATTAGAAATCAGTACTTAAAGCATATAGTAGTAAAGGTTCAAAAGGCAAATTCTTTGGTACAGACAAAAGCGAATATTAGAAGAATAGAGAAGTCATTTAAATCTGTAGCTATGTATAGAAGTGTTCGGGTTATTTATAATGTAGACCATATATAAAAAAAGACCGCTGATCAGCGGTCTTTTTTTGAGAGTAAAATTATACCATATATTATACGTTACTAAGCGCTTCGGCAAGTTCTGTTTTCTTATTTCTACTTAACGGAATAGATCTACCGCTAACTTCAACATTTTTACTGTTGAATTTTTCAACCTTTTCTAGGTTAATGATATATGATTTGTGAATTCTTAAAAACTTATCTTCTGGCAATTGCTTTTCAAAAGACTTCATTGTTGATAAGATTACAATATTAGCTTCGTCTGTTACCAACTTAATATAGTCACCAAGAGCTTCGATCCACTTAATATCATTTAAAATGACCTTTCTCTTCTTGAGGTTACTTTTTACAAAAATATGCTCTTCGTCTTCATTGACTCTATGCATTTGTTCGTAATTGGCAACGGCTCTTTTTACAGAAGCATCAAAACGTGCCATGGTAATCGGTTTATGTAAATAATCCGTTACATCATAATCAAATGCTTTAAGGGCATAATCAGGTTTACCGGTAATTAAAATTACCTGAGGACTGTTTTCTAGTGACTCGAGTAGGTCGAATCCTGTAATAATTGGCATTTCAACATCAAGGAATATAAGATCTATCTCATGGTTCTTGATTCCATTTTTAGCTTCGATAGCATTACTATATTCAGCTACCATAGTTAAATTTGGATGATTGTTTACCAACTTGGCAACGGCCATCCTTTGCATAGATGAGTCGTCAACGATGATACTTCTTAACTTCATAAGGGTTGATTTGTGGGGTTAAATCATCGACAAAGAACCGAAAAAACATGCTGAACTGCAACAAAAGATGTGAACAATGCGCTGTTGATCGTGTAATTGGTAATGATGATATATTTAAGATTTGGTTTAATTTTTACATGTTAATACCATTCAATAACGAAGAATATTTGCATTTCTTATATTTATTTTAAAAAAATATCTATTTTTGCACTCCTTAAAAACAAATATAATATGAACCATTACGAAACTGTTTTCATTTTGAATCCCGTTCTATCTGATGTTCAGATAGAGGAAACAGTTAAGAAATTTGAAGATTTCTTAATTAACAATGGCGCCAAAATGGTAGCTAAAGAGAATTGGGGGCTAAAGAAATTAGCTTATCCTATTCAAAACAAAAAGAGTGGCTTTTACCACTTGTTTGAATTCACTAGCGATGGTGAGGTAGTATCACCTTACGAGCAGGAATTTAGAAGAGATGAACGTGTTATGCGTTTCTTGACCGTTAAATTGGACAAGCACGCAATTGCATGGGCAGAAAAAAGAAGAACAAGAAACAAAACCGCTAAAGCTTAAGTATTATGGCAACATTACAACAACAGGCAAAAGGAAAGAAAGATGGAGAGATCAGGTATCTAACTCCATTGAACATTGAGACCAACACTAAGAAAAAGTATTGTCGTTTTAAAAAATCTGGTATTAAATACGTAGATTATAAAGATGCTGATTTTTTATTGAAGTTGGTAAACGAGCAAGGTAAATTGTTACCTAGAAGACTTACAGGAACTTCATTGAAGTATCAAAGAAAAGTGGCACAAGCCGTAAAAAGAGCTCGTCATTTGGCTTTAATGCCATATGTTGCTGATTTATTAAAATAATAAGACAAAGAATCATGGAGCTTATATTAAAAGAAGACGTACAAAATTTAGGTTTTAAAGACGACGTAGTAAATGTTAAGAACGGTTACGGAAGAAATTTCCTTATACCACAAGGCTTGGCTACTATGGCTACGGTTTCAGCTAAAAAAGTTTTAGCTGAAAATTTAAAACAAAGAGCACATAAAGAGAAAAAAGTAATTGATGCAGCTAAGAAAACTGAAGAGGCATTAAAAGCTTTAGAATTAAAAATTACCGCTAAAACAGGTGCTGCCGACAAATTGTTCGGTTCTGTTACAAATGGTGATTTAGCTGGTGCTCTTGAAAAAGAAGGTCACGCAATTGACAAGAAATATATTAGCATACAAGGTGGTGCCGTTAAAAGAACCGGTCCTTATAATGCTCAAATCAGATTACACCGCGAGGTAATTGTTGATTTTGGTTTCGAAGTTGTTGCCGAGCAGAAATAATTAACTCTCTAAGTTAATAACTTTAAAGAGCTATGCGTGCATAGCTCTTTTTTTTTGGTATTTTTGTTAAAGAACTCATAAATAACTCTAAACCAAAAATTCCATGAAAAACAACTTGTTTTTTCAATTGTTGTTGTTGCTTTTTGTAAGCGCAACTTACGGTCAGGTTACCACCTCTAACATTAGAGGTTTGGTAATGGATGACCAAGATCAACCACTATTTGGAGCAAATATTGTAGCCATACATACCCCTACAGGTACTAAGTATGGTTCTATTTCTAACGAAGATGGTAGATTTAACCTACTTAACCTTCGTGTTGGTGGTCCTTACACGGTAGAAATCTCTTATGTAGGATTTAAACCTTATTTACTTACAGATGTTAATTTATCATTAGGCCAAACATTTAACGTTGATGTTAAATTGGCAAGTGAAAGTCAAGCATTGGACGAGGTCACGGTAGTATCTGATCGTTCTGGTACTTTTAGTAGTGATAGAACTGGTGCAGAAACTAGTGTGGGTAGAAGAGAGTTGACGCGTTTACCTACAATTTCACGTTCTGCTGCAGATTTTACACGTTTAGAGCCAACAGCAAGCGGAAATTCTTTTGGTGGTAGAAATGACCAATTCAATAATTTTTCTCTAGATGGAGCAATTTTCAATAACCCATTTGGGTTAGATGCAGCTACACCAGGAGGTCAGACAGATTCTCAACCAATTTCATTGGATGCCATTGAACAAATTCAAGTATCAACAGCACCTTATGATGTAACTCAGTCCGGTTTTACGGGGGCTTCAGTTAATGCCGTAACCAAGAGTGGATCTAACGAATTTCACGGTACGGTTTACGGTTTTTTCAGAAATGAAGATATGACCGGGGGAAAAATCAAAGGTGATGACATTGTAAAACCAAAATTAGACCAAAGTCAATACGGTGTAAGTATTGGTGGTCCGGTAGTGAAGAACAAACTATTCTTTTTCGCTAATTTCGAAAGAGATGAGAGAACAGATTTAGGAACTAATGGCTGGGTACCAAACACAGGTTCGGGAGCTATCAATGAATCTAGAGTATTGGAAAGTGATTTAATAGCTGTTAGGGATCAATTACTGGCAGTAGGATACGATCCAGGTGCTTATGAAGGTTTTACCCATGATGCAGAATCTACAAAAGGGCTTTTTAAATTAGACTGGAACATAAACGATAATAATCGTTTAGCGGTGATTTATAACTTTTTGAATGCATCCAAGCAAAAACCGGCACACCCTACGGCAATACAGTTTAGAGGTCCTAATGCAAATACGCTACAGTTTCAAAATTCTGGTTATGAGCAAAATAACGAGCTTAAATCTGTTCAGGTAGAATTAAATTCATCATTATCCGAAACAGCATCTAACAAGCTTCAAGTGGGGTATACTCATTTTAATGACTATAGAAATCCATTTTCGTCTCCTGCTCCATCAATCAATATTGCTAAAGATGGGTCTAATTACATTATTGCTGGTCATGAGCCATTTTCTGCTCACAATAGATTGGATCAAAAGGTATTTCAAATTACGAACAACCTAAATTTTTACAAAGGAGATCATACGTATACAGTAGGGTTTTCTCTTGAGAAATTCATGTTCGATAATTCATTTAACCTTACGGCATATGGTTTTTCAAAATTTGGAAGCGTAGATATAGCCGATTTCGATGCAACTACGTATGACTTTGCAGGACCGCAAGCAACATTTAATGCCAATAACGCTGTACCTGATGGCGAAGGTTGGGCATTGGCAGAAACAAATGTAGGTCAATTGGCTTTTTATGTACAAGATGAATGGAACGTAAACGAGAAATTTAAATTAACCTATGGTGTACGTTTTGATAAGCCTTTGTTTTTTGATTCCGCACAGAAAGCACAAGATGTTATTGATAGAGGTTTTGTAATTGCTGATCAACCTTATGAAAACCCTAATACAGGCGAAACGGTTTTTATTGATAATACACAAATGCCAACTAATGATTGGCTAATTTCTCCAAGAGTAGGTTTTAACTATGATGTAAATGGGGATAAGTCGCTACAGCTTCGTGGTGGTTCAGGTTTGTTTACAGGTCGTTTTCCATTTGTATGGTTAGGAAACCAAATTGCTAATCCAGATGTATTTTTCTTGCAGGCGGTTGATCCAGATTACAAATTTCCACAAGTATGGAGAACTAATTTAGGTGTTGATAAGCGTTTAGATGATGGTATGGTGCTTACTGCAGACCTTTCTTATACAAAAGATATCAATGGTCCACACGTTCAAAACTGGGCATTGACATCACCATCTGGTAATTTATCAGGTGTAGATACAAGAGCAACCTATACTGCTGATGATTTATTGAACAGCTTTGGTTTAGGTGCTGGTCCATATGTATTTACCAACTCAAATAAAGGAAGAATTTGGAATGCATCTTTGAAGGCCCAGAAAAACTTTAATAATGGTCTGTATACAATGTTAGCATATAGTTATTTAGATGCCAAGGATGTAAACTCCATTGAAGCTGAAATTACATCAGATGCTTTTGCAGGTAACCCAATTATTAATGACGCCAACGCAGATATATTAGCACCATCAAAATATGGTGATAAACATAGGTTTATTGGTGTAGCTAGCAAAAACTGGGAGTATGGTAATGGTAAATGGGCCTCTACACTTTCCACATTCTTTGAATATGCTCAAGGCGGTAGGTTCAACTATACGTACGGTGGTGATATCAATGGAGATGGATCTGGTATTAATGACCTTATTTATGTCCCTACTTCAGCTGAAATTGGTCAAATGCAATTTTCCGGTGCAGGTCAAGGAGCGGCTTTTGATGCCTATATTGCACAAGATGATTACTTAAGTGACCGTAGAGGTCAGTATGCAGAGCGTTATGGAGCTTTAGCACCATGGAGAGGAAGATGGGATGTGAAATTCTTGCAAGATTACAAAATCACTGTATCCGAAGGAAAAACCAATACTATACAATTTAGTGTAGATGTATTGAATATAGGTAATTTGATCAGTTCTGATTGGGGCTTGGTACAACAGCCAAATAATGTTCAACCTGTTGGTGTAACTGTTGATCCGGACACTAATGTGCCTACCTACACATTTAATCCTGAATTGACAGAGACATTTGGGTACGATGCAAGTCTGTTGTCTAGATGGCAAGCACAAGTAGGATTGAGATATATCTTTTAAGTTTATAAAATTAAGTTGTAAAAGCCCTAGCAAATATGTTAGGGCTTTTTATTTTTGCAAAATGAAATATACGCGGCTAACAAAAGAGCAACTGGAAGAATTGCATCCAGAATTTATCAATTTTCTTGCGACACAATCAATCACAGGCGATGAATGGGATGATATTAAAAAGAACAAGCCCAAGGTTGCTGAGGAAGAATTAGATGTGTTTAGCGATTTGGTATGGGAAGGTGTTTTAGCAAAAGTGACCTATTTGGAGAATATTTCCAACAATCAAATGCACCTATTTCATTTAACGGATAAAGAAATGAAATTGATTTCCGTAAAGGTGATGAATCCTGAAATTGATTTAACCACAACTGTTGGTTTCGATTGGTTCAAGAGAAACTGGCAATCGGATTTTGTAGAGTATTTAACTGCATCTAAAGCCTACACTGATGATAAAAACGTAGATAAGTTTTTATTGATAAAGCAAGGAGCGGTAATTACCAAGGGAGAATTATACCAATGGTTCGAGAAAGTTATCGTTACCAAATAGAACAATAAAAATCTAAAATCCATACTATTAAAATGTAGCCTTGTTTTATGGAAGGTTATATTTGCAATACAATATAAATTTAATGGCACAGAAACCATCTATACCTAAAGGCACCAGAGATTTTAATCCTTCTGAAATAGCAAAACGTAATTACATTTTTGATACTATCAAAAAGAACTTTCAAACTTATGGATTTCAACCTATTGAAACTCCTTCTTTTGAGAATTCAGATACGTTGTTGGGTAAATATGGTGAAGAGGGTGATCGTTTGATTTTCAAAATATTGAATTCCGGTGATTTTCTTAGAAAGGTTGATGATGCTACGTATGCGGAAAAGAATTCTAACAATATAGCTCCTAAAATTACTGAGAAAGCATTACGCTACGATCTAACTGTACCTTTTGCACGTTACGTGGTTATGCATCAAAATGAGTTGGATTTTCCTTTTAAACGCTATCAAATTCAACCAGTTTGGAGAGCCGATAGACCACAAAAGGGTAGATTTAGAGAGTTTTTTCAATGTGATGCCGATGTTGTTGGCTCAGATTCATTGCTTCAAGAAGTAGAGCTGGTTCAGTTATACGATGCTGTATTTTCCGATTTAAAATTGGAAGGTGCAACTATAAAAATGAACAATAGAAAAATCTTGGCAGGTATTGCAGAAGTAATTGGAGCTAAGGATTTATTGATAGATTTTACCGTTGCATTGGATAAGCTGGATAAAATAGGGGAGGACGGAGTCAAAAAAGAAATGCTCGCTAAGGGTATTACCGAAGAAGCAATTGAAAAAGCATCACCATTATTTTTACCACAAGGCAGTAACAACGAACAATTAGAACGCTTGGATGGTCTTTTAAAAGATTCTGAAGAAGGTAAAAAAGGATTGGACGAGCTGCGTTTTATTCTAGAGACTATTTCAGCCCTAGGTCTACAATCTGCTGAATTGTCAATAGATGTCACCCTGGCACGCGGATTAAATTATTATACCGGCGCTATATTTGAAGTTGCGGCGCCTGAGGGTGTTAAAATGGGATCTATAGGTGGTGGTGGCCGCTATGATGACCTTACGGGAATTTTTGGCCTAAAGAATGTAAGCGGTGTGGGAATTTCCTTTGGTTTGGATCGTATTTATTTAGTACTAGAAGAACTTGATCTTTTTCCTGAAGCAATTGATCGCTCGCTACAAGTACTTTGTGTCAATTTTGGGGAAAAGGAAGCTATGGCGACCTTAAAATTGGTTACTCAGTTGCGAAAAGCCGGCATAAAGGCAGATATGTATCCTTCAAGTGCCAAAATGCAAAAGCAGATGAAGTATGCCAATAATCGCAATGTACCTTATGTTATATTAATTGGGGAGCAGGAGTTGAGTAATAATTCATTTGTTGTAAAGAACATGAATGAAGGCTCTCAACTAGAATATAGCTTAAACAACGTTGGTGCTTTCATAGATTATTTGAGTTAAGTACCTTAAAATCAAATATAAGCTTACTGAGTCATTTTGATTATATTTGGTTAACCAATTTGGTTGTGCAGTTTTCAATTGCCGATCAAAATGGTTTAGAACCAAAATACAATCAAGTTTTATAATTAAAAGAATCATGACGAATAGTAACAAATTATTTGGTAAAAATGTATTGATTACCGCCGGTGCACAAGGAATAGGAGAGTCTATCACCAAACATTTCATTGATAGTGGCGCAAATGTTTCCATTCATTATTTCTCAAGTGCAGATACCGCAGATAAGCTTGTGGCTTATGCTAAGGATAAAGGTGTAAAAGCAATTGCGGTAAGTGGTGATCTCACAAAAGAAAGCGATGCAAACACATTGGTAGAAAAGACAGTTGAAGCATTGGGCGGACTTCATATTTTAATCAATAATGCAGGTTCTTTAGTTGCCCGTAAAATGCTAAGTGAAATGGAAACGGATTTTTGGCACAAGGTGATGGATATTAATATGACTTCAATGATGTTCGTTACACGGGCAGCAGCACCATATTTGGCAAAGAATGAAAATAGTAGTATGGTCAATTTAGCATCATTGGCAGGTCGTAAAGGCGGTCACCCGGGATCATTGGTATATTCAACCAGTAAAGGAGCTATTTTAACGTATACAAGGGCACTTGCATCAGAATTGGGACCACAGGGAATAAGAGTTAATGCTGTTGCGCCAGGGCTTATCTTAGGTACTTCATTTCACAATACGCATACAACAAAGGAATCAGCTGCAGAAACTACAAAAGGTATTCCTATTCAAAGAGCAGGTAACGCTGATGATGTAGCTAGAGCTGTATTGTATCTGGCATCTGAATACGATGGCTTTATTACTGGAGCTACGCTAGACATCAATGGTGGCGTTTACAATATGTAAAAAAATCGATTAAAAATAAAACACTGGTTGCCATTTGGTAGCTAGTGTTTTGTTCTCATTTTTCTCTTAAAAATATAATTATGCTTAAGACTCCGGTTATTCATCCTACTATAATGGAGGTTCTTGCACGCTCTGGGCATTTTGCCCAAGTTGTTATTGCAGATGGTAATCTACCTGTTGGCGCAATGAACGGTCCAAATTCCACAACAGTGCATTTAAATTTTAAACCAGGGCTGTTAGATGCATTGACCGTTCTTGAAGGTATACTTGAGGTTTGTCCTATACAAGGAGCAATTGTAATGGAAAAACCACCTGAAGCAAATGCTGAAATACATTTGGCATATAAAGAATTGCTGGGAGATGTTAGTTGGAGTGAAATGGAAAGGTGGGCATTTTACGACCAAATTCGTGATAAGACCACTACACTAATTTTACAGACAGGTGAACAACGACGTTTTGCCAATTTGATTTTAACGGTTGGGGTAGTTAAAATGGCTGAGGAAAGCAGTTTTTAAACTATAAGAGGTAACATTGAAATCCTGGCTTTTAATTGCTTGTTGCCAAACATTTAGAAATTTCCTTGGTGATGGTATTATAGTACGATATTTCATGTGGCACGTATTTAAACTTTGAAATATCACCTAATTCTTTAGTGAATTGATCCATTGGAATCAATTTTAAGTTTTCTACTTCACTTTCTTGCTTTCGTAAATCATGTAATGATAAATGTAAGGGAGCCAAAAATGTATGATGAAACTCATAGTCCATCAAATTTTTGGAATGATTGTGTATAGATTTAAAAACTCCAATTTTTTGCAATTTTTCAGGTTGAATGGTTAAACCGATTTCTTCTTCTATTTCACGTAGTGCAGAGGTAATTATATTTTCGCCAGCACCAATATGACCTGCAACGCTTACATCCCAAAGTAGGGGGTAAACATCTTTGTTCTTACCTCGTTGCTGTAAAAGAACTTTGCCATCTAAGGTGTAAAACCAAATATGAACCGTTTGGTGAAACCATCCGTTTTTATGGGCTTCACTTTTCATTGCCGTTCTATTGGTCATTCTTCCATCGGCATCTAAAATATCAATTAGTTCATCCATAGCGTAAAAAAAAATCCCTCCAAATTGGTGGAGGGATTAAATAAGATTATTCGAAATAGCTAAAAGTTTCGCCATCCTTTATCGTTAACAATGTTTCGTAGATCAGACGAATTACATTTTCAACATCATCTTTATGAACCGTTTCTACGGTAGTGTGCATGTAACGTAACGGTAAAGAAATTAAAGCAGAAGCAACACCGCCATTACTGTAAGCAAATGCATCTGTATCTGTACCGGTAGATCTAGATGCAGCCATTCGTTGAAATGGTATGTTTTTCTTTTCGGCGGTCTCAATGATACGTTCACGTAATTTGTTCTGTACCGCTGGAGCATAAGAAATTACAGGTCCGGCTCCAATTTCGGTATGTCCCTGAACCTCTTTTTTGATCATTGGAGTTGTCGTATCGTGACAAACATCTGTAACAATAGCAATGTTTGGCTGAATAGTTTGTGTAATCATTTCCGCACCGCGCAATCCAATCTCTTCTTGAACAGAGTTTGTAATGTAAAGTCCAAAAGGTAATTCTACTTTATTCTCATGCAAAAGACGTGCAACTTCGGCAATCATAAAACCACCAGCTCTATTATCTATAGCTCTACAAACATATTTGTTCTTATTAAGAATTTGAAATTCGTCTGGGTATGTAATTACACAACCTACATGTACACCAAGTTTTTCAACTTCTTCTTTGGTGGTTGCACCAACATCAACGGTAATATTCTCAATTTTTGGAGTTTCCTCTTTATCCCCTTTACGGGTATGAATAGCTGGCCAGCCAAAAATACCTTTTACAATTCCGTTTTTAGTATGTATGTTTACCCATTTAGAAGGAGCAATTAGATGATCGCTTCCACCATTTCTTATAACATGAATAAGTCCGTTATCCGTAATATAATTAACGTACCATGAGATTTCGTCTGAATGCCCTTCAATGACCACTTTATATTTAGCATCAGGATTTATAACTCCTACCGCAGTACCATAAGTATCTGTTATAAATGTATCTACATAAGGCTTTAGGTAGTCCATCCAAATTTTTTGCCCTTCCCACTCATAACCTGTAGGAGCGGCATTGTTCAAGTATTTTTCAAAAAAGTCTTCAGACTTTTTGGTAATTATTTTTTTCTCAGCCATCAATGTTAATTTAAGATACAAACTTAAGAATATTAGCGTTGTATTAATAATAACCTTCTTTAATATTCGTTAATTTTGGCAGGACTTTTGTTAAGCCTATGGTAATGAAATATAACTTTTTAATACTTTATCTACTGGTCTCCGGTGTTTTTATCTGTACAGCTCAGGTTGAGGAACAAGAGCTTGATTCTGTTGCGGAAAAAATGATTATCGTAACAGGGGACTCATTGCTGCAAAGTTCTATAGCATTAGAGGAAGCGTATGTTTTTGGTAAACTTAAGTTCTCGTCTTATGATGAAAAATTACGCTACTATATTTTAAGGAGAAAAACGCAAAAAGTATATCCATACGCTAAAATGGCTGCGGAGCGTTTGGTTGAGCTAAACGATAGTTTGGCGAATATGAAGAACAACCGTAAACGCAAAAAGTATACTAAAAAAGTACAGAAATTTATTGAAGAAGAATTTTCTGAAGAGTTGAAAAAATTAACTAGAACCGAAGGTCAAATTTTGGTGAAACTAATTTATAGGCAAACGGGTACTACCGCTTTTGATTTGGTCAAGGATCTTAGAAATGGTTGGAGAGCTTTTTGGTATAATACCACGGCCAAATTGTTCAATATAAGCATTAAGGAAGAGTTTCATCCAGACCTTGTAGAAGAAGACTATTTGATAGAAGATATTTTGCAACGCGCTTTTTCAAAAGGTAAATTAGAACGGCAAGAAACGGTTTTAGATTACGATTACGATAAGCTTTATAATAAGTGGAAGAAAACGACCAAAATACCAAAAGGCTAAAGTTTTTATTTTTTACCGAACATTGAATCCATTATTGTCATAATGCCTTTAAACCCCATATAAACGGCATATGCGGCAAGAACCAATCCTAAAATACAAACCGGCCAGAACATAGAGTGGTCTTGGTTCTTGAAAGCCTGCCATAGTACAAAGGGGGCAGTGAACATTAATAAAACGGTGAATGCCAATCTTTTTAAACCTGTTACAAGTAAATCTTTATCAGTTCTCCTCATTGTTTGTAATTGTTATGCTATCTGTATATTCTTCTACAATGGCGAAATAACCCAATGCAAAATTATCTGAACGTTCAACATTGTCAACAACCTCGTCGTTATCAATTCCGGTAACATTTATTATGTTACCACGAACAGTAGCTGCCGGGGTTTGAAACGGACCTTGATCGCCACCGGACTGAACAATGATTTGGTTCATGTAATTGTAAAATTGTTCATCTACGCCAAGTAAACTTGTATTTACTACAGAGCTTGTATTTATTGCTAATTCATTATCGTAAAAATATGAGAATACAAAAGTCTGCCCTTGATAAAATTCATCCTCTGTTACTAAAAACTCTCCAAAATCCAAGTCGAGCAAATAAAAATCGTTGCTTTCCCCCGGGTCTGTAAATGTTACTATTACTTCTGTTTCATCACCTGAAAATAGGGTTTCGTCACCTTGCTCTAAGGAATCTATAGGCACAGATTTCACATAGGTAGTCGTAGCAAAAAATTGCTCATTTTCTGTTTCTAGAATAAGTTGAAAAACATCTCCTTCTTCAATACTGCTAACTCTAATTCTTTGGTCACTATCAAAACTAGGGTCAGGTACCCAAATACCGCTACCTGGTTCTACTTCAGCTAAATTGGAAATACCACCTCCTTCTAAAATTTCCGGGGCATCGGCGTTAGGGGTGCCATAATAGATAATGGCACTTTTTAATGATGCTACCGTGTTTTCGTCAAAAAAAGAGCTGCTTTCGGAAACAGCTATTTCAATGGGTAGAAATTCTTGATTTTCATCTACGCGTATTACACCGTTAACAACTAGTCTGGTGTCATTTTCCGGTAATTCAACCTCTATGACATCTTCACATGAGATAAAAAGAATAAAGCCTAATATGATTAATATAAAGCGTTTCATTTCCTAAAGATTAAAATTGTAAGTTACTGCCGGCACTATGCCAAATATAGAGGTTCTTACAGCCTCGTTGACTCCGGTGTCATCATTCTGCCTAAAATTAATAGAAGCTGCATTTCGTCTATTATAAACATTATATAAGCTAAAGACCCATTCACCTTTTAATTTTCGGTTCTTATTTTTTTTAGGTTTCAAAGTAGCCGATAGGTCAAGGCGATTGTATGCCGGTAATCGTTGAGAATTTCTTAAACCGTAATAAGGCACGGTTAAATCTTGAAATTCAAATTGACCGACGGGGTAATTGGTAGGTTGCCCGGTTTGGTATGTGAAATTTCCACTAAAACTCCATTTATCGGTTAGATCATAACTTAAGAACAAAGAAATGTCATGCGTTTTATCGTAAGGTGTATTGTACCAATTCCCAAAATTAATTCCGGTTTCAACATTGCTACGACCATTGTCTATAACAGGCGCTCTACCAGGTGTGCGTTGTTCAGATTTGGACAGGGTATAGGCTAGCCAACCCTGTAGTTTTCCCTCATTTTTCCGCAAAAGAAACTCCAGTCCATAAGCACGTGCTTCACCATTTAGAATTACTTGTTCAATGGCGTTATTGGCAATAAGATTAGCACCGTCTATATAATCTATTCTATTTTGAACATTTTTATAGAAGACTTCAGTTTCTAAGGAGAAATCTCCATCATTAATATTTTTAAAGTAACCAAAAGCATATTGATCTAATAGCTGTGGCTTTGTAAATGGTCCACTTGGTGTCCAAACGTCTAAAGGGGTAGGCGAGCTGGTATTTGAAAGTAGATGTAGGTATTGAGCTAATCTAGTGTAACTCGCTTTAATGGAGCTAGATTGATTTAAGGTATATGAAAGGGAAGCTCTTGGTTCAAAATTGCTAAAATGAGACAGCGTAGTGCCTCTACCGGGATTTATAACATCTATAGGGTCTGCTTCTTGATAGATGAGTAAAAAGGGATCATAAGTAACCGGATTGTTATTGGCATAGACATTTAATTCATCTTGCCCTAGTCTCATAAAGTGACTAAAACGCAGCCCGTAACCTACACTCAAATTTTCGCTTAATCTGTGTTCAAAATCAACATAAGCGGCAAATTCATTAGCATATTTTTCAATTAGTTGTTCTTCAATAATGCCAGACTCTGAATTGCTTGGTTCAATTTTACCTGGATTAAACTGGTAGTAGACGTTGTTAATGCCGTAATTGATCTGCAATTTGTCTGTGGCGTAATGTTTAAGGTCATATTTAAGATTAAAGTTTCTTATGCCTGAGTTCCAATTGAACCCTACGAAATCTAGTTTTAACCCGTAATAGTAATCAGAGTAAATTAAAGATAGGTTGGAGAAAAGTTTGTCGGAGAATAAATGGTTCCATCTAAAATTGCCCACAGCATTACCATAGGTGTTTACAAAACTATCGTTGATACCAAAGACATCTCTACCAAAATATCCAGAAAGAAAAATGTTATTTTTCTCATTCAACCTATAGTTGAATTTAGTGTTTAGGTCATAGAAATATGCTGTGTTATCTACATCGAACAATGGAAGGAACAAATGGGCGTAAGAAGCTCTACCGCCAATTAAAAAAGCTGCTTTATCTTTTTTAATGGGACCTTCTAGCAACAATCTACTGGCAACTGCACCAATACCGCCATTCATTTTAAACTCTTTGCTATTGCCTTCTTTTTGAAATATATCTAGCACAGATGAAACTCGACCGCCATAGCGGGCAGGTATGCCACCTTTATATAGTTTTACATCTTTAATGGCATCGGGATTAAATACAGAGAAGAATCCAAAAAGGTGAGAAGAGTTAAAGATGATGGCTTCATCTAATAGAATAAGGTTTTGATCAGCGGCTCCACCTCTCACGTTAAAACCCGAGGCACCTTCACCGGCATTGGTTACACCCGGTAATAGTAATATGGATTTTATGACATCTGCTTCACCTAAAATCACCGGTATTTTTTTAATAGTACCTACTGAAAGGGTATTAACGCTCATTTGTGGCTTTCTGATATCCATTTTTTCCACATTTTCCGTAACCACTACTTCCTCTAATTGTTCAGCTTCTTCGATTAACAAAAAATCTTTACGTCTATTTTCTGTCAATGTTATTTGTTGAGTGATATCCTCAAAACCTAAATAACTTATAAGTACGGTATAGGTACCTTCTGGAAGGGTGATGGAATAAAAACCGTATTCATTGGTGGTAACACCGGTTTTTAATTCTGGTATTGCCACTGTAACGCCAATTAATGTTTCGTTACTGCTTACTTCAGATATAGTACCGCTTAGTGTATATTTTTGTTGGCCCTGAATAGTATGGGATAAGCTTAAAAATAAGATGATAAGAATCGGCAAAAGTACTTTCATCAATTTTTTTGTGTAAAAATACTTAGAATAGATCTATACTCCTAAAAGTAATTAAAGGTCAAAAAAAATACCCTTAAATTTAATTAAGGGTATTCATAGAAGTTAAAGTTGAATTAAATGGATTCTAATATTCCATTTAAAGTAGAACTTGGTCTCATTGCTTTTTGAACCAAAGCGGTGTCTGGCTTATAATAACCACCCACATCTTGTGCTGATCCTTGTGCATCTATCAATTCTGAAAGGATATCATTTTCCTTGTTATTGATTTCTGAACTTACTTTAGAGAAAATAGCTTTTAATTCAGCGTTATCATCTTGTAGCGCCAATGCTTCTGCCCAGTATTTTGCCAAGAAAAAATGACTACCCCTTGTATCCAGTTCTTTTACTTTTCTTGAAGGAGACTTGTCGTTCAATAAAAATTTCTCGGTAGCGCTATCCAAGGTGTCACCAAGAACCTTTGCTGCTGCATTTCCATTCTTTTCTCCATAGAACTCCAAAGAAACGCCTAATGCTAAGAATTCACCCAAAGAATCCCATCTTAAATGACCTTCCTCTAGGAATTGTTCTACGTGCTTTGGTGCTGAGCCTCCTGCTCCTGTTTCAAAAAGTCCACCGCCGTTCATTAAAGGAACAATCGATAACATTTTGGCACTTGTTCCTACTTCCAAAATAGGGAAGAGGTCAGTAAGGTAATCTCTTAATACATTTCCGGAAACAGATATAGTATCCTTGCCATCTTTCATTCTTTTTAATGTGAAAGCTGTGGCTTTAATTGGAGACATAATTTGGATGTCCAAACCATTAGTGTCCTCTTGTGCTAAATATGTATTTACCTTCTTAATTAGCTCGGCATCATGTGATCTGTTCTCGTCTAACCAGAATATAGCAGGTACATCGGTAGCTCTTGCTCTAGAAACTGCCAATTTTACCCAGTCTTGAATAGGAGCGTCCTTAACCTGGCACATACGCCAAATATCGCCACTGCTTACGGTATGCTCAAGTAATACTTTACCACTAGTGGTGTCAACTACCTGTAC
Source organism: Maribacter sp. 6B07 (assembly GCF_002700155.1). Taxonomy (NCBI): domain Bacteria; kingdom Pseudomonadati; phylum Bacteroidota; class Flavobacteriia; order Flavobacteriales; family Flavobacteriaceae; genus Maribacter; species Maribacter sp. 6B07. The sequence continues at coordinate 444,167 of NZ_PDUT01000004.1, read as the reverse complement.
AGTTCCGCTTTGGCTAATTTCAAAGGTTTTGTCATGTGAGCCATACTCCTCTGCCTTTTGTGCCATTAGACCAACATTTGGTACGGTACCCATAGTAGTAGGGTCAAACGCACCATGTTCTTTACAGAAATCAATGGTAGCCGTATAAATACCTGCATAGCTACTATCTGGTATTACAGCTTTGGTGTCTTGAGATTTACCTTCCGCATTCCACATTTGTCCAGAGTTTCTGATCATAGCTGGCATAGATGCATCAATAATAATATCACTTGGAACGTGTAGGTTGGTAATTCCTTTGTCTGAATTTACCATTGCTAGATCTGGTCCTTTAGCCAAAGCTTCATCTAAATCTTTAGTAATGGCATCTTTTTCACTAGCGGGTAATTTTTCAATCTTCTGGTATAAACTGGCAAGTCCGTCATTAGGGCTAATACCTAATTTATCGAAAGTATCTGCATATTTTACAAATACGGGTTTAAAGAAAGTTTCAACAACATGACCAAAAATAATAGGGTCGGAAACTTTCATCATTGTAGCCTTTAAATGCACTGAAAAAAGGATGCCTTTATCTTTTGCATCTTTAATTTCTGCTTGAAGAAAATCTAGCAAGGCTGTTTTGTTCATTACCGTTGCATCGATAATTTCACCCTTAAGCAGGCTTAAATTATCTTTTAGAACAGTTTCTGAGCCTTCGGAAACCAATTTTATCTGTACCGTAGTGGCATTGGCTAATGTTGTTGATTTCTCATTGGCCTGAAAATCGCCATCGCCCATTGTTGCTACATGAGTTTTAGAGCTAGAGCTCCATGCACCCATGCTATGAGGATTTTGCTTTGCGTAATTCTTTACAGCTCTAGGAGCTCTACGGTCAGAGTTACCTTCCCTTAAAACAGGGTTTACGGCACTACCTTTAATTTTATCGTACTTCGCCTTTATTTGCTTTTCCTCATCAGTTTTAGGCTCGTCTGGGTAGTTTGGTATGTTGTAACCCTTAGCTTGCAATTCTGCGATAGCCTCGTTCAATTGAGGAACCGATGCACTTATGTTAGGTAATTTTATAATGTTTGCTTCTGGCTGTTTTGCCATGTTGCCCAATTCTTCCAAATCATTGGACACCTGTTGTTCTTTCGATAAAAACTCTGGAAAGGTAGCAGCAATTCTGCCGGCTAAAGAAATATCTTTAGTTTCGATTTCAATTCCTGATGATTTTGTGAAAGCTTTTACAATAGGTAAAAAAGACTCTGTAGCCAATGCAGGCGCCTCGTCTGTTTTGGTATAAAAAATTTTGGACATTTGCAGTTTGTTTTAATTTAAGCGGAACAAATATACAATTTTCTAAAGGTATGAAAGTGTTGAAAATGGCTTAATATTTCAGGCAGGTGGGAAGTTTTGTTAAATAACAAAAGCCATATCAATGTACGCATACAATGATATGGCTTTTTAGAAAAAGTTTACGGACAGTTTGTTTTGATTTTTCATCAAAACGGCAACCCTTGATTGCATCCGCTTTACTGATTCAACGTTTAAAATGTTTTTCGATTCCCAGGTTAGGCAACCCAGCATCTACACAGCATTTCTTTTTTATTGTCATCATTGAATAATAAAAACCTAATTTATAGTCTCTTTACTATTCAACTAATCTTAAATTCAATTAGCGACAGCCAACAAATTTAAAATTTACCCCATTTAATAATCATTAAATGCTTTGGTCAAACAACAATACGATAGAACGCAAACTTCGTAATGGTTTTAAAATAGGCATTTTTCTAAAGCTCTATTTCGTAACCATGTTCTAATTTACAAAAAATAATAATACAAAGCTTAAAAATGTAATCTTTTATTAGTCAACATGTTATGAACATGTGTTGTTCACTTTTGTTCATAAAAAAAGCACTGTTCTAAAATAGAACAGTGCTTTATATTTATTTGGATATAAAATTTATCCTCTTACTTCTTTAATTCTAGCTTTCTTACCAGTTAATTCACGGAAGTAGTAAATTCTAGATCTACGTACTTTACCACGTTTATTAACTTCAATTTTCTGAAGTGCAGGTAAGTTAATTGGGAAGATACGCTCAACACCAACTGTTCCAGACATTTTACGAATAGTAAATGTTTCTGTAGAACCGGTACCTCTTCGTTGTATTACAACACCTTTAAAGAACTGTGTTCTTGTTTTTTCACCTTCCTTAATTTCGTAGTAAACAGTGATTGTATCACCAGCAGAAAATTTTGGAAATTCTTTTTTCGTTACGAATTCGTCTTGTACAAATTTTATTAATGATTCCATTGTATAGTTAAAATTGGAATTAAATCAGAGCAACGTTCACGATTATCGTCAGAGGTTGTTCTAACAGGCTGCAAAATTAGTATTTAAATTTAATCACGCAAGTATTTATTTGCTTTTTCTTTAATTCTCAAAATTATGTTACTCTAGCAAATCTGGACGTAATTTTTCGGTACGTTCGTATGCTTTGTTTTCTCTCCATTCTTCAATCTTTCCAAAGTTACCGCTTAACAGTACGTCTGGCACAGTCATTCCTTTATACTCCGCAGGTCTAGTGTATACGGGTGGGGCAAGCAGACCATCTTGAAAGGTATCAGTTAGTGCTGATGTTTCATCATTAAGTACGCCTGGCAATAATCTAATGACTGCATCGCATAAAACTGCGGCGCCCAATTCTCCACCTGAAAGTACATAGTCGCCAATGGATATTTCTTTGGTTATAAAAAGATCGCGTACACGTTGGTCAACGCCTTTATAATGACCGCAAAGAATTATTATATTTTTTGCCAATGAAAGTGTGTTGGCGGTTTTTTGATTTAGGGTTGCACCATCTGGAGTCATATAAATGATTTCATCGTATGTTCTTTCAGACTTTAAGCTAGAGATACATTTGTCAATGGGCTCTATCATAAGTACCATACCGGCTCCTCCTCCAAATTGATAATCATCTACATTTCTATATTTTGTATCGGTATAATCCCTGAGGTTATGAAAATGGACTTCAACCAAATCTTTTTCTATTGCTCTTTTTAAAATGGAAGCTTCAAATGGGCTAGTGAGTAGTTCGGGCAATACTGTAATTATGTCTATTCTCATTTTTTGATGTGCATCTTCATTTAACCTGCCAAAAGTAATGAAAACAGTAGGAATCTTTCTCCCAGCCAAGCTTTTCATATAATTTTTGAGCTGGGTTGTCAATAGCGGTCTCCAGGGCAAGGCCTTTATAACCATTTATTTTACAGAATTCTTGAGATTTTAGTAGTAATTGTTGTCCTACGGATTTACCTCTATGTTCGGCTGCAACATACAAATCGTTTAATATTATCGATTTCTCTAAGCTTACCGAGGAAAAGGTGAAATAGAGCTGAACAAAGCCAATGGCGTTTTTTCCTTCATAAGCAGCAAATATTACGGATTCGTTATTTGTCACTCTATCCTGCAGAAATATTCTTGCGGCATCTAAATCAGATTTCATTTTATAAAAAACTCTATATCCATCAAAAAGAGGTATAATGTCGTTAATTTCTGATGTCGTTACTTGTTCTATATTGACCATATCAAAAAAAAAGCTCCAAAATGGAGCTTTAAAAATTTACTTAGTTTTTTTCTGTTTGTTAATCTCGTCTTGTAGCTGTCTACTTATTTTTTGTTCACGCTCTAATGCCCTTCTTCTGTGATCTTCGTATTCAACTTCTAATTCAGATAAGTTTTGTTTGGCTTCTTGAGTCAGTATATTACTATTTCTAAATTTATAAATAAATAAACCAAGGGTAAGAAACAATGCGCCTATAATAGTCCATAGTACAAAATTATATGTTCCCTTGGAAACTGGTAAGCCAAGAAAAGACATACTATCTTTTTCTTCGGTAACCAGACCCAAATTAGTGGTGGTCTCCTCCAATTTTTTATTTAAAGATGTAATTGTAGTTTCATGTTCTGCAATTGTAGCCTTTAACTCACCCGTTTTTTTATTCATGGCGGCAATAGAGTCAAGAACATTTTTTCTAATCTTAAATAAATTAGATTCTTTTACCACTTCATATCTAACACCATCTGCTCTATAGTTTCCTGATCGCTTGGCTATATAATCGAATTGATTACTGATCGGTCCTTCATCTAATGATAACTTATCTTCCTCTTCTTCGGCATTTTGTGCAAATTGTACATTACTAGCTAATAATAAGGCTAGTAATAATAGTATTCTATAGAAATTCATGTAATAGATTCTTAGGTTAATTTGAATAATTTAGAGTTGACTAAAGTACTTTATAAATATTGAATTATGAAAAAAATATAAAGCTTAAACATTCTTTATTTACCTACGTTCTTAATTAACAAATAGATCTTTTCTTTTTAAAAATTAATAATAGGTAAAACGTCTTACTTTGGCAATGTATTTGGCTAAACGAATTACTTGATGAGAATAACCATACTCATTGTCATACCATATATATAATATAACACTCTTTCCTGTACCGGAAACTATTGTAGCCATGCTATCGTAAATAGATGGGGCAGAGGTTCCTATAATATCGGAAGAAACCAATTCTTTATCAAGTGAGTATTTTATTTGTTCAACTAAATCTCCTTCTAATGCATATTTCTTGATCATGGAGTTTACACCTTCTAGTGATGTTTTTTGATTAATTTCCAAATTAAGAATAGCTAGTGATCCGTTGGGTACAGGAACTCTAATGGCATTAGAGGTAAGTTTGCCTTCCAAAGAAGGTAAGGCTTTTGTTACTGCTTTGCCTGCACCGGTTTCAGTAATAACCATGTTGAGTGCCGCAGCACGGCCCCTTCTGTATTTACCATGCATATTGTCTACCAAATTTTGATCATTGGTATAGGCATGTATGGTTTCTAAATGTCCTTTCTCAATACCAAAAGTTTCTTCTATTGCCTTTAAAATAGGAGTTATGGCGTTTGTGGTACATGATGCTGCAGAAAATATATCTGTGTCATCAGGTGAATATTCTAAATGGTTTACACCATGTACTATATTGGCAACTTCTTTGCCTGGAGCGGTTAATAAAACTTTGGCGGCTCCGTTGGCTTGTAAATGCCTTTCTAATTGTTCTTTAGTTCTAAAAGCTCCTGTATTGTCTATCACCAAAGCTTCGTTTATACCGTACTCCGTATAGTCGATTTCTTCTGGCATATTGGCATATATTACATGTACAGTTGTGCCATTGATGATCAATTTTAGGTTTGAGTAGTCTACTTTTACGGTGCCATTAAAAATACCGTGTACAGAATCTGTTCTAAGTAGGCTGGCTCTTTTTTCAAGATTTTCAATACTAGGCTTGCCTCTTACTACAATAGCTCTAAGTCTTAATTGGTTGCCTTTTCCTGTTTTGGACATAAGCTCTCTTGCAACTAATCTACCTATTCTTCCAAAACCATATAGTACTACATCTTTAGGTTCTATACTTTTGAAGTCTTGAGCAGATTGTAATTTATCTATTACAAAAGATTTTACATTGTTAAGAATGTTGGTGTCAGAATGGTATTCATAGGTTAATTTACCAATATCTAACTTAGAAGGTGGCAACGCCATGTCTGAAATTGACCTTAGTATTTCTACAGAATCAAAAATAGAAATGGGTTTTTGTACAAATTCACCAGCATACTCATGCAAGTGCATTATATCGCTTACATTTTTGTCAATAACCTGATTTTTAAAAAGGACAATTTCAATGGATTTGTCATACCATAGATCACTTACGATTTTGATAAATTCCGTTGTAGCTTTTCTACGATCCGCTTGAAATGCCAGCTCTTTTTCAAAAGTGGTTTGTGGAGCCATAATTAGTTGATTAATTTTATAATTCGCACAAAACTAGAAAAATTAAGCACTTTAAATAAATATTTTTCAAAAAAAAGCCTTCGTTTTTGCGAAGGCTGTATTTTATTGGGTTTTGTTATTGAAATATGAGACGGTCTCTTTGGCCATTGGATCCTAACATGGTAATCACGGTTTTTCCATATTTTGAAATGCCGCCAAATGCTGTATATGCATCGTCAATATTTCCTATTTCTTGATCATCGATTTTGACGATTACTTTTTCTGATAGGCCGTAACCTCTGTAACGTTCCGGTACTCCAATAATTTTTACACCCGTTTTGGTTTTGTATACCTTCTTATCTTGTTCCGTTAGGTTTTTAACTTCTAAGCCCATCTCCGGAACCACTAAGGTTTGTCTCTCCTTTAGGGTTAATGGTAATATTAGCTGCTCGTCTTTTCTGTCTATTACAATTTCTAAAGTGTCACCTGGTCTTTTTGTAGATAAGTATCCTGTTAGATCAGGGTATTTGTGCACATCGATTTCATCAACTTTTTTGATGATATCACCGACTACGATTCCGGCCTCCTGCGCTGCAGATTCTTCTTCGATAAATTCAATGTACACTCCATCAATATTGTTTATGCCTTTTTCTATAGCATCTCTTGTGTTTACAGGTGCAGGTCTAATGCCCATAAATCCCTTTTGAACATTACCGTATTCTAAAATATCCTGAATTACCTTTTTTGCAATATTGCTGGGTACCGCAAATGAATAACCTACATAAGATCCGGTTTGCGAGGTTATTGCTGTATTGATACCTACGAGGTCTCCATTAGTGTTTACCAATGCGCCACCTGAGTTTCCGGGGTTTACGGCGGCATCTGTCTGAATGAAAGATTGGTTTTTTCCAAGGTTTCTAGCTTTTGCACTGACAATACCCGCTGTAACGGTAGAAGTCAGGTTAAAAGGATTTCCAACAGCCAATACCCATTCGCCAATTTTGGTTTGATCGGAATCACCAAATGCCAAGTATGGTAATTTTTCATTTGGGTCTATTTTTATAAGGGCAATATCAGAATTTGGATCCGTGCCTATCAACTCGGCATTGTATGTTCTGTTATTGTTCAAAGTAACCTGTAGTTGATTTGCTCTACTGATTACATGATTATTGGTGACAATATATCCATCAGAAGAAATTATTACTCCAGATCCCGTACCTACTTGCGGTACTACTTTTCCACTGGTACCGTAAAAAAAGTCGAATATATTGGTAGGGGCCTTATTAATGGTAATGTTCTTTACGTGGACAACGGCATTCACGGTATTCTCGGCGGCATTAGTGAAATCAACCTCATTGATGCCCGCACCTCTAGCGGAAGTAGGTGTATAACTTGCGTTTACTATTCCGTTATTATTATCTTGGGTAATAATGGTAAAATTTTCCTTTTCGAAAAATAGTTTATAAGCACCCAATGTAATCGCACCTGCAAAAACGGATACAAATAGGAGACTAGCTATTCTTTTCATATTCATTAATATTTTAACGTATTCTACACAAAATTACTTGATTTTATGCTATTATATAAGCGTTTAACTACTTTTTAACTACACTTTAAAAAGTAATAATGTACTATCTTTGGAGCTTTGTTAAAGCATGGAAAATACATTTTATAAATATCAAGGTACAGGTAATGATTTTGTAATGGTAGATAATCGTAATGGACAGTTTCCAAAAGACGATTATCCATTGATTGCAAAAATCTGTAATAGACGATTTGGCGTAGGTGCAGACGGTTTAATTTTATTGGAAAATGATGCCGAAACCGATTTTAGAATGGTTTATTTCAATGCGGATGGCAAAGAAGGGAGTATGTGTGGTAATGGTGGTAGATGTATTGTTGCTTTTGCACATTTTTTAAAGGTTATTGAAAAGGAAACTGTATTTATAGCGGTTGATGGTTTACATGAAGCTACAATAACAGATGATGTAGTAAGTCTTAAAATGTTGGACGTTAAGGAAATAAAGAAAAAAACCAATGCTCTTTTTATGGATACGGGATCACCGCACCATGTACAATTGGTCAATGGGTTAAAATCGTTTAATGTTGTAAAAGAAGGTGCACGCATGCGCTATGGTGTGTATGGTGAAAAGGGCAGTAATATTAATTTTGTTGAAAAGAATGATGAAGGTGGTTTTGATATTAGGACATATGAACGTGGGGTAGAGGATGAAACCTTGTCTTGTGGAACTGGAGTAACTGCGGTGGCTCTTGGAATGTATCACCTTGGGAATACAAAAGAGAATACGATCGGTATCAAAGCCCTTGGTGGTAATTTGGAAGTTTCATTCAAAGAACAGAACGGTTCTTATTCGGATATTTACCTAAAAGGGGAGGCTAAACAGGTTTTTAAAGGTGAACTAACGTGGTAACATTGAAAGGAAAACAGATTTATCTAAGGGCTTTGGAAAAAAAAGACCTTGATTTTCTGTATCTATTGGAGAATGATACCAGCGTATGGGAAGTTAGTGGAACGGTAACTCCGTATTCAAAAGACGTACTTAGATTTTATTTGGAGAATGCGCATAGGGATATCTTTGATGTTAAACAGTTACGTTTGGTCATTTGTACACATGAGTATAACACATTGGGGTTGATAGATGTCTTTGATTTTGAGCCAAATCACAAAAGAGCTGGTATTGGTATTGTGATATTGAACCAGGCAGAAAGAAATAAGGGGATTGGGGCAGAAGCAATTACCTTACTTACGGAGTATTTGTTCGAAGCCTTAGGATTACGACAGGTATATGCTAATATATTAGAAGATAATTTGGCTAGCCTTCATTTGTTCCACAAGTTAGGATTTCAACAAGTTGGGGTCAAGAAAGATTGGGTGCGCTTTAAAAATACCTTTAAGAACGAAATATTATTACAAAAAATAAATAATTGATGTATATCAAACGTATTTTATTGGGTGTGGTGCTCATAGGGTTGATAGGTGGTGGAATTTTTGCCTTTATGGTTTATGGTACATTTTTTACCCCAAATACCAGCTTTAATAATGATGAGGCCATTGTATTTGTACCGACCGATGCTACTTTGATGGATTTGGAAGAGCGTCTTTCTCCTGTTTTAGAAGACTTTAGTTCATTTGAATCTGCGGCCGATCGAAAAGGTTACTTGGGTAATATAAAGGCCGGTCGATATAAGATAAAGAAGGGTATGAATAATAATGAGATTGTAAACTCATTAAGAAGTGGCAATTTGCCTGTAAAGGTATCTTTCAATAATCAAGAAAATATTAATGATTTGGCAGGAAGAATTGCAGGGCAAATTGAGGCTGATAGCGTTTCTTTAGTTTTGGCATTTAACGATAAAGAGTTTTTAAAGGCGAACGGATTTGATGATGCCAATAAAATATCATTGTACATTCCTAATAGCTATGAATTTTTCTGGAATACATCGGCTGAAGGGTTTAGGAGTAGAATGTTAAAGGAGTATAATAGATTTTGGACGGATACACGTAAGGATAAAGCTAAAGCACTTGGCTTGAAACCGAATGAAGTTATTGCTTTGGCATCCATAGTACATAAGGAAACAGCAAAAGTTGATGAGCGTCCTACGGTTGCCGGGGTGTATTTGAATAGGTTGAGAAAAAGGATGTTGCTTCAGGCTGATCCTACCGTTATATATGCGATAAAGAAAGAAACGGGTAACTTTGATACCATTATTAAAAGGGTCTTGTATAAGGATTTGGAAATGGATTCACCTTATAATACCTATAAGTATGCAGGATTGCCGCCAGGGCCAATTGCAATGCCGGATATAACGGCGATTGATGCGGTTTTAAATCCTAAAAAACACAATTATTACTATTTTGTAGCCAATGTTGAAAAGTTCGGTTATCATATGTTTGCAGAGAATTTAACGCAACACAACCGAAATAAAGAGCAGTACATCCGATGGATTAACGCTCAGAAAATCAACAGGTAAGCTTTCATCCGAATTTTAGAACTTGTTAACTAATTCTGTATTCTTTTAACAGAACCTTCTAAAACTCTTAAAATTTCAGACCTACCTTTGCCTCAGAAATTTAAGCAGGCAAATAGTAGTCGCCATAAGTCTTAAGAAACTATATGTATGAGAAGATGGATATTAGCAAGTTGTCCTCTAATTGTTACGTTTATAATTTCTGGTTATGGGTTTAAACCCTTTAAGGTAGATGTGCCTAATCAGTTAAAAGTAAACAAGCCAGAGCTGGTTTCTTTTCCGGAAGATGAAGCTCTATTGTCAAATTATCAAATAGCTCCCCCTTTTCTTGGTCGCCAATTTATAGGTTTCAAAGAAGCTTTAGCTTTTAAGGAGTCTCAAGGAAACTATTTTGTAACCAATACTTTTGGTTACTTAGGTAAGTATCAATTTGGGTTGGGCACTTTAGAGTTGGTCGGTGTTTACAATGGAAATGAATTCTTGAATAATCCTGAATTACAGGAAAAAGTTTTTCATGTTAACACGTCACGTAACAAGTGGATTTTAAGAAGGGATATTAAACGCTATGTAGGTGTTCGCATGAACGGTGTTGAAATTACCGAGTCGGGTATTTTGGCAGCAGCGCACCTTGCAGGACCGGGTAATGTGAAATTATATTTAAGGTCTCATGGTCGTATGGAAATCACCGACGGTTACGGTACAAGTATTTCTAATTATATGAAAAAGTTTGCGGGTTATGATGTCTCAATGATCGAAGCAAAACGCAACCCAAGAATCTAAGAATTTAAGTAGATATGAGAATGTGAAACCTTGGCACTAGTTTGTCAAGGTTTTTTTTATGCTTGGATTATAAATATAGCCGGTCTTTTGTGTAGATCTACATTTTCCTTTTTCCAGTTAATTGCTGTTTTGGTCTTAATGTATTCGGTAGGTAATGTAATATCGGCAGCAACACAAATACTTGTGCTTGGTGCAAGGGTTTTGATCAACTCTTCAAGCATTTTATTGTTTCTGTAAGGTGTTTCTATAAATACTTGAGATTGATTTTCTTCTTTTGATCTACGCTCTAAGTTTTTAATATATTTTTTTCGGTCAGAACTGTCAATAGGGAGGTACCCGTTGAATGCAAAATTTTGACCGTTCATGCCACTTGCCATTAAAGCTAATAAAATGGAAGAGGGACCTACTAATGGAATAACTTGAATGTTTTTGCTGTGGGCTATTTTTACCACGGCGGCACCAGGATCGGCTATACCTGGGCAACCAGCTTCGGAAAGTATGCCTACATCGTTACCTTCCAAGCAAGGGTTTAGAAAAGTGGGAATTTCTTCTGGTTCAGTGAACTTGTTAAGAACAAAAAGTTTTAAGCCAGGTTGGGATTTTCTGGGACTTATTTTTTTTATAAAATGTCGAGCGGTTTTTTCGTTCTCTACCACATAATGATCAAGTCTCTCTATGGTTTGTTTTATAGAAATGGGTAATACTTCTAACGGTGGCATATCGCCTAGCGTAGAAGGAATCAAATAAACTTTTCCAATTTTACCGTTTTGTGTGCTCATTTATTAATGGTCTAATCTGGCTGCAATTATATTACAAGCTTTATCTATCATTTGAAAAACGGTTTCAAATCCGTCGTCTGCATCATAATAGGGGTCTGGCACTTCTTGGTCCGTGGGGTCAATTTCATTCAACAAAAGCTTTACCTTTTCTGCATCTGCTCTATTTCTGGCCATACCAATTATATTGCCATAATTGCTTTTGTCCATGGCATATATCACATCAAAAGTGTCAAAATCAGATACCAAAAATTTTCTACAGATTTGTGAGCTAATGTCGATGTTATGGTTTTGTGCTACTTTTATAGATCTTGGGTCAGGTGTATTTCCAATATGGTAACCTGCTGTACCTGCTGAGTCTACGTGTACTTTTGTTGTGTCAACTTTACTTTTAAGAATACCCTCTGCCAATGGAGACCTGCAAATATTACCTAGGCAAACCATCAACACCTTCATTTAGTATAGAATTTAAGAGAATTTCTTAGTTAGGTCATCAATATACTTGCGAAACTGCTTGTCTGTTTCGGCTAAGTTATCCACTGTTTTGCATGCATGAAGTACCGTAGCGTGATCACGCTTTCCAATTTGTGAACCAATACTTGCCAATGAGGCTTTAGTGAACTTCTTGGCAAAGAACATGGCTAATTGTCTAGCTTGTACAATATGTCTCTTTCTTGTTTTGGACTGTAATGTTGCAACATCCATCTCAAAGTAATCGGAAACAACTTTTTGTATGTAGTCAATAGAAACTTCACGTTTAGTGTTCTTTACGAATTTTTCAACTACTTGTTGTGCAAGCTCAATAGTGACCTCTCTTTTGTTTAGGGTTGACTGTGCAATAAGTGAAATTATGGCGCCTTCAAGTTCTCTAATATTGGTTTTAATATGTTTAGCAACATATTCAATAATATCTTCTGGTATCTCTACACCATCTCTATATAACTTGTTTTTTAAGATAGAGATTCTTGTTTCGTAATCCGGACTTTGCAATTCTGCGGATAACCCCCATTTAAATCGAGATAACAATCGTTGCTCAATATCCTGCATATCTACAGGAGCTTTGTCAGATGTAAGAATTACTTGTTTTCCGTTTTGATGTAAGTGATTGAAAATATGGAAGAAAACATCTTGCGTACCAGACTTACCTGATAAGAATTGTACATCATCAATAATCAGAACATCTATTAACTGGTAGAAATGTATAAAATCATTTCTAGTGTTTTTCTTTACGGATTCAATATACTGTTGGGTAAATTTTTCTGCAGAAATATAAAGCACTGTACGCTCAGGGTACTTGTCTTTTATTTCAACACCAATGGCGTGTGCCAAGTGTGTTTTTCCTAATCCGACACCACCAAAAACCAATAACGGGTTGAAAGATGTACCTCCCGGTTTGTTGGCTACGGCCATACCGGCAGAACGTGCCAAACGGTTAGAATCTCCTTCAAGGAAATTATCAAAATTATAATTAGGATTTAATTGAGATTCTATCTTTATGTTTCTAATCCCTGGAATAACAAACGGATTGCGTAGTTCAGGGTTTTTAGATTTAATGGGTACATCCATTTCCTGGGCGGCCATTGCACCTCTATTTGAACTAGGAATTTTTTCTGTAAAAGGCTCTTTGTTGCCATACGTATTTTCCATACGTATGATATATACTAATTTCGCAGTCTCTCCTAATTCTTTAGTTAATGCAACCTTTAGCAGTTTAACGTAATGCTCTTCTAGCCACTCGTAAAAGAATTTACTTGGTACTTGAATGCTTAAGGCATTTTCTGTAAGCTTTATAGGTTTAATGGGTTCAAACCATGTTTTGAATGCCTGCGGTTGGATATTATCCTTAATAAACACCAAACAGTTTTTCCATACGGAATTAGCAGTAACATTCATAATAATCTATACTCTTTTAATGGTTAGCTTTTAGCTAAAAGAGATTGAATTTTTTCAATCTAAGTTCTCGTTCAACTTGGGCAAATATGTGAACAAATTATTTAAAAAAAAAATTGATTGTCATTGATTTTGACCTTTTTTTTTCTCATGTTCGTTTACCGCTTAGGGGAGCTTTTAAATATATACTTTTTACTTGAAATAAATGCGAACAAACGAAATTTCTTTTAGAATAAGATACAGTGAGACGGATCAAATGGGAGTTGTCTATCATGGAAACTATGCTCAGTATTTAGAATTAGCAAGAGTTGAATGGTTAAGGTTGTTAGGAATTTCTTACAAAAGTATGGAGGAGGGCGGAATTATGCTTCCGGTGATTAGTTTGTCCATTAAATATTTGAAATCTGCGAAGTATGATGATTTGGTAACCGTAAAGGTAATTTTGACGAAAAAACCTGCGGTTAGAATTGAATTTGATTATGAAATGACAAATGAAGCGGGAGAATTATTGGCGACCGCAAATACGGTTTTGGTATTTATGGATATGAAAAGAAATAGACCCACTAAATGTCCGCAGATATTATTGGACAAATTGGAATATTAAAGATTAGACGTTTGCCTTGATTTCTAATTTGTGATGTGCTTTAAAAAGTTTCATTGTTTTTTTTAAATCACTTTTATTTACAGCTAAAATCATTTTGCATTTCAAATGCAAATCTTGTGATACAATGGTTAGTTGGTGTTTTTTGACCAAACGCATTACGATGTCCATTTCTGAATATTCAAAAGTAACGGTTAGTTCTTCTTGTAATACTTTGGTGATTATTGCCGCATTTTCCAATGCTAGCTTTGCAGTTTCCTTGTAAGCACTGATCAATCCACCGACACCTAGTTTGGTGCCGCCAAATATTCGTACCACTGCAACTAGAATGTTGGTTACATCAAAAGATTGTATTTGCCCATAAATTGGCATACCGGCAGAATTGTTGGGTTCTCCATCGTCATTGGCACGATAAGACTTGGATTCAACACCCATTTGCCATGCGTAGCACACATGGTTGGCGGTTGGGTATTCTTTTCTTAATGCCTCTATGTGTTCTTTAATACTGTCTTCATCGGAAACCGGAAAGCAATATCCATAAAATTTACTTTTTCGCTCTTTGAACAATAGGGGGGTAGAAGGTTTTGAAATGGTTTTATAGGTGTCCATATACGTAGTGCCAAGTAGAATTTAAAGGTACATCATTATTTTAGGGCCAAAAGCCACCAGAATAATACTGAAAATTGCCAAACCTATACCAAACCAGTTTTTAATGCTTAATCTTTCTTTAAACAATAGTATGCCTAAAAGGGTGGAGAACATTACAATGGCCACATTGTTAATAGTAAACACAGATGCACTGTTCCAAGTTGGGTGCTGTAAGGCTTTTAATAAGAAATATATGGAGAAGTAATTGGGGACACCTAAACAAATTCCACCAATAATATTTTTGAAATTTATTTTTAATCGTTGTTGGGTGGATTTATATGCGATAAAAAATAAGCCGAATATCCCTGCAGATGCAAATACCGTTGCGGAGAACAGTGCGTATTCTTCTTCGGGCATATGTGCATCTTGAAAGTATTTTATGCTTGTGTCTATTATGCCTGATCCTAGAAAAACTAAGACCGGTAGGGCAAATGCCCATTTTTCAGCTTTTATTTTGTTTTCCTTTAAAGAAGTGAAGTAAACGGCCAACAATGCGAGAATTATTCCTAAAATTTCTAATATGCTTAAAACTTCCCTGTAGAAGAATACTCCAAACAATACCGGAATGGTGAGTGACATTTTAGTGGCAACAGAAGCTACGGATACACCTAGCTTTTGTGAAGTGGCTGCCATTAAATTAAATATTAGTATGAATAATAGACCAAGAAGTAGACTTCCCCAAAACCAGCTCTTTTGTGGTATGTCATATACATTGATCGGTTCTTTATAATATAGTAAGCCGACAATGCAAGCAATGAAGTAGTTAGTGATAATGGCATAAATTGTTTGTACCCGATACTTGGCATATAATTTAAAAACCACAAAGATTAAGCTGGAGAAAAGAATACTGAGCGCTAAATACATTTATACTATGCGGCTTAAAGTTTCTAAAACATCTTCTTTTCCTACTTGAAGATTCCAACACTGTATTCCTAGTTTAGATGCGCTATCTGTATTTTCTTTGGTATCATCAATGAAAAAAGTTTCTGATGCGTTCAAATTATTATCGCTAAGCACCTTTTCATATATATTGGCATTAGGTTTTCGCATTTTCATTTCTTGTGATAGGTAGAACACCTCAAAACAATTTTTAAACCTTAAAAACCGCTCCATTCCCATAGACTCCTTAACCTTGTCAATGTGAAGATCGTTAGTATTGCTCAACAAGAACAGTCGGTATTGATTGTCGGCTTTCAACTTTTCAATAAACTTTAGGCGTTCTTCCGGAAAGTCCAGTATAATGGAATTCCAGGCATCTGTAATCTGTGTTTTAGAAGCGTTGGTGAAAATGCCTTGCAGTTTTTCAACAAACACGTTAGACGTTATTAAGCCCATTTCATATGACTTGAAAATGGCATCTAAATCCGAAGTCATTTCGGTAAATCCAAATTTTGCCATTTCTATTAACGGCGCTTGTTTGTCTAGATTGATAAATATATCACCAAAATCGAAAATTATATTTTTAATCATTTCTAAGTAAGGTTAGTTGGTCGGTCAAAATTTCCATTTGTTTTATTATTCGTCCTGTGGGTTTTGGAGCTTTTATTCCTTTTTGAAATTCGGCTGCTCCTCTGAAGATTCGAGCTTCGTCCCATAAGTCAGCATCAATAAAACTTTGTAGTGTTTGTGATCCGCCTTCAATAATGACACTTTGTAGCTGCTCTTCAAACATCAGATTACATAATTGCTGCGGTAATTGAGATTCAAAATTCAAAATTTTATAGCTAACCCCTTTAATGTACTTTGTGGTATCTACTATTTGTGTACATACTATCGTTTTTTGTTGTCCATCTAAAACATGAAAATCTTTAGAAATCCTTAGATTTCTATCAAGAACAATTCGTGTAGGTGCTTTTCCTGTCCACTGTCTAATATTCAATTGTGGGTTGTCAGCTAACACAGTGTTGGTGCCCACTAGTATACCTGGTTCTTCACTACGCCATTTATGTACCAATTGCCGAGATTTGGTGTTTGTAATCCAATAAGGTTTCTTTTCTTCTTCTCTTATTAAAGGCTCTGGTGCAATAAATCCGTCAGATGTTTCCGCCCATTTTAAAATAACGTAGGGTCTCTTTTTGGTAAAAAAAGTTAAGAATCGTTTATGGTGTTCCGTGCATTCTTGTTCTAAAACACCAACATTTACTTCGCAACCCGCCGCTTTCAATTTTTTTATACCATTACCGGCTACTTTTTCATGAGGGTCCTTTAACCCAATGACAACCTTAGGTATTTCCATTTTTACGATTAAATCCGCACAAGGTGGAGTTTTGCCATAATGAGAGCAAGGTTCTAAGGTTACATAAATAGTAGAATTTTTGAGTAGCGTACTGTCTTTTACCGAGTTTATAGCATTCACCTCGGCATGTGAACCACCATAAGCACTGGTAAAGCCTTCACCAATAATTGTGTCATTATACACAATTACTGCACCTACCATGGGGTTGGGCGCTGTAGTACCCAATCCGTTTTTTGCAATTTCAATACACCGTTGCATATATTTCTCATCTGCAGAAAGTGCGTTTGATTGAGATGGTATTGAATTTGTAGAATCAAGATTATTAATGGACATCAAACTTTACCTTTATACGCATATCACGTATCTTCACACCTCAAAAATAGTACTTTAAAACCTATTGCATAGTTCATATGGAAAATGTCGTGATACGTGAAATTAAAAAGGAAGATAACCCGCAAGTTGCTAGGGTAATACGGCAGGTATTGGAAGATTTGGGAGTGCCAAAAGTGGGCACGGCCTATGAAGACCCTTCATTGGATAACATGTATGAGCATTATAATAAGCCCAAGGCCACTTATTTTGTGATCGAAGAAAATGGTTCAATTTTAGGCTGTGCCGGTATTGCACAACTAGATAATTACAATGGTAATATTTGTGAGCTTCAGAAAATGTACTTTTTGCAAGAAGCCAGAGGCAAAGGGTCGGGTCATAAAATGATCAATGTATGTTTGGATAAAGCCAAGGAATACGGTTTTGATGCCTGTTATTTGGAGACAATGCCCTATATGGAAGCTGCCCAAAAATTGTATAAGAAAATGGGCTTTGAATATATAGATGCCCGTATGGGGGATACCGGTCATTATTCATGTCCTGTATTTATGCTTAAAACGTTGTAATTGTGCTGTTAAAAGAGGTAAAAAATATTTTTCATGCAGAATTAGACGCTATCTATGGTAAAGATGAAGTAAACAGCTTTTTCTATCTACTTATTGAGCACTATTTTGAATTAGAACGTTTTGTATTGGCGTTACAACCTAATCTTAATATAGAAAAAGAACAAGAGACTATCTTGTTTAAGGCGTTGTCCGAATTGAAGTTACATAAACCTATTCAGCATATTACAGGTACGGCATATTTTATGGATTTGGACTTTACTGTAAATGAACACGTATTAATACCTAGACCAGAAACCGAAGAATTGGTACGTTGGGTGTTGGATGATGTCAAAGAAGTAAAACATTCCTTAAATATCTTAGATATGGGTACAGGTAGTGGTTGTATTCCTATTTCGTTAGATAAAAATCTGTTGGATGCTAAAGTGTACGCTTTAGATGTTTCGCCCCAAGCCTTAGTGGTTGCTGAAGAAAACAATAGAACGCTTGGTGCAAATGTTACGTTTGTTAAGGCGGATATGTTGTCCTTACATTCTAAAACCTCAGCAAAAGAATTAGATCAAAAATTTGATATTATTATTTCCAATCCGCCATATGTACGCGAATTGGAAAAAGCAGAAATGCAAAATAATGTAATAGACCATGAGCCAAGTTTGGCACTTTTTGTTCCAGATGAAGACCCGTTAAAGTTTTACAAGGCAGTAGTAAATTTTGCATCTGAACACTTGAATAAAAATGGTTGTCTGTATTTGGAGATCAATCAGTATTTAGGAGAAGAAACCAAGCAAATATTACAAAAATCTAATTTTAAGACTATCGAGTTAAGACCAGATATGTTTGGTAATGACCGTATGATAAAAGGAATAAGAAAATGAAAAGTATTGTAGTGTTTTGCGGTAGTAGTGAAGGTATTGTTTCTGATTATGGAATAAAAGCATATGAACTGGGAGAGACTTTTGCAAAGAAAGATATACAACTTGTATATGGAGGAGCCAAAATTGGCATTATGGGTAAAGTTGCCGAAGGTGTTTTAAATAATAAAGGAAAGGTAATAGGGGTAATTCCTGTATTTTTAAAGAAAAAAGAGGTAGTTCACGAGGAGTTAACGGAATTGATAGTCACCCAAAATATGCATGAACGCAAATTGAAAATGCATGAACTATCTGACGGGATTTTAATGCTCCCTGGAGGATTTGGTACTTTAGAAGAGTTTTTTGAAATGTTGACTTGGTCGCAGCTTGGGTTGCATCAATACCCTATAGGAATTTTGAATACCAATGGTTTTTACGATTCCCTATTACAAATGATGCATGACATGGTCCAGAACGGATTTGTTAAAAAAGAACATTTAAATACTATTTTGGTAGATGATACTATAGAAACCCTATTGCATAAAATGGAAAACTATATACCATTGCCTACACCAAAATGGATCAATAAAGAACAGCTTTAATAATTATGAAGGCAAAGATTGAAGAACTAAGAAAAGAGTTGCGAGAGCATAATCACAATTATTATGTGTTGGATAACCCGACCATTTCAGATTATGAATTCGATATGAAATTGAAAGAATTACAGGATTTGGAAGCTAAACATCCTGAATTTTATGATGCCAGTTCGCCATCATTACGTGTAGGTGGTATGATCACCAAGAATTTTGCAACCGTAGTTCATGAGCATAGAATGTACTCTTTAGACAATTCATACTCTAAAGAAGATTTAGAGGATTGGGAGAAACGTATTCAGCGTAATTTGGGAGACGTGCCTGTTGAATTTACTTGTGAGTTAAAATATGATGGCGCATCTATCAGTATAACTTATGAACAAGGTAAACTGGTAAGAGCGGTTACCCGTGGTGACGGAATTCAAGGAGATGATGTTACCAATAATATAAAAACCATTAAATCGGTTCCGCTCCAGTTAAAAGGAGATTATCCTGATAAGTTTGATATACGAGGAGAAATAGTATTACCGTTCGACGGATTTCAGAAAATGAACGAAGAACGCATTGCCAATGGAGAAGAGCCGTATATGAATCCGCGAAATACGGCATCGGGCAGTTTAAAACTTCAAGATAGCAGTGTTGTTGCACAGAGACCATTAGATTGTTTGCTGTACAGTATTGTAGGTAGAAACCTGAATATTGACTCTCAATTTCATATGTTGGAGAAAGCACGAGAATGGGGCTTTAAAGTACCAACTGTTGCCAAACTTTGTAAAATTACAGATGAGGTAATGGCATTTGTTGAGGAGTGGGATGTAAAACGCCATGAGTTGCCTTATGAAACCGATGGTGTGGTCATTAAAGTAAATAGTCTACAATACCAAGAAGAGCTCGGTTTTACCTCAAAAGCCCCGCGATGGGCAATGGCGTATAAATTTAAGGCAGAACAGGTTTTTACCACTTTAAATGAAATTACCTATCAAGTAGGACGTACTGGAGCGATAACCCCGGTAGCCAATCTAGAACCGGTTTTATTGGCAGGTACTACGGTAAAAAGAGCATCGTTACATAATGCCGACCAAATAGAAAAATTGGATATTAGGGTAGGCGATACCGTATTTGTAGAAAAAGGCGGAGAAATTATCCCCAAGATTATAGCGGTAGATCTTTCGAAAAGACCAGCAGATTCAAAACCAACGGAATATATTCATGAATGTCCAGAATGTGGTACCGAGCTTACTCGTACAGCGGGTGATGCGAAACATTATTGCCCAAATGAATATGGTTGTCCGCCACAAATAACCGGTAGAATTCAGCATTTCATTTCTAGAAAGGCGATGGATATTGAAGGTTTGGGTGGCGAGACGGTAGAATTACTGTTTAAAGAAGGGTTGATAGACGATTATGCCGATTTATATAAACTCACCAAAGAAGATGTTTTGCCCTTAGAACGAATGGCGGAGAAATCTGCCGAGAATTTAGTAAACGGAGTAGCGGAATCTGTAAAAGTACCTTTTGAACGTGTGTTGTTTGCTTTAGGTATTCGTTTTGTAGGCGAGACCGTGGCTAAGAAGTTGGCAAAAGCATATAAAAACATAGATGCTTTAAAAGAAGCGACGCTAGAGCATTTAACTTCTGTAGATGAGATAGGGGAGCGCATAGCGCAAAGTGTCATTGATTTTTTTGCGAACGAGAAGAATATAGATGCCATAGAAAGATTGCGAAGCTTTGGCGTACAATTATCAATATCTGAAGAAAAGTTACAAAACCAGACCGATACCTTGGCGGGTAATACCTTTGTAGTTTCCGGGGTATTTGAGATTTTAAGTAGAGATGAGCTTAAAAAGAAAATAGAGGATAATGGTGGTAAAGTTGGGTCATCTATATCTTCTAAAACTAGTTATTTGGTTGCGGGAGATAAAATGGGACCTAGTAAGCTTGCAAAGGCAGAAAAACTGGGTATACCCATTATCAGTGAGCAAGATTTTATAAACATGTTAGCATAGATCATTATGGATATTTTTACAATAATTTCAGTACTTGTTTTTCTTTCGGCAATTTTTGGATATATAAATGCCCGCTTTTTAAAACTACCCAATAGTATTGGCTTAATGTTGATTACAATTGTGTTTACTTTAGCTGTATTTGCCATAGGCTATATAGACGATACGTTAATAAACGCAGAGCGTTACATTATTACACAGATAGATTTCAAGTCTGTTCTGCTAGATATAATGTTGAGTTTCTTGTTATTTGCAGGGGCGCTGCATACCAATTTTGAACAGCTGAAAGTACAACGTTGGCCTATACTGGTGTTCTCTACATTAGGTGTTTTGGTGTCTACCTTTTTAGTAGGGACCAGTATGTATTATTTGTTGCAGTTGTTGGGTATGCAGATCAATTTCATTTACTTTTTGTTATTTGGATCTCTTATATCACCAACAGATCCTATTGCCGTTTTGGGAATTTTAAAAAAGGCTGGTGCACCAAAAAAGTTGGAAACCAAAATTGTGGGAGAATCATTGTTCAATGACGGAGTAGGGGTCGTTGTATTCTTAACGATATTTCAACTGGCATCTGCAACCGAGGTAGCTGTATCTCCATTAGATATTATAGAACTATTTGGGGTTGAGGTAATTGGCGGGTTGGGATTGGGTCTGGCTCTAGGTTGGGGAACGTATAAGTTAATGCGATCTATTGACGATTATGATATAGAGGTGATCATTACATTGGCAACGGTAATGGTAGGTACATTGATAGCACAGAAATTCCATTTATCGGCACCTTTGGCAATGGTAGCTGCAGGTTTGGTGGTTGGTAATGACACCGTTCGTAATTCTGCCATGTCAGAGACCACGGAGACCTATGTAGATAAATTTTGGGAGCTTTTGGATATTCTGTTGAATACCTTGTTATTTGTATTGATAGGGATGGAAATGCTGGTACTGACATTTAAAACAGAATATATTATTGCAGGTTTATTGGCAATTCCGCTAGTATTGCTTTGTCGCTATCTTTCATTAATGCTTCCTATTAAATTCTTTGAAGAGAAGTTGGATTTTGTACCAAGGACCAATTTGGTCATGACATGGGGAGGATTACGCGGTGGTATATCTATAGCATTGGCATTAGGTCTTTCAGATGACATGCATAGAGACGCTTTTTTAGTGATAACCTACATAGTTGTGGTGTTCTCGATAATAGGGCAAGGCTTAACCGTTGAAAAATTGATTAAAAGCGTAGTGAAATGATACCTAAGACCTATCTTGAATTTGAAAAAAGTTTGGAATTTACCAATGTGCCAAAAGACTGGTCAAACGGACTAAAAGCTGCTTGGTACGATGCCAAAGGCGATTGGGAAGCTTCTCATAATATTGCCCAAGATATGCACAATGAACTTGGTAGTTGGTTGCATGCCTATTTGCACAGAAAAGAAGGTGATAGATTTAATGCGGGATACTGGTATAGATTAGCGAATAAAGAATATCCCACAATTACCTTGGACGAAGAGTTAAAGATAATTGTGGAATCAATTATTATGAGTTAAGTACTAATTTGTTTTCTCCAGTTCTATTGCATGTGTTACTTCACCACTTCCTCTAGAGTCTTTAGCTTTTACTTTGAAAACGGCATTGCCATTAAAGTCTGAATTAAATCTTATAGTAGCAATAGATTTAGAAGTAGAACCGGTTGCACTTTCTTCGATATTAATAATTTCCATACTCCCAGACTCAATAGTCCATGTGAAAAGAGCAACTCGAGCGTTATATTCTGCGGCGAACGTTATGGTTTCGTTTGGCAAGGCATAGTCTGCACCATTCAAACAAACCTTAACTCCTGTAGGTGAAAAGTCTCCTAAATCACATGAGGTAACACTTTTTGGATTTAAGCTTGCATCATCATTGTTATCATTTGAACATGAAAATTGAAATGAAGTTATGACGATTAGAAATAATAGTTTAATCGACTTTTTTATTGGTGCAGTTTTAAATTGGTTATAGTAGGAAATAATAACTCTAAAATAGGAAAAATAGCACATAGAATTATCTGTTTAACATTTTTCATATGTTATAATTCCTTTGTAGTTGTAGTTGAAAATTTCCATTTTGGTCTATCATTTTAGAAAATCGGCAAAGTTCCTTGAACGAAGATGCAAGAACTTTGCAGTATGAAAAAAATATCAAACTTCGGAATATTTACACTGCTGTTCGTTAGTAGTTTAACGATAATGGTAGGTACGGTGATAGCACCTTCATTATCAGGAATAATGCAACATAAAGACCTAAGCTTTTCACCAAGCTGGTTAATTACCTTACCATCATTGGGTGTTGTGGTTTTTGCCCCGATTATAGGACGTACCTTGAATAAACTGGGAGCATTAAAACTGTTGTATTTTGGTTTAGTGCCTTATGCGTTTTTAGGAGTTATTGGCGCGTTTATAGATAATGATTATGTTTTAATTGTTGATCGGTTTTTATTGGGTGGGGCAACGGTTGCAGTTCAGGTTTCCGTAACAGCTTACATTGCAGAAAAATTTAGCGGTGAACATCGAATGAAAATGATAGCTTGGCAAGGAATGGCAATTGAGTTAGGCGGTGTCGTTTTCTTGGCAATTGGGGGTGTTCTGGGTGAACTAAATTGGCAGTATCCTTTCTATATCTATCTGGTTGCATTGATCTGTTTAATATTAGTTTTAAAGGCATTGCCCAAGGTAAATAAACATGTAGTTGATGAATCATTAAAAACGATAGTAACCAAAAAAGATAAACAAGGAGTCAAAGTAATATTTATTGCGGCTCTTTTAGCAATGATGTTGTTTTTTATAGGATTTGTAACCCTACCATTATATTTGCCATCTGCTTTTAATTTTAGTGAGTCGGAAACCGGCTATTTAATGTCCTTTATATCGCTGATTGCCATTATTACTGCGAGCCAAATGCCTAAAATGGTAAAATGGTTTGGAGACGGAAGAACGGTAGCGCTTGGTTTCTTATTCTTTATGGTAGGTTATTTGGTTCTGGCAATTACCATGAGTATACCGTTTTTAGGGTTAACAGCACTATTTATAGGAATTGGTTTTGGGTTTACGATCCCATTATTAAATCACATGATGATAGAGGTGAGCAATGCTCAAAATCAAGGTAAAAACTTAGGGTTGTTTTCAATGGGCGTTTTTGGAGGTCAATTTCTATCTACGTTTGTGGAATATATTTCTAACAACTACATGGCAATTTACGGGGTTTCAGCGGTATTTGCATTGTGTATAGGTGTTGTTATATTTTTTAGTTTTAGAAAATTGAGAAAAGATTAGGGTTACTTGAATTCTTGTTACTTTTATAGACTTCTATGAAAGTTTATGAATTTGAATACCTGGAAAACTAAAATTAAGATTGATTTAAATTTCGATACAAAGACGGTGTTGTTATCAGGTAATTCTATGGGTATTTACTTTGAGTTTTATTCGGTAAATAACATTATTGTACATTTTAAGCCATTAAATGAATTATTTAAAAATAGTGTTTACAACGGTAATAGCGGTGTGCTTTTAAATTTTGAGCGCGATTTAATAGATGAAGATGATGTAGAGTACGCATTAGATGTTATGTCGCTTTTCAATAAATATCCTCAATTAAATATCAGATCTGAAAAAGAAGTAGCTCAGGTAAAGAAGTTGATTGAGATGTTGAAAGATGAGTATTTTGGAGAGAACGTATCTTACATTATGCTTAAAACATTATTGAAAGTACTCTTGTTACATTTAATTCGGTTTCAGAACAATGAATTGTTGCCACAAGACATTCATCAAAAAAGAGTGTTTCAGTTTTTAGAATTGATGGAAATTAATTTTTTGAATGAAACCAATGCAGAATATTATGCAAATCAATTAGGGATAAGTACAAAGCGATTAAATCAGGTGCTTCAAGAAAAGTTGAACCTTACCGCAAAACAAGTGATACAGCAAAGACGAATAACAGAGGCAAAACGCAAACTTATAAGAAGCGAAATCACTACAAAGGAATTGGCTTTTGACCTAGGGTTCGAGTCTATAAGCAGTTTTTCCCGCTTTTTTAAAAAGAATGTAGGTGTGAGTCCAACCGCTTTCAAGGCTCAGCAAAATTCTTAAAATTTAAATTTGGAGCAAAAAAAATCGGAATTACTTAGTAATTCCGATTCTTATAATGCTATAAAAGCAACTAGATCATTTTAAAATCCAGAAGAATTTCTCCTTCTATGGAAGCCTGTAAATGGTCTCCTTTAAAAGTTTCACCTGCACCAACAGCTGGCGTTCCGGTAAAAATCATGTCGCCCGGATTTAAGGTCATAAAAGTAGAAACAAAACTGATGATTTCGGCAAAGTTATAAATGATGTAACCGGTGTTGCCAACTTGCTTCTTTTCACCATTGATGACCAAATCAAAGTTAATATTATCCAATTCGGGAAAATCGGAAATAGGTTTAAAACCAGAAATAGGTGAGGCACCGTCAAAACCTTTGGCCAAAGCCCATGGACCTTTCTTTTCTCTGCTGGCAGTAAGTACATCCTTTGCAGTATAGTCTATTCCAATACCTATTTCAGAAATGTATGAGTTTGCTTCCTCTACAGAAACGTTTTTTGCGGTTTTACCGATTTTCACGACCAATTCTACCTCATAGATCAATTGATTGGTAATCGCAGGGAATTCAACATCCTTGCTATCCATTACCAATGATGAATCTGGTTTGGTGAATATTAGTTGTACATCATTTTTTAAATCATCAATTTCAGATTTATCTAAAACATAGTTTTTGCCAATGCCTATAATTTTCATTACTGTGGTGTTAGTGTATTATTAATTTTGAAGTGAAATTAAACAATCTGGCGAGTAATATTTATTGTTTTAATTGAAATCACAATAACATCATTTTTTGTTTATGATATAGCATTGATTGTTTTAAGCGCCGATATGGTAACTTCTTTTCTAATAGCATTAAATTCTTGTATATCGATTGTGGCACTCTTTGGATCTAGATTAGTAGCAAAGAAATAAACATCGTTGCCTACTTCTATATACCCAACGAACCAGCCATTATAATGATTGTTGGCAATAGATAATCCGGTTTTTCCGCTAAGTGTATAAGCGCTATTTTCATCAATGAGCAAAATGGTCTTTACGATTTTTGTAGTTCTCTTGGATATTGGAAGCTTATTGGTATAAAATCGTTTTAAGAAATCTATTTGTTGCATTTGATTTATTCTAGATTCGCCTTCTAACCAAAAATCGGTAATGTTGGAATCATCAATTTTTCAATTGCCATATTGCAATTTATTTACATACTGGTTCATTTGTTGAGATCCAATTTTTGACGCCACTGACTGATAACAAGGAACGCAAGAAAACTGAAATGCATCACGTAAAACTAAATCTTGCTCCCAGAGATCTAACCACTTTTGTTCTCCATCCCATTTAAATATTGTTGAATCGCTTTCAATAACTCCCGTTTCCAATCCAATAATAGTATTTGTGATTTTAAAGGTTGATGCTGGCAGTTTACCTTGTAATGCCCAATCAAAATTATTGGAATAGTAGGTGTCTTTAGTGAGGTTGTAAATTACAATAGAACCGTTAGCATCTGCCTTATAAATGATAGTTTGAATTTGAGACTTTTTAATTTTGTTTATATTCCTCACAACGGTTGCCTGTTTTTCAGCCTTCTTTTGTTGTTTACAAGAGGTAAAACAGATGAATAAAAATAAGAGTAAATGTAATTTCATAAGGTAAACGCTTGGATAGAACAACGATGATTAAATATAATTAATCGGTGTTTAATCATTTACGGAAAATACTTTTGAATTAAATGTAAAGCAATAAAAAAGCGACAGTGAATGAACATTGTCGCCAAATGATTTAAAATCTATTGAAGTAAATAAGAATGTGGTTAGTAAAGACTACCCATTGCATCTATTTTCTTTTCAAGATATTCTTCTTTACTATTTTTCAATTGATTTTGCTTTGCTAAAGCTGTCAACTTAAGATTGTTTTTAATGGAGAATTTAAGCTTCATATATTTCTCTTGTAAAACACCAAGATGATCCTCAAGCCCTTCAGAATGGATGTTTAATTGCATAATTTTAAAATTTAGATATATTCTAAGGTAAAAATTAATTGACTGATAATCATTTATTTAAATGAAAATTAAATGTGAATAGGAGAGAAATATGAATTTGATTTTATATAGGGTTCTTAATTGCTGAACTCTTTTTTTAGAGGTGTTTTTTTAATGTATTCGTAAAATAGGTATATACCTGAATAATTGATTTGGATTGGACTTAGGAAGGTTTTAAATATTTCTTAAAACAAACACTATTCTCCATTTCCTCGTAGGGCGGATAGTTATCAATCACTGTATAATTATTCTTCTTATAAAGTGCAATGGCTTCCGGTTGGCGTAATCCGGTTTCCAAAACAGCGTAGGAGTAATTGAATTCTTTTGCCCACTCTTCTAGTACCTTTAGTGCTTTTGAGGCAATGCCTTTTCCTCGAAAATCTGGTTGAACAAACATTCGCTTAATCTCGACCGAGTCTTCATTAAATTCTTTGAATGCGCCACAGGCTACAAGTGTTTTGTCCAAATAAAAAACAACACAGTTTTTCAACGCATCAATACCGTTGAATTGTGCGTAGAAAGCATTTTCATCACCATCACGTAATGCCAAATCAGCATCGAGCAAAGCAACTAATTCTTTAAAGTTTTTATTATCACTAGAACAACGTTTATAGTAAAGCATAAGAGGTCTCTTTTTTAGACTTTAATGGAATATCCATCCGCATTAACCGTGCTATTGTCAAAATAAAAATCAATTCTACCTAGATTTACTCCAAAACACCCAACTTGATTTACAAGAATATCACGCTCTACGGCATTACTAACTACAGTAGGTTGATCTAGAAAGGTGTGAGTGTGCCCACCAATAATTAAATCTGTATATTTCGTTTTTTTAGCGAGCTTTAAATCATCTGGTTTTTGACTTTTATACTCATACCCTAAATGAGAAAGGCATATGACCAAATCGCACTTTTCTTCTTCTTTAAGTTTAGTTTCCATATCTATCGCAAGTTCATAAGGGTCAAGAAATACAGTCTCTTTGTAAAGTTGTTTGGTTACCAATCCGTCCAATTTAATTCCTAATCCGTAAACACCTAACTTAATTCCGTCTTTTTCATAAATTTTATAAGACTGAGTTAATCCGTCTAAAACGGTATTGGAAAAATCGTAATTGGCACTGATAAAATTAAACTTGGCATATGGCATTTGAGCCAATAGACCGTCAATACCATTATCAAAATCATGGTTTCCAATGGTAGTTGCATCATAATTGAGCATACTCATTAGTTTAAATTCTAACTCACCACCATAAAAGTTGAAGTATGGAGTACCTTGGAAAATATCACCGGCATCAAAAAGAAAAGTATTCGAATTCTCTTTTCTGATACTATCTACCAAACCAGCTCTACGCGCCAAACCGCCTAAGCCTGGAAAATCTGCATGATCGTTAGGGAAAGCGTCTACGTGACTGTGTACGTCATTAGTGTGTAAAATGGTAATGTGTTTTTTTGTGGCAACGTTGCAAGAGTTTAAGCTAAGTCCGCCCAAAGTCAATAAACCAGAGGTTGCAGCCGTATTTTTTATAAATTTTCTTCTTTCCATTTTACTGTAATTGATAATATCTTAAATCTACTTTTGGGGCTAGGGTATCCACTTTGGAAAAGAAATCTATCATGGCATTTCTTATTTTGTAATCGGTTTCCGTTTTTGAAATGGCATCTTTGAAAAATCCCATATTGTCGCCACCAGTTACCAAATAATCTGATGTAGCCACATAGTAGGATTTATTTTTGTCAATAGGTTTACCGTCCACAGTAAAGGCTTTGACTGTGTTATTTTTATTCAATATAAGCTGTGCGCCTGCAATGGGGTGCGCTCGTTTAGAATGTATAAGGTAGTCTACCATTTTCATTAACGATTCACCTTTTAATTCTACGACGACAACGGAATTTTCAAAAGGCATTACCTCGTAAGCGGTTCTGGAAGTAACGTTGCCTTTGGAGATAATAGAGCGTATACCGCCATGGTTCAATAAAACCATATCTATATTGTGACCAGTTCGTTTCTTAAATATTGGATTGGTTTCACTTAGAACAATATCCGCCATTAAATTACCTGCTGTAGTGTTGAATTTTCCATCGGTTTTAGAAATAACGAACGGAGCATAGGCCAACGTACTATCTAAAATACTTTCTACTCTATCATGAAAAGGTTGAATAAATTTTTGAATACTGTCAATAGAAGTATAATTTGTATCAACAGCTATTTGCTTGCCAGTCAGCTCAATGAGATGTTCTGGAGCATCTTTGCAAGACGCTAAAACTATAAATGTTATAAATATAACATAATGTTTTATATTTAAAATATTAAAGTGTTTTAACTTCGCCATATAGTTGCAGGGATATTATTTACATTTGTCTAAATGTAAAAATACATGTTTTTAAAAGGAATTAAGGACAAGTTTAAACGGAAATCTGGCCGTAAAATATTAAAACAGTTGGTGGCAACACCAATTGCTGTAACGCGTGAGAGTAAAGGAATACGTTCTGTAGGTTGTATTGTGGATCTAGATAAGTTTGAGAAATCTGAGGTGTTTTTTCAGTTTCAAGAAGAGTTATCATTGCATCCAAATGCGGTGAAAATTATTGGTTATAAACGTTTTTATGATAAAAACTCGCCATATGCCACTCCAGTTTTTTCAGATAAAGATCTTGGATGGAACGGCGATATAGAGAACAGTTATGCCCTTGAATTTTTAGGACGTGAATATGACTTATTGGTGAATTATTATAATGAGGACAGCTTACTGTTAAATTTAATGTCAGTAAAGACCAAGGCTCGTTTAAAGGTAGGTTTTAAAGAAGTTGGGCCTACTTATAATGATTTAATGTTAGATACGCCGTTAAAGGACTTTCAGATATTTAAAAAAGAATTGAAAAAGTACTTGGGCATTTTTAAGGAGATTTAGTTATGAAAGAATTAAGAGGAGCAGGGGTAGCGTTAATAACGCCATTTAAGAAAGATGGATCTGTAGATGTTGAGGCTCTTAGAAAAGTTGTAGCCTTTAATATTGAAGGTAACATAGATTATTTAGTAGTGTTAGGTACAACGGCCGAGTCAGTAACGCTATCAAAAGCGGAAAAACTATTGGTAATGCGTACGGTAGAAGAGGCAAATGCTGGTGCATTACCATTGGTGATAGGTATTGGTGGTAATAATACAGCTGCCTTGGTAGAAGAATTACAATCTGCGGATTTGTCCGCATATGATGCCATACTTTCTGTTTCTCCATATTATAATCGCCCAACCCAAGAGGGAATTTATCAACACTTTGCTGCACTTTCACAAGCATCTCCTTTACCTATAATTTTATACAACGTACCAGGTAGAACAGGAAGTAATATGTTGCCGGAAACCGTTGTTCGTTTAGCAAAGAAGTTTGATAACATTGTTGCGGTTAAAGAAGCTTGTGGAGATATGACCCAAGTACAAGAATTGATTTCAAAAAGACCAGAAGGCTTTTTAGTGCTTTCAGGTGATGATATTACTGCATTGCCTACAATTGTTGCTGGAGGCGATGGTGTAATTTCGGTAATTGGTCAGGGGCTGCCAGAAGAATTTTCTAAAATGGTTCATGAAGGCTTAAATGGAAATACCGAAGTGGCTTATAGCTACCATTATAAAATGCAAGAAGGTATGAAGTTGATCTTTGAAGAAGGCAATCCGGCAGGTATTAAGGTAATTTTTGAATATCTAGGTTTAGCTAACCCCTTTGTGAGACTGCCTTTAATTGTTGCATCGGATGCTTTAAAGCATAGAATTGTTTCATTTATGGAATCCATGATACGTATACCTGCATAAATATTCGTTAAATCTTCATTGAGTAGGGCATTCTTGTGGTTTAAAGCCTGTATTTTTATTGGATTATTTTGTTTTTTAAATCCATTGATAATCACTAATTTTGCAAAATGTTTTTTAAAATGAGGAGAGTTTTTCCAATAGTATTGATTGCCATTGCTTTACAATCTTGTAGCGAGTACCAAAAGGTGCTTAAGCATGATGATGTAAAAGCTAAGTATGATATGGCAGAAACATTCTACGAAGAGGGAGATTTTAGAAGAGCAAATAGATTGCTTGAACAAATTGCCCCTAAATACGTAGGTAAGCCACAAGGGGAACGTGTCATGTTCTTTTTGTCCAACAGCTATTTTCAGCGTGGAGATTATAATATGGCTGGCTACCAGTTTGAGCGTTTTGTAAAGTCATATCCAAAAAGTGATAAGGCGGTAGAGGCTACTTTTTTAGGCGCCAAAAGTTACTACAAACTATCTCCGGAATATTCGTTGGATCAAACAGATACCGATAAAGCCTTGTTGAAATTGCAAAACTTCATCAATACTTATGCTGAGTCGGAATATTTTGCAGAAGCAAATGCGATGGCGCAAGAATTGACTACGAAGAAAGAGCAAAAGGCTTTTGAAATTTTAAAGCAATATAATAAACTAGGCGAGTTCAATTACGATATGCTGAAATCTGCAGTTGCGGCAAGCGATAACTTTGTAGCGGACAATCCGGGTTCTCCTTTTAGGGAAGAGGCCATGTTCGTAAAGGTAGAGGCTTTAACGCATATGGCGGTCAATAGTTTTGAACAGTTGAAGGAAGAGCGACTAAAGAATGCTAAAGCGGCACATGCAGCTTTGATGAAACAGTTTCCTGAATCAAAATTTGATAAAGAGGCTACGGATTTAATTGAAAAGATTGATAAAGAATTACAACGCTTGCAACAAGCGCAGGTAGTTGGGTCAAAATAAATAATGTAATTATGAATATGAACGATTTAAAAAACTCTAAAGCATCAGTATCTACGGTAACTATTAATCGTAATGAGTTTGATCAGCCTACGGAAAATATCTATGAGGCTATTTCAATTACTGCAAAACGTGCTATTCAGATCAACTCTGAAATTAAAAAAGAGCTTTTAGAAAAGTTAGAGGAGTT
Source organism: Maribacter sp. 6B07 (assembly GCF_002700155.1). Lineage (NCBI taxonomy): Bacteria > Pseudomonadati > Bacteroidota > Flavobacteriia > Flavobacteriales > Flavobacteriaceae > Maribacter > Maribacter sp. 6B07. The sequence goes on along the minus strand of NZ_PDUT01000004.1, from coordinate 412,031 downwards.
TGCTACTTACAGCGATAGTTTAGAAGAGGTTTTTGAGAATAAAGAGCAAATAGAGGTTTCTAAATTTTACGAGAAATTACCTAAGCCACACGCTATGGCGGTAGAAGAGTGGTTAATGGATAAAATTTACCACAGAAATACAGAAAAAGACGCTTAAGAAATATGTTGAACGGCAAAAATGTTCTTTTAGGAATCACTGGAGGCATTGCTGCTTATAAGACAACATTCTTAGTTCGTTTATTTATAAAAGCTGGTGCTAACGTTAAGGTTATCCTTACTGATAGTGCCAGTTCTTTTGTTTCTCCACTTACCTTGGCCACTTTGGCTAAAAACCCAGTTGTTCTAGATTTTGTAAAGACCGATGAAAACACGGTCGACTGGAACAATCATGTGGCATTGGGTTTGTGGGCAGACTTAATGGTCATTGCACCTGCAACTGCCAATACCATGTCTAAAATGGCAAATGGAAATTGCGACAATGTGTTAATGGCTACATACTTGTCAGCTAAATGTCCGGTTTATATTGCACCTGCTATGGATCTGGATATGTACAAGCATCCAAGTACAAAAAAATCTTTACAGCAACTTACATCCTTCGGCAATATGGTGATACCGGCAACAAGTGGTGAATTGGCCAGTGGTTTGCATGGTGAAGGAAGAATGGCGGAACCAGAAGAAATCGTTGATTTTATAAAAAATCAATTGTCCAAAGGTTTACCCTTAACAGGTAAAAAAGTTTTAATAACGGCAGGACCAACCTATGAGGCTATAGACCCCGTTCGTTTTATTGGAAATCACTCTTCCGGTCTAATGGGTTTTGAGCTTGCTAAAACAGCGGCTAATTTGGGTGCCGAAGTGTATTTGGTTACAGGGCCTACAAGGTTATCCGTTTCTGATGATAACATACATGTTGTTGATGTAGTTTCTGCAGATGACATGTATCACAGTGCGCAAATGTACTATGATACTGCGGATATTGTTATATGTGCCGCAGCTGTTGCAGATTATAGACCTAAAACCGTTGCGGAACAAAAAATTAAAAAATCCGAAGAAAACCTCACTATTGAACTAGTGAAGAATAAGGATATCTTAAAAACTTTTGGTGATCATAAAACGCATCAATTTTTAGTAGGCTTTGCCTTGGAAACCGAGAATGAGGTAGAAAATGCCAAGGGGAAATTAAAACGTAAAAATCTAGATGCCATTGTGCTTAACTCAATGAGGGACAAAGGTGCAGGCTTTGGAGGTAATACCAATAAAATTTCATTTATAGATACCAATTCGAACATTACTACGTTTGAACTAAAGACCAAGGCAGAAGTTGCCGTGGATATCTTCAATGAAATTATTAAAAGACGGTATGCGTAAAGCGGTATTTTTATTTTTTTTCAACCTTTTTTGTTTTGTTTCCATTGCACAAGAATTAAACTGTGTTGTTACGGTTAATTCGGATCAATTGACTCAAGGAGATCTTCAGGTTTTTAAAACGTTGGAGCGTTCATTGAACGATTTTATCAATAAATCAAAATGGACCAACCGTGTCTACAAAGAAAATGAGCGTGTAAATGCACAAATGTTCATTACCATTACTTCTTATGAGTCTAACGTATTTAGTGGTAATATTCAAATACAATCGTCAAGACCTGTTTATAATACTTCCTATTCAACACCAGTGTTCAATTATAAGGATAACGCTTTTAATTTTCAATATATTGAATTTCAACCGTTGATATTCAACGAAAATCAGTTCGAGTCCAATTTGGTCAGCGTAATGGCATATTACGCATATGTAATTTTGGGCTTGGATGCCGATACTTTTTCTTTGGAAGGAGGTACTGATTTTTACAGAAGGGCGCAGAATATTGTAACTCAGGCTCAAGGTAGTAATTCTGCCGGATGGAGTCAGTCAGCCGATTCTAATCGAAGTAGATTTGAGTTGATAGATAATTTATTGTCCAATACCTACAGGGAGTATCGCATCGCCATGTATAATTATCATAGAAAAGGATTGGATATTTTGCCAGATAATAATAGTACGGGCAAGCAGGTCATTGCAGGGACCATGAATTTGTTCCAAACGATGATCAATAGACGACCAAATGCATTTCTGATTTCTACATTTTTTGATGCTAAATCTGAAGAGATAAAGAATATTTTTTCTGACGGACCAAAGGTAGATATTGTAAAGCTTAAGGAAACCTTGAATAAAATAGCGCCATTGTACGCTACTACTTGGAACGATATTAAATATTGAACCGTTTTACAAAACCGAATTATAGATTACCTTTGTGTATCTAAAATTCTAACGCGTGCTTTCAACCCTTACCATTTCCAATTACGCATTAATAGACAGTCTAGAAGTGGACTTTAATAAAGGTTTTACCGTTATTACAGGTGAAACAGGTGCCGGTAAATCAATTTTATTGGGTGGTTTGTCCTTGGTATTGGGCAAACGTGCAGATTTAAGTTCTCTAAGGGTCAAAGATCAAAAATGTATCATTGAAGGAACTTTTAAAATTGATACTTACGGTCTTCAAAGTTTCTTTGAGGAAAATGATTTGGATTATGAGGATAGTACCGTCATTAGACGTGAGATTTTGCCAAGTGGAAAGTCTAGGGCGTTTGTGAATGATACTCCGGTTACCTTGGGGGTGTTGTCTACATTGGGAGAAAACTTAATAGATATTCATTCTCAACATCAAACCATGCAACTTACTGAAAATGATTTTCAGTTAAAATTGGTGGATGCTCTGGCTAATAATCAAAAACGGTTAACCGATTACAGAAAAGATTTAAAGATCTATCGTAAGGCTCAAAAAGAACTTCAAAATCTTATTGAAGTTCAAAGTACGGCTATTAAGGAGCAAGACTATAATACCTTTATGTTAGAGGAGCTTGAAAAAGCTCCGTTGAAAGAAGGTATTATTGAGTTGTTAGAAGAGGAGTATGAGCAATTGAATAATGTTGAGTTGATCATGGAACAGCTTTCTAAAGGAGATCAATTGTTCAATGATGAGCAAATAGGGGTATTACCTTTGGTTACGGAAATGCGTCAATCACTTTCTAAATTGGTGGATTTTGGAGCTAATTATAAAGATTTGTACGAGCGTGTTCAATCGGTTTTGATAGAATTGGATGATGTAAATTCTGAATTGCAACGCTTGCAAGACGGTGTAGAGGCAAACCCAGATCAATTGGAGCAGGTTAACGGCAAGCTTCAGCTGCTATATGATCTTCTTAAAAAACACAACGCAAGTGATGTATTAGAATTGATCGAGATTAAAAATGCACTTGCGGATAAGGTATTTGAAACAGCTAGTTTAGACGAGAAAATTACATTGAAGACCAAAGAGATTCAAGAAATGGAATCTGTTTTGGGTAAACAAGCTTTGGTTATTCGTGAAAAACGAAAATCTGTTATTCCACAATTAAAGAAAAAGCTGGAATCAGATTTAAATTTACTGGGCATGCCAAGCGCATCATTTCAAATAGGTCTTACCGATACCAGTACTTTCTTAGCAACTGGTATGGACGAACTATCGTTTCTTTTTACCGCAAATAGAGGTGGTAACTATGGCGAATTAAAAAAAGTAGCATCAGGCGGTGAGCTATCAAGAATTATGCTGGTTATAAAAGCATTGCTTGCCAAATATGAAAAGTTGCCTACCATTATGTTCGATGAAATAGATACTGGGGTGTCTGGCGAAATATCTAATAGAATGGCAGATATTATGAAAGATATGAGTGCGGACCTTCAGGTATTTTCCATTACCCATTTACCTCAAGTGGCATCTAAAGGAAATCATCACTTTAAGGTTTTTAAAACTGAAGGTGCTGAACGTACCATGACAAATTTAAAAGAGCTTACCAATGAGGAAAGAGTTGTGGAACTAGCACATATGCTAGGTGGTAAAGATTTGTCAGATTCGGCATTGGCACATGCAAAGCAACTTTTAAATTAAGGGTTTTTACAGGTCACTTCAATTTTGTTTTAACATATTTTAGATATCTTTGAATATTAAATCAAACTATACAATTTACCATCATGGGATATAACTTATTAAAAGGAAAAAGGGGAATTATTTTTGGAGCATTGGATGAAAATTCTATTGCGTGGAAAACAGCACAAACTGTACATGATGAAGGTGGTACCTTTGTTTTGACAAATGCCCCAATTGCCATGAGAATGGGTCAAATAGACGAGTTGGCAAAGAAAACCGGTTCAGAAATTATTCCTGCAGATGCTACTAGTGTTGAAGATTTAGATAATTTAGTTGCTAAATCTGTTGAGATTTTAGGAGGAAAAATTGACTTTGTATTACACTCTATTGGTATGTCTGTAAATGTACGTAAGGGTAGAGCGTATACAGATGAGAAATATGATTTTACCCAAAAAGGTTGGGATGTTTCGGCATTATCATTTCATAAGGTAATGCAATCGTTATATAAAGCAGATGCAATGAATGAGTGGGGTAGTATTGTGGCCTTGACTTATATGGCGGCTCAAAGAACTTTTCCGGATTACAATGACATGGCAGATAATAAGGCGTATTTAGAATCTGTTGCTCGTAGTTTTGGATACTTCTTTGGTAAAGAGAAAAAAGTTCGTGTAAATACTATTTCACAGTCACCTACGGCCACTACTGCTGGACAAGGGGTAAAAGGTTTTGACGGATTCATTAGTTATGCGGAAAAAATGTCTCCGTTAGGTAATGCATCGGCTCAAGATTGTGCTGATTATACTATAACCTTATTTTCGGATCTTACAAGAAAAGTGACCATGCAGAACTTGTTTCATGATGGCGGTTTCTCTAACACAGGAGTTAGTCAAGAGGTTATAGAGAAATTTTAATCAATATTTTAGTTTTCCAATTTCATTGGAGCCTATTCATAAAAGGAGAGTTATAATGAACTTATCGTTTTCTTTTATCATTCCTGTATACAATAGACCCAATGAAATTAAAGAGTTATTGGATAGTCTACGTTTACAGACCTATGATCAACCTTTTGAAGTAGTAATCGTTGAAGATGGTTCAACTATTTCATCGGAAGAAGTTATAGGTGAGTACGTAGACTATTTGTCCATTTCATATTATAAAAAAGCAAATTCTGGTCCAGGTGATTCCCGTAATTACGGTATGGCTAAGGCAAAGGGCAATTATTTTATTGTGTTGGACTCTGATTGTATATTACCTCCACAATATTTAAAAGAAGCGGAAAAAAGTCTAAAGGATGATTTTGTGCATTGTTATGGAGGTCCAGATGCTGCTCATGAATCATTTTCTACGGTACAAAAGGCAATTAATTATGCCATGACTTCATTTTTAACTACTGGCGGCATACGTGGAGGTAAGAGGGCGGTAGACCAATTTCAGCCCAGAAGTTTTAATATGGGTATATCTAAAGAAGCCTTTGAAAATGTTGGTGGTTACGGTAATATACATCCAGGTGAAGATCCGGATCTTACTATTCGTATTTGGAACAAAGGCTATAGAACAAAATTGATTTTAGAAGCTTTTGTGTATCATAAAAGAAGAATAGACTGGAACAAGTTTTATATTCAGGTCAACAAATTTGGAATGGTTAGGCCTATTTTAAATAAATGGCACCCAGAAACAAAAAAGGTTACATATTGGTTTCCAACCGTTTTTTGTTTAGGATTTATATTAGCATTGATTTTGGTGTTTTTAGGTTTTAAGGTGTTATGGTTTATGTATTGCACATACTTTTTGGTTTTGTTTATTGATGCGCTTTTGAAAACACGAAATATAAAAGTTTCGTTTTTGGCATTATTGGCAACTGCGATACAATTTTTTGGATATGGATACGGATTTTTAAAATCAACCCTGTATATTAATTTTTCTAATAAAGAACCAGAGGAGATTTTTCCTAAATTATTTTTTAGAGTGAAGTAATGGAGCGTTTGCTAGAATGGATCAAAACAGGATTAAAAAAAAGAAAGGTGAAAATCTTTCTAATATTCTTGTTATGTGCTTCACTTGCTTGGTTGATCAATAAACTGTCTTTAACATATACAAGTAACACCAGTTTTAAAGTTGAATATATTAATATACCAGATGATTTTTTACTGGCAACTAGCCCTAAAGATGAAATAGCTGTAAGACTAAAAGCTGTCGGATTTCAATTTTTAGGCTATGAATTAAAGCCTAAACACATTCAATTAGATGTAAGCAAGGTAATGTATGACAATGATAGATATTACCTCACCTCTGATCAAATAAGAATACAATTAGAAGCTCAATTGAGTAATTCAAGTGCTTTGGTAGATTTTGAAAGTGATGCCATTTATTTTGATTTTACTTCTTTGGAGACTAAGAAAATACCGGTTGAGGCTGTATTGCAACTAGATTTTTCTGCAAACCATATACTTGAAGGAGACATTAAAGTAGATCCAGATTCCATACAAGTTTCTGGTCCAAAAAGCCAGATTGATTCCATAAGGGTTGTAAGGTCAATGAAAGTTATAAAAGAAAATTTAAATAATTCCTTTGTTGAAGATGTGAATCTAAACTTGCCAAAAAACTTGAATGGTACTTCGTTTTCTGACCACAAAGTACAAATCTCAGGTAAAGTGGTGAAGTTTTCTGAAAAGGTGTTAGCCGTTCCTGTACAAGTAATTAATCTACCTGATAATGTTCAAGTGCGTACGTTTCCAGAGGTAGTGGAAGTACGCTGTCAAGGTACTCTAGATCATTTAAAAGAATTGGAAGAAGAGGATTTTGTTGTTGAGGCAGATTACGCTAAAACCAATAAAGAAACCGGTAATAGGTTGTCAATTCAACTGGTGCAATATCCTAAAACATTGCATAATGTTGTTCTAAGTGTTAATGAGGTAGAATTTATTTTGCGAAGAGAATGAAAGTGGTAGGTCTAACCGGTGGTATAGGCAGTGGTAAATCTACTGTGGCCAAAATGTTTTTAGAGTTGGGTGTTCCCGTGTACAATTCAGACGAGCGAGCAAAGAAATTAATGAATACATCTGCGGAGATAAAAAATAAAATTGTTGCTTTTTTGGGTAAAGAATCTTACCATGAAGAAAAGTTAAACAGAGCATATATCGCAAAAAAGGTGTTCAATGATACCACTTTGTTGGCGCAGCTTAATGCTATTGTGCATCCAGTAGTTAGAGAAGATTTTCTTAAATGGACAGGTGAGCAAGAGCATTGTTATGTAATTCAAGAAACTGCCTTGTTGTTCGAAAATAATGCGAAGCATTTATACGATAGTATTATTTTGGTCACCGCGCCAAAAGAAGAACGTATCTCACGGGTAGTAAGTAGGGATAATGGCACAAGGGAACAAGTAATTGCAAGAATGAACAATCAAATGGACGATGAAGAGAAATTGAACTTAAGTGATTTCGTTATAGAAAATATTGACATAGAAAGAACTAGGTCAATTGTCCTTCAAGTACACGCTGCAATCATAACTGATTGCTAGTAATTTAGCAATTTTAACATTTTTGTTAAGGTTAGGTTAAACGTACTATCGTCTAACTGTTAAATCTTTAATTTTATCCCCCAATGAACAAAAAGTTATTTGTGCTCTTAGTAGTTTTAATGAGCCTTTCACTTATTGGTCTGATTTTCGTTCAAAGTTTTTGGATAAGCAAATCCATTGATAGTAGTGAAGAACAGTTTTCAAGCAGTGTTTCAGAAGCGTTGAACAGTGTTACCAATAAGATTACGGAAAGAGAATCAAAAAATTACTTCGATAGATATTTACATGCGAAGGATAGTGCAGGTGGTGAACTAAAAGGGGCACAGCTTACAAATTTTTTCTTTATTGATCGAGATATCAATTCTAACGAAATCTTACTGTATGAGCACGGTATTTTAGAAGAGGATTACGGAATCTCGTCTACGTTCTTTGATAGTAGTGATGGTGCGGATACCACCATCATTAAAAATTATACCAGTAAACGAACTACTTCTATTTTTAAAAAAGATTTTGATTTAGAAGGAAATACACCACGTTTAAATCCTATTCAACGAATTGAGAAAATTGGAGGTCTTAATAAAATGGAAAAGGCCGCAATGGAAGAAATGTTTATGGTTCATGCCAAACGCGTTCCAATTCATAAACGTGTATCAAAACAAGAAATAGAATTGTTATTGCAGCGTGAACTTGAGAATAGAGGTGTAGATATCGCTTTTGAATATGGTGTGTACAGCAATGGCTTACCTACCAAAGTAAAGTCATCTAAGTTTAAATATGCCGAAGCAAATATCTACAAATCTCCTATGTTCGTAGATTTTGAAGGGGTTTCAAATTTCGATTTGTTAGTTTCGTTTCCTAAGAAAAAACGTTTCTTGGTGCAGTCTATTTTAGGTCTGGCAATGCTTTCATTATTGTTTACCATTATTATTGTGGTAGCTTATGCAGGGGCAATATACCAGTTGATCCGCCAGAAACAGATATCTGAAATTAAAACTGATTTTATTAATAATATGACGCATGAGTTCAAAACTCCCATTGCGACCATTAATTTAGCTGTTGAGGCAATCAGGAATCCTAAGATAATTGTTGATCAAGAAAAGGTTTTAAGGTACTTGCAGATGATACGTGATGAGAACAAACGTATGCATGCCCAAGTAGAAAACGTTCTAAGAATATCTAAGTTGGAAAAAAATCAGCTGGATATTAGTAAGGATAGGGTTAATGTGCACGACATTATAGAAGATGCAATTACCCACGTAGAATTGATCGTAGATGATCGGGGCGGTTATATTCACACTCATTTAGATGCGGAACGTTCAGAAGTATTGGCGAATGAGATGCATTTTACGAATGTGATTGTCAATATGTTGGATAATGCCATTAAGTACTCTGAAGATGCACCAAAAATAGATGTGTTCACAGAACGAGCTAAAAACTATATCATAATTAAAGTTCAAGATCAAGGAGCTGGTATGAGTAAAGGTGTAGTCAAGAAAGTATTTGAAAAATTCTATCGAGAACACACTGGAGATATACATAACGTTAAAGGTCACGGATTAGGACTGGCCTACGTAAAGAAAATAGTAGAAGACCACCAAGGCGAAGTTTATGCCGAAAGTGAAAAAGGAAAAGGAAGTACATTTTACATCAAATTGCCGTTAATATAAAAAAATATGGAAACAATAAACAAGAAGATACTTTTAGTTGAGGACGATCCAAATTTTGGAATTGTGTTGAAAGATTATTTGTCAATGAACGATTTCGATGTCACCTTGGCTAAGAATGGAATGGAAGGTTTTGAGAAATTTAAAAAAGATAATTATGACATCTGTATATTGGATGTTATGATGCCTTATAAAGATGGTTTTACCTTGGCGAAAGAGATTCGTGAAAAGAATGAGAACGTGCCAATTGTTTTCTTGACGGCGAAAACAATGAAAGAAGATGTTCTTAAAGGGTATAAGGCAGGTGCAGATGATTATTTGAACAAGCCATTTGATTCTGAGGTATTGTTAATGAAGCTAAAAGCTATTCTTCAAAGAAAGGCATCTAACGGATTGGCGGACAGTAAGAAATTTGAATTTACCATTGGTGGTTTCCATTTGAATTCTAAATTAAGATTCTTGAAGTACAAAGATGAAGAATCAATAAAATTATCTCCAAAAGAGAATGAATTGTTACGTTTGTTGGCCTTACATGAAAACGATCTTATGCCAAGAGAATTGGCGTTAACAAAGATTTGGAGAGATGACAACTACTTTACTTCTCGTAGTATGGATGTTTATATAGCCAAATTACGTAAGTATTTAAAAGTGGATGATACTGTTGAGATTTTGAATATTCACGGTGAAGGATTCCGTTTGGTCGTAAAGACAGAAGGTGAATAATTCACTATTCCAGATACTAAAAAAGCATCCAATTTATTGGATGCTTTTTTGTTTTAGAGCTTTCTCATAATGTCGTTGACAATATCATTGGGTTCTTGGTCTATTGATACGGTTATTGCCTCTAAAGGTACTTCAAGAATATCAAATTGAGATTGTAGCAGTCCCGCGGGCATGTAATGATTTTTTCTTGCACTCAACCTTTTGTCTATAAGGTCAAAACTTCCTTCTAAATAAACGAACTTATGCTTGTCCTCTAAATTCTTACTAAGAATTGTTCTATATTTTTTTTTAAGGGAAGAACATACAATTACGGCACCAGTAGCTAAATTTTCTATTGCTACTTCATTTAATTTTTCTAACCAGCCCTGGCGGTCATCATCGTTTAAGGGATGACCTGCTTTCATTTTATTTACGTTCGCTTCTGGATGAAAGTCATCACCATCAAAAAACGGAAACTGTAGTTTATTGGCCAATAATTTCCCAATAGTAGACTTTCCGCTACCCGAAACACCCATTACATATAGAATCTGTTTTTTAACCATGCTTTAGTTTTTTAATTTCATCGTCAATTTCATTTAAAAACTTTTTAGGCTCATAATCATAATTGACCCAAATGGTATTTTTATTGCGCAAGAACCAAGTAAGTTGCCTCTTTGCAAATCTTCTGGTATTTTTTTTAATTTCTGAAACGGCAAAGTCTAAAGTCCAATCTCCTTCAAAATACTTGAATAATTCTTTATATCCAACGGTTTGTAGAGCATTCAAGTTTTTAAAAGATAGCATATTCTTTGCCTCTTCCAATAACCCGTTATCGATCATTAAATCAACTCGTTTATTGATACGGTCGTAAATCATAGCTCTTTCTGCCTTTAGTCCAATAGTTAAAACATTGAAATTTCTTTTTTCCTTAGGTTGATTTACAAAAGAAGAGTAGGGTGTACCGCTGCCAATAGTAACTTCAAGCGCCCTAATGACACGTTGCGGATTGTTGATGTCTACTTTGCCGTAATAGGTTGGGTCCAATTCCTTGAGTTTTGTCTGTAAAGCGGCTATCCCGGAATTTTCTAATTCGGCATTCAATTGTTTACGAATATTTGGGTCTACTGTGGGGAAATTATTTAATCCTTCTGTTATTGCATTTACATAAAGACCACTGCCGCCAACCATAATTACTACTTTGTGTTTTTCAAAGAGGTGAGATAATTTTTGTAAAGCCTCTCGTTCAAAATCGCCTACCGTATATGTTTCTAAGACACTTTTATGTTGTATAAAATTGTGTTTGGCTTGTGCTAGTTCTTCTTTATCGGGAACAGCGGTGCCAATATTCATTTCTTTAAAGAACTGTCTAGAATCCGCAGATATAATTTCGGTCTTGAAATAATTTGCTAATAGAATACCTAATTTGGTTTTGCCAATGGCAGTTGGCCCCACAACAGAAATTAAAATATTATTCATTCAATAAAGATCCACAATTATAACAATGGGTAGCATCATCTCTATGACCCTCTTTGGTGCATGTTGGGCAACACTGTGTGTTAACATGTACATAGCTGCCAGAATTCTTTAAAGTAGAGGTATCTTTACCTTGTTTTGCAAACTCAGCGGTTACCATACCTGTAGGTACGGCAATAATGCCATAACCCAATAACATAATAATGGTAGCAATAGCTTGGCCTTGTGGTGTTATAGGGGCAATGTCTCCATAACCAACAGTAGTAAGTGTAACAATAGTCCAATATATGCTAGTAGGTATGCTTGTAAATCCAGCTTCGTCACCTTCAACCAAGTACATTAAAGTACCCATCATAACAGATGCAATAAGAACGGCAAATAGAAATACCGTGATTTTTGCCCTACTTGCTTTTAATGCTCTTTTCAGTTGCGAAGCTTCACCAAGAAAACGTGCTAATTTTAATATTCTGAAAACACGTAGTAACCTAAATGCTCTAACCGCTAAAAGCACCTGAGAACCCGCAAAAATATAGGAGATATATAATGGTATAGTGGATAGAAAATCAATAATACCATAAAAACTGAATATGTAATTACTTGGTTTTTTAATACATATAATTCTTGCGATATATTCAATAGTAAAGAAAATAGTTACCAGCCATTCTAATATAAATAGTATTTCATGATATTCTGCATCTATTGCTTTAACGCTTTCCAGCATTATAAGTATAACACTGAAAATGATGATGATGAACAAAATAATATCGAACAATTTACCCATAGGGGTATCTGCTTCATAAATGATTTCATGAAGTTTTTGTTTCCATGGAGATAATTTTTGGTCTTCTTTCAAACTAATCGTTTAATTCCAATATTTTAAGTACTCGTTTTTTTCTTAAGTAAGATTCAATTAGATAATTGGCATCTCGTGTACCGTTCATAGGGGTAATTATACTTTCTAAGATATGAATATTATTTATTTGATGGTTCAAATCATAGAAACCTAAACCTACCAAAGATCCGTTTTTAAGTAAAATAGCACTTTGTTCGCCTATTTCCCTGCCTTTGTCTATTACCAAAACCTTGTTGCCCTTAATACTGTTTTTGGTTATTGCCGCGGTTACCCTTTTGTTATACTCGGCTACATCTTCTTTGTTGATACATGCTCCTTGGCACGTGCCTTCATCATAACCTGAGCAATTATTTCTAGCTTCGCTAATGCCATTTAGTTTCTCGCACAGACCAAACTCCTTAGTAATCTTATAACGATAATTTTTTGCACTAAATACACCGTTGAAAAGACCTAGAGGTTCTTTACATTCTCTATAAGGCTCTATTTTTAGCTTATAATACCCATGTTCATCAATAGTTATGCAAATTGCATGACTGTACATTCGTTTTTTAGGAATAGTACTGTATTTAGGTCTTATTTTAAGCAGTTCTTGATGTTCTTTTAAAATTGCTACCAAGTCATTCCCAGTGAGTTCATAAGTTACTTTCTTGGTTTCTTTGGCGAGCTTTTTAAATTTTTGGTTGGACTTGGTAAAGATTTGATTCACCTTTTTCTTTAGATCACTGGTTTTACTTAGGTGAATAATGTCCCCGTCCTTATTGTGCATATAGAATACTCCGGTTTCATTGGGTAGGTCTCTTACGATATCCAATTGCTTTTCAGACAGTTCCCCCTGGGTTTCTTTTCTAATAGCGTCTTTGATGATAATCTTTTCAGAATCTTTGGCCAATAAGAGCTTAAAAAGTTTGACCGTAGCCAAAGCATCGCCATTTGCCCGGTGCCTGTCGCTTACAGGTATACCCAAGGACCTTACCAATTTCCCTAAACTATAGGATTCTGCATCTGGCAGTAATAATTTTGAAAGATCTACGGTACAAAGCGTTTTGCGTTCAAAATTGTACCCTAGGCGCCTAAACTCTGTCCTTAAGATTCTGTAGTCGAACTGTGCATTATGGGCTACAATAACGGTATCTTCCGTAATTTCTATTATCCGTTTGGCTACTTCGTAAAACTTAGGTGCAGTTCTCAACATTTTACTGTTAATCCCAGTAAGTTTTACTACAAAAGGCTGAATCTCTTTCTCGGGGTTTACTAAGCTTATGAACTTGTCTACTACTTTTTGACCATCAAATTTGTGAATAGCAATTTCAGTAATTCCTTCCTCATTAAATTTTCCTCCCGTGGTTTCAATATCTAAAATTGCGTACATGTATAATTATCTGTTTTGGACGGCGGTAGTTTTTAGCGTTAATTTCTGGAGCCAAAGATACTACTTCCTATACGTACCATAGTACTACCTTCTTCAATTGCAATTTGGTAGTCACCGCTCATGCCCATTGAAAGCGTTGTAAAATCTGCATATTCACTTTTAAGTTTTAAGTATAGCGAATGTAAGCTTTTGAACTCACGCCTTACCTGATCCATATTTTCGGTAAAAGTAGCCATACCCATTAATCCCACTATTTTTACATTTTTATGCGATTTGAAATTTTCGTTACGTACTAAGTCTAGCAATTCTTCTTCGTTAAATCCGAATTTAGTGTCTTCCTCAGCAATGTGAACTTGTAAAAGACAGGGTATGGTTCTATTATGTTTTTCAGCTTGTTTGTTGATTTCGGCTAAGAGTCTTGGACTATCTACACCATGAACCAAGCTAACATATTCAGCCATGTACTTTACCTTATTTCGTTGAAGGTGACCAATCATATGCCATTCAATATCTTTTGGCATTTTCTCCCATTTTTCGGTCATTTCTTGCACCCTGTTCTCTCCAAAAATACGCTGGCCTTGGTCATACGCTTCTTGAATATCAGAAATAGGTTTTGTTTTAGATACGGCAACCAATGTTACGGAATTGGGTATGGTTTGTTTAACAGCTAAAAGATTTTCTTTTATGGACATACACTTGATTTCAACTACTACTACTACTACTACTACTACTACTACTACTTAGTTTTTAAATTGACTTGACACCACCTCGGCTTTTTTGCTTACGGCATAATCATAAAATCCTTCACCGGATTTTATACCTTTCTTTCCGGCCATAACCATATTTATCAATAATGGAGAAGGAGCATATTTTGGGTTTTTGAATCCATCGTACATAACGTTCAAAATGGAAAGGCATACATCTAAACCAATAAAATCTGCTAATTGAAGAGGTCCCATGGGGTGCGCCATTCCAAGTTTCATTACTGTATCAATTTCTTCTACGCCTGCAACACCATGATGTAATGTTTCTATGGCCTCATTGATCATTGGCATTAAAATTCTGTTTGCTACAAAACCAGGATAGTCATTGACCTCTGTAGGTATTTTTCCTAATTTTTTAGAAAGTTCCATAATAACGTTAGTCGTCTCGTTAGAAGTACTATAACCACGAATGATTTCAACTAGCTTCATTATTGGAACAGGATTCATGAAGTGCATACCTATTACCTTGTCAGCTCTATTGGTTACAGCTGCTATTTGCGTAATGGAAATTGATGATGTATTTGAGGCTAAAATTGTATTGTTGTTACAAACAGCGTCTAACTCCTTAAAAATGTTCAGTTTTATAGTTACATTTTCTGTGGCTGCCTCTATGGCAAGGTCTACATTTTTTACCCCTGTTTTTAATTCAGTAAACAGTGTAATGTTGGCCAATGTATTTGTCTTGTCGTCATTGGTTATTTTTTCTTTTGCCACCATACGATCTAAATTGTTGGCAATAGTACTTAAACCTTTGTCAAGTGCTTCTTGCGAAACATCTATTAGGTGAACTTGAAATCCGCTTTGCGCAAATACATGAGCTATTCCGTTACCCATAGTACCAGCACCTATAACTGCTATTTTATTCATATTTCTTTTGGATTGAATGCTGCGATAATTTGTAAAGCTACTTTTAATGCTTGTGTGCCCTGTTTTAAACTAACAACTGGTGTTGAATTGTTTTCAATGGCTTCGGCAAAAGAGTCTAATTCGTCTAAAATGGCGTTGTTGGTTTCAATGGACGGATTTTCAAAATATATCTGCTTCTTTATTCCTTCAGCATTTTGAAGAATCATATCAAAATCACCAGGTTCTTTTGGAGCGTCTTTCATTTTGACCACTTCAACTTTCTTTTCCAAAAAATCTACTGAGATATAGGCATCCTTTTGAAAGAAACGCGACTTACGCATATTTTTTAATGAAATTCTACTTGCCGTTAAATTGGCTACACAACCATTTTCGAATTCCAATCTAGCGTTTGCAATATCTGGGGACTGGCTTATTACAGATACCCCGCTTGCATTAACCTGCACAACCTCAGAATTAACGACACTTAAAATAGCATCTATATCGTGTATCATTAAATCTAAAACAACTGGTACATCTGTACCTCTTGGGTTAAATTCTGCCAATCTATGGGACTCAATGAACATTGGGTCCTTTATAGCGTGTTTTACAGCTGTAAATGCAGGGTTAAAACGCTCAACATGACCAACTTGACCTTTAACTTTATATTCTTGTTCTAAGGCCAATAGAGAGTTTGCTTCTTCTAATGTATGTGTAATGGGTTTTTCTATAAAAATATGCTTGCCCTTTTCTATGGCCTGTTTGGCACATTCATAATGAGAAAGAGTAGGGGTAACAATGTCCACCACGTCTACGGCATTCATTAAATCTTCAAGCTTTGCAAAATAGGTATATCCGAATTCCTTGCTAACTTTTTCGCCATTTGTACTATCGGCATCGTAGAAACCGATAAGTTCATATTTTTTAGAATCATTTAGGAGTCTCAGGTGAATCTTACCTAGATGCCCCGCTCCTAAAACACCAACTTTTAACATTTGTATCGTTTTCCCCAAAAATACGCATAGTTAGGTACTTTTAGGTTATCGGTTATTTCAATTTTATCAAAAAATGGATATTAGTTTTAATAGGTTCTTCCATCGTTAAAAGAACTTTGTTAACTTTGAAGAACAAACCGACTACCATTGAAAGATACCTTAAAACACAGGGGAATGCGCAACCACCTAGCGCAAGTATTGATTGACAAAGGAATAGCAGATAAAAAGGTCTTGGACGCCGTTAGACAAATACCAAGACATTTGTTTATGGATAGTAGCTTTGAAGGTCATGCCTATCAAAATAAAGCATTTCCCATTGCTGCAAACCAAACTATTTCACATCCTTATACCGTAGCTTTCCAAACAGAGTTATTACAAGTAGAGCCTGGTCAAAAAATATTGGAGATCGGTACAGGTAGTGGTTACCAAACAGCGGTTCTATTAAAACTTAAAGTGAAGGTGTATACCATTGAACGACAATTGGAACTTTTTAAAAAAACCAATATTTTTTTCAAGAAAATGGGGTATAGGCCAAAGCAGGTGATTTTTGGTGATGGATATAAAGGCTTGCCCAAAGAAGCTCCGTTTGATCGTATCATTGTTACTGCAGGTGCCCCAGAAGTACCCAAAGCATTGTTGTCACAATTAAAAGTGGGGGGCAGGTTAGTAATCCCTATTGGTTTTGAAGAACAAATAATGACCCTTTTCGTCAGAACTACGGAAAAAGAATTTTCAAAGACAGAGTACGGGTCTTTTAGATTTGTACCCTTATTGGAAAATAAGAACTAATTATTAAAGTTCTTTTTAATACGGTCAAGATCTCTTTTGTTATCTCGATCTTTAATGGTTTCTCTTTTGTCGTAGAGTTTTTTACCCTTTGCTAGTGCTATCTGCATTTTTGCTAGTCCGCGGTCATTTATAAATACTCTAAGTGGAACTATAGTAAGACCAGATATTTTTACTTCTTTGCTAAGCTTTTTAAGTTCTCTTTTCTGAAGAAGTAATTTACGTTCCGCTTTAGGTTTATGATTAAAATGCGATGCATGTGAATACTCGTCTATTTGCATATTGATTACAAATAGTTCTTCATTGTCGTTAAATTCACAAAAGCTTTCAGAAATTGATGCACGACCTTCTCTAATGGCCTTGATTTCGGTACCGGCCAAAACGATACCTGCCGTGAACTTGTCCTGTAGCTCATATTCAAAACGAGCTCTTTTGTTCTTAATGTTTATTGTATTCTGCATTACCTACAAAAGTAAGAACTATTCATTTAATGATTTGATCTTTTGTAACTAATTACACGTATTAATCGGATAAAATAGTATTATTTTGGACAGTTACAGTTAAATATGAGTTTATCCACAGAAGGTGTGCCATTAGTGATTTTAACTATAAATAAAGTGCCGTTTTCACTGTCGTCAATGCTATAGAATTTTTGTTCGTCAATTAACTTGTTTACAAATTCAGGTGTTGTATTACTATGTCCTACAATTAAAACGTTCTTATTTAAATTTTCACTTTTAAATTGGGCAATATCAATTAAGGTTGGGTCGTAATAATGGACATCTATATTCTGTTTTACCGAAGTTGGAGCAGCGGTCATAGAAGTTCTATTATAATCAGTGGAATATATGGCATCTAATTCTACGTCTGCCAATATTTCTGCCCAGTGCATGGCTCTTCCCAAACCTTGCTGCGTTAATTCTGGGTCTGCATCATCAGGATTGCTTCTATCTTTTTCCGCATGCCTTATCAAGTAAAAAGTAGAAATGGAAGTTTCTTCTTGAGATTTATCAATTGTGGGTTCATCTTTGCAAGAAAGATTGATAGCCAGCAAAATAAAAAGGATATATTTGAATGCTTTCATGAAAATATGTTTGGTGTATTAATTTAATAACTAAAATTACTTCAAAATAGTACTATAAATAGTCTAATTTTTGTTTTTTTGCATATGAAAAAATTTTGTGGGACACTTCTTATTGGTTTTGTAGTTCTTGGTCTTAAGGCTCAGGAAGTAGTACTTCCTACCGATTTTAGGCAACAAAACTTAACTGAATACAACGGGAGTATAGTAAACCCTGCATATAGTTTAGACCGTAATAATCCATCTTCTATAGCATTTTGGTCTAGATGGCAGTGGCAAACTTATGACGGTGATCCAACTTCTCTCTTCTTAAATTATACAGCTAGGTTAAATGATGTTTCGGCTGCTGGTATTGGCTTTTTTCAACACAATACGGGTATTTTTTTAAATACAGGGGCAAACTTAAATTATGCGTATAATATTGCACTTGGTGAAGATATCTTTTTAGGGGTTGGGTTAAATGTTTTTGCCTTTCAACAAAAATTAGCTGACGATCGTTTTTTTGTTCCTAATCCTATACAGACCTCCGCTGAAAATGATTTTATACTACAAATGGCTCCCGGTATAAATTTAAGTATCGATAGGTTTAATATTGGGTTGACTTCTGAAAATTTGTTCGATTATAATTTTACCACTAACGAACGTAACACAAGTCCTGATGATAGGATGTTTCAGGCATTGGTAAGTTATGATTTTCCTGTAAGTGTGTTAAGTAGTGATGATAGTTCAGTATTTAGACCAATGCTGTATTATAAAACAATTCCAGGATTGGATAATCAAATCGGGTTAATCACCTTATTGACAACTAATAAATATTGGGCGCAAGCTGGGTATAATAGTTTTTATGGATTTTCAGGTGGTATTGGTGGTCGTTTCTTTAAGAGATTGTCTTTTGGTGCATTGGTTGAAGTGGGTACAAGTTCAGATTTAAAGGGTCAAGATCCTACATTTGAGTTGGTCACTTCTTATAAATTAGGAAAACAACAGACACCGGCAGAAGAGCTTGAAGAGCAATTAATTGCTGAAGAGAAAAATAAGGAAGAATTACTTGGTCAGCAAGAGGAAATTGAAGTGGCTTCTACTGAATTGACCAAAGCGGAAAAATTGGCTCTAAAACGTGAGTCTAAAAAACAAGAACGTTTAGCGCTTATAGAAAGTAAAAGGTTAAAAGATTCTATTCAAAATGCATCTAGACAATCAGATTTGGCAGTTAAACAATCTAAAAGGGATATTAAAAGAAAGCGTGACTCGCTAGAGAATGCCAAAGCAGAGCAAGCTTTGGCAGAAGCAAAGGCTTTGCAGCAACAAAGGCAAAAAGACTCCATAGCGGCAGTAATGAAGAGAGAGGCAGAAGCGGTTGCATTGGCACAGCAAAGAAGACAAGATTCTATAGCTGAAAGTAAGGCTTTGGCAATGAGAAATGAGGTCGTGGAAGTAAAAGCTGGCGAAAAATATGAAGAAGTTACCAAAGAGGGTGCTTTGGAACCGGGGTATTATTTGATTGCCAACGTTTTCGGAACTAAAAAATACTTGGATGCTTTCTTGGCAGACATGAAAAAAAGAGGGATAAATGCCAAATCTTTCTTTAGGGAAAAGAATAAATATAATTATGTATACTTAGCTAAGTTTGATTTTATCAAAGATGCGAGACAAGCAAGAGACTCTAAATTGAATGGTAAGTACACGGATAAAATCTGGATATTCAGGGTTACAGGTGAGTAAAGAACTTTATCTCTTACAAAATACACCCTTGGTTAGAACTGAAATAAGCAAAAGCTTATTTCAGTTCTCTTTTTATAAGTACTTCTAAATAGCTAACCGTATTTAATAGATATTTACGGTCTTTGGTTAAAGTCGCCATTGCAATGGATCCTTGTATTATAGTGAACAATTGCTTTGAAAACTGTAATGGTGTAACCGGTAATTTGAATTCACCACCATTTATTCCATTTTCAAAAACCAAGGCAATTTTACCTTCAATTTCCTTAATGGTTTCTTTAGCGGCAGCGGCAAGTAATCTGTTGTTATGTTGAGCGTCTATACCAACATTTAAAATAGGACAACCTCCCATATTTAAAGTGAATACGTCATATTTTTTATAGAATTCTATTAAATTCTTGATCTTTCCCATAGCATTTCCATCAATTGACAGATGTTCATCTATAGCCGTGAGAAGTAGATTTCTATTAAACTCAAATGCAGCTAAGGCTAAAGCTTCTTTATTTTCAAAATTCCCATACAAAGCACCTTTAGTAAGATTGGTGGCCTCTGTTAAGTCGCTCATACTGGTACCTACGTAACCATGTTTGTTAAAAACAGGTGCGACAGTCTCAATAATATAAGCGGTGGTTCTTTCGGCTTTTGTGGACATATAAGACTGTTTTATGCGAATATAAAAAAATCTATACTGTATGGTATATAATGTTCATAAAAAAAGCGTCCATATAAAAATATGAACGCCATTTATCCTAATTGTTTAAATTAAACGGTAATATCCTCTTGATTTCTAAATACTAAACTGTTATCAAAAGCATCTAACAACACAACACTGTCAGATTTGATTTCTCCACTTAAAAGAGATTTGGACATATTGTTAAGTACCTCTTTCTGAATGGTTCTTTTAACCGGTCTTGCACCAAATTGTGGGTCAAAACCTTTTTCTGCCAAGTAATCGATAGCTTCTTCTGTAGCGTCAAGAGTTATCTGCTGCTTATCAAGCATTTTCTTTAAATGCTCTAATTGAAGTCTAACAATTTCTTTAATGTTATCCTTGGTTAAAGGCATGAACATTACAATGTCATCAATTCTGTTTATGAACTCGGGCCTAACCGTTTTCTTTAAAAGTCCAAGAACTTCAATTCTTGCGGTTTCAGATGCGCTATAAACATCATCAGTATTTTCAAAGGTTTCCTGTATAATATCGCTCCCCATGTTACTGGTCATGATAATAATAGTATTCTTGAAATCTGCAACACGACCTTTATTATCCGTTAACCTGCCTTCATCCAATACTTGCAATAGAATATTGAAAGTATCTGGGTGTGCTTTTTCAATTTCATCCAATAATACAACGGAGTAAGGTCTTCTTCGCACGGCTTCCGTCAATTGTCCGCCTTCGTCATACCCTACATATCCTGGAGGTGCACCAACTAATCTACTAACCGAGTGTCTTTCTTGATATTCGCTCATATCAATTCTAGTCATGGCATTTTCATCATCAAATAAATATGAGGCAAGCGTTTTGGCAAGTTCAGTTTTACCGACGCCAGTAGTACCTAAGAAAAGGAATGATCCAATTGGTTTCTTTGCATCTTGTAAACCAGCTCTACTTCTTCTAATTGCATCGGATACAGCTTCAATGGCTTCTTCTTGTCCTACAACCCTTTTATGAAGTACACTTTCTAGCTTCAAAAGTTTTTCACGCTCACTTTGCAGCATTTTGGTCACAGGTATACCTGTCCATTTAGCTACCACTTCGGCAATATCATCACTGGTAACTTCCTCTTTAATCAATGTTCCCGAGTGTTGTTGATTGCTAAGGTCATCTTGTAATTGTGTAAGTTTCTCTTGCGCTTCCTTTATTTTACCGTATCTGATTTCCGCAACTTGACCATAATCTCCATTACGTTCCGCACGTTCTGCTTCAGCTTTGAAATTTTCAATATCCTGTTTTGTCTGTTGTATATTGTCAACTACAGATTTTTCACTTTCCCATTGTGCAAAAATTTCATTTCGTTCTTCCTTAATGTTTGCAAGCT
The DNA here is from genome assembly GCF_002700155.1 of Maribacter sp. 6B07. NCBI lineage: Bacteria > Pseudomonadati > Bacteroidota > Flavobacteriia > Flavobacteriales > Flavobacteriaceae > Maribacter > Maribacter sp. 6B07. The sequence continues at coordinate 390,282 of NZ_PDUT01000004.1, read as the reverse complement.
CTAGGTTTAAAACCTGTAGCTTTTGTTTATCATTTTCTCTTTTTATGGCTTCGATCTCAATTTCAATTTGCATGATCTTGCGATCAAGCACATCTAATTCCTCTGGTTTAGAATTGATTTCCATTCTTAATTTAGAGGCAGCTTCATCCATTAGGTCAATTGCTTTATCTGGCAAAAACCTATTGGTAATATAACGTTGAGAAAGCTCAACGGCAGAAATTACGGCCTCATCCTTAATACGTACCTTATGATGTGCTTCATATTTTTCTTTAATACCTCTAAGAATTGATATGGCACTCTCTGTATCTGGTTGATCTACCATGACTTTTTGAAATCTTCGTTCTAGGGCTTTATCCTTTTCAAAATACTTTTGGTATTCATCTAAAGTTGTTGCACCAATAGAGCGAAGCTCTCCTCTGGCAAGAGCAGGTTTAAGAATATTTGCCGCATCCATAGCTCCTTGACCACCACCAGCTCCAATTAGTGTATGGATTTCATCAATGAAAAGGATGATATTGCCATCTGCACTAACAACTTCTTTAATAACGGCCTTAAGGCGCTCTTCAAACTCACCTTTATATTTTGCACCTGCAATTAAGGCACCCATGTCTAGAGAATAAATTACCTTATCTTTTAAGTTTTCAGGAATATCTCCTTGAATAATTCTATGGGCCAAACCTTCTACAATTGCTGTTTTACCTACACCTGGTTCACCCACCAAAATAGGGTTGTTTTTGGTGCGTCTAGATAGGATTTGTAGGATTCTGCGAATTTCTTCATCACGCCCGATCACCGGATCTAATTTACCGCTATCAGCTAATTCATTTAAGTTTTTGGCATATTTCTTTAAAGAGTTATAACTGTCTTCGGCGCTTTGGGAAGTAACCTTTTCACCATTTCGCAATTCATTAATTGCTGAAACCAAATGCTTTTCGGTGGCACCTTGATCTTTTAAAATCTGTGCTATTTTACTTTTGGATTTTAAAATAGCTAAAAAGAGATGTTCAATGGATACGTATTCATCATCCATATTTTTGGCAATAATACTGGCTTCATTTAAAGTTTTACCACCTTCTCTAGAAAATTGCAACTCACCACCTTGTACTTTAGGAAAACTGGATAGCTCTTTATCAAGAATTTGTTGAACCAAAGAAAAATTGATGCCTAATTTTTTAATTAAAAAAGGCATTACATTTTCCTCTACGCCTAAAAGAGCTTTGAATAGATGTTCGTTTTCAATTTGCTGATGTCCGAAATTTTGGGCAATCAGCTGGGCTTGTTGAATAGCCTCTTGTGATTTTATTGTGAAATTATTTATGTTCATTATCTTTAATTTTAGTTTATTGTAATACTTTTGAACATGGTATTTCAACAATCTTACCATTTAAGATTGCAAGACAAAATGGCGTATTTTTGGCTTAAACAAACGACATTTAGTCAGTTTTACTGTAATTGGAAAACAATTTTAAATTAAGGATTTTATGGGATTATTTGGTGGATTATTTGGAGGTTCAAAGAGTGGGGAAGGTGATAATTCATCTAATATACCTTGGATATCCTTGACATCTATAGATCAGTTAAAGGATATTAAGGAAGCTTCAAATAGCAAGCCTCAACTCATTTTTAAGCATTCTACCACGTGCGGAATAAGCAGAATGGTTTTAAATATGTTTAAAAGTAGTTATAGTTTGGAAGAAGGACAAATGGATTTGTATTTTCTGGATCTACTAGCTCATAGGGATGTTTCTAATGGTGTTGCGTCAGAATTTGGGGTAACCCATCAATCTCCACAACTTTTGATCATAAAAAATGGGGAAGTAGTGGTACATGATTCACATGGGTCAATTTCAGAAATAAATATACATCAATATGTATAAAAAAAGCCCCGTAATTACGGGGCTTTTTTTTAATTAAAGCGTTGATTGTTCAGTATGTTTTTAAGATTGTTCTTTAAATCTTCACCGGCATCATAAACCATTTGTTCATTACTTGGAAATGGTACTCTGGCCAATTGTAATAAAGAAACCAAGTCATTATCTAAAGCCCTTTTATCCCCATCGTAATTGGCATAAACATGCTCAAATACAAATTGACTAGATAAAGGATATTGATTGATTTTTTGTTGTTTTTTTAAGTCGATAAAGCTTACGACACCTGTAACTTGTGCGCTTTTAAATTGCGTAAATTGGTAAAAATCACATCTAACAGTTTTAAACTTATCCACTTTAATACTATTGCCAAGACTGTCAGCAACAACATTGCCATTTTGATCTTCAACAAAAGTATAACCATCCTTAATTTGTTTTTCTTTACTTATTTGTTTCTCCCTGATCTGTTCAGGAGAAATATTTATGTCTTGAAAAGACACCTCCATTTGGTAATCATACAACTGGTTTTGAATTCTGTTGGTATGATATTCTGTCCAGTTTGTATTTAATCCGTACGTATTTAAATTTAAAAGTTCATCTTCCAATCTTTTTGGAATTATCTGGTCAGTATTATTGGTCATGTTCACAATAACATAATCTAGCCCTTTTAGGTATGCTTCATCAATTTTAGAGACCACATCTTTATAGTTAGGGTTTATTTCATTTAAATAATTAAGGTCGCTATAAGCATTTCTATAATCGGATTTATAATTAGCATTTGACAATAAGGTAGTTGCTTTGTTATATAGAAATTCAGATAAAGCTGTTTTTGAGGCTATGATATCGTCATCATAATTTTTAAAATTGAACTGAGCTTTTCTACCTTCATCTTGAATATGCAATGGTAGTAAAGGACGAATTCTCTCTTGTATAGATTTTAATCTATTGTATGTATTGAATATCTCCTCATAGTTCGCGGCATTACCATCCTTTTTTAAGAACTTAATGTGCTGTAGTTCCCTTTCGGTATTCTTTTTAAACCCTTCCTCTAAAAGAACAATATATTGTTGATTGCTTTTTTTGGTCTTGTTTTCGGCAATATTGATTACTGCTTTGTTAATGGCAGTCTCATAATTTCCCGAATTTAGAGCCTCCTGCGTTTTCTTTACGCCACTACAAGCTAGTAGTAGTCCAATAAAACTAAATAGTAGAAATTTTTTCATATCTATTATTTTTAAAATTTATAGATGTTATTCAACAGCCGTGCCATAATTCATTTTATAGTTAACGTTTTAAGGCGCTTAATAGTATATTTTCGATAAACGACATATAGTTGTCATTATATAAGCCTTTGATAGAGGTGTAGTTATTAACTTATTTTAATAAATAAGTTATGCGATTGTGTCATTTTTTATATTTCTTTAAGTGTGCTATTTGTATTTTTGCCACTTATTTAAAAGATATAGCACATGCAACGCGATACCACAATTTTTAATCTTATTGAAGAAGAGAAACAACGCCAAATCAACGGCATTGAGTTAATTGCCTCTGAAAATTTTACAAGTCCTCAAGTAATGGAGGCTCAAGGTTCTGTACTTACCAATAAATATGCCGAAGGATACCCTGGTAAAAGGTATTATGGTGGTTGTGAAGTAGTAGATAAAGTAGAGCAATTGGCCATAGATAGGGCAAAAGAGTTATTTGGTGCAGCATATGCGAATGTACAACCACACTCTGGGTCGCAAGCAAATGCAGCTGTATATCATGCATGTTTAAAGCCAGGAGATAAAATTTTAGGTTTTGATTTATCACATGGAGGTCATTTAACGCATGGTTCTCCCGTAAATTTTTCTGGAAGATTGTATACCCCTGTTTTTTATGGAGTAGATAAGGAAACCGGAAGGTTGGATTATGATAAAATTCAGGAAATAGCAACAAAAGAACAACCAAAATTGATAATTGCTGGTGCATCTGCATATTCAAGGGATATGGACTTTGAACGTTTTCGTAAAATTGCCGATAGTGTAAATGCTATTTTACTTGCAGATATTTCTCACCCTGCAGGTTTAATTGCTAAAGGGCTTTTAAGTGACCCAATTCCGCATTGTCACATTGTTACGACAACAACTCACAAAACGTTAAGAGGACCAAGGGGAGGTTTAATATTGATGGGCAAGGATTTTGAAAATCCGTTTGGTATAAAACTTAAGAATGGAAACTTAAGAAAAATGTCGGCATTATTGGATTTAGCGGTTTTTCCAGGAAATCAAGGAGGACCTTTAGAGCATGTTATTGCCGGTAAAGCAATTGCCTTTGGTGAGGCTTTGACAGATTCATATGCTACGTATATTTCTCAAGTAAAGAAAAATGCCGATGCCATGGCTAAGGCCTTTGTAAAACTAGATTACAATATTATTTCTGATGGTACCGATAACCATATGATGCTTATTGATTTAAGAAACAAAGATATTTCTGGTAAAGATGCGGAGAAAGCCTTAGTGTTGGCTGATATCACTGCAAATAAGAATATGGTGCCATTTGATGACAAATCTCCGTTTGTAACATCTGGTATTAGATTTGGGACAGCAGCAATTACTACTAGAGGTCTAGTGGAATCTGATATGGAAAAGGTTGTTGAATTTATTGATCAGGTAATTATGAATCCTGAGAATGAATCAATAATAAAAGAGGTTAGAGGTAAGGTCAACGAAATGATGAAAACAAGACCAATTTTTAATGCCTAAGTAAGTTTAGTAATGATTTGGGGTTTTTATTCAGATAAAAATTCCAAATCACCACTTACATATGTATTTTTATTTACATCATAGATAGAGGCCTCATCATCTTTATCTAGATATATGCCCCAAAATTCAGAGTACGATTTAGGAGCAATATTCATTTCATCTTCGTTATTGTCCGGGTTTTCAAGAGTGTCTTCAAAAATGGGGACAAAAATTTCATATGGTTTTTGCGTTAATCCTCTTGTTAGAAACACATAATTAAACGCAATCTGCTTTAAAATGTCATTTAGCTGGGTGGGTATGCTTTTGTCATAAATACGTTTTATAACAACACTTGTATCATTTAAAAAGAATGTTAGTTCTTCAATATCAATATGGTACTTGTTTTTTAAGTCAAGAATTTCTAATTCTTGTTGTAGTGGAGATTTTTCTTTGCCATTATGCCCCCATCTATCCGTATTAAAATGGGCTAGTAGTTCTAATAAATCCAAATTGCAGGAAATTTCCAAAACTAAGCTAATTGAGTTAAATGTAATATGCTTGTTATTTAGCTTAACACTAGAGAAATAATGGAAGTCTAACGATTTTAAAAACTCATCTATACCAATGATTTCCTTGGTATATTCGGATTTAGAATTATTAATAAAATTTTCGTAATTAAATGGCATACGAGTAGAAATTTATAGCATTCTTTATCATAAAGATACTTTTCTAACTTCAAAATCTGATATAGAAAAACCTTAGAATTTCAGAGGATATTATTATAAAATGAATTAAATTTTTATAAAACCCTGTAAATCAATAATTTAAAAATATGCTAATTCTATAGAAATCCTCTTGTTTTAGCCTCGTTAATTAAGGCAAGGTCATTTCCGTTCTTAACGTCAAAAAGTGCTTTTAGTTGCCTTTTTCTAGCTTCAACAGTTGTATTTGCAGATCCAATTAAAGGGGCTATGTCTCTAGTGTGTATTCCTTGAGATAAATGATATAATATTTTCTGATCTTGCTCATCAATAACAATGTCTGTCGACATTCTTCGTCTAATTGCAGATAATGCACTAGCGGTATAGTAAGGTGAATCGTTTGCTATTGTTTCAACCATGGTTTTAAGAGACATTTCATCAATCTCGGATTTTACCATGTAACCATCAGGATTAACCGTTTTAAAAATGTTATTAATTCTGTAGTTATCACTGTAAGATGACATGAAAACAACTTTTGATTTAGGGACTTCATTTCTTGCAACTATACCTAAATCTATACCAGTTCTTGGGTCTTTGGATTCTGGAGAGAACAACTGAATGTCCAATAAAATAATGTCATAAGGTACTGCTCTTTTTGACATTTCAATTTTGCTCTTTCCTTTTTCGAAGTTCGTTGCTATTTCAACTTTAACATTAAAGTTGTCAAATTCAGAATCTTCTAAGATATATTTATATCCAAGAGCAGTCATTTCATGATCATCTACCGCTAAAATTCGTACAGTGTTCATAAGTTGTGATTCTAATCTAATTTACTAAACGTATTAATATAAACTATTATTATTTGTAAAATTATTACTTTCTATTTTAAATGGGGATATTTAAAGATATGGTAGTGCCCTGACCTTCGGTTGAGTCTATATGAAATGAACCATGTAATTTTTCAATTCTAGAAGTAATATTTCTAATTCCTATTCCTTTTTTACCCTTATTTACATTGTAGCCTATACCATTATCACTCATAATGACATTAAACTTTTCATCATCTCTGTAAAACGTAACTTCAAAGAATGAGCATTTTGCATGCTTAATTGCATTTTGAAAAGTTTCTTGTATAATTCGGTATACGTTAATTTTAATTTCACCAGCTAGACTATCCCAGTTTTCATCTTCATTGAAGTGGAACATTGTTTTGATTTTAGTATTGCGATTATTGGCAAGCAGTGTTTCTACAGAATCTGTAAAGTTGCTAATTTTTTGATAAGCGCTATGGCTCAATTCGTGTGAAATTGCTCTAATCTCATTCTCAATTTCTTGTAATGATCCCAGGGCTTTTGATTTTTCTTGAATAGCTTCATCCGTGGCACGTTTATTTAAACCTGTTAGTATCATTCTTGCACCTAACATTTTACCTAAAACGCCATCATGTAGTTCTTCTGAAATTCGTTTTTGCTCTAGCCTTTTTACTTCATCTACTTTTTGCTTTTGCATTAACATCAAATTAAAAATCTCTTGATTGTTTGCTTGCTGTTGTTGGTCAAATCTTAATTTTTGATTTTTTGCACGTTGGTTGATAATGATGTAGACAGATAGCCCCAGTAAAAAGAAACCAGTAGCAATACCGATCCAAATTTGCTTTTGCTTGGACAGCACCTGTTTTTCACTTTCTAACTCAATATTTTCTGCAATAAATTCGTCAGTTTCAAAACGAATTCGAGCAAATTTATTCTGTTGTTTGCGTTCTTCAGATAGTAGACTATCATTTAGTTTAGTAAATTTTTTGAAATAATCTGAAGCATTATTCTTGTCTAAAATGGCTAAGTATTGCCAGGTTTTTAAAAGACGTTCATTCGACTCTCCTTCTATAGCTAAGCTTTCTGCCACTTTTGCTTTATGGATAGCTGCGGTAGTGTCATGGGCAAAAGCTTCAAATTCTGCGTAATTATAATAACTGGTAGCAATACTTCCAAGATCATTTACCTCTCTTTTAATTTTTATGGCTTGATCAAATAAATTACGAACATTTGAAGTGTCTCTTTTGTACAGTTTTGAAGTCGCTAAATTGCTTAGAGCCAATGCAAATAAACTCGTCCTTTTTGTTAATATACTGTCAATACTTAATACTTTTTCAAAATTTTCAATGGCTTTGTCATATTGTTTGTTGTTTCTATAACTTACGCCAATATTGTTTATTACACTAGCCTCATCCATGTAATTCTCTGGAATTTTTTCTAAATAGAAAAGGGCTTCATTATAATAGGCTAAAGATTTTTCATATTCTTTTAAATCTGTTAAAATTATTCCTAAAAGGTTATAACTTCTATATAGATGATGGTTGTTATTTTCTAATGTTTTAAAATATTCAATCGCTTTTATGGTATTGGCTTCACTGCCAATATAGTCTTTAATCTTCATTTGAATACTGGCCATATTTAAATACAACCGGCCAACGTCTTCTTTATAATTTATTTGGTTGTAAAGGTTAAGAGCTTCTGAGTAATAATAAAATGCACTATCATAGGCAATTCTATTTTCCATAAAATAAGCTAAATCCCAATAAATCGCACCTATAGCAGCGGTATCTTTAATTTTTTGGTTCGCTAAAATTGCTTTTTTATTTATTTGTCGGTATAATGAACTGTCGGAAATAAATTGTTGATTGTAAGAGAGGTTAGAAAAATGTAAGCTTTTTAAAGAATCTGTTGGTGAATTTATTGCGAATTGGTAAGCTTTATATTGTAGTTCTAATTTTCTTTTAGATTCTGCCTCATAACTTTCGGCAGACCATATAGAAATACTATCTTTTGTTACAAATGCTGACGGTATCTCTTCTTTGGGTTCAGTTTTTGTGCAGCTTAAACAAAGTAGAAAAAGTGCGGATATATAATTATAAAGCTTGTTCAAAAATAGATTTTATCGGTATATTAAAACCAAGGTATAAAAAAAGCCTTTAACGTTCGCGTTAAAGGCTTTTTTTGTATTTATATTTTTTAAATCTATGCAATCTTTTTTGGTGGTTTTCTATCATCTGGTGGCAATGAGCAATCGTCACAGGATAAATATTTTGAGATATCGTTCACATTTTCAATTTCATTTGATATATTTTGAGATGACATAGAAGCCATACCAACTGCCATTACTGCTACTGCTAAAATACTTGTTACTTTTTTCATACTGTGTGTTTTAAGGGGTTTTTGGTTTATTATACTACCAAAGTAATATGATAAAGCCGGTAACAAATGATAAAATCATAGCTATGAGTGGATGATTAGGTTCTGTGAGTATATGACCTAATTTTGAGAGAATTCATTAATTTAAGGCAGAAAGTGTGTTTTTGTTGAGTATGCTTTTTAAATTGTCCATATTCTCACGGTAAGATTTAGAGAATGGGATATTTTCGTTTACCTTTTTTATGGCGCATATAGATTTACCAAAATTTATACGAGAGACATAATTGGTGTTTACAATATAGCTTTGGTGAATACGCATAAAGTTCTTGGGCAAGGTATTCTCAAAAGTCTTTAACGTCTTATAGGCATTAATAATTGTGCCGTCTTTCATGAAAAACTCCGTTGTATTATTATCTGCCTTTAGATATAAAATATCATTGGTGTCTAAATATTGAAAATCGTTATATGATTTTAAGCATAGGGTAGCCGGCGCTTTTTCCTTTGGCATGCGCTTTTGAAGCTTCATCAATGATTTACGAATATCAAATTCATTGAATGGTTGCAACCAGTAATCAAAAAAACCGTTTTTGATTGCATCATATGCGTAATTTTTGGTTGCCGCAATACCGATCAAAATAGGAAGCTGATTCATATATTGATGAATCTCGGTAATCATTAAAAAAACAGAGGGATAGTCATTATTTAGGTTTATGAAAACAATATCTGGGGAATATTTAAGAATATCGTTTAAACCATCAGAAGGGTTGTTCGTGGTATTTATACACTCAAAATCGCCATACTCATCTAAGAAAGCATGTAGCTGTAAATTTGAAACAGCATCAGAGTCTATTATGGTGTAAGTATAATTCAAATGATATAGCGTATACCACGAAATTAAACATAGGTTATAAAAGGTTGACCTAGAATGTCCTTATAAAAACAGAGGATATATTTATAAAATCAATGTTTATGGGGTTTGTGAGCGAAAAATCTTGCAGTTAAATAAGAATTATAACTAAAATTCCTCTTCAATTGCTTGATAAGCTCCTAAATCTGGAGAAGATATTCTTGAAACTCCTAAAATATCATAGGGTACGGCGTTTGCTGTATTTACATCCCCTTTGTTAAAGGCTTCACTTTCAAATCCTATTCTAAAATCGTTATCAATGGGTGAAAAATAATCTAGTTCTCCGGACATAATGATATTGCTAAAAAATGCCGTGTTATCGGGATAATTTGAAGCATTACTTTCATTGATTTTGATAAAACAATTTTCAAAGGAATAATTAAATGTATGTTGTTCGTTAGGGCTCAATGAAATTTCAATTTGACTATTGCCATCAATAATTGAATTTTTGAATTCTGCTTTTTGCAAGTCGTATGCTACTTCAGGATTGGTTCTAGTATCGTTTCTAATTTCCAAAGCAGCATTGAACCTAAGACCTTTGTTCCAATAATTTGATATAGTTGAATGCGTAAAGCTATAATATCCACCATTTTCTATAAGTAAAGACGAATTACCTGCACTGCCTATTACTAAATTTTCCCCTGTAATATTTGCATTTCTTGCCCAAAGGTTAGTGGTAGAACTGTTGAAAATTTTGGTATTTGTTATGGTTAGGGTGGATTCAGAATTGTTTTCCCTTCCTTCAACAAACAAACCAATTTGTGCATTCTTAATGGTTAAATAATTTATGGTATTGTTCTGACTTCCAGAGCTTATCCAGATGGCTCCCCATTGTCCTGTAACGTTATCAAAATCCGGTTCAAGCCTATCACCTTCAAATAGTACTTCCCCTTCTAAGAGTTCTTGGTTGTCGCTGAGCTCTCCATTTATAGAAATGGAACCTCCATTTTTTACCAAAATACCAGAATTCTGATGGAAGTGTATTCTAGATCCAGCCTCAATATTTAATTTTTTGTTCTCCTCAACTATAGCGTAGCCATAAACTACGTAGGGTTTATCGTTTTTAAAGGTTAAATAGTCGTCTGTTAGCACAAATCCTTCTAATTCTATAGGTTCTGTTGATTCGTTAACTTGAACATCTATTATTTCAGATTGACTCTTTAATTCGTTGTTTGGGTAAAGGAATATGCCATCTTTTGCTAAGGTTACTAATTGCACTGATTGTTGATACGGCCCACTATCGAACTGAATAGCGTCTGTATAAAGTAATTCATTAGCTGTGGGTTCTTCAATATCAATGGTTGTTTCAATTAAAATAAAAAGGCTGTCCTTTGCATAAATAGGTATATTATTAAATTCTTTACCGGCGACACCATCAACATTAAGTCTGTAGAAACTCGCAGTGCCATTTTTAAGAGCTATATTAGGTATTACCACATCGTCTTTCGTGTCATTAAAAACCTTTAGCGTGTACGTGCTACTACCAATATTTGAAAATACGGTATCTAGATAGACAGTATCCTTGGAAAAGGAAAGATGACCATTACTGGGTGCATATTCAAAATCTTTTCTACACGATGCGGACCATAAAATGGCAAATAGCAGCGGTAAGATGATAAATATTTTGGTACGCACGTGATTCTAATTTTACAACACCTAAGTTATATGAAAATTTCCTTTATATCGTCTGGAATTCTAATGGGTTTGTAAGATTTGCTTTCTAGAAGACACCACTCTGTGCTTGATTTTACAAGTAGCTTGTTGGTAACAGCGTGTTTCATTTCAACCACTCTAATTGATTTTGCACCTGAACTGGAGTCTATATAGGTAGTTATTTTAATTCGGTCGTTCAAAACCGCCGCACGTTTATATTCAATATGATGACTTAATACTACCCAGATAACTTCATCTTGCATTATGGGAGATGCTTTTGTTTGCCAATGTTCTTTAGAAATGTCTTGAATCCACTGCACGTAGCGTACATTATTTACGTGGTTTAAGTCGTCTAAATCGTCAACAGAAACGGTAATTTCCTTATGAAATGAATTCATTCTTATTTTTTCTCTATTTGAACTTCGAACATTTTGTCCCAAAATTTTCCGGTAACAAAGAATGTTTTTCGTTCTGCATGGTAGGCTATACCGTTAAGAACATAGTTGGTTTTGTCCCAATTTTCTGTTTTGGTTATTTTATCGCTTAGGCCACTAAAATTAATAACCCCTTCAATTGCACCAGTTTTGCTGTCAATGATCATAACGCTGGGTTTTTGGTATACGTTGGCATATATCTTGCCATCAACATATTCCAATTCATTAGCAGAATTAAAAATGGAGGAATTGGTTACCGTTTCTATATGACTTTCCTCTGTCATGGTTTCAGGATTAATTAGCCAAATTTTTTCAGTTCCATCACTTTTAAAAATTTTTGTGCCATCATTGGTTAATCCCCAACCTTCTCGACTTTTTCCATATTGAAAATTATCAAGTTTTTTAAAAGTATTTAGGTCGTAAATAAAGCCTAAACCACTTTGCCAGGTAAGCTGATAGATTTTATCATTAAGAATAGTAATGCCTTCTCCAAAATATGATTCGTCCAAATCTATTTGCTTATAAACTTCACCTGTCTTAAAGTTTAGTTTTCTTAAAAAAGACTGACCTTTTTTACCTGTTGATTCGTAAAGGGTATCATTATAGAACTCTAAGCCTTGGGTATAGGCTTTAGTGTCATGTGGGTACTCGTTAATGATTTTGTAGGTGTAAATTTCAGGAGCTTTCTCTGATAATACTTTAAGGTTTTTGTTTATTTCAACAGTTTCACCATCAAAAGTAATTTTAGCAGTTAAAACTTTATGCCCTAGTGTAGGCAGATTGACTTTAATTTTACCATTATTCACAGGTAAAGTAGTGTTGTCAATACTATATTCCACACTTTCTATCTGTTTTTCTTTCTTGTTGTTGATGGAAACACCTATTTCTTGATTTTGATTTATTTGTTTTAAATTATTCTCTAATTTAATTTCAAATAATGAAGAGGCTTTTTGGTTGCCACTGCCGCAAGAAGTGAAAATGCTGGTAATAAGAATAATACAGATTATTTTGAAGATATTCATTAAGTAAATCGGTGTTTTAGAATTAGTGGTATTCCACTAAAAGCATGAGTGATTGTTAATAAAAGGCAATTTAATTCATAAAAATTAGAAACTAAAAGGATTGTCAAAGTTTTAAAAGATTGTATATTTGCACCCGGCAAGTCCTACACGACCAGCTCCTGTAGAATCCCCCAGGGTGGGAACGCAGCAAGGGTATACGGTCGTAGCGGTGCGATGTAGGTAGCTTGCCTTTTTTTGTACCCAAAAGTGAAAGAACTTAAACTTGGGTAATATATTCAAAATCAACTCTATATAAAATTTAGCATCACTTATTTTCTTTAAAATGAAAACAAAAGTAGTACTAATAACAGGTGGGTCTTCAGGAATTGGAAAAGCAATAGGCATACATTTAAAGAGTAAAGGGTACATCGTATACGGTACAACTCGTGATGTAAGTAGATATCCTTCATTTACGGATTTTCCTCTTTTGGAAATGAATGTCAGAAATGTAGAAACCATTAAACAATGTATCAATACACTTTTAGGGAAAGAAAATAAGATTGATGTATTGATCAATAATGCAGGTATAGGTATTACCGGTCCTATGGAAGAAACACCGCATGAAGAAGTACTTAATGCTTTTGCAACAAATTTTAATGGCCCATTGAACGTAATGAACAACATTTTGCCCATCATGCGCAGTCAAAAAAATGGTCTTATTATTAATATTACTTCAATTGCCGGTTATATGGGGCTGCCCTATAGAGGTATTTACTCGGCATCTAAAGGTGCTTTGGAAATTGTTACCGAAAGCTATAGAATGGAAACCAAGCAATTTGGGGTTAAGCTTACCACATTGGCTCCGGGAGATTTTGCAACAAATATTGCTTCTGGTAGGTACCATACTCCTGTGTATGATAATTCTCCGTATAAACGTGATTACAAGAATACTCTTGAGGCTATTGATGCTGATGTTGATAGTGGGGGGGACCCGGCAGATGTAGGTAGAAAAATTGCAAAAATTATTGAAACAAAAAATCCAAAACCTCACTATAAAGTTGGTTCCTTCATTCAAAAATTTTCATTGACACTTAAAAATATATTACCAGGACTTTGGTTTGAGAAATTGTTGGAAAGCCATAGCTCTCATTAATTTTTGTAAATATTTGAAAAACCGTCAACAATTACAGAGTTGTCCGTTATGATAGCTTTATTGATGGGATATAACACCAATTTTTCGGTAAGTTCCTTAAAATCGTTACTATGATATTGTAATGTTGGGTCTACACCAAGTGTGGTTAGTATATTCTTCCACTGGTCATAGTCGGTTTTAATATTAATGCCTATAAGTTCGTGATCAGGCTTGTTTTCTTTCAGTACAGCAATTCTCTTGAAGATATCTAAATACTGTTTTCTATTGGTGCCAGACCAAAAATAGAATAATACCTTTTTGTTTGCGGCAATCTCCGTTAGCGTTTTTGATTCGTTTTCAAAAGTAAGAACAGAAAGATTGGGAATCATTTTGGTGGGTTGAAGATTTGCAATTCCCTGATAAAGATTCTCAATTTCCGCTAAGTGCATATTGTTCTTTGAGACCATCTTAAATTCTTTGATGAAAATTTCTGTGTTTTCCGGAGCATCTTTTTTCTTTAATAGGTAGTCAAATGCAACATTTCTAAATAAGTTGTCCCTTAATTCCTTTTCAACGACAAGGCTATCTATTAAATGGAGCTTGTGTTTTTTGTAATGTAATTGTTTGCTTACGTTTTCATGAATATCGCCACAGTTATCCATACAGGTCATGTAAGATAAATTTCCTAAATGAGCTTTCATGAAGTCATAATAGGGTCTTAGGTAAGTTAGCGTATGGTCATCGTAATTTATGTCGCTTCTATAGGCATAGAAGTCTTTTGGTAAATCATGAAAATTTTCCTCTGCTGTTTTTCTTTTATGTCTAAAAGGATATATTTCTTTATATCTGTTGTAGGTATAGTCAATGCTTCCCGTTAGTAATTTAATAGCTTGATTGGAAATTAAATTTTCAGCATTCAGTTCATTTAGTTTATTGACTTTTTGTTGCTTTAGAGATTTGATTTTCTCTAAAAATTCCAAGGGTTCCAATTCGTAGTATTCAGAATACATGTCAGAATCTTCTACTTCCGTTGCCAAGAAAAGATCTAAGAGAAAATTATTTGTTTCTTCATTACTGCCAGAAAAAACTAAAGATTCATCAAAATATATTGTATTGAGCCTAACCATAAGGCTATCACCTTTTTCTAAATACACATATTGGTGTTCTGGAGCTATATTAAAATGGTAAAGACCATTTTCAATTGAAGATAATTTAAACTTGAACCTGTTATTTTCATCAAGTTTTGCTGAATCTATTTTTGATCCACCTTTAAGTAATATTACTTGATCACTTGTTGGGTTTACAATTTCACCAGCAAAAAGTACGGTGTCAGAATCTTTTTTTGTGGAGGAACAACCCACTAATAAGGCTACGCAAGTAGAGAGTAAAATTCTTATCATATAGTATATGGGACTGGTGATAGTCAAAAATAATAAACAAGATCTCCAGATGTTGTTAATAGCTAGTTAAATGTTATGAAGTGCTAACTTAAGAATCTTTTAGAGAATTAGATCAAAATCTAAGCCGTGTAAGCCTATAAATTCTGTATTTTTGCACGGATTTTTAAAATTTAGTTTCTATGTTATCTGTTTCTAATCTTTCTGTACAATTTGGGAAAAGAGTTTTATTTGATGAAGTAAACGTTGCCTTTACGCAAGGTAATTGTTATGGTATTATTGGTGCTAACGGAGCTGGTAAGTCTACATTTTTAAAGATATTGGCAGGACAGATCGATCCAACTTCTGGTCATGTACATTTGGAGCCTGGTAAAAGAATGTCCATACTGGAGCAAAATCACAACTCTGCAGATGAATATACGGTTTTAGAAGCTGTGGTTATGGGTAATAAACCACTGTATGAAATCAAAAAAGAAATAGACGCTCTTTATGCTGATTATGATGATAAGAATGCAGATAGAATAGGGGAGTTACAAGTGAAGTTTGAGGAAATGAACGGTTGGAATGCAGATAGTAATGCGGCCGCCCTACTTTCTAACCTTGGTATTAATGCCGATATGCATTATACCCTGATGTCAGAGTTAGATTCTAAACTAAAAGTACGAGTGTTGCTGGCACAGGCGTTATTTGGTAATCCAGATGTGCTGATTATGGATGAGCCTACCAACGACTTGGATTATGAAACAATTAGTTGGTTAGAGAATTTCTTGGCAGATTATGAGAATACGGTAATAGTAGTGAGTCATGACCGTCACTTTTTAGATACGGTATGTACAGACATAGGAGATATAGATTTTGGTAAACTAAACCTATACTCAGGTAATTATACTTTTTGGTATGAAAGTAGTCAGTTAGCTGCTCGCCAACGTGCACAGCAAAATAAGAAGGCTGAGGAAAAAGCAAAAGAATTACAGGAGTTTATTTCTCGATTTAGTGCAAACGTTGCAAAAAGTAAACAAGCAACTTCACGTAAAAAAATGCTTTCCAAGTTAAAGGTTGATGATATTAAACCGTCTAGCCGTAGATATCCGGCAATTATATTTGATAGGGAAAGAGAAGCAGGCGATCAAATTTTGAACGTTGAAGGTCTTTCCGCTTCTACGGAAGAAGGAGAGGTGTTGTTCAATAATATTAATATAAACCTGGCTAAAGGAGATAAAGTTGCTATTATATCTAGGGATTCTAGAGCAACATCTGCATTCTATGAAATTATAAACGGTAATAAAAAGGCTGATAAAGGATCTTACCAGTGGGGTGTTACTACCACTCAATCATACTTGCCAGCAGATAATTCTGATTTCTTTACAGATAACATTAACCTTGTAGACTGGTTGCGCCAGTATGCCAAAACCGAGGAGGAAAGAGAAGAGGTTTATATTAGAGGTTTTTTAGGTAAAATGTTGTTTAGTGGAGAAGAGGCACTTAAAAAATGTACGGTACTTTCAGGAGGTGAAAAAGTTCGTTGTATGTTAAGTAGAATGATGTTAATGCGTGCTAATGTATTAATGTTGGATGAGCCAACAAATCACTTGGATCTTGAAAGTATTACAGCTTTTAACAACTCTTTGAAGAACTTTAAAGGAACGGTGCTTTTTACAACACATGATCACGAATTTGCTCAAACTGTGGCAAATAGAATTATAGAATTGACTCCAAAAGGCAACATTGATAGATATTCTACGTTTGATGAATATATGTCTGACAAGGCATTAAAAGACCAGCGTAATAAAATGTACGCTGTTTAAGCATAGAATAATAGATTAACCCAAATCAATGTTTTATGAAAACCTACAATTTTGTGACCTGCTTTGTGCTGGCCTTAAGTTTCGTTGCCTGCGATAAATCTACCAATGAGCAACAAGAAGAAACATCAACTAATATAGCTGTAGACTATACGGTCTTTTTAAAAACGAACGATAACGTGAATGCCGTTATTGTGCGCGATAATGAGGGTAATTTGGCTACGGAAAGTGAAGTAGTCTCTTTAGGCAATATACCTACAAGTGCTATAAAAATAAAATCTGTAAATGGCTTAGGGTATTTTTATACAGCCAATTGCGAAGCTGCTTTGCAATGGTATAATTCAGAAAATCAGACTTCTGGTTCAGTTCAGCTGTTCAATGATTTAAATGCCTGTGATGTTAGCGTAGCTTCTGTAACTTATAATGAAGATAATGTGTTTGCTGCGTATGAAGTAGATTTGGCGGGTAAGGACAAACATTATGTAGTAAGGGTAAGTTCTTTGGACAATCCTTCAGCTTTCTCAGAGGTTATCATTGATAATAAACCTGTAGATATTGTGGAATCCTCGGGCAAACTTTTTGTTTTAACTTTAAATGAATTTGTGTCCAATGAATATCATTTATCGGTAATAGACTTAAGTACCTTAGATGAAATGGTCAATGTAGATTTAGGTTATGACGCGTTAAGGTTGTTTAAGAATGATTCTGGTGAAATAATAGTGAGTTATCCTGAATTGCATACGATAATTGATCCAAAGACCTTAGATAAGGTCTATACTACCTATGGGGAAGATACAGCACCGGGATTTATTTCTACTCAGGATTATCATATTGGTAATGATGGTAAATTTTATTTTCAAAAATACATGCCAAATGCAGCTATTAAAGAAGTGCCAGCTACCTATGATTTTAATAGGAACGGAACTGTAGTTTATTTGTTTGAGAACTTTTTATCGGATTCTGAATTAAATGTAAAATATAATATAGCTGGTACAACGGCTATTGCATATGATGATAAGAACAATTACATGCTAATTGGTTATCAAAAAAGGGGAGCGAACAATGAAGGAGGTGTACTAAGAATAACACCTTCGCCCGATTTTAAATTGATAGATAATATAGACGTCTCCGGTATACCTCAAACCATATTTGTCAATTAAAATTTAACTGGTTTAACTGTTATAATATTTGCTGTTCCATATAGCAGGACTAAAGTTTTTACCTAATGCAAAGCCATAAAAAATAACTACAGAGGCTATACATTTAAACATGAAGAAATATAGAATCCAAAATTGAGCGTTTGTACTTGATTTGGAAAATAGACCGTTTGGGATCATTAAAGTAACTAGGAAACTAATTAGTAATACTAGTATGATAAGGTTCGCCATGTTTTTAAAAGGCCACATTAATAATTTTCTAAAAGGATGAAGGTCATTGCCCCATTGGTGTATTAAATAGTAATAGCCATTTCCAATAGGGGCAAACAATAGTGGGTCATCTTTATCCTCTAACTTAAATAGCTTAGAAGGAGCAATAATTTTAAAACCCTTGATTTCCGTATCGTGTTCTTTTTCAAGGGCTTTAATTTTTGAAAGCCCTTCGGCTGGTATAGTGCCTTTAAAATACTTGGTATCAAGAAAACGTAATCGATAATCTATACATATCTGTTTAATTTCTTTGGTGTGATAAATCTTGTCACTGTTCAATAAATCAATATTGAATTTATTGTTCGCAACGCCATTACCAATAATTACATTGTTCTCTATTCTATCTAATTCATTATCAAGATTGGATAATATGGAATACACTTGTTTAAGGTCTATGTCTTCAGCTAAAATTCGTTTCTTTTTAATAGAAGATAGCTTCTGTTCAATATTTGTTTTAGGCAGTAACATATGTTCTTTTTTAAGCAATACACTCAAAGTTAAGTAATTAGTGTTTTCATGTAAATTCTGTTCAACTTAATTAAAAGTTAATAAAATGTTAAAATTTGTTTTTTCGATAATTTGAACTAGGTGCAAATGGGTTCAAATTGTATATTGACGATGAAATTGACCCGTTCGTCGATTTTTAGAACATTTGCCCCTTAAGAACCAACTATTATGAAAAAATGGACATCCCTCGTGTCCCTGTGTGCCCTATTTTTTGGGTTTAGTATGCATGCGCAGGACAATGCAATTGAATTTAAGTTCGATAATTTAATTTCAAAATTACCTTCAGAAAAATCTATTTTAGAACGAACGGAAAGCTTTGAAAACCATTCTAGTTTGTTAAATGCATTAAGAGCGGTTAATTTGGATAAAGTCTTAAATTATAATGGGGAATTTACTGTCTTTGCGCCCTCTAATCTCGCATTTGAAAAACTTTCAAAATCAACATTGGATAAATTGTTTGATCCGGAAAATAAAAGGACCTTAAAGGCCATGCTTTCCTATCACATCATTGCAGATAAATTATCGGCATCTAGTATACTTAAAGCAATGTGTAGAGGAAATGGCATAGCTAAATTTACGACCATACAAGGCGATGAAATTACGGCTTCAATGCAAGGTATTGATATTGTCTTAACCGATAAATTTGGTAATCATGCTATGATTACTACGGCAGACTCAAATCAATCAAACGGCATCATTCATGAGATTGATACCGTTTTTGTTCCTGAAAAAATGTTGTAGTTACCTTAGGCTGGCTCCTAAATTACGTTCGTAGCTATTTTGTAGCTTGGACATAATTTTTTCTATTTGCTTTTCGGTCAAAGTACTCTTGTCATCTTGCAAGGTAAAGCTTACGGCATAGGATTTTTTCCCTTCCGGTAAATTTTTTCCTTCGTACACATCAAACAAGGTCATATCCTTTAAATATTTTCTTTCTGCACTGAAAGCAAGTTCATGCAGTTCACGATATGTAGCTTTTTGATCAAGTAGAAGGGCAAAATCCCTTTTTACTTCAGGGTGTTTAGGGATTTCCTTGTACTTTACGGGCGTGGTATTAATTTGCTTTAAAATAGTGCCCCAGTCAAAATCCGCAAATAATACATCTTGCTTAATGTCAAAATGTTTTAATATGGACTTTTTAACCAATCCAAATGATACCAACGAGTTCTTCTTATAGGTAAATGTTAGCCCCTCTGAAAAGATAGGGGAAGATGTAGGTTCACTTTTTAAATTGTCTAACCCCAATCTTAATAGTACTGATTGGACAATTGATTTTAATTCGAAAAAATTAGTTGCCATTGCTTTACTTGTCCAGCTATCCGGTGCAGTGTTGCCGGTTAATAAGATGCTCAGATATTTAGGCTCAATTCTTTTATCACCTTTTGCATAATATGTTTTTCCGAACTCGAATAATTTAAGGCTAGCACGTCTACGGTTTATGTTGTAGCTAGCAGCTTCCAATGCTGAAAATAGAGATGTTCTTCTTAAAATTGATAGGTCACCGCTTAAAGGGTTAATGATTTCAATTGACCTATATTCATCTTCATCAGATTCAATTAATGTAGTATATTCAGGGTTGGTCAAGCTATTGGTTAAAATTTCATTATAACCTTTAGATGCCAGTGAATTACCAATAGTGCTTTGTATTTTATGGTCTGCAGCAGCGGTAGTAGTTGCAATAGAGGCGTTTAGTTTTTGGCTAAATGCAACGTTGTTGTAACCATATACCCTTAAAATTTCTTCTATGACATCAACTTGTCTTTGTACGTCTACTCTGTAAGAAGGTACTTCAAGACCCATGCCGGCTTCAGTTACGTTCTTTACCTTAATGTCCAAAGAAGCCAAGATAGATTTTATGGTATCTTGAGGAATTTCTTGTCCAATTAACTTATTGATTTTTTCAAAAGCAAGAAACACTTCAAAATTAGGGTGTTTCTTAGGGTAGAGGTCATAAATGTCAGAGGTAATTTCTCCTCCTGCAATTTCTTTGATTAAAAGTGCTGCACGTTTTAAGCTGTACTCCACATTTTCAATGTCAATACCACGCTCAAACCTAAACGAAGCATCAGTGTTAAGACCGTGTCTTTTTGCTGATTTTCTAATAGATACGGGATTAAAATAGGCGCTCTCTAAGAAAATAGATGTTGTTTCTTCAGTTACACCAGAACCCAAACCGCCAAAAACGCCTGCCAAGCACAATGGCTTTTCGGTGTCACAAATCATTAAATCGTCTTCATGTAGTGTTCTTTCAACTCCGTCCAAAGTGGTAAACTTAGTGCCTTTAGCTAAGGTTTGAACAATAATCTTATTGCCTTTTATTTTAGCTGCATCAAAAGCGTGTAAAGGTTGCCCAAGCTCATGTAGTACGTAATTGGTAGCATCTACTACATTGTTTTTAGGAGTTAATCCTATGGCTTTTAATCTATTCTGTAACCAAGTAGGAGAGGGCTGTATGATTAGATTGCTAATCGTAATTCCGCAATAACGAGGTGCTAATTCGGTTTTAACTACATCTACATCAATTTTTAATGATCGGTCATTAATATTAAAGTGGCTAGTAGAAGGGGTGATCAGTTCTTTAGTAATTTCTTTTTGTTTTAAGCCTGCTTTAAGGTCTCTTGCAACACCAAAATGGCTCATGGCGTCTGCACGGTTAGGTGTTAAGCCAATTTCGAATACTTCGTCTTCTTCAATAGCAAAGATATCGGCACAAGGTGTACCAGGTTTTAGGTCCTTTTCTAAAACCATAATTCCATCATGGCTATCACCAAGACCTAGTTCGTCTTCGGCGCAGATCATACCAAAACTTTCTTCGCCCCTTATTTTACCTTTTTTAATGGTCCATGCTTCACCCTCTGAAGTGTAAAGTGTTGTGCCTATAGTAGCTACAGGTACTTTTTGCCC
This sequence comes from Maribacter sp. 6B07, assembly GCF_002700155.1. NCBI lineage: Bacteria > Pseudomonadati > Bacteroidota > Flavobacteriia > Flavobacteriales > Flavobacteriaceae > Maribacter > Maribacter sp. 6B07. Next base: position 368,638 of record NZ_PDUT01000004.1, on the reverse strand, counting down.
GGCAGCTACGTTTTTAGCTCCGCAAACAATTTGTACAGGGGCATCTAGACCTATGTCAACCTTGGTCACCTTAAGTTTATCGGCGTTTGTATGCTTTTCACAACTTAAAACGTGTCCTACAACAATACCTTTTAATCCGCCTTTTACAGATTCAAATTTTTCAATTCCTTCGACCTCTAAACCCAAATCCGTTAAAAGTTCACCGGTTTTTTGTGATTCCCAATCTATTTGTATGAACTGTTTAAGCCAGTTGTATGATATTTTCATTCAAAACATTTATAGGTCGCAAAGATAAAACAATGCCCTAATACATTCAATAAGCTATGAAGTCTTTATTTTAATTTTTAATTCTGCCTTTTTAATTGTTTATTAGAAGTTCTTTAAATAAAAAAATATGAGAATAAGTATTGCAGTACTTTTTGTGTTCATGGTATTAGTAGGTTGTAAAGAAGAAAAGGTGGTTAAAAACTTAGCTGAGGGCAATTGGTTAGTTGAGCTAGAAGTAATGGATAACCAAGTGTTACCTTTTAACTTAAAAGTTGAAAAGAACATAAATGGTGATTATGAAATGAATATTATAAATGCCGATGAAGTTATACGAATAGATGAAGTGGAAGTTAAGGGAGATTCTATTTTTATGTATACACCGGTTTTTGAAGGATATTTGGCGGGCACTTTTACAGATAGTACCATTGAGGGGCAATTTATTAAAGAAAGTCTAGATAGGATAGTTCCTTTTAAGGCAATTCATGGTGTTAATGAAAGGTTTAAGGTTGCAAATAAGAAAGGTAAGGAGAACGTAACCGGCATATGGGAAACTTATTTTAGTCCTAATTTGGAAGAAGAATACGTAGGTAAAGGTATTTTTTTACAGGAAGGACATAAGGTAACCGGAACGTTTAGAACTACTACAGGAGACTATAGGTTTTTAGATGGTGTAATGGATGGCGATTCTCTTAAATTATCTGCATTTGATGGTGCCCATGCTTTTCTGTTTACCGCAAAAGTTACGGACTCTAGTATGAATGGTGTTTTCTATTCTGGAAATCATTTTAAAGAGCCATTTGTGGCTACTAGAAATGATGATTTTGAACTTCCGGATCCAGATTCACTTACATTTTTGAACGAAGGTTATGATAAATTGGCATTTACCTTTCCGGATAGTAATGGCGATAAGGTTTCATTGTCAGATGATAGATTTCATAACAAGGTCGTTATTGTGCAATTAATGGGAACCTGGTGCCCAAATTGTCTAGATGAAACAAAGTTTCTAGTGGAATATATGGCTGAAAATAAAGATATAGAAGTCATAGGGCTAGCTTTTGAGTCGGCAAAAACAGAAGATAAAGCCTTTAAAGGCATTCAGCGTCTAAAAGATAGAATAGGGGTGGGTTACCCAATTTTACTTGCGCAATACGGTACTTATGATAAATTAAAAGCGCAAGAAAAACTACCTATGCTTAATCATGTGCTGTCGTATCCCACAACCATTTTTATCGATAAAAAAGGTAATGTTAGGAAAATTCATACCGGTTTCAACGGGCCGGCAACAGGGGAGAAGTATATTGAATTTAAAAAGGAGTTCAATGAATTGGTGACCCAATTAAATAATGAGTAGCTTAGATAATGGTAGATTTACCTAAGCCTATGTTTTCATCGTTAATATTAAAACTACCATCTAATTCCATAATATTATCGGCAATAAAGTCACCAACATAATTGGTCCCATATTTAGAGCTTCCTAATATATCTGGTGTTACTATTTTTTTAGAAAAAGATTTTAAGACCGCTGCTACTACTGCATCAGATTCCTCGTTCATTTTAAAATGTTGCAATAGCATTGCGACGCTTAAAATAGAGGCTACTGGATTTGCAATGTTTTTACCGGCTGCATCAGGGTAAGATCCATGAATAGGTTCAAACATGGCATGCTCTAGCCCAACTGAAGCAGAAGGCAGTAACCCAATAGATCCGGCAATAACGCTTCCTTGGTCAGATAGTATATCGCCAAACATATTGTCGGTCAATATAACATCGAACTGTGATGGGTTTAAAATCATCTGAACCGCAGCATTATCAATAAACAGGCAATTCAATTCCACATCTGGATAACTTTCAGAAATAGCACGAACTACGCGTCTCCATAAACGAGATGTTTCAAGAACATTGGCCTTGTCAACCAATGTTACCTTCTTCTTTCTTGACCTGGCAGATTTGAAGGCTAGGTGGGCTATCCTACTGATTTCAGACTCAGTGTAAGTACAAGTGTCCGTTGCTGAATTTTTGTCTTCATCATTGGATTTGTTACCATAATAGATTCCGCCTGATAATTCCCTGAAAATAATTAGGTCGGTATTTTGAACTTGTGTCTTTGAAAGTGGTGATTGCCTAACCAATGAAGGGAACACCTTTACGGGTCTAATATTGGCAAACAGCCCTAATTTTTTCCGTAATTTCAAAAGACCTTGTTCTGGCCATACTTTGGCTTTAGGATTGTCATCAAATTCAGGAAGGCCCAAAGCACCAAAAAGAGTAGCATCTGTACTTTTGCAAAGTTTTAAAGTTTCTTTAGGTAAAGGGCTGCCTGTCTGCTTAATGGCTGATGCACCAATTAGACCGTTCTTAAATGTAAAACTATGCCCAAAAGTTTCTTCAACAGAACGCAGGCACTTTATAGATTGTGCAACAACCTCTGGTCCAATACCATCTCCCTCTAAAACAGCAATGTCTAAATGCATAATTAGCTTATACTTTGTAAATCTATTTTTGAGGTCTCAATTATTTGATGAATGTCATCGTCTTTCACCTCTTTTTTAACGTCGGCATATTTCAAGAACTCTTGGTATACTTGGTCTAGTTGTGTTTTGGTTAATTCGTAACCCACAATTTTTGCTCTATAGGCCAAGGCTGCCCTACCACTTCTGGCGGTCAACACAATTGAAGATTCTGTGACACCTACATCTGCAGGGTCTATAATTTCATAGGTCTCCCTATTTTTAATTACTCCATCTTGGTGAATTCCAGAACTGTGGGCAAAGGCATTGGCTCCAACAATCGCTTTGTTCGGTTGAACCATCATTCCCATTTTATTGGAAACCATTAAGCTAGTGTCGTATAACAATTTGCTGTTTATACTGGTGTCTAAATTTAAATCCGGGTGCTGACGCATAATCATGACCACTTCTTCTAAAGAAGTATTACCAGCTCTTTCTCCAATTCCGTTTATGGTGCATTCTATTTGTCTGGCACCATTGATGACACCTGCAATTGAATTGGCGGTCGCTAAACCTAAATCGTTGTGGCAATGGCAAGAAAGTGTTGCTTTCTCAATTCCTTTTACGTTTTCACGAAGGTATTTCATTTTTGCTCCGTATTCATCGGGCAAACAATAACCAGTGGTATCAGGTATATTCAATACAGTGGCTCCTGCCTTTATTACGGCTTCACATACACGTGCTAAAAACTCATTGTCCGTTCTACCGGCATCTTCAGCATAGAATTCAACATCTTCTACAAAAGTTTTGGCATAACTGACCGCAGCCACTGCACGTTCTATTATAGCGTCCCTATTTGAGTTGAACTTGAATTTTATATGAGAATCAGATGTGCCTATACCTGTATGTATTCTAGGCATTTTGGCATACTTAAGTGCTTCTGCGGCTACTTCAATGTCATTTTTAACCGCTCTTGTTAAGCCACAAACAGTTGCATTTTTTACAAGTTTGGATATAGCTTCCACAGATTGGAAATCTCCTGGACTGGATACGGGAAAACCGGCTTCAATCACATTTACTCCCAGAATATCTAGGCGTTCAGCGATGACCAATTTTTGTTCCCTGTCTAGTTTGCAGCCAGGTACTTGTTCTCCATCTCTTAAAGTAGTGTCAAATATTTGTACGATATCTTTACTCATATAATTTACGTAGTTTTACTCGTCAAACGAATATATAACCTAAAACACAAAACATACTAATTTTGTGAACATGTTTACAATGTTAAGTCAGTTTTTTAGGTATATAAAACATTGAATTACAATTCTTTAAACTATTATTTTTACGATGACAAATGCGCATAAAGATGCTTTGTTCGTTCTGGTTAAATCACTTTCTAAATCTGAGAAGCGTCAATTTAAGCTTTACGTGGGTAGATTAGGTGTGAATACCGATGCCAAATTTTTAGCTCTGTTCAATTTATTGGATAAAATTAAACAATATGATGAGAAAACAATACTAGAAAGTGGGATTGTTAAAAAAGCTCAGCTTTCTAACCTAAAAGCTCATCTATATAAACAGATTTTGGTGAGCCTTAGATTAAATCCGGTTAACCAGAATATAAGGGTTCAAATAAGGGAGCAATTGGATTTTGCTACAATTCTATATCAGAAAGGCCTTTATAAACAAAGCCTGAAAATATTGGATAAGGTAAAAGCAATAGCAATTGAAAATGAAGAGAAGAATATTGCCTATGAGATAGTTGAGTTGGAAAAAATCATTGAAACGCAATATATAACCCGTAGTATTCCTGATCGTGCAGATGAACTTGCAATACAGGCAAAAGAATTGTCTGGGCATAATGTTATGACCAGTAAACTATCTAACCTTTCATTACAACTTTATGGGATGATGTTAAAGGTTGGCTACGTTAGAAGTAATGAAGATTTTCAAAAGGTAAAAACCTATTTTAATGACCATTTACCGCTATATAACATAGAAGACTTAGGTTTTAGGGAAAAATTATGGTTGTACAAGGCCCACTTATGGTACAGTTTTTTAACGCAAGACTTCTTGTCTTGTTTTAAATATGCTAGCAAATGGGTAGATCTTTTTTATGATAATAAAGATATGATCTATTTAAACCCGGTATTCTTCTTAAAAGGCAATCATTATTTGCTAGAATCTCTTTTTTACGTACAATATGGTTCTCAATTCAAAGAAGTGCTTGAGCGTTTGGAAACTACCATCAAGGAAAAGAACTTTCCAGATAACGACAATATCAATTCATTAGCGTTTATGTATTTAAATGCCAACAAATTGAATTTGCATTTTTTGGAAGGCAACTTTGAAAAAGGATTGTATTTGGTAAAAATTATTGAATACGGAATTAACAAGCACAAAGATAGAATAGATGTGCATCATGTAATGGTACTGTATTATAAAATAGCATGTCTGTATTTTGGAATTGGTGATAATAAAACGTGTATTCAATACTTGAAAAAAATCATTGATAACAAGAATTTAAAAATGCGGGAAGATTTAATGTGCTTTGCTAGAGTTTTAAGTTTAGTTGCTCATTATGAGGCAGGTATGGACTATCATTTGGAAATTCAATTAAAGAGTACATATAAGTTCCTCTTAAAAATGAACGATATGCATGCCGTACAAAAGGAGATGATAAAGTTCTTAAGAAGTCTTGGTGGTATTTATCCAAACCAATTGAAGGCGGAGTTTCAGAAATTGTATACGGAGCTTAAAAAATATGAGCATCATCCATATGAGAAAAGAGCATTTTTATATTTAGATATCCTGTCTTGGTTAGAAAGTCACCTACAGAATAAGTCAGTTTCAGAAATTATACGTGAAAAAGCCTTGGCACGAACACGGTAGGAAAGTGATGAGTAAATGAAAAATAACCATTTTCAGCATTTATTGGAAATCAATTTAGCTATGCTGTTTATTTCCACATCGGGGGCATTGGGTAGATATGTACAATTACCGGTGCCAGTGGCAATAGGTGCGCGGGCAATTTTGGCATTTATTGCATTGTTTTTGTATTGTAAATGGAAGGGGTTTGGTTTAAAAATAGATAAAAAAGATACAGGGGTTATCTTATTGAGTGGGTTATTAATGGGCATTCATTGGATCGCCTATTTCTATGCTTTAAAATTATCCAACGTAGCCATTGGCATGCTATCTATCTTCACTTATCCTGTTATTACGGCTTTGCTAGAACCAGTTCTCTTAAAAACCAAATTTCAGCTGGTACATATTTTACTGGCTGTTCTGGTGTTAACCGGAATGTATTTTCTTAGTCCAACTTTAAATTTTGAAGATTCATATACAATAGCTATAGGCTTTGGTGTGTTTTCTGCTTTGGCCTATGCGTTAAGAAACATTCTTTTAAAAAAGAAAGTTTCAAAGTATAATGGGTCAATGTTAATGACCTACCAAACAGCAATAGTTGGGGTGCTATTATTTCCATTTTTATTTACGGTTACTTCAGGGGCCATTGTGGCTCAGTGGCATGTGCTTGTGGCCTTAGCTATATTGACTACAGCTATTGGGCATACCTTATTTTTAATGACATTTAAACATTTTAATATTACTACGGTAAGTATTTTGAGTAGTATTCAACCTGTTTACGGGATTATAATAGGAGCAATTTTTCTTTCTGAAATACCAAGGGGCACAACTATTATTGGAGGTATACTAATATTAAGTTCTGTGGTTATAGAAAGTATACGTTCAAAAAAAGCTGCCTAAGTAACTTATTTGTTCTGGGAGTTGATGCCAGGTGTACTTGCTCCAAATTGATTAATGATATTATCTCCAAATTTGGTGAATTGCTCGTTTTTTGCCATTTCCCTAACCTTTGCAGGATCAAAATCTCCATTGAAATATAAAAAGGACCCGGTTTGGTTGTCGTTATTGTAAATCAGGATTTCCTTGACTAAATTTTTTCTTTCACGAACAGATACTACATTTCGTTTAAGTTCATCGTTCTTACGAAATATCTCTATGAATGAATTACCGGTAATACCATTCATCTGCTGATTTAAAAATTGAGTGCGACTAGTAGTTGTACTAGGGAATTGCATATATCTTAAATCTTTGGTGTTACCTACCATAGCTTTCATTTCTGGTGAAATTTGACTGATCATGGTAAGCATAAATTGTGGTACTCTAATCGCTGTAACCTGATTATCGTTTTTGTGTGCGTTGTAGAATGAATCAATTGAATTATAGCTGCTGCAAGACGTAATTAGTAAGAAAACGCTTAAAATCGATAATTGCTTTATCATGGTCATAGTGTTTTCCCTAAAAATAGTGAAATTAAAGACATGCATTCCAAATAGGGTCATTTGGCGGTGGGGCAATGATCTCTAAAGGTTCTTTTTTTACAGGATGTGTTAAACGTAATTTTCTGGCGTGTAAATGTATGCTGCCATCATCATTACTTCTATTGAAACCATATTTTAAATCGCCCTTTATTGGCGAGCCAATAGCGCTTAATTGTGATCTTATTTGGTGGTGTCTACCCGTTTCCAAATCAATCTGCAAAAGAAAGTAATGGTTAAGCTTTTTTATGGTTTTGTAGGTAAGCATCGCTTTTTTACTATCGGGTACCTCTTTAATATTTGCGTAAGATTTATTTTGCTTTGTATTTCTTTTCATCCAGTGAACCAGTCTTTTTTCCGGTTCTTTAGGGTTATTTTTAACAATTGCCCAGTATGTTTTCTTTGCATCTTTTTCAGCAAACATCTTATTCAATCTTGGTAGCGCTTTTGATGTCTTTGCGAACACCACAATACCAGATGTAGGTCTATCTAAACGATGAACTACACCTAAATATACATTACCAGGTTTATTGTATTTAATTTTTAAATATGCCTTAACGGTATCGCTAAGAGGTTGGTCTCCGGTTTTGTCGCCCTGTACAATATCACCAGGTCGCTTATTAATGATGATAAGGTGATTGTCTTCAAAAAGTACTTGAAGATTGTCTACGGTAGAATGTGTTTTTTTTGACAAAGAATATGATGATAATAATTAGTATTGCTCGTCATCATTAGGGAAATCTTGACTTTTTACATCACTGACGTAATTGGAGATGGCATTTCCCATTTCTTCATAAAGATTCATATATCTACGTAAAAAACGTGGGTTGAATTCATGTGTCATTCCTAAAAGATCATGAACAACCAATACCTGCCCATCTGCATATTTACCACCACCGATACCTATGGTAGGTATGGTCAAATTTTCAGAGACTTGCTTTGTGAGCATTGCAGGTATTTTTTCTAGAACTATACCAAAGCAACCCAGTTTTTGAAGTAGTTTGGCATCTTCCATTAATTTCTCTGCTTCTTCCTCTTCCTTGGCACGAACGGTATATGTTCCAAACTTATAGATGGATTGTGGTGTAAGGCCCAAATGGCCCATTACCGGAATACCGGCTGCAAGTATTCTTTTAACGGATTCCTTAATTTCTGCACCACCCTCAAGCTTTACAGCATGGGCACCACTTTCTTTCATAATTCTAATTGCCGATCGCAAAGCTTCCTTAGGGTCGCTTTGGTAGCTTCCAAAAGGTAAATCTACAACCACCAATGCACGGTCAATAGCCCTAATAACAGAAGAGGCATGATAAATCATTTGATCTAAAGTAATAGGTAAAGTAGTTTCATGACCCGCCATGACATTACTGGCAGAATCACCAACCAAAATAACATCGACTTTGGCAGCATCTACAATTTTGGCCATTGAATAGTCATATGCTGTAAGCATGGAGATTTTTTCTCCGTTCTTCTTCATATCCACTAAAGATTTGACCGTAACTCTTTTGTATTCTTTTTTAGCTGTTGACATAACTTGATTTTGGTTTTGCGCCATAAAAGTAAGGAGTTTTAATGAGACTAAGCACTCCCTAATTAGAATCCATTTGAAAAGTCATCATTCATATTTTACCTATTTTTACCGTAAATAACTTTTCAAAAGAATAACAATGAAATATTTCTCTTTGCTATTGATGCTTTTTATAATAAATGCAGTAAATGCGCAAATAGACGAAGAGGTAAAGGTTAAGTATGCCGTTGAGACTTTTTTTTATGCTTTTAATGGCAAAAATGAATTTGCCATGAAAGGCGTTGTTGACCCCGATGTTAAAATGCAAACTGTAAATTTAAATGTGCTGGGTAAAATGAGTATTCGGGATAATAACTTTAATGACATAATTAATTTTATGATTACCACGCCTGATTCCATTACCTTTCACGAAAAAATACTAGACTACAAAATTCAAATAGATGGCGGCATGGCCCATGTTTGGGCTCCGTACGAATTTTGGTACAAAGGTGAATTCAGTCATTGTGGTGTTAATTCATTTCAGTTGTTTAAAGAGAAAGATGCCTGGAAAATAATCTACCTAATAGATTCCAGAAGAAGAGAGGACTGTGATCCGGTTTCAGAATAAATAATTATATGTTATTTCCAAGGTCTAGAATTTGAGGCATCGGCTGAAGGGAAATCTTTAGGAATTTCCTGTGTTACTACTCCCGTTGCCGCCCATTCAGATCCTCGTTGAAGCGTAGTTATAAAGCCGGTACATTCCATAGAATAATCAAAGTGTCCTAGTGTGGAGTGAAAAACACGACCCTTACCATAATTAATAGCCATTAATTGTGGTACGTGTTGTCCTAAGCCGGTAACATTGGGGTCCCATGGTGGAGCATTCTTTTCAACATCGGCATATGCCGTGGCTAGTATAGTCGCATTTTCAAATGGTCCTCTCATACGTTCGTACATTTCATCTGGTGTGTGCAACCATTTTTCAGGTAAACCTTTCATGATAGGATGTTCCGCTGCCCTTGTAGTAATTTGAAATTCGTATTCTGGTCCATGAGAACCGCAAACACCAACTACGGTATCTTTTATAATTTCTCCTTGTTCATTATAGTATACGTAAGGTCCTGATTTTTCATCACGGCCACCCCATGCACCTAATCCGATCATTTTATTGTATTCTCCCCATTCTCCCCATGCATTATCTGCAGCATGTATAACCACAAGTCCTCCGCCATTTTTCATATAACTTTCAAAAGCTTCCCTAGTTTTAACGGGCCATAAAGGAGAATCGGCACCAAGGTTGGAAATGATAACGTCATAATTATCAAAATTGAATGAAAAGTCCGATGTTTTAATAGGGCTGTGAGAAATTTGATATGTTTTATCTTTCAAAGGATAGGTCTCAATAAAAGATTCATAAGCTTCGGGGCGTGTTTTATTATATTTTATTCCTAACCATATAGAGTCCATTCTTTCAATATCTACTGTAAATAAATTGGTCTGTTCTAAATAGTCCTTTATCATCATCGTTGTTTTTGGCCACACGTAATGGTTGTTCTGTCCGTCAATAACAAGGGCTTTTATTTTTTTAGGTGACTGTATATGTTCGGCTATTTCTTTCTTTTTTTCTCCGCAAGAAATAAATAGAAAACTAAAAAAGGCAATTGCCATTATATTTTTCATGTTGATGGATTAAGGTTGTATACAAATATTGTCACTAAATGTACATGAAGTAGACTAGATAACAAAAATCAATATTGACTTCATTGGTTGTAAAAAGTAAGTTCTTATTTGCTGATCATCAAAACTGATCTTAAATTAGCGATGCATAAAAGTTGAAAACAATGAAAGTATTAGGAATAGGCTCTAGAATATCACATACGGAATTTGGTAATGGTGTAATTACAAACGTATCCAGTAATATGTATTGGGTGACATTTATGGATAGTGGTTTAGAAACTATTGATATAGATTCTGACTACGAGGTAATCGAGGCAATTGAAAATGAAGTGGATACGGTTAGTTTTTTTGACGTGGAAAGTTCATTGGTCTCCATTTTACAAAAATGGAGCGACGCTACCCAGCGTGTTGCCATAGCCGATAAATGGAAAGGTGGTAATTTAATATTAGAACCAGGTGAGGCTGGTTTAAGTAATAAAGAGATACCTATAAATACTTTTTTTCATAAAATAGTGATGGTTCGTGATCGTATACGGGTTATGGAGCAAAAAATAAATTCCAGTAAAAATTTAGATGATCAAGAGAAGATAGATCTTCAACAATACATTACCCGTATCTATGGCAGTCTAACAACCTTTAATGTGTTGTTTAAAGCTAAAAGTGATCATTTTGTGGGTGATAAGGGGAGCAAATAGGCTGCTCAATGGAAATATGTTATTTCTGGATATAAAGTGATTTTAAGATTTCATATTGTTTTTTAACAATAGCTTCGTTTAAACCATGGGCTGCATTGGAGACTAAAACATATTCTTTTTTTGGAGCCCTGATTTTTTCAAAATAAGATTGATTTAATTTTTTTGAACAAAGAATATCACCTTCACCTTGTATTAAGATGACAGGTAGGTGAAAAGATTGTGCCGTTTTGTTGAAATTAATGTCCTGAACCATTGATTTTATACCAAGATCCACATCGCCAACAAGGTTTAAAAATGAATAATCATCTCCGTTGTAGCGGTCTTTACTGTCTTGGTTGTTTTCATATGCAGGATCTATTTTGAACCAGGAAGTTGGAGCAGGGGCAGCGTTTTCTTTTTCATACTGTTTGGTTATACGTAATAGTTGACCATAGGTTTTGGCTTTTGAATAAGGAGGTGGTCCTAAATCTTTAAGTTTTAAAATTATGGATTCATCTTTTTTTGTTTGTGCTATTTGGTGCACTTCTGAATAGGCATTTTTAATGTTTTCTGAAAAGTGGACAAATTGTGCATGGCCAATATACGCATGAAATAAATTTGGATTCTTTTGAGCCATTAAGGTACCAAGAATTGATCCCCAAGAGGTACCTATTAGTATGATTTTGTTTTTGTTAAAGCGTTCAAGTAAGTATGTAGAGACCGCAATACCATCATCGGTCATTTCTGCAATGGAAAGCGGGTTGTTCTGATAAAATGTTTCATTGACTTCTTCAGGAGCATTTTTTCCAAATGTTTTGCCGGCCCCGCGTTGGTCCCAATGTACAAGGGTGAACTCTTTTTCCCAATTGGTAAATGGCTCGTCTTTGTAATGGCTCATTGTACTACCCGGTCCACCGTGTACAAATAAAATAATTGGATTGGTGATATCGTTGCCGTTAATGGTTATCCATTGTTCAATACCACCAATGGTTATAAATTGTTCTTCTGATATTTTGGTTTGACCAGCAACTATATTAAATAATAAAAGTATAACACTAAGTGGTAATGGTTTTAAAAGCATTTTAAGGATGGATTGATGATGAATACTTTAAGATACAAAGATGTGAGCAATTTTTTAATTATGTTGTGGGCATTTTTAAGTTTAATAAAAATTCGATATTTACTATTTTCTGTTAAGATTTAAGGTTCGGTTGTAAACCGTAATACTGTTTTTAACTTACTTTCAGGCGTTTTCCTGAAATCGGACAAGTAGATTTCTTTGTGAATTTTAGATTTTCTCTTAAGCCCTTTATTCTTGGCAAATGTTTCCATTATTTTAAATGTTTCGTCTTCCTTGTCAAAACTGCCCATGTGCAACATTTGAATACAATCACCTTCATCAATTGTCTTGAATTTTACCTTGTCAAGCACTTTTTGAGGCTTTTTATTCTTTACAAGTTCAAGCATTTCATTAAAGTAATCACTTGTAATGAAAGCGGGTTGCCGTATCATTAACTCAAAAACCAATTCATCTTTATTGATTTCTCCGGTGAAATTTAATTTTGCTTTTTCAGAGATGTCCCAAAAACCTTCTAAAGGGTAAACTGTCCAATCCATATAATTGTTTGGTAATAGTTCCATTTGTTTTAGGTTCATTTTAATTGTGTAAGCCGTACTGTATAAAGCTTGTACGTGTTCTTGAAAAAGTTTGCTGTTAGGGTTACAAGAACCCTTAATCGTGATATATTGAAATTGCGGAATGGTAATAAGTACAGGTTCCTTTTTAGGAAGGTAAATATTCTTTTCTTTTTTTCGCCATTCGTGTTTAAGGGAGTGCGCCATATAAACAAAGTAAATAAATATGTACTAAGGTTGCATTTAAAAATATCTAAATGAATTATAAAAGTAACCGCAGTGTTTATGCAAACAGAAAGTTATGTCTCATTTCAGCCTAGTTTTGATATATTTTTTTGGAACTATAGTTTTTTGATAATCATTGGTTATTTTAGGATTAAAATTATTTTATGGGACAGATAATAACATTTGGCGAAGTTTTAATGCGAATATCACCACGCGGCAATAAGAAATTTGTGCAATCTAATATTGTGGAATTTTATTTTGGAGGAACAGAACTGAACGTTGGTATATCCATTTCTAATTTTGGAGGAAAAGTAAAGCATATTAGTGCCGTTTCAGATGATTTTATTGGTGATACAGCAATGACCTATATTCAAAAATTTGGTGTAGATACTTCCGCTATCGTAAAATCAAAAAGACCTCTTGGCGTCTACTTTTTAGAGGTAGGTGCGGTAATTAGACCTAGTATGATCTCTTATAACCGTTCACATTCGGCATTCTCAGAAATTGAACCATCTAAGGTAAATTGGGAAACGGCTTTAGAGAATGGTGAATGGATGCATTGGACCGGTATAACACCTGCGCTGTCAAAAGGTGCTTATGACTTGCTAAAAGACGGTTTAAAACTGGCAAGAGAAAAAGGGATGGCGGTTTCTGCAGATCCAACTTACCGTAGTGGACTTTGGAAATATGGACAAGATCCTAAAGAAGCTTTGATAGAACTTTTAAATTATTCAACAATTTTTATAGGCGGAGTAAATGAAATTAATGAAGTTTTAGGAACAAACTTTGGCTATGATAATGAAGATTTCATTGAAGCAAGTAAACAGTTGATTCTTGAATTTCCGAGTATTGTAAAGGTTTTTGATAAAATTAGAACTTCTTTAAATTCATCATGGCACAAAATAAGAGCTAGAATGTGGAACGGTCAAGAATTTAGGGAAACTGAAGATATTGATATTACACATGTTGTAGATCGTATTGGGACTGGAGATGCATTTGCTGCAGGGTTAATTTACGGACTTCAGCAATATGATGATTATAAGGCTATGGAATTTGCAAGCGCAGCATGTGCTTTAAAACATACGTATGAAGGGGATGTTAATTTTGCGACGGTGAGCGAGGTGAATAATATTATTGCTGGAAATCTAACAGGTAGGTTGGTTCGGTAAATGCTATTTTTCCAAGATTAATTAAAGCGGTTCTATCAAATAAAATACTATCGTTTACACGTTAGCTAGTCGCGGTTATTTTAATGCTGCCGGTTATAGTACATGATTGTTTTATGGTATTATAAATGGTACCATACTCCTCAATATTCTTTTTCAAAAGCGATTTGTTTATTACGTCATCATCACTATAAATGGTTAAAGAGTACTCAATCTCATTCATTCTTGAGGGGTTTTCTAGTCTTACCGCAGATACTTCTAAAGATGTTTTCTGGTAATCAAATTTCATCATCATAGAAAAACGTTCCACATTTTTGAGCATACATGCAGCAAACGAACTCAAAAATAGTTCCGCTGGGTTAGGGAGTGTATTTGTTGTTTTAGCGGTTGTCCCAAAATCAATAACGGATTCTTTTACATGGATGGTGGCATCGTTCTTTGATTGTGAAGTGGCAAGTATGCTGTAATTCATCTTGAAATAATTAAAAAATGTACTTTATGTGACATTCAGTTAGCTACTTCAAAATTATATTGAATTATAGAATTAACAGCTGATTTATATCATACTAATCAGGTTCGTCCTTAGAAAATGTTTTTTTTAAACATAATTATAGAGTAGGTGGTGCGTATTTGTTTCTAAAATTAAAAACCTTTTGAGAAGGTCCTTTTTTTTGCAAATAATCTAATAGTTCAACTGCATTTTCCACGCTTGGAAAATCTCCTTCAGCAATCCACCACATAGCAGTAGAGACTTTTCCAAACTTTTGAAACCATTCTTTTCTTCTTTTTAGAAAATCTGTATGTAAAGTTTTGAAAACAAAGGTTTCTAAAGATGCTATAGATTCCCATACCGAGATATTAATGATCACCTGCTCGTCATTATAAGGATTGAAACTTGTTGCGTCGTTATTTTCATCTTTAAGTCGCCATACAAACCCTTCGCTATGTTCTGCTAAATTATTAACCTTGTCTAAGTTATCAACAAACTCTTTCATAATAGGATCATTAATATTCACTCCTATCATACGTGAAATATTGATTTGTGCTAACTGGTATTTTTTGTCTAACATAATATTTGTTTAGAATACATTTAAAGACTATAACTTACAATATATGAATTAGATAAATAATACTAAACAGCTTCTTTCTTTTCCGATAAGTATTTCCAATAACGCTTAGGTACATGTTGCACATGTAGTTTTGTATTAATACGAGATTTAATAGTGGTACTTTTAAAATAATTGTTCCAAAGGTCCTGATATTCAAATTCTTCATCGGTGAACACAGAACTTTTTTCAAGTGTATTTGAATGTATATCGGTTAAATCAAGCGAAATGATTTCAACGGTATGTAAATCATAGAAGATTCCGTATTTACGTTTTACATCATAAATGATCCACTGTTGGTCTGCGTATCTATTTCTAAAATGTTTGGAGATTAAAGGTAGAACATCAAAATCTGGTTCTATGTTTGCAAAATAGACATTGTCCTTTGTTAGTTGAAAACGTATAAAAGCTTCCATACGGTGTTTTTCTCTCCCTACTTTATGTGCAAGTTGATTGATTTTTAAAACTCCGTCATCGCTAAAATCTGCAGAACCGTAATATTTACTGCCCATAAGTTTTTGAATATAATGATAGAGTAGGGCTTCAATATTATTGTGCTCGCTTAGAAAGGAAAAATAGATGTTCTTTATTGCTGTATAACTCTTTTTTTGAACACCGTTCCATACTCGTTGTGCTTTTTCAACATTGGTGAAAATGGTTTCATTTTCTGCAAAAAGTCCACTTTGTAGCTGATTGTTCCTCTGAATATCTGCGTGCGTTAATTTCTGCTCAAATCCGGTGAATACAGCAGTTAAAAATCCGTTGAAACTGCCATCGTAAATTAAGGTTTTAGAAGCGTTCATACCTATAGTTTTAAAAGTTGAAGAAAAAGATTCTAGAAATTATTTTAAGTCTTTTTTTAATTTTACTTTTTATAAATACCAAATGGTATCCAATGGATAATATTTTACTTTGAACACGAGCAATTATGGTATTCAGAATTGAAATTTGAGAAGTGGTTAAGGTGTTGTCCAGGGTGTCCATAATGTGTTTATTTATTAAATGGTTACTTTAATTAAATAGGGATAGTTGATTGCTATGTATATTTTTATACTTACTATTTTGTGATTGTAAAATCATACCTTTAATTTTATTTGCATCAAGATCTCTACGTTCCCAATCATTAGAATTGCATATGATAAAATACTGAGCACGATTTAGGGCTACTCCCATTTTTTTAAGATGTTCCCAGTTGAGATTTCTATATTTCCTGCCACTTATTATTTTATGTACAGAACCCATTCCTATGCCTGGTATACGTGCTAACATTCGGGCTTCTGCTTTATTGATATCAATAGGAAAATGATTAAGATTACGTAGCGCCCACATTAATTTAGGATCAATATCCATATCAAGATTGGGGTTGTTGACATCTAAAATTTCATTTACGCTGAATCCATAAAATCGAAGTAACCAATCTGTTTGGTACAATCTATTTTCTCTTAACATTGGTACTTCAGAACCCAAAGAGGGCAATCTGCTATCACTGGATATAGGTACGTAGCCAGAATAATACACACGCTTCATTTTAAAATTTTTGTAAAAGTGGGTGGCAGAATACATGATGTCCTTATCGCTTTCGCCTGTAGCACCAATAATCATTTGAGTACTTTGACCGGCGGGTGCATATTTAGAGGTGCTTTTAATAATTTTCTTCTCCTCTTTGTAGCGTATAATTTCATCCTTTACCTTTTGCATAGGTTTAATGAAATCTTCATGTTTTTTGTCTGGCGCCAAAAGTTTAAGGCCGGAAATAGTGGGGATTTCAATGTTGACCGATAAACGATCAGCATATAAACCGGCCTCATACATTAATTCATCGCTTGCACCTGGTATGGATTTTAAATGAATGTATCCATTAAAATTTTCTTCTTCACGTAGTTTTTTAGCTACTGCAATTAAACGCTCCATGGTATGGTCTGCGCTTTTGAAAATACCGGAGCTTAAAAATAAACCTTCAATATAATTTCTTCTATAGAAGTTGATGGTAAGGTCTACTACCTCTTGAATTTTAAAAGCAGCTCTTTTAATATCATTACTTTTTCGCGTAACGCAATAAGCGCAGTCAAAAATGCAATGATTGGTCAATAAGATTTTTAACAATGAAACGCATCGCCCATCTTCAGTATAAGTATGGCAAATACCATTACCGGTATCGCCTAGACCATTATTCTTGTTTTTTCTGTTACTTCCACTGCTAGAACAAGAAACGTCGTATTTAGCGGCATCTGCTAATATGTTCAGTTTTTCTTTTATTCGGTTAAAATCCATATTTCTATTTGTAGTTAATCCAAAATTATGGAAATATTCCTAATTATGGAAATAATCCAAATAATTAATTGGATATAATCCATAATTAGTATATTTGAGGTGTCAGGAAAGTTAATGTCTTGATAGAAAATGACTTACTATGGAAAATGAATTGACGTTAAAACGATTTACAGATTTACGTAGGGAATTGGGTTATACCCAAGCGGAGTTTGCCTCACTAATCGGCGTATCGAACACCACGGCAGATATAGAACGTGGAAGAACAAAACTTTCAGGTAAAGTAGTATTAGAGTTATTAAAACAATTTAAAATCAATCCTCTTTGGTTGTTTGGGGAAAGTGAAGAGCAGTATTTGGAAACATCAAAAACCAGTGTCATACCAAAAGTAGTTACGGTTGATTCTGCCAACCGGGACAATATGGTTTTGGTAAACGCCAAGGCAGCAGCAGGGTATCCGCAAAATATTTCAGATACCAGTTGGTATAAACAATTGCCAGCATTTGATTTGCCTATTCCAGAATTTAGAAATGCAACCTATAGAGGGTTTCAGGTAGAAGGAGATAGTATGTTGCCTAATTTACATCCGGGTGAATGGGTGTTGGCTAGAGCTATTGAACACATAGATTATGTAAGTGCAAATAAAATGTATGTCGTTGTTTTGCAAGATTCCATTATGGTAAAGAAAATAGAGAAACGACCTAACTCAAATAATATCACGCTGGTTTCTTTAAATGAAACTTATCCTCCTTATGATATTAAGCCTTTTCAAATACAAGAAATTTGGGAAGTTAGTAGTAAGATAACTTTTAATGTTGATGCAACTACCGACAGTGGATTGTTACGACAATTACAAGAGTCTATGAAAGAGTTAAAAGATCAATTACAGCATGTTAAGAAAGTTAACTAAAGAATTGGTTTAACATATAGTCCGCTTTCTTTTAGTTTAAATCCTAAGCTTTTGTAGAGTGAAATGGCGGCTGTTCTATGGTGTCCGCTAAACAATAGTACCGTACTAAGCTTTTCTTGTTTTGCGTGTTCAAGCAGTTTTTTCATTAGTTTTCTCCCTATACCCTGTCCTCTATATTGCGAAGAAACTACAACATCTTCAATCATGCCTTTATGGCCAGAGACTACTTTGTATTTTGCCATCATGGCTATACCAACCAGTTTTTCCTTGTCCAAACAAACGACAACATCTGTAGTGTTGTAATCCGATAGAGCGGATGCTAGGTCCAATTGAGTTATTTCGGCATTGAGCTCTTTATATAATTCGGTTAGTTGAGATTGTAAATCTGCTGTAACTTCGTTAAATGTGATTAGTTTAATGATTAGATCCATAGTTTAAAATATAATTATTTACCCACAACCTCTCCCATAGATATTGATAAAGGACCAAGTTTATGGAGAGTAGGTAAAAATACTCCGCTTTCTGTTTTTGTCCAATCTTGCCACGTAGCTTCAACTCCGCCTATGGGAATGATCTTAGTCCAAAGTTTAAAGCTTTTTGGTTTTCCGCTAGGTTCTATGATCCACATATAAGAATCACCAGGTGTATCTCCGCCTTGGGTATAGGTTACCAATAATGCTTCAGAACCATCTTCTAGGTCTACTAAATAACGTTCTGTTCCATGGTCAAAAACTTTAAATGGGGCTACTAACCAAAAAGAATCATTGTTGAAATAACTTTGGGCTTTTTCTATTAAATCCTTAGTTTTCTCATAAGAGGCACTTGAATTGTTGATTGTAGCCTTACTGGAAGAAGGGGTGATCAGGTCTAAATGTACCGTGATATCATTCCATGAAACGGAGACAATTTCTTTTCTTCGATCCCATTTATAATGATGGTAACCACGAAAAGACCATTCCAAGACATTGGTGTTATTATAATTTTTGTAATTAAGGGCATCTAACATTCTATAGGCTAAAGCATCTGCTTCCGGACCAGATTCTCCTGTAGGTAGGGGTTCATTATATAAATAATATAATACACCATAACCAATGGCAAGCACTAATGCAAGTATTCCAATAAACTTAAATAGTTTCTTTATCATATGTATTATAAAATATTGATTTAAAATTTATTATAATAATATTTAATTCCCAAAATTATAATTTTTAGATACATCTAAAACCCAACTGCAGCGTCATCACCGCGTTTATCTGCACCTCCTTCAAGCTTGCCGTTGTCTAAAACACGTATAGCATCTACTTTGCCTATAATGGGTGTTCTTTCCTCGTTGATAATATACCCTTTTGTTTTAAGCTCATCTGTAAGAGTGGTAGAAAAACCGTCTGGTTCAAAAATTACCATATCAGGAAGCCATTGATGGTGAAATCTTGGTGCGTTGACAGCATCTTGCATGCTCATTTTAAATTCATAACTATTTAAAATAGTCTGGGCTACGGCGGTTATAATGGTTGAACCTCCAGGGGTGCCAACAACCATCCAAAGCTTACCATTACGTTCAACAATGGTTGGGGTCATACTGCTCAACATCCTCTTTTCTGCAGCAATACTGTTTGCTTCCGCACCTACCAGTCCAAACATATTTGGTACGCCTGCTTTTGCGCTAAAATCATCCATTTCATTATTTAAAAAGAAGCCTAGCTCATCTGAATAAAGTTTAGAGCCGTAAGCACCATTGAGAGTCGTTGTAACAGATACCGCATTACCTTCTTGGTCTATGATGGAGTAGTGCGTGGTTTCCATGCTCTCAATAATTTCAAGATTGCCATGTTGTACCTCGGAAGATTTGGTGGCTTGACCAAAAGAAAAATTAGCCATTCTTTCGTTTAGGTAATCCTCGCTTAATAATCGGTCAAAAGGTATATCTACAAAATCTGGATCACCCAAAAAGTAATTTCTATCCGCATAGGCTCTTCTAGATGCCTCGGTAAATAGTTGTACCATTTTAGGACTGTTATGTCCAAATTCCGCAACATCATATTTCTCCATCATCTTAAAAATTTGATTTATGGTAACCCCACCACTACTAGGTGGACTCATGGAAATAATATGCAAATCCTTATAGTCAAACGTAATTGGATCTCTCCATACTGCTTGGTATTTTTCTAGGTCTTGTTCTGTAATATATCCACCTTTTTCTTGAATGAACGCTGCTAATTTTTGAGCGACTTCACCTTTGTAAAAACCATCTCTGCCATTTTTGGCGATACTTCTAAACGTTTTTGCCAATGCAGGATATTTAATAGTATCGTTTTCTTTGAATTCAGTAGCAAATTTGGTGCTATCACTATTTACTTCTATAAACTTATCTCGTTGACTGGCAAGTCTTTTTTCTTGATTTGCAGTAACCACTACACCACGTTCGGCCAGGGCAATTACCGGGGCCATAATCTCTTCAAGAGGTAATGAACCAAATTTTTTGTGTACTTCTATAATACCGGCAACTGTGCCAGGTACCCCAACTGCGGTTGCTCCTAAAGTACTTTTGTTTGGTATTACGTTGCCCAGGGAATCCAAATACATGTCTCTATGGGCAGATAGGGGAGCTTTTTCACGGTAATCTAGAGCTCCTGTTTCTCCGTTTGCTTTTCTATAGACCATAAAGCCACCGCCACCTAGATTTCCGGCAAAAGGATAAGCAACTACCAAAGCCATTTCCGTAGCAACCATGGCATCAAAAGCATTACCTCCTTTTTGCATAATGTCGCTTCCTATTTTTGAAGCTTCTTCACGTGCGGAAACAACCATTGCCTTGCTGGTAACTGTTCCGGTTGGTGCGGGTGGATTCTCTTTGCAGCTGCCAAAAATCACGAAAGCTGTCAGTGAAATGGCTAATTTTAGATGGTTCATAGTTGGTTAAATATTTAGGTTAATTAAATGTATTTAATATTTTGATAAATAGAATTTTAGTATATTAATTATTTAATAGCGATATGTACTTATGTTTTGAAAATGTAATTAACTCTTCAAAAAATTCGGTGAATTCTTTTTCAAAAGAATCATAATGTTCTTCTAGGTCTATAATGGCAAAATTCATTTTAGATTTGTTTTTCGTTCTTCGGTTCATACCATTCAGTACATTGCCAATGCCTTCCATTTTAGAATAGTTGTAAAGCCAATTGTCAGAAATCATATACGGCATCATGCGTTTTACACCTTCAGGTAAAATTTCATAATTATCTTCCAAGAGGTCGTAAAAATCTTCTACAAATATGTCTAAAGGTGTGTCGGAATATTTGGACCAATTTTTAGCTAAAAAATGGTCGTAATAGATGTCTACGATAACTCTGCTATAGTGACTATAATTGGCATGCAATCTTCTACTGCTAATCTTTGGGATACTATGCGCATCTGTATAGGTGTCAATATGTCTGTGTAGTTTTATGCCCTTTTGAACTTTTGTAGGTAAGTGTTGAAATTTATTAGCGCGAATACTATCGGCAATAAAGTTGCCAATGGTGATTTCTCTGTCTCCGAATGATAGAAAGATATGTGCTAAAAAATTCACGCTATTATTTTTATGCTTATAAAGTCGAATTTACAAAGAAGCGCAATAGTGGTAAAAACTAACCGTTTATATTTGCAAAAACTTATTAAGAAATATGACACTTATAAAATCCATATCAGGAATACGAGGAACAATAGGAGGTAAGCCAGGAGACAACCTTACACCGATCGATGCGGTAAAATTTGCTGCTTCTTATGGGGTCTGGTTAAAAGAATACTCTAAAAAAGAAAAGTTAAAAGTGGTAATTGGTCGTGATGCTCGTTTGTCTGGTGAAATGATCCAAAATCTTGTTGTATCTACTTTGGTAGGTTTAGGTATAGATGTGGTTGATCTTGATTTGTCAACGACGCCAACAGTAGAAATAGCAGTACCTATGGAAAAGGCGGACGGCGGAATTATTCTAACCGCTAGTCATAACCCTAAGCAATGGAATGCTTTGAAATTACTCAATGAAAGAGGGGAATTTTTAGATGCCGCCCAAGGTGCTAAAATTTTAGAAATTGCGGAAAAAGAATATTTTGAATTCTGTGATGTTGATGATTTGGGGCAGATAAACAAGAATGATAGTTATATAGATATCCATATCGATGAAGTGTTGAATCTTTCTTTGATTGATGCAGAAGTCGTTAAAAAAGCAAAGTTTAAAGTTGTTGTTGATGGTGTAAATTCTACAGGAGGTATTGCCATTCCAAAATTATTAAAGGAATTTGGAGTAGAAGTAGTTGAGCTGTATTGCAAGCCAACGGGTCATTTTCCACATAACCCAGAACCGTTAAAGGAGCATTTAAAAGATATTTGTGACCTAGTCGTGAAGGAAAATGCCGATTTTGGTATTGTTGTAGATCCAGATGTTGATCGTTTGGCCTTTATTAGCAATGATGGTGAAATGTTTGGCGAAGAATATACTTTGGTTGCTTGTGCAGATTACGTGCTTGGTAAGACCAAGGGGAATACGGTTTCTAATTTATCATCTTCAAGAGCATTACGTGATATCACTCAAAAACACGGAGGTACCTATGAAGCTGCGGCAGTTGGTGAAGTGAACGTGGTAACAAAAATGAAGAGCAATAATGCTATCATTGGTGGTGAGGGTAACGGAGGTATTATCTACCCAGAGAGTCACTATGGTCGAGATTCTTTGGTGGGTACCGCATTGTTTTTAATGTTAATGGCTGAAAAAGGTGGTACTGTTGCAGAATTAAGGGCAAGCTATCCTAGCTATTTTATGAGCAAAAAGAAGATTGAGCTTACACCAGGTTTAGATGTAGACGGAATTTTAAAGTCAATGGCGGAAAAATATGCCAATGAAGAATTATCTACTATTGATGGTGTTAAAATTGATTTTACAGAGAACTGGGTACACCTTAGAAAATCGAATACAGAACCTATTATAAGAATTTATACGGAAGCTAAAAGCCAAACCGAAGCCAATGATTTGGCAGATAGAATAATTGGTGAAATAAAATCTATTGCAGGTTTATAGCTTTAGTTATATCTATTTAAAAACCCGAAAGTAAACAATCTATTTTCGGGTTTATTTTTGTTGTATTTTAATTTACTTCTGCAAAAGCCGCCGCTTTTTTATCTCTATGTTTCCAACGTTTATGGGTCCATAGATAATATTCCGGTTTTTCTCTTATCTGTTCTTCTGTTAGTCTAAGAAAAGTGTTGGTTATCTCGTGTTCCTTGGTTTCTTTACTGTTTAGGGCAATAGTTATGAATTCGGCTTTGTAATGACCTCGTTTCACCTTGCTTACTTTTAAGAAGACTGTGGCCAATCCTGTTTTGCGTGCTAAAATTTCACCTCCGTTGAATATGGGTACGGTAATTCCCATAAAATCGGTCCAATAATGAGCTCTATGAGCTTGTGGAGATTGGTCGCTTACCATACCGTAAGTTGCCCTTACGTTATTTCTGAAATTTTTAATTATCGTTTTAGCGGTTTGTGCTTGGGTAATTAATGTGGTGTTCCATCTGGCTCTTACTTTTCTAATAAAATTGTCAAAATATGAATTGTTTACTTTTTGGTAAACGGCATAGCCTTTGGAGTGTACAAAATTATTTATGCTTACGTTCCACTCCCAATTGGCGTAATGTGCGCATAATATAATGATGCTACGCTCTTTTTCAATTTCAAGCAAAACTTTCGGATTAACTATTTGATATTTTTTAGCAACGGACTCTTTACTGAGGTTCATAGTTTTGACCATTTCAAGAAAGGTGTCGCACAAATGTTTGTAGAAGTCTTTTTCAATACGATTTATTTCATTTTTGGATTTCTCAGGAAAGACCAAATTTAAATTCTCTTGAACAACCTTTCTTCTGTAACCAAAAACGCGGTAAATGAAAAAGCAGGCAAAATCAGATAATCCATAAAACAAACGATGCGGCAAAATAGAAACAACCCATAAAAAAGGATAGATCAAAACAAAGGCCAATAGTTGCATGCTGAAAAAAATTATGGGCAAATATAACTATATTTGAGGCCAAATAAACAGTAGATAATGTACAACCTAGATTTAGCGACAATAGCAATAATTGCGGCAAATGTATTGGTTTCAATGAAAGGGTTTAATGATACCACCTTTTTTGAAAGATATAAATTTAGTATAGGAGCTATTAAAGCGGGACAGAAAGATCGTATGGCAACTTCTGGTTTTTTACATGTGGATATTTCGCATTTGTTGTTTAATATGCTAACGTTGTACTTTTTTGCTGGTGTTGTGATCAATTGGTTTGGTCAAACCCAGTTTTTAATAATTTATGCTGTTAGTCTTTTGGCTGGTAGTCTTTTGGCATTAAATTTTCATAAGGATGAGCCGTATTATTCTGCTGTTGGTGCTAGTGGTGCGGTAACCGGTATTTTATATGCTGCAATATTATTACAACCAAATATGCAATTGGGTATTATGTTCATACCAATTCCTGTTCCTGCATATGTTGTTGGTATTGGTTATTTATTATATTCTATATATGGTATGAAAAAACGATTGGGTAATATAGGTCATACGGCCCATTTTGGTGGCGCTATTGGT
Organism: Maribacter sp. 6B07; assembly: GCF_002700155.1. NCBI lineage: Bacteria > Pseudomonadati > Bacteroidota > Flavobacteriia > Flavobacteriales > Flavobacteriaceae > Maribacter > Maribacter sp. 6B07. Next base: position 343,810 of record NZ_PDUT01000004.1, on the reverse strand, counting down.
GGTTATGCCTGTACATTGTTGTTTATGCCTAGCTTATTACAGACCGATACTTTAATGGTGGGGTTATTGGCATTGCCAATTATTTTGCTTTTTGTTTTAGGTAAAATGGGAAAAATTTAAATTTTTCTTAAGTTTTGTAATACTATTCTGTAAGATGGTCTAATATATTGTGCATTTCATCGGATTTCTCTGTGAATAGACAACAATACGGCAATTCGGGTCGTTAATGCAAAAACCCGAATTTAAAATGAAATCAAACCTATCTATCAGAAAATCATGGCTACTAGCTATTTCGGCAGTAGTTTTTATTACAAGTTGTAGTGATGAAACCACGGTTTTTGAAAACCCCGAAGATAATTTAGTAAATGAAACAGATCAGTCAAAGCTTTTAAATAGTGTAAGTTTTGATGAAGCAGGTGTCCTTGATATTTATGAAGACCCATCTGCTAGCGCTAAAAGGTATAATACTACCGGCAAGGCAGAACCTGCTGGTGACTATCCGTTGACCCTGGTAGCTCAAATTGATCCTCCAACATTTACAAATGGTGAAAATTTAGCAGCAACACATGTCGCTTTAGACGGTGATTATGGTTATGTCTCTTATAACACTGTAGGGCAAGACTATGTTGGTGCAATTGATGTTGTAAACATTAGTGACCCTAACAATCCTAGAGTTACATCTAGGGTGTATTACACCAATGCGGATTTGAATTCCATTGCTTATGATAATGGATATATATATGTAGCCGGTGGTGTAGACTCAGAACAATCTGTAACCGCCACGGCAAACTCATTGGTTGCTAAAATAGCTGTTAGTGGTGGTAGAATAAATACATCTAACATAAGCTATGGCTTCCAAGAAGGTTTTAATGCAACAGATGTTCGTATTGTAAATAATGATGTAGTGGTAACTAGTGGTCAAGACGGCTTTGTAGTTATTTATGATAAAAACGATTTAAGCGTAAAAAATGAAGCTGCTTTTTCAGATTTGCGCTCTGTAGCATATAACGGTAACGAGTTGGCGGTATTAGATGCTGCGGAAGGCGTTAGTTTTTTAGATACCAATTTAAATACTGTTAGAAGCATAGGTATACAATCAGATTTTGGAATAGATGCTAAGCGAACATTGGATTTTTTAGGCAATAATATTATTGTTTCTGAAGGTACAAAAGGAGCTGGAGTGTACAATAGTGCATCTGGAAGCTTTGTTGAGTATTTACCTATTTTAACTAATCCTGATAATGCAGAGCCTGGAGAAATTGTAACCAATGGCGTTGCAGTAAATGATGATGTTCTTTTAATGGCAAATGGAGCTGGCGGATTAAGTCTTTCAGAAACAAAAGCTGATAATACTGTTGGTGTAGGCGTTATTGAGCTTACGGGCTCTATTAATTATGTGGCATCAAAGGATGATTATATATTTGCTGCCTCTGGTAAATCGGGCTTTCAAATTATTAAACTGAATAGACCAAGTGAGAGTTTAGAAGAAAGATGTTCAGAGCTTTCAAATTATTCTGGTAGTGCTAATCTGAACGTGAATAGCGGAGAAGAGCTGGCTTACAGTGGGTCAAAGAGGTTTAATAACGTAAATGTTAATGGTTCCTTATTACTTTGCGGATCATGGACAGTTAAAGAAGGTGTGGTTATTAATGCTAATGGCTTGTTCGAAATGAACGGTACCTTGGTTGTGGGTAGAAATAACCGTCAAAGAAATATAACCATCAATTCTGGTGCAACCTTAATTGTAGAAGGTGATTTAGTTATCTATGGTAATTTGGTACTAAATGATGGAGCTTCCATAGCATTTTTAGGTAATGATTCTGTAATTGCCGTAACTGGTGAGGTTATTAAAAATGGTGATGTTACCGTTACGGGTAATTTTAATGACTACTACAACAAGTTTTAAGACTAAAATCAAGTTATAAAAAAATCCCCTAGGCAACACCTAGGGGATTTTTTTATAAATGAACTCAAAAACTAGTTCAGTAATTCTGCAACCTTAGCCTCTAAGGCAGGTCCTCTTAAATTTTTAGCAACGATAACACCATTTTCATCTAAAAGAAAAGCAGCTGGTATAGCGTCAACATTATATAATTTTGCAATTTTATCATCAAAGTAAGCGATATTGGAGATATGATTCCATTCCAAACCATCTTCGGCTATCGCTTTTTTCCAGGCTTCTTCGGTACGGTCTAAAGAGACGCCCAAGATATTTAGCCCTTTATCGTGGTACTTTTTGTAAACAGCAACAATATTGGGGTTTTCAGCTCTACATGGTCTGCACCATCCTGCCCAAAAATCTATTAATGTAACTTTTCCCATTACATCTTTTAATGCAAGAACGCTACCATCTAAACTAGGTCCTGAAAATTCTGGAGCCTTAGCGCCAATACTTGAATTTTTTCCGGCCTCTTCAGAAGCTTTTAATTTTTCTATGCCTTCTTGAATTTGTTTTCCTGTCTTGCTGTTTTTGATCTCTTCGGACAACGTTTTGTAAATTTCCTCGACTTCTTCCAATCCTACCGCTTTTGTTGCAATGGCTCTATCTAACACTAATGCGGAGATAAGTGCTTTTGGGTGGCTTTTAACGTAGTCCAATTCAAAGGTTTTGTACTCTTCTTGAAGTTCTTTCATTTCATCCTGCAGGGCAATAGCGGCCTCACCAGAAGCAGATTTCATATCTTGCTGTATAGATTGGGCTTGAAGGGAGATTTCTCTTGACTGTTTCATGTAATCGGCAAAAGCATCATTTTGAAATGTTCCGCTTATTTCAGCAAACCCCATACTGTCTCTTTGGGCGCTAAAATCAATTTCTCCATTTTCTAGTATTACCGCGGTATATCCTGGTAGTTGTTCTACAAAAATATAATGCAGTTCTGGTATTTCGGCTTTACCGGTAAATGTAAACTCACCATTGGTAGTGGTTGCGGTATCTATATCCATTGGTTGGTTGTTCTCGCCAATGGTTTTGAGAAAAACACGGGTTCCATCAGTCAGTTCCCCTCTTAGTTTGCCGTTAAGGGTAAAGCTTTCCGGTTTAGAATTACAACTGAACAATAAAATTCCGGCAAGCAGTATTACAATACTATATTTCATATATCTCACTTAGGTTAAGCTACAAATGTACTTATATATGAGATATAAAAAAAGACCCTTAACGCAAGGTTAAAGGTCTTTTTTCTAATACTATTTTTGTAGTTAGAACTGGTATCTAATTCCTAGGCCTATATCAAAATCAAAATTGTCCGAGAACCCATCGTATCCTATGACACCAAGTTCTGGTCTAAAGTCTAGAGATAGAATTAGGGGTATGTCAAAATTGTATTCAATACCTATGTCTCCGGCCGCAAATATAAAAAGACCGCCATCATTGTCGTTATTGGGGTTGTTTGGGAAGTCTACGCTTCCTAAACCGCCACCAACACCGTAGTACCAATTGAAATCTCCTTCAATAGGTCTTACCCATTGGTAAAGACCGGCTAACTTAAAAGCGTCAAAGTTTCTACTATCTCTCCATCCTAGGTCAAATTCTGCTCTAGTGTATCTAGTTAGTGATTTTTGATAACTGATCTCTGCGCCAAAGCCATCGCTATCTCCTAATCTTAATCCAAGTGCGTGATCGGCAATATCTTGAGCGGAAATTGTACATGTTGCCAGTAAAGACAACGCTATAATACTTTTTAAAATCTTCATATAGTTATAGGTTTTTGTGATGAAAAATGAGCCAATTTATAATGTGGCTCACACAATAAAACTTAATTTAGCAATCAAAATTGTGTTACGTTGGATAATAATTTGCTTTCAAAGTTACGAGAAGATTTAGAGGGAGATGTACAATTTGATAATCTTACCAAAACACTTTATGCTACCGATGCATCGGTGTATCGTAAAATACCGTTAGGTGCGGCTTTTCCAAAATCTGTTGAGGACATTAGGAAAATAGTGCGTTTTGCCAATGATGAAAACATTAGTCTTATACCTAGAACTGCAGGTACTTCATTAGCGGGCCAATGTGTTGGCGATGGTTTGGTTGTAGATGTGTCAAAACATTTTACCGACATTATTCGTGTGGATGAGGCTAAAAAACAGGTTACTGTTCAACCGGGAGTCATTAGGGATGAACTTAACGAATATCTAAAGCCATACGGATTGTTTTTTGGTCCTAATACATCAACATCTAATAGGTGTATGATCGGTGGTATGGTAGGTAATAATTCTTCTGGTACCACATCTATTCAGTATGGAGTTACCAGAGATAAAGTTATCTCGATGAAAACTATATTGTCCGATGGTAGCGAAGCAGAGTTCGGAAGGATTTCTACAGAAGAATTTAACCAAAAAATACAGGAAAATACATTTGAAGCTTCACTTTATAAGAAGGTGTATAATGAATTATCAAATAAGGAAATAGCTTCGGAAATTAAGGAGAATTTTCCAAAACCAGAAATTCATAGGAGAAGTACTGGATACGCTGTTGATGAGTTATTGAAAACAGATATTTTTGGGGGTGATTTGTCTTATTTTAATATGGCGGAACTACTATGTGGAAGCGAAGGTACATTAGCTTTTACAACAGAAATAACCGTGCAATTAGATCCTTTGCCGCCTGCACTTTCTGCCATGGTCATCACGCATTACACCACCTTGGAAGATTGTTTGATGGATGTTGTTCCGGTAATGGAACATCCATTACAATTATGTGAAATGATGGATAAGGTTATTCTGGATTGTACTAAGAATAACCGCGCTCAATTGGCGAATAGGTTTTTTGTTGAAGGTGATCCAGCGGCCTTGTTGATGCTGCAAGTATCTGCGCATACCAAACAGGAGTTGGATGATGCGGTTGCCTCCTTGCAAAAAACAATTGTAAATTCAGGTTTAAGTTATGCCAATCCTGTATTGTACGGTGATCAAATTGCCAAGGCTATTGAGCTGCGCAAGGCAGGTTTAGGACTCTTAGGTAATATTGTGGGAGATATGAAGGCGGTAGCATGTATAGAAGATACGGCGGTAGCATTGCCAGATTTAAAAGATTTTATTGCTGAGTTTTCCTTGATTATGAAGGGTTATGGTCAAAGTGCGGTTTATTATGCCCATGCAGGGGCGGGTGAGCTCCATTTAAGACCAATTCTTAACTTAAAAAAATCTGCCGATGTGGGCTTGTTCAGGGCAATAACAACCGATGTTGCCAAGTTGACCAAGAAATATAAAGGTTCTTTTAGTGGGGAGCACGGAGACGGTATTGTGCGTGCCGAGTTCATACCCTTAATGATTGGGCAAAAGAACTATGAATTGTTAAGAAGGATAAAATCATATTTTGACCCTAAAGGAATTTTCAATCCCGGTAAAATTGTTGATGCCTACCCAATGGACCAGTCTTTTAGGTACGAAGTTGACCGTAAAGAGCCAGAGGTTGATACGTTGATGGATTTCTCTGATAGTCAAGGTATTTTGAAAGCTGCTGAAAAATGTAATGGAAGCGGCGACTGTAGAAAAACAGACAAGGCAAAAGGCGGAATGTGCCCCAGCTACCATGCCACAAAAAATGAAAAAGATACCACAAGGGGTAGAGCCAATACCTTACGGGAATTTTTGACCAACCCAAATAGTTCTGCCAAAAATAGATTTGACAGCCCTGAAATTAAAGAGGCTTTTGATCTCTGTTTAAGTTGTAAGGCGTGTGCAAGTGAGTGTCCCAGCAATGTAGATGTGTCTACTTTAAAAGCGGAGTTTTTGTATCAATATCAAGAAGCGAACGGATATTCTTTACGCGGTAAATTGTTTGCCTATAATACTAAATTGAATGGTTTGGGCAGTAAGGTCTCTGGCCTGACCAATGCAGTATACGATTCTAAATTTCTTGGAGGATTATTGAAGAAAACCAGCGGTGTGGCAAAAGAAAGAAGCTTGCCAAAGGTTTATAGCTTTAATTTTGATAAACATCTTCAAAAATTTGATAATAAGAAAGTTATAAAAAGTAAGAAGGTTGTACTGTTTATAGATGAATTTACTCGCTATTTGGATATTGAAGTTGGTAAAGATGCTATTGAATTGATGACAAAACTTGGTTATGATGTTTCATTGTACTATGCTGAAAGCGGAAGAACATTCCTTTCAAAAGGGTTTTTGAAACAAGCTCAAAAATTAGCTATCAAGAATTCTGAACAATTACAGAAATTCGCAGATGCCGGGTTGCCGGTTTTAGGTTTGGAGCCTTCGGCAATTTTGTCATTTAGGGATGAGTATAAGCGAATGACCGGTGATAGGGAAGTTGCACAGAAAATTGCTGATAATTCTTTTTTAATTGAGGAGTTTTTAGCTAAGGAGGTAAGCGATGGTAATTTAGATGCGACCAGTTTTACAACTAATGCCAAAGACATTAAGATTCATAATCATTGTCATCAAAAAGCGCTGAGTAACCAGAAAGTTACATTTGATATTTTGAATCTTCCCAGTAATTATAAAGTGACTATTATACCTTCTGGGTGTTGTGGTATGGCAGGTTCTTTTGGTTATGAGGAAGAACATTACGAGACCAGTATGAAAATTGGTGGTTTAAAACTTTTTCCTGCAGTAAATAAATCTTCGGTAGAAACCATCATAGCTGCAAATGGAACAAGTTGTAGGCACCAAATTTTTGACGGGACCAAGAGAATCGCGAAACATCCGGTGAGTGTTTTAAAAGAAGCTTTAATTGCTTAGTTATCGGTAAAACCGTCTTTTGCTTTTTTAGACTCCCGTTCTTTTCTTTGGGTAATGGTAGCAATTAGCTCGTTCATGTTCATGGATTTGAGTTCTTCATCCATATAGAACGATGCTAGTTTGTCATTTTCATATCGGTACAGTTTCCAACGTTTAAAAGAATATTCCAGGGCGGTCATATGTTTTACCCAATCGCCAGAATTTAAGTATAGACATTCGCCCTTTTTGGTTTCAAAAAGCTGTTTGTTGGGAGAATGGCTATGACCACAGACCACATGGTCATAATGATGGTTTACCGCCATTTTTACAACGTTATTTTCAAATAGGGAGATTTGGCTTGGGTCTCTTTCGCCATAATCTAATTCAGGATTGGAGAACGGCTTGTTTTTCTTACCGAACAGTCCTAAAACCTTGGTCTTTAATTTTGCTAGTTTTAGCAAGGTATCAAAACCAGTTTCACCAAAATTCAATAACCAATGGGAATGTCTAAATGAAAAGTCAAAAATATCGCCATGAAAAAAAAGCGTGTTTTTGCCATTTAGCTTTAGAGAAAGTCTATTTGACACCTGAATGGTACCCATATAGATGTCATCTATTTTTCTAAAAGGTTCGTCCTTGTTGCCTGTTATGTAGTGTACCACAGTTCCCTTTGCCGCTAATGAGAATATTTTCTTGACTACCTTTAAATGTGCTGGAGGAAAGTAATTATTGCGCATTCTTTTTGCATCAATAATGTCACCGTTAAGAATTAGTATTTTAGGATCAATACTAGATAGGTATGTTAGTAATTCTTCCGCGTGACAAGCGTATGAGCCTAAGTGAATATCAGATAGAACCGCTATTTCAAGACGACGTTTTTTCAATGAGGGTAATTTTTAGGACAAAATTAAACCTAATGGTATACATGCCAGTCATTTGGAGGGTCAACAATCTATAATGATTAGGTTAATTAATCATTATCACAAAACAGTTAGGTTAAGGTAATATTAAGCACTTTATAAATTTTTCTTTCATGCATTTAACATTTACCTTTGAAGCTTGTGAAATGGTAAGTAGTGATAACTTACGTACATAAAAAGAACGTACTTAATTATGGCAGGTAATAGCTTTGGAAATATATTTAGGGTAAGCACATTTGGAGAATCTCATGGTAGGGCAATTGGTGGAGTGATAGATGGTTGTCCTTCTGAAATTGAATTGGATTTTGAAGCCATACAAAAAGATTTAGATCGTCGTAAACCTGGGCAGTCTGCTATAGTTACCCAGCGTAAAGAGCCGGATGAAGTAGAATTTTATTCCGGTATTTTTGAAGGTAGGACCACAGGTACTCCAATTGGTTTTGCTATACATAATACCAACCAGAAGTCTAAGGATTATGGTCATATTAAAGATTCTTACAGACCGTCGCATGCAGATTATGTATATGATCAGAAGTATGGTTTTAGGGATTATCGAGGTGGAGGAAGAAGTTCTGCAAGGGAAACGGCTAGTAGGGTAGTGGCAGGAGCCATTGCAAAACAGTTTTTAAAAGGAATTGAGATACAAGCCTTTGTTTCACAAGTGGGTGATTTGGGCTTAGGTAAGCACTATACGGAATTAGATCTTTCTCTAACGGAATCCAATGTGGTGAGATGTCCTGATCCGGAAATGGCCGCTAGGATGGAAGAGTATATAAAATCCATTAAAAAGGAAGGTGATACCATAGGTGGAATAATTACCTGTGTCGCCAAAAATGTACCGATTGGTTTGGGTGAACCTGTATTTGATAAGTTACACGCTGAATTAGGCAAGGCAATGCTATCGATCAATGCTGTTAAAGGCTTTGAATATGGTAGTGGTTTTGAAGGTGTAAAGATGAAAGGTAGTGCACATAATGATCAATTTAATAGTGACGGATCTACAAAGACTAATTTCAGTGGTGGTATTCAAGGGGGGATAAGTAACGGAATGGATATTTACTTCAATGTTGCATTTAAACCAGTGGCTACAGTAATACAAGGCTATGAAACTATTGATAAAGAGGGTAATATGGTGAAAACACAGGGTAAGGGAAGACACGATCCATGTGTAGTGCCAAGAGCGGTACCCATTGTAGAAGCTATGACGGCATTGGTGTTAGCGGACTATACACTTATGAATAGAACGATTAAATTATAGGTTCGTTTTTAGCACTTTTCCTTGCAAAATACTATCTTACTTCCCTAAACTAAATTATATATGAGGAAGCTTGAGTTGCATTGGCAAATTCTATTGGGAATGTTGGCAGGGGTTTTATTTGCTTTAGCAATGGTTCAATTGGAATGGGGTCCAAAATTTATTTCAGATTGGATCAAACCATTTGGTAACATTTTTATCAACTCATTAAAATTAATTGCGGTACCACTTATTTTGGGCTCGTTAATAAAAGGAGTATCAGATTTAAAGGATATTTCTAAGCTTTCACAGATGGGAGGGCGCACAATAGCTATATACATTGCCACTACCATTATTGCCGTTACCATAGGTTTAGGAGTGGTAAATATTGTGAAACCTGGGGGCTCAATTACCGAACAGACAAGAACTGAACTGGTTGAAAACTACAAAGGTGATGCCGATGCCATAAAGTCTAAAGCGGAAAAGCAAAAAGAGGCGGGCCCGTTACAAGCTCTAGAAGATTTGGTGCCTAGTAATATATTTAATGCAGCTTCTGATAATGGAAACATGCTGCAAGTGATATTTTTTGCCATTTTCTTTGGTATAGGATTGATACTCATACCTGAAGAACAAGCAACACCTGTAAAAAAGTTCTTTGATGGTTTTAATGAAGTAATTCTAAAGCTTATAGATTTAATTATGCTGGCGGCACCATATGGTGTATTTGCTTTATTGGCTGCCTTAATCGTGGAATCTCCAAGTATGGACCTCTTTAAAGCCTTGGCGTGGTATGCTTTCTGTGTTGTTCTTGGGCTTACGCTAATGTTAGGTGTATATCTACTTTTGGTTTGGATTTTTACTAAAACTTCTCCAAGTAAGTTCATGAAAGGTATGTCACCGGCACAACTTCTAGCTTTTTCAACAAGTTCTAGTGCTGCTACGCTGCCGGTCACCATGGAAAGGGTAGAGGAGCATTTGGGGGTAGATGAAGAAGTAACAAGTTTTGTATTGCCAATTGGTGCAACTATAAATATGGATGGGACAAGTTTATACCAAGCTATTGCAGCGGTTTTTATTGCTCAAGCTTTTGGTATGGAGCTTAGTCTTTCCGCGCAATTGGGTATTATTGTAACGGCTACCCTTGCATCAATAGGAAGCGCTGCGGTACCGGGAGCTGGTATGGTAATGCTGGTTATTGTTCTTGCGCAAGCAGGAATACCTGAAGCTGGATTAGCGCTCATATTTGCTGTTGATAGACCATTGGATATGTGTAGAACGGTAATTAACGTCTCTGGTGACGCTTCCGTTTCTATGATGGTAGCGAAGTCAGTTGATAAATTGCACGAACCAAAGGTTAAGAATTGGGACGATAATTATAAAAAATAACTTTTTCAATCATTGTACTTGCGGTAGGCTGCGGTACTGAACATGAACAACCCGTAGCAAACCAAACCGGCAGCAACAAAACCTAATAAATATTTTCCATAAGCTTGATCTTGTATAAATGAAAAAGCTTCCGCAGTACCTTTGACTTGTTTAGAAGAGGCATTTAAATCAATTCCTGTTGACAGAAAAAAATAGGAAATAATACTGGTGACAATGCCTCTGGATAGTAAACCGGCATAACCCATTCTTTTAATATATTTTCGTGTGTTCAGTGATGTGACGGATTGTATGGCAAAGTTGTTAATGAAATTACCTTTATAGATTTTAACAAATTGATATACCGCTTTTATGCCAAGGGCACCTCCAGTGATAATAAAAATCAGGGAGCGGGTGGATGTATTTAATATAGGTTCTTTGCTATTTTCACCTGTACTATAAATAGAAAATAAACCGAACGCTTCGGCAATGGCAATTAAGCCTAGTGAGAAATAAATGATTCCGCTTATGGAAAAACTAATTCGTTTTACCAAACCTTTAAAATCGGTTCCAATGCCTTCAGGGTCGTTTACCCCTTGTATCAATCTCCAAATGCCATAGCAAATAAGTCCTACACCTAGTAAAACTACAATTACAGAGCCTAGGGTTTGTTGTTCCAAATAGCTAATAATTGAAATTTTTCCAGCTTTTCTTCCTCCCATATTAAATGCCGATAAGAAAGCTAGAATTCCTGTAATGGAAAATACGATGCCTTTGGAAATGTAACCGCTAAGGGCAATTTTTTTTATAGTACCGTTCATTATTGTTTGGATGAATAAGTTTTCCTAGGTATGTGTAGCAATTGGATATTTTGATTTAATTCTTTTTTGATTTCTCATTTAACTTATCGGCTCCATCGGCGGCATCCTTAAAATTTAAATCATCATCTGTAATATCCTTATAAGCCTGTATCCATGCATTTCTGAAAATTCGAGTAACTGTGGGCCAGATTTTTGTTTTGACGCTGTTAAGGTCTCCTTCAACCGGAATTTTAGTGGCGAGCGTATCTTGCTTATGATTTTTAAGAATGAATTTAAAAAAGCCAACAAAGCCTTCCCATAAGGTTTTCAAGAAGCCGTCATCTTTGCCAATTAGTTTGGCATTTTTTAAAATAGGTTTAAACGAACCCTTTAAATATCCATCGGCAATGGCAAGTTCTCCGAACAAATCAAATGAACCTTCGTCAAAATCAATTCCGGCGTAGTGGTTAGTAAAGTCGTTAAGAGCCGTTGCATTGGCATTTTCCAAACTAAAAGTAATATCCATATCCGGTATTTCTTTTACCAAATTCATATCACCTTCTAATACTACATTACCATTACCGATAGAAGTGGCAGTAGCCTTAATGTTAGATGGTAACGTTCTTGATTTTTCAACTACATTTCTTAAGTTGGTTGCGGAGAGTTCTACATGAGACAAGTGCAGATCTATGTTGGGGTCAGCTTGCAGCTGTAAAAATGCAAGTTTTCCATTTTTAACTGTAAATCGGTTAATATCAATAGGAACTAGGTCGGTTAACGCTTTTGTCCAATCTTCAGCATCAGCCTGTGTAGTGGAGTCTTGTTGGTCTTCAAAAATATATATGACCGTAGGTTTTCTCATTTCGATTTCACTAACGATCCTTCCGTGAAATAGGGCATTCCACTCAATGGAAATATCCGTTTCTTTAAAATCTAAAAACGGCACTTCCGTATTGCCGTTAACTGTATTGAGGTACATGCCGTGTATGGTGTAGGCACCCCGAATAATAGATAGATCAATGTCTTCAACTTGACCATAATATCCGGGAATGTCCGCAAGAACATTATTTACGTAATTTTTTACGATGTAGGGTAGGGAGAGCCGTATAGCAATTAGAAAAACTATTAGTGTGATAGGTATTACATATCTTTTTTTCTTATACCGTTTCCTATTTAAATCGCTCATTAAATTCAATGTTTATATCAATGTTGATAATATAAGTCATTGATAATAAATGTATGAGCTTAAATGTTAAATGGAGTAAAACTATACTTATTAGAATTAAAATTTAAAATTTAGGAGGGGAATTCAAGAGATTAGATGAATTTGCTTTTTAATTCTTCACTCGGAATCATACAATTATCTTTTTTACCATACCATTTGTATCTATTTCTGGCAATAAAATCGTATACGATATTTCTTAAAGCCTCGGGTAGCCACAGTAAAATGGAAGATATTGCCTTAAGTCCTTTTAAATGTTTTCCAATTTCAAGAGCTGCTGTGGATTTTGTGTAATAGGCGATATTGGGTTCTATAAGAATTATAGAGTCAACTTCTTGGGTGTCAATATTTCGTTCTGTTAATAGCTTTTTTCCTGTTTCACTTTGTAACGCGGCAAATTGGAATACATCGTTAACATCTCGCTTAATTACAAATTGCACACTATTGTTGCATAAGTTGCAAACGCCATCAAAGAGAATTATTTTTTTAGATTGTTCCACATTGTAAAGATACATTAGAGAAAGTGTACCTTATTAAATTTTATGATCTATTTAAGGAAATGAAAGTAAGTTTAAATAAGTCCGCTAAGAGGATAAAGCAAAAATTTTAAGTTCGATTATAAAGAAATTCAAGTTGGAGCGAGAATAGGGGTATGGTTTAAATAAAAAAACACTTACAAAAAATCATATACGATTTTTTGTAAGTGTTTGATTGTCAATTGAGATAAATTCTAATCAAACCATTATGGTCTAATTTGAATTCATCTTTTTTAGTAATGATCAGTTACAACTTTTCTTAGGGTAACTTGTGCGGTTTGCTCGTAGTCATCATGCCAGCCAAAGTAGTTTCCGGTTTTAAAATAATTTTGATAAGCATATCCATTACCAACATAATCATACATTAGGGTGTAATCAATAGAAATATCTTTTGCTTCACATTCTAATGCGTAGTAACACTTACCATCTTCTATTTTTAATTTAAAAGTAAATATTTCGTTATCAACGTCGGCTACATCTATCTTGTTGTCGTAAGTACTGGTCCATGGCTCGTTATCATTAGGTACGGTGTAGTAATCTAATTGAATGGTTCCGCTGTTCCATCTTATCTTAACGGTTGCTGGTGATCCCTCTAAACCTTCGGTTTCTTTTCCGTGAATCTGTGCAATTATAGTTCTACCGTTACCTTCAACAAAATCAACGTTTAAGGTAGTTTCCAATATATGCGTTCCCTCATCCATATACCAGTTATCATCCGTGCTTTGATTGCCTTGCCAGAATTCTCTTAATTCAGTTCTGCAATATTTATCGCCCAATTCAGAAGTACCAGAAGTGGTGAATCCTGTAAATCTCGTGAACATGGTATACGTGCCATCATCATTTTTATAAAAATACTCGGACTCCTCGTTAGTTAATTGCTCATTTACAATATCCTCGTAAAAAATAGAGGTGGCCTTGCCATCGCCATTGTCAATAGGAACAGATAAGTACCAATTTTCCCAAACAATGAGACTTTCTTCATTTTCAATTTCTGGTTCTTCTTCTGGTTCTTCCTCTTCATTCATCTCGGTCTCTTCTACTAAAACTTCGGTCGTTTCTTCTTGTTCAATAACCGTATTGTCAGATGAAGAACATGATAATACATTAAGAACAATGCCTAATGATAATAGACTACAAAAATGTTTTTTCATATCGTTTACTTAACTTTTGGGGGATTATATTGTTTTAATAGAACGTATATATCATTGAATTCTTATGAGTACCGAATAAGCTATTTTTTCTTTTCAACCATTTCTAATTGGTCAACACTGACATTGGTGGTGAAAATGCCATAATTAACAATTGCTTTCCCTTTTTCTAGAGAATCTATGCTCCCAACAGCTTTACCATCTTGCATACGTACCCGATCACCAACCTTAAAAACTGGTCTTGGTTTATTCCTTTCCTTAATAATCGCCTTTTTCTTCTCTACCTTCTTTTTCTCGCGAATTACCTTTACTTCTTTTTGTACTTCTTGTGCAACTTGAGCTTTTTTGGCTCTTTCCAATTTGGCCTGATGCGCCGTTTTCTTTTTTCTTTTACTGTTTTCTGTTTCTACAATTCGCAAAAGTTCAGAAACCAAAGGTCGTTTCTTATTATCTTGAAAATATTTGTCTGCAGCAACGTTTACCTTGTTCCCCAATTGGATCATTCGCTGATCATGATCGTAGAGCTCTTGATAGTTTTCAAGTTTAGATTTTATTTTTGCATTTAGTTTTTCCAAACGCTGACTTTCTTCTCTAGCCTTGTCTTCTTCCTCTTTTAATCTAGACCCTGTTTGCGCCATTTTATTGCGTTCTTTCTGCAATTTTGCAATGGTGGCATCAAACCTTACTTTACCTCGTTCAATTTTCTTTTTCGCCTTGTTGATCAATGAATAGGGGATACCATTTTTTTGGGCTACTTCAAAAGTAAATGAACTACCGGCTTGTCCTAAAATTAATTGAAAGGTAGGTTCCAATGTTTTGCCGTCAAAAAGCATATTGGCATTGGTTACGTGCGGTAATTCATTGGCAAGAGCCTTTAAATTGGCATAGTGTGTAGTTATGACTCCGTAAGACCCGCGTTCATAAAACACTTCTAAAAACGCTTCGGCAAGCGCACCGCCCAATTCAGGGTCACTACCTGTTCCAAATTCATCTATTAAAAACAGGGTGTTATCATCGCATCGCTTTAAAAACTGGTTCATGTTCTTTAAACGATAACTATATGTACTTAAGTGATTTTCAATACTTTGGTTGTCTCCTATATCAGTTAAAATCTTTTTAAAGAAGCAAACTTCACTTCTCTCGTGAACAGGTATCAACATTCCGCTTTGAAGCATTACTTGAAGCAAGCCAATGGTTTTTAAGGTAATACTCTTACCACCAGCATTGGGACCGGAAATAACAATGATCCTGTTTTCTTGATGAAGTTCTATAGTCTGTGGAAAAGTCTTTTCCCCTTTGCGCTTATTGTTTAAAAATAACAACGGATGATATGCTTCCCTCAGATACAACCTATTGTCTGCATTGATTTCAGGCATTAAAGCGTTGATATCTTCCGCGTACTTAGCTTTTGCTGCTATGACGTCTATTTGTGTTAGAAATTCTTGATATGCGCTTAAAAGAGCTCTAAATGGTCTAATTTGGGAAGTTAACAGCTTAAGGATACGCTGTACTTCTTCCTTCTCTTCAAATTCTAGGTTGTTTAGCTCTCTGCTGTACTTTAAGGCCGCTTCCGGTTCTATGTAAACTATACTTCCTGTCTTTGATGTACCCATGACGGCACCTTTGATTTTTTTACGGTACATGGCCTTGACCGCCAATACGCGTCTATTTTCTACGACCGATTCCCTTATTTCATCAAGGTAATCCGAGGCTTGGTAGGTGTTAAGGGCAGCACCAAAACTTTGGCTGATTTTTCCCCTTACGGCATTAATTTGTCGTCTTATGGCAAATAACTGATCGGAGGCATTGTCTTTAACCTCTCCAAATCGATCAATTACGCCATTGATTAGATTGGGTATTTCAGTATTGGGTTCAAGTTTAACGGCAAAATCATTTAATAATGGATAGTAATCCTTGAATTTTTTAAAAAATTTTTGATGTTGTGCAACCGTTAAGCAAATACTGGCTATACGTTTAAAACCTTGGAGTTCTAAAGTAGTGTTTTCAATTTTCAATAGCTTTAGATCGGCATTGATACTATCAAAACCATGATTTGGAATACGATTTTCACTTACTAATGAAGATAGGTATTCAGCAGTTTTGCCCAGTTCAACTTTGATGACCTCTTCCGTAATGAAAGGGGCAATTTGTAAAGCGGTTTCTTTACCTAGTTCAGTATGGCACCTAAGGGATACTTGTTGTAATACCGATGGAAATTCTAGGTCTTGTAATGTTTTGGAATGTATGTTGGCCACGTTATCTTAATAATAAGTGGCAAAGGTACACATTGACAATGAAATCTAATAGATGGAGCAATTATGGGTTGATCCGATGAAATGTGTTCTGGGGCTAATTAATGGAATTATGTTTAGTATTTAATTGTTATGACATGAGTTGACTTGTGATAATCATAATATTACATTTGAAAAAGATGAATGATCTATTGAATACCTTACAAAATAAACTAGTTCCAAGTTGGCGACATCAACTTGAGAATGAATTTGAAAAGCCTTATTTTAAAGATCTTATGCAATTTGTGGACAATGAGTATAGTGAGCACACTTGTTACCCCGGTAAAAATGACATCTTTGCGGCATTTGATTATTGTGATTTTAAAGATGTAAAAGTTGTAATTATAGGGCAGGATCCCTATCATGGTCCTAATCAAGCTAATGGATTATGTTTTTCGGTAAAGGATGGTGTAAAACATCCACCATCATTAGTGAATATATTTAAGGAACTGGAAAATGATATAGGCAAAACATACCCGAAGAGTGGAAATCTTGAAGATTGGGCTAAACAGGGTGTTTTATTATTAAATGCTACGCTTACCGTAAGGGAACATGAAGCCGGAAGTCATCAGAAAAAGGGGTGGGAAACATTTACCGATGCTGTTATAAGATCGCTTTCAGAAAACAGAGAGCAATTGATTTTTCTATTATGGGGTGGCTTTGCCAAAAAAAAAGCGAAACTGATCAATGCAAAGAAGCATTCGATTTTAACATCGGGTCATCCATCGCCATTAAGTGCTAATCGTGGGTACTGGTTTGGTAATGGACATTTTTCTGCCAGTAATAAAATTTTGAATGATTTAGGCAATAAAATGATAACGTGGTAAGTTAGATAATAAATAAATGCTTTAAATTTAGTAGGTATCAAAAGGTACACCACTCAATCAAACAAACTAAAACTACTTAAATGAATAACTTAGACAGGCTGAATACCATTTTACTGGTCGATGATGATGATGCAAGCAACTTCTTGCATTCTATTTTTATCAATAAGCTGGATATGGACGTCAATATTAATTCTGCATTAAACGGTCAAGAAGCTTTAGATTTTATTCTAGGTAAAGGTCAAGAGCAGTTAGAATTACCTTGTATGGTCATGTTAGACCTTAGAATGCCGGTGATGGACGGTTGGCAGTTTATGAAAGCTTATGAGGATATGGTTCCTAAAAAGCTTAAAGATCAAATAACCATTGTTCTAGTTACAATTAGTGATAATAAAGACGATAAAGAGAGAGCTAATACAAACAAATATGTTGCCGATTATGCGCAAAAGCCTTTGTCAGATGATACGTTCAAAGCATTAATTCAAAAGCATTTTAGTTTAGCGACAATCTAAAACTATTTTAAAATATCTGTTACGGGAATTGAATCTTCTATAAGATTTAGTTCCCGTAATGTGTTTTGTACATGGGTCAAAGTCTCTGCGGATAGCTGTTTTTGACTCCAATCGGTTATTTGCAACCACTCTTGAATATCTTCCAATTGTTGATGATACCTATTTGCTAGCGTAGTATCTATTTTAGGTATTTGTTTAAATTCTCTAGTATAGGTATTGATTATCTCAAGTATATGATCTAGAATTCCGCTATTTTCTTCAAGAAAGGTGTTGGTACCTACAAGAACAAAACATGGCCATGGTGTAGGGCAATTTCCTAAATGTCTAAAAGTACCTTTATCTACCAATGGCTTTGTGGTAAAACGCTCCCACATAAAATAATCGGCATCACCAGAAGCTAAACCATTAATTGCACCTTCAAGATTGTTTATAATGTTGAATTTTAGATTATGGGTGTCCCATCCCATTTGCTTAGCTTGAACGTAAGCCATTAAATGGCTGCCACTACCAAAGCGACTAATGGCTGCAGTGGTGTTTTCTAACTCATTTAATGATTGGAACGAACTTTTGGCATCTACGTGTATACCCCAAAGCAGGGGAGATGCAATATATTCTTGAATAATTTTTACGGGGTTACCTTCGGTGATGCTCTTAACAATACCTTCTGTCAAAATGATTGCCAGATCTGTTTCGCCATCTTTTAGCATTTGGCTCATTTTACCTGTTCCTTCAGGTATATCTGTCCATTCAAGTTGAATACCACGCTCCTCAAAAGCACCTTCTTCAATGGCTAGATGCCAAGGAAGGTTAAAATGTTCTGGAACTCCAATTATCTTAACAGTTTTCATTCAATTTACTTTTTAGATAGTCATAGATGGCGTATTGTGATCGTATTGGGGCGTCACCATCTGCCATATCAACTTTTTTGTTGGTGTTGTTTACATCAAGTATACGTGCTTTTTGATTGTCATCTAGCTGCAATGACAGAATATGCTTCAATTCGTTAAAGATGTCCTCGTCTAAAATAGGTGTTAATACCTCAATTCTTCTATCAAGGTTACGGGTCATCCAATCAGCTGAGCCAATGTACATTAGTTCGTCTCCGCCATTTTCAAATAAATAGATACGCCCATGTTCCAAATACCGATCTACAATACTAGTAATGTACACGTTATCTTTCATGCCGTCACTAGGGTTTTCGTTAGATGTTAAATAGCAACAGAACCCTCTTACGATCAATCTAACATGGACACCTGCATTAGCAGCTCTGTACAGAGCCTTGATCATGTTAGAATCTTCAAGGCTGTTCATTTTCGCAGTAATACCAGCCTTCTTTCCGTTCAATGCCGCCGTAATCTCATTTTGAATAAGGTTCATAAACGTAATTCTGGTTGTAAACGGCGAAACCATTAAACGCTTCAATTTAGGTACGATCAATTTACGTTCCAGCACCTGAAACACCTGGCTTAAATCTTTGGTTATTTTCTTATGAGCGGTAAATAAACCGTGATCACAATAAATTTTGGAAGTTTTGGCATTAAAATTACCAGTGCCAATATAGGCGTAACGCTTTTCGATTTCGCCCTCCGTTCTATATACCATGGCAATTTTTGAATGCACCTTTACTTGTGGTATGCTGAAAATTACTTTAGCGCCTTTCTCATCAAAAATACGTCCCCATTTAATGTTATTGGCTTCATCGAACCTTGCTTGTGCCTCTACGAATAAAGTGACCTCTTTATTATTATCCAATGCGGTCAATATGGCATCTGCTAGAGATGATGACTTGGCAATACGGTAAATGGTCATTTTTATAGCTTTTACCTGTGGGTCTGTGGCTGCTGCTGTCAAAAAATCTTCAACCACCTTAAAATCTTGGTACGGAAAATGTACCAATTGGTCTTTTGTGGCAATACTATTAAATATATCCGTTGTAAATGATAATTCTGGGTGAGGCAATGCCGGTTTCTCTTGGTATTGTAAATGTGCTGTTCCTTCCGGAGCGGGAAAAGAGAAAAAATCGGATAAATTATGGTAAGTGCCACCTGGTGAAAGATCAACGTCTCCTAGTTTAAAATCACGTTTCAATGAATCTATGAGCCAATTTGGCATTGACTCATCATAAAGTAATCTGGTTGCCTGACCGGATAGGCGTTTGTCCAAAGAATTGTAAATTTTCTCAACAAGTTCTACATCAGAGTAATCGTCATCCAAATATAATTCCGCATCTCTAGATAGTTTAATAGAATAACAACCAAGGACCTCTTTTGACGGAAGTAATTTATCAATGTTAAGCCTTATGGCATCATCTATATAGCAAAATTGATGACCATCTCCTGGAATAGGAATAAAGCGTTCTTGTCCATCTGTTGGTATTTTAACAAGGCTATATTCATCTCCCGGGTGTGCTACTACTAAATAAAGCGCACCATCGGTTAAAAATGCATTTTCCTCATGAATCTCACATGCATCTTTTATGTCATTCAAAAACAGCTCTTCTAGAAATTGCTTCTGGTTTTCACTAATGTTTTTGGAATTCTTAATGAATATGTCATGTTCTTCCAATTGAGCTAGGGTAGATGCTATGACTTTGCCAAATTGTACTTGTTGTTCGTTTACGGTTTGTAAAATATGCTGTAAGGTAGAATTTGCCTTGAACATTAATTTTTTACGAAACTTTTTATCAAGATTTTTAATTTGACGAAGCTGAGAGACACGAACCTTAAAATACTCATCTAGATTAGATGAGAATATCGCCAAAAACTTTAATCGCTCTAACAACGGTGTGTCATCACTTTTAGCTTCAAGTAGAACACGCTCGTTAAAATAGAGCCAATTAATATCCCTATGCTTTAAATTGTCTTTTTTCATTGTAAGATTTGCGTAAAAATAAGTAGTACAATTTTAAGATTATTGTAAATCTATGTTAAGCCAATCTTTCCAAACAGAACTCAATAAGTTTATCTACCGAAGCGGTTGGGGTAGTAGAGAACTCCCCGGTTGACCTGTTCGCTAAAATACAATTTAGTGATACGGCCTCGTGACCTAGTAGCTGTGAAAGGGCATAAATACCCGAAGTTTCCATCTCAAGGTTGGTCAATTGAAGATCATTATAGGAAAAAGATGATAGTTTCTCCATTAATTCCATTTGACTTGGCTTAATTCTTAATTGTCGCTGTTGAGGACCGTAGAACCCTGTATTTGTTGCTGTGAAGCCTAATCGTATACGATTATCCGTAAACAGTTCTCCTAGTTTTTTTGAGTAGGATAGCACGTATGGCCTTGCTTTGGTCTTATGCCAGGAGGTGTGTGCTATGAATGATTCTTCTATTTCTGGATAATTGATGTTACTGTGCTCATAGAAATGCAAGAGCCCATCAAAACCAATAGCATATTCACTTATTAAAAACGAATCAATGGGTATGTTGGGTTGTATGGCGCCACTGGTCCCTATTCTAATAATATTTAAAGAAGTGTGCTCTTTTTTTAATGTTCTTGTCTTAAAATCAATGTTAACCAATGCATCCAACTCGTTTAAGACAATATCAATATTATCCGTACCTATGCCGGTAGAAATAACAGAAATTCGTTTGCCGTTCAAATGCCCGGTATGGGTATGGAATTCACGCTTTCCTTTTCTGACCTCAATGGTATCAAAAAAACGGGAAACCTGACCAACCCTATCTGGGTCGCCAACGGTGATAACTGTGGTTGCAATATCTTCTGGTAATAAATTCAGATGATAAATACTGCCATCTTCATTGATGACAAGCTCAGCAGGCTTTAGTTGCATGCTATAATTTTAAGATTCGGTTCGTAGTGGTGTTATAAAGGAAATTGTACTTTAAAGCACCTCCTAAATACACATCGTTGTCTTGAATACAAGAATAATAGCTTGTTTTGCCTTCTAGGATTTCCTTTCCTTTTTTGGAAATACGGACAGGGTTTAAGCTGGTGATCAAAGGTTTTAATCGTGTTATGGCACGATCATATTGAGTATTGGAAAAACCAAGATTTCCCTGATTTTTAAGCAGCACATCCATGTATTCTGTTTTGGACTTTGGCTTTTTGTCAATGGCCAATTTTAAAATGGTATTCTCCATATCATTAAGTCCGTTATTAATGCTTGGAAAACGTTTTAAGTGGGATTTTACGGCATCACCTAAATAATCAAACTGATAATCCTTAAAGTCGGTCAGGTTCTCTAACCGTATAGGGTTATTGCTACAGTAAAGCTGCCAAACATAATCGGCATATTCGGTATCATCTTGTGTTAATACCTTTTTGTTTTTGTAAAGACCCAATAATTGTTCGTCAGATAGCTCATTAAGGCTATACATCTTATCGGATTCATCTTCTTTACCACTACATACCAAAGATATTTGGGCATATTTTCTATGGGTGAGAAGCCAGCTAATGACCGCTAGCATATTCACTTGACAAAAAAGATCATATTCGAACCAAAGTACGATATGATCTTGTTGTTTATGACTACAGAGCGATCTGTATTCTTTAAGTGTCTTTTCTATAAACCACGATTTTGAAACTTTATAATTTTTATGGAGAAACTCAAAACGTGCTTTCCAAAATGTTTCCGTACCTACGTTAGGCAGTGTTTGGCCTTCACAAAGCATTTCGCGCCATGTAATGACGTCACCGTCTAAATTTAATTTCTGAAGGCGTTCGGTAAAAACATCTCCATTGGTAATGTGTAAGAGAGAACTCATACCAGGTTTGATTTAGTTAGAATGATTAAAAATAATACTTATAACAACGTTATAAAATTATTTAACAGAAAACAAATGATAGTTTTAAAGACTGAAATAATGTTAAATTAACCGCCTACACGCTTCACTGCAAAGCCTTTATCTTTAAGTATTGACATGATTTTATCGCGATAATCTCCTTGAATTATAATTTTATCGTCTTTAAAACTGCCACCAACACTCAATTTCGTCTTTAGTTCTTTGGCTAATTTCTTAAAATCTTCGTCTGCACCGGTATAACCTTCCAATATTGTAATGGGTTTACCTTTGCGTTTTTCGTACTTACAGATTATTGGGTCGTCTTGAAGCCAAATAGGGTTGTCCGCCTTATTTTCTACCTCGTTTTCTTCGGGTTCGTGGTCTGGAAAAAGATTTTTTAACTGGTCTTTTAAATCCATGGTTATTATTTTTTGATTAACCCTAACTCAATTAATCTTTCATGTAAAAATTCTCCAGCGGTAATATCTTGATATAGTTTAGGATGCTCATTATCAATACAGTTCTCCAAACAGTTTAACGGCATTTCGCTAACAGGATGCATAAAGAACGGAACAGAATATCTAGAAGTGCCCCAAAGTTCCTTAGGAGGGTTAACCACCTGATGGATTGTGGAAAGCAATTTATTATTTGTTAATCGTGACAGCATATCGCCAACGTTGATCATTAACTCATCTGGTTTTGCAATGGCATCTACCCATTCGCCTTCGTGGTTTTGCACTTGTAAACCTTTACCATGTGCACCCATTAAAAGGGTAATCAAATTTATATCGCCATGTGCAGCAGCTCTAACGGCATTCTTTGGCTCTGTCTTAATAGGAGGGTAGTGGATTGGACGTAAAATTGAATTTCCGTTTTTGATGAAGTTATCAAAATAAAACTCATCTAAGTTTAAGTGAAGGGCCAATGCACGTAAAACGTATTTTGCCGTTTTTTCCAACATTTTATACGTTTCCTTACCTACTTTGTTAAACTCAGGTAATTCTTTTACAATGACATTTGCAGGATATTCCTTTTCTAACTTATCATTATCCTCAACATACTGTCCAAAATGCCAAAACTCTTTTAAATCACCTTCTTTTCTACCTTTGGCATGTTCTTTACCAAAAGAAGTATAACCACGTTGCCCGCCTATGCCTTCAATTTGGTACCCGTCTTTTACATCATCAGGTAAATCAAAAAAAGCTTTTATCTCTGCATAAAGCGAATCTACCAGCTCATCGGACAGGAAATGTCCGCCCAACGCAACAAAGCCAATCTCTTCAAAGGCTTTTCCAATTTCATTTATAAATTTCTGTTTTCTTTTTGGATCTTCCGAAAGAAAGTCAGTCAAGTCTACACTAGGTACCAAACTCATATTTTAAAGATTTTACGTAAAATTAATAATTATTGCTGATTTAATAGCGTTGTTATAATCGATACTTGCTATATCCATTTTTGTTACATTTATAGTTTAATAGTCTAAATTGACCTTATCAATGAATTACACCGATTTTAAAGTAACGGAAGACGTTAAGTTAAAACTTTATAAATCAATGCTTAAACCTCGTATGGTAGAGGAGAAAATGTTGATATTACTGAGACAGGGCAAAATTTCCAAATGGTTTAGCGGTATTGGTCAAGAGGCTATTTCTGTTGGGGTAACTACGGCTTTAAAGGAAGATGAATATATATTGCCCATGCATAGAAACTTAGGAGTTTTTACAACCAGGGAAATTCCATTATATAGATTATTTGCGCAATGGCAAGGTAAAGCTAGCGGATTTACACAGGGTAGGGACCGTAGCTTTCATTTTGGCACGCAAGATTTCAAGATTATCGGTATGATCTCTCATTTGGGTCCGCAGTTAGGTGTTGCAGATGGTATTGCTTTGGCTCATAAACTCAAAAAGGAGAAAAAAGTAACTGCTGTATTCACAGGGGAAGGGGCAACAAGTGAAGGAGATTTTCATGAAGCGTTAAATGTCGCTGCTGTTTGGGAACTTCCTGTACTTTTTTGTGTTGAAAACAATGGGTATGGATTGTCTACTCCCACAAACGAGCAGTTTAAGTGTGATAATATTGCCGATAAAGGTGTGGGTTATGGTATGGAATCGCATATTATTGATGGGAACAATATTTTAGAAGTTTATTTTAAAGTTGCTCATTTGGTAAGGGATATGCGTATAAATCCAAGACCAATTTTGTTGGAATTTAAGACGTTTCGCATGCGCGGACATGAAGAGGCCAGTGGAACAAAATATGTGCCTCAAGAGCTTCTAGATACCTGGGCGGCTAAAGATCCGTTAGAAAATTTTACGACTTATTTAATCGGCGAAAATTTGTTGACCCCAGAAAGTATAGCGGCTTACAAAACTGAAATACAGGTAGAGATTGATGAGCATTTGAGAATTGCTTTTGCTGAGGATACTATTAAACCTAATGAAACTATAGAGTTAGGTGATGTATATCAAAAATTTGATTATAAAGAAGTTAGACCTAGTAAATTTATCACAAAAATCCGTTTGGTAGATGCCATATCAGAAGGTTTGAGACAGGCTATGAAAAAGTTTGATAACCTAGTGATAATGGGACAAGATGTCGCTGAATACGGTGGGGTATTTAAAATTACCGACGGGTTCGTTAACGATTTTGGTAAAGAGAGAGTACGCAATACACCTATTTGCGAATCGGCAATTGTTTCGGCTTCTATGGGTTTGTCCATAAACGGTATGAAGGCGGTTATGGAAATGCAATTTGCGGATTTTGCCAGTAGCGGATTTAATCCTATTGTAAATTATTTGGCAAAGAGCTATTACAGATGGGGAGAAAACGCAGATGTAGTTATACGAATGCCCTGTGGTGGTGGGGTAGCGGCAGGTCCTTTTCACTCCCAGACCAATGAAGCATGGTTTACCAAAACACCCGGTTTAAAAGTTGTGTACCCCGCGTTTCCATATGATGCAAAAGGATTGCTTGCTACGTCAATTGAAGATCCAAATCCGGTATTGTTTTTTGAACATAAAGGGTTGTACAGAAGTGTATACCAAGAAGTACCTGTTGATTACTATACCCTTCCCTTGGGGGAAGCCAGTCTTTTAAGGCAGGGAGATCAAATAACTATTATTACCTATGGTGCAGGAGTGCACTGGGCATTGGAAACTTTAGATGATCATACGGAAATTAGGGCAGATGTATTGGATTTAAGAACCTTGCAACCCCTGGATACAAAAGCTATTTATGATTCGGTTATAAGAACAGGAAAAGTTATAATACTACAGGAAGATAGCCTTTTCGGCGGAATTGCAAGCGATATTTCTGCAATGGTCATGGAGAATTGTTTTGAGTACCTGGATGGTCCAATAAAAAGAGTTGGTAGCTTAGAAACGCCAATACCTTTTAATGCCGAACTGGAAGCACAGTATCTTGCAAAATCTAGGTTTGAAAAAGATTTGCTAGAGCTCATAGCTTATTAAAGGAAACAGGTCAACAAAAATGTTAAAAGAGGTAATAAGTATGATTGTTTAAGAGCATCTTTGCAGTGTCAATTGGTCGAAAATATAAAAAGTTTCCGTCCAAATAATGACAAACGACGTATATAGATCAAACCTAAATAATTTACTTATGAAAAAAATGATTTTGCTTTTTAGTGTGGTACTCTTAATATCCTCATGCTCAATTTCGAAGGATGCTAGGGGCAAGCGCAACCTACTAAGCGGTACTTGGACCTTGAACAATGTTTCTTTTGAGGGTAATACGGGCAATGTTAAGGCTGTTTTGTTCAATGATGTTGAAGATATTTGTTTAGAGGGCAGCGAATGGTTCTTTAGAGATAATAACAGCACTGGTAGATATACCATAGACCAATCCACTTTTTGTACAGGGGGCGATCGTTATATTAGATGGTCTGTTGTAGAACGTGAAGAAAATTATACAAGCCAACTACAGTTCAAATTCATTAACGAGAAAAACCAAGATATTTCCGGAGGTGCGGGTTACCGTTTAAATATTGAAAACCTTACGGAGTATGCAATGACCCTAAAGTCTAACGTTATGGTAGAAGGATCACCTGTGAACGTAGTTTATGAATTCAGTAAAAAATAATTACCTACTTATAAATTAAATAAAGTATATGAAAACAATGATATTACGCAAAACTAGTTACATAATCGCTCTTGCCATGGTAATGAGCTGTAGTACAGTAAAAAATGCAAATAAAACCCAAAAAGGTGCGGTAATAGGCGCAACGGGTGGAGCCGTAATCGGTGGTGTTTTAGGAAATAACGTAGGTAGTGGAAATAATACCGCTCTGGGTGCAATTTTAGGTGCTGCCATAGGTGGCGCTGCCGGTGGATACATAGGAAATAGAATGGACCGCCAAGCTGAACGTATAGAAGAGGAAATTCCAGGAGCAGAAGTGAAAAGAGTAGGTGAAGGTATCAATGTTACGTTTAACGAAGATGCCGGAGTTTATTTTGACACCAATAAATCAAATGTACAAGGTACATCTGCAACTACATTGAACAAATTGGTTGGTATTTTCAAAGAATACCCAAAATCAAATATTTTAGTAGAGGGTCATACCGATAGTGCAGGTGCAGAAGAGTATAACCTTAATCTTTCTAAGCAAAGAGCGGAGTCGGTAACCAATTATTTAATAAGCCAAGGGATAGACGCTAGTCGATTCGATACCAAATGGTATGGAGAAACACAGCCAGTTGGTGATAACAGTACCGCTGCGGGAAAAGCAAAGAACAGACGTGTGGAGTTGGCAATTGTTGCCAGTGAGTCTCTAAAACAAGAAGCTAAAACCCAGACGAACTAAGATTTTCAAGTTTGGTATTGAGTTAAAAATAAAAGCCCTGCATTTGCAGGGCTTTTTTGTTTTTGGTGTAACTTCCATGCAATGAAGGAGCATAGCATACTGATAATTGGAGGTGGTCTAGCGGGACTTTGCGCAGCGGTTCATTTGGCTATGGAAGGATTGGATGTTGCCGTATTGGAGAAACAGACTTATCCACATCATAAAGTATGCGGTGAATATGTGTCTAAAGAAGTTGAGCCATATTTACAACGTTTGGGTATAGACTTAAGAGCTAAAGGGGCTATAGAAATTACCCGGTTTAGTATGAGTGCCATTGATGGTTATAATATAGAAACCGAACTGCCTTTGGGAGGATTTGGTATTAGTAGATATGCATTTGATAATTACCTATATCTACGGGCAAAAGAACTTGGGGTCATTTTTTATTTTGAAAAAGTAATTTCTACGGCGTTTAAAGATGATCAATTTACCGTGGTAACAAATGTACAGAACTATACGGCAAAAATAGTCATTGGCGCATATGGTAAGCGTTCTGTACTAGATAAGAAACTCGATAGAAACTTCAGTAGAAAGAAGTATTCTTGGTTAGCGGTAAAGGCACATTATAAGGTTTCTGATTTTCCAAAGGGTATAGTAGCATTACACAATTTTAAAGGAGGTTATGGTGGCTTGTCCCAAACGGAAACAGGAGCAATAAATTTCTGTTATTTAGCACACTACAACAGTTTTAAAGCTTGTAAAGATGTGGATAGCTACACACAGGAAATTGTTGGAAAAAATCCGTCTTTGAGAAAATTTCTAGAAAATTCCGAACCTGTTTTTGATAATCCCATGACCATAGCACAAATATCCTTTGATAAAAAAGATAGTGTAGTAGATCATATGCTTATGTGTGGAGATACTGCGGGACTTATACATCCACTCTGTGGAAATGGTATGGCTATGGCAATACACAGTGCTAAAATTGCTTCAGAATTGATTGTTCAATTTTACGGTCAAGGTAAATATAGTCGTGTTGCTTTAGAGCAAGATTACCGGAAAGCTTGGTCTAAAAATTTTGGTAGAAGATTATGGTTTGGCAGAATATTACAAGGCATATTATTAAATGAAAAATGGGTTTCAATAGGCTTAAAAACCATTGGAAGATCAAAAACAGTATTAAGATACATTATTTCAAAAACACATGGTAAGCCTATAGTTTAATGATAGATTTTAAGCATAGAAGTGAAGAAGTGGAGATTATGGATACCTACAAAGGTACCATCTCCGAGCTTGAGTTAATATTAAATGATATTAATAAGGTAAATAATTTGCTAGGTGGTTACCGTATTACTTTAAATGCTGTTTTTGAATTACTTAGGTTTAAAAAGAAAGAATCGTATACGATTTTAGATATGGGTTGTTCCGATGGAACCATGCTGAAAAAGCTTGCGTCTGCAGCCAGAAAGAAGAATATGGACCTTAAATTAATAGGAATAGACTTAAATGCAAAAGCATTGGAGTTGGCAAAGCGGAATACAATAGATTATCCAGAAATTAGCTATATACAGGCTGATATTCTTTTACACGATTTCTCCGATTTAAAAATAGATATTGTGATGTCTACATTGACCCTTCACCACTTTACGGATGATGGTGTTTTAAAGTTTGTAAATCGGTTTGTACAATTAGCTTCAATTGGGGTGGTCATCAATGATTTGGAGCGTAGTCCGGTTGCCTATTACTTGTTTAAAATATTTAGTTGGTTTTTTATAAAAACTGAAATTGGCAAAAAAGATGGCTTATTATCTATTCGAAGAGCAATTAAAATAAATGAATTGCGACAAATAGCTCATAGGGTTTCTAATGTAACGCATCACATACAATGGAAATGGGCATTTAGATATGTATGGGTTTTAAAAAAGAAGTAGTAGATTGAAGATTAAGAAAGCTATGAATTACACAAGAATTGTATCTGTCACCAAAGAATTACCACCGTATTATAGAAATACCGAGGATATTATTCCCCTTGTTGAATATTGGTTAAGTGGGCAAGAGCAACGGTTTACCAGAAAAGTGGTTAAAATATTTGAAGGCGCTGCGGTAGATAAACGTTATTCAATTATGCCACCGGAAGATGTGTTTCAAACAACTTCTTTTGAAGATAAGAACAAGATTTATAGCAGAGAGGCCAAACGTATGGGGGGTAATGTTTTAAAGAAAGCCTTGGGCAAAAGTAATTGGGCGGCTTCATCAATAGATTACATTATTACGGTTAGTTGTACAGGTATAATGATTCCATCGTTAGATGCATATTTGATCAATGAATTGGGTATGCGACAAGATGTAGTTAGACTTCCCGTAACAGAAATGGGTTGTGCAGCTGGCGTTTCCGGGCTCATATATGCACACAATTTTTTGAAATCCAATCCGGGTAAGCGCATTGCCTTGGTATCGGTAGAAAGTCCCACCGCAACCTTTCAGCTTCAAGACTATTCCATGGCAAATATGGTCAGTGCGGCAATTTTTGGTGATGGGGCGGCATGTGTGTTATTATCATCCGAAGAAAATGCAATTGGACCTAAAATAATTGGAGAGGAAATGTACCATTTTCATAATGCTACCCAAATGATGGGGTTTGACCTTACCAACCACGGATTGAAAATGATACTTGATCCCGCAGTACCCGAAACCATTGCTGATCATTTTGCAGAAATAGTACATCCTTTTTTAGGAAAGTACGGTAGTTCCATTCAGAAAGTAGACCACTTGGTATTTCATCCTGGTGGAAGAAAAATTGTGCAGACCGTAGAAGCTTTATTTGGCGCTTTAGGGAAAAACATTGATGACACTAGAGAGGTATTGCGTCTTTATGGAAATATGAGCAGTGCTACGGTGCTCTACGTTTTAGAGCGCTTCATGGATAAGAAAATTCCGGAAGGAGAGCAAGGGCTCATTCTAAGTTTTGGACCAGGATTTTCGGCACAACGGGTATTAATAGAATGGTAGTATATTTTAAATATGGAAAATAGGTATTGGGCATTAATTTTAGGCGGTAGTAGCGGGTTAGGGTTGGCAACGGCAAAGAAATTGGCTTCCCATGGCTACCACATCATCATAATTCATAGGGATAGACGGGCAGATATGGATATCATCGAAGAACATTTCAATGAAATTGAAGCATTAGGCAATCAATTACTGGCAATGAATGTAGATGCCTTAAATGCTGAGAAAAGAAAAGGAATTATTGATGATTTAAGGCAGAAGTTGCCTTTTGGGCATAAGATTAAGGTAATGGTACATAGCGTGGCAAAAGGCACATTAAAGCCTATGTACTCCAAAACAGCACCTACTTTAACAGATGTGGATTTTAGAATAACTTTTGACGCAATGGCATTAAGCTTGTTCGATTGGACAAAAGCCTTAGAAATAGCAGCGTTGTTTGCTGATGATACTAGGGTAATATCGTTTACCAGTGAAGGTAATACCAAAGCCTTACCTAATTATAGTGCTGTTTCAGTGGCTAAGGTGGCGTTAGAGGCATTGACAAGAAGTATTGCACTGGAGTTCGCTTCCGTAGGTATAAAGGCAAATTGTATACAAGCGGGTATTACAATGACCAAATCATTATCAATGATTCCCGGTTTTGAACAAATTAAAGAAAATGCCCTGAGTAGAAACCCTAATAATCGTTTAACCACTCCAGAAGACATTGCCAATGCAGTGTATTTACTTACCACTGATGAGGCAAAATGGATAACGGGTACCGTAATCAAGGTAGATGGAGGTGAAAGTTTATTATAAATGTAAAACCTATGAAAAAATCATATTCTTATATTTTGGACCAATTGCCTTATGCACATCCTTTTTTATTTGTAGATGAAATTTTAAATGCACATGATACTGGTATTGATGGCTCATATACGTTTAAGGCTGATGCTGATTTTTATAGTGGTCATTTTAAGAATAACCCTGTAACGCCTGGAGTCATATTAACGGAGTGTTGTGCCCAAATTGGTTTGGTGTGTTTGGGCGTATATTTAATGGGGAAAGATGAGGCAGAGAAAGCGGTTGGTATAAGTATGAGCAGTTCGGAAATGGATTTTTTATTACCTGTTTTTCCTGGAGAACGGGTAAAAGTAATTTCAGAACTGAAGTATTTTAGATTCCAGAAATTAAAGTGCCATGTAAAAATGTATAATGAACAAGATAAACTGGTCTGTAAAGGTATATTGGCAGGCATGATGAGATAGCTAATGGGTAGACGTGTTGTAATTACCGGTTTAGGAGTTTGTGCGCCAAATGGTGTAGGTCTTACTGATTTTACCCAGGCATTATTGGATGGTAAAAGTGGCATTAGGCATCAACCAAATTTAGAGAAGCTTGGCTTTGGTTGTCAAGTAGCGGGAGAGCCCTTGGTGAAAGATAATTTGATCAATTCTTATTTTACTCCATTAGAAAGAAGGGGGCTAAATGCTTCGGGAATTGTGTATGGTGTAATTGCAGGTGTGGATGCTTGGAATGATGCGGGACTTGTTAAGAATACGACAAATGAGCCTAGTTGGGATCGTGGAATTGTTTTTGGAACAGGTATCCTAGGGGTAGATAAATTTAGGGAAGCCATTCACTTAATAGATGATGGTAATGTGAGAAGATTGGGTAGTACTTCGGTTATTCAAACCATGGCAAGTGGAATTAGTGCTTATTTAGGGGGTATGTTAGGGTGTGGAAATCAAGTGACCACCAATTCTGCAGCTTGTACTACGGGAATAGAAGGTATAATTATGGCTTATGATAGAATAAGTCAAGGAAAGGCGGAAATTATGCTCACAGGTAGTTGTAGTGACAGCGGACCTTATGTATGGGGAGGTTTTGATGCCATGCGTATATTGCCTAGGGGATATAATAATGACCCGGCAAAGGCGAGCCGGCCAATGAGTGCAACTGCAAGCGGATTTATACCGGGTAGCGGGGCAGGAGCTTTGGTATTAGAATCTTTAGAAAGTGCGCAAGAACGTGGTGCACACATATATGCCGAAGTTTTAGGTGGGGAAATTAATAGTGGAGGGCAAGTAGGCGAAGGTTCTATGACAGCACCCAATAGCTTGGCGGTACAACGCTGTATTAAGAATGCTGTAGTCAATGCCGGTATAGAAGCATCGGATATAGATGTTGTTAACGGGCATTTGACGGCTACCTCAAAAGACAGCTTGGAAATTGAGAATTGGAGCGTGGCCTTAAATAGAAAAGGGGCGGATTTTCCTTTTATTAATTCTTTTAAAGGTGCAGTAGGTCATTGTTTGGCAGCTGCAGGTAGTATGGAATGTGTGGCAGCTATTCTTCAATTTAAAGAACAAGTTGTTTTTAAAAATATCAATTGTGAAGATGTTCACCCTGAAATAACTGAACTGATTGCAGATTCATGTATCCCAAGAAAGACGTTAGAACATGCACCTAGTATAATAGCCAAAGCCAGTTTTGGATTTGGAGATGTCAATGCCTGTGTAATTTTTAAAGCGTTTACTAAATGACCCTATAAGTTTATACCGAATAGTATTAAAAATTGAATAGTAGTATGCAAAAGGAAGAAAAGTATCAAAAATTAAAAAATATTATCAAAGTCTACCTTCCCGAAGACGTAGCGTTTTCTGATATTTCAGAAGATAGCCATTTGATGAACGACTTAAATATCAACTCTGCCAACTTGGTAGATATTGTGTTGGATGTGGAGGATGCTTTTGATATCCGGTTAGAGAACGAGGATATGGAAAACATGCAGACCGTTAATGATGCCGTTGCTATTATAGATGCAAAATTAAATACATAATAATGTTAGCTCTCCGTACCGTGTTCCTTGTTCTTATCCTTAATTAGAGTAGATGCAAGAATACCGGAAATCAGTGCTACCGAAATTACGGTCAGCGAGACCCATTCAGGTAAATGAACATAATGTGAGAAAAGCATTTTTAGACCTACGAAAGCTAAAATAACCACTAAGCTATAATTGATGTACCTGAATTTTTCTAGCATTCTGGATATTAGAAAATACATAGATCGTAAACCTAAAATAGCAAGTATGTTAGAGCTGAATACAATAAACGGGTCAGCTGTTATCGCTAATATGGCAGGTATACTATCAAGTGCAAAAAGAATATCTGTCAATTCGATCACTATTAATGCAACAAAAAGCGGTGTAGCAGCATTGAGCCCCATTCGTTTAACAAAGAAATCGTGACCATGCATAGTCGTCGTTACGGGGTAAATCTTCTTTATTTGTTTAAAGACAAATGAATTTTTGGGGTCAAAATTATCGTCATCGCCCTTTAACATTTTAAAGGCGGTATACAATAAGAATACTCCAAAAACGTAAATGATCCATTCGAATTTGGTTATTAATGCAACACCAAATAAAATCATTAATGCTCTAAATACGATTGCCCCTAGAATTCCCCAAAATAACACACGGTGTTGGTATAAAGGCGGAATTTTAAAGGATGAAAAAATGACGGCGATTACAAATACATTGTCCACACTAAGTGAAAGCTCAATGAGATAACCCGTTATATATTTTAAAACGGCGTCATTTGGCGTAAGTGCAGTTGGGTTGTCAATAATTTCCGCATTGAAGAGCCAATAAATAACACCACTGAATGCTAGGGCAACGGTTACCCATATAGCGGTCCAGATGCCTGCCTCCTTAGATTTGATTACATGTTCGTTCTTGTGGAATACCCCTAGGTCAAGGGCAAGAAATACAAGTACAAATGCGATAAAGACTATCCAGACTATCATATAAAATTTTTGAAGTTGCAAAGGTATTAAAAAATGGAAAGTAGCACTGTGATTTGTTTAAAACGTTAATGCTTGATTATCATTTATTTAAATACCTTATCGTTTTTGCAAAGGTGATATTTGTGTTTAAAAAGCATTACATCTTTTGACTATATTTTTAGCCTATATGCCATAAGTATCTAAAAAGCTTGGCAGATTACCTTTTGCAGTTAAAGCGAGCAATACTTTCGATGAAGTGCAAGTAAGTTTCTAGTTTTTTGACCGGTAGTAATAAAATTGCTACTTTAAGGGTAGAACAACTATATGAAATGAAAAAACTAGCTCTTTGGGGTGGTGTTTTCATGTGCCTTTTTTTGGGGATGAACACTGCTGTTGCACAAAATTCAGATACTGTTAGTGCAAAAGTAAACAAACGCCCTTTGTTGAACCAATTTGAATCCGATTATGTCTTAACTGCTTCGGAACGAATTGCATTGAAACAAAGTCGTATCGCATATCAATATCGTGTAAAGGAAATCTTGGATTCTGTTGAAATATCGGATCGAAAAAGAAAACGGTTGCTTTTAGAATTAAAGCGAAATCCTTTCTCTGAAAAAATTAAAGAAGCGGTCGCGGAATATACGTTGATTGAAGAATAGGAAGTGGTATAAAAAAATGCAGTCTAATGAGACTGCATTTTTGCTTTTCTTTTTTCTAATTGTCGGTGTAAATCCTCAATCGAAGAAGCTATGGAAGCTTCAAAACTAGCTGAAGAGGATTGCGCAAATAATCGCGGTCCCGGTGCACTTAAGCGTATGTTGCAAACCATACCTGTGTCGGGGGAAGAGGTATTCTCTTTTTTGAAAAAAACATCGGATCTTACAATAAAATCATACTTATCCAATAATTTCTCTAATTTTTGCGCTGCCATAATCTCTAAACGATTACTGGCTTTTACATCGTCGTATTCAAAATTGATATTCATAGGCTATAAGTTTAGTTTAAGATACTCATTTTGGTAATGCTTCACAATTAAAAATATCTTAATAAGATGGTAGGTCAATATTAAGTTTTGCTAACTGTTTTGTTTTTATAAGGTTAGCAGTTTCGGTTCCATTTTAAAATTAAGTTAAACTTACACAAACATAGTACAAATATGAAGTGTTTATCTTAAATTGAAGTAAAATTCCCACATTTTTACTTTTAAATCAACCGCCATGGAAAATGTACAGGATAAATCTCAGTGCTTAGGTAAGTTGGAACGTTGTAAAAACACTATCCAACATTTTAAAATTAGGGTAGATTCCTATTTGTATGAACCTACAACGATGGCATTGTTTGAAACCAAGGTGCATTTAAAAAATACGATTAAGAAGCTTTCAGAGGTTAATAAAAGTTTGCTTGAGTATTTAAAGTCTACTAATGATCTATTGCCGGAACAATACAACATGGTCAATTTTCATATCAGGGAAACTTCTGAACTTGAATTCGATTTTATGGAGTACACGTTAAAATTTAGAAAGCGTATTGATTCAAGACAAACCGTTTAAAAGCTTATTTCTTAGGTGATTGGTAAATTTGAATATTATTTTTCTTTAACTATTGGGTTTCTTTACATTTTAAAATAATTGTTCTTAATTTAGAGGTAGAACACTTATGAAATTGATATGAAACTATTTATGCGGCTAGCTATTTGCTGCACATTTTTTTGTACTAGTTTGTTGTACTCACAACAGAACACTACGCCTTCTGTAAAACCTAATGAAGAAGATGAAGGACCAATAATGTTTCAGTTTGAGCCTAATTATGAAACTGCCGTTATGTTGCAAAGGGCAGCTTTAAAGCAAAAAATAAAGGCACTTGATACATTGGATATTTCAGATAGAAAACGTCAACGATTGATAAAGGCATTGTACAAAGAGTCTCACAGTGTCAATTTTAAGAAATCGGTTTTAGCGAATACCGAGTTCGAGGAAGAAGAATTTGAAGATTAATTTACACTCTTTGGCATAAAATTGGTAGCGATTAGGGTGTGTAAAGTTAAACCTTATGAAAGCACCATTTTTATTTGTACTTATCTGTTGTATCATGTTTAGTTGTAAATCATCTAAAACCTTAATTGATGATGCGCACCCAATACATGCCTTAATTTCGTCAAAGAATTTTGAGTTTTCAGCTAAATTTGCTAGTCCCATGGCTACGCAGAGTTTAACTGCTATTGCCAACAGCGGGCTTTTACCACCTGGAAATAGTGTTTCAAGAATAGACTTAAATGGTAATGGATATTTTTTACAAGTATTCAATGATAGTGTTTCCGCAAATTTGCCTTACTATGGTGAAAGACAATTTGGAGGTACTTACGGTATTGCGGATGGGGTTGAGTTTAATGGTGTTCCCATCGATTATGAACAAATTTTCAGTGAGGACAAACAAAAGTATATCATCAACTTTCAAATAAGCAACAAAACGGATCGATATACTATAACCATGCATATATTTCCAAATAATTCTTGTTTGGTAAATGTGAATACTACCAATAGGAATACTATTCAATATAATGGCAATGTTAAAGCACTAAATACTAAAAATGAATAATTTATATTTAAATGTTTAAAGTAATAGTTTAGTAGTTGTCC
Organism: Maribacter sp. 6B07; assembly: GCF_002700155.1. NCBI lineage: Bacteria > Pseudomonadati > Bacteroidota > Flavobacteriia > Flavobacteriales > Flavobacteriaceae > Maribacter > Maribacter sp. 6B07. The sequence continues at coordinate 307,327 of NZ_PDUT01000004.1, read as the reverse complement.
GTATTGGTTATGAAGGCAATACTTTTACTGTCTGGTGACCAACTAGGTACGTTAATAGTTCCTTGACCTCCATAGATATGAGCTAAAACCTTAGGTTTTCCACCATTTATTGGCATGATTCTTAGCATACAATGTTTGTAAAAAGGATGTTCCCCTGGATCAATATCTTTAGGAAAGGAAATAAAAACAATCCACTTTTGATCCGGACTTATATGAGGAAACCAATCGTTATATTCATCAAAAGTTAATTGAGTTTGTTTTTTGCCATTTGCTTTCATTCTGTACAATTGCATTGTGCCTGAACGAGCTGAGTTGAAAAATATAAACTTGCCGTTTTTGCCATATTCCGCACCGTCGTCCAATGTTTTAAAATCTGTTAATTGCTCTTCTTTGCTAGATTTAACGTTAATTGAATAAATATTATATGCTCCATTTCTTTCTCCTGTAAACAGCATTTCTTTTTGGTTTGGTGACCACCCATGTAGATAAGAAGCACCAACACCAGGTTTAGTTACTTTTTTTGGTTCATTGCTTCCTTCGCTTGACAAATAGTAAATAGACGAAGTATTATTGTCCTCTGGATTATGATGGCTAATTCCTAAAAGTTTACCATCAAAACTAAGTACATGGTCATTATTATTTTTAGTGGCAAAACTTGTGTTGAGAATACTTATAGCCTTGGTGTCTAGGTCATAATTATATAATAGACCTTTTGAATTATATATTAACCTTTTACCGTCTACAGTCCAGTTAGGCGCTTGTATGGAGTGAGCCGATTTGTAAATTATGGTCCGATGTCCCGTAGAAACATCCATAATCTCTAAGTTACTACCAATATAGTCTTGATATTGTTGAAAATCATTATTCATAGGTTTAATAATCCTAACATTACTAAAAGTTGCGGTTTCCAATACTTTAGGGTTGTGTGAACAAACGAACAATCCTATGTATACTTCTTCGTCCAAAGCCACATCATTAAGTTCAACATGTGTAAATTCCTCTCCAAATTTAGCAGTGGACATTATGTACGTAGTGCCACGTCTTTCTAACTGAATTATAGTTGGTGATTCATCGTTAGATTTAATTTCTTCGGTAGGTCCGTCAATAATTCTTCGATATTGTAAAGAAGTTAATCCGTCCCCATGAATACTTGCATTAACATGGGGTGTGTTAGATTTTAGGTCGTTTTTTATGATCCATCCTGCTTTTCTGTGCGGGTCTTTGCCCTTTCCCTTAAAGTTGATGGTGGCTCTTAAAATAAAATCGCCTTGAATGGTGGTCCAGAGGTATTGAAATTCATCGTTGTTAAACCACATATTTTTGCCAGCACCATTTATGGTATAAGTCTGTTCATTTTTATTATACCTGGCAGAACCGGTTAAATTAGGATTGCCTATACCTATTTGGTTGTCAAAAAGTCCTATTGTTTCTTGAGCTTGTAGAATTGAACAGTAAAAGGTGAATACGAAAGCAAATAGATATGTTGGAGATTTCATGATTATAAGTTGATTGTTGGTTGATTGTCTTCTAAATATACCTAATAATTTAATTGTCTGCTTAGTAGGGTATAAAAAGCCTATTTATATTCGCTGAATTTTTGTTGATTTTTATTCGATCTCCCTACTGTTTAAAGATTTTATATGCTGTTTTTGTTAAGATGAGGCTAAAAAGGGAAGGTTTTTCTATAATCTTCGTTATTCCCTACTAAGAACAATACCTTTGTATCTTAATTAAGTGAAATAGTAGAAATTTATAGTATGAGCAAAGTAAAAGCAGATAGTCAAGTACGTGTACATTATACAGGAAAATTAAGTGATGGTCAAGTATTTGATAGTTCGGTAGACAGAGAACCTCTAGAAGTAAAATTAGGACAAGGTAGTTTGATTCCTGGTTTTGAAAAAGGTTTGTTGGATATGGAACCTAACGAGAAAAAGACTATCGTCATAGCTAAGGAAGATGCATACGGGGAAAAGCAAAAAGAGCTTTTTCAAACTGTACCAAAATCTGAATTACCAGCTGAAATTGAGCCAAAAGTAAATATGGCTTTAATGGCCACTAATGCAGATGGTAGTGAAAGACAATTGCGCGTAGCAGAAGTAAATGAAAATGACATAGTGGTTGATGCAAATCATCCATTGGCCGGTGAAGATTTGACCTTTGAGCTAGAGCTTGTTGAGATCAAATAAATAAACTCGGTAATAAATTAAGAACCGCCTAATAGGGCGGTTTTTTTTGGTTTAATTTCTAATGTTTTAAACCATTGAAATATTATATTTGGGTATGTATTTAAAAACACTGTTAATCATGGTTTTGGCTACTGCCATGGCAAGTTGTAAAGATGTTAACACCAACACTCAGAAGGCAACGGTTAATGAAAATAATGTAGTAGAAAAGAAATCGACTGCTACCTATGAAGATTTGGAGGGCAACGCAATTTCCTTAAGCGATTATAAAGGCAAACGGGTACTCTTAAACTATTGGGCTACATGGTGTAGGCCATGTATTGCGGAAATGCCGGATATGGAAAAGGCGCAGGCTATATTAGAGAATGAAAATTATGTATTCTTATTTGCTTCGGACCAGTCCGTGGCAAAAATTGAAAAATTTAAAGAGGCACGAGGTTTTAATCTGAATTTTATAAAATATAATGGTGTCTATGCCAACAAAGGGGTAAGTGCCTTACCGGCTACCTTCATTTATAATGAAGTAGGTGAACAGGTGTTACGTTTTGATGGAGGCTTAAAATGGGACAGTCCAGAAGTGATTGAAAAACTTAGAGCTGTTCAATAATGCGTAAATTAATATGTACTGCTGTTGTATTCTTGGTTTTAGGTGTCAGTTTTGGGTGCAAAAATTCAACCACTAAACCGGAACCCAATAAGCAGCTGCCACTGGTGCAAAAAATGACTTCTCCTGCTGCCATGGCTAGCTCTTTACCTCATATCATGGTAAATAAAGATGTTGCCTTAATGTCTTGGGTAGAAACTGTTGATGATACTTTGACCACTTTAAAATATTCAGAATTAGTGGATGGTGAATGGCAAGAATCAGAAAGTATACTGAGTGGTACAAACTGGTTCGTGAATTGGGCGGATTATCCTATGATCTCTGAAAATAATGGTAGCCTTTGGTCTCACGTTTTAAAAAAATCTAGCCTTGGCACGTATTCTTATGATATTAAAATGAACGTGAAACCAAAAGGAGAAACACATTGGAATACAGATTTGCGTTTGCATACGGATGGCACGCCTACTGAACATGGATTTGTAAGTATAGTTCCTTATCAGAACAATTTTTTTGTGAATTGGCTAGATGGAAGAAATACCGAAGCAAATGAAGTAGGGGAGCACGGGGCAATGACACTGCGTGGTGGTGTAGTTTCTGCAACGGGTAATCTTATTGAAGAATATGAATTAGACGACAAGACTTGCGATTGCTGTCAAACAACTTCCGCGATTACCGATAACGGTCCTATTGTAATTTATAGGGATCGATCAAATAAAGAAGTTCGTGATATAAGTATAGTTCGTCAGGTTAACGGGGAGTGGACGGCACCTAAAGTAATACATGAAGATGATTGGCAGATCATTGGATGCCCCGTGAACGGTCCTAAAGTTGATGTTTTAGGTAATAATTTGGTCGTAGCCTGGTTTACCGGTGCTGGCAACAAACAAAAAGTACAACTGGTATTTTCCTCTGATGGTGGTGCTCAGTTTTCAGCTCCAATTACCATAGTTGAGGGAAGGGTAATTGGTAGGGTAGATGTGCTTTGGGCTGATGAGGAAACCGCTGTTGTGAGTTGGATGGAAGCAAATGATAAGACCGCATTGTTCAAAGCAATGGCAATTACTTTGAGCGGTAAAACGTCTCAGCAACAAGTAATTACCGAAATGGTGGATTCTAGAAAATCCGGATTTCCTCAAATGGAAATTATGGAAGAGACCTTGTACTTTGCTTGGACGGAACAGGAAGCAGCCGTCACCCAGGTTAAAACCGCAAAAATGCAGGTAGAAGCGTTATCGTTTAATTAACCGAAATCAATTCAACTTCAAATATTAATACTGAACCGCCTGGTATTCCATTGACATCAAAACTACCATAACCTAGGTGTGCCGGTATAAGTAATATGCCATTTCCTCCCTCGTTAAATAAGGGTATACCCTCGGTCCACCCGGAAATCACTTGGTCTAATCCTATGGAAAGTCCATCCGTATTTTGGTCAAAAACACGTCCATCAAGTAAGTATCCTTTGTAAGCAACGGTTACATTCGATGTTGCTGAAGGTTTTGCGCCTTCTCCTTGGTTTTCAATAATGTAATGTAGGCCAGAATCCGTTTTTTGAGATTGAAGAAAATTATCTTCTAAATACGTATTAATTTGCTCTTCGTTGATTTCAGAATAATCAATTGGTTCAACAACTATAGGATTGGTGTCATCCGATAACTTACAAGAAACCAATGCGGTAAAAAGCAAAAAGCAGGTAATATATTTCATATGTTTTTTAAGGTAAGTTACGTTCTAGGTTGATTATACTTTTACTCTTTAAGAAGTAATTAACCCATTTTAAAAATGATAAACTTAAACTTTTAGGCAATAAAGGTATTCACAGAGAACCTTACGCTACAATGCTTATATAAGTATTTTTGAAATTTAAGTGCTTGGGATTGCGACTCAAAAATAACAGCTTCTGTAATACTGTTGGCTAAAACAAGATGCCCAATTAGGTATTCTACGTAGTAGGTGTTGTTTTCAGAAAGAAGAACAAAATTTGGTTTCGTTGTCACGCTTATTAAATTATGGTACTAAAATAAAGTTTTTATTTTATTGATCCTAATTTTTTCTTTTTTCCTTGTTGAACAGTCTTGAGATCGTAGTGATTTTACTTTTACTGTTTCTGAAGAAAATGTAAATGTGCATCTATTTGTTTAGATGGTGAATGATTAATTTGGATTGTTTTATGATAGATAAAATCCAATAGAATTAGCAAAACAGCACCTTTTGTATTAAGATAATTAGTAATTTTGCATGTAATGAAAATTTTAGCTCACAAATTTATCTCTGTTGTTATGGCAGTTGTAGTGCTTTTATCTACAATGTCATTTAGTGTAGATATGCACTATTGTGGAGATATGTTGGTTGATTTTTCTATCATGGAGCAAGTGAAAACTTGCGGTATGGAAATAGTTAAAACTGATTGTGAGAACACCACTATAACCGAAAAATCTTGCTGTACCGATACTCAATTAGTAATTGAAGGTGCTGAAAGTATTAAAGTTTCATTTGATCAATTATCATTTGATCAACAGGTTTTTGTGGCTACATTCACGTATTCTTATATCAATCTTTTTCAAGGAATTGATTCTAAGAAATTTTCTTTTAAAGATTATCCCCCTCCGTTTGTCAAACAGAATGTGCAAGTGCTGCACCAGACGTTTTTAATTTGATTTATTAAATAGTTCCGGTTTTTGATCGGAAATTGAGCCCTACAGGATACCTGTTTTGGGCATGTTTTGTTTGTTATTGTTTTAACATCTGAACGTTTAATTCAACTATTTAATATCAATGATATATGCTAAATAAGAGCATTAAATTTCTCATAGAGAACAAGTTGGTTGCTGTATTGTTACTGGTCTTGTTTGTATGTTGGGGTATTGTAAGCACTCCTTTTAATTGGAACACGGGTATTTTACCTTCTAATCCAGTGGCAGTAGATGCTATTCCCGACATTGGCGAAAACCAACAGATTGTTTTTAGTAAATGGGAAGGTAGATCTCCTCAAGATATTGAGGACCAAATTACCTATCCATTAACGACAACCCTATTGGGTATACCTGGGGTTAAGACTATCCGTAGCTCATCTATGTTCGGATTTTCCAGTATATATATCATTTTTGAGGAAAATGTTGAATTTTACTGGACACGGAGTAGAATTCTTGAAAAACTAAATTCATTACCTAGTGGTCTGCTACCGGACGGAGTAAACCCCACTCTAGGTCCAGATGCCACAGGGTTAGGGCAAATTTATTGGTACACTTTAGAAGGGCGTGATAAAGATGGCAATGTAACTGGTGGATGGGATTTACAAGAATTGCGTAGCATACAAGATTATTATGTAAAGTACGGTCTTGCATCGGCTGGCGGAGTATCTGAAGTAGCTTCTATTGGTGGTTATGTACAGGAATATCAAATTGATGTGGATCCTGAAAAAATGAGGCAGTACGGTATTGGATTGGGAGATGTAGTTAAAGCGGTGAAGGAATCCAATCAGGATATTGGAGTGCAAACCTTGGAGATGAACCAGGCGGAATATCTGGTTAGAGGTTTAGGTTATGTAAAATCAATTGCAGATATAGAGAATGCCGTAGTTACCTCAAAGGATTTTGTTTCAATACGTGTTAAGGATGTAGCTAACGTTCACTTGGGGCCACAAACTAGAAGAGGTATTTTAGATAAGGAAGGTGCAGAAGTTGTTGGTGGGGTTGTAGTGGCTAGGTATGGCGCCAATCCGTTAGAGGTAATAAACAATGTAAAGGAACAAATTGTAGAGATATCTTCTGGTTTGCCTTCAAAAATATTAAAAGACGGCCGTACATCTCAATTGACCATAGTACCGTTTTATGACCGTACGGAACTTATTCAAGAAACCTTGCATACTTTGGATGAGGCGCTTACCCTAGAGATTCTTATAACCATTCTTGTAATTATCGTAATGGTATATAATCTGCGTGCATCTATCCTAATATCGGGATTATTGCCCGTTGCCGTATTAATGGTTTTCATAGCAATGAAACTATTTAATGTAGACGCTAACATTGTGGCCTTATCGGGTATAGCTATCGCTATTGGCACCATGGTAGATGTAGGTGTAATCCTAGCGGAGAATATGATAAGACATCAAGAGGACGATAAACTACGCCTTAATGCCAATGGGGAGGAATACACTACCAATGAAATTATTTATAATGCCACTTCAGAAGTTTCTGGAGCCATACTAACGGCAGTTTTAACCACTATCATTAGCTTTTTGCCTGTATTTACCATGATAGGGGCAGAGGGAAAACTTTTTAGGCCATTGGCATTTACAAAAACCATGGCATTAACGGCATCACTGGTTATTGCACTTTTCTTAATACCGCCCATTGCCGCATTTCTTTTCAGAAAAAGAAATATAAAAACAGGTACGGCCTATGTTGTAAACGGTCTTTTCGTTTTACTTGGTATCACTGCGGTGATATATGGTTTTTGGTTAGGATTGCTGTTAGTTGCCTTTGGGGTAATTGCTTTTTTAAAGTTGAAATCATTTATCTCTACAGGCCAAGAAAATCTTATCAATATAGGTGTTTCTACTTTAGCAATCGTAATGTTATTGGCAACGTATTGGAGACCACTTGGTTTTGATCGAAGTATTATTTTGAACTTGATTTTTGTCTCCATTATTTGCTTTGGTCTTTTGGGGGTTTTTGCAGTTTTTAGAAGATATTATGATCAAATTCTGCGTTGGGCACTAAAAAATCGTTTGCTCTTTTTAACGATTCCCACTACTGTTTTGCTATTGGGGTTCTTGATCATGAGAAATACGGGTAAGGAATTTATGCCGGCACTTAATGAAGGTTCTTTCCTCTTAATGCCCACTTCTTTGCCACATGCCGGTGTAGAAGAGAATAAGCGTGTATTGCAGCAGTTAGATATGGCCGTTGCCGGTATTCCTGAGATAGAGACGGTGGTAGGTAAGTCTGGCAGAACGGAATCTGCACTTGATCCAGCTCCGCTATCCATGTATGAAAATATGATTCAGTATAAGTCTGAATATATGCGGAATAGTAATGGTGATAGACAACGTTACAAAGTAAATAATGATGGCTTGTTCGTTCTCAAAAATGGTCAGTTTGTCATTAACCCGAATAACAAGATTAATGAAGACGCCAGTTACAAAGCTTCACAGCTTAAGACAACTGCTACAAATAAAGATCTGATAGCGGATGAAGACGGATTATATTATAGAAATTGGCGCCCCGAAATTAACAGTCCAGATGATATTTGGAACGAAATCGTTAAGGTGACCAAATTTCCAGGTGTGACTTCTGCCCCAAAATTACAACCTATAGAGACCAGACTTGTAATGCTACAGACCGGTATGCGTGCTCCAATGGGTATTAAGGTGAAAGGTCCTGATCTTAAAACCATAGAGAATTTTGGGCTGCAATTGGAATCTATTTTAAAAGAAGTAGATGGGGTCAAAAAGCAAGCTGTATTTGCAGATCGTATTGTTGGTAAACCATACCTGCTAATTGATATTAAACGTGATCAGCTAGCGCGTTATGGACTTTCTATTATGGATGTGCAAGAGGTGTTGCAGGTTGCCGTTGGGGGTATGCCATTAACACAGACCGTTGAAGGAAGGGAGCGTTATGGTGTAAGGGTTCGTTACCCTAGGGAATTAAGGTCCAATCCCGATGATTTAAAGAATATATATGTTCCTATAAAAAATGGGTCTCAAGTACCCTTGGGTGATCTAGTTACAATTAGGTATGAACAGGGTCCGCAAGTAATTAAAAGTGAAGATACTTTTTTAATAGGCTATGTATTGTTTGATAAATTAGATGGTTTTGCCGAAGTAAATGTTGTTGAGAGTGCCCAAGCTTTAATTGATAAGAAAATTGAAGAAGGCAGCTTAACAGTGCCTCAAGGTATAAGTTATCGCTTTACGGGAACTTACGAAAACCAACTAAGAGCAGAGAAAACCCTTTCTATTGTGGTGCCCATGGCATTATTGATCATTTTCTTGATCTTATATTTTCAATTCAGGTCGGTAACTACATCCTTAATGGTGTTTACAGGTATAGCGGTTGCTTTTGCCGGCGGGTTTGTAATGATCTGGCTTTACGGACAAGATTGGTTTTTCAATTTTAGCTTGTTCGGTGAAAATCTGCGCACACTTTTTAATATGAAGACCATTAACTTAAGTGTGGCCGTTTGGGTTGGTTTTATTGCCTTGTTCGGTATTGCTACAGATGACGGCGTGGTCATGGCAACCTATTTGACCCAGACATTTGATAGTGAGAAACCTACGGATAAGACCGGAATTAGAAAAGCAACTTTAGAAGCTGCAGGTAAACGCATTCGTCCTTGTTTAATGACTACCGTAACCACAATATTAGCATTGCTACCGGTATTGACATCCACAGGAAAAGGTAGTGATATTATGATACCTATGGCAATTCCAATATTTGGAGGAATGATTATAGATATCACTTCATACTTTTTAGTTCCGGTATTGTTTAGCTGGAAAAAAGAATATCAACTTAAAAAATTAAACAGATGAAAAATAGTATACTAAATATCTGTTTTTGGTTTGTTGTTCTTTCCGTAAAAGCACAACATGTTCAAAAGTATATAGAGGAAGCGGTTGAAAATAATCCTGAGATTCAATCTCTGGAATTAAGATATCAAATTGCGGATGAAAAAGTAAATGAGGCGGCTTGGATTCCTAATACGGAAATAAGTGCCGGCTATTTTGTAAGTGAACCGGAAACTAGGGTTGGCGCACAACGTGCAAGGATAGGGGTAAAACAAATGTTGCCATGGTTTGGTACAATTACCGCCCGTGAAAATTACGCTACCTCAATGGCAGATTCGGAGTATGTGGAAATCGTTATCGCAAAAAGAAAATTGGCGCTATCGGTATCCCGATCATATTATGAGTTATTTCTAATACGTTCAAAGCAAGGAATACTTGAACAAAATATTCAACTATTACAAACCTATGAGCGCCTGGCATTGACCTCGGTACAAGTTGGAAAGGCTTCTGCGGTAGATGTTTTACGATTACAGATTCGCCAGAATGAGCTACAACAGCAAATAGAAATACTAGAAGAAGCTTTTATTTCTGAACGGGCAGCCTTCAATATTTTACGCAATAGAGAAGAAAATTCAGCTGTGGAAATAGTTGCCTTATTGGAAATTCCCAATGAAGATTTTGGTATAGATACAGAAAAACTTGCCCTTAACCCAGAGCTATTAAAATATGATAAACTTTATGAGTCTGTTGTAAAATCAGAATTGCTTAACCAGCGTGAAAGTGCACCTGCAATTGGGTTTGGTATAGATTATTTGCCGGTTAGCGAACGTACCGATATGGACTTAGATGACAATGGCAAAGATATTTTAATGCCCATGGTTTCAGTTTCAGTGCCCATTTTTAATCATAGGTATAAATCTATTTCCAAGCAAAATGAATTACGAAAACAAGAAATAGAATTTCAAAAGAATAGTCGCCTTAATGTATTGGAGTCTGCTTTTGCAAAAGCGATATCAGAACGTAACCAAGCTAGAATAGCCTACAACATTCAAAGTAAAAATGTAGCCCAGGCCAAAGATGCCGAGCAAATTCTAATTGCCAATTACGAGACCGGCACAATTGACTTTAATGATGTATTGGACATACAGGAACTACAGCTCAAATTTGAGTTGAATCAAATAGCATCTATTCAGCAATACTACCTGCAATCGGCAATTATTAATTACTTAATAGACTAGGCTATGGACAAGAAATTATTTGTAAAGAATATGGTGTGTAGTCGCTGTATTAAAGTCATTAGAAGTGAAGTTGAAAAGTTAGGTATTACATTGAAAAACATTGAGTTAGGTACAATTACTTATACGGAAAATTCTAGTAATGACTTTGTGAATATACAATCGGCATTAGAGCAAAATGGTTTTGAAATATTACTTGGTCAAGAGCAACGATTGGTAGAACAAATAAAAATTGAACTCATTAAGTTGTTACAAACATTACCGTTTCATTTAGAACATACACTGTCTAAGTATTTAGAGGGTTTAATGGACTTGGAGTATTCAAAAATCAGTAAGATATTTTCCGTGAATGAAAATGTTACTATTGAAAAATACTTTATAAAACTTAAGCTGGAAAAGGTGAAAGAATTGGTGCAATTGCAAGAATACAACTTTACCGAAATTTCACAATTACTTGATTATAGCAATGTAAATCATTTAAGTAGGCTTTTTAAGAAAGAAACAGGTATGAGTTTAACGGAATATAAAAACAATCAGTTGAATAGAAGAAACACCTTAGACGGAATTACGTAGATAAGAACCATAATTATGACACAATAAATTTTAATTAGTGCATAATTTTATTTGGAAAAACTAGCATATGAAAATCAATAAAATACTAATGTTTTTAATAGCCTTGACTTATGGAGTTTATGGTCAAGAAGAACAAGGTAACGTTAATAATCTTCCAGTAAGAGAGCACACGATTACATTACGTGAGGCTACTGTTAATAAGGCGGGAAAAGATGTTATGGGTATGACCGTTGACGGTACAATTCCTGGTCCAACTTTAGAATTTACAGAAGGGGATTACGCGGTTATATATGTAAAAAATGAAATGAGTGTAGAGACTTCTGTGCATTGGCATGGTCTATTGCTACCAAACTATTATGATGGAGTACCATATTTGAACACGCCGCCTATAGAACCGGGACATACTCAAAAATATGAGTTTCCAATAAGGCAAAGTGGAACCTATTGGTACCATTCCCATACTATGTTACAAGAGCAAAGTGGTGTTTATGGTTCTATTGTTATAAAACCAAAGGAAAAAACTTTAGAGTATGACAAGGAGTTGGTTTTGGTGCTTTCTGACTGGACTAATGAAAAACCTATGAACGTACTTAGAAACCTTAAACGTGGAAATGAATGGTATGGCATTAAAAAGGGAACGGCTACACCCTTGAATCAAGTTATTTCTCGTGGGGCTTTTGGGGCGCAATTAGATTTTTGGCGACAACGTATGGAAGGTGCCGATATTGCAGATGTATATTACCCAGCTTTTTTAATTAATGGGGAAGAAAGTATTGAATATTCCCAGTTTAATCCTGGCGAAAAAGTGCGTTTAAGAATTATAGACGGGGCAGCATCTACATCATTCTGGATGACCTTTGGGGGCAGTGATCCGTTGTTAGTGTCGGCCGACGGTCTTGACGTAGTACCAGTTAAAAAGAATAAAACATTTATAGGGATAGCAGAAACATATGATTTTATTGTGACTATTCCTGCAGAGGGCAAAATAGAATTCAAGATTATGGCGCAAGATGGATCGGGAACGGCATCCGCGTTTCTTGGTACTGGCAGAATTTTACCTGCTCCTACAATTCCTAGACCCGATAAAATCGGGATGATGCAGAAAATGGCAAAAATGGATATGAAAATGGGGGCTCATGCCTTGAAGTTTCGTCCTAAAAAAGATGAGCGTTTTGAGATCAAGGCCGAATATGGAATGCAAATGGATAAAATGGAGCATTCAAAAACGGCAGAAATGGATATGAAGAAAGATAAACCAATGTCTGGTATGAATATGACCAAAGACTCAATGTCAATGTCTATGGATCATTCTAATATGTCAGGAATGAATATGAAAAAAGAGCAGACTATGCCAGCAATGCAAATGGAGGGTATGGATATGTTTGCCGAATATAATTATGATTACTTAAAGTCGCCTGAAAAAACTAGCTACGACAAAAATGTTCCCGTCAAAGAAATATTATTAAATCTTACGGGTAATATGAACAGGTATATCTGGAGTATGAATGGAGTACCATTATCTGAAGCCGACAATATTAAGATAAACAATAAAGAGGTAACTCGTATTACTTTCAATAATCTTACCATGATGCACCATCCTATGCATTTGCACGGGCACTTTTTTAGGGTACTCAATGATAATGGGGAGTATTCACCTTTAAAGCATACTGTAAATGTACCGCCCATGCAACAGGTTACCATAGAGTTTTATGGTAATGATGGCGATGAATACGGTGATTGGTTTTTTCACTGTCATATACTTTACCATATGATGGGGGGTATGGCTAGGGTAGTTTCTTATGATACACCTAGAGATTCTAGAATGAAGGATTTTCCGGTCTCCAAAATTATTGATGAAACAAATGAATGGTATTCTTGGGGTATGGCGGATTTGGCTTCCCATACTAGCGGATTTAATTTGGTTACATCAAATATTAGAAACCAATTCAATGTTACACTTGAGTATGGTTGGAACCAAAACTTGGAAGCTGAAGTTACGTATGAATATTATTTACATGATTATTTGCGTGTATTCGGAGGGGTAAACATGGAAAATGAAATTCAGGATAGTTTAGATGAATTAAGTACAACAGCTGTAGTAGGTGTAAGGTATTTGACTCCGTACCTGTTTAATTTAGACGTTCGTACAGATAATAAACTAAGACCCCGTATTGGTGTTGGTCGTAGTGTAATGATATTTCCTAAGCTATCTATTTTCGGATATTATGAATACCAAATTGATTTAGGGTTGGTCAATGACCTTCCAATGAACAAAGACTACGTTTCAGAAACTGTGTGGAGTGCGGGAGCGGAATATATGCTTTCCAGAAATTTTTCACTAATGGGTAGTTATGACAATCGTTTTGGAGCGGGAGCAGGATTATCGGTAAGGTTTTAATCAAATAATGAATATTAAATAAATAAAAATGAAAACAAAGAAAAGAAGTATAGTTTCAGTAGCATTGCTTGCTACTATAATGTTAACGGTGTCATGTAAAGACGCAGATAAAAAGTCAACACCTTCGGCTAAAGAAAATGTAGAAAAGCAAGAGGATATGGGGAAATCAGGGACTATGGGCAGTGAACAAAATGCAAGCTCAGAAATTATTCTTGAAGATTACTTCAACTTAAAGAATGCTTTGGTCCAAGATGATAATAATAAAGCCCAAAAGCTAGGCGGTGCACTTGCGAAATCATTGGGTAACCTTAATAGATCGGCATATACAGAAAGTCAACAGGTAACCTTAACGGATATTATTGAAGATGCAATAGAACATTCGGAGCATATTTCGGAAAGTGATATAGCCCATCAACGCGAACACTTTAAAATACTGAGTAAGGATATAACCGATATGATCGCTATTACAGGTAGTGAAAATACCTTGTATGAGCAGTTTTGTCCAATGTATGATGGCGGTACAGCTTGGTTAAGCAAAAATGAGGCTGTACTTAACCCATATTATGGTAGCTCAATGTTAAAATGTGGTAAAGTACAGAGAGAAATCAACTAAGTGAAAAAGATAAAATTCATAGCCTACATAGGTCTCGTTGTATTAGGGATTATTCAATTTTTTCCTACGGATAAGAATGAAAGCAACTTGATTCTTGATACTGATTTTATGAAAGTGAACAAAGTGCCGTTAGAGGTTGAAAAACAGATTAAGGTGTCTTGTTATGATTGCCATAGTAATAACACAGTATATCCTTGGTATAGTAAACTGCAACCAGCGGCATGGTTCTTAGAAGATCATATCAATGAAGGTAAAGTAGAGTTGAATTTTAGTGAATGGGGAGCATATTCTAATCGAAGAAAGGTTAGTAAGCTGCAATCTATCATAAAACAAATTGAAAATTCAGAAATGCCACTTTATAGCTATACACTAATGCATAGAGATGCAATTTTTTCTGAACAAGAGAAATTAATGGTAATTGATTTTATGAGTAGGTTAAAAGATAGTAAAGAATAAAGTCCTGGTACAGGAAGTGTATTTCTTATGTTAATGGTTAGTGTTTAATCACTTCCGTATCAGGCATTTTTTAAGGTTTAATAGCAATTATTTTTCGGTTCAGGTTAAGCTGTTCCCTATTAATTGTTGAATTTATGGTAGTCCAAGTAAGGCGTTATAGAATCGGTTTTCTATGCTACACCTTATGATTAAGAAATTAAACTAAAGTGCATTATGAAACACGTTTATCACATACACGGAATGACATGTGACGGATGCCGAAGTCATGTTGAGCAAACACTTTCAAAAGTTGATGGTGTTACCAATGCATCTGTAGATTTAGAAAAAGCGGAGGCAACTATTGAAATGCAATCGCATATTCCAATAGAGACTTTTCAGAACGTGCTGAAGAAAGAAGGCGGTACATATTCTATTCATGGTTCTAGTGAAGACTTTAATAAGGATGTATCTAAGAAAGATAACCATGTAAAGAAATCAAAGAAGGGCAACGGCACCTTTTATTGTCCCATGCATTGTGAAGGTGATAAAACATATGATAAGCCGGGTGATTGCCCGGTTTGTGGTATGGACTTGGTTGAAGAACAGAACCTCTCTTCTACATCATCAGAACAGTGGACTTGTCCTATGCACCCAGAAATAGTTAAAGATGAAGCGGGCTCATGTCCTATATGTGGTATGGATTTGGTTCCCATGGAGGCTGATAGTTCTGCAGAAGAGAAAACCTATAAGAAATTGCTCAAAAAATTCTGGATCGCATTAGCATTTACCTTGCCCATATTCATTATTGCTATGAGCGAAATGATTCCGGATAACCCGTTATATAAGGTTATGCCCCAGAAACAATGGAACTGGATTCAGTTTGCCTTATCAATTCCGGTGGTGTTCTATGCTACGCGCATGTTTTTTGAAAGAGCGTATAGAAGTATAAGGACATGGAATCTTAATATGTTTACCTTAATTGGTATCGGTGCCGGTGTCGCATGGCTTTTTAGTGTCTTTGGTATGTTGTTTCCAGATTTTTTTCCAGCACAATTTAAAACGGAATCCGGTGCAGTGCATGTGTACTTTGAAGCCGCAACGGTGATATTGACGTTGGTATTAATGGGTCAGGTATTAGAGGCCAGGGCACATAGCAAAACAAATTCTGCGGTAAAGGAACTATTGAAACTTGCCCCAAATAAAGCCATAAAAGTTGTGGATGGCAAAGAGGAAGAAGTAGCTATAGATACCATTGAAAAAGGAGATGTTTTACGAGTTAAGCCAGGTGATAAAATTCCTGTAGATGGTAAGATTACTGAAGGAGACACTACTGTGGACGAGTCCATGATCTCTGGTGAACCCATACCGGTAAATAAAACCGTTGGTGATCATGTTAATAGTGGAACCATAAACGGAAACCAATCTTTCTTAATGCAGGCGGAAAAGGTAGGTAGTGATACCCTTTTATCTCAAATTATTCATATGGTGAACGATGCTAGCCGTAGTCGTGCGCCTATACAAAAATTGGCCGATACCGTTTCTGGGTATTTTGTGCCGGTGGTTGTCCTTGTTTCCCTAATAACATTTGTAGTATGGGCGATCTGGGGTCCTGATCCTGCGTATGTTTATGCCTTGGTCAATGCAATAGCAGTTTTAATAATTGCTTGTCCCTGCGCTTTAGGGTTGGCCACGCCCATGTCAGTAATGGTCGGTGTTGGTAAAGGAGCTCAAAACGGGGTACTCATTAAAAATGCTGAAGCACTTGAGAAAATGGATAAGGTAAATACCCTTATTGTTGATAAAACAGGTACCATTACAGAAGGAAAACCAACTGTTGATAAAATAGGGGTTTTCTCTAAAGATTATACTGAGAATGAGATTTTACATCTAATTGCATCTCTGAACAACTCCAGCGAGCATCCACTGGCCCAAGCCACGGTAAAGTATGGAAAAGAGAAACAGGTAGAGATATCTAAAACAGAACAGTTCAATTCTGTAACAGGTAAAGGGGTAGAGGGTAGTGTAGACGGTAAGTCTCTCTATTTAGGCAATGCCAAAATGATGGAATATGCAAATGCATCGGTATCGTCACAAATGCAATCAGAAGTTCAAGACCATCAAAAGCAAGGTAAAACAGTTTCATATTTAGCGGTAAATGAAGAAGTGGCAGGGTATGTTGTTATTGGTGATAAAATTAAACCCTCTAGTGCAAAGGCCATTAAAGAACTACAGGATAAAGGCATAGAGGTGATAATGTTAACCGGTGATAACCACAATACGGCACAAGCTGTTGCCGGTGAATTGAACCTTACCGATTTTAAAGCTGAAATGTTACCCGAGAATAAGCTCAATGAAGTTGAAAAATTGCAAGAGCAGGGTAGGGTTGTGGCTATGGCCGGTGATGGTATTAATGATGCCCCTGCCTTGGCTAAAAGTGATGTGGGTATTGCCATGGGCACAGGAACGGATGTTGCTATTGAAAGTGCCATGATCACATTGGTAAAAGGAGATTTACATGGTATTGTAAAAGCTAGAAACCTTAGTCATAAAGTTATGCAGAACATAAAACAGAATCTCTTTTTTGCTCTGATCTATAATACACTTGGTGTGCCTATAGCTGCGGGAGTGTTATTCCCATTTTTTGGCATACTGTTGTCGCCAATGATCGCGGCTTTGGCAATGAGTTTTAGTTCTGTATCGGTAATTGCAAATTCATTAAGGTTAAGAGGTTCGGATTTAGATTGATATATAAAATGGTAAAGCGTAAAACGGCATTAAGAATAAGAAAAGCACATAGGTATTTGGGTATCTTTTTAGGTATTCAGTTTTTGATGTGGACTATTAGTGGAATGTATTTTAGTTGGACGGATATAGATGAAATACACGGGGATCATTATAAGAAAGTAGTTCCTGAACAGGCATCTTTTTCAAATTTGATAGGAAGCTCCCAAATAGATGTTCAAGAACCTATCAAAACTTTAGAATTGCTTGAAATTGCTGGGCAACCGTATTATTGGATCAACAATACAAAGCTCTTTAATGCACGTACAGGGGCAATAAAAGAAGGGCTCACAGAACAAGAGGCATTAAATGTTGCTGACCGCTTTATGCTTTCTGACTTAGAACTTGGGCAAATACAGAGAATTGATGCTGTGGGCAAGCATCATGAATATCGCGGAAGACCTCTACCTGCTTATGAAATTTCTTATAAGACAGATAAAAACTTAAAGGCTTATGTAGCTGTCAATAATGGCAGGTTTCAAACAGTTAGATATAGAGATTGGCGCTGGTTTGATTTTCTTTGGATGACCCACACTATGGATTATCAAGGCAGGGACAATTTCAACAATATAATACTTAGAGCCTTTTCCCTTTTAGGATTGATTACCGTTGGTAGCGGATTTTTACTGTGGTATACAAGTTCGCCTACTATTAGGAAAATTAAAAAGAAGTTGAATTAAAACTAAAAAATCATGAAAACAGAAGAACATAAAAATCATAAAATGGATACCAATAACTATACAAAATTTGCACTGATGCTAGGGGCATCGTTTGTGGCCATGTACATCACCATGTACTTAAATACCTATGCTATAGACCATGTTTATTTTAGTCTCACAAGGTTCTATATGAGTTGTTTGGGTATTTCTACCATGGCATTGATCATGTTTTTTGCCATGCGTAATATGTATAAGAACAGAAAGAAGAATATGGTTATCATCTTTGGTAGTATAGTTTTGTTTTTAGGTGCTTTGGGCTTGGTTAGGGTACAAGCGCCCATTGTAGGCGATGTGTTGTGGATGAAGGCAATGATACCGCATCATTCAATTGCAATTTTAACCAGTGAACGTGCAGATATTCAGGATCCAGAGGTCAAAAAGTTGGCCAATGATATTATCAAAGCACAAAAAAAGGAAATTGAAGAAATGAAGGCGATGATCAAGCGCCTTGAAAACGAAAAATAAGTATGAAGAAAAATGTTCTTTACCTAGTTGCCGCCGTGTTCGTAGGGTTGCTTTGTGGCTATTTTATATTTGGCACTAATTCTACTGCCCCGGGTGAAAAAGTGCACAATGATCATGACCATGAAGAGGTTGGATCCAGTGAAATGTGGACCTGTTCTATGCATCCACAGATCATGCAGCCAGAACCAGGCGATTGCCCCATATGTGGTATGGATTTAATACCTGCGGAGACAGGTGCGGACGGACTTTCGGCCAACGAAATTAAAATGACCGAAAATGCCATTGCCTTGGCAAATATTCAAACAACGATAGTAGGATCGGTTGCTGGTGCATCTGGGGATAACAGTATTTTACTTTCCGGTAAAATTGTACCCAATGATGAGAATAATGCGGTACAGGCCAGTTATTTTGATGGTCGTTTAGAACGTTTACATGTGAATTATGAGGGGCAAAAGATACAGAAAGGCCAGCTATTGGCAACCATTTACTCTCCTAATTTGGTCGCGGCACAACAAGAGCTTTTGACCACGGCAACCCTAAAAGAATCTCAACCGGCTTTATATGAAGCGGTGAGGAACAAATTGAAATTGTGGAAATTATCCGATGCTCAAATTGCCGCAATTGAATCTACAGGTAAGGTTAAGGACAATTTTCCGATCTATGCTACGGTAACCGGTACCGTTACAGAGGTTACGGCTAGGGAAGGGGACTACGTAAAACAAGGTCAGCCTATATTAAAAGTGAGTAACCTTACTACGGTTTGGGCAGAATTCGATGCTTATGAAAATCAAATATCAAGTTTAAAAGTTGGGCAGAAAATAAAAGTAGTATCAAATGCTTATGCTGCAAAAGAATTTGAGGCAACGGTATCTTTTGTAGACCCAATTTTAAGCAATGCCACCCGTACGGTCATTGTTAGGGCCATTCTTAAAAATACAAATGATTTATTTAAACCGGGTATGTTCGTTACCGGTAAAATCTCTGGTGACAACAACCATAATGAGGATATTATAACCGTACCTGCAAGTGCTGTAATGTGGACGGGGGAGCGGTCTTTGGTATACGTAAAAACAAGTGTGGATCAACCCATTTTTGAAATGCGGGAAGTAAAGATCAACGGAAGAAACGGTGAAAACATAAGTATTGCTAGCGGCTTACAGCATGGAGAGGAAATTGTTTCCAATGGTACGTTTACCATTGATGCTGCTGCACAGTTACAGGGTAAGAAATCTATGATGAACAAAATGGGAGGTAGGGTAATGACCGGACATGAACATCATACTGGGATGGAAGCTACTAGTAATAAAGCTGAAACATCATCTCATATGGAGATGGAATTTTCAAAGTCTTTTCAAGATGATTTTTCTAAGGCCTTGCATACCTATTTGGAAATGAAAGATGCATTTGTTTCTGGTGAACCCCAGCAAATTACTTCTTTGGCCAAAAAAGCTGTAGCTGCTTTTGAATCATTACCAAAAAAGGATTTGGGTACACTTGAAAAAGAACATTTGGAAAAAAGTATAGCCATGTTCTCGGCAATTGGTAATAGTGGCCATCTAGAACAACAAAGGGAACATTTAGTAGTCTTAAATGAACATATGGTAGCTATGGCCAAGAATTTGAAATCACCTTCAGAAAATTTATACGTACAACGTTGCCCTATGGCCAATAGTAACCAAGGTGCGGTATGGCTAAGTCTTGATGAAGAAATAAGGAACCCATATTTTGATAGTGGTATGTTAACCTGTGGTAGCGTAGTACAGGTGATTCAATAGATCTTAGAACTTAAAATTGTAATGAAAAAGCAAATTAAAGAATTTACAGGTGCAATTTTAGTGCAGTTGCAACCTAAAAAAGCTGAATCTCTCATAAAAAAGGGAATCAGTTTTAATGTGGGTAATGAACTTAATTTAAATGAGCGGCTAATGCGTGCAGCCCTTTTAAAACAAGCTGAGAAAAATAAAGATTTCAATCTACTGGCCAACTATCATAAAAACTTTTGGGAGCAAACCGGTAGAAAATATTTTTCTGAGAAAGAGAGTGTATTAAACAATTTCTTTTTGCCACATTGCTTACCTGTATTTGAAATGCTTAAAAAGCTTCTTAAAGCCAGTCCAGAAAAATACCATACCATTATAGAAATAGGTACGGGTAACGGTGAGGTTCTAGAGTATTTGAGTAGACAGTTTCCGCAAATAGAAAAATTCATTGGTATAGATTTAAGTGCTGATCAAATTGAATTTAACACAAAAAAATACCAGCAATATCCAAATATTGACTTCGTAGCTGCAGATGGTGCTGAATGGATCAGGGAAAACGGAACGGATAATATAATTATTATTACTTCAGGTGGTGTTTTAGAGTATTTTACACAACAACAATTAAAGCATTTGTTTAACTATTTAAACCTTTTAAAAAACACTATCTTCATTGCCATAGAACCCATTGGGGTAGATGTTGATTTCACTAAAAACCCAAATTCGCAACCCTATGGAATAGAGCGGTCATTTTCCCATAACTACACACAGCTTTTTGAAGATACTGGATTTAGCTTATGGTACCAATCCGTAATAGAAGGTGTGCAAAAAGAAGCCGATTTTGGAGTGTTCGGCGCCATAAACCTTTAGGGAGTTTCTGTACATTTTAGATTACATTTGATCCGAATAACCAAACCACAACTAAGAGAATACCGATGACCACAAAAATGATCAACTTTTTAAAAAAGTATGAAATCTGGGTATTTTTAACCCTGGCGCCATTGTTGAACTTTGTGATCACCTTTGCAAAAAGTAAGGGGATTATAGAATTTTTTCCATATACCAATGGTAGGTTTTATGCACTGTTTTTCTTGTTAGTATTTATAGTGAAAATTACCAAGGGCAATGAAGGTATCAAGAATTTGTTCAGACCAATGGCAGTGTGGAAGATACACCCTAAATGGTATTTGTTTAGTTTGCTCTTTGCATTTACCATAGGTCTCATCACCTTAGCGATCAAAGCCATATACCATAATGATATATCTTTTCTTCAGTTCCAATTGTATATACCCACTTTAAAATTCACGTTGTTCTTGTTGTCATGGGCATTTTTGGGAGAGGTGGTTTGGATCGGGTATGCCGTGCGTGTACTGTCAAAGAAAATAAATCCGTTTTTGGCAACTCAGATTATTGGTTTTGTATGGTCTTTATGGTGGTTGCCGTCTGTTTATATCAATGTTGGGGTTATAGAAGATCTACCGGTGTGGCCCTTATTCTTGAATATGATGGGCGCAGCAGGTATGTGTGCCATAGTGTATTCAAAAACTAAAAGCGGTATTTGTGTTTTGGTGATACAATCTATGTTGAACATGTCTTTGGTATTATTACCAATTTCTCCAGATGCCGGTGATTATACGTATACCATATTTGCCGTATTATATTTTCTGATCATGTTGGTGTTTATGTATTTTATGCCGCTTAATATTCACTCAGAACCTAAAAAGGTTTCTTAGTTTGGAATTTGCTAACGTGAACTTATAATTATCCTATGGATGAAAAGTCGGTGAGACGATGTAGGTGGACTTATAAGTTAGATTTTGAATTTTTCTAATGGGGATGAATTATGTAACTAATAGTGGGTTATTAAATATTCTATATTACATACACGAGCTTTAGAATTATCCTGTGGATGATTTAAAAGTCGGTGAGATGATGTTGGTGGACTTATAAGTTAGATTTTACAATGTTTATAATAGGGCTAAAATAAGTAACTAGTAGTGGGGTTGTTTAAAAGTCTATTTTACATAATATAAATTATAATACAAATATAGTAGTTTAGTGGATAGCGCATTTCCGCGCTATTTTGCATAGTTACGTTATAAGGTCCGCAGGAGAATTATAACAAAGTAATTATGTAAAAACGAAACTACGGTAAGTTCAACTATATTCTAATTGAGGCAGCCGCTTCATCTCGCCGCAAAATAATATCAGCCACTGGCTAATTTTATTTGTTACGGGTTATGTAAAATAGCCGCTACCAAGCGCTCGATTGTTTTATAAAATCAAATTGCTTTGGCAATTTATTTTACACACAATTGTCCAGCGCTTGGCCGGCGCCAAAAAAGCAAAACTTTTAGATTCTTTTGAAATATGAGATTTATGAGAAACTATGTGCCAATAAATTTTTCAGAGAATTCTCGGTAGCTTGCCACGGCATAAATTTAGAAGATTGAGAATCTTTTAAATTTTGAGCGAGATGCAGCGCTGGCATTAATTTGTGAAATTTCTGTACACTTGCTACCACTATCCTTTGTTTCTACAATTACTTGAGGCACTTCTAACATTATGTAAAATAGAAATGGATTCTGTCACAAATAAATTAAGACTTTTTCAAAGCATAAATATTGAATTTACATTTGCCTAGAATAATAATCTAAAAACCATTAATATGTATAAATTACATTTTCACTTCCTTCAAAATTTGGAAAATGATTCCTATAAATTTTGGCAAATACTTTCACTTGATGAGCTTCCGAAGCTAAATTCTATATTTCACTATTCGCAAGACTTATTTGATAAGATTCCTAGAGAAGAATTAGAGAGGTTCAATGATTTATCATTTGGTGTAGGCAACTACTACGTCAAAACAATCATGGATTACACTGATAAACCAGGGGAAATCGATTACATTATTGAACTGGTTTATAATCTCAATTAAGTGCCTTTTCTTTTTTTCTTGATATAAAAAGAAACAAAAAAATCAAGGCTTACAGTTCCGATAGCTATCGGAATTTAGAAACAATGTACGGGTCGGTCGCTAAATTTTAGGATCCATTGTAACCCTTAAGACCGCTTAAAGGCAATACAACCAATTGTAGCGGTCAAAAATTCTTGTAACCAGCCCCCCCCCGAAATTCTTAACGCTCCTCTCCCCTATTGTTTTGCCAAAATTCTCTTAGGCCATAAAACCATTAGGGGAAATCAACCACAAAGGGTGTCAATTAATATTTTATCAGAATCATCTCTGTCAAAATTTATTAATCTTAAAACTAGTTCAAAAATATTTGTTGAAGACTCTTCTTGAGCTGGATTTGTGTGGTCATGTTTATCATAAATTCTTTTAGCTCTACAAATTGCTAATTCAACTCTTGGTTTTCCTGTTACTTGGTCCTTACCTTGTAATAGAGCAAATAGTTCAGGTGTCACTTCTTTCGAGCCGCTTCCGTCAAAACTAGCACCTAATGGATTTATTAATTGATTTAGTTTTTTATTATAATCTGTTCGATTTATACTTCCACCTTGATGGTCTTCAAAATGTAAAATGAGCCAATATTCAAAAGCCTGATGGGCATATCCGACATGATAATTCTTCCTTTCGGCTGTCCAGATAGCATTATTGAAGTTGTGTGCCCAATTTGGGTCTGCAGGTTTAGGGTCAGCATCAAAAACACACCATACTTCATCGTAAGATTTAACTTTTTCTAGTTTCTCAGCCCAATGCACAAGCGATAAATGACTATACCCATCGCCTTTCGGCTCAATTTCTACAGACTTTAATTCAAATTGATTAAAGTATGATGGTTCCGTATTTTTACCTTCACAAGCAATTAATATTAAAGGAAGGGCAGTTTTCGAAGCTCTTCGACGATTTAACTTTGGTTCCTCTCTTCGTTGTTTTTTATTTCTTCCAACTTCATCTAAATGACGAAACTTATTCGCTCTTTGTATTTGCCTTTTATTCAACATTTTCTTCTTGAATAAATTTAGCATCAATTTTATTAAAGTATTTTAAAAAGGGAGTTGCCCCATATTTCCCTCGCAAATAATTGCTTTCCAATGCTTCTTTTTGCCTTACTTTTTTAAAATCCGATAATGAATAAATTGAACCTTCACCTTTTTTATTCTTTTCAACAAACCAAATTTGGTCTCTTCTAAAAAGCCCTGAACTTAATAGATTTGTATCATGAGTATTAAAAATTAATTGGGCGTTGTTAGGGTTAGATTCTTTTGAATTGAATAAAGAAACAATCTCACTAACTAAATTAGGATGAAGTTTCGAGTCTAACTCGTCAACAATAAGGACGTATCCTTTTTCCAATACATTTAGTATAGGGCCAGTTAGTGCGAAAAACTTTTTGGTCCCTGATGATTCATTCTCATCCATTGAAAAATAAGTGTCAGAAACGAAATTCCCTTCATTATCATATTTCTTTTTTGTTGTTGTCACATCAGTAAAAACAACCTTACCATCTTCTTTTGCTTCTTTTATTATAAGCTCTCTTAATCCCTTAGGCATATTTTCAGGCATTTTGTTAATGTCTAACTTTTCAGCTTTTACATCATCAATATTTAAATCAGCTGCCTTAAGGAGTTTTAATATTTTATTCTTATCGTTCTTATTTTCAAGTCTTGACATTGTATAGCCTTGAAATCTTGATTCATCAAGTCCTGATAATGTCTTCAATCCTCCAAACCAATTATAAATAGATTCAGAATACTCATCATTAAACTGAGTAGCTTTTGAAAGAAATAACTGATTATCTCTAACAAAACCTTGTTTAGCTATACTGCCTGCTTTTTTAAATCTTTTTGAATGGGTTTCAATATTTTGGTTATCTCGGTAGAATAACTCTATTTCTTTAGTTTTTGCTTTTTCAAAAAGCCATTCTGAGATAACTCTTTCATTATTCAATTCAAAACCATAGCGATATCGAACATCTTTAATAATAAAAATGAACTCGAATTCACTTGGCTCTTTCTCGCTAAAATTGTTAAGTAAAAAAGGTTCTACAGGTATTTCATCACCAGCATTGTAGTCCGTTGCAGAATTAATAATGTAATGCCTTGCAAAACTTAGAGCATCATAAAATTTACTTTTTCCACTAGCGTTTGCACCATAAAGTACAGAGCTTTTTAAAAGACGTAAATCGAATTTATCCATTTGATTTACATTTTCTCTCTCTCTGATGGTTTTATCATAATTAGAAGCAACCATACTTAGGGTGGTTCTTTCAAGGAAAGTTTTGTAATTCTTAACAGAGAACTGAACTAGCATTATAAAAGGTTTTTTTGCAGGTTTTGAGTAAAAATATGTTTTATTTGTTATATACAATGAATAATTATGAATTTTATTGTGTTTTATTAACAGTTAATTTCATGTTAAACAAAAGTTCACATGAAAACTATTAGTAGAATACCATTCCACACACATTGCCCTCCCTCCTCTCGTCGGTCAGTTAATAAGTGTTCCATTACCCTTTCAGAAGAACTATTTAGAAGAAAAATTTAAGGAGAGTAAAGTGCCAAATACTTTGCTTTATCCAAGCAAAGTTACATAACGGGGCACATTATAGTACAAATATTGTAGTTTAGTGGATAGCGCATTTCCGCGCTATTTTACATAGTTACGTTATAAGGTCCGCAGGAGAATTATAACAAAGTAATTATGTAAAACAAAACTACGGTAAGTTCAACTATATTCTAATTGAGGCAGCCGCTTCATCTCGCCGCCAAATAATATCGGTCACTGGCTAATTTTATTTGTCACGGGTTATGTAAAATAGCCTTTTTGCATTAATTAAAAATCACGTATTCCAAAAGTGGATTGCCACAACAGCATTAAATTTTTGAGGCTAAGTTTATATTCAAGACTCTATTTTACATAATAATTAACAACAACTTTTGTTTTTCTGAATTGGCGGACAAGCAACTAATCCATACGAACAATAAACGCAACAATCACCTTCTTTAGGTTTTAATGTTTCTTTACAATTTTCACATTCATAAAAGAACTGACAATTATTTGTTGGCATTTCTTCTTCTTTCTTATGCCCACATTTTGGACACGTAATTGTTGATTTTAATTGTATTTCCTCCATCATTCTATAATCTTATAACCGGTTTTTCCTATGGCATCCTTAATTTCTTTAGTAGTCACTTTTGTTTTGTCGTATTTGACAATTGTATTCGCTTTTTCGTGATTTGCTTTAACTTCAATTATTCCATTGAGTTCATTTACTTCACTTTCAATATGTACTTCGCATCCGGTACAAGTCATTCCTTTAATCTTGTATTCAACTTTACTCACATTAGTTTCTGATACGTAAACTACTTCCTTATTTGTATTTGGATAAAATATTTGAGTGTAATATGGAAATGCAAGCATTAATCCTGCAAATAACGTAACTAAAAGCAGAAATTTTTTTGAGTTAATAAATTTTGGCTTTTCGTTTTCACATTCGCAATCAATTTTTTGTTTTTTTGGCTTCAAGGTTTGATACCAAGCTATTGCTAATATTAAAAGTGTAAGCGCAATTAAGAAAGGTCTAAACGGTTCAATCCAAGAGAATGTTGATGCTATTCCACTTGTTCCTGCTAATAAAGCTAAAATTGGCGTAATACAGCATAATGAAGCTGCTATTGCAGTTATAATCGTTGTGCCAACTAACTTCTTTTCTAAATTCATAATTTATCTTCTAGAACTTTATTATTGTCTAATATTTTAAAAAACGGAACCAATAATGATATTTTTTCTTTCTTAATTGAATAGAATATAGTTTGTGCTTCCTTACAGGAGAAAATAATATTTCTGTCTTTTAATTTTCTTAAATGCTGTGAAATGGCAGAAACATTCATTTCTAAAATATCACTTAAATCGCAAACACAAAGGCGTTCCTCTTGATTCAGCAAATACAATATCTTTAAACGAACAGGGTTACCAGTTAAACTTAAAATGTTAGAAAGTTCTTCAAAAGAATTTTCCATTTTTTGAACAACTTGCCTACAGTTCATTATTTGTTTAGCGTCGGCTTCTAATCTAATGCAAATGGCTTTTTCCATAGTTCAAATTTATAATTATTAACTTATTTAAGCAAATACTTAAATACATATTTAAATATTACTTCTATAGTCTGTCCATACACACACGTACATATACTCATAAATAGAATACACACCCCTCCTACCGTCAGGCACTAGTAAGTGTTTACTCACAAGATATTTATTGTTTTTTAAAGGAGTTCATGAACCTCGTACCTCGGTTTTATTACATTTTATAAGAATCTATTAGAAAAAATTTATAAAAGAATAATATCTAATACTTCTTTACCCTAGAAAATGCCAAAACGCCTAATAACAAAATAGAAAAGCGGTATAATCAGATGTTAAATACAATAGTAATAAGTAATTATATTCTTTAAGCGAATCTTTCAAGCTAGCAATATATCAACAGTAAACATTCTTACTTCTTGGAAGTTTGCTCCAAATAAGTGCTCTCAAAGATTTTATCTGCATTTGCAGCTTCAAAGCCTTCCCTTCTATGCTCTCTTTGTATTTCATTCTTGTCTAAAGAGACAAATTCTGGCAATATGGATCGCTCCGCAAATTCCACATAACTACCTGAAATTTTCATGATTTCGTTATGGGCAAAAGTGGCATCTACCATTTCGGCTACCGAACTACTTTGGCGTAATAAACCGTCCTTACTGGTTTTTATTTTTCCCC
This sequence comes from Maribacter sp. 6B07, assembly GCF_002700155.1. Lineage (NCBI taxonomy): Bacteria > Pseudomonadati > Bacteroidota > Flavobacteriia > Flavobacteriales > Flavobacteriaceae > Maribacter > Maribacter sp. 6B07. The sequence goes on along the minus strand of NZ_PDUT01000004.1, from coordinate 279,331 downwards.
CAGAGGTATTAAGCACAATCCCCAATTCTTCTAAAAACTCATTAAATACTTCCAATGAATTATATGGGGAAGGCAAATCATGGACACTAATGGTGTAGTGATTTAAATAATAACGATTGTAGATGACCCAAGCGGCATATTCGCTTTCTTCCGATAATTGTTGAAAATGGGCTAAGGTTGGCAATTTCCATAACGGCTGATAGAAAAAGTCACCAACTGCCTTTGTATCGTCCAAATCAATGGTATCTATAGGGTCTGTGTTGATGGCGTTGGTATATTCAGAAATGATACTTTGCGCTTTACTAGATAGGTCTTGTACTCTTAGCTCACTAATGAAAATTCTAGGATACTCCGGGCTTGGCGGTGCATACCAATAGGCATCTAGTTTTTTACCTGGAAAATAGTAGGAGTCCATTTTGGTGTATCCGTAGTGCAAAAATATCTTTTCAAAAGAAGAAATTCCTAAATTAGGAACACCTAAGGTACGAAAAGCAATATGGTCATTAACGATTTCATCTTCGTTAGAAATCATATCGGCATCGATCATTGCCTTGGAGATTTTTTCTACATCGGTAACGCTTTTTTTATAGGGAAGAAACAAAGCGGTCAACACTTTATCTAAAGAAGTATTTTGTTGAAAATTCATAGCAACCAGGTATTAAAAACTAATTATGCAATTAATTTGATGTAATTATTTTACAAAGTTCTTATCTAATTTGACAATTAACAATTAACATTGTACATTTATTGATAAGTATGACTAATCAATTAGAATTTAGACATCTCCACTATTTTTTGGTGTTGGCAGATACATTACACTACCGTGAGGCGGCAGAGAAATTGTACATTTCACAATCTGCCCTGAGCCAACAAATACAGCGTTTAGAGTTTATTTTGGGAAAAAGTCTGTTTATACGCAACAATAGAAAGGTGCGTTTAAGTGCTGAGGGAATTCTTTTTAAACAAGAGGCTGTGCTGATACAAAATCAGGCTACCGTATCCATGGAACGTTGGAAATCTGCAGTTTCTGGCAAACAAGGATTGCTTAAAATTGGATTTGTAGCTTCTGCCATGCAAACATACTTGCCCACTATTATAAAGAAATTTACCGAAACGCACCCGAATATTGAATTTTACCTGAACGATCTTAGTAACACCGATCAGCTTTCCGCTTTAGAAGCAGGCAGAATTGATATTGGATTTATACGTTCTAATGTTGTTCCCGCTACACTGAAAATCAAGTCGGTCTTTAAAGAAAAATTCGCTTTGGTATTGCCAAGAGATCATGCAATTTCTACATGTAATTTTAAGGATGTGTCGCAATTGTCAGATGAGTCTTTCATCTTATTGCCAAACGAGAATAGTCAAATGTACTATGACCAAATTGTAGCGCTTTGTAACGATTATGGATTTGCTCCTAAAATATCGCATCGATCAATTCATGCCCCTACGATTTTTAAGCTAGTGGAAGGCGGATTGGGTATTTCTATAGTACCCAACTCCCTTAGGGATGACCACAATACTAAAATTAAATTCATTGAACTGAATAATGTACCTCAGGAAACCGAGCTGTTTGCCGTTTGGTCCCAAAAAAATACAAATTTGGCTTTACCCTTTTTTCTGGAGATGCTGTAAGGCAGTTCTATTCTAATAATACAACCTAAAATCCAACAACCTACAGACATTGTAATGTCTTTGGTGTAGCTCTTCGACCACATCGAACATATTATCATTATGTTGTAGAAATTAAGAATTTTGCCTTTTAATCAACCTTCAAAAACTCCGGTAATACAACCTCTTCAATTTTAGCAATAGCCTCACTTACGGGTGTTTCAGACTTTCTTAGATTGATAGCCATATGGTTGACTCCTACATTTTCATATGCTTTTAAATATTCGGTAAGATGATTGATACCTACCGTACCACCAAAACGTTGTGGTTTAAAAGTAGCATTGTCGTCTTTAGACAGGTTTAAATGTATAGCCGAGATATAAGGCTTTGCTGCTTGGTCTTCATCGTACAAAGCATTACACCAGTATTTTCTGTTTTCTAAAGTTTCCGCTACCGGCCTTGGATAATTAAACCAAGCTTGTGCGTTTTTTGCTATCCAATTAATACTTTGTCCGGAATGACCAGCGATTACAAGCGGAATGTCTTTTTTCGGTTTAGGATAAACTTCTATACCGTTAGTTAAATAATTGTATTTAGATTTTAAATTGCTATTAGTTTTCCAAGCTTCTTTAATGATATCAAGATTGTTTCTAAAGATTTCAGGTCTTCTTTTATAATCGATATTGTACATCGGGAACTCCACAGGTCTGTCGCCCAATCCCAAACCTAACAAAAGTCTGCCATCACTTAAATTTTCTATGGTAGCAGCAGCTTTTGCCAATTTTATAGGCTGTTGCAATGGTAATACTATTGCTGCCGTACCCAACAAAACGTTTTTGGTAGCTGCAGCTAAATAACCCAAGTATGGTAAGGTGTCAAACAATTGTGCACCATCGCCAAAGTTAGGGTCGTACACCGGAACATCGCGCATCCATAAAGCGGAGAATCCTGCTTCATCAATTTGTTGTGCCAATGCTAAATGATTGGAAATATCGGGTACTCCAAAAGGTCTGTTGTCTTCCAAGCGTTTGCGATTTCCTTCGGTTGACCAATCGTTATCTAAAGGAAACTCTATACCAAGTGTCATTTTACCTGGTTTGTAAAGTTTGTCAAATGGATTCATAGTGTGTGTTTTAAATTCATCAGGTATCCTTTAAGACACCTGATGAACAATATGTTTAAGCATTCCAGATACGATCTGCTTTGTATGGTCCGTTTTCAACTTCCCAAAATTTACCGTCAATAAAGCGATGTCCTTTGTCTAAATCTTTCAACAACGACATATCTTCTTCGGTGAGCGTATGGTTTAACGTCTCTAAATTCTGAAGCAATCTCGCTTCATTTATAGATTTAGGAATTACCGCAATGCCTCGTTGTATTGTATATGCCAATGCGACTTGTGCAGGCGACATATTTCTTGTGTTGGCGATGTTTTTTATCGTATCATTTTCCAACAAACGTAGTTTGGAATTTTTATCTACAAGCGAACCTAATGGTGCGTAAGCGGTGAGCAGCATATCGTTTTGTACGCAGAATGATTGTAATGCTTCTTGCTGTAAAAACGGATGCATTTCTACTTGATTCATCTCTGGTTGATGCACTGCAGTCGCTATTATTTCTTTCAACTGATTCTCATTGAAATTGCTCACGCCAATATGCTTTGCAAGTCCTTGTTCTAAAGCAGCTTCCATCCCTTTCCAAGTATTGGTTAATGGCACTTCTGATAATGGAACAAAATCAGATGCTTTTTCTGGCATTTCCGTTCCTTTTTTAAGAGCGACAGGCCAGTGGATAAGATACAGGTCTAGATACTCTAGTTGTAAATCTTCTAAAGTTTGATGTAGCGCAGGAATCACATTCTCTTCACCGTGAGAAGCATTCCATAATTTGGAAGTCACCCATAAATCTTCACGCGTAACCAAACCTTGTTTTATGGCTTCAGCAATAGCATTACCTACTTCTTTTTCGTTTCCGTAAGCTGCAGCACAATCTATATGTCTGTATCCCATTTTTATTGCGGTAAGTACTGCATTGTACACTTCATTAGGTTCAGATCTAAAAGTTCCTAAGCCTAAAATTGGCATTTTGTCGTTATTTCTAAATTTTAATGTAGTCATCATTATATTATTTATATTTTTTCTTTTTTGAATAAAACTAGGGTCAACAAGAATCCTACAATTACTAGAATACCACCTACCCAAGGAGTCGCTTCAATTCCTAAGCTCGATTCTACAACCATTCCGCCTACATAGGCACCAATGGCAATTCCAACATTAAACGCTGCGATGTTTAAGGCAGATGCTACATCTTCGGTTCCTGGTAAGTATTTTTCAGCCATTTTTACGACATATAATTGTAATGCCGGTACGTTTGAAAACGCTAGGATTCCCATAAAAAATAGGGTTACGATGGCAAAAATCTGACTAGAAGCGGTGAAGTATAATACAAACAACACTATAGCTTGTAAAGCAAACATTACCAATAAGGCTTTTCCTGGTTTGTTGTTAGAGACTTTACCACCTATGATATTTCCAATTGCGATGGCAATACCATAAATTAAAAGGAATATACTGGTCATATTTGAAGAGAAACCGGTTACTTCTTCCAACAAAGGAGTTAAATAGGTAAAGGTTACAAACGTACCTCCATAACCAAATGCGGTAATGGCTAATACCAATAAAATAGACGGATTCTTGATCACTTTTAATTGGTCTATAAGACGTAATGGCGCTGATTGTTTGATGTTTTTAGGCACCAACGCTAAACTAGCTATTGCACCTACTAATCCTAATAGGGCAACACCAATAAAGGTTGCTCTCCATCCAAAATTCTGACCGATATATGTTCCTAAAGGCACACCAGTTACAATAGCTACTGTAAGACCAGCAAACATTATAGAAATTGCAGTTGCTCTTTTATCTTTAGGCACCAAACTAGCTGCAATGGTAGAACCGATAGAGAAAAATACACCGTGCGCAAAACCTGTTACCACTCTTGATAATAGCAACAATTCAAAACTTGGAGAGATAGCTGCTAATCCGTTACCAATGATGAAAAGCAACATAATACCCATTAATAATTGTTTTCTAGGAATTTTACCTGTTAAGGCAGTTAAAATGGGAGCACCAATGGCAACACCAATGGCGTACAGACTTACTAATAACCCTGCTGATGTTAATGAGGTGCCTAGGTCACTTGCAACGGTAGATAATAAACCTACAATTACAAATTCCGTTGTTCCTATGGCAAATGCACTTATGGTCAATGCCCATAATGCGGCTGGTAGACTCTTCTTTTTGGCTACCGTAGTATCTCTATGTATTGTTGATGTTTCCATAATTTATAATCGTTTTATGTTATTGTTATTTAATGGCAACAGGATTTATTTGTACTTGCGTAGAGCCTTCATATAAAGGGTGACCTAATACAAAAAGGAATTCCCAAGCTTTATCTTCTACCAACTCATCTACAAGAATATTTTCCAATACTTGTACACCGTATTCAGTTGCCATCATTTGATTTACAGGGAAAGACAGTGCGCTATTTTCGTGTGGTACTGCTTCAAAAGACCAGTTGTCTGCACCTGCTGCAACAATTCCTTTTTTACCTAAATAATGTGCAGCTTCAGTACCAATTCCAGGTCCGCCAGCTAGGTAACGTTTGTCATCTTTACCCATTAATTTGGTCCATCCTGTATAAAACAGAACCACATCTCCTTTACGGATTTCAATGCCTTGTTTTTTGGCTACTTTTTCAATGTCTTCAACTGTAAAAACAGTACCTTCTTTTACAATATCTTGATTGTAGTATGAGCGCATATCTAGCACAACACCTCTAGTAACAATTGGAGGTAATTTTTCTAGACCTAATTTTTTTACACCAGAAACGGTTAAAAAATCTTCTACTTTATGTCCGTTATAATGCACATTGTCTCTACCGTAATGTGCCAATCCGTTTATTTGAGATCCAACACCTGTCCAACCAATCAATTGATCATCTACGTAGGTGAATTTATTAGAACCTGCAGCGGCAGTTTCTGGTTGTAAAGTTTCAATATGAAAGTATCTGTGACGGAAAGCTGCGGTTTCTGCATTTACCACCATTCCTAAGCGGTATACTTTTCCTTTTTTAACCAATTTTACGGCATCTAAAACCGTTTCTTCATTTAAAAGATTAAGTGCACCAATTTCATCGTCTGCTCCATAAGGTGACGTTGGTACTTGTTGTGCGTTTGTACTTAAAGCAGTAAAAAGTGTAGCTGCTAACGCCATTGTTTTTAAAGTATTTACTATTGTTTTCATTTTATTATATTTTTAATTTCTGATACAAATTTCCGATTAAAGCCAAGTGTGTGCGAGGATGTACATCACCATTTTAAAGTGATGTATGTCACATTTAACACTGCTCATACATCACTTTACTTTTAATTTTATTTAATCTTGAAGCTTCATTTTTAACACCAAATACGGAGGTTTACTGGCATCTTTTCCTTCATTTAACAAAGGCAGATTATGAAGCTGATTTGCCACGATATACAAGTAGTTTCCGTGTATAGCAACACCATCTGGCCAAGACAGGTCTTTTTTAGATTGTGCAATGGTTTTCATTCCCGAAGGCGTACTTTCTACAATAGCTGAATTTTCAACATCGGTGACATATACTTTACCGTTTACACCCACTTTAAATCCGTCAGATTTTGGTTTGTTGGCATAAAACTCGATATACTTATTCAGGTCGCTATCTTGCTTACTTTCATCCGCTAATACAGCAGATGGAATACGGTAAATTTTGGTATTCCCCATTGCACCATAGTAGATGAAATTGTTTTTGTCATCTATAGAAATTGGATTTAAAGGATATCTTGGCTGTATGGTAGTACCATCTTTTCTTTTATGAGAGACCAATCTTCCGTGAATTTTCACTGGTTCATCTGCCGACAAAAATGAAGCATTCCCTTCCAGAACTCGTCTTATATAACCTGTTTCTAAGTTTATCACTACAAAAGCAGGTGCAATTGGCGGATTTAAAGCATCGGTCATATCTGCAATTACCGCAATGTTGTTTTTCACATCAATCACAAAATCTTGTAAAAAAGGTTTTGTTGACAATACCGTATTCGGAATAGGAAAAACCTTTGTTACATTACCGGTTACCAAATCAAAACCCACCAATTTTGGAACCTGATTTTGTTTCACATTACCCATATCCAACACCCAAAGTATTCCGTTAGCATCGGCTTGTATTCCGATAGTTGAATTGATACCTTTTATACTTCCGTTTTCTGGTTTTACAATCCATTCTTTATCTCCAAAAGGAATAGCTTCTCCATTAGGTAAAATTTCTTTCACCATATACTTTGAAGCACTTAAGGCACTCATTGTTACAAATATTCTTCCGTCGTTAGACACCGTTATATTTCCTGGTCTTGATTCTGGAAATGTTGCTATCGTTTCTAATTGTGCTTGTGCTAATAGTGTAAAATTCATTACAAGTGCGAACAAGACTGTTTTTATAATTGTTATTGTTTTCATCGTTATTATTTATAAAAGTGAATATGATTTAATTAGTTGCCTAAAAATTTCTTTTGGGTTGAAGGGTCTACCCAGATTACATCGCTTGGGTCTCTGGCAATGGCATCAAAAACGAGCACGTCTAACGGACCTTCTAAAATTTTTCCGTTTCCGTGTGCTGTACCTTTGCCCCAAAAAAGTAAGTCGCCTTTTCCTGCAACAACAGGACCTTTATCGGTAACATAAAATTCTGCTTTGCCATTTAAAATATAGAGGTAAGCATCAGATTTTGCGTGGTAGTGCATAGGCACTTCGTCATACAACCTAAAGATTCTTACACCTGCGTGTTCACGATCTAATAATCTGATGTCTTTGATGATACCATTATGACTTTTAGGTAGTAGTGTTACGTATTCATCAATATTAATAATACCGTAGGCGTTACCCATTAAGGGTCTTTTGTTTTCTTGCGCATAGGCATTAAAACCTATGGCAATTACCGTAAATAATAGAAAAAGTGTTCTTGTAGTTTTCATAGTACATTGTATTTAATTGTTCGATACAAAATTCTATGAAAACCAAGGGGTGTGCGAGGACATACATCACGGATTTTTTGTGATGTATATCAATCTTGAAAAGTGATTTAGGTCACTTTTAGCTGTTAAAACGACTTAAAGTCTCTCTGGATACGCCTAAATAAGAAGCGATTAATTTTTTAGGAACGCGTTGAATCAATTTTGGAAGTTTGTTTAATAGGTACTCATACCTGCTTTCCGCGGTCATAGTAAGCAATGAAAGGATTCTTTGTTGCAGATTGATATAACCGTGGTTGGATTTAATTCTGAAAAAATTGGCAACCGCAGGTACTTCAAAGCAAATCTTTTCCCTGTTCTCTAGGGATAAACAGAAAAACTCGGAATCTTCAAGGCAATCAACAAAAATGGTTCCCGGTTCTTGATGTTGAAAAGCACAATGGTCACTCACCCAATAGTCTTCCATAGCAAATTGAAGAATGTGTTCTTTGCCTTTTTCGTCTATGGAATATGCTTTTACCAAACCTTTGATAATCCAATATTCAAAGTCTACAGGCTGCCCAACTTGTATTAAAAATTGGTGTTTTTTAAGACTTTTAAATTCAAAGTGTGATTGTACAAAGTTCCACTCCTCATCAGTTAAAGAAACGATTTCCTCAAAATGTTGTCTTAGTAACTGTAACTTGTCTTCCATAAAACAAAAATACTTTTCTTTAATAAATACCCAAGTAAAATAATCACCCTAGTTATTGATAACTAAAGCAAACTGATAATAAAGGAAAATTAGTATTTATATGCTCGGCGCTCTTACTGAATTAATAATACAACCTAAAATCCAACATTTTACAGATATTGTAATGTCTTTGGTGTAGCTCCTCTACCACATCGAACATATTATCATCTTCTTTGAAAAGATTAAAAAAGGCTTTATCTAGGTTGGCACTGCTAACGCCGTTGAAAGCATTACCATAGCCAGAGACAGCTTTTGCGTTGGTGATGTCCAAAAAATACTGGGCTTCATCCTCGTCCAAATCTAGAATTTTGGCATTGGAGAAATGCAGGATCTTGCCTTTTAATCGGCTTTCAAAAATCTCCGCAATTTCCTGTAAGGTGTAATAGTAATCGTTTAGGCAAATACTATTGGCTTCGCCATGCATGACCAAATAGATTATTTCATAATCCTTAAAATTATGATCATCTAAGACCAGTGCGTTTAGACTGTCTTCCAGACCTTCAATAGTATCGCATGTTTTATAAATACTTGCAATACCATATTTCATGGCCAATTGTTCCAAGCTCTGTTGCGCTTCGGTCAGTAATTCATTTTCGATATCATCGACACCTTCTAAACAGTATATGAAATGGTCTTCATCTGTTAATTGGGTTTGGGGTAATTGTCGTCTTTTTTCTAGCAAGCTTTTGTATTATTTGGGGAATATGAAATACAAAATTACAGCAACTGTTGTATTCTTTTTAGCGTTTTTGGGATAAATATAAGTTCTTATGGCTAGTGCTTCCCTCCTACTGATAGTTATTGGGTTTTGCTAATGCTGCTAATTTTTGCCTCTAGATTTCAACCTACGTAAACCAAGTTTAATCAAGATGGCTATTAAAACTAAAAAATAAATACTGGTAGCACTACTTTTAATAATTGAAAATAAACTATTGATATGTACAGAAGTTTCCGTAACCGTTGGGTAGGCATTCAGCATAGTTACAATACCAATGTTTTCAAAATAATCTGCTATACCGGCAATTACTGGTAAAAGACACAGATATAGGTAGTTTTGGTTTAGTCCAGGTAGTATCTTTAGGAAATATGCTAGAACTGCTGCATAAGAAATACCAAAGAGTAATGGGTAAATCATATCAACAGGAATTTGTTTGGTAAGATACATTTGACGACCGGTATTTCCTAGTGTCTGCAAAAGGGTGTTTACATACTCTAAATCATATCCGGCGGGCATCATATCCAATAATTGTAATCCGTTAGAGAAGGCCATCGTTGCCGGTATGGTAACTAAAAGCATATACGCATAAACGATATTGGTTAACAAGAAAAGCACCAGAACCTTTTTCCCTGATCGTTGTTTTTCTAACTGTTTAATGATTCTTCCCATTTTTCTAATGTTTAATTAATTTTCTTTCGATGAACTATAGATAACGGGCATTTTACCCTTCCATGTGCTCCATAAGTTTTTGTCATTGATAAGGCTAGCCATAAAATGAGCGACATTGATACGGCTAACTTTACCGGCATTAAATATAGCGCTACGCGTGGGTGAAGGAAAAATTTCATAATCACTTACTTTTTCTTCGTTAATTAATCCGTCCGGTCTTACAACTACCCATTCAATGGCTGTAATGTTTTGTCCAATTTGTGTCCTTAAATAATCTGCCGCCATTTCATTATCTATATGAGGAGGAAGTAGTACGCGAAGCAAACCGATCACGCATTTTTGAGCGAAAGAGATACTTTCGTCCAAATCACGATTTCGATTACCGGTCGTATTCATTAGAACAAACTTTGTAGTACGTTCCAATTTATTGGATTCTATGGCATTGCATAAACGTTTTGTAGCATCGGCAACCAATCTTCTAGGTTGACCGTAGATACCATTCCAGGTTAAATTGTGTCCTAGGCATGATGCCACTGCATGGCAATCGCTTAACAAATCTTGCATTTCGGTATCGGTAAGGTCTAATATACTGGCTGTAATTATTAGAAGATGCTTATTGTTCTTCCATGATTCAGGGAGCTTATGGGGAGAACGAACAACAACTTTTACGGAGTGTTGTTGCAAAAGAAGTTGCGCTACCAATTGACTACCTGTGGCACCACTTGCGCCGACCACTAAAATTTTCATATTGATTGATTGATGATTGATTGATGATTGATGATTTGTCTTTAGGACGATGAGAAACTATAATTGTTACATGTTCAAGTATTTAACTTTAAGAGAGTTACAAGGTTTTGGTATTATTTTCCTTTACGTAGTATTTTAACCACTCTGCTATGTGTTATTTGTAGCAAATTCCATTGATAGCCTTCAAAATCGGTCGTATTCATGAATTGAACAACCACGGCATCAATATCTTTATGGTATTCAGCCAAACATTGATATCCAGCAGCCAAGCCACCGTGATTAAATTCATACAGTGATGTGTAGATTTCCATTTCTTGTTCATTGAGCAAGGTTCCGTTGTTCAATGCCCTTAAGAACGTGCCAACATCTGCTGCGGTAGCCAGCATCATGCCATTGTCCTCATATTTAAAATCTTCATCGATACCCACATAATAACCGCTCATTACATCATCTATGTTTACTTCGCTAAGCGATCCGTAAGTATGGTTAAGCCCTAAAGGAATCAGAATTTCCTGTTTAAAATAATCTTGACGACTACCTCCTGTTACCTGCTCTATAACTCTAGAAAGTAATAGGTAATTGGTATTGGAGTAGCCATAATCCTTGTTGGGTTCAAAGTTCGCTGGTAAATCCAATGCATATTTAAGCACATCTACATCGGTGTTCGGTTGGTTTTTCCAATACTCAGGATTGTCGGTGAAATTGGGAATACCGCTTCGGTGCTGTACCATCATTCTCAACGTAATTTTATCGGCATTTTCAATTCTACTCGAAAGCTCAGGAAAATAATCGGTGAGCGGTTTATCTAATGAGATACGATCTTCATAAGCTAATCTTGTAATAGCAACAGCAACATACAACTTACTTATACTTGCAATTTTGAATAAGGCGTTTGGTTTGGCAGGTATTTGCTGTTCTTTATTGTGGTACCCAGCGGTATAGAATGCCGGTGGTTTGCCCGCTTCATCAACATACACGATTACGCCGTCAAAACCATGGCTTAACGTTTGGTCTACTTGCTCTTGAACCGTATTGGGCAATGGTAAAATCCATGCTTTTTCTAAAATCCAAGGGACGAACCATAAAGAAATGAACGTACTAACAAATAAAACTACTCTGAAAATCTGTTTGTTCTTACTGACTTTAGGTTGGGCATTTTCCATGATGCATTGCTTTGGTTTGATTGATGATACAAACTTACAGCGTAACAGTAAAGAAATAAATTACGAATTACCGAAATGTATATTATTGAGGATGAATTGAATACTATTGGTTTAACATTAGCAAACCCTTTTTAATAGGAAGGCAATTAAAATATAGCGGAGTAAGTACGTTTTAAAAATTTCGAAAACAAAAAATAGCGCAGAAATGCGCTATTTTTTATTTTACTATTATTAAGAAGTCTACAACCCCGCTAACTTGAACTGCGTAACAAAATCATCATCAATATCTTTGTAGCTATTGGTGCAATACACATGGTCAATAGTTTCTTTGAGTTCATCAAAACCATAGTTGAATTGGGCGTGGGTAACATATAAATACACTTCCGCGGCACCCTGTTGTTTCAACGCTTCCGCCAAGAATTTGAATGTTCTTCCTCCATCGGCTAAATCATCGACGATAAGACATTGTTTGCCGTTTACATCACCTTGAATACTAATTACCGGAGCACCATCTACTCGTACTTTATTGGACGGTACCAAATCGGCATTCAATTTTTCAGCAATTTCATGGGTGGTTTTATACGCACCAGCATCGGGACTCACCAATACAGGGTTACCAATGTGTTTAAAAGCCTTTTCAACGTAATCTACATGAGATATTTTTTCGGAATTATCAATTAGCGCCAATGAAATAGGACTGTGCGGATGTAAAATAGCCACGGAGTCGAATTTCATATCATTGATAAACTTACAAATTACCTTTAAATCGAACGATTCTCCTTTATTGAATCGCCTATCCGAACGCTGCCCTATCAGACAAAAGATAGTGAGTTTGGCAACGGCTGTTTTGTTGGTGGCATTTTCTGCATCCCAGGCTTCTTTAATGGCTGCGGCCTTAAAAAGATCTTCGTAGCTGTTACCTCTAATTTTTATATGAATATCTCCGCCTTCAATGATTTTGGCAGTTACTTGTCCGTCTTTAAATCTTTTGCTTTCGTATTTCATGTGTTAATTCTTGTTGTTGAAATTATCAATTTCCTGTTTCAAAATATAATTTGAGTTTCCGTAGCTTACAATGCTTACATCTAAAGGCGTTTTTCTAAATTTCTCTAGCGCTTTGAACATTGATTCTAATATCCAATCTAGATCATTACCAAAAGCACCACCGCCTACCAAGGTTAAAAAGACCTTGTTTGACTTGTTGTTTTTTAGATTTAATAATGCCGTGTATAATGTGGCTTCATAAGTAGCCTCTAAAATTATTCTGGCAAAATTTTCCCAATAATAAGATTCGATATACGAATATGCTACAGGTAGTGCAGCACAATATATTTGAGATACTATCTGTTTTTCATCCGTTAGAGTAACTTCTGTATTCCATTGTATTCCTACCTTTAGTTTACCTTTTAATTTCTCTCTTTGGGCATCTGTAAAGCACCCTAACTGCTTATTAATACTGAGCAAGCCTTCTTGACTTAAAACAGCATAACCGTTCTTCATTTTCCATAATTGGAGCTCTTGATTATGAAGCTCTTTACCGATTTCATCTAAACAATCAATTTGATAGGTACCCGTTTGCCCAATTTGGTTTTCAATAGGCACAAAATAGTTTCTGTAAATGGTACCTGCACCACAAGCTATGGCGCACGCCGGTCCTTGGGTAAAGTCATTTTCGTAAATACCAACTCCCGCTTTAGGCGAAACCTCAGGACCAATCATTTCCAATAGATTAAATTGAGAGGCTGCTTGAAATAGTGCATTTGCATTATTTGGATCGCAATGTACTTTTTGAATATCAGCCACCAATTCTGAGACCTTTATTTGGTTAGAAGTGTTTACCCGTAAATCCTGTTTTCTTAGTTCTTCTAAAGAGGAAACATCTAGTTTTCCGAATTGAAGGGATCTGTTATTGATTTTAGAAATTAAATGCTTTCCATCAATACTGATATGATCACGTACATTACTAGGTGATAATTCTACAAATCCTGTCAATTCTTCAAACCACATGATAAGATATTTTTAAAGATTGCTATTGATACGGTCTCTTATCTCCTGTATATTCACCTGGTTTACAAATTTCCCGTTTTCATAGATTACCTGTAACTCGCCCGTATTTTCTTCTTGAGGAGTCACCTGGTCTACCAATACATATTCGCCATTTTGTAATTCCACTTTTACCAATCCCTTTGCAGATTTTTTAACACCGTCATCGGTAATAGGATCTTTGAAAATTTCCCTACGCTCACCATTTACCACCACAGAAGTTGCTTTCATGGCAAAACCAAACGTATCTCTTGTATTAAATTGGTAAGTAAACGATCCAATACCCAATACCACGTTAGTTGTGGCAAAGCCTTTATTGCTTAAGCGTTGACAAATAGCCTCTGCTCTTTCTGTGGTAATACTATCACCGTAAATAGCGCCAATATGTGCATCTAGCACTTTATAACCCTGTTCGTTTACGGTACCTCCAAAAATATCCCAAAGTAGCTCCACTACCCCTTTATCCTTAGGAGTGTTGCTGCCAAGCTCACGAGACTCGCCACAAATGATATCTACAGGATCGCCGCTATCTGGTCTGATCACTAATTTGCCATCTCTAGAAAGCACCTCTTCTTTAAGTTTTGGTAGGTATTCGGTCAATACCTTCCATAAATCCCAGGTATCACTAACCACGGATAAAATGCCCGTTGGGTAGGTTTGCATTAGGGTTCTGAACGTTCCAATTTCATCATCTTTGGTACCTGCACACATAACGGAGTGTTCGGTAGCATTTACAGAGCCTACCACAAAACCTTCAGCTTTGTAATATTTACGTAGGCTACTAATGACCGGTAAGGTATCTGACCCCAAGAATACAGATGCATGCCCCATACCAGATGATATAGCACTTTGCAGACCGCCCATACCTCTCATGGAAAAATCGTGTCCCTGAAAATCGATGAAAGCCAAGTTGTCCTTATCGGTCTTTAAGGTCCATTTTTTAAAAATTCGTTTGTAACACAAAGCAATAGATGCTGATGTCATTGGCTGCCAAAGCATGGTAGATAAAATGGTCTCTAGGAAATTGGTGATCCAGTAGAATTTTTTATCCGTGTTCACAACGGTAACCATGGGAACCCTTACAGGTACCTCTACCCCTTCTATGATAGATTTTACTTTAATGGGCAAGTATTGAAGATCGTGTAGTTCCTCATAATGCGTAACATCATAATCGGTACCCAAATACAACGACAGCTCTTCTTTCAATTCATTACATACCAGAGCTTTTGGTTTGGAAAAGAAGTTATCTTGAAAATAATCATGTAACCATTGAAAAACATATTGTTGCCCAAAAGAAACTACTTTGTCGCACCCTTTGGGAGCGTATTTGTTGCTTCTTGGTGTCCAGTTAGAATATACTTCTTCTGTACCTTTAGGGTATTGTTGGTGGTGTCCTGTTTTGTATCCGTCGGTTAATAATAGTCCGTTCATAATCGTTATTTTAAATACTGTTTTTTAATAGTGTTTTTGCTTCTTTGAGGGTATTGAAAATTGGAGTGCTGTATTTTTCGCAAAGTATATGTACATAATTGTGTTTATAAAATTCTTGCGGACAAACCACGATCAGCTTGCCAGACTGTACATATAGTCCTAGTTCCACAAGTGAAATAGGAGATTTGGAATCTTTTAGAAAATTGAGCAAAATAAAATCTGATTGCTGCATGGCCTCTAACTCCCACATAATATGATGCTTTAATTCCGCATTGCTTAAATCATCATGCTGTGTATGTGTAGGGTCAAAAATATGGTGCGAACCAAATTCGCCAATGATTTCATCTCTCCAACTATACTCCTGTCTATGGTCCATACTACCTGCTAGGAAAATAGAACGTAAGTTGTCCTTATTTATTGGTAGTGTATTTTTGGAAGTAAATAACATAAAATTATATTTGCGTAATTATGACGCAAATATAAAACATAATTTAAATTTACAAAGAATTATTTTGCGTTTATTTTACGCAAAATAAAAAAATCAATTATATCTCGAAGATGATTCCTTCCTTTTTAAGCTTGAAATACCTGTCTTTATTGAACATGAACAAGTTTGCGGGCCTACCGGAACCTTTAGAAACTTTTTCATCTAGTTCATCTAAAACATTAAGACCTAGCATTTTTTTTCTAAAATTTCGCCTGTCAATAGCTCTTCCTAGTACTGCAGCATACAGTTTCTCTAAATCTGAAAACGGGAATTTTGTGTCTAATAGCTCAAAACCAATAGGTTCATACGTTATTTTAGCCTGTAACCTAGTTATGGCAAGTTTTAGAATCTCGGCATGATCAAAGGAAAGTTCTGGGAGATTGTTAATGGTAAACCATTGTGCCTCTTCGGCATCAGTGGATGCCAATAATTTAAAGGCACTGGGTTTTATAAGTCCAAAATACGCAACGGATACTACCCTATTTCTGGGATCTCTATCCGGTTTGCCAAAAGTGTAAAGTTGTTCCAGATAATTGATTTTAATACCTGTTTCTTCCTTTAGCTCCCGCTCTACAGCTTCTTCCAGCGACTCTGAGTCTAAAACGAATCCGCCGGGTATTGCCCATTTTCCTTTAAAAGGTTCATATTTTCTTTTGATGAGTAATACGGATATGGTTTCAGATTCATACCCAAAAACTACGGCGTCTACAGAAAGCTTGATAGATTGTTGCATACTATGCGTATATTTTACGCTAATATATGAAAGATTATAGAATATAAAGTGCTCCTTTGGAAGCTTAAACTACATCACTGATATAGTTATACAATAAAAGTCTTGGTGTAGGACTTAACAGATATTGATGAATTTGAAATAAACTGGTAATCATAACAACTTTCACCATTATATCTCATATCTAATTCCTAACTTAGCCATGTAGACTTTAGGAGTAGCTATTTCATAGTTTGAGAAATATCCTTAGAACCTGATTTGATTAATATCAACGTAGGGAAAAGTTATCGGGAACAACTACCTGTACTTTCCAATTATCAATTCATTTTCATATTCCCCTAGTTTACACTGTAATCAAATCAATGTAGCCATGTGCTCTTGATTAAATTTTTAAGCAGATGATAAACATAATTGTAAACGACACCCCTCACCTATTTAGGCCTGACACTACTTTAGACCTTATTATCAAAGAATTGAAGATTTCCGAAAATGGTATCGCCGTAGCGGTCAATGAGAATATTATTACCAAGAGTGCTTGGAACACCAAAACGCTGAACGAAAATGATAAAGTTTTAGTGATCAGGGCTACACAAGGAGGATAAAATTCTACTTCAAATTAGTAATAACACTAGGTACAAGAGATAACGACCACAAAAATCACCGTACAAGAATATGAAGAATAAAGATACAGCACCCAAACAAGGCGGTATAACCCGTAAACCATTTCCCAATTCCCAAAAAATTTACGTACCGGGAAAATTGTATCCTGAAATAAAGGTAGCAATGCGCGAAATAACGTTGACGGATACCATAGATTCCTTGACCAAAAAGAAAACTCCTAACGAACCGGTAACCGTTTATGATACTTCTGGTCCGTATACCGATCCTAACATAGAAATAGATGTGCACGCCGGTATTGAGCGGATTCGTGAAAATTGGATCAAGGAAAGAGGTAATGTAGAAGAATTGGATACGTACTCATCAAAATATTGCAACGAGAGATTGAACGATAAAAGTTTAGATCACATGCGTTTTAAGCTGTTGAAGAAACCGTTGCGGGCAAAAAAAGGCGAAAATGTTACGCAGCTACATTATGCTAAGAAAGGGATCATTACTCCAGAGATGGAGTATATAGCCATACGCGAAAATCAGCGTATAGATGAAATGACCCAGATTAGGGAACAACATAAGGGCGAACATTTTGGAGCGTCTATTCCACAAAAGATTACGCCCGAATTTGTAAGGGACGAAGTGGCACGTGGCCGTGCCGTAATACCTTCTAATATTAACCACCCAGAGGCAGAGCCTATGATCTTGGGGCGTAATTTTCTGGTAAAAATAAATGCGAACATAGGTAATTCCGCAGTGACCTCCTCTATTGAAGAAGAAGTGGAAAAGGCGGTCTGGGCATGCCGTTGGGGAGCGGATAACATTATGGACCTGTCAACAGGTGAAAACATTCACGAAACCCGTGAATGGATCATCCGCAACTCTCCTGTTCCGGTAGGTACGGTACCCATTTACCAGGCATTGGAAAAGGTGAATGGAGTTGCAGAAGATCTTACATGGGAGATTTTTAAGGATACCTTAATAGAACAAGCGGAACAAGGCGTAGATTATTTTACCATTCACGCCGGGGTATTGCTGCGTTATATACCAATGACCGCAAAGCGCGTAACGGGTATTGTATCTCGTGGAGGGTCTATTATGGCAAAATGGTGCTTGGCGCATCATAAAGAGAGCTTTTTATATACCCATTTTGAAGAGATCTGCGAGATTTTAAAACAGTATGATGTGGCATTCTCATTAGGCGACGGTCTGCGCCCGGGCTCGGTAGCAGATGCCAATGACGAAGCTCAGTTTGCAGAACTGGAAACCTTAGGGGAATTAACACAAATTGCGCGCAAGCATGAGGTACAATGTTTTATTGAAGGTCCTGGCCATGTACCAATGCATATGATCAAGGAAAATATGGAAAAGCAGATCCAAGTTTGTGATGAAGCACCTTTTTATACTTTAGGACCCTTGACTACTGATATTGCGCCGGGTTATGACCATATAACCTCAGGAATAGGTGCGGCAATGATCGGCTGGTACGGTTGCGCCATGCTATGCTATGTAACCCCAAAAGAACATTTGGGCCTACCCAATAAAGAAGATGTTCGTGTAGGTGTGGTAACCTACAAATTGGCGGCCCATGCCGCAGATTTGGCAAAAGGCCATCCGGGTTCTCAACACCGTGACAATGCATTAAGCAAAGCACGATTTGAGTTTAGATGGGAAGATCAATTCAACTTAGGTTTAGATCCAGAACGCGCCTGCGAGTATCATGATGAAACCTTACCTGCGGCAGGGGCTAAAATTGCCCACTTCTGCTCCATGTGCGGACCCAAATTCTGTTCCATGAAAATATCTCAAGAAGTACGTGATTTTGCTGCAAGCAATGAAATTGTAAATAATGAGGTCATTCAAAAGGGAATGGATGAAAAGTCAAAAGAATTTAAAGAGAAAGGTTCAGAAGTCTATCTTTAAGTGTTCAAGGAAGTTCCCACGCTAAAAAGCGTGGGCAGGCTTTCCATTTCAATCTTTTGCAAAAAGGTAAAAGGATTTTCATTGCAATCCTTAACTCAAAAAAATGATCGTACTAATAGCACCGGAAAAAGATATTCCTAACGAAATTGAACTGCTACATCAATTGTTTCAGGAAGGTTTGGAATATTATCATCTAAGAAAACCTTTTAAGGACTATCAAGAACATTGTGATTATTTGAATGCTATAGATTCAAAATATCATAATAGGATCGTAGTACACTTACATCATGAGCTGATCAATGATTATCCTCTAAAAGGGTTGCATTTTCAAGAACAAATGCGAATAGATCATATTGATAACCCCGGTCAGTACTTTAAAAAACTGAATATGTATGGTAAAACCATAAGTTCCTCTTTTCATGACCCACAGGTATTGGAAGATTGTGAATTTGAATTCGATTACCATTTGCTGAGTCCCGTTTTTACATCCATCTCTAAAAAAGGATATGAAGGCAAAGGTTTTAATGTTAACCATAGTACTAAATTGATTATAGGTATGGGCGGTATTACCTATACCAACATAGCAGAAACCTTAAGTTTAGGGTTTAGGGGAATTGGGGTCTTAGGCGGTGTATGGAATATGGACAACCCTATACAAAGCTTTATAAGCTTAAAAACGGCATATGAGCAGGCATGTATGGAAAAGCGGCAGGCACAATTAAAGAACAATACAAAAGGCAATTAAGCAGTAAAATATATGATTCCGAAATTACACTATATATCACAGGGACAAACACCCGAAGAGCATTTAGAGCACATTCAAAAAGCATGTACCGCAGGAGCGGAACTGGTGCAGCTACGCCTAAAGAAGTTACCGGGAAAAGTGGTTTGGGAAACCGCAAAAAAAGCAAGGGAGATCACGGAAAAATACCAGACGAGATTAATAATCAATGACTTTTATAAGATTGCCGCTTCGGTAAAAGCGGACGGAGTACATTTGGGAAAGACCGATACCTGCCCTACCGTTGCTAGAAAAGAACTGGCATCATGGCAAATTATTGGCGGTACGGCCAATACCTTAGAAGATTGTGAAGCTTTATTGGATAAGAAAGTGGATTATATAGGTCTAGGTCCTTTTCGTTTTACGAAGACCAAAGAAAATTTGAGTCCGATTTTAGGCTTAAACGGGTATTTGACCATCCTTGAAGAATTGAAATCGCAGGTACCGGTTATTGCCATAGGTGGTATTGTTTTAGAAGATGTTACGGAACTAATGAAAACAGGTGTTCATGGTATTGCGGTATCTGGCGAAATAACCCGAAACTTCAATTCCATATCAGAATTTAAAAAATTGATTAATGGAGGTCCTCTTGATGAGCAGCGTTGGATCTCAGATGAAAAGATAAAATAATATGTTACAGATCGCAGATAAAAAGTTTAGTTCACGATTGTTTACGGGGACAGGGAAATTTAGCTCGTCGTCATTAATGAAAGAAGCTTTATTGGCTTCTGAAAGTGAGTTGGTCACCGTTGCCCTTAAACGTGTAGATGTGGAAGATACACAAGATGATATATTACGGCATTTACAACATGAACGTATAAATTTATTGCCCAATACATCTGGGGTGCGTACGGCAAAAGAAGCGGTATTTGCCGCGCAATTATCTCGTGAGGCTCTAGAGACCAACTGGGTGAAATTGGAAATACATCCTGATCCAAAATACTTGCTGCCAGACCCAATAGAAACCTTAAAAGCGGCAGAAGAGCTTGTAAAATTAGGGTTTGTGGTGATGCCCTACATACATGCCGATCCCGTTCTGTGCAAACGATTGGAAGAAGTTGGAGTGCAATGTGTAATGCCGTTAGGCGCTCCAATAGGCAGTAACAAAGGCCTGAAAACGCAAGATTTTCTAGAGATTATAATAGACCAGAGCAATGTTCCGGTTATCGTTGATGCCGGTATTGGGGCACCATCACATGCTGCCTTTGCGATGGAATTAGGTGCAGACGCAGTGCTGGTTAATACGGCAATAGCGGTTTCCCAACATCCTGTTGAAATGGCAAAAGCATTTAAAATGGCCGTAACAGCGGGCAGAATGGCCTATGAAGCAAAATTGGCTCCGGTAGTGCATAAAAAAGCCGAAGCAAGTAGTCCGTTAACCAGTTTCTTGAACTAAATAACATGAGCAATTTTAAGTCGGTCTTTGATACCTATAATTGGGATAAAACCTTAGAGAGTATTTTTGCAAAAACGGAGCATGATGTGTTACGTGCCTTGGGCAATTCTAAACGCGATTTAGAAGATTTCAAAGCATTGATTTCGCCTGCTGCAAAACCTTATTTGGAGCAAATGGCGCAGTTAAGTAGGCAGTTGACCAAAAAGCGCTTTGGCAATACCATACAAATGTATTCGCCCATGTATTTAAGCAACGAGTGCCAAAATATTTGTACCTATTGCGGATTTAGTATGACCAATAAAATACCGCGAAGAACCTTGACCGATGCTGAAATATTAAAGGAAGTTGCCTATATAAAATCTAAAGGTTATGACCATATTCTTTTGGTAACCGGTGAGGCAAACAAAATAGTTGGTGTAGACTATATCAATAATGCCTTACAATTGATTCGTTCTCAATTTGCGAATATTACTATTGAAATTCAACCTTTATTGCAAGATGAATATGAGCTATTGATCGAAAGCGGATTGTATGCTGTGTTGGTATATCAAGAGACCTATCATAGGGACGAATACAAAAAACACCACCCCAAAGGTAAAAAGTCGAATTTCGATTTTAGGTTGGATACGCCCGATCGCTTGGGCAAGGCGGGTATTCATAAAATTGGATTAGGTGCTTTATTTGGGTTGGAAGATTGGCGTGCCGATAGTTTTTTTACAGCACTGCATTTAAAATATTTACAGAAAACCTATTGGAAGACAAAATACTCCATTTCTTTCCCACGGTTAAGACCACATTCGGGCGGGCTGGAACCTAAAGTTGAAATGACGGATCCAGATTTGGTGCAGCTAATTTGTGCTTTTCGGTTATTGGATGAAGATGTAGAACTTTCTATATCTACACGGGAAAGTGAAATATTTAGAAATAATATTGTCAATTTAGGCATTACCTCCATAAGTGCAGAATCCAAAACCAACCCAGGTGGGTATGCCGTAGCGCCAGAATCATTGGAACAATTTGAAATATCTGATGAAAGGCCAACGGAGGAAATTACGGAAATGCTGAAAGCACAAGGCTTAGATGTGGTTTGGAAAGACTGGTCTAACAATTGGGAGTAAACATATTATTGGGGTAACATATATGATGCCCAAACCTTAATTGAGAAATTCATTGTCGGTAACGGGATCAAACCATTGTGCCGGACCTTGATGACGATCCGAGATTGCAATATGTGCAACCGTTGAATTTGGAGTGGCCCCATGCCAATGTTTAACATTTGGCATACATTTTATAGTCTCGCCATTACGCAATATACGCTTTGGTTCTCCCTCCTCTTGGTAATAACCTTCTCCTTGTGTTACAATCAATATTTGTCCTGCAGGATGTGAATGCCAATGGGTACGTGCACCGGGTTCAAAGGTGACTAAACCAGCATACATGGTATTTAATCCGTCTGGAGGAGCTAACATATTTAACCATGCAGTTCCTGTAAAGTGGTCATTGGTTATTTCCGTTCCTTTTGGGAATATAGTTTCTTTCTGCTTAAGGTGACTGGTTCCGCTACATCCTACCACGAATACCATAACGATACTGATGTATATTAATTTTCTAATTAGCATTATATCTTATTTAATCGGTTACATTTTCTAGAGCCCTAGCAAGAACATCTTTTGCAGTTTTCGCGTGCTCAGGTGAGGCCGTACGTTCTATAGTGGATATAAAGTGTTGCATTTGACTTGGTTGCCAACCTACGTTCAATGAAAGGTTTAGGTGACTGGTTAGCATGGGCTCTAAAGCACCTAAACTTGCTATGACAGAAATGGTCACCAGTTCACGTTGTTTATATGTAAGTACATCGCGCTCAAAAATATCGGCAAATAGATGTTCTTTAAGAAACCTGTCCATTTCAGGGGAGAATTCTTGATATTCCGGTTTAGGTCCATCTAAGGGTCTACCTATCAAAGTCTCTAAAATTTTCTTTCCTCGCATATATTTTTCGCCTGTATCTGGAATAGGAGTAGCCTCTACTCCCCTTTCATCAATAACTCCCATTTCTTTACGGTCATCAAGCACTTGTAAAAAAGTTTGTAAACCACGAATACTTCTTGGGAATCCGGCATAGGCGTACACATGTACCAACACTTCCTTAATTTGGTTAACGGTGAGCTTATTATCCAGCCCATCATGAAGCGCAACCTTTAAGTTCTCTAAATCACCTTGTGCAGTATAACTTGCAATTTTGATGATACTGGTTTCTTTATCAGTTAAAGCATTGTTTAATGTTAATTCTTGCGCGTTAGATTGAAAACCGATAAAAAATAATACCCAAAATAATACTGTTGCCGTGTCAAGGATACTGCTTAAACGCATGATAGGTTTAGTACTCAATTGTTTTAATTTCATAAGGGGTATATTAGTCTTTCAGCTGATCGGCAACACTATCATAATATTCTTGCGATACCACTTCGGTCCATGTGGTGGGTTGTCCTCCTCCATAAATTGCTAAATAAGTGACATCACTATCCTTGGTTGAAGCATGCCAGTGTTCTGTTTCTTTATCACATTTAATCACATCGCCTGCTTTAAGCATCACAGGGTCTTTTCCTCTTTCTTGATAATAACCTTCACCGTCAACGTAAATAAGAATTTGAGAAGTTGAATGTTTGTGCCAGTCTAATGTAGAATTTGCCTTAAAAGTGGCTTTAGTAATATTAAAGTCAGTTTCATCATCTGCCTGTAATACACCGTTCAACCACGCTTCACCAATATAATGCGTATTTGGTGCTTTAAAGCCTTCGTCTTTGTATGAAGATACATTGTAGTCCGTATTTTGGGCAAAAATGTAAATGGGAAGGATAAACAGGACTGTTGTAATTAGATTTTTCATTTCCTTGTTTTTTAGTTTAATTTCTTTTCTTCTAGCCAATTGTACATCAGATCGGCTATATACTTGCTTTGTTCATTACAACTAGCAAATAAAAGTATGCTTGCAAGTGCTAATGTATTACTTTGTTTAAATAGTCATTTTAATAAGGGGTATACCTTTTCTTAAATCTTTCTTTTTGTTGGAAAACTATAGTTTAAAAGAATACTCCACGTAAAATCGTCATCGGGTAATATTTGCGTGCTAATGCCTTTGTTTATAACTCCGGTCAATGAAAATGGACAGTTCTTCTTCGCTATGGTTAAAAATCCCGAAGTATAGTACCCCGTAAGTTCACCTGAAGTAAGATAGTAAACTTGTGGCGTAAAGTTTAAAAATAACGAGTTTGAGAGAGCTATTTGATTGAATGAAAGATTGAATACCAAAAAATTAGTTTCTTTCACTCCTTCGTCAAAACCTCGACCATGACTTCATGAACATCTGCCTTTTTGTAATCAATGAGTCCACCTCTAATAATATTACTTCACGGTCTTTATATCAGTTGTTTATTTAGCATTATTAATTTTTTAGTGTTCAATTTTATGGGTATCACGTACACTGCTAAATGTCAGGTCCAGTAATTTCCAATCTTCTCCTTCCATTTTATAAAATTCTGTAACCGTAAATTCATTTTCAACATCATTTCCCCTTACATGTGCCGTAAGCGTAATACGGTTCCAAAGTACGGCGGTATCGTCACCAAATGTTTCTACAGCAACGTCATGTACTTCTGCATTTTTGTACCAAATACTTCCGGTCTTGATAATTTCTAGTTCCCTTTCTTTTTTCCAAGAACCACTCATATGTACAAATTTGGATTTTTCATGAAATAGCTTTTCCAAATTATCTATATCCTTATCAGCCATCCATTGCCATTTTAATGTTGATAGTGTTTTAATTTCTTCCTCGATTTCGGATTGTGCTATTGCATTGAAACTTCCTAAAATAGTAATGAGAATGGCGAAAATCTTAATTTTTGTTTTCATTTTATTATTGTTATTAATTAGTATTATACTTTAGTTTGTTTAATGGTATTCCTTTAATTTTTCGAAAAACTATAGTTCAAAAGAATACTCCACGTAAAATCGTCATCGGGTAATATTTGCGTGCTAATGCCTTTATTTATGACTCCGGTCAATGAAAATGGACAGTTCTTCTTCGCTAAAGTTAAAAATCCCGAAGTATAGTACCCCGTAAGTTCATCTGAAGTAAGATAGTAAACTTGTGGCGTAAAGTTTAAAAATAACGAGTTTGAGAGAGCTATTTGATTGAATGAAAGATTGAATACCAAAAAATTAGTTTCTTTCACTCCTTCGTCAAAACCTCGACCATACAAATAATACATGCCTACTCCTATTTTATTGGTAATTTGATATTTAGGTACCACTTCTGCGCCTAAGTATCTTCTAGATTCTAAAATAGCTTCACTTTGTCCGTTACGTATGATATTGACCGTTCTAAAATTTAATCCCGGATGAGCCCCTAACCTTAAAGAGAACTTTTCATTCTCCATTGCTTTGTACCTGAACCAAAAAAGCATGGTCCATGGTTTGCCTTCGAGCGAAAAACGCATATCTGGTTCAAAACTGAATTTCTTTTTAATAAACTTTAAATCGAATAACAAAGCAGGATCACCTAAAGAAAAAGAAGGAACCAATGATACGCCATTATGGGTAATACTGGCAGTACCTCTAAAATCATCTAAAAACATGTTGTTTTTCTCTTGTTCATTTTCCTGCGCATAAGAGGTCATGCCTAATAGCAATAGCAAAAAAGTTCCTATCTTCTTCATTTAACGTGATTACTTTGCCAAAATTACGCTAAGAAAACAGGTGCTATACTACCCGAATAACTGATGTTTATACCATTATTACTGATATTGTCATTACACTTGATGATTTGTCTATCAATAGGTTATCTTTATTTTAAAATCAACCGGTTGTGAAAAATATATTGGAAATCAAAACCATTGCAGATTACTTTAAACTAAGAAATTACGAGGTACTTCACCCGTTGGTGGGTATTGTAGACTTTTTTAGGGTAGATGAAAGCGGATATACCAATAAATCCTATGACGGATTTCATTATAGCTGTTATGCTATTTTTTTGAAAGATGCAGTTGGCTGTAAATTAAAGTACGGCGGTAGTTCATACGATTATGATGAGGGTACCTTGGTTTTTATGGCGCCCAACCAAACTATAGAATTTGGGGGATATGAACCGGGTTATGTGCCAAAAGGTTATGCCTTGTTATTTCACCCGGACCTTTTATTGGGTACGGACTTGGCTAAAAAAATACATGAATTTAATTTCTTTGCCTACTCCAGTAATGAAGCCTTGCATCTGTCGGCAAAAGAGCGAAAAGTAATTTTGAGTTTATTGGATAAAATCCAATTTGAACTAGAACAGCCTATAGATAAGCATAGCAAGAAACTGATCGTTACCAATATTGAATTGTTTTTAGATTACTGCCTTCGTTTTTATGATCGTCAATTCATTACACGAGAAGTGGTGAACAAAGGAACCTTAGAAAAGTTTGAAAACCTTCTAAGTAGCTATTTTTATTCGGATAAACCAAAAACCAATGGATTGCCGTCAGTAGGTTACTTTGCTGATGAGCTACATTTATCTTCCAATTATTTTGGGGATTTGGTTAAAAAGGAAACCGGTAAATCTGCACAAGAATATATTCAGTCAAAAATGATCGATGTGGCAAAAGAGAAAGTATTCGATCCAAATAAATCGGTAAGTGAAATCGCGTATGAACTAGGTTTTAAATATCCGCAACACTTTAGTCGGTTATTCAAGCAAAAGGTGGGACATTCACCAAAGAAATTCAGGGCCTCTCTGAATTAATCAGAGTAAAGACTATATATAAGCATTATTTAAATAAACCCTGCAAATTTTCTATAACACCAAGCGCCGCTTTTTCACCGGCAATCATTGCGGCATTTAATGAACCGTTTAATTGTACGTCACCTGCCAAATATATAGTTTCGGTTAAGCGAGTTTCAGAAGGTGATATTTCATATTGCAAATCACTTAATTTTGGTAGTGACTTAGGAATGCTGTAGTGTTTTATAAATGAGCAAGTGGTTATACCACAAAATTCTTTCAGCTCCTTTTGTACTTGGTCAACAAGAGTATTCCCGGATAAGCCCTGATTATTCACCACGGTAACCGATAGTAATTCTTTACCGCCATTTACGGATGTCTTAAGACCGGTATGGTAAACAATATTGTTGATCAATGTGTTTTGATCAGGAATTAATCCGATCAACGGTTTTTGAATTGCCCTGTCTTCCGTTTCAAAATATAAAGTATCACAACACTTCCAATCAATTTTCTGATTCTTTAAGTTTTGAATTAAGCTACTAGCTTCAGTTGCAACGATAATAAAATCACTTACTATTTCTTGTCCATTTCTAAGAATAATTTTACCATCTACGACTGAGGATACGGCTGAGTCATACGTAACCGTAGTATTTTCTAATTTCTGTAATAATTGTTTAGGAATTTCTTCAATGCCACCTTTAGGTAATGCAGCACTGCCTTCACCAAACATTTTATAAACAAACTCAAACATTCTGCTAGAGGTTTCTAGTTGGTCTTCTAAAAATATTCCGCTAAAGAAGGGTTTAAAAAAATCATTGATCATACTTTCAGAGAAATCTAGTGCTTTTAAATAAGAAAGAGTAGATTGTTCTTTGTCTGAGAAAATCTCCTCAATAGTTTTATTCTTAAGTCTAGTATTTAATTTTAGAATCTTTATTTTATCTGAAAATGAGCCAACGTTGGCAAGAAGAGTTGAAAAAAGTAGGGATGTATCCCTTAGCGGATCACCTATTACCTCTTGTTTTTTATTCTTGAAAATTGACGCGCCAGGTAAAAAGTGTTGTAGCTCCAAAGATTTATAATCTAGATATTTTTGAGCAGCTGGATATGCAGTTAACAATACTTGAAAACCTTGATCTAATTGATAACCATTTATCTTATCTGTCTTTACCCTACCTCCAACTCTATCCGTAGCTTCAATAATTATAGGAGAAAATCCGTTTTGTTCTAAAACAGTCGCAGCTATCAATCCACTAACCCCAGCACCTACAATATGTATTTTATAATCCTGCTTATCCATGTTTACCTACTTCACTTTATTACTATTTCTAAATTGAATAAGCTTAATTAAGAAAGCATTTCAATTTTTTTCATTATTTCATCGGCTTCAAAAGCTTTTTGATCGCTCATTTTTCTATTGGTGGTAGAAAGTTTATGAGCTTCACTCAACAATTTTTCATATTGAGATTGTAACTTTTCTTTTTCCGACTTTTTTTTAAATATTCCGAACATAATTTTAATATTACTCATGAATTGTATCTCTACAAATTAGACACTAAAAATACATAATGTTTAATTAATACAATAAATAGTTAAACAAAATAATCCAAACCTAGCTGTTATTGAAGTAATTAAGTTGAAATTTATCGTACTAACATAAAAAAATACCGCTTAAAAACTTAGACATATGAATTTGTACGACTAAGCTTTTAAGCGGTATATGTTCTTGTTGAGCAGTACTAGTGCTGCTTATAACTATTCTTGAAATTAATTTTTGATAAGTCCTTGACCTTCAATCCAAGGAGCTCCAGATTTTTTCAATTCACCTTCAAGTGCTGGTAGTTCGGTTTCTATTATCGGCTGAAGCTTGGTCTTTACTTTCTTAAGCTGACTTTGTACACGACTTAAAAAGGCTTTATGTTCACCTGTTGGTCCGTAGGTAGTTCCTAAGGCTCTCCACCCTATTGAACTACCATCACTGGCTGTAGGGTTAGAACGTTCACCTATTTCTTCTTTTATCTCATCACCGTTTAACTCCTTATCGATAGCCAATAAGTTGTTTTTAGTATCGTATAATTTTTTATACAAATCTTCAGAAGGATTAGGTGCTTTGTTCAAGGCACGTAACATGGCATTAACGGTTTTTTGACTTGTGGACAAGGCAATATTTGTAGCTGTTAAATCTTGTTGAAAAGCAAAAGCAGCTTCTCTAAAATTACTGATTTCTTCATTTGACTTTCTAGGTAAAGCACTTTCAAATACAGGTGTTACATTAAATAATTCCGGACCTTGTAAAACAGTATTCACTCCATCTTCACGCTTCATTAATGTTACTGAATATTCGCCCGGTGTAACCATAATGCCACCTCCACGGCGACCACGTCTTCCTCTTGGGGCTTCTAAACGTTCTCCATTTTTATTTGGATAGCTCAAATTCCAGCTTACGCGATTAAAGCCTTCTTTGTTGGTACCTTTTACGCTGTTTATCACATTTCCGCTAGCGTCTTTGATTACCAATACGATTGATGGTCCATCTTGTAATTTCTCTTCTTCCAGCGCATCCCATCCAGGAAATTTGCCTGTACCTTTTTTCTCCGCAGCTTTACGAATGTCTTTTTTTGATTTTAGTTTATTAGACATGAAATAAGTAAATGTTGCGCCAAAAGGAGGGTTTTCACCTATCCATTCAGCATCACCTTGGCTACCTACCCTACTAGATGGTTTATACCATGGCACGGTTTTAACTGGGAAAAGTTTAGCCGAAGCACTAGCATCATATTCACGCAATGGTGAAATATCATCTAAAATATAGATACCTCTAGCGAACGATCCTGCAACCAAATCATTTTCTCGACGTTGTATGGTAATATCTCTAATAGGAATATTAGGCATACCATCTTCAAGCTTAGTCCATTTACCACCACCATTTAAGGTGACGTATACACCGAATTCAGTGGCAGCGAAAAGTATATCTTTTTTAACATGGTCCTGTACCAGTCTCCAAATCAGTAATTTATTCGGTAGGTTACCATTGATTAAAGTCCAAGATTTTCCTTTGTCACTACTTTTAATAATATATGGTTTGTAATCTCCGTATTTATGATTGTCTAATACAGCATATACCACATTTGCGTCAAAAAGATCCGCTCTAACATCATTTACAAAGGGAGTTTCAGGAACACCTTTAATGTTATTTAGGCTAAATTTTCTCCACGTTGCTCCACCATCTTCAGTAACTTGAATAAGTCCGTCATCCGTACCGGCATAAATTAAACCTTCCTGTTTAGGAGATTCAGCTAGTGAGGTTATGGTATTGTAATTGGACATCGCTTTAATATCCCAAGCATTGTCCCAGCTTTGCGATGTTCCATAGTAAGGAAACTCCATCCGTTCTTGGTTCAATGTAAGGTCTTCTGAAATAGGTTCCCAAGCATCTCCCCTGTTTTCTGATTTCCATACACGTTGCGATGCAAAATATAAGCGAGTTGGGTTATGTGGACTCACAAGAATTGGAGCATCCCAATTGAAACGTTCAAACGGGTCACCTTCCCTGGCTTGAGGTTGTATAAAAACACTTTCTAAAGTTTTACTATCAATTCTCCATAACGCCCCCTGCTGAAATTCACCATACGTAATATCAGGATTACCAGGTTCTGTAGCCGTTTGTGCACCATCCGCACCTAGGGTTTTCCACCAATCTGCACTAGCGATACCATCGGAACTTCTGGTACGTGAAGGTCCGCCATGTGAACCATTATCTTGCGTACCACCGTACACATTATAAAAAGGTTTTGCATCGTCAACGGCAATTTTAAAATATTGGGTTATAGGCAGGTTTCTTACATATTTCCAGCTTTTGGTATTATCAAAACTTTCATATAAGCCACCATCAGTACCGATTAATAAATAATTTGGGTCCGATTTTTTAAAGACCAGTGCATGACTGTCACTATGTTGGTTAGACCTGCTCATTTGTGTAAAGGTCTTCCCGTGGTCTTTAGTTACCAATGCACTATTGTTCATAAAGTAAACCGTACCTTCTTCATGTGGCGAAGCAATAATTTCTTGATAGTAATGCGGACCCGTACCACCAGAAACGGCATCGGATTGTTTAACCCAAGATTCTCCACCATTGTTGGACATATAGAAACCACCTTTGGTCCTGTCAAGCTCAAGCGCGGCATAAATAACTTCCGGGTTAAATGGGGACATAGCCAAGCCCGTTTTACCAAGATTGGATTTTGGGATTCCATTTTTTAAAGGTTTCCAAGATTCACCACCATCCGTACTTTTGTGAAGTCCAGAACCAGGACCGCCGCCTAAATAGCCGGCAACAGTTCTGTGTCTTTGCCATGTAGCCGCATATAGAACATCAGGATTGGTTGGATCTATTAGCATATCTGTTGCTCCAACCCATTCAGCATCACCCAAGGTACGTTTCCAAGTTTTACCACCATCTATAGTTTTATAGACACCACGATCGCCACCTTTACTCCATAAAGGACCTTGTGAAGCTACCCAAATGGTGTCGGAATCGGTAGGATGTACAATAATTTTGGAAAGGTGTTCAGAATTTTCTAGACCCATATTCTTCCATGTTTTACCATCATCATGACTAACATAGATCCCATCACCAAAACCGGCATGGCGACCACCTACGTTTTCACCTGTTCCTACCCAAATAGTGTGTGGATTACTAGGGTCTATGGTTACACAACCCATTGAATAGGCACCTTGTTTTTCAAAAATAGGTGTCCAGGTAGTTCCAGAATTCATTGTTTTCCACATGCCGCCAGAACCAACGGCTACGTACCAGATATTTTCATTTTCAGGATGAATAGCAATATCGGCAATACGACCAGAGGTCATTGCAGGACCAATATTTCTAAATTTTAGTCCACTAAAGGGATTTTTGTTTTTTTCTTGTGCACGCAAAGAGAACCCGATACTACTAATGCATAGCAATAGTAGTACAGTTTTAATAATAGTTTTCATAGTTTGATTGTAGTTTAATTTGTGTTGTAACTTCGAAATAGAAAATAAAGGGTAAAAGACAAGTTGAAAATCTACCAACTGTCCCTTAAAAAGAACTCAAATTTACTATTTAGATGTAGCTTCAAATTAGTGAAATTACTAGGGTTAAGAAGATTATTTAATACTCTTTTAACTTACAATTATAAATTTAATAGTTGTAGGGTATATTATTTAGAATTGGTTATTAAACAGTTGCGATTTTTAGTAATTTCTAATTAATATTTTTAAAGTAAATATAGTTTTGATCAATTCAATAAAAATTAATCCTTGCGCAATTTAGAAATTACTGCAACCACGTTCTTTTCTTCAAATTTCCCTATAAACTTAAGGGTATAGTTGATAAGAGTTGATTTCGGGGATTTAATGAATTCCCCTAATCGTAAAACCGCTAAATCCATTTGACGTATAGCGTTATCTTGATGACCAACGCCCAAGCCCCAAAGCAAATTGGCATTGTACCATGAAAATGCCCTAGCCTTGCCCAGACTAAAATTGATAATCTCTTCATCGGTGTTCTTACCTGCAATGTCCAATAGAAAAAGCAAGGGAGAAACCCTACTTAATCGGTCTTGCATTTCGTTTACAATATTTCCTAGGATAGAATTTACTGTATTGAAATCATTTTCTATATCACTTATTTCTTTGCCTTGCATTACAGCGCTTGCGGCTAATCCCAAATCAAGATTAATATGGGTATTGATACCTAACATGATATGCTGTAAAATGGTTAAAGGTTCATCTTTTGAACCAAAGGCAAATTGCCACGATTTACTGATTGACGTCTGCTTTTTATATCCATTGTAGGCATCTAAATAGTAATTGGCGAAGGCTACATCAAAGATTTCCATACGGGCATTGTCTTCAAAATTGCCTAGTATTATCTCCTTTTGAATTTCAGCGGTTACTCTTCTGTATAAAAAAGCAAAGAACCCTATCCGATCGTTGTTGGCTATTGCACTATCTATGATTTCGTCCAATTGAAATAGGACTTCTCGTATGGTGGTCGGTCGGCTAATGATAATTGTTTTGGCTACAGTATTATACTGCTATATTGTTATTAAAACGTATAATCGTTTTCATAGCTATAAATTTATCCAATTCTAATTGTAATTTGAAGTTACGTAAAGTAAACTTTTGCTATAACTACAAAAAAGAATAAATCTCAAGCTGTAGAAAAAGATAATTAATCGGCAGTTTTAAATATAGCTCTCCATTTAAAAGCCAAATAGATGATTGCTCCCAAAAGAAACGAATCTAGAAAATATGCACCTGTTATCTGAAATACTTCAAAGTAAGTTAGCATACTGATCAGTGAACTCAACACCCAACTGATTAGAGCTGCTGGTTCCCATTTAATAATATCTTCAAGGTTGTACTGTTGTCTTTCAATCCAAAAGAAATGAATAAAATAGATAGAAGAAATGGACGGAGCTAAAATGCCCAAAAACTCTAAAAATTCAAAAAGGTAACTAGCAAAACCCAAAAGGGCTAAGATTGTACCAATAATACTTGAGATGATTACGACGCTTTTAAATGTCCATTTTTTATTGATGGTTGTAAACGTTAAGCTCGCCGAATAAAGGTTGGTCGCGTTGGTGCTCCATGTGGATATGAATAGAAGTAAAAAAGCAGGAATTACCATATTATATGCTTCCATTATTTTGATGATATCAATTTCACCGGTTTGTATGGAAGGTACTGCGCTTAAAATATATGCAAGCGGAGTACCAATAGTTAATCCTAAAACAGAGGCAAGACTTTGTTGGTCGTTTTTTACGAATCTAGAAAAATCCGCCATTAATACTGGGAATAAAACTGCCGCGCCTACTAGAATTGAAGTTGCCTTAAAGAGTGTCATTGAATTTTCTTCGGGAATATAATCGAACAGTGCTGCTGGAGTTTCTAATTTCTCAAGAGATAGGTAAAAAACATAACTTAGAAAAGCAGTTAAAATTGGGATGGAAATATTAGCGACTTTCTCAATGCTTCTAATTCCATAAACCGTAGTAATCGTAATAAAAATACTGGTCACGATAATGATCAGTTCTTTTGAAATGGTAAAGCTAAATGTACTCGAAGTGGTATCAAAAATAGCAATGGCTAATAATTCTAACGCTACGGCAAACCACCCGATTAAGGTTATGCCAAAAATGAAATTGACAATCTTTGCTCCATGTTCCCCAAAACTAAAATGAAGAATCATGTAAGTAGATAATCTTGAACGATTACCGATTAAGGTAGTCGCCATACACATAATTGTCAATACCAATGTAGAGATACCAAAGGCAATAAGTGCATCTTTAAAACCAAGACCAAGGGCAATTTCAGAGCCTAAAAACAAGGTGGATACCGATAATCCCGTACTTGCAATTATCAGCGCTACCACCCAACCAGAAACGAAGTCTTTGGGTTGAACTTTGGTAGTTGCGTATTGATCTGCTTGGTTAGACATTTGTAGCGCTTAATAAGCTCTCTGCTAAAGGTCTTAATTCTTCATGACATACTTCGCCATTATCGGTAATTTGTATTTCATCAAAATAAATACTGGTTTTGGCTACTACGCCGTCAAAATGCGATTTAGCCATTTGTCCGAATGGAGGCATATCCATGGCGCTTGTATGTCCAAATCCGAAATCTACACCGCCCCAAATACGTTCGTCTTCAACAAGTTCACCTGTAATGGCATGAACTTTCGGATTAAGCCCTATCATATTATGAGAAATCTTATACATGTTCTCGTCTTCAAAAGAAGTGAGGTATTCTTTGAACTTAGCAGCGCCCTCCCCTTCTATTTCAACAATTTTACCATCTTTCAATACAAATGCTACTTTATCAGTAAGTTTTGCATGCTGTAAATAATCGAATATAATACGACCGTTCATGCTATCTAATTTGGGGACCACATTTACAAAACCGGGTGCTGTACCAAACTTAGGCATGGAAAAATCGCCATCATCATAATCGAAGGTGTAATTAGTATCAATATCGTAAGATACATCTGTTCCGTTATCACTGGTGATACGTACAGTATTTGCAGTTTTGACCATACTGGTTACTTTAGACAGAAGTTTCTTTAAAACGGGAATTTCAAAACCTGTAAATACTCGGTCTAGCGAATCTATAGAGCTTTCTGCAATTATTAAGTAGCGTAGCTTTTTATTATCTCTCATAGCTTTTTCCCAGATTTCTGAGTATAAAAGCACTACTTCATTGGCTTCAATCCATACATCAGCTTTTAATAAGGCTGCTGTTAATGCTTCAGAAGGCCAATCCTTCATTCCGGCTTGACTGTCTTTTTCAGCTTGGGGAATATACATGACCAATGGCAGTCCACCAGCATTTTGTGCAGCTTGGGCCATAGCATCAATAGTAGCTCTATCTGTACCTAAATCCGCTGTAATGGCAATGGTTTCTCCAGGTTGTACCTGAAACATATCTTCCATTAATATTCTTGAAAAACGTTCTCTTTTGGCTTCCATATGTATTTAAAAAAAGTATGATAAGGGCATCCTAAGACGATGCCCATAATTATCAGTTAATGGTTGTAGAATTTTAGAACTTTACAGATATTGCAGTACCAACGGTTAAAGGTTGACCTCTCCAGGCAACATCATCAGGACTGCCAACAAATTCTCCTGGTGAAAATTCTTGGTAGTACTCTTTATCAGTTAGGTTTTTACCCCAAAATTCAAGCTTCCAGTTTTTATAGGATATTCCAAAACGAGCATCTAACAAAGAATAAGTATCAGTAGTAAAGGCATCTCGATTACTTTCATGCCAATAGGTTTTCCCTGTAGTGTCCATGTTTAAGAAACCGTTGAATTTTAAATAATCGGTAATATTGAATGAAGATTCTAATCCGACAGCGAAAGTACTTACAGGTACAAACGGTGTTTTTTGACCATGGTAAGCGGAATTGTTTGTAAAAGTACCATCGTCTCCACCTGTAGTACCACCTTCTACAATTTTAGCATCTGTTACACCTATATTGGCAAAAATATCTAAGAAGTTGGTAAGTCTAGCACGAGACTCCAACTCAAAACCGAAAACATCACTCTTATCATAATTGTAAACTCCTGCAATAAAAGTGGTCAAATCTAAAATGTATTGTTGTTGGTTATTTAAAGAAGAATAGAATACAGAACCGTTAAGTATTAAGCGATCGTTCCATGAAGTAGTTTTAAATCCTAATTCATAATTGTCTGAAGTTTCATCGTCAAACTCTCTATTGAACAAATCAGTTGGCTGAGCATTGAATCCGCCATTTCTATATCCACGTCCGTAGTTTGCATACACTAATATATTTTTGTTTGCTTGGTATGAAAAAGAGACTTTAGGCTGAAATTCATTGTTGTCTCTTTCTGAATTGGTAACAAATAACGCATCATCTTGCGTAAACTTGTCCATATCTAAACGGAAACCTGCAGATAATGTTAATTTATCGGTTAGTTTGTAATCTCCAAATCCAAATAAAGCTATGGTTTGGGTTTCATTAATATAATCTGCGGTATCATAGGCATCAGGTCCTCCAAAATCTACCCCCGTAGTTCCGTTTTGGTAGAAATCTTTTTC
This sequence comes from Maribacter sp. 6B07, assembly GCF_002700155.1. Lineage (NCBI taxonomy): Bacteria > Pseudomonadati > Bacteroidota > Flavobacteriia > Flavobacteriales > Flavobacteriaceae > Maribacter > Maribacter sp. 6B07. The sequence continues at coordinate 242,883 of NZ_PDUT01000004.1, read as the reverse complement.
TATTTTTTGGTAGAATCCGCCTAAACTCCAATCAAACTTAGTATCTGTTTTGGTATTGTTAATTCTAATTTCTTGGTTAAAAGTTTTGGTAGTAATTTCTTCGCCTTGTGTTAATCCGTCCAACTCAAGAAAATCTAAATCTCCACTGGTAGAACGCTCTACTTTATTAATAGAAGTGATACTTTGTAATTTAATACCAGTAAGGTTATAGTCCATGTTTAAGGTACCATAGCTGTTGTTCATATCAGATCTTCCAAGCACATCAGAAAATATTACATTATTACCATCTGACGGATTAGGATCTAAAATACCACCTGTAAATTCGCCATCTGTTCCTGTTGGGTTAACCGAGTAATAAGTTGCGCCACCTTCTATATTAAAATACTGGTAAGAACCTGTCATTGAGAAGTTAGAAGATAACTTCGCTTTCAATTGACCCCTTACATTAATATCTTCTCTAAAATCAACTTTTTTGTCTAAGAACTCGTTGGTCAACAATCCATCAAAATCTTTATACTGTGTTGAAAAATGGTAGAACAACTTGTCTTTCGCTATAGCTCCGGATGATACGAACTGTGCTTGTTTAAAACCACCATTACCAACACCTATTTTGATTTGGTTGTTCATTTTATTGGTAGGGTCTTTTGTGTAGATATTTACGGCGCCACCAATTGCATTTTTGCCATATAAAGCACCTTGCGGACCTTTAACCACTTCAACCAATGCCAAGTCATACAAATCTTGACTTAATAAACTTGGATCTGGAATGGTAACACCGTCAATAACGAAAGCCAAAGGGGCATCGCCTCCCCTTACTTGAGGAATACCACGAACCGTAATAAAGTTTAAACCAATGGATTGCGCAGAGTTAAATTTTAAATTTGGGACAAGGGTTGAAAATGAACTAACGTCTGTTATACCGGCACTTTCAATTCCTTCCGCATTCAAAGCGGTAACAGATTCTGGTGTGGTTTGTATAGATTCTGTTCGTTTACGGGATTTACCCATAACACCAGAGAAACCTTGAACGGTAACCCCAGTCAGTGATACAGCAGTTTCTAGCAGTTCTATATCAATTTGAGATTGTCCTGAAATTATTATTTCTTTTGTTTCAAATCCAATAAAAGAAACAGATAATACTGCTTCTTCAGATGTTATCGTAATATCAAAATTTCCGTTGAAATCTGAAATTACACCATTGGATGTACCTTTTTCGCTAACACTGGCTCCGGGTAACGGTTCGCCATTTTGGTCTGTAATTTTACCGGTCACCAAAGTTTGTGAAAAACCTAAGGTAGAAACCAGAAAACTAATAAGTAAGAATAATTTTTTCATGATCTGTTTAAATTAGTTTGTTTGCTAAATGTAGAAACACATCTATTAATTCTTATTAATTCTAAATACTAAAAATATTTTTAATAATTTTAATCATAAAATAGGAATTTATGATAACAAGCTCAGGGTCATTAGTTTTTACTTCAGAATACTTTAAATTACTAATAGATAAGTTACATGATGAGTTTATAAGAAAACATAATCTTAAGCAATTACCTAAAACCTTTCAATTGTATGGTTATGGTGCTTATGATGAAACCAAGCCTAGTTTAAAAACTGATTTTGAAGCTTTGGGTTCCGAATTCATTAACGGTAAGTACTTATATGATAAGTTCCGTGAATTTGAAAAAGGGAAACCACTAATAAAACTGAATCATTATTATAAAACTATCATCTTGCTTTTTTTAGGATATCAGGATTATGAGGTGTTTCTAGCAGAACACAAGCCTTCTGAGGATGAGTTCGAAAAACAACTAACCCTCCTTAGAAGTAATGATGAAGACATTACGTATTACTATATCAACTACTATTTTGGAGAAGACAATACAATCTTAAAAGGGCAAAGTATCATTTCTAAAAATTGGAAGAAGATTCAGCATATTTTTATGTATCCATTAGAAGATGGCACCATGCGTGAATATTATAGCCACGGCAATATAAAACGCCAAGGAGATACTTTGACTATTAAAACAAATACTCTTTCTGGAGACAGATATATTGATGGGGCTAGTGAAATCTATTATTTAGGACACCGAGCACCATCTAATATAAAATACTTGATCGGTACCTATTGCACATTTGATCTATTTACGAATACCGTTGCCGGACGTTCCATTTTAGAAAAGTGTGATAGTAAGCAAGAAATGGAACAAAAATCTAAAGATTCTAGAATACCACCCTATATTGCTATGGAAATAAGAAACAAGCGAATTGTAAATCCTAGTGTAGTTCCAAAACACGCACTAGAATTATCAAGTAACAGTCCGTACGCATCACTTTATGGCAAATTACCGGGTATTTATAATGTAACTTTTGAATTTGTGGACGGATTTCAGGAAAAATTGAAATTTAAAATATTAAAATCAAATTTCGCAATTGTAACACTCACGGATAATGTCTATATAGAAAAAGATCGAATAGAGCTTTTAAATAAAGGCTCTGTAATTAATTTCAGGTTTAATTTTTCAGGAATAATAGCTCTTGAAAGAGTTAATATTTATTTCAAAAGCTACTATTTGAAAAATAACAGTAGAAACCAAGAAGGGGTTTTTAGTGGTATAGATAATGAGAACAGGTTGGTGAATGGCTCACTAAATGTAGATTTTATAGAAGCATAGGCAAATCAGAAAATATTAATAAAAGATTTGTCTTTACCAAGATTAGAAATCTCCTGCCTTTCACTATAATTTCTTGTAAAATTATTCTTATAACAGCTATAAACGTTATTACTCCACAATTTTAATATCTATAGATGTTCTGCTCTGCCAACCGGTTGCATCTGTAACCGAATATGCACAGTGGTAATCGCCCGTATCTATGTCATTTGGTATGGTTACCGGGATATTGATTTCATAACTGGTCAATGCGCCTTCAATGGTAAAGTTTTCCACATAGATCAAAGGATTTACAGCTGATTTAATTTCACCTAAATCACATTCTGTTACCTGGTCATCATGGGTATGGTGATCAAAATTATGATGGATATCAATACTGTAAGCGGCAAGTTCATTGTTATCCGTAACCATTGCCCTAAAATTATAGGTTTCTCCTCTAGTAAGTAACGCGCAACCTTGAGGAAATCCTGCCGTATAGTTAACTGTAATTGTAGGCTTTTCTTCATCAATTTCAACGCTGTCGTCACTAGAACACGCCGCAGTTAGTAGTATAATGGATATAAAATAGTAATATTTAAAAGTAGATTTCATAAGATTAGATTTAAGACCGCACAGCATGTTGGTACGCCGTGCGGTTTTGTTTTATAATTTAAGCAGTTACATCAATATGTGCTTCGTATACTACGGTATTACCAACTTCATCCTCAACAGTAAAGATGATATGATATTCCCCCGCAGGAGCAGTAGCAGGTACATCTATATGTTCATGGAATTCCGCTTCCATTTCTTCATGGTAACCTTCTAAAAATTCTTCTTCAAAATCCCATGCTACTTCTCCTTCTCCAGGTGTAACTCCGTCTGCATGAATATCTACGGTTATACTATGTATACCATGCGCAGCTAGTATCATGAATTCAATATGGAAATCATCTCCTCTAGCTACTGTTTCATCCATTTCAAAACCACTAATAGCTATGGCATCTAGTATTATAAGGTGACCATCTACTTCTGTGCTGTTCCCCAATTCATCGGTAACCAAAAGTTCAATATGGTATTCGCCAGAAGGAATGTCTGTTGGTACATCTACATGCTCATGAAATTCAGGATTAAGCACCAAGTATTTGGCATCTGTAAATACTTGCTCAAAATCCCAATCTACTTCTCCTTCTCCGGCAGTTACTTCATCGGAATGAATAGAAAGTGTAATACTACTTACGGTAGCTTCTGCAGCAATTTCTGCTGCTAAATGAATATCTGAACCTTTAAAAGCGTATGCTTCTTCTGAATCATGATCATGATCATCATCCCCATCTTCGTCATGATGACCTTCACCAAATTCAAAATTGGTAATTACTGGAGCATTCAATTCAATAGCTCCTTCATCATCATCACTACTACATGATTGTAAAAAGAGTCCGACAGACGCAACGATTGCTAAAAATTTCAAATTTGGTTTCATAATAGTTGTTTTCATTGTTTTCATTGTTTTCATTTCTAATTTGATTACTGATTACTGATTTTAAAAAGGTATTGTTAGGGACAATGAGATGTTTCTGCCAGCCTCCGGAACATCTATAAGTCTATAAAAGCTGGTATGATTAAAATATTTGGTATTGAATACGTTATTCAGTTTTATGCGCATTTCAAGTGGGGCGTTATTGCTGAACGCATTTAATTCTGATAAGAAAGACATGTTTAAAACTTGATAGCCATCTGTTTTTTCTTCGGGAGGAACAATGTCTTCTTGATCGGCTGTAATTCTAAAATCTGCGATCAATTGAGGTTTCTCAAAGAATAGCAGCTTGTTAAATTGATATTTTGCGGAAAGTAAGGCAGATAAAGGCGGTGAAAATGGCAACGTAAATCCTTCTTTTGGACCGCTCTGCTGTCTAGAATACACATATTCTACAGATGCAACTAATTGCAGATTTTTAAAAATAGAGGCACTTGCATTGAACTCTCCTCCCATTCTAAAAACCTTAGCTTGTGTATATTCATAAATTTGTATGGTTTCAAAATAGCTTGATGTTGGATTGAGGTAAATATAATTTTGAAAAAAATTCACGAACGGGCTAACCCCTACACTAAAAGTTTCTTCAGCATGGTCTACACTTAAATCTAACTGATATGATATTTCTGGTTCTAGATCAAGATTACCTTGCTCAAAACGGTACATGTGATAGTTGACACCGTCAGATGCTAATTCATTTGCCAAAGGCATTCTAAAACTTCTACCAATGTTAATTTTATAGCTGGTCTTATTTTGAATGTAGCTAAGCCCAAGAGAAGCACTAAGACTGCCAAAATCAAGAGTTTTGTTTTTAGACCTTTGCAGGTGTATATATGATGTGGAACCATCATCGTTATTTACTGTGGACGGGTACCAATCATAATGCGCTTTGGTGTCTACCCTGCCAATATCATAGCGTAAACCTGCTAGCACATGAAGATTGGAATTTACCTTAAACTGATCATAACCAAAAACACCAGCTGTATACCGATTGTATTCCGGGATTAAAAAGCCCCATCCTCCTATATTATTATTTTGGTATTCCGTATTTAAGCCCAAGACCAGGTTATGTTGGTCAGTGGGTTTGAACGTATCACGAAAATTTAGGGAATAGGTATTTTTAATAAACAATCTTTCCTTGGTATCGGGCGGTGTTGGCATATACCCATGTGGTACGGGTTCTGAATGCTCTTTCCTATTGTTATTTTGGTAGCCAAGGTCAATGTTTAAAATATGTGCACCCGAGCTTAAAACAGTATTGTTGGTAATTTTAAAGTGGTTTACTTTATGATATGGAAGATCAATATCTCTGTTAGAGCTGTCATAATCTATACTGGAAGTTCTTACCTCCAAACCATGTGCGTTCGCAAAGAATCCGTTTTTTGCATTAACATTGCTAAAGACGGTTTCAGATTTAATACCCTCAGAGACAAAACCTATACCTAAACTTGCATCAGCCTCATATCCGGCTGTATTTCTTAAATTATTTTCATGCAATTCAAATATGTAATTTTCATAATTGATTCTATCTGCAGGTACTTTGTAATCTCCGTAATCTCTATATGTTAATCTTCCGCGATAAAACCATTTATCTTTTCTAGCCGTAATACCTGTAGAAACACCCAGCAAATCATTATTGCTTTCACCTAGAATATTCACTTCACCATTAAAAGAATTGGTTAACGGAGTTTTATTCGGTTGAATATCTACAACACCCGCTATAGCGTCTGAACCATACAATAAAGAAGCCGGTCCTTTAATAATACGTATGTTTTCAATGCCGTGCTGGTCAATTTCCAGTCCGTGGTCATTGCCCCATTGTTGTGCTTCATGTTTTATGCCGTTTTGTACGACGGCAACCCTATTAAACCCTAATCCGCGAATTACAGGTTTAGATTGCCCGGAACCTATGTTAATAGTACTTACACCGGCAATTTTGCTCAATGTTTGCATTAAGGTGTTTTCCCTATTTTGTTCTAGAAACTCCTTTGATACGGTTTGTGTAACGATCGGTACTTCTTTGGCTTCCCTATTTTTGGTCTTTCCGTTGACTTTTACCTCCTCTAGTTCAGTGGCAGCTTCAAGTAAAAAAACTTTTATTTCCTTTATGTTTTGCTGTACTTCAACATTCATGGTTGCAGGCTCGCAACCAATATGTGATACGGTAAAGGTGTAAGTACCTTCAGCTACATTGTTTATCGTAAAAGTTCCATTTTCCATAGAAACGGCATACAAGTTTTTACTAACAATAGTGGCGCCTTGTGCCGGTGATAAGTCTTTAGCATGTAATACAACACCCTTAATTTGATAAGTATTTTGTGCAAGTGCCATTGAGTATAGACCAAAGAATAGCCATATACCCAGTATTTTATAAAACATAAAAATGAACTATAAGAGTTGAATAATTGCTCTTTAAAAAAGCAAAATGATAGAGGTGCGTTTAGCTTAAAAGTGTATGAATTGAGTCTATATAGCCAAATAGTATAAGGCATATAAATCAGATGACTTTTAGCATAAATTGTAGTGAAACTTATAGCAATACAGGTGGAGGTCTAGAGAATAGTGCCTTGGTAACAATAGTACTATCTATTGTAAAATGGTAATTGGTGACAATTTCAAGTGGTATTATAAATTCAGGATTCTCTATTCCGAAATCGCTTGAACTGGGGGAAATAGTTGGGGTAAAGTTATTTATTATGGCATAATCGCAAATAATGCAAGTATCATGCTCTTGTTCATCATTTGAATGGGATAAAACATGTAGTCCAGACACATTCGTGAAAAGGTAAAGTACTAGAAGTATTCTAGTTATACTATGTTTTATACGACTACTTTTCATTGAAAATTTATGATTGTAATAAGCTTTAATGATCTATATTTTTTCTTGTCCAATAATTTTTAAAAACTCATTACGTATATCGGTCTCTGAAAAACGACCGCCATACTCTAAGGTTGTGGTAAAACTGCTCTGGTCCTTAATTCCTCTAGAAGATACACAAAGGTGCTTGGCGGTTACTGAAACAATAACGTCTTCAGTACCCAATGCTTCTTGCAGGTCGTTTAAGATTTGAAGAACCAATCTTTCTTGAACCTGAGGACGACGAGCATAATAATCTACTAAGCGATTGATTTTTGACAATCCGATAACCTTTTTTTGGGGAATATATGCCACATGGGCATACCCCACTATGGGTAAAAAATGATGTTCACATGATGAATCTATTGTGATGTTTTGTTCAATAAGCATTTTCTTGTATTCATACTTATTTTCAAAAACCGAAAGCTTCGGTTTGTTTTTTGGGTTTAAACCATAAAACAATTCTTTTACATACATTTTTGCGAAACGGTATGGCGTACCGGATAAACTATCATCGGTTAAATCTAAACCTAGCTCTTCCATTATTTTAGAAAAATGATGCTGAATACTTTCTATTTTCTCATCATCGCTTTTATCAAAGGCATTAGGTCTCAATGGAGTTTCTATGCTTGAGGAAAAGTGGTTATCCCCTACTATCTCTATTTGTTCTTTATTCTTCATGTATACAACAATTATCCGTAGCGCATTTACAATGATTTCTATTATACAAATGCAATGTAACCAAAGCAAGGGCGGGTATATATATAGCAAATTCTGGTATTGGGAAAAGTTCTAATTTTTCATTTAGAATTATTGCCGCCAGTACAGACCAACTTAACCAAAGCATTGGTTTTATCCATTTTAGTGTTGTGTTTTTTGTTGACCAAAATATGGCAAGAAATGAAATAGCCAAGAACACGTAATCTAAAGATTTCCACCACACAGGCGGACCACTGAAAAAGGTTGCTGCGCTAGCTTGAGCCAGAAATAGAAATGGAGTGGCAATACAATGAACAAGACATAAGGAACTGGCAAAAGTTCCTAAAATGTCAGATTTTTGTTTAATTAATAGCATTGATGTAAATGTTAATACAACTGAGTTGCAAATGTAATCATAATATTTGTTAATGCAACAAAGTTGCGTTATATTTGTTTTATGGGAGTAATTAGAAAAACAAAGGCTGTTGAGGTTTTACTTAATGAGTTTAGCACAGGCTCAATGGCCATTTCTGCAAAAGCTTTAATTGAGCAGTTAGGAGATACGTTTAATAAAACCACTATTTATCGTGTATTGGATAAGTTGGAAGATGATGGAGTTCTACACTCCTTTTTAGGGAAAGATGGATTAAAATGGTATGCAAAATGCAACGGCTGTACCTCAAAAGAACATAAAGATGTTCATCCACATTTTCAATGTTTACAATGTGGTAAGGTAGATTGTTTGCCCGTACATGTATCACTTCCCGAAATTCCAAACAGAAAAATAGAGATATCACAATTATTGATACAAGGTAAGTGCGAAGCATGTTTTGTTTAAATTAACTTGCGGTCACGGATATGGTGAGCCGTTTGTCAATAATTAGTATAGTCTTGACAGGTATAAACCTAAGAAGGTTATAAGGAACAAAAGGCTAGAAGAAATTCTAGCCTTCTACTTTTGTGGCAAACACTGGTTTAACAGGATATTTTAAGCACCTGTTTTTACAGATAAATGCATTGAATAAGAGAGATTTCAATGTCTTGTTTCAACATTTGAAGACCTTTTTAAACCGTTCAACCGAATTAATTTTTCATTTTGAGACAATAGGATACTTTTCCCTCTTTAAACTCGAAAAGTATGAAACTCGAACTAGTTATTGTAGATGACTCTCATCTTTGGTTGTCCTTGGCAGAAAAGTTGGCTACAACCCATCCTTTAGTAGGTAAAATAACCACTTTTGAAGATTCTTATGATGCATGGGTACATATACAAATCAACAAACCTCAGTTTGTAATTTCAGATATAGAAATGCCTGGTATGAACGGACTCTCATTTTTAGAAATGTTCAGTGATAGGTTACCATTTATATCCACCTCAACCAAACAAGAATTTGAAGTAGTGGCAAAAGAGCTTGGTTGTATAGATTTTGTAGCAAAACCTTTTACAAAATCAGATATTCATAATGCAATTGATGAGGTTTATAGCCACATGTTTGGTGAAAAAGTAAGTAATTATAAGTAGGTTATCGTGTAACTATAAATGTCTGGTTAAACCTGCTTTTTGCAGAAGATTCTATACAAGTACTTTTTTGTAACAATTGTATTTGAACTTGACAAAGATTCTTCAAAGATTGAGTTGTATGTAATTAATTTATTTGTAGTGCGTTATAGAATTTCTAAAATTCTTAAACCATTAACAAATGAAATTCAAAACTTTATCATTAGTAGCATTACTTTTAATACTATCAAATTTATCTGCACAACACAAAGGTACAGTAACCTTTAAAAATGGAGATGTTAAAGAGGGTATAGTAGAAAATAAGGGTAGTAAGATTCTATTTACAGCAGAAGGTTCAGAAACCGCTAAAATTGCACATGAAGAAATTGAGCATATAAAGACAGGTGACATTGAATATTTTAGAACCTCCGCAAAATCTAAGAAATTAGAGGAATATCAAGTTATGGTTTATGGCAGTACTATGCTTTTGGCCAAAAATATTCAAACCAATTATGGTAGTATACAAACTGATTACGATACCTATTCTGTACAAAGTGGAAACTTAACCGCTAGTCAAACAAAACAAGTATCAAGAAGAGTTGTAAGAGGACCAAGTACCAGAGGTACTATTATTAAATACTTCATTAAAAAGCCAGGTTCGGATCTTGAACAGGTATATAGGCTAGTTGTCGGCGATGTAGACTGGATCGGATACAAGAAAAAGGTGAAGAAGCAATTAGGAGACTGCAAAGCACTTATTGATAAAATGAACAATGGGGACTTTAAAGATGATGAATATGGTAAGGGAGCAGAATTAGCAGCTATTGTCCTGTATTATAATCAAAACTGTAGTAAGTAATTAAGTACGCTCCTTGAACATTGTCAAAATAGTCAACCATGAATATATCAAAGCCTATAGTAATCTATAGGCTTTTATTTTTATAGTATATTGCATCTTAAGCTATAAAGGCTGTTAAATATAGTAGTACGGATTATTATAGATAAAGGAATTAATTTAGATTAATGGGGCAAGAACCATCTATTTGTGAAGAGCAGGTTTACAATCAAGTGTATAGAACCCATGCAGAAAGTTTACGTAATTACCTGTATTACAAATTTGGGGATATGCAACGTGCGGAGGATATTGTGCATGATTCGTTCGTGAAATTGTGGTCTAAATGTAGTGCCGTACTTTACAATAGGGTAGCTGGTTTTTTATATAAAATGGCAAGAAACCTTATGATAGATACGCTCCGTAATAAAAAAGTAGCATTAAAATTTGAAAGGGGTTTAGTGCTTGAACAAGAGAATGAAGACCCTTATTTTAAACTTAGAACCAAAGAGTTTAGGTTAAAGCTTGAAACTGTTATATCTAATCTGCCAGAAAAGCAAAGAGAAGCTTTTTTAATGAACAGGATAGATAAATTAACCTATAAAGAAATTGCATTAAGATTAGAAGTTAGTGAAACAGCAATTGAGAAACGCATTTCAAAAGCATTGATAAAATTGAACAATATTTCAGAAATTAAAGATTTTTCAATTTAAAGGGTTGGTTAAATAGTTTTTCAAACGTATTACTGGTATGAGCAAGCATTTAGAAGATAATAATTTAATTGCCCGTTGGATGGATGATCGTTTAAGTGACGAGGAGAAAGAACAACTGAAAGCATCGGGTGAATTAGATGCGCTCAAAACGGTTATAGATGATATTGATACTTGGAAAGTTAAACCATTTAATGCAGATGCGGGTTTGTCCAGATTAAAAGAAGCGAATGCTACGGTTTTACCGATTAAAAAATCTACAAATAAAAATTGGTTGGGTATTGCCGCAGGTTTGGCCGTATTATTTACATGTAGCATCGTTTGGTATTTTATGTCTACCGGGGCAACTACCATCACAACCGAAATTGCAGAAAATAAAATAATAGACTTGCCATTGGGTTCTCAAGTAGCAATTGATGCTGGTTCTAGTATTACGTATAATGAAAACAAATGGGAAGAAAGTAGGCTTGTTACACTTAAAGGCCAGGCTTACTTTAAGGTGACCAGTGGTTCACCATTTGTGGTCAATACACCTACAGCACAAGTTTCGGTTTTAGGAACACAATTTAATATCAATACACAAAACGATCAATTTAAAGTGTATTGCTATGAAGGTAAAATAAAAGTTTCATACCAAGAAAATGACAAAATAATAACCATGGGTCAAAGCGTAACGCTGCATAATGGAGAACTCCTATTAACAACCCATCAATTGTCTCGTCCAGATTGGATGAGCGGTATTAGCAATTATGAAAAAACACCGCTAAAAAATGTAATTGCTGATGTTAAACGATATTATAATGTAGAAATAGATCTTCCCAAAGCTTATGAGTCATTACAATTTACAGGAACAATAGAACATAAAGATTTGCAACATACCCTTACCACTATTTTTACCACTATGGAGATTGAATACCGGATTAAAGACCGTAATAAGGTTATTTTTGAATAACATTGAATCACTTAAAGCCTAGTATGATAAGTTATAAACAGAAAAAGAGTGCAATAATAACGGTTCTCCTTAGTATTTTCTTCTGTATATTTTATCATAATTCTTCATATTCACAAAATGAACCTGCTTTAAAGTTGGTTGATCGTTTAGAGCAACTCAAAGATGTTTACAATGTAGATTTTACTTATAACCATACCCTTTTAGCCCCAGTAGTTCTACCCCCTAATTTTAAATGTGATAATTTAATTCATTGCTTAAATGCTATTAAAGAAATAGCTCCTGTCAAATTTGTAGAGAACGGGACCAATTCCTTTATGATTATTCCAGTTAGGCAAAATGTAACATTTACGGTAGTAGATTCGGAAACTGAAGAATTTGTAAGTAATGTTACTATTCGGATAAATTCTGGAGAAGAACGGTTTTTATATCCTATAAAATCTACTTATACCATTAAGAATTTATTTCCATTAGATTCCGTTCATATCCATTCGGCTTTTTATAATACCATACATATGAAAGCCATGGATCTAAATGAACTAAAGTCTCCATTGCGACTACAACACGCAATGATTCATTTAAATGAGGTGCAGATAACAGATTATTTGACCAGGGGGGTCAACGCTAAAATTAGCGATAATACGTTTCAAATAAAAATGGAATCTTTGGGTTTGCTTGCCGGTGAAACGGATGGAGATGTTTTTAATGTAGTTAAAAATATTCCAGGTGTACACACCCCCAGTGGTAAACCAGGTAGTTTAAATTTTAGGGGCAATACCTTTGATCAGTCCCTTATTGAAATTGATGATATACCTATATACCATAATGGACATTTTTTTGGAGCTATCGCACCGTATAACCCAACTACTGTAAGTGAAATTGAGATTCAAAGAAATACGCTTTCTGCCAAATGGGGAGGTCGTGTTGGCGGACTTATTCACATGACCACAAAAAACAAGGTGCCAGATTCAACTTCCTATACCGTTCAAGCGAATACGGTTTATGCTGGTGCAACGGCAGAAGTACCTTTGGTAAAAGATAAACTTGCACTTTATGTGGCAGGTAGATCTAACTACCCAGGAGTTAACTCACCTAAATTAAGGGCTTTTTCAAATTTAAATTTTCAAGGCAGCCGGTTAGAATCTGTTGCCAACGATGTAAATAGTGATTATTTTAAAGTTGGCTTTTATGATATAAATTCAAAATTGATTTATGATATCAATGAGAATCATAAAACAACAATTAGTTATATAAATATACAGAATAGACTGTCTGCAGTTTTAGAGGATTCGGATGATAAAGATAACAGGGATTTCAGGGATTTATATTTGGATAATTGGGGAATGACTATAAAATGGGAAGGTACATTTTCGGACAGATTAAGTGCACAGGCAAGAGTAAGTACATCGTCCTTGTATATTGATAATAAAAGTGAGGGCTTTTCTGCAGATGTACGCTCAAGTTTTGAAAAATATTCCAATACGATAAACGATACTCGGTTTATTAGCGAAGTTCAGCTACAATTGAACGAGAATACTACTTTAGAAACCGGGTACACCCTTACCGATTATAATTTACGGTTTGATCAGCGAAATGATGAAAATAGTGTTGACAGTCGTAGGGATCAAAATGCATTGACCCATAGTACTTTCATTTCATACAATAAAAACTGGAATGATAAAGTGACGGCCAATTTAGGCATGCATGCAGACTATTTTGAACCCAATAAAAGATTTTATGCGGATCCCAGATTATCAGTAAATATAAGTCTTAGTGATGCATTGTATTTAAAAACATCTGCCGGTCGTTCACATCAATTTATTCAAAAAAAACTACGTGACGATTTTGATGATTTTAATGATCAATCTCAATTTTGGTATCTGCCAGATGCAACTACATCCGTTTTAGAGGGCTACCAAGCCATGATAGGAGCTATATACAATAGATCGGGCTGGCTGTTTGATGTAGAATTGTACAGTAGAAATACGAAAAACGTAACCGTACAGACCAACACTAGTACACTTGAAGAAGGAAAGTTAAAAAGCAAAGGGGCTGATTTATTTATAAAAAAGCGTTGGAATAATTTTGAATCGTTATTCAGTTATTCATTAAGTGAGGTAGATACCGAATTTGATACCGATTTACCCATTTTTTTTGACCAACGCCATATCTTACACGTTACGGGTTTATGGCACTTAGATCCTTTTAATTTGGCGGTGACCTGGGGTTACTTTTCAGGTATGCCGGTAGTTGTTCCAGATTTTGATGAAGATGGCAATACCTCACAAAATAGTTTGGATATAGCGTATACAGAACGTTTTCCAAGTATGCATCAATTTGATGTTTCTGCCACGTATGGATTTACGAACACTAAGAAAAGTTGGAAAGGAATTGTGGGCTTGTCAATCGTTAATTTATTTGATCAGGACAATATTGTCAATATTTTTCAAAATGAACCACCTGTAGATGAACCTTATCGTAAAACTATTGGTTTTGCCCCCAACCTACAGTTTAGCATACATTTTTAATAACTAATTATACTTCAAATACTACTTTGGTTTTTCCATTAATTAGGTAGTAAATCAATAGAATTTATTTTTTTTCAAAAAGAGGGTTGGGTATATGTACTGCCTCAGCGTATTAAGGGAAAGGCACAAAAGGCCTTCAGTTAAACATTAACCTTTAATACAGAAATTTATGAGAAATTATAATTTAAGATGGGTGTTGATTATTCTATCGGTGATCCTACTACAGGCTTGTGCAAAAGATGAGTTAGACGTACTTGAAATTAGTGAAACGGACACAGATGATTTTGAAACAGTAGCCCAAGACTCTTTGACCGCTAGAAGGCAAAATAACCGTAACAATGGCTTGAACCCATCTGAGGAGACTGTGCAATTAATTGTGGATTGGAATGATCTTTGGCTGGTTTTGGATAGATATACTGATGGCTTAAGACCTAATACTACAGCAAGAGCTTTAGCCTACATTCATTTGGCCGGGTACGAAACTGCCGTAGCGGATATGGATGGTTATGGATCTACACAGAGCCAATTACAGGGCTTTAATCTTGACTTAAATGAAAGAGCAAATAACGTAGATAGAGACTTGGCACTTAACACTTGTTATGCCCTGGTAATGGACCATTTCATGTTCAGTGTTTCCAATAATGCAAAAGCGGGTATTGCAACTTTAGAGAATGAGTTGGCAGATGAACTAACGGAAGAACTTTCACAAGAAGAAATTGAGAATTCCATAGCATGGGGGACTTTGGTCGCAGAAAGTGTAATTGCCTATAGCCAAACCGATACCGAAGCAGAATCTCAACAGTTAGATCCTAATCCTGCATCATATGTAGCACCTGTTGGTGAAGGGTTATGGGCTGCATCTGAAGGAGAAAGTGCGTGGTTTCCTTATTGGAACAGGGTAAGAACATTTGTGATCAGTCCGGAACAGACCTCTAGCACACCGCCGCCATTTTTCCACAACACTAATAGAAATAGTGGCTATTATGAGCAAATGGAAGAAGTTGAGATTTCTGCTACAACCGCTAGGTTATCAGATAACGAAGATCTTTGGATAGCCGAATTTTGGTCAGATGATGTAGAAGGGTTAATGATGAGTCCTCCTGGTAGACAGTTTTCCATTGCCAATCAATTAATTGAACAGGAAGACTTGGATTTTGAAAAAGCATTGGAGTTGTTGCTGAAGCTTGGTTTTGCAACTAATGATGCTGCGGTTTCTGCTTGGGATGATAAATACACCTATAATTCAGAAAGACCAAGTAGATTTATTCTGGAGTACATCAACGATGATTTTCAAACAAATTTAGCACGATTCATTTCCAGCCCCAATCCAGCTTTTCCGGCATATCCGTCAGGGCATGCTACATTTGCAGCGGCGGCATCGGGAGTTTTTATAGACATATTTGGGGGAGACGCCATTAACTTTACCGATAGAACCCATGCCGGAAGATCAGATTTTGATGGCACCCCTAGAAGGTTCAATTCATTTACGGAAATGGCAGAAGAAAATGGATATTCTAGAATACCATTGGGTGTACATATACAAGCTGATAGCGATGAAGGCGCTCGTTTAGGTTATGAGATTTCAGCCGCAGTGAACAACTTAAGTTTATCACCTAATTTTTAATTCTTAACCCTTGGATTGTAGAAGTTTCGCCAGTAATGGCGAAGCTTTTGCAATACCATATTCCTACCGCTACCCTACCCTTATTTAATTGGCCTATATGACAGAAAACTACTTTTTAATTTTTATCAATCTTTTAAAAAACAATGTAATATGAAAAAGTGTTTTGTCCCAATTTGCTTACTAGTGATTATTTTAAGTTCGTGTAGTAAAGATGAATATGTAGAAATTACCGAAGATGAAGAACAAGTTCTGGTAGATGATGATACTAATGAAACGGATGTTGATACTGAAACTGATACCAACAATGATCTTGCGGTAAATTCATCTATATTAGACTTGCCCGTTTCTCCATTCAATTATGCCAATATACTTTTGCCAGATTTCTTCTTGGATAATGATGTAAGAAATGAAGATAATACCCCTAACAATAACGAAATAACAGATAACGGAGCAACTTTAGGCAGGGTGTTGTTCTATGATAATAATTTATCTAGGAACAATACTATTTCTTGCGCGTCTTGCCATATTCAAGAACATGGTTTTTCTGATCCTACTGCCTTAAGTACAGGGTTTGATGGTGAATTAACTTCTAGGAATTCCATGGGACTGGCAAATGCCAGGTTTTATGAAAATGGAAGGTTTTTTTGGGATGAAAGAGCGGCTAGTCTAGAAGAGCAAACATTGGTTCCAATTCAAGACCTTGTGGAAATGGGACTAACTTTGCCTGAATTGGAAGCAAAACTGTCGGTCGTAGATTATTATGAAGCTTTATTCACTAATGCCTTCGGTGATGACAATGTTACCAGTGAGCGTATAGCATTGGCATTATCTCAATTTATACGTTCTATGGTTTCATATGAATCTAAATTTGATGAGGGCCTATCTCAAGTTCAAGATATTGATGACAACTTTCCAAATTTTACAAATTCAGAAAATACAGGTAAGCAACTTTTTATGAGCAACCAGACCAGATGTTTTGATTGTCATGCTACCAATGTTTTTGTGGGTGATGCTGCTAGAAACAACGGGCTAGATGCTAATATTACAGATCCGGGCGTGGGCGGTATAACCGGTAATAATAATGACTTGGGTGAATTTAAAGTGCCATCTTTAAGAAACATTGCTTTAACAGGACCTTACATGCACGATGGTAGATTTGAAACTCTTGAAGAGGTTATAGAGCATTACAATAGCGGAGTACAGAACAACCCAAATTTGGATAATAGACTTACGCAAGGTAATAACGTTCGCAGACTAAACTTATCCGATAATGACAAACAAGCATTAGTTGATTTTCTACATACCTTGACCGATACAGAGTTTATCACAGATGAGAAATATGCCGATCCGTTTATAGAGGATTAACCATTCATTTATTTCAATAGGTTTATAATTCAAATTAATATAATTAGTTAAAAAATCTTTTAAGCTAAGCTGTATTATTGGTTTGATGTAAATTTGGCGTTCAATTTAAAAAAAGCTCAATACTAAAACTCTTATTCTACCACTTTTATACGCACTCTAGCAAGTGTTAAACGTAATATTTATTAGGTATTTATAAGAAAAATTGGGTTTAATGAATAGAATGAAATTTACTTGATTTAATACATAAAAAATGAATTATGAAGTATAAAATGTTAATAGCTGTTTTGGCAATTTTTAGCACAACGGCATATGGGCAATGGCAAGTCTCGGCAAGTTCTGGCTATGCCGTTGGAAGTGCAGGTATGAAATTGGGAGAACGAATTACGACAACGGAAACAGAAAACTCATATGGCAGTTATGGAGAAGGCACAAACTTTCAACTTAGAGGCACCTATTTTTTTGACGACTCTTTCGGTTTTGATCTTGGAGTAGGTTATTTGCATGGTGCTGACCAAGATATTTCTGTTGTTAGTTTACCGGATACAGAAGTGAATGCTGTTGCAAGGGCAAGGGCATTTGGTGCTTCCGCATCCGTGGTATATAAATTTACCAATAATATATATGGACGTTTTGGAGCATTATTAAAATTGGGAGGTAAAACGGAAGGTGTCATTTACCAAAAATCTGTTTTTTCTGAAGCCGAAGCCGAGGCTTTTGGTGTACCGGAAGGCTCTTATTCCGAAACGAACTATAAAGAGGATTTTCATGGACATTTTCCTTTAGGGTTCGTGGGAGCTCTTGGATATAAATATGATTTAGATGATAATTTTAGCCTGTTTGTAGAAGCTGAATATTACGGTATTAGTTTAAAGCGTAAAGATTCTGAAATATCGGAATTCAATACAGATGTAAAACTACCTGATGGTACTGTATCGGTTAGTGGGCTATATACCATTGATAATTTGCCAGAAGGTGTAAATAGAACTACTACCTACGTAGATAACCTCTCGAATACCAATACTGATACATCTAAAGAACTGTCCCAAAAAGTACCATACTCTTCTTTTGGATTAAATATTGGTATTACTTACAAATTTAATAAAGCAACGAATTAAGTTTTCATTATTAATCTTCTACAAAAAAGAACCCCCTGTTTAAGATAAACAGGGGGTTCTTAGCAAATAACCCAAAATGAAAATAAACGTATTCGGGGGGAATACGTTTAAATGGAAGGTTTATTTTAACAAACCAAGTATACCTTCCAATTCGGTTAAATTAAGGCTAGCGTTATTATCAGTGTCCAATACATCAAAATTTTCAGAAACTTCGCCAATAGCTTCAGTTGAGCTAATAGCTTGATCATTGTTGGTATCCAATAGGCTAAATAAGCTCGCCACCTGCTGTACCGTAGAATTAGAACTTAGTGAGCTTAATAATGTAGCAGCATCGGACATAGATGAGGTGTTCATGTTCTTTACACTGTTACAACTGGTTATTGAAGCAATAATGATAAACGTTGCAATTACTTTTTTCATGGTTATGTGTTTTAATATTTATGTGTTACAAAAGTATATTTACCTCTTAGTAAGTGAAAACAATATATACCAATAGTGTAATTATTACTACGTATCTATAGAATCAATAGATGAAAAATTTTGTAATACTTAATTGTTGGCATCGGCCTTAAACCAAATATTAATGGAGACTTCTTCTGGTCGCTGATCTTGTGGTGGTGTTCCTTGAGAACCTCCTCTACCTCCACCGCCAGGACCACCACCTTGACCACCTCTGCCACCTCCAGGTCCACCACTTTGACCTCCAGCACCAAAACTAACATTTGAGCTCACAGTTTTTGTTTCGGATTTTATTTTTGGAGTTACAATACCAATGGATAATTTGGATAGCTTGGTGTCATTATCAGCAATGCTATTTTTTGGTATTTTTAAGTGATAATGAAGTTCTTTTGAAGCTTCGTCAAAATTGTAGTTTATGGTAACACCTAGGTTGTTTAAGTCTAAATGAAATTCTTCTTCATGGTCAAAATTAATAAAGCGTGCCGTTCTGGGCATTTCTTCCAATAGCTTGTTCATGTCCGGTCCTTTCCGCTCTTGTTCATCTGTTTTTTTACGAGAATTATTATCTCTTTCATTTCGTTCTGGACGTTCTGGCGGAGTAATATTGATTGGATATTGAATAGAAACATTTTTCTTCTTTTTTCCTTTAACATCAAAATACACGTAAAAGCCCTGGTGCAACATAGACATCATAGTAGCTTGGTCTACTGTACTTAATTGGACCATAATATGTTCTGCGTCTATAATGCTTTGATAAGTAATGTTATCCTCTGTATTTTGAGCTTGGCCAATTGCCCAACCAAATAACAATAATAGCGTAGTATATATTTTCATTTTTTTGATCTTAGTAATTTTGGAATGGTAAACCTATTGATAAAACAAAGACTTAAGAGGAATTTTAAGTGTATGCCATAAGATTTAAAGCGAATGCCTGAACCTTTACCGGTTACATATTTGAACAATGCTAGTTGCTTATATTTCATCATGTAGATGAATTTAAAAAATAGAAAAGCTCCAATATTGCTATTGGAGCCCTTCGTCATCAATCAATCAATCAAAAAAACTATCTTTAATTATAGACCTAATGCGGTTATTGCATCGTCGTCTTTTGTAAATGCATACGCACGCCACGGTCTATTGTAATTTGTAAATCTCCACAGCACATCTCCGTCGCTATTAACTTCCCAAATAGCACCTGTGCCTTCGCAGATAAGGGTGTTGCCATTACTCATTCTAACCCCACTGCCTAAACCATTACTATATAAATCGGTATCTGTGAATTCCCATATTAATTCAGGCTCATTATCTTGACCGGCTACCAGTTCATAAGGCGGACTCAATTGGTATTCTGCTACTGCAGATTGGTTGTCATACTTATTATTTACAAATACCAACATCTTATTATCATCAAAAAGATTAGGATAATGTACCCTGTTCATGGTCACTTCACCAACATTGTCATAAGTAAGGGGGTTTCCAAAACGGTAAACCAGGTCACCACCTAAATTATAGTTTCCGCCGGTATTGGTGGCAGCCTCTTCTGTTGAGGTGCTATGATCAATAACCCAAACCTCGCTATAGAAGTTAACGGTCATGTATAAAAGGTCGTTCGTTTCATCTAGGGTTATACCGTTTACATGCATAATGTCACCATCAGTTTGATCATTATTATAATTGATGTCAATAAGGTTGGGGACATCGGCAACGACACCAAAGTTTAATTTGCTTTCATCGTAATCTTGAACAATATGGTCTGTAGCATGCCACTCCCAAACTATTTCTTGGGTTAATGGATTCATTTCAATAATAGCTTCAGGATAAATATTAAAATTACCCGAAAATCCCATCTCTGCAGCATCTGCAGCACTTACTTCTTCCCATACGGGAAATATGATATTTCCATTAGATAAATAATTAACATCATGATGTGAGATGTAGGTACTAGTAGAATAGTCCACTTCCCATTCAATGGATTGGTCTGCGTTTATTTTTCTAAATCCGCCACCATAACCACCAAAGGTTATCTGTGGATTATCAGCTTTTATCGTAGATACCAAACTACCATCAGATTGAAGCATGGCATCATTACCCAATTGGTCACCATTGAAATCCCAATCAAATAAGGTATTGCCATCATGATCAATTAAATATACCCCATTGTCCGGTGCAACGGCTAAAATATAGGAGTCACTGTCCACAGTACTACTTGCTTCATTGGTGCCGCTAGTATCATCTGTTGTTTCTTCTTCGGTGATTGAAACATCATCGGAATCATTACTGCAAGAGGTTAAGAAAAGCAGGCATACGAATAATGCAGTTGTTCCTAAGTTAAGATTCATTTTTCTCATCGATTTTAATTTTTAGGGTTGTTATACGGTTTAAGCATCTAAGTAGGTATAGATACCAGTCTCCGTTTAGATTTTAAATGTAGTTCGAAGTTTAAATGAAAATGAAGCTTCTCAGCGAATGGAGCGTATAATTCAGTAAAAGGCCCTATTGTGTAAGTGAAATTTTTTAGCCTTTTGTCATCTTAAAATGGCATTTTCTGCAATTGTTCAAAACGGTTTAAATTAAGATATAATTAGTATAATTTTTGATTTTATGTACTGATGGTTTATTAATTTTGCGCCCTTAAATTATCAAGAATCTCAAATAGAGATAGCAACCTGCAATAACGAGCAAGGTGCTAAAAGCGATAAGCCAATACCTTGGAAAAAACGTTAAATCCTTCCTCTAGTATTTGCTATAGCTCTAAACGTGATTCTACAAATAACCATATATGACTCAAGTAAAAGCTGTAACAGCCAATGCAAAGGCACTTATTCCATTTTTAATATTCATTGCAATATTTCTAGGCGTAGGCATTTTTCAAAATGATTTTTATGCCCTACCCGCTCCTATTGCCGTAATTGCTGGTATACTGGTAGCATTTCTCATGTTTAAGCAATCTATGAAGGAGAAAATTGCCATTCTTTTAGAAGGGTGCGGTAATGATAAAATTTTGACCATGTGTCTTATATACCTATTGGCAGGAGCATTTGCAGCGACAACCAAAGCTATGGGCAGTGTAGATGCTATTGTTCATTTAGGTCTGGATGTTATCAGCGGACACTATATATATGTAGGTGTGTTTGTAATTGCCGCATTTTTGTCTATTTCTACGGGTACCTCTGTAGGCGCTATAGTTGCGCTGGCTCCAATTGTAATTGGTTTTGCGGATACCGGTAATTTTTCGCTAGGTATTTTATGCGGTGCCTTGTTGGGAGGTTCCATGTTCGGTGATAATCTTTCGGTAATTTCAGATACCACCATTGCCGCTACACAATCACTGAATGTAAAAATGAGTGATAAATTCAAGGCGAATATCAAAATAGCCGTACCTGCTGCCATTATTAGTATGGCTATTTTAATGTATGAAGGTCTAACCATGAATACCGTAGGAATGGAAATGGAAGAGTATCATTATTCCATTCTTAAAATTTTGCCTTATTTAATTGTAATTATACTTTCAGTCATAGGTGTGAACGTTTTTGTGACGCTTGTATTGGGCGCAATTTCGGCTGGAATCTTAGGTGTCTTTTATGGTGATTTCACGGTGTTGGAATTTACAAGAATATCATATACAGGCTTTACCAATATGACGGAGATATTTCTTTTATCATTATTAACGGGTGGTTTGGCCGCTTTGGTGACGTACAATGGCGGTATAGCGTTTATACTACTAAAAATTAAAACTTTTGTAAAAAGTAAGAAGTCTGCACAGTTTGGCATTGCAACATTGGTATCAACTATTAATATGGCTATTGCGAACAATACGGTCTCCATAATTATATCTGGACCCATTGCTAAATCTATTAATGATGAGTATGCTTTAGAGAACAAACAGACTGCATCTATCTTAGATGTCTTTGCTTGTATAACTCAAGGGTTATTGCCTTATGGAGCCCAAGTCCTTATGATTTTGAGCTTTGCAAAGGGTAGCATAACTTATTTGGACCTTGTAAGTAATACTTGGTACCTTTTGTTATTATTGGTGTCTACTGTTATGTTTGTAGGATTAAAATCTAAAAAGTAAACAGCCTACAGGAATATTAAAAAACATTCTCAATAGCATTTAAATAAGGTATAATAAAATGTAGTGATTAACTTTTCATCAAATTCTCTAAATCTTCAGGTGTTCTAGGTAAGTCCGAACTTAACACTTCACAACCATCTTCCGTGATTAATATCATATCTTCTGTAAATACTGAAATATTGTTATCATGGTTATAATACCACGGCTCTACAGTAAATACCATGCCTGGTTTTAAAGGAGCATTAGATAAGTTTGGATCGCCTGTTGATAGGCCTAAATGGTGACCAAAAAATAAACCTACTTGCATATATTTTTTTGAGTGTTCAGGAATAATGGTATTGGTGAATTTCTGCACATCCTTAAAGGTTATTCCTGGTTTTAAAAACTCAATAATTTCATCAGCAATTTTGGTTTCCATCATCAGAATCTCTTTTTGCTCTTTTGTTTATTTGCCAGAAACCGGAAATGTTCTTCCTATATCACTTACGTATTGTTCATATTCGCACCCCACATCAAAAATAACAAGATCCCCATTTTGCATAATACGGTTTCTTCGATTATAATGTGTTGCTAAAATTCTCCAGGGCCAATGAGAATTTGGTCCGGATTTTATGATGGACCCAAAGGCTAGCCTTTGTGAACCATTTTTCTTGAAATCGCCTTCTAAAACGCCTTCTAAATAACGTTCGTCTATACCTGGTTTTATCGCTTTTGCCGCCTCTTTAATGCCTTTAACTGTTATATTTGCCGCCTGTTTTAAGATTTCTACTTCATTTTCAGATTTTATCATACGTACTTTGGCAATTGCTTCGTAGATATTTTCAAAACTTAAATCTGTATGTTTCTTTTTGATTGCCTCTAAAAGAACTTGAACAGGAGAATAGGTAGCAATGTAGTCATTGGGTGCAAATTTTACTTCGCCAGGTCTACCGTTATTGATTAGTATTTTAGATTTATTGGAGTTTTCTAAATTCAACAGATTGGTAAAATCTTCTATGGAAGCGAGTGGGATACCTGTTCTGTTTATGATACTATTGTCATATAATAGAGGTCTTCCGGGAAAATCATTTTTTCTAGAACTGTTTTCAAACCTGATATCCTGTTCAGGTGTATAGATAGTAACTTTTTGATTATTCAAGTTAAAAACTAAAATGGCATTTGGCAATTCTAAACCGGTAAAGTAATAAAAATCATCAGTTTGCCTAAATGTTTCACCAAATGAAAATCCGTCTTTCGCGGGAATTAATACTAGCCCCTTTTTATTTAATTGGGCTAATTCAGTCATCAGGTTTTCTCGTCTAGTGTTTAATTCTTCCTTTGTAAAAGGTAAATCAGTCCATTCAAAATAAAATTGCTCCGGTGTTTGACCAATTACAACCACCATAGCTAAAATTGATACTAAACATGTTAAAATTACTTTCATTTTCTACTTTTACTTAGATTGGTTATCAGAAGTGCTGTTCTC
This sequence comes from Maribacter sp. 6B07, assembly GCF_002700155.1. Lineage (NCBI taxonomy): Bacteria > Pseudomonadati > Bacteroidota > Flavobacteriia > Flavobacteriales > Flavobacteriaceae > Maribacter > Maribacter sp. 6B07. The sequence goes on along the minus strand of NZ_PDUT01000004.1, from coordinate 218,528 downwards.
AGTTAGGTAATGTGCCAAAATTTTCTCAACGAGTTCATCTTTAGTTAAATGATGAAATACCGTTTTAACTTTCGTTCTAAGTTCATCTGAAATTTCTCGGTTCGGTTTTGTTTTAAATATTTTCTTGGCCCATAATAAAGTGTTGTTCTCTTCAATACTTTTGGCGTCCGCTTTTTGATATTTAGAAAAAGAAATACCTAATTCTTTCTCAAAATCGAAAACCTCTGCAACCTCTTCTTTTTGTAAAATGGTCAAAGAAAGTCCCTTTGCCCCTGCTCTGGCCGTACGTCCACTTCTATGCACATAGGCATCGTAGGTGTCTGGCAAATGATAATTTACTACGTAACCCAATTCTTTAACATCTATACCTCTGGCAGCTAAATCGGTTGCCACAAGAATTTTAATGTATCCCTCTCTAAATTGCCCCATAATGCGATCTCTAATGGGTTGAGATAGACTACCGTGCAACGCTCCCGAAGAAAATTTATTTATAGCCAATTTTTTTGCCAGTTTGTTTACGGCGGCCTTGGTCTTACAAAATATGATTCCGCTTTGTCCCTCTTTTGAATTCAAAAAATGTGTTAATACATCTAGTTTTTCAATGGGCTCCACAACTACATATTTATGATCAATGCCTATATGACCAAGGGTAGACATATCAGCTTCAATATGCACCACATGTTTGGACATATAATTTTGCACCATTTGTTTAATAGCACCGGACATGGTTGCAGTGAATAGAAAAGTACGTCTAGCTTTAGGTATGCCAGCAATAATGGTGTCTAAATCGTCTTTTAATGCAGTTACCATTTCATCGGCCTCATCTAAAACCAAATACTTTAGTTTAGTAATATCTAAAGCTTCGCGTTTTACTAAATCAACTAATCTACCAGGTGTAGCGACAATAATTTGGGTAGGAGTTTTAAGTACCTCTATTTGAGGTTTAATGGGAATACCACCACATAAAGCAGCAATGGAAACATCAGTATTATTTGAGGTATACGATATTAAGTTGGCATGAATTTGCTGTGCCAATTCTCTTGTTGGTGCTAAAATAATAGCTTGTACAGCTGTACTTTTGCTGTTTATCATTTGCAATAATGGTAGACCAAAGGCAGCGGTTTTTCCAGTTCCGGTTTTTGCTAAGGCAACAAGGTCATCCTTTTTCTCCAAAATTATAGGAATGCATTTCTTCTGAATAGTGGTGGGTTCGGTTATCTGTAATTCATCTAGACTTTTTTGTAAATCCTTAGATATTCCTAAATCTGAAAATTGGCTTGGCATAAAATGATTTTAAACAAAGATAGGTACACTTTTAGTAGCTAAGACTACTTACGCCTAAAGGTTGTATATAAAATGTAGAATAACCACAGGGTATATGTAGATGTGCGGGAAAATAAAAAGCTTGCACCATTTCTCCAATGGTGCAAGCTTAATAATTTAAACGGTTTAAGGGTTATGATATCCTTGTAAGAGGGTGTGTGTTATTTTTTAACATTTACAAAACCTCTCAAAGGCACTAACTCTTCCATTTTGGCTATGTTTAAACCTTGATTTTCAGCAGTGCCAAAATCACCAAGATCATTAATGTCAACACCTTCAGTTCCACGAGGTAAATCATAAGACTCCCCAACAGATGCAGATCCATAGCCTAAATCTTTCATTGACCCGGCCGTAATACGACTTAATGGGTTTTCACCAAGATTTAAGAAACCGGTCATTAACTCATTGTTTAATGTAGATTCTCTCCAATGACCTAAAGCAGTACCAGGACCACCCATATTCTCAATAGGTAATTCATTTGTACCACCTTCTGCATTCCAGAACACATTAGCCTTTCTTCCTGTAAAATAAGGGTTGCTATCAGGTCCTGCTCTAAGGGTTCTATCAAAGCCAAAAGGAGCTGTATTCCATAAAGTACCAATGCCTAAAACGTGGCCCATTTCATGAACAATTACTTCTTCAAATAAATCTATTTCCTCAAGAAAATCCAGATCATCCACATCAAAGAACATAACTCCGGTCAATGATAAGAAATCTTCAGTTCTAACAAATTGCGGACCCGCTTGACCTAAAATTCCTCCTGGTCCGTCAATTGGCGCCAAGGCAACTTCAATTACCAAATCATCTATGGTATCAATATCAGGAAAACCAGTGAAAGCAGAAGGTATTGGTCCGGCTACATCTGGTACATCTTTAATAATAATTCTTTCCCATCTTGCTGCCGCAGCTTCAAAAACTTCAACTTGTCTTTCGGTGGGTGGTAACAAATACTTTAAAGTAATATTATAACGGCCTTTGGTTGCATTACTTGATTTTGCGGATTGTATATTGGTAATCCCCAGATCATCAATAATAATAGGATTTTCAGTGGGGGATTTTAAGGCAATTTCAAGCGTCTTAACTTCTTGTACAGTTTCAATTTCTGTATCTAATTTTTCCTCTGAACAAGATGTGAAAATCAATGTGCTAAAGGCACATGTCATCGCTAAAAATTTACCGGTTTTAAAAGCATTTTTCATAAAATATATAGTGTTTAATGTTTAAAGTGTATTGTATTATCTAATTTGGTAATAAAATTATGTTAAATTTAACATAATCATTCTAAATGTGCAATTTTTAAATCAAAGTTCCCAAGTAATCCACCTATCCATACCGTCTTTGTACCATTTATCGCCCTGTAAGAACAGAAGGTCATTACTGCGTTCTACTCTAAATTCAATAGGTTGGTTATAGATCAGTCCGTTTTTCCAACCAATAAAACACTTTATTAATTTATCGATTTCTTCATCTGTAGTTAAGTCCATATCCATTTTATAGAGCTGTTGGATCAATGGAATAATTTCTTCAGAACTATGGCTATCATAATGTATTAAAGGAGATAATCTAATAATCTGCTCATTGGGTTTATTGCCCGTTGCAGCTTTTAAGAACATCATAGCAATGTAATTGGCGGTGTCTGGCGGTTGATATAATATGGTTTTAGCTTGGTGCAGTACCGTTTCTTTAAAAAAATTAAATTGAGGTTTCCATTTTGAAAAATGTAATTTCTTTCTTCTGAATTGAAGCGCAATTTGTTTCCAGTTCCAAAAGTCCCTTTTAGAATCTGAAGACATTAAGGAATTGCTGGTACCTAAAGAAACAACGCGAATGGTATTTAGGTCAACACCCAATTTATACGCTTCAATGATTCCCGCTAAAATAGGATTGTTGAATCCGCCGAGAGCACCGTCCCAAAGCTCATAGAATATATCGCTACCCTTAGCCTTAAAGCGTGCAGGAAAATCAAAATATTGTACGGGAGCGTTAGATGAAGCGTTTATGGCCTGTGTAAGTCTAACGGAATCATCTCCTTCGGAATTCGATGAAAACGATTTGAAGAATTTTGCACGATTGTTCAGTGCATCGTATGTTGCAACAACAATTTTAAGTGAATCCTTTCCAATGAGTTTTGGAAGTTCATCCATTTGTATTTTATCGATTTCGGGAAATAAGCTCTCAAATGCTTCCTTTTTTCTTTTGGCACTATATTTAGGTCCAAAACCGGCATTGAAAAGTCCCAGATAATCCACGGGAAAGTATCGATCCTTAAATCTGTTTTTATGAAAAATAGCTGCCCTGTTCTTCTCTTCTTTAAATAAGGAGATGGCCTTGTCAATAGTATAGTCTTCAGCTAAAGCAGCCAATACGATACTACCACCTGAATTGGCAATGACCAAGTCAAATTTGTTCAAAATCTGATGACCATTCATATTACCATATCTGTCTTTTAGCGTAAGTAATTGCATAATTGCCCAACTACCGCCGCCGTCTAATGATAGAATTTTATACATGTGTTATAGAATACCTAGTAAGGATAAATGAGTAGTTAATGAAAAGGACGTGGGAACTACCTTTATTAGACATCTTAAAGTTAGTGAATTATCATTTATAGCCGTTATAGGATGTTCTTAGAATTTATGAGGATATTATATTTTAATACGACCAATTAAAGTTCTGTTAATAAAAAAGAATGAACGTTCATTTTCTGTAACTTTGTACAAAGATTTTAATTCATGGCAGCACTTCAAAAAAGTATAGACAAACGCAACGCATTGATAAATGCAACTATAGAGCTTGTAAATAATGATGGCTTTCATGCAACGCCTATGAGCAAAATTGCTAAAATGGCCTGTGTTTCTCCTGCCACTATTTACCTCTATTTTGAAAACAAGCAAGATTTGGTAAACAAGACATATTTAGAGGTGAAGTCAAGTTATACTGCTTACGCTTTTGCTACTTATGATGAAACCATGTCGGTCAAAGAAGGTTTTGAAGTAATCTGGAAACGTATTGCTGAATTTAAACTAAAAGAAGATGCCTACGCCATGTTCTTGGCCCAATGTGATAATACGCCCATGATAGATGAAGAAAGCAGACAAGAAGGGATAAGGCATTTACAACCCTTGTTAGATTTATGGAAAAGAGGAATTAAAGAAGGAGTTATAAAACCCATGTCAGATTATATGTTGTATGCCTATGCTATAAATCCGCTTTCCTTTTTAACCATTGCTCAAAATCGTGGTGCCTTAGTTTTGGACGACAAACAATTGGAGCTAGCTTTTGAGGCAGCTTGGAGCAGTATAAAAGTATGCGAATAGGATGAAAAAGACAGCAATTATTTTAGGAGCTTCTGGTTTAACGGGTGGCTTGCTTTTAGAGAAACTTATTGTTGATGATAGATATAAAAGCATAAAGTTGTTTTCAAGGTCTAGCATAAAGGGTTTGCCCAATAAAGTGAAGCAGTATATAGGCAATCTTTTAGAATTGGAACAGTTTAAAAATGATTTTACTGGTGATGAAGTCTTTTGTTGTATAGGTACCACCGCAAAAAAGACTCCGGATAAATCTTTGTACAGAGACATTGATTATGGTATACCTGTAGCCGCGGCAAAATTAGCAAAGGCTAATGGAATCAATACTTTTTTGGCTATTTCCGCAATGGGCGCAAATAAAAAAAGTAGTGTTTTCTATAACCGTACTAAAGGAGAAATGGAGCAAGAAGTTTTAAATCAGGCAATACCGAGAACTTCAATTTTAAGACCTTCTTTAATAGGCGGGGAAAGAAACGAACAACGATTACTAGAAAAGATAGGTCTTGTAGTTTTTAAAGTAATTCAGCCCCTATTCATTGGTCCCTTAAAGAAATATAGAATAATTAATGCCGATAGTATTGCACAAGCAATGCTCAATTTGGCAAATACCACGAGTAATACCGATGTTATAATTACGTCGAATGATATAGAACAATTAGCAAAAACAACTTAATTAAGATTAGATAATGGAATTATTGGATAAATTGAACTGGAGATATGCAGCTAAAGCCATGAATGGTGAAAAAGTTGCTGAAGATAAAGTGGAACGCATATTAGAGGCGGCACGCTTGGCTCCTACTTCTAGTGGCTTACAGCCTTTTGAAATTATAGTGGTTAAGAATCAAGAAATAAAAGAACAGATTAGACCGGTAGCATGGAACCAATCTATGATTACAGATTGTTCTCACCTTTTGGTATTTGCCGCTTGGGACACGTATACCGAAGAACGTATTAACTATATGTTCGACCTTACCAATGAAATTCGTGGTTTTAAAAATGAAGGTTGGGAAAACTATAGAAAGATGTTGTTGGATTCATACCCACAAAAAGATGAAGAGGAGAATTTTAACCACGCGGCAAAGCAAGCTTATATTGCTTTTTCACAAGCCATTGCTGCGGCAGCTTTTGAAAAAGTAGATGCAACGCCTATTGAGGGTTTTGATCCTGCAGCTGTAGATAAAATATTGGGTCTTCGTGAAAAAGGATTAAGAAGTGCGGTATTATTGCCGTTAGGCTATAGGAATGAAAGTGAAGATTGGTTGGTGAACCTTGTAAAGGTGAGAAAACCAATGAAAGATTTGGTTACTGTTATAGAATAGTAAAGCCAATGAACAATTAAAAATTAAAAGAGAAAGAAAATGAACAATTTTGAATTTAAGAATCCCACCAAAATCATTTTTGGAAAGGATACGATTAAAAAAATAGAAAGTGAAATACCCGCCAATGCTAAAGTACTTATGCTCTACGGTGGCGGAAGTATTAAGAAAAATGGCATTTACGATCAGGTAACCAAGGCACTGTCCAATTTTGATGTTATTGAGTTTGGCGGAATTCCTGCCAATCCTGAATATGATACATTGATGAAGGCGTTGAAGGTAATTAAGGATGAAAATATATCTTACTTATTGGCAGTAGGCGGCGGTTCTGTAATTGACGGGACAAAATTCCTATCTGCGGCAGCTGTTTATGAAGGTGACACCCCATGGGATATACTTACTAAAAATGTGAGAACCCAAAAAGGAATGCCATTTGGTACGGTTTTAACGTTACCGGCAACAGGTTCTGAAATGAATTCAGGAGCGGTGATCACAAGAGCGGAAACAAAGGAAAAATTAGCCATGGGCGGACCAGGATTGTTCCCAGAGTTTTCCGTACTTGACCCACAAGTGATCACATCCATTCCTGAACGTCAATTGGTAAACGGTATTACCGATGCTTTTACACATGTTTTGGAACAGTACATGACGTATCCTATAGAAGCATCGTTACAAGATAGATTTGCAGAAAGTATTATGCAAACGTTGATTGAAGTAGCGCCAAAGGTGATTAAAGACCCTACGGATTATAAACCTGCGGCCGATTTTATGTGGAGCTGTACCATGGCCTTGAACGGATTAATTCAAAAAGGAGTACCTGGAGATTGGGCCGTACACATGATGGGGCATGAATTAACCGCGTTGTTCGGTATTGATCATGCACGTACATTGGCAATTGTGGCACCAAGTCATTACAAGTATAATTTTGAGGCCAAAAAGGAAAAATTGGCTCAATATGGCGAACGTGTATGGAATATAACCGAGGGAAGTGTTGATGACAAGGCTTATGCGGCTATTGAGAAAACCGAAGCTTTCTTTCAAGAATTGGGCATAGATACCAAATTGTCAGATTATACCAAAGAATACGAAGGTACTGCTGAAGAGATTGCTAAACGTTTTACAGACCGAGGTTGGAAATTAGGTGAGCGACAAGCTTTAATGCCTGAAGACGCTGAAAAAATCGTAAAAATGGCATATTAACATTAAGTTTGAGTGTTGAAAAAGGGGGTGTCTTTACAAAAGGCATCCCCTTTTTGTTTTAAAGGTGCAATACAAGGTTTTTCGGTTATGAACAAATAAGATAAACCAATATCTTCGCGCGCATTATGTGGATGTACCTTGGACTTTTAGCGGCGTTATTTTTAGGATTACACAACTTATGCAAAAAGCATGCTGTACAGGGCAATGAGGTTTTTCCTGTATTGTTGGGTACGATCTCGTCTGGGTTTTTATTACTCCTGCCCTTTTATTTTGGCTCCTTGTTCTTCAAGGAATATATGGTGTCCATAGATTTTTATATCACTAATATTCCTCTTGAAACTCACGGATTTATTGCAATTAAATCAGCGATCATGGCGGCATCATGGGTGCTGGCCTACCAAGCATTAAAACATTTGCCCATAACCATTGTTACGCCCATAAGATCTGCGGGACCATTTTTCACTTTTATAGGTGCCATCACCATTTATCAGGAAAAACCGAATTCATGGCAGTGGATCGGTTTTTTTCTTATCATATTTTCTGTGATTCTCTACTCACGAATCGGTAAAAAAGAAGGAATCCGTTTTAAGCGAAATAAATGGATCTTTGCTATTGTTGGAGCAACTTTTTTAGGAGCTTCAAGCGGTTTGTACGATAAATTTTTAATTCAAAGCTTAGCCTTGAATCCGCAGGCATTGCAATTCTGGTTTTGCTTTTACACCGTTTTATTTTTATTGATCATACTTACGGTAACTTGGTTTCCTTATGCCGAAAAAAGAAAGGCATTTACTTGGAGATGGACCATACCATTGGTGGGTATTTTACTTCAAATTGCAGATTACTTTTACTTTAAGGCATTACAGGATCCAGATGCATTGATCATGCTTTTATCGGCCATTAAACGAAGTCAAATTCTTATTGCCGTGGTCATAGGTGGCTTTATCTTCAAAGAGCAAAATAAGCGTAAAAAGCTAGTTCCATTGGCAGGTATTATGCTGGGCGTTTTTCTAATACTATATAGCTAGTGCTTAAATATACTTTCTAATTGGTATTGCCCCCTTGTAGGTAGTATCTTTGCACATGAACAGCTCGTTTAATTTGTATCATTAGCTATGGCATTTAAAAAACTGAATCCGCATTTACTTGAAAGGTTGACAGCATTGGCAATTGAAAAGCCCACTTCACTTCAGAAGAAGAGTATACCGGTTATTAAAAGTGGAGCAAATGTATATTGTTATGGTCCTAAGGAGAGTGGAAAAACCACCGCTTTAATTTTGACAACATTACAAAAATTACAGTGCAAGGCAGAAGGTAATGCGCCTAGAGCAGTGGTCGTTGTTGAAAACAAAGAAAAAGTGCTGGAGCTCTATGATAAGTTTTTTGAGTATACCAAGTATACGGATATGAGGCTCTATGCCAGTTATAAAGAACTGCATATAGACATTCAGAAGTCGGAAATTTTTGAGGGGATCGATGTTCTGATTACCACCCCTACTACCCTACATAAATTGTTTTTGTCAAATGGTGTAAGTACTTCGCAATTAAAAATTTGCAGTATTGATGACGGTGATTTTTTAATTCAGAAATCCGATTATACCGCAATGGTTACGGTTTCACAAAGTATTAGAAAATGCCAGTATGTACTATATGCTGAAAAATTATCTCCAAAATTAGAGCGATTTGAAGATTTCTTCATGGAACGCGCACAGTATGTCTCTGAGTAAATACGTTTTACTTTTTATATTCTAAATCCTTTAAAACCTTAATGGTGCTTTCGTAACCAATTTTGAAGATCGTATCTATATTGCGCATATCAAAAGTGGCAAACTCACAAAGTTCATTAGGTGATATTACAAATTTACAAATAGGGAATTTTGCAAGAGATTCTGCGGCTGATTTTATTTTGTATGCTCTTTCAAGAACATTGTAAGAATGTTTTAGATCGTTAATGGCTACAGGTTTAAGAGCGTTTACATAGCTGCCAATTATAGTTTCACAAGAGCTTAATAGAGGTTCTACAGGGAAATTGTTCAGTACACCGCCATCTATATAATAAGACCCTTCTATATCAATTGGAGAGAAAACACCGGGAAAAGTTGCCGAGGCTAAAATTGGTTTGATCAATTCTCCTTTTTCAAAAATGACCAATTCGCCCTTTATAATGTCGGTAGCAGTAATAAACAATGGTTTTGGTAAGGCGCCAAAATCATCATTTGGAAAAAACTTTTTAAACTCGTCATAAAACTTTTCGGTATCTAAAAATCCGGGTTTTCTTCTTGCGAACCTATTGGTGTGAAAAATTGGAATTGCCTTGAAAAAGTCTAAAATTTCTTGCCATTGAATACCACCGGCGTATAGGGCACCAACTATGGCACCTGCACTGGTACCTGAAATATGGGTCGGAAAAATATCATATTCTTCCAAGGCTTTTATGGTTCCAATATGGGCTACACCCCTAATACCACCTCCAGATAACACTAATCCTGTATTCATGACCATTTATTTTATTAGGTTAAAATTCAATTTTCTGCCACTATTTCAAATTTTATCAATCCGCCATCAATTTCAGCCTTCTGTAAATATCCACCTTCATAATAGTACACATTTTCATGTTTTTTGGCGTTGATCTTTTTATAGACATGATTGCCTAAAGGTACAATGGTGTTAAAGCTACCATCTTGTTCAGAATAGCAACTATCAATACCTATAGGTTCTTTAAAATATAAAACTATGGTCGCATAATGTATAGCATTTTCTATAACCGATTCTTTCTTTTTGTTTTTAGTAATTAGATAGGTTTGATCTGCACGGTTGGTGATGATATCGGCATAGGGTTTATCATCTACCCCAATGATTACGCTAGCCTTTTTTAATAGGTTATCCTCAAATACAACATCATATTTATAATCTACTTCAATTTCCTTGATCACCCTTGTTTTAATTGTCGTAATACTTTGATAATGAATTTTTGAACCATTAACAACTTTGGTAGCTTTTAAGGTGCCAATGGCTTTGTCTTTATTGATAATGGTAAAGTTTAGGGTATTTTTACTGGTATTAACAGTATTTGGTGCAGCACTTAGCAGAGTCATAGCAAAAATGAAAATACCAAGTAGTTGATTTGTTGACGGCATTGGTTAATTATTGTTTTGATGATGAATAATGTAATGAAGTAGTAAATCTAACAAAACGTGTTCTTGTAAAAACTAACCGTTGTCATATTTCACTACTGTTCATAAACAGAAAAGGCCTACCCATTATGGGTAAGCCCTTTACAAATTCAATTTTAATTTAATTATTCCATATCAATAATACCTACCACTTCATAGGCTCTAGAACCGTCCAGTTGTATTTTTTCATAAAGTATGTTAGCATATTCATAGTATGTTAAACCGTCAATAGTAACTTTTTCATACCCGTCTGGTAATTCATAAACTACGGTGCCAATTTCTGGTTCAACCACCTCATATCCAGAATTTGCTTCAATATAAAAAGTGCCCCCTACATTAAAATAAAGTCGATTATTAAATCTTACCCTTACTGAATTAGCAGGTAAAGTGTTGATTCTAAATCCTACTTTTGGTGCAATGGCAATATATCTACCTCTAGAAGCCGTATAATATTTATTATTGGCATAGTAATAATTTTGACCATTGTGTCTAACCACGGTTTTATTAGGAACCGATCTCACCGAAACCACCTTTTTCGTTGGTGTTCTGTATACTACTTTCTTACTGGAAACCCTTCCAGGTGTTTTAGTTACGGTCCTGGTAGTGGTAGTTTTTGTTGTTGTTCTTTTACGTGTTTGGGCATTGCTAGGTAAAGCAAAAGCAATTAATAACAAACCAAGTATTGCATATGTTTTAGTATTTGTTTTCATCTGTTTTAGTTTTAAAAGTTAAACTTTACTTTATCGTTCCATACTTTGACAAGTAATATGGCAAGTGGTTTAAATGAAACAGATGAAAAAACTGTACTAATAGATGATTTAGGGAATTTGATCTACGAATGAGTAAATTGTATAGAAGTTTTAAGATTGAGTTTTGGTGGTACTTTACGCTATTGGTTTAGCGTTTAAGATTTGGCATTGTTCTGTTGGTTTTTCAATACTTTTCTAATAGACTCACTATCCCAATGAATATCATATTCAACAATGCCTCTTTTAAAATCCTCCTCCAATAATCGCTCTTGCTCTTCAAGTTCTTTTCTAACCTTAAAAAGGTAATCATCATCGCCTTTGGGTTCCATTGCCAGCCTTCTTAAACTAGATTCATCATATTTAATAAAATTCTGGACCTGTCTAATTAAGGTGTATTTTCTAAAACCTAGTTTACTTAAAACATCTTTTGCCAATGCTAAAGAGGTATCTAATGATTCTCGGTAAATATTCTCAAAGCCCAAATTCAGCAATTCATATGCATCATTTCTATTCTGGGCACGTATCATTAATTCTACATGAGGATATTTTTCTTTCACAAGTTTGGTAATTTCTTGTGTTATAGGAGGATTATCTATGGCGCATATCAATATTTTAGCCTTTGCAATACCTGCAGCTTCAAGAAGATCTATTCTAGTGGCATCACCATAATATACTTCAAAACCCATTTTGCGGAGTACATCTACCCTATTGGAGTCTTGATCTAATATAGTAGCTTCAATACCATGAGAGCGTAAAAATCTACCGACCGTACTTCCAAAATGACCAAAACCTACCAAAATAACATTTTGTGATTTCGCAATATGATCCATAGGTCTTTTGATGGACTCCTTAGTTCCAATTTTTGGTAAGATGAATCGTTCGTTTATGATACTTATTATGGGAGTAATGGACATGGTCAGTGCCGTGATTACCAACATTATATCCATCTGTTCCTGATCTAGGATATTTAATTGAAATGCGAAGGATAGCAATACAAAAGCAAATTCCCCAATCTGGGCCAAGCTAAATGTTAACAACAAGTTTTGGTCCAGTTTAAGTTTAAATACCTTTCCCGTAATAAAAAGTATCAATGCCTTTATCAATACTATTGCCAATAATATACCGCCAATGGTCAAAGGAATTTTGGCAATGACCACAAAATTGATGGACGCACCTACGGCTATAAAGAACAAACCTAAAAGAAGGTTTTTAAAAGGTTCAAGGTTACTTTCAAGTTCATGTTTGTACTCACTACTAGAAAGTACCACTCCCCCTAGAAAGGCACCTAAAGCAGGTGATAGGCCAACATACTCCATTAAGAATGAAATACTGAATACGATTAACAAAGCAGAGGCAAACAGCAGTTCCCTAACTCCCGTTTTAGCGACTCTTCTTAACATGGGAACAATTAAATATTGACCCGCACCTATGATCAACACTACAGATAGAATAATTGCCAATGTCTGGTAGCCCATGGGCAAACCATCTAAAAGATTACCGGTAGATTCATGACTATCTGCAGCTGCTTCAACCTCGGTATTGGAAAGCAAAGGAATTGCTCCCAACATAAAGATCACGATGATATCTTGAAATAATAATATGGAAAATGCCGAATTACCAAAGGTAGTTTCCATAAGGCCTTTTTCATCAATAGTTTGCATGGCTATAGCCGTTGATGATAAGGCAACTGCCATAGATATCACCAAGGCAACCTTCCAATCAAAATCAATTAGTATAAAAAAGAGATAAGAGAGCAGCATGGTCCCGGCAACTTGTAAACCACCCATGCCTGCAATGGATTTACGCATATTCCAGAAGTTCTTTGGTTCAATTTCAAGCCCAATCAAGAATAGCATGACCACTACTCCAAATTCAGCAAAATGAAGGATGTCTTCTCCCTCTTCACCTATAAATCCCAAAACATACGGACCTATTAAAACTCCGGCGATCAGATAGCCCAAAACAGAGCTCAAGCCTAATCTTTTAGCTATAGAAACACAGATGATCGCTCCCAATAAAAATACAATGGCATCAAAAAGAAGGCTTCCGGTCATAATTGGTTTGGTTTATTTAGTGCTTTTAATACAACTGAACTTTATGTACTAAGCACCGTCTTTTCATTTTGTAGGCTATCTATCAAAGAACTGTATTGCGAACCGTATTCGCTAAGCTGTTCATCAGTTAATCTATAGGTACCCATAACGGTAAATGGTTGTCTATAATTCATTAGACAAAGGTTGGCGGTCTGTTCAAAAGGTCTTAAAAACTCGGTAATGGTATAGCTATTGCTACCTTGTGAGCAATACAATTCTTTACTTCCACCGGTAGTAATGGCATTTAAACATATTTTTGAAGTTAGGGCCTTGCCCTCTGGTCCGTATGCCCAATTAAATTCCAACACCATATCTATCCATTGCTTTAATAAAGGCGGACAACTGTACCAGTACATTGGATGATGCCAAACGATTACATCATGTTCTTCCAATAATTTTTTTTCATAGGAAACATCAATATGAAAATCTGGATACTCTTCATACAGATCGTGAAAGGTTACACCCTCTTTATTTCTGATATAATTGACCAAAATGGTATTTGCCCTAGATTTTTCAAACTTTGGGTGAGCAAATAAAACAAGTACTTTTTTCATGTTATATCAATTAAGAATAATGACCTATGGTTTAGTAAGCCAATTACTTCGTAATTAGATTAAAGGAGATTTTAATACCCTCTATGATCATACCCGTACCAATAATGGCTATGATAAGACCCATTATTTTTCCAATTACCGAAATAACGTTAAAGCCAACTAATTTTACTATTAAATTACTAAGTCTGAACGTGAAATAAGTTAGAAGGCTCATAAAACCGAATACGGCAATAACTATAGCAATATGTACCGGTTGTGCACTGGACACAAAGTTCATTGCGGTAACAATAGTTCCCGGACCGGCCAAAATTGGAATGGCAAGTGGAGACACGGCAATATTCTCATCAATATTAACGTGTTTTATATTTTTTACATTAGATTGTTTTGATTGAAGCATCTCAAAACCAATATAGAAAATTAGAATTCCGCCCGTAATCTTAAACGCCGGAATACTGATATTGAAAAGTTCAAAAATATACTTGCCTAAAAGCACAAATACCAATACAATAATAAATGCAATTAGGTTTGCTCTTTTATTGATATCCTCCTTGGTTTTATTATCGGCACCTTGGGTTAGCGATAAAAAAACGGTCATGTTAGAAATTGGGTTTGTAATGGCAAAGAAACCAGTAAAAACGGCAATTGAAAATGTAATTAAGTCATCCATTATTATGAGCAAAAATTAATCGTGCAAGAACTTCAATTCCATTTTAAATTCCTAAATAATTTTGAAACTTTTGGGAATTATTGAAAAATAAGAAAAGCTTGGACCATTTTAAAATTAATCTCATTTTTAAACTGGAATACTTTAAGGGTACAGGTTTTAAATTACTTGCCAATTTCAAACAAAATAAACTGATTGAGTTGACTGCCGTAAAGATTGAAGTTGTTATCGGCAACCACAATTAAAGACCTTTTACCATTTTCAAAATTTGGTCCAAACGTAATACCTTCAATATTGTCTACAACACCGTTTGTTAACTCATTTCTAATAGTATCAAAATTATACAAAAGCTTTTTGGTTGCCTTTGAGTAGTTTCTGTCTTTTAAACTTATAAAATTGCTTACGTCCGTTGCATTACTGGCATCTACATCATAAATTTTAACCGTGTTACCACCATCTTGGTACCCCATAGCGTAAGAACGTTCCAAAACTAAAAACTTATTGGTATCATATTCCAAAATTTCTACAACACCGTTCAATTCAAAAGAATGCCCATTTATAGCTTGCCTGGCTACATTATCTAACTCGTATACTATTTCTTTTTCAAAACTATGGGTTTCCTTATTGATAAAAGCAATCCTTACTGGCGAATCAGTCTCGTCTAACGTTGGTTCATCGCCATCTTGTTTTAATGGTAATTCCATTGCCGCCCAATACCCATTTTGGTGATGACTTAAGGTTATACTTTCAAAAACACCATTATGACGAGGACCAAACTTTGGGTCAGCGTGGATTAAAAAGCGGTCTCTGATATCAATGTCTTTAACGAATTTTCCGTTTGAATCTGAAATACGTACAAATGGGTTTACTCCATTATTGATATTACCTTCATTTGTCCAAATGAACGAGCCGTTATCATATCTTAAAGATTCTGGATCAATACTTCCTTTAGAAAAACCTAGACCATTTTTATCTTTAAGGAGTATAACCGATTTCATGAAGATGGAATCAAAGCCATTTAAGTCAAACGAAATCTCAGCCTGATAAAATCTTGGAAATTCAGTATCATCACTGATTAAATAATAACTGCCATTTGCATAATCAATACTGGATAAGCCACCAACTTTAGTGCTGTTAAGAGCTGATTCTGCTGGCAGAACATACTCATCTACAAAACGTAAGTTTATAGTGTTTTCTGCTTCCTTGCTATCCTTTTTACCACCGCAAGACGTTATTATTAAAGCTGTGCATGCAAATAGCAATGTTACTACAATCCTCATTTTATTGGTGTTAATAGCGAAATTTTATTGGCACCGCCAAAGGGTATAATACCCCGAGGCTTGCCTCGAATTTAAAAGTTTATTTTCGTTGAATGCCTCATGGGCTTATCCTGAGGTGTTTTACTCTTGCAAAATTATTCATAATAAAAAGGTTGTATCAAATTAAAAGAACAAAAAAGTCCTAAACCAATGTATTTGTTATAGAAAGTAAATTTTCAATTTTCTGAGTGTTGTATGCATCTGCGTGTGCTGTGGCATATGAACCTTTATCATTATCAAAATACTCACCTGATTTTGCTAAATCTGTCATACTTAAATTGTACAGAATGTCAACCCCTTTTTCTGCAGGAGACCAATGCTGTCCGTAAGCTTCTTTAGCCATTTTGGTATTTAATAAAGAACCCGGGTTTACTGCCACTACCGTAATTGATGGTTCTTGTTCCGCTAAATAAAAACTCCACATTGTTAATGCTAGTTTGCTTTGTGCGTATGCTTCGTTGGCGCCCAAGCCTGTTTTACCTTCTAATGCTTGTATATTTATAGTAGATTGCGCGGCAGAACTTAAATTCACAATTCTTGGTGCGTCCGATGCTTTTAAATTTGCTAATATGCCATTAGTAAATACATATGGTGCAAAGTAATTTACCACAAACCGTATATCTGTAGTTCCACTACTATCATTTGTCATTAAAACGCCTGCATTGTTGACCAAAACATCAATTACCGGCATTTTTTCAGCAACTTCTTCAGCCATATTTTTAACCGCAATTAAGTCTGAAAAATCCGCTAAAAAGCCTATTACATTTTCATTATTAGATTGTTGTTTAATTTCTTTTAAAGTAGCGCTTAATTTAGCATCACTCCTACCGTGAATGGCTACAAAGTGCCCTTCTTTAGCCAAACGCAAGGCAAGTAATTTTCCTATGCCGTCGGTACTCCCTGTTATTAATATATGTTTCATTGTATTTTTTATGTTGATGAAAACTGGCAATACAACTATTGCCAGTTTTATAATTTTATTGGCACCGCCAAAGGGTATAATATTCCGAGGCTTGCCTCGAATTTAAAGGTTTGTTTCCTTTGAATTCCTCATGGGCTTGCACGGAGATGTTTTACTTTTTGTCTAATATAATAAACTACACTTGCTGTAATTAGAATGGTGCAACGGTATCTTTAGGACCATCAGGTAAACTCCAACGTTGGCGAGCCGTAACACTTTCTAATGCAATGTCTTTGATTGAACCATTGCTACCAATGTTTCCGTAACTGCTAGTACTACCACGTGGTATTTGCATACGGTCACCATACAGCCAAACTACTAAATTACTGCGTTGTCCGCTTGTAATTGAATGTGTTGCGTGTGGCACATTACCTCTATGGATGATGGCTTTTCCTGGCTCAAAAATAGCTTGTACCGTTTTTCCAGAAGCTTTATCATAAAAATCGACCTCAGATCCTGTAAACTTTTCATCCGGTAAGTTAATGTTGATATTCAAGGTAGCCGCAGAAGCATCGGTATGTGCGTGTAAATCCTTGTCCTTATCTGGATTGTACTGTATTGAAAATCCAAAAGTCTGATTGTCATAACCATAGGTTCCCAATAGCAAGCGCGCTATAGGACGCATAAAACGGTCCATCATATCATTATAAAAAGCCTGAAAATTAGGTGCAGCCAAATGCCCTTCAGAACGAGGATCTAGCATCATTCCATATCGGTTTAACTGTATGCCATAAGGCGCACGTTTTGGTACTCTTGAGTTTGCAACAGCTTCTAAATAGTTGCGGAAATCCGCTAAGCGATCTACATCAAAAAACTGTGCCACATAAACACCAGGTATAACTTCTTCCCATAAATCGGCAACAGCAGATTCTTTTTCTGGATTTTCCCAAGCGTCCTTAATAGCTTTACGTAAACGTGGGTCAAGCAAAGTTTCGTCAGGAACTAGTAAATCGTCTTTGTTTTCTATTTCCCACTCTGCCCAAGCAGCTTCTAGCAATTTACGGTTTTCATTCCAAAATCGTGCAACTGATGGATCGCGTCTTAACGATAATTCTCTTGATGGTACTTCTAAAGCACGAGCTTCTGCAAGTGCATTGGTATGTTCTATTGTTTTCATAATTATATGTTTTAAGTATAGCTACTGCTATTGTATTTTTTATCTATAACAAAATTACGCACAACCGGCTGTTCTGCTTTGGTAGTAAAAATGGAGGTTTTAGTAAAAAACAAGGTTTTGCTATGTTTTAAATGAAAAATGCCTCTAAAAAGAGGCATTTAACACTATTAATCAACCATAAGGATACATTGCAAATCCCTATTGTTTTTAGTTCTCAACTACTATTTTACCAATAGCTTTTCCGCTTTGTAAATGTGCGTAAGCATCACCAACTTCTTCTAACGAGAACTTGTTTTCATCTACTATTGGCGTTAAATGTCCCTCATTAGAAATTTCAGCCAAACGCTCTAAAATATTTCCGTGTTCCTCTCTTTTAAAATTATGCAACATTGGTATTAGCATAAATACCACGTGTAATGATGCTCCTTTAAAATGCAACGGAGTTAAGTCTAACTCACATAACGACACCGTAGTAGAAATATGCCCGTTTAAGGCAACAGCTTCAATAGAATTGGTCAGGTTTGCACCACCAACAGTATCAAAAACCACATCAAAACCACCATCGGTATATTTTGCTGTGTAATCTGCTACTTTTTCAGTTTTAAAATCGATGAAGGTTGCACCAAATTTTTCAACAATAGCTTTTTGATTACCACCAGTACCTGTAGCAAAAACTTCTGCTCCAAAATACTTTGCCAACTGCACCGCTAAATGACCAACACCACCAGAACCACCGTGTACCAATACTTTCTGACCTTCTTTTACGCCTGCTCTTGTTAAACCTTCATAAGCTGTAATAGCTACCAAAGGTAAAGCTGCAGTTTCGCGCATAGTTAAGCCTTTTGGTTTGTGCGCTACAAGGTTGCTATCGGCTACAATATATTCAGTTAAGGTTCCTGGTAAATCGGCTAATCCGCCAGCGCAACCATATATTTCATCGCCTACATTAAAACCTTCTACGCCATCTCCAACCGATTCTATGGTTCCTGAGAAATCCATACCTAATAAGGCTGGTGTAGCTGGTGATAATGGTAAATCGGTTCCCATATTTTTAATCATAGTGTCAATCGTATTTACACTAGATGCCGCTATTTTCACCAATACGTGATTTGCTTTTACTGTTGGTTTTTCTATTTCTGATACTTCGAAATTTCCGTTTTCTCCGTAGTTGTTTATAAGCATTGCTTTCATAATCTTTCTTCTTTTTATTGTTTTAATCTGTTTATCTTTGGAAATATCTCTAGCCTTAGACAGAGACTTTATTTTATTCGCTATTCGCTATTCGCTGTGCGCAACACGCTCTACGCAAACTGTGATATGCGATTGGCGTAAAGCGTGTAGCGCTCGGCGCTCGGCGCCCTTAATTTACTTCTTGAATATCCATTACCATTTGTTCCCAATTCTTTTGGTTGTTATGGTCAAACTGAGCGCCATTTTCATCTGCGTAGGTGAATCTTTTTATGGCTGGTGTTCTGCTCGTAGCCTGAAATAACTGGTAAGCTTCTTCTTTTAAAGCTTCCTTTATTGGTAAGTCTATAGACGCATATACCGCACGTTTGCTAGCTGCTATAGAATCTGCCGGAAATTTAGAAATGCGCTCTGCCAAAGCATCCACATAAGGTCCTATTTCATCTGCATCTAATGCTTTGTTAATAGTTCCGAACTTTTCAGCTTCGTCTGCATCCCAATCTCTGGCTCCCAAAATAATTTCAAGTGCTTTTCCAAGTCCTGTTTGTCTTGCCATACGTGAAGCGCCACCACCACAAGGTAAAATGCCCATACCTACTTCCATTTGCATAAATTTGGCTTTACCTCTTGCTGCAAAACGCATATCCAGTGCCAACGCCATTTCGTGTCCGCCACCACGCGCAAAACCTTCAATTTTAGCTATGGTTGCTTGTGGTACGTTGCTTAATCTTTCTAAAATTGCTTGTAAGTCCAATAACTGTACTTCGTTTCTAGGTACCGCTTCCATAGACATATCTCTAAGTAAGTTGGTATCATAATGACACACCCAATAATCTGGATTTGAAGATTCAAAAACAACTACTTTTACGCTTCTATCGCGCTCTAATCGTAAACAAAGACTACTTAAATCTGCAATCATTTCTTGCCCTTGTACGTTTACAGGACCAAAATTGATAGTCACTGTTAAAATTCCTCCTTTTTGTTCTGCTGTAAATGTTTGAAAATTCTTGTATTCCATAGTATTGAGTTTTTGGTTAATTATTGTTCTGTTAGTATTACAGGACAAAGTTACCTAGGCACTCAAGCTTTGGATAAGTAAAAAACAAAGGGCTTTTAGTAAAAAAAGAGGTAAATGGTAATTTATTGGGAAATACTTGCCTTATAAGCACCAATAGTCATCCCCTTATAACTTTGGAAAGTCTTGTTAAGGTGACTAGAATCTGTAAAGCCTAATTCCATTGCAATCTCTGAGAACTGCAGATCCGTATATTTTAATCGGGTTTCTACCAGTTTTAATTTGTAGTTAAGAATGTACTTTTTTAGCGACACATCAGTATGTTTTTTAAAATATTCACTGATGTAATTGTCCGCCATATGAAACTCTTCTGCCAAGTTTTTGGTGGTCAGCAATTCAGGATTGTAAATATTGGCGTGAATAAAGTTGATGATTTGCTGAATTTTAGAAGACTCCACAATTTTGGTACTCATATCAGCATTTAGAAACTGAATGTTACGGGCAATAAGGTGAAGAATTACAGAAAGTGAATTTTGAATGATAAACAGATCGTATGATTTCTTTTTATCGTTTTCCGCAGCCACCATTTTTATCAATGAAAGTAAATGTATTTTGTCCGATTCGGTTTCAAAACGCATTTCACGTAATTGATGACTTTCACTGTTTAGAATCCCTTCAATTTTACGAAACCAATCGTTCACTGGAAGATTTGCATTTTGTGGCGCATCTCCCCTAAAAAAGCTTTTCAAGAATTTAATGGCAATGGTAGTAGTTGCCGATTCCGGATTTACGATATAAATATCATCTGGTACAAAAACAAAAATGCTGTTAGCCGAATAGTTTACTGTTTTCCCATTAATCTTTATGGTGCCGCTACCCTTTTCAAAATACACGATTTCAAAAAACCTGATGTTAGTATACTTACAAAACTCAAAAAAGGTTTGGTCTTTGTATTCTTGAATTACAATATTTTCGATTATGGTACGTGGCATAGGGCTTAAAAGTACTATATAATTTTTGCTTCGGTTTCAAGCGCTAAAAATTTATGGATGTCACTAACTACAATAGACCCTTCACCTACTGCCGAAGCTACACGTTTAACCGACCCGGAACGCACATCGCCAACAGCAAAAAGTCCTGGCAAACTGGTTTCAAAAGTGTAAGGCTTTCTATGTTTGAAAACTGATTCGCCATTTAAAGCATTGTCGCAAATAGTGAGCCCTGTATGTACAAAGCCTTTAGCATCCGTATCTATGATATTGTCTAACCACTCCGTACACGGTTTTGCGCCAACAAATGTAAACAGGTAATTAATGTTGTTTTGGACTAAAGTATCGTTTTGCTTGATTTCTACCTTTTCCAAATACGTATCGCCGTCAACCTTAACGACATTACTACCCGTTAAAACTTCAATATTATCACATGCGAAAATTCGCTGCACTAGATAATCGCTCATTTTTGCGCCAATATCCTCGTTTCTGATGATTACATATACTTTATGCGCATGGCTTGCCAAAAACAATGCCGCCTGACCTGCAGAGTTGCCACCGCCCACAATACCTATTTCGCTGTTTTTACACATATTGGCATGCATTGAAGTGGCACTGTAGTACACTCCGGAACCTTCAAATTTTTCAATACCTTCTAAAGGCAGTCTTCTATACGCGGCACCTGTTGCGGCAATGACCGTTTTAGCCTTTAATATAGATGTGTTGTTAGAATTAACTTCGTAATAACCTTCTTTGCGCACTATGCCCTCTACCCTATGCGGTACGGAAATGGTACAACCAAACTTTTGTGCCTGTATGTAGCCATTATTGGCAAGGTCACGTCCTGAAATTCCGGTAGGAAACCCAAGATAGTTCTCAATTTTAGAACTTTTACCGGCTTGTCCGCCAGGGGAAGTACTATCTATAGTCAACACTTTTAAGCCTTCTGAAGCGGCATAAACACTAGCAGCCAAGCCAGCGGGACCAGCACCTACCACCAGAACATCATAAATATCATCATCCAATTGTAATCTAACACCGGTACACGTACCAATTTCATCTATGGATGGGCGAACGGAAATCTCATTCTGACTATTGATCAAAACAGGCAAGTCAGATTCTTTTAAATTGAAAGTTTCCAATAGTTGCACCAATCCGTCTTCCTTATCCGAATCAATAAAATTGTACCAAATATCATTCTTATCCATGAAATCACGAATAGCGTAGGTTTCATTGGAGTGTTCAGAACCAATTAGCTTAATACCCTGAACGTTGTTTTTAAGCGCGTCTTCACGCAATAAAAATGCATTCAGAAGTACATCGCTAATATCACTGAATTTGGCAATGGCACTTTTTAGATTATCAGGACTAATTCTTATAAGCTGCGTATTTGCCAAGGTTTCACCACAAACCCCAACGGCTCTGTGCGAAAGAATACTACTTGAACCTGAGAATTGATGCCTGGTATGAATGGCAATATTTTCATCTTTTTTGTCAGGATCAATAATTCTGATTCCGCCAGTAAGCACCACAAAAAAATCATAATGCCGGTCTCCAAAATCTAAAACGATCGTTGGCTCCTTATAGAACTCTATTTCACCGTACTTCTTAAGTTTTTCTACCTGAACATTGGTTAATTCAGGAAATTTTGGATCGATCATAATTGGTTTGATTGTTTAGATAGTGATAACCTTGAACATAAGATAATGTTTGTAATCTATTTTACCTCATAATCTCCATTACTTCTAATGTAGATAACTGTTTCTTTAGCTGTGGAAATGATTGAAGTTGCATTTTCTTCAGCTCCAAAATAAGAACCGGGCTGCAACTCATTTTTAGTATCTTTTTTAGAAAACTGATGTGTTACTTCACCAGAAATGACCACTGCTCTAAAATTAGGACTTAAGTTTTTAATCTTTCCATTAAAACCAGCTGGCAATTTTAAAAGTGCGGCACGTAGCTGATTTTTTTCGTGACTTCCCCATAAAAATGCAGTTTCTACATTGCTCTTTTCAGAAACCCATTGGATGTCGTTAGCATTTAACCAAACCAAGTTTGTTTTATCAACATTTACAGGTCTTTCGCCATTATCAAAAGCTTCTGATGTTGGTTTTACCAAATACGGACCTTCTTGAATGTCTAAAAAAGCTAAATTTTCTTCACCGTCAGCAGCGGTAATATGCGCTTCTCCCGCTGGCTGTTGCCAATAAGAACCTGCTGGCAGCCATTGTTTCTCGGCATTCTCATCATCATTATGTAACAATCCCTTAATTACTACACCTCTATAGGTTATGTTGTGAATGTGTGGTGGTGATGAAAATCCTTTTTTGAATTTCACCAAAAATCCCGCTGGTTCGTTTTTGGTTCTGTCTCCCCAAAGTTTTCCTGCAGCCGGACTTTTATCGCCTCGTAAAGGGTTTAACCAACCCCATTCTACATTATCTGCGGTTACCACTTCATTTACAGACTTAATGTCGTCTGTTGTTGGTGTTTGTGCAGTTATCTTGTTACTTGCAAATACAGCCGTTACAGCTAAAATTGATAATATATTTTTCATTTTGCTTAATTTATTTGACTCATAGAGTCTAAAATCCTTCTAAAACAATTTTGCCTTTTGCTTTTCCGGTTTCTAAAAAAGCATGAGCTTTTCTAAGGTTTTCTGCATTAATAGTCCCGAAGTTTTCTCCCAATGTGGTTCTTACTGTTCCGTTGTCTATAAGCTCAGAAACTTCGTTTAAAATGTTATGCTGCTCAATCATATCATCGGTCTGGAACATAGAGCGCGTAAACATTAACTCAATGTGTGTAGATACCGCTTTACCTTTAAAAAGCATCACGTTTAAGGATGTTGGGTCATCTATAAATCCGAATTTCCCCTGTGGCTTAATCAATTTTGCAATTTCATCTACGTGATGTTCAGTAGCATTTAAACTCACTACGTATTCAGGTGCTGGCAAGTGGTATTTTTCAAATTCCACGCTAAGCTTATTTCTGTGATTAATTACCGTATCTGCACCCAATTCTTTTAACCAAAAGGTAGTTTCTTCTCTAGAAGCGGTACCAATTATATTCAATTTTGTAAGCTTTTTAGCCAGTTGGACCAAAATAGAACCCACGCCACCAGCAGCACCAATAACCAAAATAGATTTGTTGGTATCATCTTTAGAAACCTCTAATCTATGAAACAGCATTTCGTAAGCCGTTAGCGTAGTTAATGGTAAGGCAGCAGCTTCTGCAAACGATAAACTTGCAGGTTTTTTACCTACAATACGCTCATCAACCAACTGATATTCGGCATTACTACCTTGTCGGTTTAAATCACCAGCATACCAAACTTCATCACCTACATTAAAAAGAGATACATCTTCTCCTACTTCCTTAACAACACCTGTGGCATCCCAACCAATAACACTCCATTCTCCATCTGGAGCTGGTCTATTGGCTCTAATTTTATAATCTACAGGGTTTACCGAAATGGCTTTTACTTCAACTAAAATATCTTTTCCTGTTGCTTTAGGCATATCTATTTCTATATCCTGAAGCGAATTAACATCTGTTGCCGGAAGATTTTTTTTGTATCCTATTGCTTTCATAAATGTGATTTTTAAATGAACTTGTCCTTATTTCCAAGTTACAATGTCTTCAAAATTTCTTCTAGATTTAGGAAACTCTGGGTCCGCTTTTCTATATCCAAAGGCGGCCATAAAAGCTAGTCCGTATTTATCGGTATCAATTCCAAATTTCTCTTGTAATAAAGCCTCTGCTTTTTCTTGATGAAATCCTTCAATTGGGCAAGAATCTATGCCTGTTAATGCCGCTGATGTCATCATATTACCCAATGCAATATAGGTTTGCTTAGAAGACCAATCAAATAGCTTTTTATCCGTATCCAAGTTAAAATCGCGCTCCTGAAATTCCCTATAAAATTTAGAGTACATTTCTATAACTTCGGCAGGCATTTGTTTTACCTCTTTCATCATATGTTCTATATAAGGTGCGTTATGCTTTACCATAGGCGCTTTCATTGCTAAACCTAAAACAAAGTGACTGGCAGTATCTAATTTTAAAGGAGCGCCCCAAGCAACCGGTTTTAAAAGCTCTCTTAACTCTTTGTCTTGTACGACCACAAAATGCCAGGGCTCAAAACCAAATGAACTAGGCGATAAATGTGCCGTTTCTAAGATGAATTTCATGTCGGCATCAGAAATGGTCTTTGTAGCATCAAATTCCTTAGTAGCGTGTCTGTAATTAAAAGCGTTTAGTATGTCTTCTTTGGCAATGTTAGGTGTGCTCATTATATATATTTTATGTCTGTTATTTAATTTTGAGACAAAGATATATAGGTAATGAGCCTATGTTGTAGTATAAAAAAAGGTGATATATGTACAAAAAAAGGTTTTAGAGCAATCAAATATTAAAATATTGCCAAAACAAGCTGTAAGCCAATATAAATAGTGGTTTATATTATATTTTTTAGATATAAAACCTTTATTATTACTAGTCTAGTTGGTAAGCTCCGTCATTTTGTAAGCAGTAACATTCTCTAATTTGTCTTTAGAACTAATTCTATATGCCGCAATGTGTTCACTTTGAGAATGTTTGGTTAAATATTCTTGATTTACCCATTTTTCATGAAATAGGAATAGGTTTGGGTTGTCGTTATCTTGGTGTAAATCATAAGCAATACAACCTTCTTCGCCTCTTGTAGGACTAATAAGCTTTAGTAATTCAGCTTTTATTTCTTCTCTATATGCTTCTTTTACTAAAATATGTACTACTAGGGTTAAATAAGATTTCTTCATGAAAATGTTTCTAATTAAATGATTTGAAAAATAGGAAAAATAAAAATTAAAACTAAGTAAAATAAACTTCAGCTTTTAAATAAAAGGTAAGTGAGATAAATGTAATATGTATTTTTAAAGGTTGTTTTTGATGTTTTGTATTCAATTTTATACTTATTTTGTAATTTTTCATCCAAATGTTCGTGAAATGCAGGTATTAGAAGCACATAAACCTTTTGAAATACAAGAAATTGAATTGACTAGTTGGAAGCAACGCCCGGTGAAGAACAATTTTTTTGAACTGGTATTAATTAAAGAAGGTGAAGGTACGCAGTGCATAAATTATAATGACTATAGCTATGGTAAGAATAGTATGTTTTTGTTACCACCTTTAAAGTGCCATTCTTTTACCATAGAAAAACCTACACGTTTTGTTTTTTTAAAGTTCACCGATTCGTTTTTTAAAAATGCGAATAGGATAACCATTGATAGAAATGAATGGTTTAAAGAAGCGTCTTACATACTATCTAACTACAATCAATTGCCAGGCGATATCATTAAGAACGAAATAGATCGTAACTATCTAGAAAATTTAATAGGTATGATTCTTCAAGAGTCTAGAAACTATGGAGAAGAATCTATAAACTTGGTCACTAGTTTAATGACGAGTATTTTAGAAATTTTAATTCGCAATATTAAAAAGAGCAATTATTTTGAATTACCAAAGAACCAAGTTGATGATCGCATCACTAAAATGCTCACCTATATTAATACCCATATAGATAAGACGGAATTATTAAAGGTAGAAAATTTAGCCAAGGTATTTAACATGTCGCCCACCTATGTAAGTGAATATTTTAAAAAACAAGTAAGTATGTCTTTACGTGAATATATAATAAAGGCAAAACTGAAATTGGTTGAAATTCGCCTATTAAATTCAGACTTTACCCTTACCCAAATAGCAGATGATTTAGGTTTTACAGATGTAAGTCATCTTTCAAAAACCTTTAAACGTTATACAGGCTCCTCTATTCGGGATTTTAAAATTAAAGGCGAATATATGTTATTGAAAAGAGCAACTTGTATGCCTGCTATGCATACTTAAACTAATTGTTCCATTTTTTTAGATTCTCTGATAAGGGCACTTGCCAATACCGTAGTGGCATCAATAATTAAACTGTTTTCTATTTTTTCATATTGAATGGCTAATGGAATTTCGGTACAACCTAATATTACCGCTTGGGCACCTTTTCTAGATAAATATGTGGCTGCCATACTCAAATTTTCTTTTGCCTTTTGATGAACAGGATTAGAGAAAGCCTTTATACCATAACTAGTATCATAAATTGACGGATGCACAAATAAATCTTGAATATCTTCAGAAGGTTGTATTACCTCAATACCGTATTTTGATAGCACTTCAGGATATACTTTCGCCAAAATTGTACCAGTAGTTCCCAATACACCTACCCTAGTAATTTCTGGATGTTTTTCCGATATATATTTACCTACTTCCTCAATTAGGTTTACCAAAATACAGGATTCAGGAATGCTCTTTTCAATGAAACTTAAAATAGGCTTGGCATGCGCGGTGTTGCAGGGAATACCAATAATACCGGCTCCACTAGCAATCAACGAAGCTATGATTTCAGAAATGGCAATGCCAGGGTTCACATCTGTCTCACCCAATAAAAATTTGGTACGATCAATAATTTTATGAGGTACAGATAGCATAGATACCGGTAAATGTTCTTGATCAGATGTGGCTTCCGTAAGGTCGTAGACTTTTTTAATTAAATCTATGCCCGCATAACTACCAACACCACCCACAATGCCTATCATTTTGTTTGTCATCATAACTCCACCTTTATTTAGAAAAAGAAATAAGGCATCAAATTAATGGCATTTAAATAAGTAATGGTCTTAATAAATCTATAATTTCTTCAGTATCCTTTTTAACACCCTAAATAGTAGTTTTTTTTGACTTAAATCAATAAAGAAGTATCGTAAAACTATATACGTCAATAGTTGAATTCATCTGGTCAATAGAACTCAAAAACTGCTCCTATCTTGTGCTTAAATCAAATTAAAACGCAATGAAAATAGAAGATAAAGTAATTATTATAACAGGAGCATCTAGTGGTATTGGTAGAGCTACAGCAATGAAATTAGCTGATAATGGAGCTAAAGTAGTTTTAATGGCACGTAGTGAAGATGAATTGAACGATTTAAAATCAGACATCACCAAAAAAGGTGGAGAAGCTCTTGTGGTTACAGGAGATGTTACTAAAAAAGAAGATTTTGAAAAGGTCGTTTCCAAAACAAAGAGAGAATACGGTAAAATTACAGGATTGATCAACAATGCTGGTTTAATGCCGTTATCGTTTGTTGAAAAATTGAAGACAGACGAATGGAATAAAATGGTGGATGTTAACATTAAAGGTGTATTAAATGGTGTTGCGGCAGTACTACCTGCATTGAAAGAAAATAAAGGTGGTAATATCATAAATATATCATCTATGGCCGCCAACAGGTATTTTCCTGGTGGAGCGGTGTATTGTGCAACGAAATCTGCAGTGAAAATGTTTTCGGAAGGTTTACGCCAAGAATTGGCACCAAAATATGGTATCAACATTACCTCTATAGAACCTGGTGCGGTGGCTACAAATTTGACCAGCACGATTACCGATGAGGATATTAAGGATAAGATGAAGGAAATGCAAAAAATGGAAACGCTTGAGGCGGAGGATATTGCAAATTCCATTTATTACGTGTTAACTCAGCCAGCTAGAGTAAATATCAACGATGTTTATTTGGTGCCAAGCGAGCAACAGTAAACAATCTCTGGGGTAAGCCCCCCAAAGCTATGAATTGAAAACAAATTAATATTTCGGCTTAATCTATGAAGTATTAAAACCTCGATTATCGAGTAACTTAAAAATAATATTATGTCTACGACAACAAAACAAGATACATTTAAAACAATAAACCCCACAACGGGAAAAGAAATAGCATCTCATGCATACATGACCGATGACCAAGTTGAAGAAAGCATTCAACAATCTCATAAGGCTTTTCTAAAATGGAAGATGAAAAGCGTTGAAGAACGTGGTGAAATCATAAAAGCAATTGGTAAGGAGCTTCAAAATTATAAGAAAGAACTTGCGGAGTTAATGACCGATGAAATGGGAAAATTGCTTAAGCAAAGTAATCAAGAGGTCGACTTATGTACTGCAATATGTGAATATTCTGCGGAACACGCGCCAGAGTTTTTAAAGAATGAAGAACGTGAGCTATCAAATGGAGGAAAAGGAATTATCACCTATTCCCCTATGGGAATTATTTACGGTATACAACCTTGGAATTACCCTAGTTATCAAGTATTGCGATATACTATTGTAAACCTAATGGCAGGCAATAGTATTTTACTGAAACATGCATCTAACGTAACCGGTACTGCTAAATTATTGAAGACCATTTTTGATACGGCTGGTTTGCCGGCAGACTTGTTCAATGTTCTTATAATTGAACATGATCAATCTAATGCCATAATAGAACATGATTTGGTTAGAGGTGTCACCCTGACCGGAAGCCCAGTGGCAGGTGAGAAAATTGGAGAAAAAGCAGGTGCCCAACTAAAGAAAACGGTATTGGAACTAGGTAGTAATGATGCTTATTTGGTACTGGATGATGCAGATATAGATGTAGCGGTTGAAAAGAGTGTCATGGGACGTATTTATAACAATGGGGAAACCTGTATTGCTGCCAAACGATTCATAGCTACGGAGAAAGTATATGATGAATTCAAGGAAAAATTCGTAAAAGCCATGGATGCCTTAAAAGTAGGAAATCCAAAGAATGAGGATACCGAGTTGGGACCAATGGCACGTAAAGATCTTAGGGAGAAAATTCACGAACAAGTACAAGAAAGTGTAGAGAAAGGAGCCAATGTATTATGTGGAGGAAAAATACCAGACGGTGAGGGTTACTTCTACCCTGCAACGGTACTTGCCAACGTTACGCCGGGGCAACCAGCGTATGATGATGAGTTGTTCGGACCTGTGGCTTCATTAATTAAAGCGAAAGATAATGAAGATGCCATGCGTATAGCCAATGACAGTAGATTTGGCTTAGGTGGTGGTATATTTTCAAAAGATATTAAGAAGGCGACAGAACTTGCTGAAAAACATTTTGACACCGGTATGGTATTTATAAATTCTTTTGGTCTGGCAGAACCAAGTATGCCATTTGGTGGAGTGAAAGATTCAGGATATGGTAGAGAACATGGCGGATTTGGAATGAAGGAATTCGTAAATGTGAAATCTATAATGATCATGGAATAATAATTAAGTTTTAAAAGCACCTAACATGGTGCTTTTTTTAAACCTACTTTACAGTTCAATCTTTTAAAGCTTTGTTAATAAATGAATGTTCATTCTTTTTTTGAATACCTTTGAACTGTAGTTAGAAATAGCGAAAAATACACTGGAATTCTAAGTGGGTAAATGCACTTTTTAAAACGGTATAGACCAGCGTTCCAGTTGTAGAATTATTATATAATTTAAAAGATAACTTATGAATAAGTCAATTAATTTAAAACAACGTCCGGTAGGAACCCCTACCCTTTCCGATTTTGAATTTAATGAATTGGACAATGAACTAAAGGTCTCTGACGGTGAGCTTTTATTAGAGGCGAAATATATATCCGTTGACCCTTACTTACGTGGTAGAATGAGCGATGCAAAATCTTACGTTCCTCCATTTAAAGTGGGAGAACCTATAAGTTCGGGTATTGTAGCAGAAGTGTTGGAATCTAAAAATGGTAATTTCCAAAAAGGAGATTTTGTTTCAGGTCTATTACAATGGAAAGAAAAGCAAATTTCTACAGGCGAAGGCTTGCAGAAAATAGATAAAAGCAAAGCACCATTAAGTGCCTTTTTAGGCATTGTAGGTATGACCGGATTGACCGCCTATTTAGGCCTTCATGAAATTGGGAAGCCTAAAAAAGGTGAAACCTTGGTAGTTTCTGGTGCTGCGGGTGCTGTGGGTAGTGTCGTAGGACAGATCGGTAAAATTCTTGGTTTAAATGTTATCGGTATCGCTGGTTCAGACGAAAAAATTGATATGCTGAAATCAGAATTCGGTTTTGACCACGGCATCAATTACAAAACAACCAAAGATATGAAAGCTGCTATTAAAGAAGCAGCGCCAAACGGAGTGGATGTCTACTTTGATAATGTTGGCGGACCAATATCTGATGCGGTATTATTCAATATAAATCAGTTTGCCCGTATTATTATCTGTGGGGCTATATCGGTCTACAATAAAACAGAATTGCCCATGGCGGTAGCCGTACAACCCTTCTTGGTAAAAAACAGTGCATTAATGCAAGGGTTCATTGTGTCTAATTATGCCGACAAATTTCCACAGGCAATGAAACAATTGTCTACATGGTTGGGCGAAGAAAAACTGACCTATAAAGAAACAATAGTAGAAGGTTTTGATAATACACCACAAGCATTCTTGGATATGATGGATGGTAAGAACAAAGGTAAAATGATAGTAAAAGTCTAATAATAAGACTTCAAAATAATTGCGTAACTAAAAAGAAGATAAAATGAAAATATTATTTGTATTAACGTCTCACGATCAATTGGGAGACACGGGAAAGAAAACAGGATTTTGGGTAGAAGAGTTTGCAGCTCCATATTATGCTCTTTTAGATAAAGGAGCAGAAATTACGGTAGCAACACCAAAAGGAGGTCAAGCACCAATTGACCCTAGTAGTGATACTGAAGATGCGCAAACAAAAGATACCAAACGCTTTAAAGAGGATAAAGAAGCGCAAGAGGTAATTGCCAACACAAAAGTATTGGCAGATGTAAATGCCAATGATTTTGATGCCGTTTTCTATCCTGGTGGTCACGGTCCGTTATGGGATTTAGCAAACGACGCTACTTCAATCAAATTGATTGAAACGTTCAATGAACAAGAAAAACCAATTGCATTTGTATGTCATGCACCTGCGGCTTTAAAAAGAGTTTCCGGTACAGATGGTAATCCTTTGGTAAAAGGTAAAAAAGTAACAGGATTTACTAATAGTGAAGAAGAAGCTGTACAACTAACTGAGATTGTACCATTTTTGGTAGAGGATATGCTACAAGAAAATGGCGGAAT
Organism: Maribacter sp. 6B07; assembly: GCF_002700155.1. Classification (NCBI taxonomy): domain Bacteria; kingdom Pseudomonadati; phylum Bacteroidota; class Flavobacteriia; order Flavobacteriales; family Flavobacteriaceae; genus Maribacter; species Maribacter sp. 6B07. Next base: position 186,601 of record NZ_PDUT01000004.1, on the reverse strand, counting down.
CTACTCTAAGAAAGAGGATTGGGCAGCATATGCATTACAAGACGGTAATTTAATTACAGGTCAAAACCCTGCATCATCAGAATTGGTTGCAGAGAAGTTATTGGCTGCTTTGAAATAGTTAATAAATTAGTTGATATTAAAAAGCCCGTAAGCTAATGTTTACGGGCTTTTTGTCAATAAATAATCAAACAATTGCAATCAACTTTCTTCTAGCAAGGCATTTACATCAGTAATCAATTGTGCTATTGAAGCACGGTTGAGTCCGTTGTAGATACCCCGTATGTGTTTATTTTTATCTATGAGCAAGAAGTTTTCTGTATGTAAAAAGTCATTAATGTCCTTTGGTATACCTAAATCATTCTCCACGAAATATTCGTTTCTACCTAAGTTATAAATTTCAGTTTTGTCACCAGTAACCAAGTGCCATTTTGAATCTATAACCCCGTTTTTATCCGCATACGTTTTAAGCACAGCCACAGAATCTATGGATGGTGTTACGGAATGGGAAAGGATGGCAACTTCAGGATTATCTAGAAAAGCCTCTTGTACTTTGGTCATATTGTTCGTCATCTTCAAACAAATGCCGGGGCATGTAGTAAAAAAGAAGTCGGTAATATATACTTGATTTTCAAATGACTTCTGTGTCAATGTATCACCTAATTGATCAACCAGTTTAAAGTCGGGTATTTTATGAAATTGTTTCTCCTCTTCAGAGTTTGGTGTCAACCAATGTGGAGTAAAAGATTCGTCATTATAATAAGGCAAATACGCTACCCGGCTAGTTTCAGTTACCTGAATATGCTCTTTTTTTACTGTTTGTTTACAGGAAATCAAAACAAGTATAGCTGCAACGTGAAATAAAGTCTTTTTCATAAAGGTTCATTTTCTGATCTAACTACAACTTCATCTTCTAATTGGTAGCAAGAATTTGCTCTTCTTAGACCAAATATGCGTCCGTTTTTGGCTTCATAGTTTACATATAAGGTTCCGTTTTGCAACCAAGCCTTTTGTAGCCCTTCTTCCCTACCGTTTACCAATTGTCTTTCTTTTGCCAATTGCCCGTCAGGATACCATTTTCTTTCCACACCATCCATTTTACCATTTAAGTAATTAGCTTCTTGAGCTAACTGACCGTTTTCCCACCAGGTTTTGTAAGAACCTTCAAGTCGGTTATTTTTATAATGAAACTCAACCCTAAGAACTTCATTGACAGACCATCTTTTGGCAATTCCTTCTCTTTTTCCTTTAACAAAACCCACCTTTTCTGCCAATGTGCCGTTCTCATGTAAGGTTAATGCATAACCATCATAAGGTGAGTTTTTGTAATACCAGGTACCTTCTAATTGATTAAGGGTCAACTCTTCCTTGAATTTAGTTACTTGACTGATTTCAACAGGGGTTGCTACCTGAGGCTTTGAACCGGAACTTTGTTTACAACCGGTCTGCAACATCAGTGCAAGGCAAAGGATATGGAAGTGTTTACTATTCATTTTTAGTAGCCTTGATATGGACCGGCGAATGCTAAATAGGATCCAGTAGTAGAATACACTTCATTGATAATGTGATAATGGTATTCTTCTTCACCATCAGTATACTGTGTGGTAGAAGTATGTCCACCAGAAGCATCTAAATCCGTTGGGTAATCTCCCGTTGCACTGCATTTGCGTCCGTAAAGAAATACGCCGTCCAATAATATACCTACTAGGTTATCATCGTCATTGGTAAAAGCCTTTGGCTCTAGGTGATAATGATATACTCCAGGACCAATATGGGCACCTGTCCAATCTAAACTAGCAGCAGCTTGATCTAAGGCACCCCCACCTTCTTGATCATTGAATATTGAAGAGCCGCTTACCGCAATACCAACAGTTCCTAATTCTGTTTGTACAGTACTACCCGTTAAATCAGGAGTAGCATCTACACGTATGGTATAAGCGTTGTTATTACTGGACATGATACTTGGAGTAAGGGCAACATCTGGCTCTTCTTTATATAGGGAATTACCCTCTCCCCAATAAACCGTTTCATGATTTGGAAGTCCGGTAGTCTCTATAACAACTTCAGAACCATCTAAATACACAGTCACGGCATCTGAATTAAACGCACTATAGGCAGCATGAAGCTCAGTAACCACTTCATCATCATCTACATCACTATCGTCTGTTGTACTATCATCTATCACTCCATCATCTACACTGTCGCTACTACAGGCAACAAAAGTTATAAATGCTAATGCAAGAGCAAAAGAAATAGAGGGTATTTGTTTGATGTTATTTTTTCTCATAATTGACTTTTTAAATTGATTAATGTTATTAAAACAGTATAAAACTAATGTCTTGATTACTGCGGATTTTTGGAAATCAGTGAATAGCCCCTAATTTTAAGTGGAATTGTATTTTATTTAATATTTTCTTGGTAGATATAATGTGTTCGTTTCAATTAATCTTTTGGTCAATAGTCCAATGAGCAATAAACCTGTTAAGAGAAAAATAACTATCCATGGGTCAATACCGGCCTTTTGTTTATCTATTTCCACAAATTTGTTATCATCAACTTTTAATGCAATAAAATGTTCATTTTCATTGTTTAAAATGAATTGGTCTTTTTTAAACCCATTTTTAAATATAAACAGTGCACTTTGACTTTGCGTAATATCATTGAAGGCAGTATTTCTCATGTTAAGTGTTTTCAAATTTTCATCTATTCCAAGAACTTCAAAAATTACCTTGGTTTCATGCCCTAGTTTTACACTACCGTTACCAATTTTTACTGAAGAACCATTGTTAAATTGAATATCAATATTGTTTTTTAAATGTTCAAGGACCAAGTGTTGAAACTCCTCGGGGGATTTATACGGAGTTTCGGTAAAATGGGTTCTTACTTCCTGCTGAAAAGCGGTCAAAGAAGAGCTGATTTGTAATATCCAAGAGCCATTGCTTTTTTCGACCAACATGGTTGTTGAAGCATTTGGGCTGTGGGCATGGCCAATAATTATGAATAGAAGGTTTGCCAGAATTAATAAATACGTTTTCATATAACCTTAGTTTACGTAGGCCCCTTTAAGCCCGTTAATAAAATTGTTGTTACCGGCGGCATCTACGTGGTAGTGATAGCCTCTGGTGTCATCTTCATGACCTCTTAACTCATCTAGATCGGTAGCTTCAAAGCCTTCACTATCTTCCAATTCGTAAATTCCAAATCCATCTAAAGCATATCCAATTAAAGCGGCATGTCCATCATCTTGTACAACCTTTGTACCGTAGCCTGTAGCAGCGTGATAGTGATAACCTTGGTGTACATTAATATGACCACCAGCATCATCAAAAGGAGCCAAAGTATAGGCGCCAAGAATATTATCTACCGGAGCCGGTGCAGAAAACTCAATACCATTAAGTGCAATACCACGTGTAGATGGAGCTTGAGTGGTTTGTGGTCCTTGTCCGACAGAGTTAAAAAGAACGGGAGTATCTTGTACAACTGGGGTTATGGGTATTGTCCAAGTTTGGTTTAGGTTGGTAATATAGGAAGGCAGACATTCCACACAAAAATTTTCATATTCTGCACCAACATTTGGGTTTGCCGCATTTATACAATCGTCTTCAGTATCGGTGATATAAATATCTCCGTTTTCATCATACATCATCCAATTATCATCATTGTAGAATTCAGCTAAATTCGCAACAAAGGAACCATCAACATCGTATACTTCTCCACTTTCTAACCAAATTCCTCCTGCTTCCGCGCTATCACTAATATTGTCGGGGCACCAAGGTCCCATTTCATGATCTCCCGGTAAACTGGTAGTTACAATTTGATAACAATCTGTTTCGGTACCATCAGATAACGTACAAGGAACTGTGGTTATACTTACAGAACCATCTTCAGTATAAAAGAAAGAAGCTTCTACGTTTGCAATAATCGTGCTGTCCCCCGTGGTATCAGTTGCAATACCATTCTCAGAAATGTCTGTATCATCAGTAGTATTGCTGCAACTGGTAAAACCAATTACAACAAATGAAATAAGAAGGGCCGATAGGCATAAATGTTCAGTTTTATATATCATATTATATGGTTTTAGTTTCGCTTGGCTCTAAGACCTGTTCAGTTCTTGATTTAATTTTGTAGCAATAATTTTTGTCTTATTCCTTAAATTTTTGGCAATAGAAAGTTGTCCTTTGGTTTGTAACAACCTGTCAATGACACTGTTTTGATATTCTCTGCTTACTAGCAAATCCGGATAATTTGATCGGTTGCCGTAGTTTTTCATACGCTGATAATTATAGCTGTCTTCCGGTAAAATTTCAATTAATGAAATATGCTTTTCAATGATAGGTTTTAGGCGCTCGTTTATAATATTTTCAATCTTGATTTGTTGATTGTTAAAGTTGTCAAGTTCATTGGGGTAAGCGGCAATCAGTTTTTTGAGCGAATCACTTTCAATAAATTCAAATTTATTGGTTGCATTAATTGAGTTTATGGCTTCATCCCTAACAATGGTCTTATGGTAATTTAGATTTACGATCATTGACTTGGCATCGGCAGTTAATTCCGCAGGTTCCATACCCAAATAATTTATGGTGTTTTGCAAGGTTTGTATATTCTTGGTATAGTCTGCAATGGCACTATCCAATACACCTAAATTTGTATTCAGTTCTTGGCTTAGACTTTTGTAGATTTTAACTTCTACAATTCTATTTTTTCTGGATTCGTTGATATCATTGATCTTCCATGCAATTAGAAGACCTATGACTATAAGAAGAATTTCGCCTAATGCGTAGATTAAATAGGTCTTGAATTTCTCTAACTTTATCAATCTACTTCTAACCTTTCTGAATAAGACCATTTGTTTATATACTTATCTTATTGATGATAAATAAAGCTTCATGGCGGACCATGAAGCTTTGGGCTAACTTCAACAAATTTTATTGGCACCGCCAAAGGGTATAATACCCCGAGGCTTGTCTCGAATTTAAAAGTGTGATTCCTTTGAATGCCTCATGGGCTTGCCCTGAGGTGTTTTACTGAATCAATATTTAAAATAAACTGTGTAGAAATTAATTTCTAGGTCTTCCTTTAGGTTTTGGAGCCTCATCAAATTCCTCTTTAGAAATAAAACCATCTTCATTGGTATCTATTTCAGAAAAGTTATCCTTTAATGGACCTTTTACCTCTTCTTTAGAAAGCTGACCATCCTCATCTGCATCCATTTCTTCTAAAAGTTTGGCATATGTTGGGGGCTCTCTTCTTTCACCTTTAGATTGTGCGTTAACAGCTACTGTTCCAAAAGCTACTAATAGGGCAAATAACAATCCTGTTTTTAATGTAATACGTTTCATATATATTTAATTTTATAACTAATATTCGTTAGCAAAGATGTAAGAATCTTTAATGCGGAATGGTCGTTTTAAGTGTTTGCCGTTTACTTTTAAGCGAAAGGTGTTCTATATACAATGAACGTTTAATTAGCAGCGGTTTATAGCACTGTTTTTAAGGTTGGGTTGAAAATTTATTCCTTTTATTTGTACCATGAACAGACATAAGAATATAGTATTTCATGTAGCCTTATGGCTTTTGGTTTGGTCTACCGCATGGATCTTTAGTGGTAGTGATTTTCAGTTCGTACTGGAAAACGGTATGGTACTTATTTTTCAAATAATAGTCATTGCTGTACTGATTTATTTAACGGTGCCATACCTTTTGTTAAGGAGAAAGTACATTTTATTTGCAGTAGCATCCATTGCAGTTGTAGTTGGCTTGACCTTAATTTTGACCAATGTAATTCCTTGGTCTGGAGGAATGGTTAACGAACCGAATATGGGTACTTTGCCCGGACCAAGACCCGGACCAAGGTTTGACGGCGGCAGACCTTTGCAAGAATTGCGTAGGCCACCTTCACGTTTTTTTATTAATCTGCTTTTAATTACAATTGCCTATATCATTGCAACACTTGTAGAAATATTTTTGTTTGCACAACGTAAAGAAGAGGAAATCATCATCAATAAAAATGAAGCGTTACAAACAGAGCTTAAGCTATTAAAATCACAGATTAATCCTCATTTTCTATTTAATGCCTTGAATAATATTTATGCACTATCTGCAATTGATGCCGGTAGAACCCAAAAAAGCATTAGCTATTTATCAGACATGTTGCGTTATGTGCTATATGAATGTGAACAAGAAATTGTACCGTTATACAAGGAGGTAGATTATATTGAGAATTACATAAAACTGTTCTCCCTAAAGAGTAGTAAAACCTACCCTATTTCAACTACGTTTTCTATTGAAGATCAAAATGTGCCTATTGTACCCATGTTGCTGATTCCTTTTTTGGAAAACGCCTTAAAACATAGTAATATTGAAAAGATTGAAGGCACATTTATCAACTTGAAAGTTACTTCATTTACTGATGGTATTGATTTTGAGCTGGAAAATTCAAAACCAGAGCATGTTGTTGTAAAAGATGATGTTGGCGGTATTGGCATAGAAAATGTAAAAAAGCGTTTGGCTATCTTATATCCTGATCGACATGAATTAGTGATCAATGAAACTTCTAAGGCGTTTAAAGTGAATTTAAAACTCAGATTACATGAATAGTATAAACTGTATAGTTGTAGATGATGAAGAGTTGGCTAGGTCTTTATTAATAACCTATATTGATAAATTAGAGTTTTTAAATTTAGTAGGTGAAGCTGAGAATCCATTAGAAGCTTTGAGCATAATGAAGGAAAAACAAGTTGATCTATTGTTTTTGGACATTCAAATGCCAGAAATAAAAGGAACGGACTTTGCCAAAATGCTCGGGTCTAAAACCAAAGTTATTTTTACGACGGCCTATTCTCACTATGCTTTAGAAGGATACGAATTAAATGCTGTAGATTACTTGTTGAAACCAATAACCTTTGAACGCTTTGTTACTGCGGTAAACAAGGTACAATCCAATACCACTATTGATAAATTGGATACCATAACCATTAAATCTGGATATGATCTTCATAAAGTTAAGTATGACGATATTCTTTTTGTAGTAAGTGATAGTGAGTATGTAACTTTTCACCTGAAAACTAAAAAAATAATCAGCAATCAGCGTTTAAAGGCATTAGAACAAGAGTTGCCTAGCAGTCTATTTATGAGAGTGCATAGATCGTACATTGTCAATAGAAATTATGTCACTGGATTAAAAGGTAGAGACTTGCAATTATCCGATGTAATTATTCCGGTGAGCGATTCTTATTATGACCATGTAAAACAAGAATTATTTTAGCGCACAATTCAATTAATTTTCTTTTTGCATCATTTTTTTATAAATGCTTAAGTACTAATCATCTATACCCGTCATTTTGAAATTGTGAATATCTATTGCTTTTTTTAAGGTTGCAAACTATGACTAAGAAGTATATTTAGCACCCCAAAAAAAATATAAGATATGAGTGCAACGTGGTACGAGTGTAAAATAAAATATAGAAAATTAGATGATGCATCTGGAATGTTAAAGGTGAAAACCGAGCCATTTTTGGTAGATGCAATTTCTTATACCGAAGCAGAAAGTAGAATTACGGAAGAAATGTCAGCTTACCTCAGCGATACGGAAGAAATAAAGATTACGAACATAAAGGTTGCAAATTTTGCAGAAATTCATCCCTTTGAAAATTCGGACAGATGGTTCAAATCAAAAGTATCATTAATTGCTTTTGACGAAGAAAGTGGTAAAGAGCGCAAGACCAATATGTACCTATTAATTCAGGCCAATGATGTAAAAGAAGCATATGACAATACCATTAGTGTTATGAAAGATACTATGGGTGAATATTCTGTTCCTTCCATATCAGAATCACCTATTATGGACGTGTTTCCTTACTTTTCTGGCGAAGAGGATGATATGGAACGTGTTGCAAAATTTAATACGGTAAAAGACTCTGTACCCGTAGATAATACTATGAATGAGGAGTTAGAACTTAGCGATGTACTATCAAGTGAAGAATAGAAATTTCTATTTAAAATATAAAAAGGAGGACTAATGAAGTCCTCCTTTTTGTTAATAGAAAGTGTATACTGATTACTTCATTATTAGCACATCATTAATAACGTGTACTACCCCATTGGAAGCTTCTACATTACCTAAAACAATTTCTGTTCTATTACCTTTTTCATCCTTTAAGTTAATTTTATCGCCCTTTAAGCTTGCCGTCAATTCCTTACCTCCAACGGTTGTAAACGTATATTTTCCGTTGGCTCCGTTAATAGCCTCTACAAGCTTGTCGCTAGTAATTACACCAGATACTACGTGATATTGTAATACTTGAGTCAACATTTCTTTGTTCTCTGGTTTACCCAATTCTGCAATCGACATTTTTTTAGGAAGATTTTCAAATGCATTATTAGATGGGGCAAATACGGTATAGCTACCAGGTTCTGATAACATTTGGTCTAAATCTGCCGCTTTAAGCGCAGATACCAATGTGCTTAGCTCTTCATTTTTACTGGCAACCGCTGCAATACTTGTTGCCATCATTTCTTTCTTTTCGGCTTCTTCCTGCATTCTTGTTTCTTCAGCTTTCATTTCAGCCTCCTCCATGGCTACTTTTTCTTCCATAGCTTTTTTATCGGCATCTTTTTTCATTTGCTCGTTACAAGATGCAAATGCCAATACCGCAAATGTCATTAGTGCAAAATTTTTGATATTTCTAGTTTTCATAATTTTTGAATTTATTGGCACCGCCAAAGGGTATAATACCCCTAGGCTTGCCTTGAATTTAAATGTTTGTTTCCTTTGAATGCCTCATGGGCTTGCCCTGAGGGGTTTTAATTATTTAGATTAAAAGCTCGGTGCAAATTGCCCCGAGCATTTTTTATTTATACAGGAACTTTATCAGAATGTTCCCTTCTATCCCAGTTTCTATGTTTGGCAATACTTTTAATGAACTTATCTGTTGAGTCGTTGATATGTACGGCGCCATCTTCTTTAAAGTTAGCTACGAACGTATGATCTAATACATTTTCACCTTCCTTATCTGCTGCAATTGCCTTGCAATATTTGAAAGTTTCATTAATGAATTTTATATATTTTCCATTTTCAATAATGGTGCTAACGGACTTTTCACCACCAGGAATGTAAATGGCATCAAAAAGAACACTTTCTGTTGTTGCAATTGCTGCATCTACTTTATGTTCCTTTCCTTTATCACATTTAATGGTGCCACCATGTGGAGCAACAATTTTTAACATAGCACCTTCTTTTTCCAATGCTTCTTTAATTGGAGAATAATCGCTCATGCTAAAACCATCTGCGGCTAAAATCGCAATTTGTCTTGTGGCAATGCTATCGAATTTGGTGTGCGCCATGCTAAGGGCTTTAGATTTTTCTAAATAGATTTTCTTTTTTCCTGGTTGGTGCTTTTTCACATCGGCATCAGCACCAATTGCTTGATTTATTGGTTGCTCTATTTCTTTTGGAATATCCATTCCCAGTCCTTCCCCTACCTTATTGGCAAGATCCGTATCTATTTGTGCTATCAACCATAACATACGTTCTTTAATATGTTCATGGTTACATTTGCCCAACTCAAAAGTATATGCAGCTGCAACATGTTCTTTTTCCCAATCTGCCAAACTTCTATAAAATAGCGCTGGTTGAGAAAAATGATCGCTAAAGCTTTCGCTACGTGTTCTTATTTTTTTGGCATCTATACGTTCTTCATATGAATGAAATGCTCCCTCTGCCATTTTGGATAAATGAGGACAACCACCACTTAAACTGTTTGGAAAATAAGCTGTTTGTCCTTTTGGAATTTCCATTTGCATGTGGGCATCACGTTGATTGTTATGTGTGTCCGCTACAGGTCTGTTAATGGGAATTTGATGAAAATTTGGGCTACCTAATCGGGATAATTGTGTGTCTCTATATGAGAATAATCGCCCCTGTAATAATGGATCGTTTGTAAAATCGATTCCCGGTACTATATGTCCAGGTAGAAAAGCCACTTGTTCCGTTTCTGCGAAAAAGTTATCAGGATTTCTGTTTAAGGTCATTTTACCAATAATTTTTACCGGTACCATTTCCTCTGGTATCAATTTAGTGGGGTCTAAAAGGTCAAAGTCATATTTATGCTCATCTGCTTCAGGAATAATTTGTAGACCTAATTCCCATTCAGGGTACTGCCCTGCTTCAATGGCATCCCATAAATCCCTTCTATGAAAATCTGGATCGGCACCGTTAATCTTTACGGCTTCTTCCCATGTTACAGAATGCACCCCTAGCGTTGGTTTCCAATGAAATTTCACAAAATGCGCCTCCCCTTTGTCATTGATCAATCTAAAGGTATGAATACCGAACCCTTCCATCATTCGCAAGCTTCTAGGAATAGCTCTATCGCTCATTGCCCAAATATGATTGTGTAAAGTTTCTGTAGTGAGTGAGACAAAATCGTAGAATGTATCATGAGCAGATGCAGCTTGTGGAATCTCTTTATTAGGCTCTGGTTTAACCGAATGTATTAAATCGGGAAACTTCATGGCATCTTGAATAAAGAATATAGGCATGTTGTTTCCAACAAGGTCCCACGTGCCCTCTTGTGTATAGAATTTTACGGCAAACCCTCTTACATCTCTGGCTAAATCAGGTGATCCCTTGGATCCAGCAACTGTAGAAAAACGTACAAATACGGGTGTTTTACGTTTAGTATCCGTAAAAATACCCGCTTTACTATACTCTTCTATACTTTCATATAATTCAAAATAACCATGTGCAGCACTACCGCGGGCATGTACAATTCGCTCCGGTATACGCTCATGGTCAAAACTTGTAATTTTCTCTCGTAAAAGAAAATCTTCTAACAAGGTTGATCCTCGTTCGCCTGACTTTAGACTGTTATTGGTATCGTTGACTTTAAGCCCTTGATTTGTAGTAAGGGGCTTACCTGTCATATCTTTTTTGAAATTTTCTAATTCCTTAATTTTAGAAGTCTCCTTATTATCTTTTTCCATGGGATAGTGTGTTTTGTTAAGAGCGCTAAAATTATTGCTAACCTATTGTAATTATTAGCTGTGAAAAATTTAAAATGGGCTCAAACCAAAACATACCATATGACCGACTAATATGGATGTAGTAAAAATCAATTATCAAACGGCACTTTTAATCACTGTTCATTTAAGAGTAGGCAAGCGAAAACATACCCCCAATTAGAAGGAAGAGAAAAGGGAACGTATTGTGGAGATTATAAATTTGATAAACTCAATGTAATTAAAAGCAAAAAATCTATTGCTTTAAGAATTCAAGGAGTTATTGTTGATATATTCTAAAAACTTAGGTTTGTACTGTTCCGATACTGTAATACGTTGTTTGTTAATGATAATTTGGCTACGCTCTATTACTTCAACATATTTAAGGGCAACTATAAAAGATCTATGAACCCGCATAAATTGGGAAGATGGTAAATCTTCTTCTAGACTTTTAAGACTCATTAAAGTAAGTATAGGCTTAGGATTATCTTTTAGCCATATTTTAATATAATCTTTTAACCCTTCAAAATAAAGTACGTCCGCTAGTTTAATACGCAGTTGTTTATATTCTGATTTTACAAATAGAAATTCCTTTGCTTCAGAAACTTTAGTAGTAGTTGTCTTTCCTTTGACCAAAGTAAACCAATCTAAAGCTTTGTTCGCAGCGGTCAAAAACTCGGCATAGTCAAAAGGTTTCAATAAATAATCCAAGGCCTCAACTTTAAACCCTTCCAAGGCATATTGATCAAAAGCTGTTGTGAAAATGACCCTAGTTTCTTTTGAAAGCATTTTGGAGAATTCCAGTCCCGTTAAATCGGGCATTTGAATATCTAAAAAAAGTAAATCTACCTTTTCCGTATTCAAAAATTGCATGGCCTCAATTGCGCTATTGCATTTCTTTTTAAGGGTTAAATAAGGTGTTTTATCAACATAACTTTCCACAAGATTAACCGCCATAGGTTCATCGTCAACAATCATGCAAGTAATTTCAATTGCTTCCATTTTACGTTATAATTTTTAGGTACACCGAATAAATACCATCTTTGATTTCCTGAACAAACTCATGTTTATTTGGGTATAGCAAATGTAACCTCTTTTCCAAGTTAGGTAGCCCAATACCGGAACCACTTTTATCAGTTTCCTCTTTTGGAAAGTTATAATTTTCTATTTGAAAAATTACACTGCTATCTTGCGTAATCATATCTATTGAAATGACACTTTCTTTATTTGCAGAAACCCCATGTTTAAAAGCGTTCTCTATTAGAGAAATAAATAACAAAGGAGCTATATTTATTTGTGGTTCACTTATAGGGAAACTAGATTCCACTGTTGTCTTATCGGTCAACCGTAATTTCATTAATTCAATATACTTTCTCATGAATTCTATTTCTTTAGAAAGTGGTACCATCTCGGTATTGGTTTCATAAAGTAGGTAGCGCATAAGCTTACCTAAACTATGAATGGTAGACTTGGCTTTATCAGGAGAAATATCTACTAATGAATAGATGTTGTTCAATGAATTAAAGAAAAAATGCGGCTGTAATTGGTATCGCAAGTGCTGTAACTCTGTCTGTAACTTAAAATTATCCGCTTCTTTACGTTCCGCCTCTGTTCTTACCCATCTTTTAGTGGTCTTAATGGCAATAGAAAAAAGTAGCGGTGCCGCATAAGTCAACATTTGTATATAGATGAACAATTTAAATGGTGGACCTACTCTTTCATTTTCCGGCGGACGATTCTTTATAAGCATACTGAAAAAGTTATCTTCAATAAACTCTTTCGCCAACATAAAAAATCCAATGATAATAATATTAAGAACTACGAAAATCAGTGTTTTTTTTGCAAATAGAAACTTATCGATCAGAATAAAAAAATTGAGATAAAATATGATTGCATAGAACAATACAGGTATTAGAAAATGGGCAATAAGTCTGCCAGTTTCTAAATTTTGCCCGTACGATAACGCAAAGGGTATACTGAACAGCACCAACCAAATGAGAAGGTGCTGGGCAATTATAATATTTTTATTCTTATACATAACTTATTATTCGTAGCGTAATGCTGTAATCGGGTCTAAAGCAGAAGCCTTTCTTGCCGGGTACCAACCAAAGAAAATACCGGTAACTGCACAAACGGCAAATGATATTATTATGGAATACATAGCAACACTCGTGGGCCAATGTAAGAACTTTTCTATAAAAACAGTAGCTCCAAGGCCTAAGATTACACCAATGATTCCTCCAGTAATACTAATTAATACAGCTTCTATTAAAAATTGCATAAGAATATCCGATCCTTTGCCACCTACTGCCATACGAAGTCCAATTTCCTTGGTTCTTTCTTTCACGGAAACATACATGATATTCATAATACCAATACCACCGATCAATAACGATATACTTGCTACTGCCACTAATAATACCGTAAGCATTTCACTGGTGGAGCTAAAAGTAGATATCAATTCTTCCATGGAACGGACGGAAAAATCATCATCTTCATTATCCATTAATTTGTGTTCGTTACGAAGAATATCCGTTACCTCTATCACCGCATCGGGTGCATCATCTTCACTAATTGCCGATGCCATAATCTGATTCAGATAATCTATTGCCAAAATTCTTTTTTGTACCGTGGTGTATGGGGCTATAACAACATCATCTTGGTCTTGCCCAAAAGTATTTTCACCTTTTTCCTCTAAAACACCAATAACTTTGAACGGTATATTATCAAAACGTATCATTTGCCCAACGGGATCTTGACCATCTGGAAAAACATTGTCAACTACGGTTTGCCCCAGCACCACAACCTTTGAAGCTGATTTCACTTCCGCATCCGTAAACATGCTTCCGCTTTGTAACCCCACCACTTTAATGTCCAAATATTCTGGGTTTACACCATAAATGGTACTTGGCCAGTTGTTAGCGCCACTAATGACTTGTCCGCCACCGTTCACTACGGGAGTAATGTAACTTAATAATGTAGATTTCTCTTTTATGACATCATAATTTTTAAGTGTTAAGGTCTGTACATCTCCTCCACTACCCCTTGCTGGTCCCCTATCATCTGTTCCAGGGCGTATAGTTATCATGTTGGATCCCATACTAGAAATAGTGCTTCTAATACTTTCTTTTGAGCCCTCACCAATAGCGAGCATGGCAATTACGGATGCTACACCTATAATAATACCCAACATGGTAAGTAAAGTTCTAACTTTGTTTAGAACAATAGCTTTATATGCGATTTTAAGTAGATTTAATATTCTCATAATCAATGATCTTGTTGTGGTAGTTTAGCCAGTTCGGCAGCAGCTGATTGAATGTTGTTATTCTTGTAATCCTGAATAGTATTTCCATCTTTCAAAACAATGGTTCTATTGCTAAAGGTCGCAATATCGGGTTCATGGGTAACAAAGGTTATTGTAATGCCTTGGCTGTTCAGGTCTTGGAATAAAGACATGATTTCGTAAGACGTTCTAGTATCTAGGTTACCGGTAGCTTCATCTGCCAATATCATAACGGGATTATTTACCAGGGATCTGGCAATGGCAACACGTTGTTGCTGCCCCCCGGAGAGTTGAGATGGTGTGTGATATAGCCTTTCGCCCAGACCGACCATTTGCAGTGCATGTATGGCACGTTCTCTACGCTCTTCATTACTTACGGCGCTATTATAGAGTAGCGGTAACTCAACATTTTCTATGGCAGATGTTCTTGCCAATAAATTATAGGATTGAAAAATGAATCCTATTTTTTCGTTTCTGATAGTCGCTAATTGGTTTCTGCTTAAATCTTTCATGCTCACACCATCAATCTCATATGTTCCTGAGGTGGGTTGATCCAAACAACCTAAAATGTTCAACATAGTACTTTTACCGGAGCCACTGGATCCCATTATGGTAACGAACTCACCTTCTTTTATGGTAAATGAAATACCTCTTAAGGCATGAACGGTTTCATTACCCATGGTAAACTCGCGCTTTAAATCTTGAATTTTTATAATTTCCTTGCTCATGATCTTTATCTTTTACCTCCTGGTGGTTTTGGCATAAACGGACTTTCTTCTGAGTTTCCGGCCGCCGGACCAGCTATTGTGGATTCAGATTTTAAGCTGTACACCAATTTATCACCTTCATTAATACCACTTAAAACTTGTACGTTTACCCCATCACTTGCCCCTAAGGTCACTTCCTTAGGTGAAATAGCGCCATTAGATTCCATCACCCATACCTTTGTAGAGCCTTCATCAGAATTCATAGGTCCACCTTGAGGTCTTTCCATAGCTAAGTTTTCCTGTTCATTATAAGCCATCATTTCAGGTGGCGTGGGTTTAAAATTGATGGCCTTAGCTTCTACCGATAGCACATCTTTTAACTCTAAGGTGTAAATGGAAATCGTAGCCGTAAGTCCGGGTTTTAATCTTAAGTCAGGATTATCCGCTTTTATCACCACGGTATATGTAACTACATTTGAAGTAATGGTTGGGTCTAATCTTACTTGTGTAACCGTGCCTTCAAATTCTTGACCTTGGTATGCATCAACAGTAAAGCTTACACGCTGCCCCTCTTCTACCACTCCTATATCAGCCTCATCAACATCTGCTTCAACTTGCATCTCCTTTAAATCTTGTGCTATGGTAAATAATGTAGGTGTACTATAACTTGCAGCTACCGTTTGTCCTTCTTCAATATCTCTTGAAAGTACAACTCCATCTATTGGTGAGTAAATATTGGCATAACCTAAATTTGTTCTCGCCTGTTGTAAGTCGGATAAACGCTGTGTAACCGTACCTTTTGCAGTTTCATAATTGTAAACGGCATCATCAAAATCAGACTTACTGATGACCTGATTGTCATATAATGTTTTTTGTCTTTCATAAATGGTCTGTAAATAATTACGGTTACTAACTGCGTTGTCATATGATGCTTGAGCTTGCACGGTAGCCGCTTTAAGGTTGGTCTTATCTAATTCGGCAATAAGTTGCCCTTCTTTGACTTCGCTATTGTAATCCACATATATTTTCTCTACCACACCAGATACTTGTGTACCTACATCAACCTGGTTAATGGGTTCTATGGTTCCAGTAGCCGTTACCATAGTGGTTACATCTCCTTTTTTGGCCAAAACGGTTTTTGCCTCAATAGCAGTACTGTCGTCGCCTTTCATAAAACTGTAAGCTACAAGGGCTACGATCACTAATGCAATACCGCCTATTATGATTTTATTTTTATTTTTCATTTTGATTAAAGTTTAATTTCGTTTCCTTGATAGAATTGTAATAATTGATGGTATAGAATGTTTAGATATTTTGATTGTAGGTAATTCTGTTGGGCATTGGTGTAAGTGTTTTGACTAATTACAAGATCCGTAGTACTTAAATCTCCCAACTCGTATTTCTTCTGTGCAAGATTATAAGATTGTTCAGCGGCTTGTTGTGATGCCTCTGCGGCTACCAATTGTTCTTGGGAAGAAAGTGCGTTTTGGTAAGCGGTTTCCACCTTTTTAATGACCTCTTTTTCTACCGTTTGCTTTTGTATTTCAGCTTTTTCAATATTAAAAGTTGCCGTCTGTACAGCAGACTTTGTCTGGTTTCTATTAAAAATTGGAATATTTAAGCTTAAGCCCAATCTTTGGTTGAAGTTGACATCCAATTGATCATAGAAAGTATTGTCGCTAATACTGGTATATCCGGAACCAAGACTCCCTGTTAACGATAATGTAGGTAAGTAACCACCTTTGGCGATTTCCAACTCTTTTTCGTTGATCAGAATATTGGTGTTACTGGCTTCTACTTCTGGCAGGTATGAAAGCGCATTGGTATAAATAGCTTCTCTATTTAATTCAAGGTGAAGTAAATCTTGATTTTCATCAACTGTTTCAATTTCTAAGTCCTCTAAAGGGGATAGCTCCAGCAATTGCTTTAGATCAATGATATTAAGCTCGTAATCATTTTTTGCGGCAATAACATTGTATTTGTTGGTTGCTGCCTGACTTTGCGCCTCGGTATAATCACTTAAGGCAATAGTACCCGCATCTAATCTAGATTTAGCCCTTAGCACTTCTTTTTCAGATGCATCTAAATTATTCTCGGCAATGGTAATACCTTCCTTACTGAATAAGGTTTGTAAGTATGATTCAAGAATACTGATAACAATGTTGTTTTTTGCTTCTTGCGCCAATAAGCTATTCTGTTCTATTAAAAGCTTATTCTGTTTTACTTGATTGGTTAACTGATTCCCTTGAAAAAGTGTTACAGAACTATTGATACCTAAATTGGTACTATGGATCTGATCTGAAACATAGTCGCTGGTAATAGGGTCTATAGATGTACCGCTAGAAAAATTTTGAGAAGCACTACCAAAAAGATTAGGAAGTTTTGCTGATTTTGCTGCGCTATAATCTACCTCAGAAATGCTTGTGTTCAATTCAGCATCTTTTACGGTAATATTGTTTTCAATGGCATATTCAATACAGTCTTCTAAAGACCATATTTTTGATGAGGAATTTGTTTCAACATCTTGAGTAAAACCAAAGTGAGCAAATAAAATGCTAGCTATGATTATAAATTGTTTCATTTAAGGTGCGTTTTTAATTAACACCTCAAAAGTGAAACTTTATACTTCTTTACTAAAAAGGAATAGAAGTCTACCCTCTTTGTTTATACGGAAAGTAAAATTTTATCGACGAATTTTTTTGGCAATCGCCGAATACTTCAACAATTGCCAATATGTAATTAGTTAAGTTGAGCCTTTTGTTTAACCGCCTGTAATTGTTGTTCTAAATCTTTTAGGCGTTCAACTTCTTCGTTACCGGGTATTTTATCTGCACCCCCAACGATATATGATAAATATGCTATTTGTGGTATTAACATCTGCTGTGGATACGCTCCTTCATCATTCTTAATGGCTTTTAATACGCTCTCTAAAGACTCTTTTCTGTCCCCTTTACTTTTTTTGATTTCAGCCTCTAATTTCGATTGAAATTTTCTGGCTTTGGTCAATAAATCCAATACTTTATTTTCAAAAGCTAAATGCGCTGTAATAATTTTTTCGTCAATACCTTCATCGGCTAATCGTGGGTCCACTAAAATTTCAAATGGCTGCTCGAATGATTTATCATCAACCGTTAATTTTACAGTATAATTACCTGGTGGTACCATAGGTCCATTTTTGTAACTTCTAGAAGCCTTATCACTCCATGCTCCTTTTTGGCGCATATCCCATTGAAATCTGTTAATGCCTTTTTTAGTATTCAACGTATTATCATAATAACTGAAAGACATGCTTAAACTCATATTGTCCACTTCTTCTTTTGAGGATTTTGTTTTAGTGGAATCACTGCAAATAGTAGCGATAGTTTGTTTGCTGGCATCCAATATTTCTAATTGTACATTGTTTTTACCATCTTTTGGTAAGTAGTAATCTATAAGTACCCCAGTTGAAGAATAATCAGGAAATCCTTTTGATCTTCTAGGTGTTCGGTATCTGATTGTATTATCCGGTTGAAATAATACAGGGGTATCTTTTAACGATGATATTGCATTATTTCTTAAAGCGGTGATGTTGTCCAATACCCAAAAGCCGCGGCCCATGGTGCTTAAAACTAAATCGCCTCTATAAATAGTAATATCAGTAATTGGTGTTACGGGCAAGTTCTGTTGAAACGGCTTCCAATCTTTGCCATCATTCATGGATACGAACATTCCATATTCAGTACCTGCAAACAATAGCCCTTCTTGGACAGGGTCTTCGCGTAAAACTTTGCTGGTATAGTCAGACGGAATTCCGTTGGTCAACAACTCCCAAGTTTTACCATAATCTTCGGTTTTATAGAAATATGGAGTAGTATCCCCCAACAAATGTCTGTCAACGGAGATATACGCTTTCGCGGGATTAAATTGAGATGGCTCAATAGATTCCACTCTACCCCCATTTAGCATTTTCTTAGGCGTTACGTTCGTCCAAGTTTGTCCGCCATCTTGCGTTAAAGAAACTACGCCGTCGTTGGAGCCTGTCCAAATCAATCCTTCTTTTATTTTAGATTCCCTAATAGAATATAAAGTGCTGTAATATTCTTCACCTGTGATATCCCTAGTGATCGGGCTCCCCGAGTTTACTTGTTTGTCGGCCTCAAAAGCGGTTAAATCTGGCGAGATGGTTTCCCAAATAACCCCGTCATTTCTGGTCTTATGTACAAACTGTGAGCCCATATAAACAACATCTGGATCATGTGGAGAAACATGAATTGGTGCTACCCTTTGAAATCTATATTTTAGGTCTTTAGGATTGTGCCCATAGATGTTGGATGCTCCAATAGAGTATTCCCTGCCAACTCCCGTAATCTTGTTATAAACACTAAAACGACCTTTACAGTTATTGTAAACAATATTGTGATTACCAGGTTTAGGAATAGTGGGTCCGGTTTCACAACCACCTACATCAATCATTGTCTGCGAGCTTCCTTGTACAGCTGTGGCACTTGGAGCAGAACTAGGTATGGCTATCGTTGTATTATCTTGTTGCGCGCCATAGATCCAATATGGATATTGATCATCCACAGCAACTTGATAGATTTCTGCGGTAGGTTGATTGAATTGAGAAGACCAAGTTTTACCTCCGTTATGAGAAACATTGGCACCGCCGTCATTACATTGTATCAATAAATCTGGATTGTTTGGGTTCAACCAGATATCATGATTGTCACCATGTGGTACGGACATCATTGTCCATGATTTTCCACCATCTGTAGATTTTAAAAGCGGATTGGCATTGGAATAGACAATATCAGGGTTTGTAGGGTCTAGTTCAATATTAGTGTAATAAAAAGGTCTATTTACAAGACCTTTATTGCTTGATGTCTGTACAAAACTTTTACCCTGATCAATAGATTTGTATACTCCGCCCTCATCACCAGGAGCTTCAATTACTGCATACAGAATACTTGAATCAACGGGGGATACGGCTAAATCTATTTTGCCGATCAAACCCTGTGGCAGTCCCTCTTCCAGTTTTATCCAGTCCTTACCTCCATTGACCGATTTATAAATACCGCCTTCTTTATTTTCACCACCAGAGATGATGGTCCACGGAGTTCGTTGTGCTTTCCATGCGGCCGCGTAAACCACATTAGGATTGCCCGGTAACAATTCTAGATCGGCAAATCCTGTAGTATTGGATATATGCAACATTTTTGTCCAAGTAGTTCCACCATCCACTGTTTTGTAAATACCACGTTCTTCATTTGCCTTGAATGCATTACCAATAGCGGCCACCCAAACCACATTACTATTGGTAGGGTCAATTTCTACCGCTCCGATCTGTCCTGCATTTTCAAGTCCTATATGACTCCAGGTTTTACCACCGTCTATAGATTTGTACATGCCTTTACCACTGATGATATTACTTCTTAATCCATCAGAACCTGTACCAACATATACAATATTAGGGTCGTTTAGCGCAACTTCAATGGCACCTATGGAGGGAGTATCGAAAAATCCATCAGATATATTGTTCCAAGTTGTACCGTAATCATCGGTTTTCCATACACCAGCACCAGATGCACCTAGATAGAAGGTACCTGGTAACATGGGTGTACCTGTAACAGTAGTTACACGACCTCCTCTTTGTGGACCAATAGTTCTATATTCCAGTGCAGAAAAGTCTTGGGATAAAAGTGTTGTGGTAAGTAAAATAAACGATACGGAAGTAAGGTAACGAAATAGCGTTTTCATTGTAGTGTACAGATAGGTTGGTTAAAACCTAAAGTTACTTAAACCTAAACGCAAAACATACCGCTAATGTAATTTTTATGATTTTGATAGTATCCAACGGATAAATTGAGATTCATATGGTAAGCATTGGCTATTTTACCCAAAACTATAAAGTGGGCAAATCAGAAACTTATTGTTTCTTTTCTTTTTTGCCAGAATCTTTAAGTTTATCATTTTCCCAGATACCACTGATAACGGAGCCTTCTTTTGAATGAAAAATTCCTTTTCCGTTTCGTTTGTCATCTTTCCATTGACCTTTGTATTTATCTCCATTGGGCCAAAAGTAGGTACCTTCTCCACTACGCATATCATTTTCATAGCTGCCAATGTAATATTCGCCATCTGGCCAGTAAAATGTACCGTATCCTTCACGAGCATTGTCTTTCCATTGCCCTTCATACCTACTGCCCGTTTCCAAAAGGGCAATACCTGAGCCATTGGCCTTGTTGTTTTTTACTTGACCTACATAATGCAATGCAGTTCCCTTCTTTGTGCTAAAACTAAGATATTCACCAA
Organism: Maribacter sp. 6B07; assembly: GCF_002700155.1. NCBI lineage: Bacteria > Pseudomonadati > Bacteroidota > Flavobacteriia > Flavobacteriales > Flavobacteriaceae > Maribacter > Maribacter sp. 6B07. The sequence continues at coordinate 165,325 of NZ_PDUT01000004.1, read as the reverse complement.
AGGATTTATTGTTCAATTGCTTACGCATATTGTTCAATTGTACACGTGCTTTTTCCAGTGCAAAACTTAAGGAGTCAATACTTCTAATTTCCGTTTGACTAATTGGGTTGACGGCAACGGAATCTTTTAAAAGGTCAGTTTCGGTTATTTCAAGTTTTGCTTTGCTGTCATTCTGCATAAGTTTTTCTGCAAGTGCAATTCTTAAAGGAATAACAGAATTAAGTTCTTCATGATTTTCTAGGGTAGAATTGTATGATGCAATGGCCTTATTATAATCACCTTCAATGAGTACGGAATCAATGGCCATTAACTCTTTATTACCAGTAACCAATACATCTAGTTCTTCTTTTGCCTTGCTACTCTCACCGATTTCATTTTGAAGCGAATTAGATTTAATGCCAAAATAAATTACCAATACAGTAAGTATGGCAAGTAAGCCGTAAAGTGTAATATCCTTTTTCTTCATACTCTTTTAATTGCGGTACCTATCTAGTCCGTTAAATGAATTTCTGGAAGTTTGTTCTTAACCTTTCTAAAATCTGGAGAGAAGTATACATGAAAGCGCATGGCCCAACTATGTTTAAAAAATCCACCATTGGCTAAATCTTGACCTTGGGAATACATGGCACCCGCAGCCACGGTCAACCTAGGTGTTAGTATATATCCTAAGGTAGTTGTAAGTCGTAAATCTTCCATAGGGCTCGCTACTACCGCTTTTCCACTTTGCATGATCAATTCTGCCTCTGGAGCTACGTACAATGTTTTTGGTTTCAACTTATGATTGTTCAATGGAATTTTCATTCTGAACATGTAACGCCATCTATTTCTAAAAATATACTCGCTATTCTCGGCAAAACCTTGGGTCCATCTATGCTCTATACGAATACGGTGATAAATCATCATACTTTCCAAAGCCTGTGCAAATTGATACTGATGCCAAATACGCCATTCGGGCACTAAATTACGATCAGTTGAAGATTCATCGGTATTAAAATTCAATCGGAGCACACCACCTAAACGTACATTGAAATATTTAGAATGTATATACCCTATAGCATGTCTGTTATAGACTTGGGCTACCTGACCTACAAAAGGTGTAGCTTCTGTTTCTTCAAGTCTTAAGTGTGTTTGGGCATCCCAAAACAAGCGTTTGCCAATACGTATGTTTCCGTATGTATTGATCCAGGTTTTAGTAGTGAGGTCCTTATACTTAGAATACTCGGGTAAAACCTCTGGCTCCTCTTCTTGTGAAATAACATGGAATGCTGTTAGAAAGCAAAACAAAAACAACCCTTTTATTATGTATGTACCAAACGATTTCATAGACTATTGCTTTGTGTTTTGTACATTCAACATTTCTAAAATTACTGAAGGGTCCTTTTCTTTTTTCAGTTTACGTTCCAGCTTTTTGGTATCCTTATCCTTTAGCATTATTACCGTATGGTAAGTGGCGTTAATATGCTCATTTAAATTGAAGGTGTTTTCACATGTGAGCGATTGTTCTATTTGCTTTAAGAAATAGGGTTCCAGAATTTTAGTATAAGCAGATGTTATTCTCTTTTTAATGTCTTCATCCATTAAGGTTGCCATAAACGGATTCCAAATACGATCGGTATATGAATCTTGTATGGTACTTTTAAATGTGGGCATTTTGGAGACCGTAACGGATAATTCATTTAAATTCTTTAAACAGGTAAGCGTACTTCTAGCCGCGGTTAATCTGTTTTGGGCAGATTTTACTTTAGAATAATCGTTCAGCGTAGCGCTCGCAAAAGACTTTAATTGACGTAAGGCGGCTAAATAGTTTACAGGAAGGCTGGTTCCCATAGAATCAATGAACATCACTAAAGAATCGTTTTGAACAATAATTTCCTCTTCAAGATTAGCCAGTTCATTCTGTCTTTTTTCTTGAGCAAGGGTTTCTTTTACTTCGTTTGCAATGGCCTGTATACCATCATATCCCATTTTGGCAATGGTTTTAATATAAGAAGTACTAGTAACATCAGAGGAAGGTACAGTTGAAGTAGGTATTGTATACTCTCTTGTAGAGGTGATACTATCCATCTCAATGGCAATGGTCATATTAGGTTTGGGTAAATCCTCTGCAAATACGTGATCCAACAGCTCTTTACGTGAAGTATATTCTAAAATGGATAAAGAATCATAGCGTACCATTTCTTGAATAGGCGTTAAAAAATCCTTCTTTATTTGAAGTACCGTGTTGTATTGATATGCTGTAGTTTCATCTGACAGCTTTAAAATATTCAATTGTGAGTTATGTAGGATGGATTCACTTAATTCCCTCGCTTTTTTATAATATGCCACCGTACTATCAATATCATCTCTTTCTAATGAATCTAATGGGTAATAAGGCACCTTTACCTTAAACTCCGGAAGAAAATCAGATTTACCCAACGCTGATAAAATATCGTCTATTTCTTGATAGCGCAAAGCATTTTGTTTTAATAACTTAGGTAGATTATTTTGATGAAGTGTATTGACATCTTCTTGAGAAAACTGAATATCAAGTGCAGCAATATAGGACGCATCTAAATTTATAGTTTTCGTTTCGCCAGAATAATCTTTAAATGCGGTTATGGTCTTATGTTCATTATCATCATCTACACGTATAGACTGTAACAGACCATCTTTAAAAAACCAGCTTTCAGATTGGTCAATTCCGTTAGTGGGAAATAAAGACCACTCATCATGTGCCACACCATCCCTTAAAAACCTACCAACTAAGGTGTAATCCTCATTATTGATACTGAAATTTTGCTGGGGCACCCCGTCATCAAAAGTAATGACACTTTTAAATAAGGTTTCTGAAATTTCGGAATCTTCGATCTGCTCTTCTAAAATGGTCCACTCACCATTTGGTTTGCCCATCTTTATTTTTCCCGTAGAAGTTTTTTGAACACCGCTTACCAACACACGGTATTGATAATCAATAACTTCAGACTGGCTTTTGGAGTTGAATTCTCCAAATTGAAATTTCCATGGACCATTGGCCGTACCATCCACAAAGCTACCTTTAAATTGAAAAGAGTAATCTTGTTTTTGTAAAAGCTCTTGAAGATTGGAGCGTAACACTAAAAAGTCGCCTTCCAGTACTGTGTCGTTATCAACAATTTTATACGTGTAGGTTGCCTTACCGTTGTATTTGCCAATTTGTAACGGTCCGTTGTAATTTTTGACCTCTTGGGCATTCAACAAATTTGTAATACTGAAACAACAGCATACAATAAATAATAGTAATGGGTTGATAGTTAGCCTAATCATGCCGCAAAAAAACGAAAATAGATTCAGACTAGTAAATTAGAACCGTATGATTTTTAACTTTTTATTAAAAGTTTTTGATCTATTCAGAATGAAGCAATAAAAGCTATAAAAATTACGGAAGTCTCAATAATATTAAGAAAAAGTATGTAAAAAAAAGACCTGAACCATAAATTCCTATCAATGCTAATGTACTGTTTTATCCAAATTTGGATATTAAGTACCCTGAAAAGCCATAATAACGTTATCGAAATTTTTCATTTTTAGATCTTTAGGGTCAATTCCGAAGTAAATAGTAGAACTGCCACCAAACTTATCTAAGTTATTGCCATCAGTTTCAAGTTGTAGAAGTAATTGGTATTTTTTAGATAACTCTAAAATTTTAGACTTTTTAGTATTCCATTCATCTTGTGTAGTAATTTCTAATTCAATTTCTGCAAAACTATATGTTACACTAGATTGAATTGAACGATCATAACCTAATACTTGATGAAAACTATCTATATCTAACTCAGTTAAATGTTGTATATATTCGTAGGTAGAATGATAGAAATCATGAAAACCTTCATAACTATCTTGAAAATTTTTCAAGATAATACTCTCATCATCAGGCAAGGTATACGATTCAAAATATTCAATCTTGGAGGGTTCAAAAATTCCTTCACTGAAGTAATTCAAGGGAAATTCTGTTCTAATTAATTCGTCTGTGTTTTCTTGAAAAATAACTTTATAAGAATTTTTCTTGTTTAGGAAACCTGGCCATTCTTTATCAATATAAATAAAAACATAAATTATTCCGCTATCTGGTAATTCGTTAGAGACATCATAAATATTGATTTCCTCTAAGTTGTATTGAGCACAAAAAGTAAGAAACTCATTGTCCATTTTGGGCCAATTGAAGTTAATGGGTAAATCTGGTTTACCTCCAATTTTTGATGAACCTATATTAATATCCTTATCATCTTTAACTATTGTTTTTACACCCACAGTAGGCTTAATCAATTCACTAAGTTCTATTTTACAGCTATAAGGAACATTAAAATCTGAGTTTAGTATTTCATTTTTGATCTTTGACAAGTTGTCTTGACTGTTACCCATAATGGAATATAAAATAATAACTAAATAAAGGTAGCTGTTATTTCTTTTACTCATTTAAAGACATGTTTTTCAAAAAGATAAAAGTAGTTGTCTACCAATCAATTGGGAAGTAATCCTTTAAAAATTTACCACACCAATGTTTACCTGTATTTATCCCGTCAAATAATGGATCCATAACTCTGGCTGCACCATCAACAATATCTAGCGGAGGCTGAAAATCGTGTACTTCTTGTTTCTTTTTCGCTAATTCCGCTGGATCCTCATCGGTAACCCAGCCGGTATCCACAGCGTTCATAAAAATACCATCTTTTGCAAGTTCGCCAGCTGCGGTATGCGTTAACATATTCAGTGCTGCCTTCGCCATATTGGTATGCGGATGGCGCGATTCCTTAAAGAAACGGTGGAATTTACCTTCCATGGCCGTAACGTTGATAATATGTTTTTGACCGGTATTTTCTTTTTTCATCATTTCAGCCAAACGATTGCACAGTACAAAAGGTGCAACGGAGTTGACCAATTGAACCTCGATCATTTCAGTAGTTTCTATCTCTCCTAATTTTAGTCGCCAACTGTTGGTTTTACGTAAATCTACTTGTTGAAGATCGGCATCTAATTCGCCAGTTGGAAAAACCTCTTGGGCAACCAATGCATTGTCAAAACTATACGGTATTTGTGATAGTTGAGCAGAGGCTCTTAAACCAATACCGGGTTCTGGTCCGTGCCATGTAACCGGCATGTTTTGATTTGGTGATGCTTTTGAGCTGAATGTTTTAAGCTCTTCCAAACAGCTTTCATGGTCGCTTAAAACCATTTGGGCAAATTTTGGTAACGACGAGAATTCACGCTCTTCGTTCTCCATTAAGTGATGGTAGAATCCTGCTGGTCTACGCACTGTTTGCGCAGCATTATTGATCAAGATATCCAGTTTGTCATATTGCTGTTCCACAAAATTACAGAAGATCTCTACACTGGGTATATGGCGCAAGTCTAGACCATGAATTTTAAGTCGGTGCCCCCACTCCATAAAATCTTCCTCTTTGGAAAAACGTAATGCAGAATCTACAGGAAAACGCGTGGTAGCAATGACCGTTGCGCCCCCACGAAGTAACATTAAAGTAATATGATAACCAATTTTTAAACGTGAACCGGTAATCACCGCTACCTGACCTTTAACATTTGCAGTCTGAAATCTTTTGGCATAGTTGAAATCGCCACAATCTGTACACATGGTATCATAAAAATGGTGAAGCTTTGTAAACTCGGCCTTACACACATAACAGTTTCGAGGGGTAGTAAGCTCCGGCAAATCTTTACTGGCCAATTCGGCTGCAGGTAGTAATTTTGGCGCAACAAAGACATGGGCTTCACGCGCACTACGAATTCCGGTTTCTTTACGGGCATGTTTGTCACGAACAGCCTGCTTTCTTTTTTCATTTCGTTTGGCGTCCTTTACCCGTTTAGCAAATTCTTGTTTGCTAGGGCGAGATAATTGACCGGCAGCTTTAATTAAGGCAATACGTCTATCTTCAGGAATTTCAAAAATCTGGTTGGTGTCGTTAACCAAACGATTTAAAATATCAATACAACTTTCAATCTCTTTTAAGTCGATTTCTGTTTCTTTATACTGCTGTTCTTCCTTCATGATACTACCTTAATAAGGGCAAAAATACTAACAATGCTCAAAGTACGGTAATGCGTACTTTCTTCTTTTTTAATCGGGTGTTGTTCAATTTATTCGCAAGTTCTTTTGATAGACTTTTAGGTACGGCAACAAAAGCGCAATCTTGCTTAAGTTCTATATCTCCCAATTGGTCTCTATTTAAGTCGCCTTGCTTAAAGAAAAGTCCCGCAATATCACCTTTGGATATTTTATCTTTTCTTCCGCCAGAAATAAATAAGGTTTCCCAAAACGGATCACCTAATTTTTTTGAGGGATTGATTTTAATTGGGGTCGATGCTTCAATAAACTCGGGTAATTTTTCCTTATCCCATTTTAAAACATAGGCTGTTCCCAATTCATTTACACGCGCAGTTCTACCATTACGGTGGGTAAACTCTTCTATACGATGCGGTAATTCGTAATGAACAATGAATTTTAGTTCGGTAATGTCAATGCCCCTAGCGGCAAGATCAGTTGCCACTAGAATTCTGCTACTGCCATTTCTGAATTTAATAAGCGCACGTTCGCGATCACGTTGTTCCATACCACCAGAAAAGCATTCGTGCAAAATACCTTGTTCGCTTAAAAAAACGCTTACACTTTCAATACTGTCCTTGTAATTACAGAAAATAATGCCAGGTTCTTCTCCAATAAATTCAAGTAACTGAACCAAAGTGTTTAGTTTGTCTTTTTCTTTGGAAGCAACAGTACAAATGGTTAACTGTGATGGAATTTCTTTTTTTAGAAAATTAATTCTTCTTGGGTTTTCCATACCCACAAATTTTGGGATTTTAACGCCCTCGGTCGCAGAGGTAAGAATGCGCTTTTTAAGGTTTGGCAATTCTAGCAAAATTTCTGTCATTTGCTCTTCAAAACCAACTTCGAGCGATTTATCAAACTCATCAAGTACAAGCGTTTTAATATGGTCTTTGGTGAAACGATCTGCCATAAAATGATCTAAAATTCTACCAGGTGTGCCAATTAAAATGGCAGGTGTATGTTTTAGTTCAATCTTGTCCTTGGACATTGCCCTACCGCCATAAATGGCATTTACCTTAAAACCGGTACCCATACCACGCAGCACTTGCTCTATTTGTATGGCCAGCTCACGAGAGGGCACTAAAATGAGCACTTGCACTTCAGGATTGTTTGGATCCAAAAGGTCTAGGACCGGTAATAGAAACGCCAAGGTTTTACCAGTACCCGTGGGTGAAAGTAATATGGTGTTGTCTGACGAAGAAATGGTTTCTAACGCCAATTCTTGCATAGGGTTTAGCGCATTGATATTCAATTTTGATAAAATATCCTTTTGATTTTTCATGCGTTATAACCCTTTAAAAATATGATATTATGCTTCTTGAAGATCTCGTTTAGATTTTCTGTATAAGTAATTTGGAAAAATACTTCTTTTGGCAAATCTGTTTAATTTGTTGGCATTGATCATCTTTTGGAAGATAGGTTTTGTAACTCCAAAATATTCGTAAGTAGCACCATCAACAAAAGTAACTTCTAAAACAAGACCGTTATGTTGAAAATCTGCAATGCCAGAAGTAATACTTTCTTCGTAAGCTTCTTTATTGGCTTCTTTGGTTTCTGGAGCAATACTTACTAGAAAATGGTAGCCGTCAATAATTCTACGACTTTGCACTTCTGCCTCTTCCCTCTTTTCATCACCCTCTTGAAATTTATCTGGATGCCATTCTTTAACCAAGTTTCTGTACTTGGTTTTTAAGGCTTTAAGTTCAATTTCCTTCTCTACCCCAAAAAGTTTTTTGTATTCGTTGATACGTTTCATAACATAGCTTTTTTGCGGCTGCGAAACTACGTCTTATTTTTATGTGAACACCTATAAGATCTTGAAATAACGAAAAATAGAAGTGTTTTAATTCAACTAATCTTTTTTAAGTCCGTTTTGCAACACCGATTTAATACCGGCAAGATTTTCTGAAAACTCCATCATTTGCGATAAAACCTGTGCCATTTCATTGGCATTGCCAAAACCTTTGATCTTATTATTCTTTACAAACTGCTCTTTTATGGCAGACCATCTTTCATTTTCATCTGTAGAAAGTTGTCCGATTAATTCGTTGTACTTTAACAAATTAGCTTCTGCCGACCCGGTAAGTGTCTGTGCTTCGTTTTCATAATGAGATCGTAATAAGGTGTTTAACTCTTTATCGTTCATTATTGGAACAATTTGGGCCACAAGTTTGTTCATATCCCTATACGAACCTTGTAATTTAAAAGCAGGCTCGGTTCGGTATTCATCTTGCATAGCCGCGCTTTTAATATAGGTGGCATTTACTTTTAAGAGCACATCTCTAACCTTAAGAACCTTTTCCAATACTTTTTTATATTCCTCAACCTCTTGACTGGAATGGTTTCCTAATAACTGACCTTCTTCCGTTTTAGATTCTATTTGGTTGACCAAGGTATAGACATCTTCAAACTCCTTGCTTGCCAATTGTTGTAAAATGGGGTTTGCAGTGAGCGAGTTTTCAATTAAGCTCAATCTGAACAGATGTTCAGTTTCTCCAATAATATCACCAAGGTTATAGATATCTGCACGGTTAGCCAACATATCTGGAATCTTAAATTTCTCTCCACTTTCCGTATAAGGGTTACCCGCCATAATCACACAGAACTTTTTGCCCCTTAAATCATAGGTTTTAGGTTCATTGTCATAAACCCCTTCTATTTTACGGGTACCATCTGATAAAGAAATAAATTTCTGAAGAAATTCTGGGTTACAGTGTTGAATGTCATCTAAATATAACATAACATTGTTTCCCATTTCAAAAGCCAAGTTCAGCTTTTTTAGTTCTTCCCTTGCCGCACTATTATTTGCGGATGCGGGGTCTACATTGGTGACTTCATGACCAATTGCCGGACCGTTAATTTTTACGAATATTAAGCCCAATCTGTTGGCTATATATTCCATTAACGTGGTTTTTCCGTAACCAGGTGGAGATATTAAAAGCAACATTCCCATTCTATCGGTACGTTTATTGGCTCCAACCGTACCTAGTTGTTTTGCTAGGTTATTACCGAAAATGGGGAAATACACTTGGTCGATCAACTTATTACGCACAAAAGAAGTAAGCACCCTAGGTTTAAACTCTTCTAGTTTTAAATCATTTTTAAGTTGCTCCGTTATATCTAGTTTGGTCTTTTTAAATTTTTGAAATGCAGGAACCTCACTAGTTACGAACAATCTCATTCTAGAAATAAAATCATGGTAATTAAAGATATACGTACCATTGTTTATGGTGGTATGAGAGCCTCTTAATTCTTTAATGGTTTCGTTAGGTGAAACGGATTTAATTTTTGAGGCAGATTCATCTCTGAACAATAAAGCCCCAACAATTTCATGCGTATATCTTTTAAGGTCTATTCCTTGGCTTTCTTTTACTTTGGTTTTTAAAAATGCGGCCACCCATTGTTTAGCTAAACGAACTTTGTCCTCTAAACTAACCGTATCTTCAATGCTCTTTTTAAATTTTAAATCTGCCTGTTGTGATTTTAGGAATTTTATAAAGTCTTCTTTCAATTGTATTGCCACACTGCTGTAAACAAACTCAGAATCAGATTTAAGTTCTTCAAATATATAGGAAGCAATATCTTCACTCAGCAATGAGTCATATAGGGCGGTATTTTCTCCAAATTGAGCTACCAGACCCTGTATTTTTTCAACGACAGAAGCATATTCGTTAGATGTTGGAAAGTACTGTAGAACCTCACCTGCTGTTTTTAGACTTTTATCCAACTCATTTTTCACCTCTTCATTTAAACTATTCCAGAAAAATTGAGCATATCCTCTTATTTCTGGTCGGTAAGTAAGCAAACCTAATTCATGATGTTTGTGAACCAATAACTTTAATAATCTTGATGCATCTACATCATGAACACCTTTTACATAACCTTCAGAATAGTCATTTCGACTCTGTTCTTGAACAACCTTCAATAATTCTTCATCATTTAGCGATAGTAATTCATCTTCGCTAAAATTGGAAAATAATTTATAGGCTAAGTAGGCACCTCTATAGATTTCATCAGTTTCAGATACGTACTCTTGGTTCCATAAATGCCTGTTATTTACAAACTCCTCATTATCCAATTGTTTGTAGAAATCGGTCCCCGTTAAATGATAATTTAGTTCATTGTCATGAAAAACAATGGTTAAATCCAATTGTTGCTTGTTAACACCAAATTTGTGCTTTCCTAACCTAATGACACTGTCGCCATCTTCATAAAGGTCAAGTTTATCCTTTAACTTTCTAAGTGCATCTTCTCGGGCAGTTTTAAGTTGGGTCTCTATCTCTTCAGCTTTGCCACTATCATCTAACTCTTGCAGTTGGGTAATGATGTCGCGAAGCTTATTGATCATTAGGTCCGATGCAAAATACCCATTGATTTCAACCGCGGTATTAAAACTTTGTGCCTTCTTTTGTACTCCTTTTAAAATACGTTTAGAAGCATTGGTCAATGCGCTTGACTTCTTATTTCGTTTTTCAATTAAGGAATTTTTTCGGGCATCAAAAGCGGCGTACACCTCTTCTCTTTTTTCAATGATGATTTCAATAAATTCCTCAAAATCCGTGAATTTGCCCTCAAGCTCCTCGAGTTGAATAGATGTTTTGGTTTGATATTCATCGCACTTCTCAGGAGTGGTTGCCATGTCAATATAATTGATGATACTTTGATCAATCAACTTTAATTGAGCGGCAAATTCTGCCTTTGCTTCAGATATGCCCAAAGAATTTCTTTTGTTCTTTAAAGCCGCCTTTAACTCATTTATCGTGGAAAAAATCAACGATATATCATCTATTATTTTAGTGGAATGTGCAGTATCCTCTATCTCTAAATTTGAAACAATATCAATCAACATTTCAAGATCGGTACTGATTTCATTGATTTCCTCTTCCTTTTTCTTGGCTTCTATTACCTTTTCAACGGTATCTATGAAACTCTTTTTTTCTTCTAAAGCTTTATGGTAAGGTTGTAAGGCATTCGGATTCAATAAAAACTGTACGCAGCGCTCAGATATTTTTTTAGTTTGAGCTTCAATTTCCTCTTCTAATGATTTAAGAAATTCCAGGTCAATATATCTAACCTCTTTTAGCGAAATGACCTCACCCCTAGTGGATCGTAAACGTGTTAAAAGTGCTACGAATTCATCAATACTTTTAAAAGATGTGCTTTTAATTTTATTGAATAGTTCCGATGAGTTTTTTTGAATTTCCTTAGATTGATTTTGAGCATTTTTACGAAGCTGTACAACCTTCTCAAATTCATCTATAGCGGCATTGGACGCTTTATTGATTTCCTCTATAGGAACATTAAGCTGATGCGTTTCCGGTTCTGGCAACCAGTAATATGCATCTATTATATCTTTTGAAAACTTGGCGATATCACTGTAAAGACCCGCATAGTTGTCATTTTTGTTCAACAAGGTAATTAAGCTGTTTACTTCAGCCATTGCCCGCACAATGTCCTTATTGCCAATTTTGTACAACAAAGTATCTTCATGTTGCGATGGCATATAATCACCTTTCAAATAAGGAGTTTGCCATATTTGTACCACGTGATGCTTTGTTTGCTCCTGCTCTGTCTTAAAATAGCATAGTTCACCATTTTCTAAAATGGTAAATCCGTTACAAATTATTGGTGTTTTAATAACTTGACTAATGATGTTGAAGGACATAAGATTATAAAGTCCTTCATTAGCTGCATAAAACACGTATAGAAAATCCTCACCGTTAGGTGATACAATGCGTTGTTGAAATTTTACATTTGGTATTGCATTGTCAAAAATGTGATATTCTCCGGTTTGTAAATAATACCCGGTTGGGAAAATGATTCCTTGATCATCGGGAAGAAGAATACAGGCATCTTTTACAGATTCAATTTTCTGTACTTCTTTCATTTTATCGTTAAAAACAAAATAACGAGGCGACTCTTGAAATGGTTTTATTTCTAGAACCAACAAGTTTCCTAAATCTCCAAAACGATACTGACCATCATCTAAAGTCTGGTCTACATACTCAACAGGTTCATCAAAAATACCTTTGCCTTCTTCGGTATTATCTTCAATTTTTATGGTTAGGTCACCACCAATGGTTTCAACAAATACACGATCTTTAATGGAAACATGTGAGTGCACACCATAGCGGTGCATGTCTCTACTTGCCTCTTGCCACTTAAATTCTTGCTGAACAGGAAATTTATATTCATGTTCACTTCTGTTGTCAACATATTTTAAGGTGTTGTTGACCAATAACCATTTAAAGGTTTTTATATCTGTAGGGCTATCGCTTAAACGAAAGACCATATGTAGATAATTACCAATGATGGCAAAATTGGAGAAAATAGTATTTCTGTAATACTTATACAGATTGGTGAAATCTGTTTTAAAAGTATCATCCTCTAAAAGACCAAGGTCTATTGCCTTAAAGCTATTATCCTCAAAGTGATAACAACTAAAAACATCTTTAATGTTGATGTCCGTCCTTAGTCCAAAATGAACATTATAACCAAACAGACACGTATTGCCAAAAGAAACAATATCCCGTGCAATACAGTTGTTCTCCGTATTGATGCGGTCATTAGCAATAAGCTTGGTCTCTAAGGAACCAAAAACTGTTTTTCTGTCATTGTTAAGGTCAACTAACTTGTTCTGTAACAGCTCTTTTTGCTTCTGTAATCTATTTTTGATAACATCATATGTGCCACCGTCCAATACATGCTCTTCCGTAGTGTCTGTTTGGGTATGCTCTGCCATAAAAATTCTTAGGCTTTTAAATTACATTATTAATTTAGTTGAAGTAATAAGCTTTGGTGTTAACGCAATTTCTTATCACTCATTCCTAAACCTTTGGCAAGGTTGAATAAATTGCTGAACAAGGTTTGTTCATCATTATCGCTGGATTTGGATTTTAGGTCCATCAATAAATTTGCAATGGTTAAATTCTTAAGATCATCTGAAGAAATGCCATATTTATCAGCGAATTCTTTCACCTTTTCCAATAGGTTGCCCTTTACGTCATCACTACCTAAAATAGCATCTTTTACATCTTGTATATTGGTACTATTAGCTACGAGCCTGTCATAACCTTTACCTTTAGTAATTTGCCCGATAATCTGGTCAAAGAACATTGTTTCACCACCAACAATATCAATTTTGGCAGCTTTCAATGCATCTCCAATAACTTGTGCTTGAGCATCGGCAATATCTTTCTGGATATTAATTTGAGCCAGGTCAATTTGTAGTTCTTTGTCTAAACGCAGCTTGAACTCTTCATGCTCTTTACCAACACCATCTAATTTCTTCATGGCATTCGCTTTTTCTTCTATACCAGCAGCATCTGCTAACGCTTTCTCTTTAATTACATCTGCTTCCGCTAAACCATCTTTGCGTTTTGCTTCCGCTTTAGCTTCAATACCTGCAGCCTCTGCTTTTGCTTTTTTCTCAATGATAAGCGCCTGAACAACACCTTCACGCTCATAGGCATCTGCTTTGGCATGCATTACTTGTGCTTCAGACATACCAACGGTAGCTTCCTCTTTAGCTTGTGCTTCAGCCAAAATCTTACGTGCTTCTGCTTCTTTCTCACTAGCTTCTTTATGTGCTAGGGCTTCAATATTGATTTCCTCCGCTTTTTGCTTAGCTGCTTCTTTTTGAGCCTCGGCCGCTTTGATCGTTTTGATCAAATCTTCTTGTGCATTAGCTTCAGCAATGGTGATCTTAACTTGTTTTTCACGATCTGCAGTCTTGAAAGCTTCAATGTCTTTCATGTTCTCCTGCTCTTCCACTACTCCTTTTTCTAGGGTAACACGATCACGAATAACATCTTGAATATTCTTTTTCTCAACTTCTACTACTTTCTCTTTCTCTATTTGAGCCAGGGTAACAACTCGCTCTCTTTCCGTAGCCTCTAATAAACGGTCTTTTTCAACTCTTTCGGTTTCAACAGCATCTGTACGTTGTTTATTTTTCAACGCTACAATAATTTGTCGCTCCATATTCTCTTCGGCAACCTTTACCTTTTCTTGTGTTGCAATACGTGCGGTTTCAGACTTTAAACGCTCTTCTTCGGCTACTTTTAAAGTTTCTGCTTCTTCGCGAGACTTTATGTTAGAGATTTCTCTTTTTTGTTGCTCCTCTTTTTCCGCTAATTGCTTGTCCAGCTCAAGAATAGCCTCACGAGCTTCAACATCTTGTTTACGGATAATTTTCTCCTCATCGCGCTTAATAAGATTCGCTTTAATGTTTTGTGCAGCGGTTAGATCGGTAATTTTTTTGATACCTTCAGCATCTAAAATATTATCGGCCTTTAAATGGGCAACAGCAGTTTGTTCCAAGTAATCAATGGCACAATCCTCTAAAGTATAGCCGTTTAGATCAATACCAATAATATCTACAATTTCATCTCTAAACTCCCTACGGGCTTCATACAGTTGAATAAAATCGAATTTTTTACCCACGGTCTTTAAAGCTTCCGAGAATTTGGCTTCAAAAAGTTCTTCAAGCGTCTCTTGTCTAGAAGCTCTTTGTACACCTATAGTCTGTGCTACCTTTTTAATAAGGTCAACCTCGTTGTTTACCCTAACAAAGAACGCCACTTTAATATCTGCACGCATATTATCCTTACAGATAAGACCTTCTGTAGCCAGTCTTTCTATTTGAATTTTCTTTACCGAGATATCCATTACTTCTACACGGTGAAAAAAAGGAACCACATAAAGACCTTTATCGGTGGCTACCTTTGTACCACCAAAACCAGTTCTTACCAAGGCTTGACCTTGATGAACCTTTTTGTAGAACATGGCAATAATTGCAAAATAAACGATGATAAGGAAAAGAAGAACTCCTAGACCTATACCAATAATTGAAAAGATGGATTCCATAAATGATTTAAGATTTATTGATTATAAGATTGAACTAAAAAGTGTGTGTGATCCGCAGATCTTTTAATAATAAGTACAGAACTGCCATAGGGCAAAGGTTTACGGTCTAACGATTTTACGTAAATAGAATGACTGTTGCCATCTGCTTTTACTTCTGCATTACCCAGTTTATCTTCACTAATACTGGATAACATAATTGCTTGTCTCCCCAAAAAATCTACAGGGGCGTCACCATCCTTATTCAATTGCTTAAAAAATCCTTTAAACGGTGTGGTAAGAATTTTATTGATAAACAAAGCAGGAATAAGAACCGCAATCATTATGATAAAACCAATGTAGTTTTCATAAGTACCTGTAAGTGTTGTAAGTATGGTAGTAGCAAACCACCAAACGAAAATCCAGAAGGTAAAGGTGAACATGAACGGTAAACCAACAAAGTTGAAATAAATGAGAAAAATTTGCCACTTTTTTAAGGGTTTGCGCTTCTTACCTATTACATCGTCTTTATTGACCTCTGCATTTGAAATGTCCTCAAAATCTAGATTTCCGCCTTCAATACCGGCATCAAAATCTATATCTGCATCTACCTCTATATCTACATCAAGGTCATAATCAAGACCACCGATCATGGTAATGATCCAGTAGACAATTAGAAGTATCAACAGTACGGTCAGCGTAATGTTTACTTCAGAAAATAATATGTCGGTTAGTTGATTCAAATTCTTATTTTTTGGTTTTTGTGAACCCTAATTGTTCTTTTAATTTTTGAAGTTCGTCATCTGCAGCGGCTTCAGTGGTATCTGCAGCTTTATCTAGTTCTTCATCAATAGATTTACTAGCATTGGCAATATCACCATACGCTTCGGCCAAGGCCTCTTCTTGCGCTATTTTTTCTTTCATACGCTCAAGCATAGAAACCGTACCACTACTGTCTAGCTCTGCCATTTGCTTATTTAAATTTTTGGTAGCATTACTCACTTTAACACGCGCTTTTAACGTTTTAAGTTCGTTTTCCCAATTATTTATATTCGCCTTTAGCGCTTCAACGTTGCCTTGCATTTGACTTACATTAGCCTCAAACTTTTCAGTTTCTACCTTGGTAGCTTCTAATTGTTTCTCATTGTTCTCTTTCTGCATTAGAGCTTCTTTTGCCAGTCTGTCCGCTTCGGCAGCGTCCAATTCTTTGCTGTTGGCCTTCTTTAGAATGATAATAGCTTTATCTTGATATTCCTTGGCTTTGTTCTTATAAACGTCTTGATCGTTCTTAGAACGTATAGCAAGTGCTTTTACTTGTGCAAGAGCCTCTAAACTTTTTTCTAAGTCTAATTTCATGTCCCTAATGCCTTGCTCCGTCATCTTAATGGGATCTTCCATTTTGTCAATAGCCGAATTGGTTTCAGCCTCTCCTATTTTAAATAGTCTTTTAAATATATTCATGATTTTATTGTTTTAATATTTAGAAAATTCAATGATTTTGTCCGAGTATTCACTCATAAGTAAGCTTAATGAATTAAGACTGGCCTCAAACTCGTTCAAATCCATATTCTCAATTTGTAAGGTGTCCCTGAATATGACGCGGTTTGCAGTTTCATCTAAAACAAAAGCGCCGTGAATGATATCTCTATTCTTCTGAAGTAAGCTTTTAAAGATTTTTTCAGATTGATTGTGAACGGAGAATATAAACTGTTCCATAATCAAAATTGGAGGCGATACTCCCAAAATCAAATTTTTTATTCCAGAATCTTCTTTCTCAACAACCATAATTCCGTCTGCCCTATTCTCCTTTACAATATTAAAATTCAATTCAAGCAGGTAATCTCTGGTTATATTAAAGTGGTTTTTCATTTGTGTTGGTTTTTGTAAGTGGATTCTTAAATTCAATAATACAAAATAATATTGGTGCGTAATCCTAAATTGATAATAGGAGCGCTAAAATGTAAATAACTACGACGAACATGATATTGAGTTTTTAAAATTGGTTAAACAAAAATTAATAGCTCAAAATAATAGCAATTCAAATATTTATTGCTAATTTTGTTAGACAAATATAAATAAATATTTATCATTTGCAAATATAATTAGCAAAAAAATGTCGTATTTCGGTAAAAATATTAGGAAAATCAGAAGTTTAAAAAGTCTTAGTCAGCAAGCATTTGCAGAGCTATTCGACTTAAAACGAGGTACTTTGGGTGCTTATGAAGAAGGGAGAAGTGAGCCAAAACTAGAAACATTGATAAAAATTGCTAATTATTTTAGCATTCCTATAGATGACTTGCTAACAACCGAATTAACGGTAAATAATTTATTAAAGTTCAAAGGTAATTTAACTGTTGAGCAAGACCTTGGTGAGCAAGAATTCTTTATTAAAGTACCTTGTATTACAGCTGTGAATCAGACCGATTATATAAAGTATTTCAGCAAGGATTCTTACATACAAGACCTCCCTTTTTTATCATTACCTATAAATCCAGATAAAAAATTTAGGGCATACACCGTTCAAAATTTAGAAATGAGCAGAAATGAACTAGGAATGTTCCCTAAGGATATTGCTATTGGGGAATGTGTGCCGCCAACGGTATATTCAAAACTTAATAATGGCACCTTGGTTTTTACGGTAACGGAAAAGGAAATCATTTTAAGGAGATTGTTTATTACCAATGATAGTTTTGTGTTACGGGCGGATCATAAAAATGTGGATGACGTAGTACTCCAATTAAAGGAGATTAAGGAAATGTGGCGTGTACGATACGTTTTCTATCATAGACTGCCAGAGACCAATTTTAACATAGAAGAAAAGTTATTTCAATTAGAGAAAGATTTTGATAGACTCAAAAATGAGCGATAATAAAAAAAGCCCTCTAATAGTAGAGGGCTTTTTCTTAAACTTGAATGTATATATGTCTTAGATAACTTTAACGTTCACTGCGTTTAAACCTTTGTTACCTTCTTTAAGTTCAAATTCAACTTCATCGCCTTCGCGAATTTCGTCGATCAACCCAGAAATGTGTACAAAGTGATCTTTCTCAACTCCTTCTTCAGTGATAAAACCGAAACCTTTTGTGTCGTTGAAAAATTTTACTGTTCCTTTACTCATTGTAATGTAATTTAATTTATAATACTTATTAGTGAACAAAGATGACGCCAATAGTTGACAATGAGCGGTTATTGATCACTTATATTCTTTTTTTGTGAATACTTTATGAGTTTTGTGCTCAAAATGAATCATTTACTCTCTGTAAAACTAAATTGAGCATCTTTATTGATTATGTCTGATGTTGTTTATTTCATGATTTATGAGAAAATCATCAATTATGCTATTATAAATATTGATACATTAGTAGAAACAACAAAAAAAATCAACTAATAGCATTCAACAACATGAAAAACACATTTGACTTTAAGAAAGCCATATCAGGTATTACTTGCATTTTACTATTTAGCTTTTGTTTGACAGCCCAAAAACCAAATTATGATATCTCTAAAGATTTATTATTGGTACAGTTAGATTGCAAGACGGATATTGATGATTTACATACAGCTGCGGGATTGGCTACTCTTTTAAATCACCCGGATTATAAGCATTTAAATTACTATGCTGTTGCTGGTTCTTATGGTATTCAAGAAGGACTTTACGTTCCGCCAAACGAATTAATGAAAATGGCATTTAAAAATGATTGGACAGATGCTGATAAAGAATGGGAAGCATCTGTAGCCAGAGTTGCAAAATTAGTGGTAAAGACTATTAAAAATGGTGGCGATGTTTGGGTAGCCGAAGCAGGTCAGTCAGATTTCACGGCAGATTGGGTAAAGCAAATATCAAATCAAAATCCGTCAATTAAAATAAAAGAACATATTCATGTGGTACAGCATAGTGATTGGAACGAATCTGTAACAGAACCTACAAAGCTTAAATACACACAAACGGTTACGGATTATCACAAAATTGCTGATGGCAATGCTGTTGGCAATGGTACACCTGGTTTAAAATCTGATGGTAAGGTAGTTTGGGAGACTAAAATCAATGATGAAAAGTTGACTGACATTTGGAATGCGGCAATACGACTTGGCAATCAGTATAATGGAAAAGATGGTAGATATTTAAATGAAAGCGTAGATGAAGGTGGTCTTGATTTTTCGGATTTAAGCGAGGTATGTTATATACTTGGTCTAATGGAAATAAAGGATACCGATCAGTTCTTCGATTATTTTCAAGTAAAATAATTAACTACTTAAGTTTTAAAAAGGCCTCTTGCAGTTTTTTTGTAATGGGGCCTTTTTCATTTTCTGAGTATAGTAATTTATCATCAATCTGTTGAATTGAGACTATTTGGGTACTGGTTCCTGTTAAGAAGGCTTCATCAATATGTTCAATTTCTTCAACTGAAATAGCTTCTTCTTTTAAAGGTATGCCTAGCGAATTACAAAGTTCAATGACCACTATCCTTGTAATTCCGTTAAGAATATGTTCATTTGCCTTATGTGTATAAACCGCGCCTTCTTTAACAAAGAATACATTGCTATGCGAAGCTTCTGTATAAACTCCGTTTCTATGTAAAATAGTTTCGTAGCATTCATGCTGCATAGCTTCTTCATTAAGCATAACGTTGCCTAAAAGTGAGGTCATTTTAATATCACAGCGAGACCATCTAAAATCTTTTCTGGTTATTACCTTGGCATTAATTTCATTGATAACAGGTAATACTTTTGGTATGGCATACATCATTACAGTAGGTTGACATTGTTGCGGAAAAGAGTGTTGCCTTGGAGCTACTCCCCTAGTAATCTGTATATACAACATACAGTCAATAGCTGTCAGCTGAGCAGCATGTAATAATTTGGGTATTTCTTTCTTAAGAAAGGCTGCATTAAAATCTATGTTGATTGCTTGTAAACCGTATTGTAGCCGTTCTAAATGTTCTTTCTCGTAGAAGAAAGAGCCATTGATCTGTACCATAACTTCGTACAATCCGTCACCAAAAATAAATCCGCGGTCGAATACAGATATTTTTGCTTCCTCTGCATCTACAATATTTCCGTTTAAATAAACCTTGTTTGGATATGCCATTGATTAAAGGTAGCGTTGCAGATGTTTTTTAAAATATATGGCACTGTCTGTAATACTTTGCATTGAATTTTTTGCAAAATTACCACCTTGCTCAATATAATAGTATTGTAAATCTTTCTGTTCTATGGATGATAATATATTCTTGTAATCAATAGAACCGTTACCCATTTCAGAATAGTCGCGCGTTACTTTGTCCATATCCTTAATATGCCACATGACATATCTACCTTGATTTTCTTTGATCAATTCATGAATACTTTTATTTGATGAATGTTCTACCCAATACATATCCATTTGTAATTTTACCAAATTTGGGTCTGTACCGGATAGGATAATATCATAGCCCTGTTCACCATTATGGTCCGTAAATTCAAAATCGTGGTTATGATAGGCAAATTGTAAACCTGCATTGGATACTTGTTCTCCTATGATGTTTAACTTATCTGTCAGTACTTTAAAATTCTCGATAGTTCTATATTCCGGGGCAAGCCAAGGCCAGGTAATGTATTTGCTGTTTAAATTTTTAGAACCAATAATGCACTGGTCCACATATTTTTTTAAAACATCAATAGGCTCATTAAAGCGACTGGAAAAATCATAATGGCCACTAGAAATAGTAAAATCCAAACTATCTAGCTGTTTTTTAAACTCTTTTGAATTTATGCCATAATACGTGTCATTATCACCGTTGTACCCATAAATTTCTCCATCTTCATAACCTAAGGACCTAGCATATTTTATGCTTCCTAAAGGATCTTTGGCCATGGCATCTCTAATAGTGAATAATTGTAGTCCCATTTTATACTTGTAATGTACCGGAAGAACGGATAACGGAAGTATGGAGCTAACGGATAGAACCCCTGTTTGCTTTAAAAATGTTCTACGCGAACTTAAACTATTCATGGTATGATGTTTTATTGGTATGGACCTATAATATAAATATAATACATAGGTAGCGAAATAAGGTATGTGTAAAATTAAAAAGCAGCCGAAAACGACTGCTTTTTATATAAAAACCTATATAGTATTTAGTTGTTGGCCAATGCGGTCTCATTATATGAAACACGATAAATAGCATCTCCATAATCATCTGAAATCAACATTGAACCATCTTTTAATAGTAATAAGTCTACCGGTCTGCCTGTTGCTTTTTGTTCAGCTTCATCTAACCAACCATCTATAAACGGCTCACTGTTTACTGCTTCGCCATCTTCAATATCGACCATCATGATTCTATATCCAACTTTTTTGCTTCTGTTCCAAGAACCATGTTCTGCAATAAATGCTTTTCCTTTGTAGTCAGCTGGAAACATATTGCCAGTGTAAAACTTGATTCCTAATGGAGCCACATGTGCATCTAGTTGTAAGGCGGGATCAACAAAATCTGAACAAGGGTGTAAATCTCCGAATTCAGGATCTTTAACAATGCCCCCGTGGCAAAAAGGGTATCCAAAATGTTGCCCGGCTTCGGTAACGGTATTTAATTCGCATGGCGGTATATCATCACCTAGCATATCACGTCCGTTATCTGTAAACCACATTTGTTTTGTATCGGGGTGCCAAGTAAAACCAACTGAATTCCTTACTCCTCTGGCATAAATTTCACGATTGCTTCCATCAGGGTCCATTCTGGTTATTGTCGCAAAACGCTCATCTTCTTCGGTACGATTACAAATATTACAAGGAGCACCAACTGGCACATATAATTTGTCATCTGGACCAAAAGCAATATACTTCCATCCGTGATGAAATTCCGTTGGGTAGTCATCATAGATCAACTCTTTTTCAAGCGTATTTCCTAGTTGATTTTCTATATTGGGATATTTCCACAAACTACCTACCTGTGCTACATATAAGTCTCCATTTCTCATGGCTATTCCATTTGGTACTTCCATGGTATCTAAAACCATAATATTGTCAGCTTTAAAATCACCGTTGGTATCTTGTATGGCGTAGACGGTATTTTCTGTTCTAGTACCAACAAACAAAGTGCCATTATCACCCATAGCCATTGATCTTGCACCATCTACTCCCCTGGCATAAACTTCAATTTGAAACCCTTCTGGCAAATTAAGTTCTAACAAGGCTAGATCTGTACTGTCAAGTTCCACATCATTATTGGTAGTGGTGGTGTTTTCTTTTTTATTTTCTTTACAAGACTGTATGGAAAGCAATATAGCTAGTACTGCTATACTTTTTAAAAACGTTTTTTTCATGTTCAGAATATTTGGTTTTTATACGAAGATACGTAACCTCTTCAAGTTATATAATGTTTGCATGGTTGTATAAAGGTTATTAAGAGTAAAACTCCTCAGGGCAAGCCCATGAGGTACTTAAAGGAATCAAACTTTTAAATTCGAGGCAAGCTTAAGGGTATTATATCCTTTGGCAGTGCCAATAAAAAAGCCAACCTTAAAAAGAATTAAGATTGACTTTTTACAACCACCTACTTATTTTTTTTATGAATTGGCATCCATTGCTTTAGAAATTAGCGTATCGCCCTCTATAATTTCAAAAGTTCTGTTAATGGCCGCATCGTCATGTAATGATCTTACTAGAGTTTGCGCAACATCATCTCTTGTTACCGATCCTTTTTTGTTCAATTTATCTTGCAATTCAATTTTACCTGTACCAGCATCATTGGTTAATGAACCTGGTCTTACTATGGTATGCATTATATTGGCAGATTTTAGATATTCATCAGCATTGTGTTTCGCTTTTAAATAATCCTTTAGATTTTCGGCTTGTTCAGGATTATCTGCTCCCATAGAACTTAGCATTACAAATTTCTTAATGTTCGCGTTTTTTGAGGCGTCAATTAAATTTTTAGCACCTTCCTGGTCAACTTCAACTACTTTTTTTCCTCCTGAACCTGCAGCAAAAATGACTTTGTCCATATCTTTTACGGTGTGTGATACATCTTTTTCCAAATCACCCAAAACCGTTTTAATATTCTCTTTCTCAAATTGCTCCTGCTGTTCTTTTTTCCTGACCATTGCAATAGGTTCAAAATATTGAGAGTTTTTTAAAAGTGTAACTATTTTCTTTCCAGTAGTACCGTTAGCACCGGCAACTAATACATTTTCCATTTCAATTTGTTTTCTTGCAAGGTGATTAAAATGCCCTATTTGTATTAATTCGTTAACCAAAAATATTGATGCAATACCCACAGTCTATATTAAAATACCTGTTAAATAATAAAGCAAGGATAAAAGGCATTTGTGTTAATAAATAGTGGATGTAAGTAGTAGCTTACCATTTCAATTATTAAAATGTTATATATGAAAACTGAAGATAAAAAGTCAACCTATAATTCTGATGTTACCACGGATGATTTACAGGCTCTGGGAGAAAAAACTAAAAACACAAGAACGGATAATGGCGATGATAGTCAGCTCACGGATAGAGACCGAAAAGTCGATTTTGCTGGTAAGGATTTAGATGTGCCAGGGAGGAAACTGCCGCAAAGCAAATCTGAAAATTCTTTAAAAGATGAAGAGAACCAATTGTACAGCCAGGGAGGTGCGGAAAATGAAGATTTAGAACAAAATACGGACCATATAGTTTAAAAAAGAAAAGCAGCCGTTTAGGCTGCTTTTTTTGTTATGGGGCTAATTTGTTTTCTAAACAGTGATGTTACTTTCCTTGTATGTTGGGTAATCAAGATATCCTTCTTTACCCGGTGTGTAAAATGTATCTTCATTCCATTCGGATAGTTCATAATTATTCTTGAATCGCTCTACCAAATCTGGGTTAGATATAAATAGTTTGCCAAAGGCAACCAAATCGGCATTGCCGTCCTCAATTATTTTATTGCCAGATTCTCTGTCAAAATTAGAGTTTATCATTAATGTACCGGTATACAATGGTCTAAAATGCGCGGCAATATGCTGTACTGCATAGGGTATGTTAGAAACATCTGTAAAGGGCTCGGACAAATGAATGTAGGCTAGATCATAATCATTTAACCTTTTTATGATGTATTCAAAAGTTGGTATGGTTTCCTCGTCCATTGTAATACCAAACAAGCCATCTAAAGAAGGATTAAATCTTGCTCCTATTTTTTGTTGGGGCACCACTTCTTTTATGGCATCCAAAACTTCAAAAAAGAACCGAGTTCTATTTTCAATGTTTCCTCCATATTCGTCTGTTCTATGATTAGATGTACCGTTAAAAAATTGATGAAACAAGTATCCGTTAGATGAATGTATTTCTACACCATCAAAACCTGCATCTATTGCATTTTTTGCGGCATTTTTA
This sequence comes from Maribacter sp. 6B07, assembly GCF_002700155.1. NCBI lineage: Bacteria > Pseudomonadati > Bacteroidota > Flavobacteriia > Flavobacteriales > Flavobacteriaceae > Maribacter > Maribacter sp. 6B07. The sequence continues at coordinate 141,056 of NZ_PDUT01000004.1, read as the reverse complement.
AAGTCACTGACCGTTTGTTTTATTTCATCAATGCTCATTGCTTTAGGGGTTACGGTATCTTTAAAACCATTAGGGGTGTAGCTTTTTGCATTGGGGTTAATTGCAGAAGGTGCTAAAGGTAAATCGCCATCATGAAAATCTGGGTGAGACATACGCCCAACATGCCATAACTGAATAAAAATCTTTCCTCCATTATCATGAACTTCTTTAGTGACTTTGCTCCACGCCTCTACCTGCTCTTGAGAGTAGATGCCAGGCGTATTCACATAGCCAACCGCCTGTTTAGAAACTTGTGAGCCTTCTGTAATGATCAATCCGGCAGATGCCCTTTGTTTATAATACGGCACATGTAAATCTTCTGTTGGTTTATTTTCTTCATTTGTGGCCCTGCTTCTGGTCATAGGGGCCATAACAATTCTATTATCTAATGCTATATTCTTATTGTACGGTATTAACAATGCTTGTTTTTTCATAAAACTAATTTCTAATAGTGTTTAAATCCTCCTCAAAGTTTTGTTTTATTCATAGAATAAGTTAACTCTTATCGTGAAAAAAATGTCATAAAGCGTAATTAGGTTGCAGAACTTTATATAACCATTATTTTTGCCTTTCTATAAATAATTAAAACCTTCCTTGTTTTTTGTCGTAAGTATCGTTGAAAACAATCTTTCTAAAAACAACTTTATGAATTCTAGCAGTAAAAGGGCTTTAAAACTGTTGAGCCTAATTATGATATTTGGTGTAACATCCAGTGCGACAGCACAAAACCTAAAGGGAAAAGTAACGGATAAAGAAGGTCTTGCATTAGAAAATGTTGGTATTTTTAATCAGACGACCGGGCAACATAGCCATACCAATTTATCAGGATCTTTCTCACTTCTTTCAACAACAGTGAACGATTCGGTTTACTTTTCTAACCTAGGATATAAAACTTATGTATTGGTCATACAGCCCCAACATGTTAATGAAGGAGTGCAAATTGCTTTAGAGGAGTCTAGCATAAATTTGGATCAGGTGGTAGTAGTATCAAAAGTTGATGCTATGAGCAGAATAGTGAACATTGATGTACAGAACGATCCGGTTAAATCTTCACAAGAGATTTTACGTAAAGTTCCTGGATTATTAATAGGACAGCATGCAGGTGGTGGTAAGGCCGAGCAAATATTTTTAAGAGGATTTGACATAGATCATGGAACGGATGTAGCCATTAGTGTTGATGGTATGCCGGTAAACATGGTTTCGCATGCGCATGGGCAAGGTTATGCCGATCTACACTTTGTTATTCCTGAAACCATTAATAATATAAATTTTGGAAAAGGTTTGTATTATGCGGATAAAGGAAATTTTAATACTGCCGGATATGTTGATTTAAGCCTTAAGAAAAGTATAGATCAAAGTATGGTTTCTTATGAATCCGGACAGTTCAATACCAATAGATTTGTTGGACTTTTTAAAGTTTTGGAAAGTAGTAAAAGCAATGCTTATTTAGCTTCTGAAGTCTATCTTACGGACGGACCTTTTGATTCTCCTCAAAACTTTAATAGAATTAATATTTTAGGACGCTATAATTATAAAGATATAGGAAATGAAGAATTGACTTTGACCGCTTCGCATTTTCAAAGTAAATGGGATGCTTCTGGTCAAATACCTGAAAGAGCGGTAGATCAAAAACTAATAGGTAGATTTGGTGCAATTGATGATACTGAAGGTGGGCAAACCAGTAGAACCAACTTAATGTTGAACCATGTTAAATTCTTGGGTGAAGACCAATTTTTGAAAACAAGGGCTTTTGTAAGTAAATATGATTTTGAGTTGTTTTCGAATTTTACATTCTTTTTGGATGATCCGGTCAACGGAGATCAAATTCGTCAGTTTGAAGATAGAACCATTATGGGTGCCGAAACTATTTTTGAACAGATTAACATTGCTGTGGGTAAAGATGATACTTTTAAGTATTCTGCAGGTGGTGGGTTTAGGTATGACAATGTAGATGATGTAACGCTGTCACATACATTAAACAGAAAAACCACCCTTGAGCAGTTTGCTTTTGGCGATGTAGATGAAACCAATTTTTACGGATTTGTTGACGGGGAATATAAAACAGGTAATTGGACTTTTAATCCTTCTGTACGCTTAGATTATTTCAACTTCGATTATGAAAACAAACTAAGCGAGCTTTATGATAATAAAAGTGAAAGTAAGGCAAAAGTGAGTCCAAAACTAAATACATTGTATACCGTAAATAGAAATTGGCAAGTTTTTTTGAAAACGGGTCTTGGATTTCATTCTAATGATACTCGAGTAGTCACTGCAAATGAAGGTAGGGATATATTGCCAACCGCTTACGGTGCAGATTTAGGTACTATTATTAAACCTACGGATAAACTTGTGCTGAACGCTACCTTATGGGGGCTTTTATTAGATCAGGAATTTGTTTATGTAGGTGACGCTGGTATTGTTGAGCCAAGCGGCAAGACTCGTAGGTTAGGACTTGAGCTTGGTGGTCGTTATCAAGTATTGAATTGGTTGTATCTATATAGTGACGTCAACTACACCTATGCAAGAAGTACAGAAGAAACGAGTGGTGAAGACTATATTCCCCTAGCACCCGATTTCACGGCAGTAGGCGGACTATCAATTACCGATTTAGGCAATTTTTCTGGGAATTTGAATTATAGATATTTGGGCGATAGGGCTGCGAACGAAGACAATAGTATTGTTGCAGAAGGCTATTTTGTAACAGACTTAAACCTGAACTACAGTATTAAAAACTGGACGGTTGGTGTAATCGTAGAAAACTTATTTGATACTGAGTGGAACGAGACCCAATTTGCTACAGAAAGCAGATTGTTCAATGAAACTGCATCTGTAGAGGAAATTCATTTTACTCCTGGTACTCCGTTTTACCTAAGAGGAAAGGTTTCTGTGAGGTTTTAAAGAAGTGCTATTTCTATATTTTTGAAAAGGTTGATGCATTACCAGTGTAATGTATCAACCTTTTTTAAGACCAAGACTTCATGCAAGAAGTGTTTAAGGATTTTAGTACTGGCGGATTACTAAAAATTGGTAACGAAGTTTTGTTGGAGAATTACGTAAAACCAAAACAAGCCGGACTCTATATTTTTATTAGAACTACAAGTAATAAAGCCACTATTGAGGTAGATGGCATACCATATATCATTTCAGAACATAGTCTGCTTGCCTTGACACCAATTCAATTTATTCATTTTGTTGAGGGTAAAGATTTAATTGTTTATCAGTTCAATAGAGAGTTTTATTGCATTAAAGACCATGACCAAGAAGTAAGTTGTGCTGGGTTGTTATTTTTTAGCAATGCACATTTTCCATTAATAGATTTAGGAGAAAATGAACAACGAAAGTTTAATACCCTTCATGAGGTTTTTGTGGATGAATTAAATACGGAAGATACGATACAAGCCGAAATGCTACGCATGCTTATGGCTCGTTTTATGATAATGAGCACAAGGCTACTTAAGGCAAAAGAAGGATTTGGAAGTGCTGCCAATGATGTAAAGCTAGATTTGCTAAGGTCATTTAATTTGTTGGTAGAAGCCCATTTTAAAGAGCAGCATTCAGTCTCTTTTTACGCGGATAAGTTATTTAAATCCCCTAAGACCCTTTCAAATACTTTTGCAAAATTCAATACTACTCCTTTACAAATAATACATGAACGTATAGTTCTTGAGGCTAAAAGACTACTTATTTATACCGATAAAACAGCAAAGGAAATTGCTTATGAAATTGGTTTTGAAGATGCATCTCATCTAAGTAGGCTATTTAAAAAATTGACAAGCCTCTCTCCTTCTCAATTTAAGAAACAACTGGCAAAAGCCGTTTAGGGAAAAATTGACAACTACTAGGGTGAAATAGCCCGTTTTAAGTTTCACTTAAAGATGTTCTTTGTACTGTAGAATTAAAACAGTAAAGACATGAACTTAAAACACAAATCAATTTTTAATTTAATAGAAATATTTACATCTAAAAGGATAGATGCGTCTAATGCAATCAATGTGAAAGAGCATTATAAGCACAATCATTTATCGGACTATTATTGTGATTCTGATAATTCCTCAAAACTGGGCCGAGTATTCAATTCATTGCTTTGAGGGAAAAATTGACATGTCAATGGGAATTTCAAGCATGACCATAACTACTTCACCAATTTACCTTTGTACAAGATTAATAACATAATAAATTCAATTTAAAAAAATAATAATATGAGCACATTTAATGTACCAACAAGAGAAGAAGTAAGCGAGAAAAATCAAGGTATTTTCGATAATTTGGAAAAAGCATTGGGCTTTGTTCCTAATTTATATGCCACATATGCCAATAGTGATACCGCATTAGAAAACTACTTGAATTTTGCAAATGCCAAAACTTCATTATCAGCTAAGGAGAAAGAAGTTGTCAATTTAGCGGTAAGCCAAGTTAACAATTGTATTTACTGTTTATCGGCACATACAGCCATTGGTAAAATGAACGGTTTTACAGATGAACAAATTTTAGAGCTTAGAGCAGGAAAAGCCTCTTTTGACACTAAATTAAATGCACTTGCAAAATTAGCGAAGAATATTACTGAAAATAGAGGCCGCACTGACGAGGACGTATTGAACGAATATTTTGCGGCAGGTTATACAAAAGCCAATTTAATAGATACAATATCATTGGTTGGTGATAAAACAATTTCCAACTACATACACAGTACTACACAGGTTCCGGTTGATTTTCCTGTAGCACCATCTTTATAAACAATTATAAATAATAATTATTAATCATTAAAGCGGGGAAACCCACACTAAATTTTAAAAACATGAAAAGAGTATTATCAATTTTAGTTATCGTATTGGCATTTTCATTTAACGCAAATGCACAAGACAAAATGATGAAACAGCCAGTTAAGAAAATTGCCTTAGAGCAAACAACAGGGGAGTTCACCCAAAAATCTATCACTGTTAGCGAAGGCACTTATATTTTTGACGTTGCCAACAATAATGTGGGTAAAGATGTAGGTTTGGTTTTAGTAAAAAAAGGAAAAGATGCTTCAAAACCAGAGAACCACATTCAAACTGCATACGTAACTGCTGCGGTTAAGAACAACACGGTTGGTCATTCTAAAGAAACTAAATTAGAAAAAGGTGAATACGTATATTTCTGCCCATTAAATCCAACGCCACAATATAGTCTTATCGTAGAATAAGGTTAAGTTTTGCAATGAAAAAGGGCTATTCTTACGAATAGCCCTTTTTTATAAGTTATTATTTTAATCTTCTGGCGGGTGACCATGTATATCTTCAAAAACAGAATCAAAATTCTCACGTAAATAAGCATTTAGTTTCTTTTGATAATCATCTTTTAGCCAACTTAAAAAGTTATAGGTGCTTTTGCTAATACATTTTCCGTAAACGTGAATTCTATTATCAATATCTTCTTTTAATAGCTTTGCCAATGCTATGGCATCATAGACATCTTCACTGTTTTCAATACAAATGTATGCGTGTTGAGCTATAGATCGTTCAAGAACTACTTTAGAAGATTCCCCTGCAAATGTTGCAGTTTCATAAGTTTCCTTAATATCGAAATAGGTCTCTTTGGAGTTTTTGAACTCAGCTTTGACTTCATCTGAAAGTTCAAGTTTAAAATCGCTCTCAATATCTTCGTCATCACGTATGCGATCCATGTAGAAATTGGGCGATTTAAAAATTGCACCCCAATCTAAATCTGCGCCCCAAGGTCCAAAACGATATAGGTTGTTACCTAAGTCGATTACGGTGAATTTGGATTTATTGTTCAAGACCCTAGATCCCCTACCGATCATTTGATAGTAAAGCGTAAGAGATTTTGTAGCCCTGTTCAATATAATAGTATCAATTGTAGGTTCATCAAAACCAGTGGTTAAAATACTAACCGAAGTTAATATGGCATCCGGTGTTTCTTTAAACCATTTTAAAATTTGTTTTCGCTGCTTTTTTGTTGCGGTATTATCAAGGTGCATAATATTTAAACCTGCAGCTTGAAAGGTATGGTAAACTTGTATAGAGGTTTCAATACCGTTATTGAAAATTAAAGTCTTTTTACCTTTTGAATGTTTGGTGTAAGCTTCTAAAAGCTTGCTCAACATTGCCGGGCTTGTATAAAGATCTGCAGATGACTTAACGGTATAATCACCGTTAGAACCAATTTCCAATGAAGTTAATCCCATGTCATAATGAAATACCTCTGCTCTTGCCAAAAAGTCATTGGCAATAAGATTTTCTATGGTTTCACCAGGTATAAGTTCATCATAGTTCTTGTTCATTGGCAAATCCTTGTTAGAACTTAACGGAGTTGCCGTTACTCCAAGTACGAACGAATTTTCAAAGAACTTAAAAAGTTTGGTAAAAGAATTATAGTGAGCCTCATCAATAATGACCAAACCAACATCAGAAATATCCAACTGATCATCGTTCAACCTATTGTTCAGTGTTTCAACCATGGCAACATAACAGCTATAACGCTCTTGGTCATCAAGGTTTGCCTTACTGTTCACAACCTTGTTTACAACACCAAAACTTGTAAGCATGGTAGAAGTTTGGTTACATAACTCTATACGGTGTGTCATAACCAAAACCTTCTTGTTATGGTTCTTAAGGTACTGGCGAACAATTTCTGAGAAAATTACGGTTTTACCACCACCCGTTGGTAATTGGTATAGAAGGTGGTAATCATCTCGTTCTGAATCGAACTTGTCAAATATTTGTTGAATTGCTCCTTGTTGGTAGCTGTAAAGTTCTTTATCTGTCTTTCTGTCCTGTAGTTCAAAAACTGTCTCTTGCATAAAATCTTCTCTGGAGTGTGCAAAGGTAACAATCTCGCTAGTTTATTACTAATTCATGGGTTAAAAAGGGTATCTTTTGCGACCATTTGTAACTAATATTAATTGTAAGGCAGAAATTTAATGGAACATTTCCATTTTAAGGTTTATAAACCTTTTGGCATGTTAAGTCAATTAACTTCAGGAGAAGACCGTCAACTTCGAAAAAAACGCTTTTTAAGTGAACTTTCTGATTTTCCTGAAGGAACAATGCCTGTGGGTAGGCTTGATGAGAAGTCTGAAGGTTTGTTACTGATGACCACAGATGGAAAATGGAGTGACGACATCAATAGATCAGGAATAGAAAAACAGTATTTGGTGCAATTGGATGGTTTAGTAACAACTGACGCTATAGATAAATTATCTAAAGGTGTGGTCATAGGGTTGTTCGGTAAAAAGTATGAAACTTTACCGTGTGATGTGGATTACTTAAAAGAAGAACCAATATTACCAGAAGCAAGTGCTGCTTTGCGCATTGGTAGACATAGACCAACATCATGGATCAGTATGGTAATCAAGGAAGGTAAATACAGACAAATACGAAAAATGACTGCTGCGGTAGGTTTCCCTACGGTACGTTTGGTACGTATAAGAATAGGTGATATCTCTTTAGGTCAAATGAATCCGTCCCAAGTTTTAAAGATTACCCCTACTCTATTATCTTCTTAGGAATTCGCTTACCTGAAAAGCGAGATAGAATGGTCAAACTTTTTTTGGTGTTTATAAAGTATACTCCCGTTAATAAAACTACAGAGGCTATGGCTGATTGCAAGGTGATATTCTCGTTCAAGAAATACCAACCAAGTATCATTGCAACAATGGGGTTAACATAAGTTGATGTAGCCACCTTGTCTGGGGAAACAATTCTTAACAAGTAATTAAATGCAGTAAATGTAATAATACTACCAAAGATTATTAAAAGTAGCATGGACCAGATTACCGGAGTACTCCAGGTAAGTGGTGAAGACCATTTTTCACCCAGGAATGTACTTATAATCATTAACGAAAGACCACTAGTTAGCATTTGATACCCGGTATTTACAAAGAAATTTTTAGGTAGTACGGCCTTACCAACAAACAAACTACCGTAAGACCAGCTTAGCATACAGATAAAAATTAGTATCATTCCTAGTACAGCACCTTCTTGAGCTATGATCTCTTTTTGACCTACCAATAAAAATATACCTATAATGCCCAAAATAACACCAATGATAGACATTGGTTGTATTTTTTTGCCCTGTAATATCCGCATCATTAATAATACCACCAAGGGTTGGGCAGAAACTTCTAACGCTGCAAACCCGCTATCTACGAACTTTAATGCCCATACTACTACCCCATTTCCAAAGGTTAGAAATAGAAAACCTGCTATGAAAGTATTTTTGAATTCTTGTTTGGAAATTTTTAAGGGTAAACCCAAAAATTTTGAGATGATAAAAATTAAACTACCGGCAGTAACAAATCTAATTCCTGCAAGCATAAATGCGGGTAGTTCAGTTACGGCAATTTTATTCCATAAATAGGTAGAGCCCCAAATAAAATAAATGGCAAAAAATGACAGAATCACCAATAAGGTATTACGCTGCATTTTTGCCATTGAATGTTATTGAGAATGTTAGATTTTTTTAACACGAACGGCGTTCATGCCTTTCATGCCTTTTTCTAACTCGTAAGAAACCTTGTCGTTTTCCATGATTTCATCAATCAATCCGCTAACGTGAACAAAATATTTCTCGTTGTTTTCAGCATCGATAATGAAACCAAATCCTTTAGTGGTATCAAAGAAAGAAACTTTACCGTTTCTTACTGGATCAAATTCTTCAACATCACCTTCTTCTTTCTTTGGTATACCTAATACAATGTCTTCTGCTTCTATTTCAACCTTCATTGCTGGATCTGGCGGAGTGTCTACCAAATTTCCATTGAAATCTACATAAGCAAGAGGAATACCCGAAGTACCATTTTCTTTTGCTGCCGCTTTACGGGCTAGCATTTTTTTCTTCTTCTCTTCACGCTTCTTTAAGCGTTTTTTTTCTTTTTCAGTTTTATTAAATGTTTGTTGCGATTTTGCCATTCGTAATTTTAATGATAATAATAGATTTTACTGTAAAGGGGTTGAAATACGTAGTGACGTTGATAACCGAAGGAAAGCTTATGGGTTAACTACGATGTCATTTGTTGTAAGGTCATTGCAGATATTAGTTGCATCCCTCTAAAGTTCTACAAAGATATGATTTGTATTTCAATTATTTAGCATTCGTAGCTCTCAAACTATCAAAGTTTTGAAAGACTTAAGATTAATTTCAATATTAAGATACATTACGCCTAGTCTTTTTCCATTTTAGAACCTTATAATTCTTAATTCTAATAAACCGTTATTTTATTTTATTCAATATTTTGTTAAAATTTAATTTTTAGGAAATAATATAAAATATTGTATATCAGGTTTTTATATTATTTTCAAAAGTTTAATTTGTTAAAAATAGTACCTTTTTATGCATAGTACTGTAACAAAATATATTTATGGTCGTCTTGTAAGTATAACAGAATTATTATTCATTAATTAAAAACAATATATCATGAGAACTTTTATTAAAAATACACCAACAGAATCTAGACGAAATGTTTTTTTCACCGCTTTTAGAAATAGTAAGCGCGTACAATGGGTAGCAAGTAGACAGTTTACACATTAACATTTATCACACATCAAATCAAAAAAACAATCGATCATTAATCAATCTGACTAATCACCAGATCTAAAAACGAACATCATGAGAACTTTTATCAGAAATACACCAACGGAAACAAGGAGAAACACATTCTTTTCAAGCTTTAAAACCAGTAAAAGAGTGCAATGGGTAGCAAGTAGACAGTTTACTCATTAATATTCATCACACATCACTTCAAAAAACAATCGATCATTAATCAATCTGACTAATCACCAGATCTAAAAACGAACATCATGAGAACTTTTATCAGAAATACACCAACGGAAACAAGAAGAAACACTTTCTTTTCAAGCTTTAAAGCCAGTAAAAGAGTGCAATGGGTAGCAAGTAGACAGTTTACTCATTAATATTCATCACACATCACATCAAAAAACAATCGATCATTAATCAATCTGACTATTCACCAGATCTAAAAACGAACATCATGAGAACTTTTATCAGAAATACACCAACGGAAACAAGGAGAAACACATTCTTTTCAAGCTTTAAAACCAGTAAAAGAGTGCAATGGGTAGCAAGTAGACAGTTTACACATTAAGAATTTTTTGAGTTAGCTAAAAAAAAAAAGGATAAGACCTAAAAGTCTTATCCCTTTTCATTTTCATTATTTTATTTAATCCTCTAAAGTAATTTCTTCCTCTACTCCATTAGGGTATGTAAGTGTTGCAATATCATCACAAGTGCCATCACCAAAATGTACATTTACTGAGAGTCCGTTTTTAGAAACATCCATATCTCCGCTAGAAACATAAGCACAAGATAATTCACTTGTTAATGCACTGTTTACGTTTACATTATAGGTATTACCTTCAAAAACTACGGTCCAATTACCTTCAATACTATACGTACTACTATCATTGAATGCAATAGTGGTAGATTTGGTTCCGCTGTCAGCAATTATAGAACCATCTTCCATTTCTAGAGTCATATCGCTAGTAACCTCAAAAGTTATAGCGCTATCATCTGAATTTGTGCTGAACGTGAAGGACCTGGTTCCATTTATTTTAATTTCTCCTACATAAAAGTCAACATAACTAGCTGTAAAAGAACCCGTTTCTCCTTGTTGGTCATAAGTGACGCTTAAAGTACCATTAACATTATCAGTTCCGTTCAATACACAATTATTGAATGTTGCAACATAGCCCGTGTCTGAATATACTGCACTGTAGCAATCATTATTTGAAGTTTTGCCGGTACTGCTGTCGTTAGAAGATAGCTCAAATAAAGCAAGATCAATATCACCAATAATTTCATCGGTTTCTAGAACTGCTTTAAGTTCTGTTTGGGATAGTGTTACCTCCTGGGCGGTAGTGTCGTCATCACTACAGCTATATGCCATGCACAATACTCCCGTAAGTAGAATTCCTTTTTTTAAATAAGATGTTAGATTTTTCATGTTTGTTTATTTGTAGGGTTGTGTGGATAAAACGAAAAAACAGTCTGTATAGTATGGCTATGTTACACATTAGCAGCTAGTAAGTGTAATGAATGGCAATAATGAAACTAAACATTAGTTTTAATCGTATACGATATATTATATTTGAAACATGATTGTTAGAATGAATTTAAGGGACCAAGTACAAGATTATTTACTTTCCGAAATGATTACAGGTAATCTTAAGACCGGAAAAACAATCAATTTAGCAGCCTTGTCAAGACATTTAAAAGTGAGTGTTACCCCAATACGTGAAGCGCTTACACAATTACAGCAGTCAAGGATAATTAAAGCTGTGCCAAATAGAGGGTTTATTATAGCTGAACTAGATGTAGAGGAAGCTGAAGATCTCTATGAATTGGTAGCCAATTTAGAGGTTATGGCTATTGAAAACTCAGAGTTTAATGAAGAGCATATAATTAAATTGAAAGCGCAACAAGAAGTTTTTGAAAATGCCACCAATGCCCTTGATAGAATTCAAGCCGATTTGGAATTTCATAGATTACTTACCAAAGGATACAAAAACGAGTTAGCGCTCAAAATACTAAATGACCTCAAAACTCGTCTTTTTTTCTATGAGCATGCTTTCACCAATAACGATTTTTTTTATAATAAATCTGACAATCAGCATGAAGCCATTATTTCTGCCATTGCCGATGATAACGTACCAACCGCCTCTCTCCTACTAAAAATGAATTGGATGCTGATTTTAAATTATATTCAAAAGAAGCTTACCGAATAATTCGCTTACTCCAAATCCTGTAAAAGCTCTTGTGCAGACCTTGTAATCTTTTTATACCCTTTGTATGCCCAATTACAGAAAAAAGCCATAGCAACTAATGTTATAGTCAAAGTAATAATTTGTTCCGTTTTTAAACTATTTAGAAAAACGTTCTTGTTGGAAATTATTTTTGAGGTTACCGGCACAATGAAAAACAAGCCAATAAAACCAACCACAATTCCGATCTGTTGCAACCTGAGCAATCTATTTTTTGTATGCACGTAAACTTTAAGATTCTCTGTGTAAGATCCATTTAGAATATCGATATTCTTGATTTTTTTAAGGGTTGATAACACTGAAACCGGCAATACAATTAAAAACAAGAGCGTAAATGCCCCACATGCCTGCAAATACCAAGTATCTAATTTGTTAAAGTTAAAGATTACAAATAATGCGATTGCGAAACATACCAATGCGCCTAAAGATTCATATTTGGTAATGGTAGTGAATTTGTTCTGATATTTCTGTTTTGTCATGTCTAATATGATTTTGTTCGTTAATTTTTTTTGTTGATCTAATTTATCGCTCATTTTTGTCCAAGCAGATTGTAGTTCTTCTATTTCCATGATTTATTTATTTGTCATGTTCGTTTTTAACTTTTTCTTTACTCGAGATATTTTTGTACCCACATTACTTGCACTCAAGCCCGTAATTTGTGCTATTTCATTATAACTTTTGCCTTCTAGCAATAGAAAAATGAGTCCCTTTTCTAATGTATTCAGGTGTTTTAGATGCTGATAAAGTAACCGTAATCGTTCTTCAAAAACTTCATTATGGGTATCAGATTCGTTAATAAAGACTTCAGCAACTGAAACGGAATCTGGTCGTCTCTTTTTCTTTTTTATAAATGTGATAGATGTATTCATTGCCACGCGATACATCCAAGTTGTTATTTTAACATCATTACGAAACGAATCAAAATATTTCCAAAGTTGAAATACCACTTCTTGAAAAAGATCTTCTTGGTCTTCCTTATTATCAGTATAAATTGAAGTCACCTTATACAAAAGTCCTTGATGTTCTCGTATTAAATTTGTGAAGACCGCTTCTTTCTGCATCTCTTAAAACTTATTTCCCCATTAGTATGTTGATTTTCCCATTTGTCACACTTTCAGGTAAATTCTTTTTTAAAATAGGGTAAATTAATTCTAACGCATACAACATGAGGTACATATGTACGTTTTATTAAAAAATACGTGATATGCAGTTTTTAAATCCTGAGATAGAAGCATTGACAAAAAGAAAAAGCACACAAAGCTTGGTCAAGAAACAAGTTTCATGTGGCATTTTTCAAAATGTAGATGATATTCCTGTTGTAAAAGAAACCGTTGAACTCAAAAAGGTATAGATTTTACTCTTCGAACAAAGAAGTATCTAAACCAGGAATAAGGTTTAGAGCGTTTTGGTAGTACAATTTCCTTAACACTTCATCGGGTAAGTTTAATCCGTACATTGCCCAAAAAGCATGGTATTTCTTGTAGTAGGGAAAATACTCGTCATTGCTTTCAAGCACCCTAAAATACGTCGGAAATTCTTTGGGCTTCCAACTGTCTTTTCCAAATAATACCCTGTCTTGATATTTGATAAAAAAAGCTCTTGCATGTTGTGGCTGTCTTCCTAACTCGGCTATTACAGCAGATATCCCAACATTCATGTTTGGCATTTCATCTAATAATTCACCTAGTTTTTCTAAGTTATTTGCGTGCCAACCCATGTGGGCATTAATAAATTTAGTATTAGGGTGTTTTTTAAATACATTGTGCTGTTCTTGAATAATCTGTTCAAACGGGGCGGGATCTGTTGCCGTACGTTTTCTTCTAGGATGGGTTTTTAGCTCTAGCCAACGTTCATTATCTGCATCCATATCATCCCAAAAAGATTTGGGATCAGCCGCGTGTATTAATACTGGAACGCCCATTTGGGCACATTTGGCCCAAATGGGATCTAAGCGAGGGTCGTCAATGGCCAATCGGTTGCCATTGGCATCTTTATTTCTCAGTCCTAAGCTTTTAAATATTTTTAGTCCTTTAGCGCCATTCTTTATGTCTTGTTCTAATTGAGCTGCAGCTTGTTCGCCCCATGCCATATCTTTTGCTCCTTCAAAATCAACATTGGCAAATACTACAAATCTATTGGGATAACTTTTATTGATATTATCGATTTTTTCTTTTAAGCTTTTGCCCGATCTACCACTTAAGTTTACCATAATGGCTTCGTTCATGGCATCCATGTGGGTAATTAAACCATTTAAGGCTTCTACGGACATATCTCTTTGATGGCTATGAACATCAATGAACGGGAATTTTGCTTTTGTAATCTCTGTTCCCGGTACAACTAATGTAGATGTTGGATTGTATTCTTCAAAGCCCATTTCTTGGGCAAAGCTAGGTGATGTAACTACGGCCAAAATAGTAATTAAAATAATGTTCTTAAGTTGGGTCATTTGCTAAATATGTGTTTTTTTGGCTTCTGCCATTAACTGTTCGTATTCTCTAGTGGTATCAATATCTATTATTTGCCTTGCTGCATTTACGGAGATGATGTTGTTGGTATGTTTATTCAAATAGTCTTTTGCCCCAAAATCACCATCTAGTTGAGACAATGCCTTAAAGTGCAATGTAGGGAACAATACAGGAACACCTGCTTTTGCATTATAATCCGTAGCTATAATTTTAGAGGTGTTTTTTTCAAATTGGTCAATTAAATTGTTTAAATGTTGGTGTTCAAGTAAGGGCTGATCTGCCAAACAAATTAAAATACCATTATATGGTTCATGTTGCTTTAGTAATGATTGAACACCGTGTGCTATACTATTACCTAAACCCTTATCCCAATGGGTATTGGTGAATACGTTTATATTCATTTCAGTTAATTGACAGGTAGATACGATAAGATCCGCATTGGAACCTAGAACAACGTTAACACTTGTGGCATCAGATTTTTGAACAGTTTTTATAGTTTCAACTAGAAAATTAGAGTCTTTCCAGGGCATAAGTTGTTTAATGCCTTCCATTCTTCTTGAGGCACCTGCGGCCATAATCAATGCAGCAATCTTCATAGCCATATTAATGATGAATTTCTTTCAACTTATCTTTTAGCATCATAGGTTCGGTTTTTCTGATTACCGTTAAAATCTCCGCTAAAATCGATATTGCTATTTCCTGTGGTGTTTCGGCACCTATATTCAACCCTGCAGGACCATGAATACGTTCAACAAAACTGATATCTATATCCATGTCATGTTCCAATAATTCCGATAATAGATTTTCTCTTCGCCTTGCCGGACCCAATACTCCCAAATACGCAGGATTACAGTTTTTTAAAGATATTAGGTATTTCAAATCTTTTACATAGCTATGGGTCATTAGTAATACGGCAGTATTACTATCTATGATATCTACTGGAAAATCTTCTGGTTCATAGATTAATATGGAATCAATACCTGGAAAATCCTCTAGGGTTTTATCTTCTTTAGGGGTAACGGCAACACTTACCTCCCAGCCCATGCCTAAACCAAATTGGGAAAGCTGGACGGCGTCATGTTCACCACCAATTAACAAAAGTCGTTGGCAAGGAGCCATAACCTGAGAAAAATGCAGCGCTTCTGTTTGCCTTTCGGTTAGCATGTTAAAAGCATAATTAGTAGCATTTATGTTGATAAAAGTACCGAATCCTTTAAGTTCCCCATAAGTTCTTTCGTAAGATGTAACTAATTGAAATGATTTTCTATCCTTAATTACCTGGTCAAATGCATGCAAACAAGTTTCGTTTGGCTCAAATGGTTCCAATAACAAATAAAGTATTCCTTCACAGCCTAATCTATACCTGCCATCATACGTCATTAGTTTTGAGCAATTGTTTTTAAATACCGATTGTGCCTGAAACAACACTTCTTTCTCAACACAACCACCACTTACCGCACCGATCATAACATGGTCTTCGCGTATAAGCATACGAACACCGGGTCTACGATAAGAAGAACCGTCTAAATCTACTACTGTGACCAAAACACATTTTAAACCAGAAGCTTTGGCTTGTCTATACTCTTTAAATATCCTTTTGAACTCGTGGGTCATCCATTGCATTTTACATCTTCTAATGTAGTGAAATTATAATTTATATTATGAAGCGTTATGTGCTTAAGCCTAACAAAATATAGGTCTTGTAGAATTTAAAGGCTTTAAGTGGGTAAGCTTTAACAATCTTTAACATTAATTTTATTATTCGCTATAATTTAAATAAACTTTGTGCGTTCTGCTAGTTGAACCCGTAATAATTGAATATGAAAAATTTTTTAAAAACCTTTAGTGTGTTTTTTATGGTTACCCTACTTGTTTCTTGTGGTAACGCAGATGATGATGTAAGCATGATTTTGAACACTGGAGACGGACTGGGAGAAGGAACGGAAGTTGATGAATGTTTAGGTTTGGAAGAAGGTGAGCTCGTATTATCCATACAAGATCAATATACCACATTGCCAGGTAAAGTTTCAGTATTTTTCAAAGTATCCGATACCAATGGAAACCCTTTACCTGGGTTAACGGCAGACCAGTTCACTATTTATGAGCAAGGTAGAAATGATGATTGTTTTAATACCATTTCAACTTCAGAATCATCGGCACGTATTTCTCCAAATTCACAAATTTTCTCGAACAATACCTTATTGGTACTTGATTTAAGTAATAGTGTATTGAGCAGTAGTCTAGAAGAGCTAAAATTAGCTTCAACTAGTTTTGTTGACGCTGTAATGCCTGCTACTACACAAGAATCTGTAAAAATGGCTATCTACTGGTTTGATGGTGAGGATGAATTACATTTATTAAATGAGCTTACTCCTTCAAAAACTGAATTAAAAGATGCCATTGAGGGTATAACAGATGATATCAGTAATGACCCTTCAACAGACTTATATGGAGCCGTTATCAAATCGACCGATATTGCATCGGACTTAGTAAAGGTTTCTACGGCTGATGGTAAAATCGGAGCTGCATCAGTTGTGATATTTACTGATGGTACCGATCAAGCATCACGTTATACAGAAAGTGCTGCCCTGAAAAAAGTTAATGAGGCAAATGCGAATATTTCCTTCTTTAGTATTGGGCTTGGTGCTGAAATTGACACTGAAGTTCTAACAGCTGTTGGTAAAACGGCTAGTGTTTTTGCTACCAACAAAGATGAGCTGGAAACAACATTTAGAGATATCTCCGAAAAGGTTTCTGAAAGAGCCAATAGTTTCTATTTATTCGAATATTGTAGCCCTAAAAGAGATGGTAGCGGTGAAAATAACTTAGCTATACAGATCAATACAGGATCTAGACAAGGAGCGGTACAAACCAAGTTTAGTGCAAACGGATTTACCGGAGGTTGCGAATAGATATAACACCTACGAAAAGTAAAAAGAAGCATGTAAATGCTTCTTTTTTTTGCTCTTAACCGAAATGAACAACATATTGATAATCATTTTGTTGTAGACGTATTTTACAGGGAAAAACGGATTGAGTTAAAAATTTAAACATCCGTAATTCTGTTTAAGCCGTATATAAAAACGATTAAACTAATATTAATTAAAAAGAACAAAATGAAAAGATTATCCTTAGTTACTATAGTATCTGTAGCGCTTTTAACTTCATGTGTTTCAAAAAAGAAATATGTTGCATTAGAAGATAACTTATCTCAAACCCAAAGTACCCTACAGAAAACACAAGTAGAAAAAGAAGAGTTGCAAGCTCAAATGACACGTATTGAAGCTCGTGTTGAAGAGTACAATAATAAAATAAACTCTTTAAAGGAAATGAACGATAGCCAGTTTACAAGTGTGGACGATGTAGCTGTAATGAGCAACAACACAAAGGCTAAAATGAGAAATACATTGAAAAATGTTGACCCTGCAAAATTAGCTGGTGCTAAAACATTACAAGATTCAATGAACTTGGCAGTTTCTTACAAATTAAAGCAGTCTATCTCTGAAGAGGGAGAAGATATTGATGTTAGTATTGATAAAACTGTGGTTATGATCAATATTTCTGATGAGTTATTGTTCAATACAGCTAGTTATAGAGTAAGTAACAAAGCTGACAATATTCTTAAAAAATTGGCGGATGTTATTAAGTCAGAGCCAAGTATGGAAGTTATGGTAGAAGGTCATACAGATTCTAGAACCATTAACACTCCTATGGTTACAGATAACTGGGATTTAAGTGTAAAGCGTGCTACTTCAATTGTACGTAAATTACAGAAAGAATATGACGTAGATCCTTCTCAATTAATTGCTTCTGGTAGAAGTAGCTACTTACCATTGGTAGAGAACGATACTAAAGAGCACATGGCAATGAACAGAAGAACTAAGATTGTTATTTTGCCAAACTTAGATAAGTTTTTTGCACTTTTAGATGCAGAAGATGCTATGTAAAGCACAAAATCTATATATGTAAAAAAGGGAAGCATTTGCTTCCCTTTTTTTATTCCATTAATGGTATGACCTTTATCTAAAAATCATACTATTGGGTACATTGATATCGGTCTTTTTTAAGTTGACCAAAAATCCGTTAATGACCGCATATTCCGTAACACCATCTTTTTCCAAAAAGAACGTAGGATTTATTCCGGGTGATAAGTTCAATTCAGGAACATTGTATTTTGCACCAATCAAGTGCACAGGAAATGGCGAATTAATGCGCTTTGCAGGAAACGTTGATAAACGCACATAACCAAACCCCTGTTTTAAAATATCATTGAAATTCAAAGCCTTTACCTCTTCAAAAGAATTTAAAGTCCTTGGATATACTTTTGCTTGTTTTATGGTATACCCAGCAGCATCTAAGGTTTCATAACCATAATATGTAGAAAGATCACCTTGGTCCAATATTCTGCTACTATACCAAAATGAATTGTGATCCAGGTAATCTACTTCAATTTGATTGATACCTAGGTCCAAAACGTAGGTATTACCCATTAGGTTATAACTTGCTCCTGTTATTTTAAGATCAAACAACTTTCTGTCATTTTCGGGAATTTCCTCATATTTCTCAATAGCAATGGTTTCGTAAGATTTTTTTGCGATCGTATATATGGCCGATAAAATTGAAGTGTAATTTAGCTTCCTAATTTCCTGTTTTTCAATATCATTGGGGTAACCTCCAGACTCAATTAAAATGGTACTAGTCCCCCATTTTTGAATATTATCTCCAAAAGCACGTGGCTCAAAATCATCATTGTATCTGCCTACTTGTCCCGGGGCATACTTTTGAAGAATATCATTCATGAATACAATAATTTTCATGGCATTGCCACGCGTTTCATTAATATCCTTCTCATAATTATAAGCCGGTGCTAAATAAGAAATGGTAGCAGGCTTTTCTGTTCGTTCCGCATTATAGTACGTGCTTTGATCATGTAGGTTGAATCCAAAATCGGCATTTAAACTGTCCCTCACCCTTTTTAAGGTTTTAGATTCGGGCGATTGCAATCGTAGGGCATCTCTATTGATATCTATACCTAAAAGATTACGTCTTTGAAAAAGTTCTGCCCCATCTGGGTTCAGCATGGGTAAAAAATGAATGGTTAAATTAGCTAAGATCTCCTCTTGTTCTTTTTTAAAATTTGCGCTGTCAAAAAAATTCAGAATATCAAATATAGCCTGTGTCGCTGTAGGTTCGTCACCATGCATTTGAGACCAAAGAAATACATTGGTTTCCCCAGAGCCAATACTAATTAAACTTAACTTTTTTCCGCCGATCGACTTTCCTACGGTTTGAACCTTAAATTTATCGTTTGCCGTATAATTGTCTATCAATGGTTGAATATCTGCTCGTTTAATCCGTCTCTTCCCAATAGAACCTTCTTTGTAATTCTCATAGGTATCATACAATTGGGAGGTAATGTTGTCGGTTTGGCAAATGACCGAACAAGAGCATAAAAACAATACGGCTAATAATAGGTGTTTCATTCTATAATTATATTAATTATGATTAGTTGGTAATTTTTTAAAGTTCAAATCTTTGACCGCTTTTCTAACATCGTTCATGAAGGCTGTACCAGGATCGGTCTTTTTAGTTCTATATCCTTCATCTTGTTCTAACCATAGCGGATGGTTTTCAAAGAGCGTATACTCATAATGACCAATTAGATAGTCAATGTCATATTTATCTTCTAAGTATCTAACAAGCCAAATGTTAGACTTTAGCTGTGCTTTGGTCAAGGGCAAGTCATCTGTACCACCAACGTTCTCAATACCAATGGCACAATGGTTTAACCCAATTACATGGCGTGCCATGGTTGTTTCTGGCAGTAATTGATATATGGTGCCATCTCTATCTATCATAAACTGGGAAGATACATTTAAACCGCTCACATTTTTAATATCAGGTCTCCAATTAGGTAATGATACGGGATCGAAAGCTGCAAAAGACTTTTCAAATGTTGGAATAACCGTCCAATGCAATACGATCATTTTAGGGTCGATCTCAGGGGAATCTTGCTCTAATCCGTATCTGTTTTGCAAGTATTCCAAGGTTAACACCTTCCTTTCCTCATTAAAAGTAATTGGTCGTTCTACAATAGTTTTAGATGAAGAACATGAAAATAAACCTATTAAAACGATGTAAAAAAGATACTTTTTCATTTAATGATGCTTTCCTTGCTGTCCTTTTCAACAGCGTATGATATAGTAATTTTTCTTCTTCCCCACTCCTTGGCTTTTTCAATATTTTCACCCATGTAAATATCTATACGGTTACGCCATCTAGAATGCATTTTATCTTTTACAATATAAATGCCTTCAAAGGTATCTATCTTTACCAGAGTATTATAAGAAAGCCCTTTTTTTAAAAGATCTCTAGAGACGGCTATCCATTTTTTTCCTGGTTTTATGGAGTCGCCCCATGCCGTAATTGCAGGGTGTTCGTATGATGTTTGGTTGGGTATTGAATTATAGGCTGTTGCCGTAACTTCCATAGGCACCCAATCGTATTTATCTATTACCACTTCTTCTTGACAACTTAGCACCAAAATGGCAAAAAATAAAACGACCCCTCTTTTCAACATAGTTACTAATGTAGCTTATTTTTTAAAATTAGTAGATCCGTATAACTTTCTTTCCATGCTTCTTCTAAGTATTCCGGGGCTGGTGTAAATGAAAAACTAAGGGCACTAAGTACGATGTCAACATCTCCATCATCATCAATATCTTCGGCATCCATTAAAAACCACCTTCCTAATTTGGTGTTTGTTAAATGCTCTTGGGAAAACATATAGGAAGTACTTTCCTTATTTTCCAGATATATGAAATTATAATCGGGGTGATTATCAAAATCGGGGAAAGTAGCCAACAAAGCGAAATCAATGTCCCCGTCTTGATCAAAATCATTGGCAATAACCCTTGTAGCACCGTTTAATGGATGAAAATATGATTCTTTAAAGCTGTTCTGTCCATCATTTATGTGAATTCGCATACCGTGGTATGGTTTGTTTACAAAAGATTTGTCTGCGTTGTCCCCATTTACGGTGATGATATCCTCAAATCCGTCTTTATTATAATCAATAAGCTCAATCCAGCTAGATCCATAGACTGGACTAAATCGCAGTACCTTTTCAGCTTCGAATTTTAAATTTTCTTGTTGGTATAATATATAGACCGATTCATCACCTTGCGCAAACAACACTACCAAATCCTCTTTGCCATCGTGGTTCATATCTTTAGGTATTACCCTTAACGCACCTGGCAAAGCTAATAGCACTTGTTCTTCGTAAAACCCGAAATCATTTTTCTTCAATAAGGTTAATTTTCCCTTTATGTCTCCAAACTCGCTAATAACAATTTCCTCACTACCATTTTTATCAAGATCTAAATATAGCGTGTGTACCGGTCTATGGAGAGAATCCTGTAATACCGCTGTTTCATTGCCTTTTCTTAAAACAGCTGCGCCACGTGGTATTTCATTGGGGTCCATTTTCCCCATACTAGTGACATACAGACTATCGTTTAAAATTCTGGCATTGATTATTGCGGAGTCGAAATCTCCTAAAAGCTTAAAGGTCTTGGTATTTAAATCATATGTATTTAATTCACCTTGACGGCTACCTGTAATTATTCTGTTTTTTTCACTATCGATATCCAAATATGTAATCATACTGCCCTTTACGCTATCTAAACTTATAGGGAAAGCCGTGAATGTATCTAGTGGTTTACTTTCCGTTTTATGAACATTACTTAGAAGACTATCTGGAGCCAATTCAATTATATATTCCTTTAGTAGTTTCCAGTCTTCTAACGGAATCAAAGGTTTTGAAGGGTAAACGCCAGTTTTGATTACAGCAATTTGTTCATGAAAAGGCAACTTGTAATAGGGGTGTTTTCCTTTGGTAAATATGCCCATTCTGGCTCCCATTTCGGGTAACACTTCATTTTTCCAGATATCTTTGGGTAAAGATTGTATATCTGGAGCAATATGACAACTAGCACAGTAACCAGTAAAAAGGGCTTCCTCCCTTGAAGGTTTCTCTGTATTGCATGAAATAAAGACCATAAATACAATACAGTAAAAACAAAATTTTAAATTCATCAATTATAATGATTTCGTATAGTGACTTCAATAGAATATGGAAGATACCTATACCCTTAAAACCTTGCAATATACATGAATGCTTTTCTTTAAATTTGTTGATATGAAAAAAGAAAAAAAACCGGATAATGTCGTCTTTGATGAAGATGCTCAAGAATATCATGGAAAACTACTGCCATTTGCAAGTGGTGTAGCGGCCCCTAGAATTACACCACCCGATGTTACTTCATGGAAAAACACCCATATTGTAGGTGCTAATAACCAGTTTAAAGCACAGTATGAAGCTTTGCAGAAAGCTTATGATAAATTAATGACCGATTTTGAATATAACAATTTGGTCTACAATGCTAAGTTTAGTTTTGAACCCATTGTAGGTAAGGAGTATCACTTGTACCGTGCTAAAGACCAGAGTACCTTTCTATCATTGATTTTGCCCCAAGAATGCAATTTTGACTATTTAGGAAGTTTTAGGTTATCTGCAGATAAAACTTGGCAAAAATTGTAAGTTGCCATTTAAGAATTCTGATTTTCAATCAGATAAAAACCATCAAACAATAATGAGAAAGTTAAAATTATTTTTAGGAATTGCCTTGGTAGGCATTATTGCCGCTATTTATTTTAATTACCCAAAGCTGAACCTCATTTCCGGTTACGCATCAAAAAGTATGGCATCCAGTGTATTTATTGCGGATAGAGAACCCGTGGATGTAATATTAAACGATCACGAAATGCCTTTGATCAAGTTATCTGATGGTGAGGTTTCCACTGAGGATAATTCTGCTACTGCAAGCGTTTATGGACTTATGCCAAGAAAAGCGGTTTTCAAGGAGGGGTTAGGTGCCGTCTTGACCAATGACGAATATGAGAAGCATAATTTTGATATCATCCCCAACAGGTTTTTCGTAAAAGATACACTACCGTTTCCTTTTGGTAACAACGGTGTAAAAGATACCATTTTAGCGAATGTTGATTATGATAAATTAGAGGTCGCATTTGAAAATGCTTTTAAAGATCCTGAACAGAGAACAAGGTCTCTATTGGTGGTTCATAAAAACCAAATCATAGGTGAACGCTATATTAGAGGATTTACAGAGGATACCAAAATATTGGGGTGGTCTATGACTAAAAGTATATTAGCTACACTTTATGGTATTTTAGAGTATCAAGGGGAAATGAAGATGGATTATAAACCATTTGGCAATGAGATTCGTATGAAAAATTTGAAAAGTAATATTACTATAGATCATTTATTACGCATGCAGAGTGGTTTGGCTTGGGAAGAAAATTATTTTAAAATATCAGACGTTACCCGCATGCTTTTTTTAGATGCGGATATGACTTTGGCACAGCGTAATAAAAACGTAATTGCGGCCCCGACCGAAATTTGGAACTACTCTTCCGGTACCACAAATCTTTTGTCAGGGATATTGCGCGAACAATTTGAAACCCACCAAGAATATCTAGATTTTCCTTATCAGGAATTGATCGATAAAATTGGTATGAATTCAATGTTGTTAGAGACAGATTTAATGGGTAATTACATACTATCATCCTATGCGTGGGCAACTACCAGAGATTGGGCTAAGTTTGGGCTACTATATTTAAATAAAGGGGATTGGAACGGGGAACGTATTTTCTCGGAATCTTGGGTGGATTATGTTTCTACCCCTACCGTAAATTCTGATGGAGTCTACGGCGCACATTTTTGGTTGAATGCAAATGGAAAATATCCAGATATATCAAAAGACCTGTATTCCGTAAACGGATTTCAAGGTCAGCGCATATTCATAATACCCTCTAAAGATTTAGTTGTAGTGCGTACCGGACTGGAAGAGCAATCTGACGAACAGTTCAATACATTGTTAAAGGAAATCATAAGATCTATTCAATAATACACATTAGCTTTAAATAATTTAAGCAACACCACAATTCTCAAGAAACACACAACAGATTGCTCTTACATGACAACAATAGTTTCTACGAACTGAAGAACATATATATCTTTACAGTGTTGTTAAAAACGAAATAAATTTTTTCATTTTCATATAGTGTTCTCGTAAAAGAGTCTGATCTTCAAAGGGTTGGACTCTTTTTAGTTTAGGGTGGTTTTTGTTTTAAGTGTTCAGAAAAAAGTATTAAGTAAAAAGTACTGAGTATTAAGTACTGCTTTATGAAAGCTAAACGCTTCGCGTTTAAATAACCACTTTTAGCCGTTAGCCTAAAAAAGTTCATTTTTTCTTTTGGAAAAAATGAACTTTTTTAAAACAACCATTAACGGACAACCATTAACGGACAACCATTAACGGACAACCATCAACGGACAACCATCAACGGACAATCAACTTACGGTAGCCAATTATCCTTGCCAAAATCAGGTTTACGCTTTTCTAGAAATGCATTTCTACCTTCTTTTGCTTCTTCGGTCATATAAGCCAATCTTGTTGCTTCACCGGCAAATACTTGTTGGCCTACCATACCATCATCGGTTAAATTCATGGAGAACTTTAGCATTTTAATAGAAGTTGGAGATTTCTCCAATACTTCTTGTGCCCATTGAAAAGCAGTATCCTCTAACTCCTCATGAGGTATAACGGCATTGACCATACCCATGTCAAACGCATCTTGTGCGGAATAGTTTCTACCTAAAAAGAAAATTTCACGTGCCTTTTTCTGTCCCACCATTTTTGCCAAATATGCAGAACCGTATCCACCATCAAAGCTGGTAACATCAGCATCGGTTTGTTTAAAAATAGCATGTTCCTTACTGGCCAAGGTCATATCACAAACTACGTGAAGGCTATGTCCGCCACCTACGGCCCAACCCGGTACAACACAGATTACCACTTTGGGCATAAAACGAATCATTCGTTGTACTTCAAGAATATTCAAACGGTGCTGCCCATCTTGCCCAACATATCCTTTCTCTCCCCTAGCCTTTTGGTCGCCACCGCTACAAAAAGACCATATTCCGTCTTTAGTTGAAGGACCTTCCGCGGAAAGTAGAACCACTCCTATAGAAGTATCTTCCTGTGCATCATAAAATGCTTTTATAAGTTCACTTGTGGTATGTGGTCTAAAGGCATTACGCACATTAGGCCTATTGAAAGCAATACGTGCTACGCCGTCACATTTTTTATAAGTAATATCATCAAATTCTATGGCAGTTTTCCAATCGGGTGATTTCATAATTTCTAACAATTCTATTATCGCATAAAGATAAGGTTTCAGGATATACTCGTCCAAATCTGTATGACCCCATACCCCTTTAAAAAATGAGTTTAACTCAAACGAGTTATTTATCAATTTGTTTGAAACACTGATATTGACCCATATCGGCTAAGTTTACATCGAATTAAATAGATCGTTTCATGAAACAATCCCTTTTTACATTTATAAAATCGCTACGAGAATTTCTAGAAAATAAACTCAACCAGTACAATACAACGTTACCTTATGTGATAACTGTAATTATTGCCCTTGTTATAGTCGTTGGCGGCATAAATCTATTTGTAGAATTAACAGAGACATTAAAGACCGAAATGCTTGCCAATTATGATACTGCAATAACGGATTATATTGTTTCTAGACGTACACCTGGCTTAACCAACTACTTTAAATTTATGACCAATGTTGGCGATACTTATGGCTATTTAATTGTATTATCCATTTTTTTGTTAGTCTCCCTTTTGGTCTTTAAACGTTGGAAATATATTGTACAGGCAACTTTGGTGTTAGCATTGGCAACAGTTTCAAATATGATGCTAAAACGATTTATTGATAGAGCTAGACCGGGAATAGAACATTTGGTCTCTGTAGAAACCTTAAGTTATCCTAGCGGACATGCCATGAGTGCAATGGCTTTCTATGGCTTTCTCATTTTTTTGGTGATCAAATTCGACATTCAAAAAGTGTTTAAATACTTATTGGTGATAGTATTGTTAACGGTAATTTTAAGTATTGGTATTAGTCGAATTTATTTAGGGGTGCACTTTCCATCCGATATTGCGGGCGGATTCATTGCTGGTTTTATCTGGGTTGTTTTCTGTGTTTTGGTATTTGATCTGATTCAATTATTTAAACGCGACCCCAAAACTTAAGTAAAGATCAACTTTAATAAAAAAATAACGTAGCTGAAGTACTATTGAAAAAACGGTATCTGTATTTTAGTTACACTAAAAACTTCACATATTATAGACATTGAACATCATGAAATCATCTTCAAAAATTGCCTTAGTTACGGGTGGTAGCCGTGGAATTGGTAAGAATATTGCACTAAAGATCGCCGAAAAAGGATTGGATGTTATTTTGACCTACCATTCCAAAAAAGAGGCTGCTGAACAAGTGGTTAAACAAATTGAAGAACTGGGGCAAAAAGCAGTAGCATTTCAGTTAGATACAAGTGACACTTCCAATTTCTCAAGTTTCTTTAAGAGAATTAGTATGTATTTGAATGAAAATTATCGCGTAGCTAAATTTGATTATTTGATAAATAATGCCGGAACGGGAATTTATAAGCCTTTTTTGGAAACCACCGAAGCCGATTTTGATGATATGATGAACATTCACTTAAAAGGCGTTTATTTTTTAACCCAACATGCCGTAGACCAATTAAATGATGGTGGCGGTATTATAAATATATCCTCTGGGTTGGTACGTGTTACCATACCGGGTTCTTCTGCGTATGCAAGTATGAAAGGTGGTATTGATGTATTTACAAGGTTTTTGGCAAAAGAGTTGAGTTCAAAAAAAATAAGGGCAAATGTAGTGGCTCCTGGTGCCGTTGGTACAGACTTTGGAGGTGGCGCAAATAAAGATAATGAGGAAAGACGTCAGAAAATTAGTAGTAATACGGCTTTAGGTCGCGTTGGTGAACCTGAAGACATAGGAGGTGTTGTAGCCTTTTTGTGTACAGAAGATGCAGCTTGGATCAACGGTCAACGTATTGAAGCGACCGGGGGATTGATGTTATAAGAAATATTGATTCTTAGGTAGATACCTAGCGAATAGTCTAGTTTTCATTTTAATTATCATTAAATTTAAATGCTAATCTATTTTTATATACATATAATTATGATGAAAAAAATTACGCTACTTATCGCCTGCCTTAGCCTAGTTACTTCAGTTAGTTTTGCCCAAAGTTTTAGGGGCTTAGATAAAAGTCCGTTAGACAGGGCGTATTTACCTGATCATTTTGCCCATGATATAAAATTTGCTCCAGAGCGAAATTTACCTGACAGCCCTATTCTAAAAATAGATTATAGTAGACCCCAAAAGAAAGGTCGCCAAGTTTTTGGTGTTATGGTCAAATACAATGAAATATGGCGACTTGGTGCTAATGAGGCAACTGAGATAAAGGTTTATCAAGACGTTAAAATAGATGGTAAATTACTTAGGGAAGGAACGTATACTATGTATGCTATACCTACCGAAGAAATATGGACCATTATATTTAACAGCGATGTTGATCAATGGGGACATTATAGCTATGATGATAAAAATGATGTACTAAGAGTTAATGCACATGTCTTACAGAACGATCAACCCGTAGAAGAATTTTCCATTCAATTTGAAGACTCAGAACAAGGTGTTGCTCTAATGTATATTGCTTGGGATATGAACAGGGTTGAGATTCCTATTGGTTATTAAAATTAAATATTACTGCATTATAAACTCAACAACAAACGAAAATGAATTAGCAGAATAAATAACAAATAAGTTTTTAGTCCCCCACTCATATTAAATTTAAGTTTAAAACAACATGAAATTATCATTAGTCTTATTTTTTACTTTTTTTACAGTTATTGGGCAGAACATTGAAGGGACTATTTTAGATGCAGAAACAAATCAACCCATTGAATTTGTAAATATTTATGTTAAAGAAGGTCAAATTGGTACTACTTCTGATGGACTGGGAAAGTTCAATTTAGTATCAAACAGTGAACTTAAATCTACACAAATTGTATTTTTTACCATTTTAGGTTATCATCCTAAATCATATTCCATATTAGAATTAGAAGAGCGGAATTATGTTGTTTACTTGCAAAAAAAGACCGAAAACCTTAACGAGGTTACCTTGTCTGGTAATCGCAAAAGAAAACCAAGCATAGCCTTTACCAAATTAGCTTCTTTACCATTTGGCGTTCATAATTTTGGATCTACGATAGTTAATGGTAAAATGTATATTCATGGAGGTGATAAAACATTTTTTAGACATGAAATTAGAATTGCACTAGAAAATTCACTGACTGCAGAAGAATTCATGCGGAAAATACAAAATAACCAAAATTGGAAAAACCATAGTGACGCTTTACAGATTTATGATATTGAAAATGATTCATGGGACATTTCAGATTTAAAGTTTAGAAAAAGGGCATATCATCGCATTACCACTGTTAAAGATCAATTATATATTATAGGCGGTAAAAGATTGTCGACCAACAGAATGTATGAATATTTGGATGATAAAATAGAAGTTTTAAGTCTTAGTGACAATACTATTCAAATAGACGACATTAATCCACATCAAGCATTAAATTTTGCTGCATTTTCTATTGAAGATAAGATAATTGTTATGGGAGGTTCAACTAAAAGAAAATTAGATGGTCCTAAAACTTATTCTAATCTATCTCGTTTCTATAACACTAAAACGGGCTATTGGTATGATTTACCAAATATGACAACAGCAAAGGAAATTAATGGTGTTACAATAGGAAATAAGATTTACCTTATTGGAGGATATAAAGAAAAACCATTAAAAGAAATTGAATCATTTAACCTAGAATCTGGTCAGTGGCAAATTGAAAACGAATTACCATTTGGTATAGCAAACCCGGCTATAACAAGTTATAAAAACACTATCTACATTTTTGATTATGGTAAAATTTATACTTTCAATACGCTTTCGAAACGTTTAACAGAGTATAATATAGATTTAAACATTCATGAAGCACAAATGCATTATTATGAAAACAAACTATATATTGTTGGTGGCAGGTATGAAGAAAAGTATAAATCACAACCTTTAAACGGTTTATATTCCATACACCTAAATGAATTTGAAAATACCAAAGTTATTCAATCACTTAGTAAATAAGTAGTGTTATTGTAGCCTAGAAAGGTCTATATTTAAAGCCTTTCATTGTTGTTTGTAAGATTGTAAAATTTTCGTTCCCTTAAGTTGAAAACCATACCCGACATATCATTTCAAGATGCCGATAATAAGCACAGTTTTGAGTGTTTAAATCTGACCAAGTTCTTTGATAGAATCCCTGAAATAACAGACCATAACCCTACCCAACCACACAGAATTCATTTTTTTGCGTTATTGATCGTTACAGATGGCAATGGCACACATCAAGTAGATTTAAAAGATTATACCGTACAAAAAGGCTCGGTACTAAAATTGGCAAAAGGTCAAGTTCATGCTTTTCAAAAGAATGCCACTTACAAAGGGTTTTTGGTGTTGTTTACAGAAAATTTTGTGATGAACCACTTCTCAAAATCCTCGATCAATATGATTTCGCATCTGTATAATTATCACATCACATCCCCTATTTCAGAAAATGAAGAGTTAAATCATTCCTTTATACAGGAATTAACTGAAGAGCTTAGGAATTCAAACGATTATGCTAGAAATAATATAGTAGCCTCTTTGATCAATCTTTATTTATTGAGACTTGAACGAGAATTTGATCAGCAATTACCCCATAATAATGCAAAGAATTACACCATTTTCATCGCATTTAAAAACTTAGTAGAACAAAATTATGCTACTACAAGGAATGTGAAAGACTATGCCGAAATGCTTACCATTACTACCAAACACCTAAATGAAATAGTTAAGGAATTTACCTTGGACACAGCTAAAACCTTTATTGACGGTTACGTAATTCTTGAAGCAAAAAGATCAATTGTCAGTACAGATAATGGCTTTAAAGAAATAGCATATGAAATTGGCTTTGATGAGCTTACAAATTTCACCAAATTCTTTAAAAAAAATACTGGTGTTTCTCCTAAAACATTCAGAACCAGTGTAATTTAATTACTCACATTTACCATTCTTAGCCTCATTTTGATAATAGAATACCACTATTGCCATTTTAGTTTTGCAGTGTAGAATTACACTTAAAATCAACTAAAATGAAAATTATGAAATCAAAATTATTCGCAATTAGTCTGTTTACGATGGCAATAGCCAGCTGTAATAGCCCAGAAAAAAAAGTTGAGACTGTTTTAGAAGTAACTAGTTTCAATATCAAGACAACCGTAAGTGAATTGGAATTTAACAAATTAGATGCTGAAGTAGAAGAAACTTTTACAAGTAAGCAACCTGGTTTTATTAGACGTCAAAGCGGTGTTGACGAACAAGGTAGATATGTGGTATTGGTATATTGGAAATCAGTTGCCGATGCAGAAGCTTCAATGAATAAATTTATGTCAGATGAGTCTGTTGCCAGTTATGCAGGTATGATCGATGATTCTTCAATGAAGATGTCCCGTTTTACAATAACCGATGAATTTACGGCTACGAATAGCACATTTACAGAAGTAATGACCTTTAAATTAAAGAAAGGTGCCAATGTTGAAGCTTTTAATACGGTAAACGACCGGGTTGGACCAAAATTCAGTGAAAAACAAACCGGATTTTTACAACGAATTACTGGGTTTAATAAAAAAGGAGAACAAGTTGCTGTTGCGTATTGGGACACAAAAGCGCATTCAGATGCAGTAATCAATGATTTTATGAATGCCGCGGTTGCTAAAGAATTCATGGGGATGATGGATAAGTCCACCATAGATATGATTAGATTTCAATCGCTTACTTCTTTGAATAATGTTGCATTATCGAATAAAGATAAAGTAGTAGCTTTATTGAACAGCTTCAATACAGGTGACCAAACACCTATTTCTTACATTAATCCCAATAAATACATTCAGCACAACTTAGGTGTGGCAGATGGCTTACAAGGTTTTGGAGAAGTAATGCAACATGCCTCGGAAGGCGGATTTAAAGCAAACGTTTTACGTGCCTTTCAAGATGGGGATTATGTGTTTACGCACACTGAATATGATTTCTTCGGACCAAAAGCAGGATTTGATATTTTCCGATTCGAAGACGGATTTATTGTTGAGCATTGGGACAACCTATTGCCTATTCAAAAGACAAACCCAAGTGGAAGAACTCAATTTGACGGTGCAACAACTTTGGCTGATCTAGATAAAACAGAAGCGAATAAAGCCGTAGTTAGAGGTTTTATAGAAAATGTGCTTTTAAATCATGAAATGGATAAGGTTACCAACTACATCAACCCAGCAACATACATTCAACATAATCCCGCAGTAGCAGATGGCTTAGATGGTTTTGGGGCGGCTATGAAATATTTTGCAGAAAACGGATTAGTAATGCAGTATGATAAATTACATATGGTTTTGGGTCAAGGTAACTTTGTACTAAGTGTTAGTGAAGGCAAATTCGGTAAGGGTGACCATACCGCTTACTATGATCTGTTTAGATTAGAAGATGGTTTAATTGTAGAACACTGGGATGTTATCGCTACGATACCTGCAAAATCTGAATGGAAAAACGAGAATGGTAAATTCTAATCCGCTCTAAAGAGTAAAACCCTAAAGGGCAAGCCCATGAGGCATAAAAAGGAAACAAATTTTTAAATTCGAGGCAAGCCTCGGGGTATTATACCCTTTGGCGGTGCCAATAAAATTAATTGAAAAGGAATAGCCGTTAACACGGTTGTTCCTTTTAAAAGGTTCAAATATTATGATTGCAGCACACCAACAAATAGAATCTACATTGGCAGATTTGTTCGAAGATGCCAAATTTGATGAGATAAGAATAATGAGGGCTTTGGGGAAAAGCATTCTAGGTCCTATACGACCCATACATTTTAAGGATACCTATCTGGCAATCTCAAAAAAGCAAGGGGAAGATGTAGTACAGCTCATTAAAGAAAATGGAGTGAAAAATGTGGTTGAATTTGGTTCTTCATTCGGTATATCTACCTTGTATTTAGCCGAGGGAATTCTAGAAACAAATGGCACTATTGTTACAACCGAACTCATAGATTCTAAAGCAAAAAAAGCCATTGAGAATTTTAAAAATGCAGGTGTTAATCACCTAATAGAAATGAGAATTGGCGATGCTATAAATACATTAAAAGGGTATTCAGAACCTATAGATTTATTATTTCTTGATGGATGGAAAGATCTATACTTGTCCCTTTTTCAGATGCTAGAACCTAATTTTCATAGTAAAACAATAGTATACGTGGATAATGCAGAAATGCACGATACAAAACGATTTTTAAAAGAAATACAACAAACCAACAAATACCATTTAACACCAAAGTATGACGGTAAAGTGGTAATAATTAAATCTAAATAGTATGAGTGATATAAAAATTTGTCCAACATGTGGCAGTAAGTCAAAATTCAAAGAAAAAGATGGTGTAACAACGTACACCGCAGTACAAGATGATGAGGCATTCAAAAAAATTGGTCAAATGAAAAAGGCAATGCAAAAATTTAAGGATAAATCAGAAGCTTTGGAAAAAGAATTGAATGAACTAAAAGCCTCTTTATAACATGTCATTTATAAAAAAGAATTATGGTTGGATTATAGTAACCATTCTTGCCATAATACCAATGTTCATTTTAAGTACAATGTTGAAAATTGATACTTCTAATGGATTTGTTTTCACTTTAGTTGAAAATGGAGGTAAAGAAGGCATGTCAACTTTAGAAATGTTATACCATATCACAGGTGAATTTTCAATAAGATGGATGACCGCCGTGTTGACCTGTACTCCGTTTTTTATCCTGTTTGGTATCCATAATCTATTTGTAAGACAAGCTATGGGTATAGCTACGGCTGTATGGAGTCTGTTGCATTTTGTCATATTTATTTGGGCAGAAGGTTTTTCGGAAACCTTTACCCAATTCAATTATATAGCCGGATTCATAGCCGTTTTAATATTGATTCCGTTGTTGTTCACTTCAAACAGAAAGTGGATGAAAAAATTAAAACGTACATGGAAAAAGCTTCAAAGTTGGGCATATGCAGCGGTCATACTTAGCCTTTTACACGTAGCCATTTTAGAAAAAACTTGGATTATTTATGCGGTAATAGTGGGTATTGGTTTCATAATTAGAATTCCGTCAGTAAAAGAAAAAATTATGAGCCGAAGAAAGAATAAAACTCAACCAGCCTAAGAAAATTAAGTAGTTATTTATAAAACAAACAGTTGGTTCTGAGATAAGGAATAAATATAATCTCAATTAACGAGTAAAAATAGAATGAAATGAAAATAGCAGTAACATCGGCAAGTGGAAAATTAGGTGCATCAATTGTAAAACATCTTATCAATTTAATAGGCAAAGAAAATGTCATTGGCATAGCCAGAACACCTGAAAAAGCTATATATTTAGATGTAGAAATCAGAAAAGGAGACTACAATAGCCGCGAAGATTTTAATGAAGCATTACAGGGTATAGATGCCGTTCTTTTGGTATCTGGCATGGATGAACCTCAAAAACGAATTCAGCAACACAGAAATGTAATTGAAGCTGCAAAACAAAATGGAGTACAAAAAATAGTGTACACCAGTATTGTCGGTGATGATGATAAAAATGCCTTTAGTCCTATCGTACAAAGTAATAGACAAACGGAAAAAGATGTACAGGATTCTGGACTCAATTGGGTAATAGGTAGAAACGGAATTTATATAGAACCAGATTTGGAATATATTGATACCTATGTAAAAAAAGGAAGAATAGAAAACTGTGCGGGTCAAGGAAAATGTACGTATACCAGCAGAGAAGAACTGGGCTATGCGTATGCCAAAATACTCATTGAAGATAAACACAATGGCAATGTTTATAACCTAGTTGGTGAACCCGTTACACAAAGTGAGTTGGCCGAAAACATCAATAAGGTGTATGGTACTAACTTGATCTATAATTCAGTAACAATTGATAGTTATGCAGCAGATAGAAAAGCCGCATTAGGTGATTTTATGGGTACGGTAATTGCAGGCATTTACGAGGGAATTAAAAGTGGTGCCAACGATGTACCATCAGATTATGTAAAGGCTGCAGGTAGAGTGCATAAATCAAATTTAGAAATGATAAAGAATTTTAATTCAGGTGACTAATGCCTAACGCCAGTTAATTTTTATAAAACGCTGGTTCTTTTCAAATTCTTTGGGGGTTTTATCTAAAATTTCTTGTCTTAAGGCATCTAACAACACCTCTTTTGAAAAAGTTTGTTGAACCACTAAGCTTACTTCTCTAACCGGTTTGGGCTTTTGAAAATGAAGTACATGGCCATTATCATTAGTGCTAATGGCCATTTCAGGCACTAATGTAAATCCTCCATAATTATCTACCATTTTCTTTAAAGCTTCAATAGAACCGCTTTGAAACTGAATGTTTCCGTTAGTATTGGTATGCCCACAAATATTTAGAACCTGGTTTCTAAAACAATGTCCTTTCTCCAGTAACCATAAATTAGTTAACCCTTCTATTTCATCAACAGATATTTTGTTCTTATCCTTATCTATAAAACCAGGCTGCCCATAAAAGACAAAAGGCTCATTATACAATTTTATTTCCCTTAGGTGGGCATCGTTCAATGGTGTTACCAATAGACCTATATCTATTTCCTTATTGTGTAAAGACCTTATAATTTGGTCACTTTCCATTTCTTCAATCATCAATCTTGTGTTGGGATATTTCTTTGAAAATGGTCCGGAAATTAATGGGATCAAATAAGATGAAATTGTGGGCAATACAGCTAAACGGAATTCTCCTTCAATACTGTTCAACTCAATATTCACCATATTTTTAAGTTCACGGGCTTCTTTCAATATCATCTTCGCCTTCAATATGAACATTTCCCCTAAACTGGTAGGCTTTAGAGGGAACTTACTCTTGTCAAAAATTAAAAATCCTATTTCATCCTCTAATTTTTTAACCTGTATGGTTATGGTAGGTTGGGTAACAAAACACTTTTCTGCAGCCGTAACAAAGTGTCTATAAGCGTCTAGTGCATTCACATACTCTAATTGTTGCAAGGTCATTTAGGTGGCATATTAATTTTAGCAATACAAGTATATAGAGTATTAATTTGATTGATAAGCGCTTCTAATTGAATTTTGCTTCATCATTATAACATAAATCTATAAAGAATGAAAAAAAGATTAGTGACGCTTATCACCCTAGCCTTGGTAGGTGTAGGTTTGGCCCAGTCTAACAACACAATAACTACAAATGGTGGTGTTCCAGTTGGCGATAATCAGAATTCCAAAACCGTAGGTGAATATGGACCCGTTTTATTGGAGGATATTTATTTGGTAGAAAAACTGGCAGCGTTTGATAGGGAAAGAATTCCAGAACGAGTGGTACACCCTAGAGGCGCAGGAGCGTCGGGTTATTTTGAAGCTACTAAAGATATGTCCGAGTTCACAAAAGCGGTATTGTTTTCACAAGTTGGCAAAAAGACAGACCTTGCCGTTCGTTTCTCTACCGTAATACATGGAAAAGGTTCTCCTGAAACTGCAAGAGACCCAAGAGGTTTTGCCGTTAAGTTTTATACGGAACTGGGAAATTATGATATCGTAGGTAACAATTTGCCAATTTTCTTTATCAGGGATGCCATTAAATTCCCGGACATGGTACACTCCTTAAAACCTTCGCCAGTAACCAATAAACAGGATCCTAACAGATTTTTCGATTTCTTTTCGCATGTGCCAGAATCTACACATATGCTTACAAGATTATATACGGATTTAGGTATTCCAAAAGGATACCAATACATGAACGGTAGCAGTGTGCACGGTTATAAATGGATAAATGCTGAAGGAGATGTTACTTATGTAAAGTATTCGTGGGTTTCTAAACAAGGTGAGAAAAACTTGACTATTGAAGAAGCCGCAGAACAACAAGGCAAAGATTGGCAACATGCTACCATGAGCTTAAGAAAGGACATTGACGATAAAAATTATCCTCAATGGGATTTGTATGTACAATTAATTAAGCCAGAGGACATGCATTCTTTCGACTTTTGGCCTTTAGATGCAACTAAAGACTGGCCAGCCGATAAAATTGAAAAAATTAAAATTGGTACCATGACTTTAAATGAGAACCCGGTAAACTTTTTTGAGCAGGTAGAAAGTATTGCTTTCTCTCCAGGTGCTTTAATTCCAGGTGTAGAACCTTCTGAGGATAAATTGTTACAAGGTAGATTGTTCTCTTATTTTGATACACAAAGACATCGTCTTGGTCCTAATTTTTTACAATTAGAAGTCAACAAGCCTTTAGAAGAACCTAACAACTATAATTCTGATAGTTGGAACAGTGCCGGAAATAAAAGATTTGAAAATCCGGATGTGAATTATCAACCAAGTTCAAAAGCTGCTTTAGCAGAAGATCCACAATACAAGCAATCAGAAACTACACTTAGCAATGTAACTATTACACAAAAGAAAATCTCTAAAACCAATGATTTTGCCCAAGCTGGGGATTTTTATAGAACGCTATCTAAACAACAGCAAGAAAATTTAATTAAAAACTTAAGTGGCGATTTAAGTGCTGTAACAGATAAAAACATTCAAAAAACCATGATTGGTCATTTCTATCAAGCAGATAGGAATTTTGGAATGGCTTTAGCAAAAGCACTAGGTTTTTCACAGAAAGATTTCATGCATTAAATATTTATACTAAAAAGAGGGTGCTATTATGCATCCTCTTTTCCAATACAGAAAATAATGAAGAATTTACTAATACTAACTATTATGATAAGTACACTTATAGGTAACGCTCAAAACATTTTTGAGGCTTCTAGAACGGGAGATGTAGAAACATTACGCAATCTTTATAATCAAAATAAGGAGTCAATAAATGCCGTTGATAGTAAGGGATTTACCCCTTTAATATTATCAGCATATAACAACCAAAAAGAGGTTGTTTTATTTCTATTGGAGAAAGGTTGCGATGTAAATGCTAAAGATACATCCGGCAATACGGCATTAATGGGTGTTTGTTTTAAAGGTAATTTTGAATTAGCTAAAATACTTATTGACAGCGGAGCCAAAGTCAATCAGCAAAACTATAATGATGCAACGGCGTTAATTTATGCCAGCACCTTTGGCCATAAAGATATTGTGAATTATTTGCTAAAAAATGGCGCTGACGCAACAATTAAGGATAACCGTGGTAATACGGCCTTATCACATGCAAAAATGCAGGGCAATAATGAAATAGCCGAACTATTAAAATAGATAGTAACAATACCATTCTAAAAACTCGTGAAATAGGATTGGATTACTAAACTAGTATAGTTAACTTTAAGATACTATTCATCATCAAAACTATCTTAATGAACATTGCCGTATTCAGTACCAAATCTTATGACCAAGAGTATTTTGAAAAGTATAATGCCGATTATGACTATAATTTTTCATTTTATGAAACCGCTTTAAATCCAGATACTGCCAAACTTTCGGCAGATTGCAATGTGGTATGTGTTTTTGTAAACGATGTAGTCAATGAAGAAACTATTAAAATATTATCCGCCAACGGTATAGAACTAATAGCACTACGCTGCGCTGGCTACAACAATGTAGATTTAGAAGCTGCGGAGAAAGAAGGCATAAAGGTAGTAAGAGTACCTGCCTACTCACCAGAAGCGGTTGCAGAGCATGCCTTGGCTTTGATATTGACCCTTAACCGTAAAACACACAAAGCTTACAACCGGGTCAGGGAAGGCAACTTTTCATTAAAGAACCTTATTGGTTTTAACCTGAGCAATAAAACCATAGGTATTATTGGAACGGGAAAAATTGGAGCAACATTCGGTAAATTATTAAAAGGTTTTGGTAGTAAGCTCATTGCATATGACATTGCTGAAAATGAAGAACTGGTAGCTGCAGGAGTAGAATTTTTACCGCTTGAAGAAGTATTTCAACAATCGGATATTATATCGTTGCACTGTCCTTTAAACAAACATACCAAGCATATCATCAATAAAGCATCTATTGCTAAAATGAAGGATGGTGTTATGATCGTCAATACCAGTAGAGGTGCCCTGATCAAAACGGAAGATGCCATTGCCGGACTAAAAGATAGAAAAATAGGATATTTGGGAATCGATGTTTATGAGCAGGAAGAAAATCTGTTTTTTGAGGATCATTCAGAACATATCATTCAAGATGATATGATATTGAGACTATTAAGTTTCCCTAATGTGTTGATTACATCGCATCAGGCATATTTTACAAAAGAAGCAATGGATCAAATAACTACGATCACCTTAAACAA
Organism: Maribacter sp. 6B07; assembly: GCF_002700155.1. NCBI lineage: Bacteria > Pseudomonadati > Bacteroidota > Flavobacteriia > Flavobacteriales > Flavobacteriaceae > Maribacter > Maribacter sp. 6B07. The sequence goes on along the minus strand of NZ_PDUT01000004.1, from coordinate 102,346 downwards.
TATTAAATCATTTGAGACAGGTAGCGAGTTAGAGAACGAGGTAAAGTAACTAATTTCAATTTTAGGGGGTATGAAGGCATTTACCAAGTATAAATATGGCGGTCCGGAGGTTCTTCAAATGGAAGAAGTTGAAAGCCCCGTTGTAAAAAACAATCATATTTTAGTGAAAGTGATGGCAAATTCCGCTAACCCTGCAGATTGGCATATTCTACGGGGAAAGCCCTTTTTTGCTAGATTTTCGTTCGGACTTTTTAAACCCAAGGATGCCATATTAGGTGCTGATTTTGCAGGAATTGTAGTAGAAATTGGTTCTGGCGTGCAGCATTTTAAAATTGGAGACCATGTATTTGGTGAAATGTTAGGTGGTGGTGCTTTTGCAGAATTTGCTTGTGTTCCGAATAATATCTGTGCTAATATGCCAGAGCATGCAAAATTCACTACCATGGCAGGTGTTCCCATTGCCGGTCTAACAGCTTATCAGGCAATAATTACGCATGGTAACATAAAAACTGGAGAATCTGTATTGATTAATGGGGCATCTGGTGGTGTGGGTCATTTTGCGGTCCAAATTGCCAAGGCATACGGAGCACATGTTACGGCTGTATGTTCTTCCAGAAATTCGGACTTTGTAAAATCAATGGGCGCAGATAATATCATTGGGTATGATAAGGTAGATATTCACCAGCATAAAGAAAATTATGATGTAGTCATTGATGTTCATGGCAACCTAACGCATTCCGATTATACACGAATGGGCAAAAGAGGTGTTATGGTCGGTTTTACTACTATAGGGCATATGTTTGCCGTTTTATTGAAAAAAGCTTTCAGTAAGTTCCCATTGACCCAATTTACGGCTGAAGCGAATACTAAAGATTTGAAAGTTTTGGCTTCTCTTATTAAAGAAGAACAAATCAAGGTCCACATAGAAAAGTCATATCCGTATACCCAGATACCAGAAGCAATAGCACATATTGAAAAAATGCGTACACGCGGTAAAGTGGTAATGGTTTGGCAAGATATTCATGAATAGAAGGTTATTCTTCATTTTCTCAATAGAAAATGTCCTATAATTTATTAATTGTTTAAACTATTCCTATCTTATCGCTTTATATCGTAAGAAAATGAAAAAATATATAATTGCTTTGGCATCGTTAGTAACAATTTTTTGTTTTACTAATTGTAGGAACACAACCAAGAAAACAAATGATGCTCCTATTGGGAATGATCCAGAAGAAACGGTTTACGCAAGTGAGGTAATTCCGTTCTTTGATGATTGGAAATTAATTTTGGGCGATGGTTTAAATGCGGGAATAGCCAATAACTTTGAAAACAAAGATTTCTTCTACGTTGCCAATGATGGCAAAGATGATTGGGTAGTTTTTAAAGCACCCAATGGAGGGAATACGCATGGCTCTTCCAATAATACCAGGACCGAACTGGCGCAAATTAAAAAATGGTACCCAAAAACGGCAAATGACAAATTGACGGCAACTCTTAAAGTAATGAACGTGTCATCTACGGGAGATGCCCGTGTGGCAGCAACCCACGCGGTAGTTGTGGGTCAAATTCATAGCGCAGATGCCTTTGAAAACGAGCCATTGAAAATCTTTTATAAAAAATACCCAGGTCATAGCAAAGGCTCTGTATTTTGGCATTATGAGATCAATACCGCTGGCGATGATAATTCTAAGAGATGGGACTACTCTACCGCTGTTTGGGGCAATGATTTTTCGGTAGTTGGTGAAACTGCGGACACCTATCCTACAGAACCTGAAGATGGCATAGCGCTAGGTGAAGAATTCAGCTATGAGGTTATTGTAAAAGACGGAATCATGAGCTTAAAGTTTATGAGTGACGGACATGATACCAAAACGTATACCAAAAATTTACTGGAATCGGAATACCCAACACAAGCGGATATACCTGAGCAAACCAAGAAATTGTTCTTCCCTATTGGTCAAGATGGTGTAGAACGAAAAGAAGCATACACTGGTGAAGGCTGCTTTTTTAAATTGGGCGCTTATAATCAAACCAACGGCAAATCTCCAGATGAAAACATGAACTGGTGTTCTGGTGCAGAAACCCATGGTGGCGATATTCAAAAGCAATATGCCGATGGCAATTATGCAGAAGTTTGGTTCAAAACGGCTAGTATAGTAGTTAGTGATGCTGCAATATCAAACGAAGGGTATTTTTCTAAAAACGATGATTACAAATCAAAGTAAAGGTGGCTACCATATCAGCCATTGAAATGTAGACGTCTATTGTTCAAAAAACTGTTTGCTTAAGCTATTTAAATCATTATTAAGAAACTAACGTTAATAACTTTACACAATACTAATACATTATTGTTTTCTATTTTTTTGAATTTAGCGAACTTAGTTGCTCACCAAAATAATCGATTATAAGTATTCAATGAGCAGTATTTCCGAGATATTACAAAAAATAAGAAGTAAGAGTCCTTTAGTTCATAATATTACCAATTATGTAGTCATGAACAATACTGCCAATGCTTTATTGGCTGTTGGTGCATCTCCTGTAATGGCACATGCTAAAGAAGAGGTCAAGGATATTGTTGCTATTTCTTCTTCACTGGTCATTAATATGGGAACACTGAGCGACAAATGGGTAGAAAGTATGCTAATGGCTGCAGCACAAGCCAAGGCGACCAATACCCCTTTTGTTTTCGACCCGGTTGGCGTTGGTGCATCTGCATACAGAACGGAAGTCGCACAGAAAATCATAGAGACAGCAATACCCAATGTAATTCGTGGAAACGCCTCGGAGATAATGGCCTTGGCTAAATTGACCAATTCCACTAAAGGTGTTGATAGTACAATGGATACCCAAGATGCCATTGAAGGTGCTACCCTACTTGCCAAGCAACTTAATAATACCGTAGTGATCAGTGGTGCTATAGATTACATCATCACTGCAGATACTATTAGTAAAATAGAAAATGGAAGCCCGCTTATGGCAAAAATTACCGGTATGGGCTGTACAGCAACCGCTATGGTAGGTGCTTGTTTGGGGGTTGAGGAAAATACACATTTAGCTGCAGTTACTGCAATGGCCATTATGGGCGTTGCAGGTGATATGGCCAATGAAAAGAGTGCCGGTCCGGGTAGTTTTCAAATGAATTTTTATGATAGTCTATATGAGCTTTCCCCTGAAGTTTTAGCGGTAAAAGTTAAGACGAATGCCTAAAATAGATTACGCTTTAATGTATGTTACCGATGATAGTATTAGGGACGATAATACCTTTTTTGCTATTCTAGAAGCTGCTTTAAAGGGCGGTGTAACATCGGTACAATTACGTGAGAAGACCTGCGACACGGCTACATTTTACAAACGTGCCGTTCATGCAAAAGAGTTGTGTGTTGTTTATAACATTCCATTGATTATTAATGACTGTATAGACATTGCACTGGCAGTGAATGCAGACGGAGTTCACATTGGACAAACCGATATGCCATTTAATGTTGCCAGACGTCTACTAGGAAAAAGTTCCATTATCGGACTATCGGTAAGTACTTTGGAACAAGCTATAAAGGATAATGCCCAAGCGGCAGATTATATTGGCATCTCCCCTATTTTTTCAACGGATACGAAAACTACAGACCTGGCAAAACCTTTGGGAATTTCAGGTCTTAGATCAATACGAAAAGTATATAACAAACCTATGGTCTGTATTGGTGGCATCAACAAAAATAATACGGCAGAAATTATAAGCAATGGAGCCGACGGTATTGCCGTAGTTTCCGCAATTTCAAAAGCAGTTGAATCTCTAACGGCAACAAAAGAATTAAAACAAATAGTATGCAAGACTGGTACACACTAGTAAGACAAGAAACAGATTTTATTCTAGAAGCAATAAAACAACAGCCCTTTATCAAAGAACTGATGAACGGCACGCTGTCATCGGATGTATTTCAATTTTACATCAATCAAGACGCCATGTATTTGGCGGAGTATAAAAAAGTACTTGCTATAGTGGGTGTTAAGTGTCAGCATGAAAACGACACACAGTTTTTTCTGGATTCGGCAACCGGCATTATTCATGTTGAAAATGCGCTACATCAAATTTTCTTGAAAGATAATCGGTTAACACACGAGCCCTCGCCAACTTGTGAATTGTACACTAGTTATTTAACACGTATGGTAGCAAACCATTCTTTAGAAGAAGCGTTGGCAGCCGTGCTCCCCTGCTTTACCATTTACAAAGAAATTGGGGATTACATTCAAGAAAACCAAACCAATAAAGCAGATAATCCATATCAAGATTGGATAGATACCTATGGCGGGGAAGAATTTGCAACCTCGGTCAATAATGCGGTAGCCATTACCAATAGGTATGCGGAAAATGCTCCGGAAGAAGTTTTACAAAAAATGAAAACAGCTTTTATACAAGCATCTAAATTGGAATGGATGTTTTGGGATAGCGCCTATAATAAAGAAGCATGGAAGATTTAAATAGAACCTATAATAGTGTGTTAAGTATAGCTGGGAGCGATTCTGGGGGTTGTGCCGGCATACAAGCGGATATTAAAAGTATTAGCGCCTGCGGAGCATTTGCGGCAACGGTAATAACGGCCACCACGGCTCAGAATACGCAAGGTGTAACAGATATACACGCTATACCCATTGCACATTTGGAAAAACAACTAGATGCCGTATTGAGTGATATTTATTTTGGCGCCATTAAAATTGGTATGCTCCATTCTTGCGAGGTAATCAATATGGTAGCGGCTAAATTGACCGAGTATAAAGCAACTAATATTGTATTGGATCCTGTTATGATAAGTACATCCGGTCATAAATTAATTGCGGACGATGCTATTGAATGTTTAAAGGATTTTCTGCCAAAGGTGAGCTTGATTACGCCTAACATACCCGAAGCGGAATTATTGATCAATGAAAAAATCAATGTGGACAACATGAAAGCTATGGCACAAAAAATTGGTGAACAGTTTCAAGTCTCCGTTTTGTTGAAAGGTGGTCATGTGGATAATGATTCTTTTATTATGACCGATGTTTTTTATGTTCATGAGACCAAAACAGTAAAAATCATCACCAACCCAAGGGTTAACACCACTAATATACATGGTACTGGTTGTAGTCTTTCTTCAAGCATTGCAGCTTATTTAAGTTTAGGATTTTCTATGGGTGAAGCAATTACAAAAGGGTGTAATTACGTAAACCAAGCTATTGCCGCGGGTAAAGATAAAATCTTGGGTCATGGCAATGGTCCTATTAATCACTTTGGGATATAATATAGAATATAAGACCATCAATGATTTTCGACCCTTTAATAGCGCATGTTAATAAAATTATTCATTTATCAAAAGATGAAGAACAAGAATTTTGCAGCTATTTTCATCTAAAGACTATTGATAAAAAAGATTTCATATTACAACAAGGTGAAATCTGCAAGTTTGAAGGTTTTGTGCTAGAAGGTTGTTTTAGAACGTTTACCTTGGACAAAAAAGGGAATGAAAACACCATGTTCTTCGCCGCAAAAGATTGGTGGCTTATGGACATAGATAGTTTTATGAACAACAAACCCTCAGAATTGAACATTCAGGCTTTAGAGGATAGTCAAGTGCTGATTATTAATAGGAAGAACAAGGAACAACTATACGCGGCAATACCGTCTGCAGAAAAATTGTTTCGCATCATGTTTCAGAAGTCCGTCGTGGCATGGCAGCGCAGGTTGGTGCAAAACCATAGCTTAACGGCAAAAGAAAGATATCTTCTCTTCACATCTACCTACCCGGAAATTGCTTCTAAATTAACGGATCGGCAGACTTCTAGCTATCTCGGCATCACACATGAATTTCTAAGTAAAATAAAAAAACAGCTTTAAATTTCATTAAATTAACCATAGTTGAACAAGTTCAACTTTATTCTCGGTACTGTTTTCAATTTTTGTAAAGCAAAACAGCATAGAGAGGTATGAAACAATTACTAAAAGTAAACCGACTGATACTTACATTGATATTTTTAATACTAATGGATGGCGCTTATGCGCAAGTAACCTATAACATTACCCATAATGAAGCTTTGGAAGTGTTACTTGAAGCAAAGTCAAAAGCGGAAGCCGATGACGTACTTGTAAATATAGCCGTGGTAGATGCCGGTGCTAACCTAAAAGCGTTTATAAGAATGGACCAATCTTTTTTAGGAAGCATTGATGTAGCGATCAAAAAAGCAAAAACGGCAAGGTATTTTAATATGGATACCGGTGAACTGGGCGAACTGACACAACCTGGCGGAATTATTTATAATATTGAACATTCTAATGACGGACTCATGACTTTTCCCGGTGGCTATCCTATTAAAAACAAGCAAGGAGAAATCATTGGGGCAATTGGTGTTAGTGGCGGTACTATAGATCAAGACAGGGAAATTGCCATTGCAGGTGCCAAATACGTTTTAAATTAAGCATACATAATGACGATGAACAACAAGAAAATCATGAATACATTTAAATATGTGCTTGCTGCAATTTTCGCAATAGCGCAGATAGGCAATGCACAGTCTACGGATGATTTAATGCTGTACAGAAAGGATTTTAAAGCCATTTCTGGTGAAAACACTGTTTCTGTTACTAGCTATGAGAAAGGCGGTAAACATTATGTATTTGCCGGCGGTGTAGGCAATATAGATGTGTATGGTTTAAATGAAGACGGAATTCTTTCTCCCATAAGCGACCATGAACTGCATATGAAAAAAGGTCCGGCACGGGGTATGGTAGCTACCCGTATAAAAAACAATGACTTTTTATTTGTAGCCAACAAGCATGGAAATGTAATTGAAAGTTTTAAAATATTGGATTCAGGATCTTTAGAACGTACGGCATTGACCGAAGATACAGAAGATACCTATTTGGGCACCGCCATTACCTTACAGGTAGTACATATGAAAAATGGGTCTTATTTGTTTGTTGGCGGACTAGAGGAAAATCCCGGTCTAAGTTGTTTTCAAATTCAGGAAAATGGAGCACTTACCCACGTACAGTCAATGAAAGATGATGAAACGGTACATACAGATGGTATTATTGGCATGTATGTGCATCAAATAAAAGGTAAAACTTATTTATATACCGGTGGTTTTCAAGATAATGGTGTTAGCAGTTTTAGGGTGTATGAAGATGGAACGTTCAAGAATATAAATAATATAAGTGACAACAAAACAGATCGCTACCTCACGGGCACTTACCCCGTTACCGGAGTTACCTTGGAAGATCAGCATTATGTAATTGTAGGTCACAGACATCATAAATACTACAAAAGGGGCAATTTTATAAAAAGAAAAGATTTTGTGTACCATGGTGACGGTGTAAGTGTTTTCAAGGTCGATAAGAAGGGTGCATTAGTACCACATTTTGTTCTGAAGGATGACGAGAGCACTAAATTATCCGGGCAAACAAGAATAGAAGTCATTTCGGTCAATACTGATGAAGCGGTATTGGCGGTAGGCACTAGAGATGATGAGGCTATACAATTGCTAAAGTTGAATAAGGAAGGGACTCTTAGCCCTATGAACTATTTGGAAACGGGGTATTCCATTTATTACGGTTTAAGGTCGCACTCCATTGGCGAAAAGGATTTTCTCATTGCAGGTTCGTTTCGGTTCGATTTACATAAATTGGTGACCTACAATGTACTGCCTAAAATAAATAGAGATCATAAAAAACTGAGGCACGTGGTTCATTTAAAATATAAATCAGATGCTACCAATGCGCAGATTAAGGAAGCGGAACAAACTTTTGTAGCCCTTAAAGACCAAATTCCACAGATTACGGCATTGGAATGGGGAATAAATGATAGTGAAGAAGGCGCCAGCAAAGGTTTTACACATACCTTCACGCTGACATTTAACGATGAACACGGTAGGGAAATATACCTTTTTCATAAAGCCCACTTAGATTTAGTAGCCAAAGTAGGACCTATCATTGCCGATGTTTTGGTAATGGATTATTGGACAGAGGAATAGTCCAACATCAAAAATATCGTGAATAACTTGATTATAAGTACGGTGACATGTAATTGCTTTGTTTTTTAATTATATCGACCTTTAGTTCATAATCAATGGAAGAGAAGTTAAAACAACATATTCAAAAATTAGTGCCTCTTACAGATGATGAATTTGTAGAAGTGCTTTCATACTTCTCATTCGAAAATTATGGTAAAAAGGATTTTCTTATTCGGCAGGGAGAAAAAGTAAATCACTGTTATTTTATTGTCTCCGGACTCTTAAAATTGGTGTTGGTAGACCAAGATGGTAAAGAACATATTATTTCATTTGCTATGGAAGATTGGTGGGAAAGTGATTTTTCCGCCTATTTCATGCAAACCAATGCTTCCATGGCATTACAGACAATTGAACCCACCAGTGTATACGCTTTACCCCTTGAAAATTACCATACCTTGTCATCGGCATTTCCAAAAATGGAGCGTTTCTTTTTAATGAAATCAAATTTAGGTCATATCGCCTCGCAAAATAGGATTGTATCTTTTCTAACATCAGACGCCAAAGGTAGGTATGAGCAATTGCTCAAAACACATCCAACATTATTTCAACGCGTACCAAAAACCTTGTTAGCTTCATATTTGGGTGTATCACGAGAAACACTTAGCAGATTATCCTCTTAGCCTTTTCTAGTTTTATAATTGTGATGTATGTCACACTTCAACGGTGCTTTAATTCGAATATTTGTAGTGTAAAAATGAACACCAAATATAAAATAGCATGGAACGAAGAATAATTAATCCCTGGGAGTGGCAGAATGAAAGAAGTTATGTTCATGCGGTTGAAGTCGTAAAGCCAGAAGCTACGTTGTACATCTCCGGTCAAACAGCCATTGATGATAACGGTATATCTAGTACCGGCAATATGAGAAGCCAAATTACGGACACCATAAGCAATTTAGAAAAGGTCATTGATGAAGCTGGGTATGCATGCAAGAATATTGTGCGATTAAATATTTACACCACGTCATCAGATGAATTTTTTGCCTCTTTTGATATTTTCCAAGACTGGGTAAAAAAGCATGGGATAAAACAGACCAGTACCGTTTTAGAAGTTAAAAGCCTATTTGAAACCTTAAAAGTTGAGTTAGAGGTTACTGTCGTACGGTAGCTATCGTTATCATACCAAAACAAAAGCTTCATTTATTTTTTGATGTATCTGCAACAAAATTGCTTTCGTCATTCTCGTTTTATACTTTTGATTGACTTTAATAGCAGCTATGGAATACGCAGAAAATATATTGGGAACAATTGGTAATACTCCCCTTGTAAAGATCAATACACTTACGGCAGAATTGCCCTGTTTGGTATTGGCTAAATATGAGACATTTAACCCTGGTAATTCGGTTAAGGATCGTATGGCCTTAAAGATGATCGAAGATGCTGAAGCGGATGGAAGATTGCAACCTGGCGGTACCATTATTGAAGGTACATCTGGCAATACAGGTATGGGTTTGGCATTGGCTGCAATTGTAAAAGGCTACAAGTGTATTTTTGTATTGGCGGATAAACAGTCCAAAGAAAAGTGCGACATTTTACGTGCCGTAGGTGCAGAAGTGGTCGTGTGCCCTACTGCTGTTGAGCCAGATGACCCACGTTCCTATTATTCGGTTTCCAAAAGATTGGCGAAAGAGACGCCTAATAGTTGGTATGTAAATCAGTATGACAACCCAAGTAATGCAAAAGCCCACTACGAAAGCACCGGACCTGAAATTTGGAAACAGACCGATGGTAAGATTACCCATTTTGTAGTTGGTGTGGGTACCGGAGGCACAATTTCTGGTGTGGGCAAGTATTTAAAAGAACAGAATCCCAATATAAAAGTTTGGGGTATAGATACCTATGGTAGCGTTTTTAAAAAATACCACGAAACGGGAATTTTTGATGAGAAAGAAATCTACCCTTATGTAACCGAAGGTATTGGCGAAGACATTCTACCCAAAAACGTAAACTTTGATATTATTGACGGATTTACCAAAGTAACCGATAAAGACGGTGCGGTATACACCCAGCGTTTGGCAAAGGAAGAAGGTATGTTCTTGGGCAATTCTGCCGGTTCTGCCATTAAAGGCGTTTTGCAGTTAAAGGAACACTTTACCAAAGATGATGTTGTGGTGGTTTTATTTCATGACCACGGTAGTAGATATGTCGGTAAAATGTTCAATGATGATTGGATGCGTAAGCAGGGCTACATAGAATAGCCCGACCCTAGCCATTTTTACATTTGTTCCACGAACTTCAAGAAGACCTCTTTATGGCGTCCTAAGTCCATATTAGGGGAAAGCGATACACGGGCGATATAATCCTTATCGTCCTCTTTGGTGGTACCCTGTGTTGACGTTGCCGGTATGGTCCAATAACACCCTTTCAATTGTCCGTAGCTGACGCAATACTTACTTTCATCAGGTATTTCGGTAATCATTAAATCGATCAACAGGGCGTTCATTTTTCTTTTGTACGCCTCCTTTTCTTCTGGAGTATTCCCTTTCGTGGGTAGGTCCAAGGAAAAGACCGATGGCGTAAAACCTTCCTTTGCCAATGCCTCTGAAACAAAATTAATTTTCGCCGTAGGCAATGTTTTTTCTATAAAGGAAACAAAATCTCGTGTATTGATATAGGCATCATGAATTCGCTGCATCATAGACGGCATTTGTTTTGCTAAAATTTCATATTGCAAATCCGTAGCTTCATTATCACAAAGGGCTAAGTGCAACTGTATTTTTTCGATCAAAGCTTCCGCTTTTTTATTCGCTATACAATATCCGGCGGTACACTTACCACCACTTGGAAATTTAGAACCACTGGCAAATGAAATGGTTCTAACAGATGAAAGAACGTCGGAATCACCTAAAAAATGGACATTTGGGCAAAACGTTTGGTCCAAAATAAATACGGGATCAATAGCCTGGCTACCAGCATCGGTTTTTCGTTTGGCACTTAATACTGCCCTTAGATTTTGAAGGTCGGGAACTTCAACTCTGGGATTTGTTGGTATTTCCGCAATAATATAAGGAATGGCATCTTGGGCAGCTATTTGTTCCAAAACATGATCAATGCTTTGCACCATATCATTGTCACCATCTACCAGTAAATCCACAATTTCTATGGCATCGCTGCAAGCGGCAACGCGCCTTGCTTGATCATTGGTGCCACCGTAGCAATTTGGTGGAACCACAATTTTAATGGCTTTGCCCTTATGGTTTTCCAGAGCGTCATGCACCAAGCCCATTAGAATCGCATATTGAACGGATAATCCGCTAGATGCTACCAATGGTGTGGTCTGGCTGCCACTCACCTGTCGGATCAAATCCAACACGGCAGCTTTATGCTCGGTCGTATTCTTTGTTACCGAATTTTCAGCCGGTAGTTGCACCAAAGACAGTAAAGCATTCAAACAATTATGAGGTGTCATGGCTACGGTTTCCCTACGTCTAAAATGCTGAATATCTAAAATGTAATGTATATTTTCTGCACCGTTGATAAGCAATACACTTCCCAATTCTGCATACATATTAATGTAAAAGTCTATATGCGATGATACGCTTATAGCTGAACTGTCATGTTGCTGTGAGATGAAAATGGTACTGCCATTGAACGATTCCACATCAGCGGGACTATCCACTTTTTTCAGCTCAAAAGAAAAAGCGTAAATGGATTTTAGCACATCAATATCAAATGCACTTGGGAGCTCGTTGGTGTATGTGATAAGCGTATTTCTCTGCGCTAAAAGATTTTTTCTTAAAATGGCTAAAATAGGTGCCGTCTTAGATTGAAAACTGATCACCTGCTCGGCCGGCAACCCGTTGATATTCCCAATTGCCCATTCTAACACACAGGACAATGGGTGACCCAAGCGAATGTAGTCATACGCCGTAGGTAAATTGCTCAATGCTGTAGTACTGGAGTTCCCTTCTTTTGCTAGGTGGATAAACTGGTCTAAAAACTGGACTTTAGCCAGTTCTTCATTGTAAATATCCAACCGATGCGTTGTTAAGTTCAACCAATCTTGTGGCATTTGTTCAATGACCTTTGTAATATACGCTAGCATTTTATTCACTTCCATTCTTAGCAATTTATTGAAAGTTCGAAATTACGTAATAATTGGTAGTGTTTGGTGTTCTGTTGGCAGTATCAGTATTCAGTGACAATTGTCTGTTATAGATATTCATTGGCAAGAACTAATGTGAAGTATAGTAATGGAAAAAGGTTTGGAAATTTTCATGGAAAAATACTATTGAAAAAATAAAACAAGATTTTTTTAGAAGATAAATTCTATCATAGTTGAATAAATTGTTAAGAAAACATGTAAGATTTAGCCTGAAAAAAGTTATATTTTTTGCATATTTAAAAAATGAAAATGAGCAAAAAATATTCGGAAATTAGAGAAAAGTTAAAAATCGTTGTAGATAAGAAAACTACTAACGAAATGGCTCATTTAACTCATTATTTTCAAAATCACAAAAATGGAGTTTCTCAATATTTCAGACCAACAGCAAAAGAATATTTAGCTGAATTACACGAAAATTCAGAAATAGCTCAAGAGCCCGATTTTCAATATTATTTACCAATAAAATGGGATGTTCCATTTCCGCCACCGGAAAATCCAACCTTTAAATTCATTGATCTTTTCGCTGGAGTTGGAGGAATTCGACTTGCGTTTCAAAAAAGGGTGGAAAATGTGTTTTTACAAGTGAACGGGATTCTTTTGCAAAAAAAACATACGAAGCTAATTTTGGAGAAGTTCCTTTTGGAGACTTAACCCAAGTTTTTGAAAAAGTAATTCCAGACCACGATAAATTAATAGGAGGTTTTCCTAGCCAACCTTTTTCAATTGCAACTTAATTGAATTATGATAGATTTTAAAGAAGTTATAACTTACAATGACCAACCAGTAACTTGTCCTGACTGTGGAAACAGAACAGAAATTACTTTAGATTTATCTCATACAATTGAACAAAATCAAATTCACAAATGCTTATCAGAAAATTGTCGAAATGAATTTGTTACTCAAAATGATAACGAATGAAAAAAGGGCAAAAACTGTGGACTAGAGATGAATTAATTTTAGCAATAAATCTTTATTGTAAATTGCCTTTCGGAAGATTACACCGAACAAACCCACAAGTTATTCATTTAGCAGAATTGATTGGCAGAACGCCAAGTTCGATAGCATATAAATTAGTAAACTTTGCTAGTCTTGACCCTAGCTTACAAGCAAGAGGAATAAAAGGAGCTTCCAATTCTAGTAAACTTGATAAAATAATTTGGGATGATTTTTACAATAATTGGGAAGAACTTCCTTTTGAAAGTGAAAAGTTGTTGTCAAAATTTGAAAATAAATCTATAGAAGAGCTGAATCACATAGATATTAATAGTTTACCAAAAGGAAAAGAAAGAGAAAGAATTGTAAAAGTTAGAGTTAATCAATCATTTTTTAGGAGTTCAATTTTAGCATCATACAATAGTACCTGCTGTATAACTGGAATTAACCATAGTGAATTATTGGTAGCTGGTCATATCAAACCTTGGAGTCAAGATGAACAAAATCGATTAAACCCAAGAAATGGTATTGCTATTAATGCGTTGCATGATAAAGCTTTTGAAAATGGACTTATAACTATTACGCCTGATTACAAAATCAAAATTTCAGACTTACTTTTAAGAAGCAAAAAAACAGATTCTCTTGAAAAATACTTTTTCCAATATGAGAATAAGGATATCTTCTTACCATCAAAGTTCTTACCTGATGTTGAGTTCTTAAAATATCATAATGAAAACAGGTTTCAGCGTTAGGGATAGAAGTGGAAAGCCCACAGCGAAGAATGAGCGAGGACTTGTAACGAATAGCCCGACCTTTTAGGGAAACGCCCAAAACCATTTTGCCTTGTCGAGCATCAAATTGTGGAGAATATACGCTTGAAGCTGAACTAGGTGTTACACCAAATGGATATTCTGAACCTGATTTTATGGGTTGGGAAATCAAACAATTTGGCGTTAAAAAATTTGAGAACATCAACTCTTCTGTAATAACATTAATGACACCAGAGCCCACAAATGGACTTTATAAATCTGAGGGAACAGAATACTTTATAAAAACCTATGGTTATCCAGATAAACTTGGACGACCTGACCGAATGAATTTTGGAGGTGTTCACAAAGCTGAAGAAGTTCATCCAACGACCAAACTGGAAATGAAGTTAATTGGTTTTGACCAAGAAAGCGGAAAAATCAGAAATTCAAACGGGAGTATTTCATTAATTGACCAAAAAGGAAATGAAGCAGCTTCTTGGAGTTTTTCTTCCATGCTCTTGCATTGGAATAGAAAACACGATAAAGCTTGTTATGTACCATCTCTTTCAGACACGACAGGAGATAGAAGATATAAATACGGCAAAAATGTGATTTTGGGAACAGGAACAGATTTTCAACTTTTTCTTGCTCAAATGGCGAATGGAAATATTTATTATGACCCAGGAATTAAATTGGAGAATATATCAACAAAACCCAAAATTAAGAAAAGAAGTCAGTTTAGAATTAAATCAAGGTTTTTACCAAACTTGTATAAAAAAAATGAAATAATTAATTTGTCATAAATATTTCAAAACTTCAAAAAAATGATAGAATTCATTTCCAGATAACAATTTAAAACTACAAATAATAAATCAAGTATTTAACATATAAGATACTGATAACAAAACTCAACTACCCCCTATTCTTCTCCTCAATCCATTTACTCATAAACTTGGTGGCACTCATGGTTTGGTGTAGTAGTAAGCTGCCTATAAAATTTTGTATACGGTGTGTAGCTATAAGCTGTTGAAGCTGTGCTATGGTGTTTGCAACTATGCTTTCTAGACTTGTTTTATTGTATAGGGTATTGATCAAAGTTTTGGCTTGATCTTGCGCGGTTTGCCATGCTTCTTTTTTCGTGTATAAGCGAATAGCAGCTTCTACAAAAGCGCTATGGTCATTTTCTATATAACCGTTCCAATCCAGAATACCATGCATACCTTCCGCACCCAAAGTGGTGGTTACGCTGGGTGTGCCGTTTTGCATGGCAGAGAGTAATTTACCTTTAATACCAGCCCCAAAACGTAGCGGAGCCAAGCATACTCTGGCGTTTTGCATGATAGCATCTACATTATCCGCTCTACCGTGTACTAGAAACTTCTCTTTTGGGTTGTGCATTTCCAGTAGCTGCTGTGGCAAATAAGCACCGTAAATATGCATAGTTGCTTCGGGTAATTGTTTGTGCACCAATGGCCATATCATAGTTTTCAAACATTTTACGGCATCTATATTAGGGGCGTGTTTGCCTCCACCTATAAATATAAAATCTTGTCGCTGTTCAAATGTTTTCCAACTGTAGTCGTCACCAATTTCATTCACCATAAAAGGAAGTAACAACAATAGACTTTTATCTATTTTGAGTACTTCGGTCAACAGTTCTATTTCATAGCTGGAAATAATCAGGGACAAATCGCACCGGTATATACTGGCAATTTCCCGTTTGGTCTTATCATCGGCTAACCAAGCATCTCTAGTAAATGGAATTTCTTTCTTAAAACACTGCTCGCGTACATGTCGTAGGGAATGCAGATCTTCAGTATCCAAAATGCGAAGAGCGTTCGGGCAGTTTTCCGCCACGCGCCACCCAAATTGTTCTTCGGTCAAAAACCGATCAAACAACACCACATCAGGATTTAACTCTTTTACAAAAACATCAAAAGAACTATCGTTCATCTTGATCTCTGCAGTTTCATATCCAAGCGCTACCATATCCGCCGAATATTCTGATTTTGAAGCCGCAGAAGCAATCGTAATGCTGTAGCCTTGATTTTTAAAAACCTGTAACAGTTGCATCATACGGACACCGGCAGCAGTAGAAGCAGGTTCTGGCCATACGAGTGCGATTACGAGAAGGGTTTTGGGATGTTTTTTTACGTACAAAGTCCGAAGTATTAAGTACAAAGTACGGGAAATGGTTGTTGGTTGGCAAGTTTATTACGTCATTGCGAGAAGCTTTTCGCGACGTGGTAATCTGTTGAATGAATGTAACGGATTATCAATAAAGTACTATTGTCAGTTCGAGTGGCTTTTTAGTTGAAGCATAGCGGAAACAAGAAAGGTGCCTGCCTGCCGGCGGGCAGGTATCTAGAACCTTTGGTACACGAAATAGTTCTCGATACTAATTTCTCGTGCCTCGAAATTCACTCGAACTGACCATACGTTTATGGCATAGTATTGCAGACTAAAACCGTTGTCACTTCGAGTGGCTTTGGAGTTGAAGCATAGCGGAAACTAGAAAGATGTATCGAGAACCTTTGGTACACGAAGGAGTTCTCGATACCCTCCTACTCGGCGGGCAAGCTAATTTCTCGTGCCTCAAAATTCACTCGAACTGACCATACGTTTATGGATTGGTATTGCAGATTAAAACCGCTGTCACTTCGAGTGGCTTTTTGTTGTAGCGTAGCGAAACCAAAAAGTTGTATCGAGAACCTTTAGTACACGAAATAGTTCTCGATACCCTCCTACTCGGCGGGCAAGCTAATTTCTCGTGCCTCGAAATTCAATCGAACTGACTGAAAGGTGTAAAGTGAGAAGTACAAAGTACGAAGTATTAAGCAGTTTGATTTTACAATGTGTTAAGTAAGAATTAAGAAAATAGAAATTAGAGTATAGACTTTTTGTTCTATGAAATTTAGCAAAGCTAAATTTCCAACAACCAACAACCAACAACCAACAACCAACAACCAACAACCAACAACCAACAACTAATCCCCCGAAACCCCTATTTCATCTAGTACCACTACCCCATAATCCGTTTGGTCAAAAATAAAACTGATCGTAGTGATCTCATCGACTTTAAGTGTTGAATTTGCTGCTGAAAAAGCTTCCAAGGGGATATGAAAGGTCTGTAATTGCACCTCCCAATCTTCACCGATCATTTCCTTATCCAAGAATCCGAATTTGGTAAAGCGGGTTTTTAAAGGTTTGGTTATGCCTTTGATATCACTCACTTTTACCATGCTTGTTTGTCCCGCTTTATCGGTAAGCTGAATTGTGAAATCCAACTGTGGCACTTCACGTTCTTCGGCATCTTCTTTTGCTTCTTTCTGCTCATCGGTCAAATTGAAATCCAGCCATTCGTGATTGCCCGCACCTAGGGTAAACTGCAGACTTGTGGTATTTCTAAAAGAAATGGAATCGGCTTCGGAAAGTAAGATTTCATACCTTGCTTTATCGGAACTATTAGTGTTATTCCCATAATCCCATCCCAAGATAACGGCATTGTTCTCTTGGCTACCTTCATCACGTGTAGGTAGGTTTTGTTCTTTCCAAAGCGCCATATTCGTAGCTAGTATCTTTGCGCTATCCTTTGCCGTAGTTATATCAATATCGGGCTCAAAATCAGCAATAGTATGAAAATTAGAGGATTCAAAAGAAGTAAGGTAATGCTCTACCGGAAGCCATTGTTTGGCAACGGAAACATTTTTGAATATGGCGTGGTATTCTTCCCTATTCTTCAACGTAGCCTCTGCAAAGGAGCTGATAAATACCTTGGCAGCTTCTTGTTGCTGTACCTCCTTTAAAAGCGGATTTAAATTCAACAACCATTTAGACGGTGCTCCAAAATCCGAATTTCCCCAAGTGGAGTTGAATTGACCGTGATTGGCATGGTGAATATACACCCCGGCCTTAAACCTGGAAATAGAATCTGTGTACTGTAACCGACGGTAGGGTCTCATACCCCAAAAGCTCACTTCATCGGCATCATAAGAACCTTGTATACTTAGGAAATTTATATTGTTCAATATGATTTTACGATCATATCTATAATCCGTTGGTGCAAGTGCCACTACCCCTTTAATTCCGAAATTGAAATTGAATTTTTCCAAAGCCTGATCAGGAAAATAGGATAAGGGATTATATGCTGCGGCAATGGACACCGCTTCTCCACCACGGGAATGCCCAACGAGTATAATATTGTCCAAGTCTACCTTTTGAGATAGCTCATGACCCTCTTGATTGTTCCAAGTTCTCCATTGCTCCAAATGCTTTAATAACAACCATGCCCGCGCAGGCATTTCCTTTCCCCTAAAATCGCCGGACCAATGACCGTTTAAAAAGTTCTCATCTACGGATACCGCTATAATTCCCCTACTCGCTAATAAATTCCCCAAATAACCATAACCATCATCGGAGTAATCGATCATACTATGATTACCATGTACAATTAAGGTAATGGGGAAAGGTCCCTCACCTTCGGGCATATACACCCTACCGTTCAATGGAAAATTCTCTGCACCAAAACCCCAATAGCGCTCGCGCCATTTTTTCTTTTTATCCTTCCAATCGGGAATTAACAGGGAACCATCAACAGCATTTGTTTTAAACTTTACGCCGGTTGAAAATTCCTCTCGTTGTACATCCGTACCGCTACCATAGGTAAACGTTTTAACCGTGAACGTACCGGGTGCAGCAGGGTTCTGTATGGGAACCGGTTTTGGCGGAAAGGAATTGTCATGTGCAAAAGCCAATGGAACTTCTTTCTCATAAGGGTCCGCCCCAGAATTTGCCAGGGCGAACAATGCATAACCTGTGCCGCCTAAAAGTATCAATAAAAAGGCACCATTTATAAAGTTCCTTTTCAATTGAAATTGATATAGCGCAATACATAAAAGTATGCCTAAAACTATGATGCACGTATAAAATAAGGTAGGCCAACCAAACCCAATATATTTTAAAATGGTAAAAACAATAACTGCACTAAGAACAGCGGTTATAGAGTGAAGAGAAATTTGCTTTAAACTTTTACCTAGAACATTTAAGATGCCATATACTAAAATGTTGATCACGAGCCCCAAAATAATGGCAATGAACATCATGACAATAGGATGCCAACCGGTTAAAAAGTGATAGCCTGCAATGCCGTAAAATAAAATGGTGAGAAGTAAGGTGAGTGAAAATAAGCGATTTTTCATTAGTTGAGAGCGTTCTGGTGGTTCTAGCTCTTGAAATTAACCAACTTCTGTGTAAATAGGTAACGAACCCTACATTTTTCAACATCCCGTAAAATACGGTACACCTAAATACAGAATTGGCAACTACGCTTATTCTAAATCATAATGCCTAACCTAGTTTTGACTCTACATTTTAGCCGCAAAAAGTTTAGAGATTTTAGAACGTAGTTTACGCTCATAATCTTCCTCTAACCATTCTTTGTAATTTTTGGTATTGTTCATAATACAATACGAATATTGGCGTACACGATATTGAATTTCTTCCTTTAATTTTTTCGCAAGAATACGGGCATCAAAAACGTCTTCTGAGTTTTCTACACATATTTTGGCATGTTGCTCAATACTCTTTTCCAGCACCAGTTTGGATTTTTCACCGTTGGCAAAACTTTTTTTGTATTCCGCCTTAATGTCAAAATCAATGTCGGTCGATTTTGAAAATTCCGCCCTTAAATCCGGCGGCATTTCATAAACGAATTCACGCTCAATTTCCTCATCATTTTTAATATTCTCCAAATAGAAATCTGGAAAATGAAAAATTTCCTGCCAATCTATACCAGCGTTCCAAAGTCCAAAACGGGCAACATTGTTACCCATATCAATAACATTGAATTCCTGTTTGTTTGGCAGATATCTAGAACCACGACCGATCATTTGAAAATAAAGGGTCAATGAACGTGTAGCACGATTTAAAATAATGGTCTCCACACTAGGTTCATCAAAACCGGTGGTCAAAATACTTACTGAAGTCAAAATGGCATCAGGGGTTTCTTTAAACCATTTTAGAATCTCTTTTCGCTCCGCAGCATTATTCTTATTATCTAAATGACGAATGTTATACCCAGCTTTTTTAAAGGTTTCACAAACGTACCTAGAAGTATTGATACCGTTGTTGAAAATTAAGGTTTTGGTGCCCTTGGCAATTTCATTGTAAGCGGAAACAAGCTTGTTCAACATGCTGTGGTTTCCGTAAAGCTCATCGGACGATTTTACCGTATAATCTCCACTAATACCCAATTTTAGGGTCTGTAGGCTAACGTCATAATTGTACATGTTGGCCTTAGCCAAGAATTTTTTCTGAATCAAGGATTCTATAGACTCGCCCACGATCAACTTTTTATAGTTGTCTTTCATGGGCAGCTTAATATTGGAGCTTAAAGGCGTTGCCGTTACCCCAAGTATAACAGAGTTCTCAAAGTACTTAAAGAGTTTGCGGAAAGAATTGTAATGCGCCTCATCAATAATGACCAAACCAATGTTATTGATCTCTACCTTCTCTTCCTGAAGTCTATTGTTCAGCGTTTCTACCATGGCAACAAAACACATGAACTCATCTTGATCCTGCCACTCCTTGACCTCGCTATTAATTATTTTGTTCTTTACCCCAAACCCTTTCAACATTCTAGAGGTTTGTTGACTAAGTTCTATACGATGGGTAAGTACAATGACTTTTTTATTGGTCTTAGCTATGTAGCGCTTGGCTATTTCAGAAAACACCACGGTCTTTCCACCACCGGTAGGCAGTTGGTAAAGCAGGTTAGAATTATCACCGTTCTCTTCTAGATACTTAAAAATAGTATGTAGATCTTCCTCTTGATAATCGTACAGGGTCTTCTCAGCGGTCTCTTTATGTAACTTCAAAAGGTTTGTAGGCGTTTATTTAGATTAATAATGCAAAAACCTTATAAAATTATAAGAATTTTATGGGTATAGGAAATAAAAAACTTTAAAACACAATATTAATATCCCTTGTTCATATCTACCAGATTTTGCAATTTTTCACCGGAATCTAACCTTTTGTAGTTTTCTACAATTTGTGGAATAACCGAACCGGTGTCCGATACACTAGCGTAATGAGGGGTCATGTGTATTTTTTTATGGCTCCAAAACGGATGGTCTTTAGGTAAGGGTTCAGTATGGTACACATCTAAGCAAGCCCCTGATAAATGTTGCTCGTCTAAAAGTGCCAAAAGATCTTCATCTACCAAGTGCCCCCCACGGGCAACATTAATAACATAAGCATCTTGAGGAAGTTTGGATAACAATTCTTTATTTAAAATACCTTCGGTTGCCGGAGTTAGCGGTAGCAGGCACACTAAAATATCACTAGTCATTAAAAAAGAATCCTTTTCCTCCGGACCTGCATAAGTTTTTACGCCCTGTATGTCTTTCTTGCTTCTGCTCCACCCTTGTACCTTGAACCCAACTGAAGTGAGGTCTTTAGCAGTAAGCGCGCCCAATTCGCCAAGACCTAAAATGCCAACGGTAACGTCCTTAATTCTTTTGTAATCCTTAGGTTGCCAAATATGGTCTATCTGATCCAATTTATATGCGTTCAAATTTTTAAGATGCGCCAATAGAACACTCAGAACATGTTCAGACATGTCACTGGCCAAATAAGGATCTACAATACGTGTAATGGGAATATTCTTAGGTCTGGTATCATCTTCAAAAATATAGTCTACCCCTGCCCCTGCAGAGGCAATACATTTTAAGTTTGGGTAATCTGCCAGAGCACCTTTTGGATGTTTCCAAATACAGGCCATGGTAATATCTTCCTTTGGGTGCTCTTCTAGATAGCTGTACACTTTAAGTGAGCTATTCTCTTTAAGCAGTGCATTCTTCCATAAATCTATCTTATTGTCTTGTCTTATGATAACTATTGCCATATGCTAATCAATTATATCCAAGGCCTTAGAAAATTCTTCTTCATAAGGCCATTTTTGGTTTTGGGTTTCCGTATAAATTTTAAGAATACGCTCTTTAAAATCCGTAAATATCCCTTGAACGCTTGTAAAGTGAACTACCTCGTTAAATGAATTCAACATGCTTTTGAAAAAGGAGTCGGGCACATTTTTCTCCAATGAAAACGTTTGTGCAATCTCAAGATTATAGCACATGACATCAGCAATAAGGTGAGGGTCTACCCCTAACTTAATAAAATGTTTGATGAATTTTTGGGCTACCGATCGTCTTGCCCGTGGCCGCTTTCTCTTTAAAGGGAAGTACTCGTTTGAGATTTTTGCCTTGGCATCTTGCACCAATTTATCCTCTTTAGGGTTAAAGGCAAAGTCATAGTAAGTCTTCACCGCCGGAAATTTCTCGTACAACTCCAATATCTGCTCTTCCAGCGCTTTTTTCGGTGATTTGGATAGGTGTGTTTTTAATGCCCTTTTACTCATAAATATGTGCTGTAAGACAGCAAAAATACGCTTTACCAATGTAACGTCATAAATCCTTAAATCTTTGTTAAAGCTAATAAATGGTGTAGAACTATGATGTTATTCATTAGGTTATTACGATAAAAAATGCTATACTGTAAACTTGTACAACTTCTAAATTCCATACACACATATGAGGCAACTAAAGATTATCAAGCAGGTAACGAATCGTGAATCGAAATCACTGGATAAATACTTGCAAGATATCAGTAAAATTGATTTGATTACAGCGAATGAAGAGGTAGAACTAGCGCAGAAGATTCGAGAAGGTAGTCAAGCAGCTTTGGAAAAATTGACCACGGCCAACTTAAGATTTGTGGTTTCCGTAGCAAAACAATACCAAAATCAGGGTCTAAAATTACCGGATTTAATTAACGAAGGTAACTTAGGCTTAGTTAAAGCAGCAAAAAGATTTGATGAAACAAGAGGATTTAAGTTTATATCCTATGCCGTTTGGTGGATCAGACAATCCATATTGCAAGCTTTGGCAGAACAATCTAGAGTTGTTCGTTTACCATTGAACAAAATTGGTTCCATTAACAAGATAAAAAAGACATTTTCTTATTTAGAGCAGGCACATGAGCGCCCACCGTCTCCAGAAGAGATTGCCAAAGAGTTGGAAATGACCGTTTCTGAAGTAAAGCAATCCTTGAAAAATTCTGGAAGACACGTATCTATGGATGCTCCATTACGTGAAGGCGAAGATTCCAATCTGTATGATGTATTACGTTCAGGAGAATCTCCAAGACCGGATAACATCTTATTGCAGCAATCATTGAACACTGAAATCAATAGAGCTTTAGATACCCTATCTCCAAGAGAAGCAGATGTAGTAAAGCTATATTACGGTATTGGTGATCAACAGTCCATGACCTTGGCAGAGATCGGACAAACATTTGATTTGACCAGGGAACGTGTTAGACAAATTAGAGAAAAGGCAATTCGTAAATTAAGACATGCCTCTAGAAGCAAGTTACTTAAGACCTATTTAGGCTAAATATAATTTTGTTTTAAAAAAGAAAGCGCCCGTTTTATACGGGCGCTTTCTTTTTGTTTTTTATCATCCTAAGAATAGGATAATTTATTGATATTAAAATTTACCAGAATACTATTTAAATCCTGGATGAAATTTTGATAGGACGAGAAATCTTGGTTTTGATGTGCCATAGGTTTAAATTTTATTGGTGTTTTGGTTTGGTAGATTTTACATGTAATCCAACTCAGCTAATTCGTTGATACTTAAAATCTCATTTAAATCTTGAAGAAAAATAAGGTATTCTTCACCGTAGGTGTCGTAAAGCATATTGTAGGTTTAAAAGTTAATCTTAATTTGGGTTTTCATATCTTGATAGTAAATATATAATGATGTTAAGATTGTCACAATAAATTGTGGTGAACCAATTTAAATATGTTGTAAAAACTACCTAAATATGTTGTTAAACATAAAAATACCCTTCAACCCTGTGTTTTATTAGGGGTGCGACCAATGTAGTTCATCCTATTTTTAGGTACTTAATCGGTATTTCCCTCAAATTTGATGCTTTTTTATAGCCATCCGGAATACTAACTTTCATATATGTTTTAAGCTATTGTTAAGAAATCTTTTAACTTTCATTAATACAAAAGGTTGATTTTCAGTAATATAACAGATAACAATACCTAGATGATATTTGCGTTTTTATAGTAATCCTTTAAGAATGGTATAATCTTTTACCTTTAGTAACATAAAACAATACATATAATGATGTGTTTCCCCGGCAGTAAAACAAAAAGTATACTATATATAATATTGGTAACTTTCTTTATAGGTTACCAAGTAAATGCACATGCAGTAAAAGAGCATACTGCTTACGTAGATGATTTCACCAATGTAGAACTTAAACTCAACAGCCACAGTTTTAATACACACCAACGTAGTACCTTCACCTATGGTTCACAAACCGAAACCATTGAACGAGGTCTTACCATAGTACACTTGCAAGGCGATCATAAAATAGAATTTAAGTCTTTTGACACCTACGGAAGTGATCAAGATGTAGTAGACTTTATTAAAATACTTACTGAAATGATGAATGCCAAAGCTAGCATAGCCATATTGGCACATGATTCCGCAGCCGCAAAATTAGAGGGATACCAGAAGGAACTTAACAATTTAGGGCTACCCCAGTTAAGTACATTAAAAGGAAGACAAGCATATATTATGCATCATATAGATGGGCAAATTTTTGAGCAAATAGATGATAATTCCATTACCAAGCAAATACGTATTGCTTCACCAATATTGGACACAACCATATATTTTCCAAGAGAGGTCTATGAATTTGAAGATAATATTGATCGTTACATTGCCCACGCAGGTGGTGAAATCAATGGTGTAAAGTCTACTAATTCTAAACACGCCTTAGATGAAAACTATAAAAAAGGATTCAGGTTTTTTGAGCTGGATATTATAGAAACCTCTGACGGCAGATTAGTAGCGGCACATGATTGGGACATGTGGGCACGTTTTACGGATTATACAGGTACCTTGCCCCCTACCCATGCCCAATTTATGAAACAGAAAATCTATGGGGATTATACCACCTTAGATATGGAAGGCATAAATACTTGGTTCAAGCAACACCCAGATGCTACTTTAATAACTGATAAAGTAAACGACCCACTAGCTTTTGCCAATGCTTTTATTGATAAGGACCGACTAATTATGGAATTGTTCAGTGTTATGGCCGTAGAAAAAGCATCTGAAAACGGTATACATACCATGATCTCCCAAGAACCCTTATTGGCTATTAAGGGAGACAAAATTAATTTCTTAAAGGTGAACGATGTAAAATACGCTGCGGTATCACGTAGAATAATCTCCAGTCAGAAGAAATTAATGTTAGCGTTAAGAGATGCAGGAATTAAAGTATTTGTCTTCAACGTAAATTTCGACAGCGGTAAAGATGAACAATATGTATATGATAATGAACTGGGCTTGGTATATGGCATGTACGCCGATAAATGGATTACCGATATGGGTTCTAAAAATTGAACTCATAGGTGAGCCCCGCTGAAATGGAATAGAAATAACTACCAGGGTCAAAAGATTGTTCTTGTCTCAAAACCCCAACATTGGTTCTATAAGCGCTCAAATTATTCTTACTTGTAAACTGATACTCAAAACTTAATCGTTGAGATTCTATATACAATAGGGTTTCTGCCAGTAATTGGTCACCAGAAGTAAATTGACGTAGCTCTGGTGAAAACCCTACACCTACATTTATACCCATAAAGTTTTCGGCATCTTTTAGATACTTTCGGATTAATAGATTACCCGATACATTGGTTAAATTATCGGCTTCTGGTGTAATGTACGATCGCAATGAAAAATAGTAGTTACCAGTATAATACCCCAATGAATTGGTTATAGATTTTACATCCTTGGTCGCAAAATTTATGAATCTACCACCAGCAGAAAATTCAATACCACTTTTATGATTATAGTAGACATCCCCACCCATCTTATGGTTTGGATACAAATCAGATTCCGAATAACCATAATTTAAATAGGCATAAAAACCCTTGGTAATTTTTGGATAAAGGTCTACATCTAATTGAATTCCGTTTTTGCCTAGCCTATTACTGTTGTTTATTCTAGGAATGATCACTCCGTAAGGTGTTTGTTTGTTGTAAGAAATACTAGAGGTTGTAATAGGATCAAAACGCTTATCGTAAAAAGTAACCGAACTGTTTACCGAAACCGTGTTTTTAAGCTGTTCTTCGGTAACCGGTGTTTTATGTACATTTTGCAAGGTATCCCTCTCGGCAACCTTAGCAGTTTCTTTTTTTGGTTTTGATGAACTCTTTGCTATTTTACTGTCTACATTATACCAAGCTTTATCACTATAAACAATGCCATTTATCCCATCTATGGCAATTGCTCGTAATCTTTGCAGCTCAGGGTCATTAGATTTATGCAGTAAAGCCTTATTGGCAAGACCAAGTGCAGTATGATAGTTTTTGGCATAAAGTTCGTTCTTTATAGCCCCTAACCACACTACTCTGTTATTCTTGTTCTTAGACAATATGGTATTGAACGCAGACCTGGCACCATCATAATCGCCTCGCCAACTTAAGGTTCTTGCCCATAGAATAGAAGTTTCCTCCTCTGTTTCCGGTTCATTGATCAAAGTATACAATATATTGTGGGCAGTATTGGTTTTGCCCTCATATGCCAAAGCATAAGCACTTTCAAAAGAAGGGTTACTATACGGTGTATCTTGCCCTATTGCTTGCTTAACAAGCAATAGCATGATTAAAGATGTAATATGTAGCCAACTCTTATTCATTATTCTATAGATGCCAAAGTGCTATTGGTAGTATCTTTTGAAGTTTCATAATTTTTAATTCCAGCCTTTCTTGCGCTTGTTTTAGCCCTTGTTATTTTATTTGAAATTTCATTGGCACTAGCACTATTTTCTTGAACGATATCTACCAAGGCCAAACCTTCCGCATATTTGTCATACCAGAAATACACATCAAAAAGTGCGGCGTAGGAATCTATATAATTTGGGTTCATGGCAATACATTCCTTTAAAATCTTTACCGACTCCTCATAATTACCTTTCCAAATGTGTAACCGTCCTGATAAAATCTTAGTGTCTATATGGCTGGGAGATTCAGACAGAATGTAACGGCATAATAAAAGTGCATCATCCCACTTTTTGTTAAAAGCTAAATCCCGTGCCTTAAAAAAGGAACGGTCAAAATTGCTTCCATCATAAATACTGTTGATCCACGTAATTTCTGCCGGTGTAAATTTTTCCGTTTGAACAGAAAATATGGTCAAACTATCTGGTATGATCTTATTTTCTGTAGTGACATAATGGTTCACGGACTTAAAGCGCTCCAATGATTTTTCAACCACACTACCGCCAAAGGTAGAACTGATATCCATATTTTCATCTAGCTCCATAATATCACCGTTCGTATATAGTTTCTCTTTACTTATATACTCTTTCAGCTCATTTTTGTTACGCATTAGGGGTATGTTCTTAGTGGACCTAAATGCTGTTTCCATATCTAGCGCACCACCCATCCATGCTACTTTCTTAGGCATCTTCATTTCGTATGCATTATCCAACAACGCTAGAATAGACGGAGTGACATCAAAATGTGATGAGATAGAACTCATTTTACGTGTTTTTTTTAGCATTGGGCTATACATGATCAATGGCACATGAAAACGACTGATACTGTTTCTCTGCGGAATAGGTATAAGCCTATGGTCACCGGTAATCACAAATATGGTATTCTCATAATTTGGCTGAGATTTATAGGATTCCATAAACCATTGAATAGCATCGTCTGTATATAACAGTGTGGCAAAAACATTATTGTTTTTTTCAATGATTTTTGTCTCCCTGGAACCAAAATCACCATTCTTTAAAATCTGATCTACTTTGGTTTCAAAAAAATCTTGGTTGGGCGGTATAAATGGCTCATGCGTACTAATGGTCATGTACACTTCTAGTCTTGGTTGATCTTCGTTTCTTTCTAAACTTATACTTTTTTTGAACAATTCCTTGTCCGGATATCCCCATGATGAACCGGCGGCATCTTCAGCCTGTTGCTGGTATTGAATTCCAAATCCCGATTTATCCAGTATAAAATCAACATTCTCGCTAGTTAGAAATCGGTCTACCTTATCAAAGGAACTATTGGTACCTTGATAAAAAGAAGTATGGTAGCCATTATTTTTTAGAACACTGAACATTGTAAGTTTATTGGGATATTCTTCTAGCTCCATAAATCCGCTTTTACCAAAAGGCAACGAACCCAATAAAGAAGGTAAAACCCCAAATGTTCTCCCGGTATTGCTCAAGAAATTTTCCCAGTACAAGGATTTGGTGGTCAATGAATCTAAAAATGGGGTAAATCCGCCAAACTCGGCACCTTCACCAACGAAATCCCTACCCAGACCTTCTACCATAATAAATACGATATTTGGTTTCTCTTCTTTTAATTCAAAGTAATCACCAAGAACATTTTCAATGATCGGACCTTGAACCAATGGGTATTCTTCTTTAGAGGTATATGAATTATCTTCTGTACTGGTATTGTATATGTTAACCGCTAAATATTGAACTTTGTTCTGGTTAATGGGCTTTCCATCTGTAAACAAAGAAGCCATGAACAAACTGAACAACACAATGGTAAATGGGTACATTCTACTGATCCTATGATAAAATTTAGAAGTAACCTTGTATAAAACCCAAAAAAGACCAATTAAAAAGGCAACGGCAAAAAGTAGGTATACCGAGATCATGAATCCGCCAGAATTGGCAAGGGTTATCTTTACATCCGCATAGCTATATCCTAGTAAATCTGACCCTAAAGGCACCAAAGTAGAACAATAGTATGCAATAAGAACTGCCTCAAATATCAGCACTAAGCCCAAAAGAATGAATACCAGGTTAAACCCATATCTGGAGCGTAGATTTTCCCAAAAATTAAAAGGAAAAACCATAACAATACCCATTAAAGCGGTAAAGCCAATTTGATGTACAACAGCTTTAAGAAAACTAATGGAAATAATAGCATCTATAACACCTTTATAGTAGAGCATACCATATTGAAAAAGCGTTAATACCAGCAGACATCCAAAAAAGGATATCATAAGCCGCGTATACTGCTTTAAGGTATATCTATCTATTTTACTTGTGTTCATTGCTATTATGTTGCTTTTGCAAAACCTTTTCTAACTTGGGATCCCCAGCCAGATTTAATCTTAAATAATTTTTTATAATTGCCCCTGACCGCAGCATATACCACAATTGGGTGAAAAATGAAAGGTTCTAAAATGGCCAGCCCCATGAGAATAAGAATATCTTTTGTTTTTCTATATTGGTTATAGGAATACACATCCCAAAGAATGGCGTAAAAGGAAATCATGATCGAAAACAGAAAAATGGCCAACGTAATCATGAAAAAGAATTCCCAATTTAAAATACCCAAATAGGCAAAAAGGATAATGGTGAAAAAACCAAAAAACTCCAATAATGGAGAAAGCCACTCATAAAAAAACCAGTACGGATAGCTTAACAATCCCAATCTACCATACTTTGAATTGAACAACATATCCTTATGCTTGAACAACGTTTCTAAATTGCCCCTGGCCCAACGATCTCTTTGGTTCACAAGAATGTTGAGATCTTCTGGAACTTCTGTCCAGCACAGAGGATCGGGAATATACTCTATTGTATACGGTTCCCTTCTATCATGCATGTAACGGCGCATTTTAAAGACGATTTCCATATCCTCACCAACCGTATCCGTATCATAACCGCCAACAGCCAAAGCAATTTCACGTTCAAAAAAACCAAATGCACCAGAAATAATAAGTAAACTATCAATTCTACCCCAGGCCATTCTTCCTAGAATAAAAGATCGTGTGTATTCCAATAATTGGAATCTTGCCAGCCAATTACTGGGTAATCTTATCTCCTCTAACTGTCCGCCTTGAATAATACATGAATTTGCCACACGTATAACACCACCAACAGCTATGACCCTTTTCTTGGAACGTTGAAAGAATGATTTTACCACATGCAATAAGGCATCTGGCTGTAAAAGGCAATCAACATCTATACAACCTACGTATTTGCTCGTAGAAAGTGCTACACCGGTATTAAGGGCATCAGACTTGCCACCGTTCATTTTATCTACAACGGTCAGCTTTTCAAAAGCCCTATTCTTAGATTTATATATTCCACGAACCGGTTTTGATTTCCAGTCGGGATCCATTTCTACATCGATTTTTTCAAGGTCGTAAGAATCTATTAATTTCTGTAACGTATCATCTTTACTACCATCATTAACAACCATTACATCATAGTTGACATATTGTAATGATAACAAGGATCGTATATTCTCTACAATGGTAAGTCCCTCATTATAAGCAGGTGCTATAATGGTAATTGTTGGCGCCAAAGGAGATGCCATAATTTTTGAAATATCGGTGAAGCTGTTCTTATTTCTATAATGCAATGAATTTCTTGTAGAGAAATACGCCATTAAGGAAAATAGAATAAAGAGTATTAACGTAAATACAAAGAATACAAAATTGATGTATTCCAAAACAACACCAAATAATTCACTATCCATTTTTCTTATTATATAAAGAGTTGGACATGGAACATAATTGGTCAAATAAGGTAGAACCGCTTTCTTTGTGTGCTACGTTGTTTTTTGCTTTCTCTGTTATTTCCAGTTCAAAATTAACATCGAAAATGGAGTTTTTTACACCTTCTAACTGCTCTTCTTTGGGCAATGCTAAGCGGATTTTGATCGCATTCAGTGCTTCATTTGCCTCTTTGGACAAATCATTAGAAGTAGAGTCTATAATACTGTTTAGTAATCGGAATTCTTTTTCATCGCCCACAATTTTAATTTCATGAATCAACATAAGTTTGGTTTCATGATCTGCTTGGTGATAAATATCGGTAAACACGCTCATAGCCAAATTACTGTCCTCGCTTAACAGATCATTTGGTCGTGGGGATTGATAGGAGAATTTTTCAATAAGCTCATTAGCTCTTTCAATAACCAATTCAGAATTATTTTCCTCAATAATATCATACAATAAACCTAGTTCACGGCAATCTCCGAGTTCAGAAATGTTTTCTAAAATCACCATGGTCTCCAATTCTTCTTCAGGCATAAAATTGGCCGAAAAATTTACGGTACCGTTCTTTATTTCTAAAATAGGTTCAATTGCAGCGTCTTCTAAGTTGTTTTTGTCGTTTTCCGATATGATCGATGTCCAATCAATACTCATTTCTTCATCGAAATCTTCTTCATTGTCTGAAGTTTCAGTGACCTTATCCACTTGGTTTAACGCTTCGTTTTCTAAAACGAACATAGGTTCCAAAGCATCGGGCTCCTCAAGGGCAACATCTTCTTGAGTAACAACATCATCTATCACCAACGGTAAAAAATTAAACGTAAAATCTTCGTTTTCAATCTCTAAAACTGTGTCCTTCGTCTCTTCATCATCTAATTCAGTTACGTCATCATTTATAACACTTACATTAGCTTGATCTTCACCCATAACATGAGGCAAGAAAGAAAGATCCAATTCACTTATTTGCTCCTCAACTTCTGGTTTTGACATTGGTTGTTCGGTAACGCTCGTTGTAGGTTCTGTAGAAATCTCTTTAGATGCCTCTACCGCTGTATTTTCTATAATTTCATTTTCTATAACCGGTAAATCTTCTTCCCCTTCTATTTCAGCTTCAATTGAATCAGTATTCTCAATAACTTCTTCTGTTTCTATGGACGAAGAAGGTTCTATTAGTGATTCAAGTATCTCATCTTCAATTACTTCTTCTGCCGCTTCAAACTCTGGCTCATAAAAATCTACTTGAGAAATATTTTTTGTAGGCAATACACTTTCAGGATTGATCTTGTTCAAAGTGCCGATAACTTTGCCCTTAATATTGAAATGACGTTCTGTAGCTTTTAACTTTTCTAGAAAGGGCACCTCTGAAGCCGACCCCAATTCACCTATGGCATCTAATATTGCAATTTTTATATCATGGCTGGCCTTAGGATACACCATAATTAATGTGGGTAAGGCGCTAATAAAATGAAACTCTTTAATGCACTCTATTGCCTCTGCCTGTATTTCTTTCTTTTTATGTTTTAACAGTGTTATGATTGACTGTTCAGCATCGTTTTGACTATAATATTTTATAAGTCGTAAAGAGAACAACACTACATGTGTATTGGTAGAGGTTAACCAAAGCCCAAATTGTGGTGGTGTGTAATTTGGTTTGTGCCTAAGTACATCTAACAATTTTAACTGTTGCCATTCTGCAATTTTATATTTTGTATTGTCAAGAAAGTATTTAATACCTTCTTCTTTTAGGTTGACCACGGCAATTTCTGCCTGTTTACGTACTGTACTTTGTCTATGGTTAATGAATTTAATGATCAAGCCATAGGCTTCATCCACTTCCATGGTCGTCAGTTCCAAAATTCCGCTTGAAACCACTTGCCACTTGCTACTGCCCAATTTTTCATAAGCATCATGATGCAGCCCTAAATCTTTGTATAAATGGATTAAAACATCTTGGGATTGTCCAGATAGGTCTTTGCGCAAATCAAGTAAAACTTCGGTCAATACATGTCTATCGAATTTATTCTTGATCAATTCCCTTATCTGTACTTTTAAATTTAGATAGTTCATTTTTTCCTCTTTAGAATTAGAATCATCATAGAATAAAAATTCATTGATCATAGGGGAAAATTCTACCTTCTTTTCTTTGGTACGCTTGTTATTGGCAGTAATGTTATTTCTGATTAGAAATACCCCAACAAAGTAAATTACCGATAACACCAAAAACAATATGGTGAGCCACCAGAGATATTCTAAATTGAATTCTGGGGCTGTAATCAGCGAAATTTTTATTTGTCTTGGGGGAATTAACAAATGTTATTATTTAAAATTATTTATTTATCTCTCTAGCTATGCGTACTAATAATTCTGTTGGACTAACTGGTTTTGTAATAAAATCATTTGCTCCTAATTCAAAAGCGGTAAGAACGTTCTGTTCATTGCCTGCTGATGAAATAATGATGATAGGCGTTTTTGATTTAAGGTCGTTTCTGACATAATCTATAAGCTCAATACCTGAAAAATAAGGCATCATAATATCGCTCACGATAATATCGGGCATATCATTTTTTAGATATTCCTTCACCTCTTTTCCATTGACGGAATGATGAACCGCATAACCGCCTTTTTTTAGCCTAAAATTTAAAAGCGAGGCCAACAGTTGATCATCATCTGCCAAGAGTACACGTTTACCCATATTATTTTTTGTTTAGGGCCTTTAAATCCATATCTAAATTCTCCTCTAACAAAGGATAATCGGTTAAGAATAGTTCATATAACTCTTTTACCTTTTCAGGTTGATGTGCTTTACAGCTTGCCTCTAAGTCTACGATAAGCTTTCTCATACCATCAGCTTTAACCATGGCAAAACCAGCCTTTAATTTATGTGCGGATAACGCTATCTCTTTTAAATTTTCGGTTTTTAAATGAATTTTTACGTTACCTATAAATTCTATGGCGTTTAATTTGAACAACTTCACCAGTTCATTTAGCATATCTATCTCTCCAAAACACTCTTTTAAAAGATGGTTAAGGTCTACAACAGTTGTTTCTTTAGGTTCTATCATTGGCTTTTGAAGTAATGCAGAATACTCTGCTTGTTCAAGTTTAATATTCTTATTGTCTAGTATGGTCTTCATTAATTGTTCTAATGTGTACGGTTTCAGTAAAAAATCATTTATGCCAATTGCCTTACAGTCTTTACTGTCCTGCTCAGTGAAATCTGCACTAAATGCAACTATAGGAATAGTATTCACCTTGGTATTGCTGTGCTCTCTAATGATTTTAGACACTTCAAAGCCGTTTTGTCCGGGCATTTTAAGATCCATTAAAATGAGGTCTATTTCTTTGGATTCTAAAGTTTTCAATGATTTTGGCAAGCTTAAATTGGAATATACCTTACAGCCCCATTTGGTCAGCTGCTCTACAATTAAGCGCTGATTCATTTGGTTGTCTTCAAAAACCATAATTTTGGTTCCTGCCAACACCTTTTTACCTTCTAATGTGCTGTCATTATTGGTGTTTTTGCTGGTATGGACATTATTGCCTAAAGGATAAGGAACTCTAAAAGTTACCGTTGTACCGCTATCTACAGTACTATCTATTTCAATATTGCCCTGTAGTTTTTCAATAATCTCTTTTGTAATCGTTAAACCAAGTCCCGTACCACCATATTTACTAGAGGTATCATTTTCAGCTTGAGTGTAGCTATTGAAAATAGTCTTTATTTTCTCCTGAGAAATACCAATACCGGTATCTGCCACGGAAAATTCAAGTTCACAACCATCATTGAAAGTCTTAGATGCTAAAACTTCTAACTTAATAAAGCCCTTATGCACAAACTTTACCGAGTTCCCTAAAAGGTTAAGTAGCACCTGAGATAGTTTAGAAGGATCTCCTTTAATTATCTTAGGTACGTTTTCGTCAATTTCTACCAACAACTTTATATCACGATCAACAATTAAGGTTTCGCACAAGAACATAACATCATTCAACAAGCTATGCAGATTGAAATCTACAGACTCGAAATTGGTATTGCCTGAAGATATTTTAGAATAATCCAGCACCTCATTGATCAACTTCAAAAGTGTATTGGAGGCAAATTGTATAGCATCCACTTTTTTGTGTTGGCTTTTGGTCAAATTTTCTTCGTTCAGCAAATTTGTAAACCCAATGATGCTGTTTAAAGGTGTTCTGATCTCATGGCTTATATGAGCAATAAATTGGTTTTGAGCGCTCTCTTGCTCTCTCATATCACCAGCCTTGGTTTCTTCCACCATAGGGAAAGTAGTATTGGGAGAATAAATATGATTTTCTAAACTAGATCTAAACGTGTCAAAAGAGTTTTTTAACACCTTAGCTTCATTGGCATTTAGCTCCTCAAAAGAAAATTCACTTACTGTTTTTTCCAGTTGTGCTAATTGACCAAGTAAATCCTTAGTTTTTGAAATTGCCATAAATAGGTTTTCTTTAATTAGTTTGGGTTGTAACTTATAATTCCCTAAAAATGCGCTATAACCATTATGCAGACAATAAAATGTTCTCTAAGGCTGGTTATTTGTTGTGAATACACTTAAATTGTAGGTCATAAACCAACCCTATGAAACAGTTTATCTATTTAATTTGCGTTTTATCTATAGTATCCTGCGCAGAAAAAAAGGAGAAAAAAGAAGAAACCACGCTTGAAAAAGCCCAACGTATTCATGAAGAAGTCATTACTATTGATACCCATAATGACATCAACATCAAAAACTTCACAGACAGTGTAAATTACAGCCAGAGGCTAGATACCCAAATCAATTTACCTAAGATGGAAGAAGGCGGTTTGGATGTTACTTGGCTTATTGTTTACACAGGTCAAGATACACTTACAGATGAAGGTTATGCCAAGGCCAAAGAAAATGCCATGTCAAAATTTGAGGCTATCCATAAATTGTGCGAAGAAATTGCACCGGATCAAATTGAATTGGCATTAAATTCTGCAGATGTAAAAAGAATTGTAGAAAGTGGTAAAAAGGTTGCCATGATCGGTGTTGAAAATGCATACCCGATCGGACTAGATATGGACCAATTTAAGGTTTACAATGATTTGGGCGCACGTTATATTTCATTGGCCCATAATGGTCATAGTCAGTTTTCTGACTCCAATACAGGTGAAGCTGATGATGAATGGTTGCATAATGGTTTAAGTGATTTGGGGAAAGAGGCCGTTGCCGAAATGAACAGGTTAGGTATAATGATAGATGTATCTCACCCATCAAAAGAAGCTATAAAGCAAATGATTTCATTGTCAAAAGCTCCTATAATAGCCTCGCATTCATCGGCAAGAGCCTTATGTGGACATAGCAGAAATTTAGATGACGAGCAATTGCTTATGATGAAAGAAAATGGTGGTGTAGTACAAACGGTTGCCTTTAGTTCATATCTAAATACGGAAAAGCATGAAGCAAGGGCAGCATTCATGAAATCAATTTACCAGCAAGTAGCAGATTCTTTGGATATAGCTTGGTATGAGCGTTCTCAATTTTCCAGTTTATCCGATGTTGAAAAGGAGGCATTCATGGACAACTACCCTAAGGTTTTAAAAATAGGCAAAGATATTGCAGAAACTAAAAGCGATGCACCAGAAGCGGTAAATGTCAGTGATTTCGTAGACCATATAGATTATATGGTAAAATTAATAGGAATTGACCATGTGGGTATTAGCTCTGACTTTGATGGCGGCGGTGGAATTGAAGGCTGGAACGATGCTTCTGAAACCTTCAACGTAACCCTAGAACTTGTAAATAGAGGCTATACCCAAGAAGAAATAGAAAAATTATGGGGAGGAAACCTTATGCGAGTACTTGATGACGTACAGCGAATAGCTAAAGAATTGGGTGAAAGTTAATCAACTTCACCCAATGCCGCTAAGCGATCTTTTACAAACTCTATTTTGGTCTTACCATGTGGTGTAGGTTTTCCGTTTTCACCTAGGTTGACCATAATAATATTATCTACGGTAACAATAGTTTCATGATTCATCTTATTACGTACCTCGCAGTTTAAGGTCAATGATGTTTTACCGAACTTTACCACCTCTATACCTATTTCAATAACGTCACCTTTAACGGCAGCGCTCATGAAATTGATTTCTGACATATACTTGGTAACCACTTTACCGTTTTCCAATTGAATAATGGCGTAAAGGGCTGCTTCTTCATCTATCCAAGCTAATAATCTACCACCAAATAAAGTGCCGTTAGAATTTAAATCGCCTGGTTTAACTAATTTTCTTGTATGAAATCTCATAGTCTATTTTTTAGCAAAATTTACACTGCAAAGTTAGTTGTTAATTTAGTAAAACTACAATTTGACCCATTTTAGAGGTACGATTTATCAATTGTAAATAGAGAGCAATTAATAAGTTTCATATTAATAATTGTTGCTTGACAGAATTATGATAAACAAAATTTTAGGGGTACTTATTTAATACTGTGGTTATTGTTCATAAGAGGTTAAAAACTTATTATACCCCTTGTATATGGATTTTATCTTATACGTACCTTTAAGTAAAATCTATAAATAATGGACAGGACACAGAAATTGCAGTCAATTCGACCTTTAATTCCATCTGCCAGAATAGTACCAAATATGAGTGATGATGAACGATTTCAAAATCTTACATTACGCCCCATATTAAAATTACAGAATGATTTATTCCTAGCCTCTTTTCAGAATTATATCAAGAAAATGAAAAATACGTTTTACGAGCTAAAACTTGAAAAACGTTTGGACTATGTTACCAAGGCCATTCAAAAAGACATTAAGTTTAGAAATTCTTTAAAAGGTATGATCATTGGTCAATTTACGGTCGATGAATATGAAATTTATATTCAAAACTCATCTGCCTTGAACAAGCGAATGATGAATATGGTGATTAAAAGAATACAGGATCAAATTCAATATTTTGAAAAGTTAGAGCTCGTCCAATAGTGATTCCCCATTTAAATTGGTGGTCAATATACTGCTCATAAGGTCAAAATATGGTCTTATAGTCTTAAACGCTTGGTCTATTTGCTTGGCAAAATCGTCTGACAGTACCTCTGCATCGGTAAAGCTTTTGGTAAAAATGAATTGTTTTTTACGAATAAATGCAATGTTAGGGTCTTCTTTATCAAATCCCTTAGGTGCTGTCTTAAGCTCATCACCTACCAATGGACCCCATATGTTTTTAAACGAATTGTCTTCGATAATGGCGACCAATTCAGAAATATCTAACGCCCACTCCTTTCTTATGCGTAAAAGGTCATTCTTCTCTGGTGCCCAAAAACCGGTAGCTATAAAACTATTGCCCGGCGCAACTTGCACATAGTAGCCACCACGCCTATGCTTACCAGCTCTAGCAAATGAGGCAGAAAAATGCGTTTTATAAGGAGTCTTGTTCTTGGAAAAACGAACATCCCTATAAATTCTAAATATTTTTAATTTTTCAATTTCATCGTGGGCATTCAATAATTGTAGTACATGATTAAAAAAGCTTTTTACCTGTTCTTGTTCTTTTTGAAAGGTGGGTTTATGTTCCGTAAACCACTCTCTATTATTGTTTTCTTTAAGTGCATTTAAATATTGTAAAGTGCTTTTTGTAATATTCGTTTCTAACATACGACCTAACTCTTGTGATTTTAAGCTAAAGTTAACCATTAGATGAGAAGTACTTTTAGTTATTTGGTTAATTTTGATGAACTAATGCAAACTCATGGACCATCGATCTATTATCGAAAAGATTAATACTCACAAGAAGCAACCAAACTTAAGATTTCGATTAAAAAGAAATACTGAAAAGTTTACCGACTTACTTTTTTATACCCTGTTCGATATTGAAACACCGGTAGCGGACAGCTTGGGTGAATTGGAGAAACAATTTGATGAACTAGTTGATCTAGCATGCTGGGAAAGTGAAAAACCCTGTAAAAAGGTTTGGGAGAACTATGTTGAAAAATTACCCTTAGTGTTAGAAAGTTTAAATTTAGACGCAGAGGCTACCGTTAATTGTGACCCTGCTTCATTATCCATTGAAGAGGTGTACATGGCATATCCTGGCTTCTATGCCATATCCGTATATAGGTTGGCACACGAACTGTATAAAACAGGATTTCCATTGGTACCAAGATTAATGACGGAATATGCCCATAGACAAACCGGCGTAGATATTAATCCTGGTGCGCAAATAGGAAAGTCGTTCCATATAGATCACGGCACAGGTGTGGTCATAGGTGAAACTGCAATAATTAAGAACGATGTTAAAATATACCAAGGGGTTACCTTGGGCGGTCTTTTTGTGGCTAAAAATTTACAGAAGACCAAACGGCATCCAACAATAGAAAATAATGTCACCATATATGCCAATGCCACTATTTTAGGCGGAGATACCATAATAGGTGCCAACAGTATTATTGGTGGTAACGCATGGATAACGGCGTCTGTACCCGCACATTCCACTGTTTTCCACACCCCAGAAATTAAAATAAAAACAATACCCCATGTCTAATTCTTTATTATCGCTCATTGGTAATACGCCTTTGGTAAAATCAAGGGTTTTAAATACCAACCCTAACGTATCCGTGTATTTTAAGATGGAGGGTCATAATCCTGGTGGAAGCGTTAAGGACCGTGCCGCGTATAACATGATCAAAACAGGTTATGATAATGGTGATTTTACGGCAAATGATAAGCTGATCGAAGCTACTAGCGGTAACACCGGTATTGCCTTGGCTATGATCGCCGGAGTATACGGATTGGATATAGAATTGGTAATGCCCGAGAATTCTACGAAAGAACGTGTGCAGACCATGAGAGCTTATGGCGCAAAAGTGACCCTAACTTCTTCTGATGTAGGTATTGAAGGTGCTCGCGATTATGCTGAAAATAAAGTAGCCAATGAAGGTTATAAAATGATGAACCAATTTGGCAATCCAGATAACTGGAAAGCACATTATAAAACAACGGGACCTGAAATTTGGAACGATACCCAAGGTAAAATTACCCACTTTGTTTCCGCTATGGGTACAACGGGTACCATCATGGGAACTTCTACGTACTTAAAAGAACAAAATAAGGATATACAAATTGTAGGAGTACAACCAAGTGATAACGCCAGCATACCTGGTATTAGAAAATGGCCTACGGAATATTTACCTAAGATCTTTGATGCTAAAAAGGTAGATCGTATTATGGAGGTCAATGAGATAGAAGCCAAGGAAATGGCAAGAAAATTAGCCAGGGAAGAAGGTATTTTTTCTGGGATGAGTAGTGGTGGCGCAGCTACCGTTGCCCTAAGATTAGCTCAAGAAATAGAAGAAGGTATTATTGTATCTATCGTTTGTGATCGTGGTGATCGGTATTTATCATCTAGCCTTTTTGATTAGTTAAACAATAAAGATTGATATAAAAAAGAGCCGCATTTGCGGCTCTTTTCTATTCATTGTTATAGTGAATTACTCTTCTAACATAGCAGTTTCATTGGGTCTACTATATTCTTCCACCAAAAATTCTAAATTTTCACCGTGTTCGTTGGTAAAAATATAAGTGGTTTTATCGTTCATCATTTTTTTGCTTTTCAAATTGATGTTCTCTACGATTTTTAAATTGTCACCCTCATTCATAGCTACCACCAATTCATTGTTCTTTGAAACCAAAACAAAATCTTCAGGAGTTTTAGCTTCATAACTGAACACTATTTTTTCATCGAAAGCATCGTCTTCGTCATTATCTATTTGAACTGTTTTAATAATTGTGGCTACACTGTCCACTACCCTATCCTGATCTATTTTGCCCTCATCTTCTTTAGCACTTTCAACAGTGTTCAATCGTTTTGTGGTAATCTCTACTGAATTTTTAACCAACTTTTTTCCGTTGTTTACAGTATAAGATTTAGATATTTTAGTATCTAAAACTTCTTGATTCTTCTCTTGCGCCATTAGCGTTCCTGTCATTAAAAGGATTCCCGCTATAGACATATAAATATTCTTAGTTTTCATATATACATATTAAATGTTACTACTACATTTTGATCACTTTTAAAAAAATGTCAAAACCTTATTTGTCCAATACATTGAACAAGGGCAAGATATATGAAACGCTAAGCTACCAATGACCCATAAGCATATTTCTTTAATGGAATACGTATGCTATAGGTAATTCAGTACTTTAAAAAGGCAATAGACGCAGGTTTATAACCACTTCTTCTTTTTAAAATAGAACATCATACCTATAAATAGAAGTATCATTACGATCCAAACAACGTAATAACCATACTTATAATGCAGTTCTGGCATATGGTCAAAGTTCATTCCGTAGATACCGGCAATAAAAGTCAATGGTATAAATATCGAGGCCATAATGGTCAATACTTTCATTACCTCGTTCATTTTATTACTCATATTACTCATGTACATTTCCATTAAACTCATAGACATTTCTCTATAAATCTGTAAACTTTCGTTTATTTCAATGGCATGGTCCAATACGTCTCGTAAAAACAATTTCGTATCCTTCGTAATCAACGGATTTTCAGAATCTATAAGTCGGCTTATTAGCTCCTTTACCGGAAAGATCCATCTTCTGATCTTTAGCACTTCCTTTTTAAGTAGTTGAATGTTCTTTGCTACCACCGGTTCTGGATTAGAATATACTTCTTCCTCTAGAATTTCAATTCTGTTGTTCAGGTTTTCAATAGCTAAAAAATAATTATCCACAATAGCATCTAAAAGTGCAAAAAACAGGTAATCTGCACCTCTGGTCCTAATGCGCCCTAACTTACCGGTTATACGATCTCTTAGCCCGTTAAACACATCAGCTTTAACCTCTTGAAATACCAATACGGTATTCTCCAATAAGACCAAGGCAATATGTTCCCCTACAATTTCTTCTTCCTCAGAAATATATAACATTCTAAATATGCCAAAAATATAGTCGTCATATTCATCTACTTTGGGTCGTTGTTCGGTATTTACGATATCTTCTAACACCAAAGGGTTTAGGTTAAAATGCTTACCTAATTTTTCAATAAAGGGCTCATCAGATATACCAACTACATTGATCCAAGAAGTTTGATCTGTTCTTTTTTCCGCAAAAAATGCTTCTAAATCCGTAAACTCTTTGGTTTCATAACCATCGGCATTATAAGTAGTACTATAAATAACACTATCTCCACGCTCCTTATCTCCCATGTAACTTATAGTCCCCGGAGCTTTCCCTAGCTTATTCTGCTGGCGCGATTTTTTCTTTTTTCGCTTTGGGAAGTTGAGCTTTTTATTTGTGGCCATATATAGTATTTTTTATAAATATATTAAACTAACAACTAATTCGTAAAGGTCAGTTCATTAAGAATTAAACCGGAACCAGGTGCAATAGTTTTTAAGACCATATCAGCATCTGAAAGCAAAGAAGCTCTAATATCATCAAGTGACAGTTCCCCCTTGCCCAATTGTACTAATGCTCCCATGATCATTCTAATTTGATATCGCATAAAACCCTTGCCCTTAATTCTTAAAACATAACTCTGCTCTGGAAAAAAATTAGCGGTCAACATAGTGTTGGGTTCAATATGGCAAGAATCAATTTTTCTTATGGTTTTGGCATTCGCTTTTAATTCTGCAGTATATACAGAGAAGTCATGAGTCCCAGTGAATAATGTGGCACCTTCTTTCATTACATCTAAATTAAGGTCGTGCATATAGTTTGTAATGAACGGGGCACTAAATGGGTGATTTTTGGTTCCAAAGGAAAAGAAATAACAATATTCCTTTGTTTTACTATCCTTAATAATATTAAAATTTTGTTCAACGGCTGATATGGAAAGTAATCTAATATCCGGTGGTAGATTTTTATTAAAATCAATAACAAAACCATTGAAGTCTTTAATTTCATCATCCACGAACAATTCAAAAGCACCATCTAATGAAGAAACCTTTGCATCTGTTCTACCGGCACCTAATATTTTAAAATGCTTATCTGGGTATAAGAAAGCATAGGTTTTGTTTAACATACCCGTAATAGTCCTCATTTTTGGTTGCTCTTGCCAACCGTTATATCGAAAACCTAAATATTGTAATCGTACCAAATAGCAAAACTGCTGTTTTTTCATAGCTACAAAAGTAATTACAATTTAGCATGAACTATACAGTGGTTTGTTGTTAATCATTGGGTTTTTATTAAATTGGTCTAAGTAACAAACACTTAGGCTCCCTCTATGATCAATTCAACAGTAAATCCGCCAAAAATTTTCTGGGCAGTTGCTGTTTTTGCCCTTTTTTATAGCATCACTGGAATTCTATCTTTTTTAAGCGAATGTTTTGTTACAGATGAAATTTATAACGTGTTGACAGATGATGAACGATATATCTATGAGAACCGTCCTTTTTGGTTGCTGATCGTATTTGGTGTTGATGTTTTTGCTGGAACTACAGCATCACTATTTCTACTTCTTAGAAAAGTTATGGCTTTTAAATTAGGTTTAATATCCATTATTGCCACGACTATTCAAATACTATATTTTTATTTTTACAGTAATATAAGTGATGTCATAGGACCAACTAGCATGCAAATGCCTTTGCTAATTTTTGCAATCAGTTTTATGTTACTTTTATTTATAAAATATAGTATCATAAAGAGGTGGTTAGCTTAAGGTCAGTAACTTAATCAACAAAGTTAACCGTTCATCGAATTGTTTAAAATAAACGAAAAACATACCCGTTCTTGAAACGAAACTATGGTTCCCCTAAGACCATTTAAACTTAGTTTTATGAATTCTATTAAAGGAATATTGACCTGGAAACGTACTTTAATCGTATCGGTTGCCGTATTGTTTCTATTGAACATTTTTAGTTTTTACGGCTTGTACACCAACAAGTTTTATTTCTTTAAGATTGACAACTACATTTTCCCCTTGTTATCCATAATCCATTTGGTTTTTCTGTATGTACTATGGTTTAAGATCAGTGAAAACGAACTAAGTGACCCGCCAATGCGCACTTTAGAATACGTGTTATATCTTATTTCTTTGGTCTATCTCTATAAATTGGTAGAAACCATTATCATATTATTCAGTTATTCGGATTTTGAAAATCATCTTATTCCAAGTACGTTTTTGCCCCTGGGCTTTGCTATATTATTGCTATACGCCGTATTATTATTAGTTACCTTTTTGGCTGTAGTGTACAGAAAAGAAATTGTGGGTACTTATTTGTTCGATGATATGAACCAGCATGTGGATCACTGGAAATAATATAAAATTCTAGATATATTAGCCTCGATTATTTTTATCGAGGCTTTTTTTTTGCTGTCACCTTACATCGCCTTATGTATTCTGTTAATCGGATTTATTCAACTTCTTTGTAATTATTATTGGATTACACGACTCAACACCC
The DNA here is from genome assembly GCF_002700155.1 of Maribacter sp. 6B07. Taxonomy (NCBI): domain Bacteria; kingdom Pseudomonadati; phylum Bacteroidota; class Flavobacteriia; order Flavobacteriales; family Flavobacteriaceae; genus Maribacter; species Maribacter sp. 6B07. The sequence goes on along the minus strand of NZ_PDUT01000004.1, from coordinate 58,498 downwards.
AAACCATTACAGTAGATACGGTACTTTTCTGCGTAATGTGATTTTTCTGTGATACTTTTTATCTTAATTCGTTACTCCATATGAAACGTATACTAATTATAGAGGATGACCCCGAAATCATTAAGTTGTTAGAACTTCATTTGTCTGATGTCAGCTATGAAACAACCATGGCTATGGATGGCGATGAAGGACTTCAACTGGCTTTGCAAAATGATTATGAGCTCATACTTTTAGATTTGACCTTGCCAAGCTTAGATGGTGTTGAAGTTTGTAGAAGACTACGGGCTACCAAAAATACACCCGTAATCATGCTTACCGCAAAGTCAGAGGAAATTGATCGGGTTCTGGGCTTGGAAATAGGTGCAGATGATTATATGACCAAACCTTTTAGCATAAGGGAATTATTGGCACGGATAAAAGCTGTTTTAAGAAGAACTAACGACACCGGTAAAAAACAAGAAGATACTTCCATTATATCAGCGGAGGGTTTAACCATAGATATTGACAAACGTAAGGTAGTTGTAGATGATTATAAGATCGAACTTTCGCCTAAGGAATTTGAACTATTGGTCCTAATGGCCTCTAACCCAGGTAGAAACTATACCAGAACAGAATTATTGAATATGATCTGGGGCTATAATTTTGAAGGATACGAGCATACGGTAAACTCCCATATCAACAGATTACGCGCCAAAATAGAATCTGACATGGCTAACCCAACCTATATTTTAACAACATGGGGCGTTGGTTACAAGTTTAATGAAGAGATAATGGCATTATGAAGAACGAAAAGACCTTGACCCCTAAACTGGTCAAAAAATTATGGATCGCTTTTATTTTCCTAATTGTTTTAATGGGTGCCTCTTATATTTTTATCACAGGGTATCTTACGCTTAACTACAATGAGGCCATTACCCAGCGCATTAATGCTAACGTTGCAGAACATGTCATCCAGGAAAAATTTCAGAATGATGCCCCTTTTCTTGAAGACGGTAGTGTAAACAAAGCGCTTTTTGGTGATTTAATGCATGATATGATGGCCGTTAATCGGGGTATAGAAATATATCTTTTGAACAATGCCGGTGACATTCTGTATTCCGTAGTACTGGAACATAACGACAACGAGCCAATGAAATCGGTTTCCTTAGAACCGATTAATAAATACATAGCATCAAAAGGACAAGAATTTATTTTGGGCGACGACCCTTTAAACCCCAATGAGCAAAATATTTTTTCTGCAGCTCCATTTTCAATAGATGGTCATGAAGGCTATATCTATATTATAGTTGCCGGAAAGCAATTGGCCCTTATAAGTGACAACCTTTTTGGCTCGTATTTTACAAAACTGAGCATTGGTGCCATTTTGCTGACCATGCTTTTTTCGGCTTTAATTGGAGTTCTAAGTATTTGGTTCTTGACCAAAAATTTAAGATTGATTACACAGACCGTTCGTAAATTTCAAGAAGGAGATCTAGATATTAGAATAGAAAATCCTGAAGAATCCGATATTGAAGTGGTAGCACTTTCCTTTAATAAAATGGCAGACTCCATAGTAGAGAATATGGAGAAAATAAAATCTGTAGATAATTTACGAAGAGAGTTGATTGCCAATGTATCACACGATTTACGTACTCCGCTTGCTGTTTTAAAAGGATATATAGAAACGTTACAGATCAAGAAAGATTCATTGACAGAGCATCAAAAAGACGAGTACTTACAAATAACCCATGCTAACATTGATAAGTTATCTGACTTGATCAATCAACTGTTCGAGTATTCTAAATTAGAAGCAGAACAAGTGACCCCAATAAAAGAACCTTTCTCTATCACAGAACTTTCACATGATCTTATTGCAAAGTTCAGGTTATTGGCAGAACAGAAGCAATTGCACTTAGAATTGGACAATCCTGAGGAGAATTTTATGGTCTATGCAGATATTGGTTTGGTAGAAAGGGCACTGCAAAATTTAATCGAGAATGCAATTAAGTACACGGAGCCTCATGGAAAAGTCACTTTGAGCCTTTTAAAAATGGGCAAACAGATAGAAATCAATATTACAGATACCGGTAACGGCATACCTATAAACGACCAACCATTTATATTTGATCGATATAAACAGGTAGATAAAACCACTAAAAAGCAAGGGTTAGGTTTAGGCCTTGCCATTGTTAAAAAGATTATGGACTTACATGACACCACCATTGTGGTACTCAGTAAACCATATGAAGGCAGTTCCTTTATTTTTAAATTGCCCGCTTATCAATTGCAATGAGTTTAAATTGCTATGAAAAAGAAGAAAGCCCTTTCAAAACATGAAAGGGCTTTTCCATTGGGGACTACAATAAAATATTTTAAATAAGGTTATATGTAAAACTTAAATTTTCTAATATATGAAAGTAAGAAACCTACTTTTTATTTCAATGTCAGCCTTCTTTATTCAATCATGTTCTAATGACGACATGGTCAATGAGCCTGAAGATCCTATTACTGAAGAACCTACAACAGAAGAACCTGAAGAGACTGAAAATAGTGCTCCAGAAGCGTTTGACTTACTTACTGTTGAAAATGAAGACAGCAATATAGAATTGGCACCTACCCTAACTTGGAATGCCGCTATTGATGCTGACGGAGACAGTATTACTTACAAAATACTTTTAGATACAAATACAACTCCTGAAACCGTTTTAGGCGAAAATATTGAGGATACTTCATTTGTATTGACCACGAATTTGGAAAGAAACACTACATATTATTGGATGGTAGTTGCTATAGATGCAAATGGTGCAGAAACCAACAGCACCTCTATATTTAGCTTTTCTACCAAAGGAATTTCTTTGGCAGAAGTTGCATTACAAGAGAATGCAGCCTTTTCGGCAAGAAGAAATCATACCATAACGGAGTTTAACGGTAAACTTTACCTTATTGGTGGGCAAGATGATTCTAACGGCTATAAAGATGTATGGTCTTCTGTTGATGGAAAAGACTGGACCTTGGTTGCCGAAGAACCTTTTGGTTTCTTTCCTAAAAGCAACCATACAGCTATTGTTTTTAAAGATAAACTTTGGGTCATAGGTGGTGGCTTTAGTGATGTTTGGTCAACGAGCGATGGTGAAACTTGGACACGTAATGAAACCTCGCCTGGGTTTGATTCTCGCGAAGGTCACTCCACGGTCGTATACAACGATAAACTATGGGTAATTGGAGGCACTAGTGTATCTGATCAAAAGAACGACGTTTGGTCTTCTGAAGACGGACTTGTTTGGGAACAGGTGGCAGAAAGCACGCAATTTTCTCCAAGAGCAGACCACACGACTGTTGTCTTTGAAGATAAAATGTATGTTATAGGTGGTATGTTCATAGAAGATTTTTCATCAAACTTTTTAAACGATATCTATTCTTCTACAGACGGTATCAATTGGGTAGAAGTTGATCCAGCAACCGTATTTGGCGTTCGTGCAGAACATACATCTGTAGTATATGATAATAAAATTTGGGTCATTGGCGGATGGCAAGCCGTTGTAAACGAAACCACTTTTGAACAAGATGTTACTACTTTTGCAGATGCCTGGTATTCTGAGAATGGTATTGATTGGGTACAAATAGCAATCAATGAGACTTTTGCCGCTCGTTTAGGACACGCGACCACATTATTTGAAAACAAGATTATTGTTTCCGGCGGTTTAGACCTTAATGCAAGTGCTAACAGTAGAACCCATTCAAATGATGTTTGGGTAATAGAATAACAAACTCATTTTTAGCATAAAAAAAGCCCGTTCAAGTTTGAACGGGCTTTTCTATTTTATATGGAATTTTAAATTCCTTTCAAGAAACTACTGTACAGGTCTTTAAACTCATACCCGTCTGTAAAGCGTTGTTTGTTCAATTTTTTGTAGGATACCAATCCCCATAATAACAACTCTTTTAAGAAATAGGCATCTTTTGCATCAAAATCTGGCTGATGATCTTTCATCAATTGGTTTAATGCAGGAATACTATCCAATGCACGTTTGTATTCCTCATCGGTAAAATCGTCCATCAATTCAAAACCTTCACCTTGAAAAAACCAGTGCAACAGTTCATCATAAACGGTTTCTTCGTCCTTTCGTTCTAGTTTATTGATTTTTGGAAAATACTTCGGAAACAATGTTTTAACCGCATCATCTATCAGGATACCGGCAACAACATCCGCTCCCTCCTGCTCTCCTTCATATACCAATTCTATTTTTCCCGTAATGGCAGGTACAATTCCTAAGAAATCACTTAAACGTACCATGGTATGGTCACCACCGTTCAATAAAGACCTGCGCTCTGCGGTACTCAACAAGTTTTCAAAAGCCGTAATGCTCGTACGGGCACTCACCCCGCTTTTGGCATCTACATACTCACTGTCCCGAGCTTCAAAAATCACTTGCTCCAAAAGGTCTTTTGCAAGATCCGGAACATAAACAGCATCGGTTTGGCGGGCATCAAGCTTAGCTTCTTGCTCCGTAATTTTTCTGGCTATTTCAATATCATCAGGATAATGGGTTAATATTTGCGACCCAATTCTATCTTTTAGTGGAGTTACAATACTTCCTCTATTGGTGTAATCTTCCGGGTTTGCCGTGAATACGAATTGAATATCCAAAGGCAATCTCAGCTTGAATCCCCTGATCTGAATATCCCCTTCTTCCAGAATATTGAATAAAGAAACCTGAATACGAGCTTGTAAGTCGGGTAACTCGTTGATTACAAAGATACAGCGATTGGCACGTGGAATCATCCCAAAGTGAATTACCCTATCATCTGCATAAGATAATTTTAGATTTGCCGCTTTTATAGGATCTACATCACCAATTAAATCCGCCACCGTAACATCTGGCGTTGCCAATTTTTCTGCAAAACGCTCACTTTTATGCAACCATGAAATTGGCGTATCGTCTCCTTTTTCTTTGATCAGTTCCATGGCAAATCTAGACATGGGATTCATGGGGTCGTCATTGATTTCAGAACCTTCTACAACGGGAATATATTCATCTAACAGGTTTACCATTAAATGCGCCAAACGTGTTTTTGCCTGACCACGAAGTCCCAATAAATTAATGTTATGTCTAGATAATATGGCGCGCTCCAATTCTGGAATAACCGAGTCTTCATAGCCCCAAACACCGGTAAAGGCATCTTCTCCCTTTTTTATTTTATCAATAAGGTTATCTCGCAACTCGTCTTTTACACTTTTGGTTTGGTATCCGGCAGCTTTTAAGGCTCCCAACGTATGTATATTTTTATAATCTAATTTCATAGTATTCCTTTGGTCTTATTTCAATCTTTTTTTTCTGTTTGCTTCGTAATCTTCAAATATCATTTCACCCAACCCTTTTAAACCCGTGAAAAATGCCTTGCCCTTGTTGGCTTCCGTAAAATGGCGAATAAACTGCATGAGATATGGGTCTTGAGCTATCATAAACGTGGTAATGGGTATGTGCAATTTTCTTGCCTGTCGCGCCATATTGTAGCATTTTTCCACAATAAAATCATCTAGCCCCACACTGTTTTTATAATACGTACCGTCTGGCATGCGCAAACAACTTGGCTTACCATCGGTAATCATAAAAATCTGTTTATTGGTATTACGCTTTCTACGCAGCATATCCATGGCCAATTGTAATCCGGCAACGGTATTGGTGTGATACGGACCTACTTTTAAATATGGTAAATCTTTAATAGGTATGGGCCAGGCATCATTACCAAAAACCAAAATATCTAATGTGTCTTTTGGGTATCTGGTGGTAATCAATTCTGCCAATGCCATAGCAACCTTTTTGGCAGGCGTAATACGGTCTTCTCCATACAAGATCATACTATGGCTAATATCGATCATAAGAATGGTGCTCATTTGCGCCTTATGCTGGGTATCTTCTACTACCAGATCATTTTCGCTCAATTGAAAACTGCCCACACCGTGATTAATTTGGGCGTTTTTAAGACTCTCGGTCATAGATATGTTTTCTAGACCATCGCCGTAACGGTATTCCCTAAGGTCGCCCGTGTGCTCATCACCTTGTCCGGATTTTCCTGTTTTATGGTTACCCGCACCACTACGTTTTAACTTGCCAAAAATTTGGTCCAATGCACGCTGACGAATAATACGTTCCATTTTTGCGGTTATGGAGATATCTCCGCCGCCAGAACCTTCTTCCCCGTCTTCACCGTCGCCACCTCCATCTTTAAACTCTTCGCGTATGTACCCTTTCGCTTTTAGATCTTCAATAAAATCGTCAATGGTGTAGTCTTCGGTAGTCAGTTCATATTCCTTGTCCAGCTCACGTAACCAGTCTATCGCTTCGTCAAAATCGCCAGAAGTATGTGTGATCAGCTCTTGAAAAATATCAAAAAGCTTATCAAAAATCGATTGTTCGGGTGCTTCGTACGTTTCAAAGCGAAACCCTTTTCTTTCATTCATAGCCATACTATAAAATTAACACTTTTACCTTGGATGCCCACGGCTTTTGGGAAATGTTAACGTTGTTGTTTAAGTTTGGTTGTTGGTTGTTGGTTGTTGGTTGTTGGTTGTTGGTTGATTGTTGTTGGTTGCTCGTTGTTAAATGTTGGATGTTCATTGTTAGTTTTATACTTGGCGCTTTGCGAATACCAATGTCATAGCGAAAAGCGACCGGCGCAAAGCGTATAGCGTTTAGCATGCAACGTTTTGCGCGTAGCATTTTAAAAAAGTAACTTCGGCTACGCTCAGTTACCGGTATTTAGGAACACTATTTACAAACAACGGACAACCGAGAACCAACAACTAAAAAGGTAAACCATCGACCAACAAGCTACAACCATCAAACAGATACAAGGTTTTTTAAGCACTCCACCGCTTTGGGAAGGTGTGCAGTTTGGCGTTTCCCAGTTTCAGTTTCCTGTTGTGGCTGCAGATAGTTTTGTGGTAAGTGAAATACCGGAAAAATTGCGCTTGGGACATCAAATGGAATTTGTGTGCAAACAGTTGTTAGAGGCAAGTAATGCGTATGATGTTCTCCTGCACAATATGCCCATACGGGAAGAAAAACGAACTATTGGTGAAATAGATTTTATTGTTCAGGAAACCGCTACAAAGCAGCTAATTCACATAGAATTGACCTATAAATTCTATCTGATCGACACCCAAATTAAAGAACCCATACACCAATTGGTAGGTCCTAACCGGCGCGATGCCTTTTATGCCAAGCTAGAAAAGATAAAGAACAACCAATTTTCATTGATTCACACGCCTATTGGACGCTCCAAATTGTTGGAAAAAGGAATTAATGCCGAAAACATAACGCAGCAAGTTTGCTATAAAGCACAGTTATTTCAACCCTATTCTAGCGACACATTATCCATTGCACCGTTAAACAAAAATTGCATTATAGGCTATTGGTTACGCTTGGCAGCATTTCATACTGCTGACTTTACACCACATACATTCTATATCCCTACCAAAAGCGAATGGGTTTTGCAGCCTACGGACACCGTAGCATGGCGCACACATGAAGAAATAACTATAGCTATTACAGAACGCTTAAATAACAACAGTGCACCCATGGTTTGGATGAAGAAAAACAACACGTTTGAGAAGTTCTTTGTGGTATGGTGGTAAGCATAGTTCTAAGTTTAAACACACAAATGCCTGTTAATAACTGTTGATAGGTCTTTTTTTAAGTGGGTGGGAATTAGATTACTTTTATAGGTGGAATATGTGCAATTGTGTGCAAATACAATTGTTGCCAGCAATTTAAACCAAGCCACAGAATGAACAGATTAGAAAGAGATAGATATATAGCTTGGGTTGGTTATTCAAGTGGAGATATTCAAATTTGGGGTCAATACGAACGGTTATTTGAATTTATTTTTGAGGAGTATCCAAAGACAAAAAGAAGATTTGATGAAATTTCATTACCCACTCTATTTACATTATCTCACGCAATTGAATTAGGACTAAAAGAAAACATTAAATTTTTCAAACAATATCACGAATCAAGTCTGTTATCGAAATTTAAGAATTGGATTTTACTTAAAAAAAGTCACGATTTGAAAAGTCTATCAGAAGAATTAAAATCTGGTTACAATAAATTACATAAAAAAGTAAAAGCTGACAAGGAAGAAAAAGAGGAATTTAATAGATATTTTAAATCATTGGAAGAATTGATTTCATTACTTGACCGAAATTCAGAAACTTATAGATATTATTACAAAATTGACAATAAAGGAGATACGATAAAGGAAAGTATTGAACGAACTAAAAAAATTGATTTTCTTGTAATTAAAGAACATTTTGACGAAGTAAAAACTCTTTTAATTGGAGCACCAAATTCATTAGGAATTTATACCGACTTTATTGATTTTCAAAAAGCAAATCCTGATTACAAAAAAGGAAAAGGATATTTATATTGTCAAAAACTTCATTACACCAAACATTTTTTGGAAAATGTAAAAGAAACACTAAATAAACGAATGACTAAAATAAGCGATGATAGATGGTTTGACACAAAAACTGGAGAAAACTTTGAAATAGAAATTTACAAAGATGACATTTATATAATTGCAGTTTGAAATAAAAACTACTGGGAACAACGTATATAATTTATTGCTGGCTTCTTGCTTACTTACGAAAGTCTTCACGGACTTTCTTGGTCGGTAATTATTTGCTTAAACCACGCAACAAACTATATACAAACACGTTGACGATAATTAAAAAAGAAAATGAAAAAAGTACAATTATCACATAGGATGTACAGCATGGATGATATAAAGAGGCTTCTTGAAAAAAAAGAACTTGTCATCCAGCCTAAATATCAACGAAGAAGAACAAATTGGCCAAATACTGCCAAAACCAGTTTGATGGATACCATCTTCAACAACTATCCTATTCAGCCAATTTATCTAAGGGAATTTGTTACAACCTCAAGGGAGAGACGTAAAGAAATAATTGATGGCCAACAGCGTATTTCTACAATTATTGAATTCATAAACAATCAATTTGACTTAGGAAAAAACTTTTCTGATTCTACCCTTCATGGATACAAATTCTCAGAACTTCCATTTGAAATTCAACAAGATATTTTAGATTACGAGCTTTCTTTCATTTCAATAAAAGGAGCCACCGAATCAGATATCATCTCTATTTTTTCTAGATTAAATTCGTTCACTTTACCACTTAACGCCCAAGAGAAAAGAAATGCAATTTGGTCCGGGCAGTTTAAGTCACTCATTTATAATCTATCGTCTTTATATTCTGCTTTTTGGAATGACTTCAAAATCTTTTCAGATAAGGCAATAGCGAGAATGAAGGAAGCTCAATTTATCTCAGAGGTAATTACTACAATCGAGCTTGGTTATAATCAATACTCTTCGAAGAAAATTGATGATATGTATAAAAAATATGATGATAAATTTCAGAATTCAGAACACTATTATGAGGCTTTTAACTATATAATGTCTGTATTAGGAAACTTATTCGAAAATGACAAAATCAATAAACATTTCAGAAGACAAGCTTGGTTCTTTACTTTATTCATGTGCCTTTTCGAAAAAGCATACTTCGAGATAGGAACAAAAAAGAAAGATTTTACTCATAAAAAACTTAACCTAAAGGATATTGAAACTAAGCTGGAAACCTTGGTTAACAAATATAATCGAAATGATTTTGATGAAGATATAGTGTTATTATATAGACAAGGTACCGGTTCTTCTTCGAACAGAAGGAGTAGGCACAACCATTTAAAAGCGCTTCTATAAACAATTATGTACAGCATAAAATCTTTACATAGAAATTTTATTGCGGAGCTCTCATCATTGGAACAAATTTTAAAAGACCTTTCATTAGAACCAAAGTCTTACAAGAGAGATGTTTTTATTCAGGGGGCTTTTTTACGGGCGGTAATAAATTGGGAAAACTTCATTGAAGAGTGTTTTCTCGCTGCGATGTGTACTTGTAAAACAAATAGTAATTCTGTATTACGACCTAAAATCACGTTGTCAAGAAATAAAAATGAGGCCTTTAAGAAGATTAGTGCAAACAGAAGACTGAGAGATGGTGATTATGTTGACTGGATAGACTACCAAAAACTAAAGCAGCGCGTTGATTATACTTTCCATCATCGAAGTAGATTTCATTGCATTTATCGAGATGCAACAATTCTAAATCAAGTTAAAGCAATAAGAAATCATATTGCACATAACTCCAAACATTCAGAAAGGAACTTTAGGGAGCAGATTATTCAAAATGTGGGATACTTAGCAATACCAGACCCTAACGCCGCAGATATATTGGTTTCAACAAATAGAAGAAGAGCTTTAAAGTTTTTTAGTATTTACCTAAGTTACTATACTGAAACCGCAAATGAAATTTGTAAATAAAACTCTTGCCAACAAGGTGTAAAGTACATACCCTACCGGATACGTACTATCCACAAATCGTAACCAAAAAACTCAATACAAATTTCTACCAATGAATAAACTTTCTACTCAGAACTTGAATCTTTTACCGAACCCAAGAGAACTTAAAAGTATTTGCAAGTCAATTTCTGCATTGGAAGCAATAATATGTCCAGAATGGGAATACAGGTATTATTCATATCAAAAAAATTGGAGTGAAACAGAAGAATGTTGCGAAATGCGAAATGGACAGGGCGATCAAATGTTGATTTTATTTAGCAACAATGGTACCTGTATAAATGGATTTGCTCACGAAAGTGAAATGAACGGATGGAAAAATGTCAAAATTGAAGAGAAAAAGTCTTTTATAGAAAAACTCCTCGGCTCAAAAAAAGAAAACAAAACCGAACTGACCCAGGAAATCATAAAAGAAGTTGTTAATGATTTACCAGAGGTATTTAATGAATTTATTTTCGGAGAACCTGTAAAAAGTATCGGAACGACTTTTTGTATTTGGCAAACAAACACCGACAAGAACTGGGAAACTGGCAAGGTTAATTTACCCGAAGATGACTACAAAGATGGCTCAAGTGATTTGCTTGAACTATTAGATGGTAAACCTATGACTTATAAGAATTGGGCAGAAGAATATTACGAAGAAAATTTTGAGGAAAACAAACTTAAATTAGAACTTGTAGAAAAAATTTATAATGGAGATACAATAACTAAGGAATTGGTTCTTAAATTAAATCCTGAATTAGATGATTTAGTACAATTAAAATCTGATTTAGATGAAATCGGATATGAGCATAAAATATAAAAAACAGTTTTCTATATTGTATAACCGCAATTACGACGGATTCGGCTACGTCCAAATATACTTGGAATTGCTAACGTTAGTGCCAAACCGAAAATAAAATCTAATTTAACCCATAACTGACGGTTATACGAGACCGTTTCCTGCAAGCTAAACAAATGCTCGACTACAATAATATATATATGATTGGAGAAACACATTCCAATCAACCATTCAGAGGCAAAATTGAATGTTTTGAATTAGCCGAACCTGAAATTTCTCGTGGAGAAAAAGAAGTTCGTGAAGCGGTTTCTGTTAAACACTCCATGGGAGGAAAATCTCTTTCTGACATTATTTGGACAACTAATGCATTTCCATTTATTGTAAGTAAACGAATTATTGATTTATTTAAATCAAACGGAATTACAGGTTGGAAAATCTATGACGTTCATATATTATCCAAGAACAACGAGCTTATCGACCAAAAATATTACGGACTAATAATAACTGGTCGCTGTGGTTATCAAGATTACTCTCAGAGCTCTATCGTGATGGACAAAATTGGAATTACGACCGAACCGCATGCAAAAGGATTTTATTTTAAAAACAATTATTGGGACGGAACAGACCTATTTATGTGTGAAACAGATGAAAATGGGGAATCAACAATGTTTAGGTTCTGCTCCCAAAAAGTAGTTGATTTAATAAAAAAGGAAAAAATAAAAAATTTGTCACTTAAAAAGACAACTGACTTTTCATTGTCAATTGCACTTTACGACATCAAACTCACTGATAAACAGAAGTTCGAAATGGAATTATTAAAAGCCAGTAGGTAATACGGTATATAATTAATTGCGGTCGGAATTTCCACTTGAAAATTCCTGCAATCAATTATCTTTAGGTTCAGGTGGACAATTTTCGTTGGAAATGTCCGCAACTAATCATACACAAAACCATTACATCCCACACCAACAACACCCTAAAACAATGAACTACCAAACATTTCAACCACATCAAGATTTGGAAGCTTTGGTAAGTTGTTATTGGACTTTGGAAATTCCTGCGGAATATAGTGCAGAAAGACAGCGCATAGTACCAGATGGTTGTATTGAAATGGCGTTTATTCTTGGCGATGATATTAAACGCTATACTTCGCAAGATGAATTTATACTACAACCACGTGCCATGGTACTTGGGCAAACCCTAGCACCTTTTTTTATTGAACCTACGGGCTATGTAAACACTTTTGCCATACGTTTCTACCCTTATGGCTTTGCCAATTTTGTTACTACACCCATTGAACAGTTGGCAAATAAAGAAACCCCGCTAACCTCACTTTTTGATGCTTCAATTGTCAATGAACTGGAGCGCAACATCATTAATGCGGAAGACACAAAACAACGCATTGCAGTTATTGAAAAATTCCTTTTAGGGAGTTTGCATGAACAATCCACCATTGATACTATTGTAAAGCAAACCGTAGATGCCCTTTTAACCTCAAACGGTACTGCGACTATTTCCACCATTCTCAAAGAAGATTTGTCCAAAAGAAGACAATTGGAAAGAAATTTTAAAAAGCAGATTGGCGTTAGTCCTAAACAATTGGGCAAGGTTATACGATTGCAATCTGCATTAAAAATGCTACTGAACAAAGAAACGGACAGCCTTACCAAAATTGCCTATGAAAGCGACTACTTTGACCAAGCCCATTTCAATAAGGATTTTAAGGAGTTTACCGGCATTAGTCCCACAGCATTCTTAAGCAATGAACAAATGGTACTCTCTACCTTGTTCTATAAATAGCCTGCGTGTCGCATTTTTACAATTTTTTAGTTGAATACTATTTCATATTTGTATTTTACCTGTAAACACTACAAATGAAAAAGGCAATACTATTAGGTGCGGTATTATTTACTTTTTGGGGAATTAACTGCAATGCTCAAGACAAAGTAATAAATACGCAAGCAACTGAAAACAAAAGCGATATGAAAAGTTTTATTTCCATTTTTGAAATTCCGGCTACGGATATTACTAGGGCGGTAAATTTTTACCAAGCTATTTTGGACATAGAAATTGAAAAGATGGAATTTCCGGAAATGCAAATGGGTATATTCCCCTATGAAAATCAAATGGTCACTGGAGTTATCATGAAAGCGGAAGGCTATACCCCTTCTGCAAACGGAATAACCATTTATTTAAATGGCGGGGATAACTTACAAGCCATACTCGATAAAGTCCAAATCAACGGTGGTGAGATTATGGTTCCAAAATCGCTTCATGCAGACGAAAGCGGTTATTACGCTATATTCCTGGACTCTGAAGGCAATAAAATGGGTCTGCATTCACCAAACTAAATGACAAACCAAGCACTAATTGCTGTAGCGCTTGGTTTTTTATTTGTTTATTCAAACTCTTACTGCTCCACTACAAGTTATTCTAAAATGGAATAGATACTTGGCGGAGCCTTATAAAAGAGTTAAATAAACGAATAGTCTTAATAACTCACTTTAGACTTATTCTCCAACTTCCCTTCTATTAGCGGGTACAAATTGTATGTAGGGTAAATTTCAGATTTAAAAGCTTTCCAAGCCGTTTTTTCTATCGCCAAGTTCACGTCCCGTAGTTTAGAAGCGGGCAATTCTAATACCACCATTTGCCCAATACCCATAACAACATACCAATTGACCAACGAAACACCTTCCGGAGGAAAACTTTCATAAAAGCCTTGTTTGGTTCTAATGCCTTCTATTTCACTTAAATTCATAGACTGATCGTGTTTTAAGAAAATGGTCAAAAGCATTTTCTCCGTGTCTTCCTTTTCCGATACTTTCTTGTCTGGCGATTGTGCATAGCCAAAAGTTGAAAAGCATATTATAACCCATGTGGCAAAAAGTAAATTTTTCATACGTTGTTTTAGTTTAAAATTTATAATTAGAATATCTATTTTTTTAGAATACCTCAGAAACTTTCGATATCAAAATCCAGTAAAAAAGCTATCTCAATTTTATGCTTAAATCAGTTCTAAGGTACATGTTAATCTAGCTGCATATTATTACAAATTATGCATTGTATAGCACATATGTGGCAAAACCTAAATTGAATAGTGTTTGCAAAATAGTAACCTAAGTGCAACATCAGTACTATTCATTGCTTGATTAATTATAGTCATAGACCATCAACTCCTCTATTTTTACCATCATAAATATAAAGTTATGATGGATCATACTAGTATTAAAAAATTTACGAATAGTATTCTTTTACTCTTCATTTTAATAGGAACAAATACTGTTTTTTCACAGATGCCCATTGCAGAACAAGCAGATAGGCTACAGCAATATTTAGGGTTCTGGGTCAGTTCTATAGATCATACCACAGATAGCGTTGCCAGCATACCGCTTATTAAAATGAACAACTATCCTACAATAGATCATACTGCCATGTCGGTAGATGTGTTTCAAAAGGAAGGAGATATTTACAACCATACGCTTACTGAACTTATTGGTTATGATACCAAGACCGATTCCATTTTTACCTTGGGAAAAAGTGCACAGGGCGATATGTTTTTGGGTAAAGGCGAATTTACCAGCAAAACAGATTGGATCATGAAAGATCGCGACTTTACGGGCAAAGAAACCATGACAGTTACTTTTGATTTTAAGAATCAGACCGATGTACATTTAATAGGCAAAGACCCACAGAACCTAATACTTTGGCAAACACGTTATATCAAGAAAAATCCAAAAAACAAGAATATTGGAATTCAGCTGGTTTCGGTTCATGAACAAATGCAGAACAACCCAAAAGAGACCTTAAAATATCTTGATAGAATGGGCTTTAGTTATATTGAAACCTTTGTGTATAAAGACCGCTCTTTCTATGGACTTTCTCCCTTAGCTTTTAAAAGTTTGGTGGAAGAAAACAACCTGAAATTTACCGGGTCCATGACCTTTTACGACCTGCCCAAAGACGAAGATCAAGCTTGGAAAAACGCCATGCAATGGTGGAAAAATTGTATAGCTGATCATAAACAGGCAGGTGTTGAATACCTAACCATATCAAACAATCAAATTAAAGACATTAAGACCCTAGCAGAATTAAAAAAGTATACCGAGTACTATAATGCTATTGGTAAGCTGTGCACAGAAAGAGGAATAAAGTTTGCCTACCACAATCACTCCGATGAATTTAAAACAATAGAAAACAAGGTTGTTTATGATTATTTGTTGGAAAACACCGATCCGGCATATGTTGGTTTTCAAGCAGACCTGTATTGGATGCATTTTTCTAAAGTTGACCCCATTGACTATTTCAAAAAATACAAGCACCGTTTTATAAGCTGGCATGTAAAAGATTATGAGGAATTAGGACAGAGTGGTAAAATGGATTTTGAACTATACTTTAAATACGCGGAAACAGCCGGACTTAAATATACCATTGCGGAAGTTGAAGCTTTCAATTACCCAGTGTGGTATAGCATTAATGCCGCCTGGAACTTTCTTTATTTCAACATTTTATAACAACTCACCGTCAACTTACTCAACTTATGAAAACTAGATTTTTACAATTAACATGTTTCATCATTTTAACTTTCCATCAAATGAGCTATGCCCAAGACCAATTTAAAGTGCTGTTGTTTACAGTACAAGATACCTGGCATTATGAGTGTATTCCTAAAGCTGTAGACGCTTTCCATAAAATGTCAGTCGAGCACCAATTTAAATTTGATTGGACGCAAAGTGCAGAAGACCTTGCCAAAAAATTACCGTCTTACGATGTGGTGGTCTTTTTAAATGCAAACACGGACAATTTAAGCAATGAACAGCTTAATGTTCTCAAAGAGCACATACACAATGGAAAAGGTTTTGTAGGCGTACATTCAACATCTGATAGTGATATTAGAAACCCGTGGTTTGATAATCTTGTGGGTGGGGTTTTTAAGGACCATCCAAAATTTCAATCTGCCGTATTGACCAATCATGATTCAAATTTCCCTTCAAACATGCACCTACCGGAAAAATGGTTATGGAGTGAGGAGTGGTACAATTTTAAATTATTAAAATCAGATAAAATCACAGTACTCCTATCCGTAAACGAAAATACCTACGATTATCAAAAAGGATATGACGAGATACCGCTTGAAGGTATGGGCGATCATCACCCCATAGCTTGGTATCAACTATTTGAAGGAGGTCGCTCATTTTATACAACACTTGGTCATAAACCAGAAGCCTTTCAAAAACAAAATTATATAGACCACTTATATGGTGGAATCTATTGGGCCGCGCAAGGTGCACTAAAGCAAAAATGATTTAGAAATAATTGAACACTACATTTAAAACAAAAAAACCAAGCACTAATTGCTGTAGCGCTTGGTTTTTCTATTCTTAAAAAGACTTCTACTCTACCGTATAACTTACCTTATTGGTTTCCGTTACCCTAAAATAGCCATGAGCATAATTATCTGGGTTAGTCGTATTAATGCAATTGCCACGAACATCTACCGGTGTAGCTTCAAAAATACCTACGCCGCCAATTTGGTCTATAACAATATCCATGTAATTATAGTAAGCTCTAGAAATACCGTTCATGGTAATGTTTACCACATCACCTGGTTGTAACGGATGTATATCACCTTCCTCATCATCATCGATCTCATACCACCAGTCCACTTCGTTCCCGTTTATAAACTCATCATCACCTGTTTCCAAAGTAGGTAACAGGTCTTGTGGTCGTTCAAACTTAAAAAGGTAATTATCGCCTTCGTCCTCAAAATCGGTAAATACAATATGCAATTCTATTGCCTCATCATCAAACCCATCTTCCGTATCTTGGTAGATTTCGGTAATATTGGGAACAGGATTCATAGTATCTTCAGCAACATACCGTTCTCCATTATATACAATTTCCAAAGTATAGGTGGCAAACAATTGAGGTTGAAAGGCACTTGTGGTATAGGTGCCATCATTCTGATCGGTAAAACGAAAAACTTCTCCCGTAGCGTTATTGGTCACAGTAACTTCCGCACCCGTAACATTGGTACTTTGAGTGTCAAAAAAAGGTGTGGACGTACGTAACGTGATCACTTGATCATTACCCGTAGTTCCTTTTTCCCAGTCTAAGGAAGCCTCTACCACCAAACGTAAGGTATCTGTTTGTACGTCAACATCTATAACATCTGTACAACCCGTAAGAATAACAGTGAACAGGGCTATTATTGATTTTATATAATTTTTCATCGTATTAAAATTTAAAGTTATAGGTAATGGATGGTACAATTCCGAAAATAGCGGTTCTGGTAGCCTCATTTGCCCCCGTTTCTATATTCTGCCCAAAGGATACAGAAGCAGCATTTTTACGGTTATAGGCGTTATAAATACCTAGTACCCACTCCCCTTTTAATTTGGCATTTGGCTTTCTGTTGGGCTTATAATTGACTGACAGATCTAAACGGTGATACGCAGGTAGGCGATCGGAATTTCTATCGGAATAACTAGCAATGGAAACGCCCTCATACTCATATTGACCATTAGGATACGTAACTGGCCTACCCGTTTGAAAGACCAAATTGGTACCAAAACTCCATTTATCGTTTAATCGATATGACCCGGATATAGAGACATCATGCGTTCTATCATAAGGTGTGTTGTACCAATTACCGTCATTAATACCCAAACCACCGGCATTACCACCGGGAGTTCGCTGCTCTGACTTGGATAGCGTATAGGAAATCCACCCCGTAAATTTACCCTCGTTCTTACGGAATAAAAGCTCTAGTCCGTATGCCCTTGACTCCCCTTTTAATATTTCGGTTTCAATGGTATTCTGTCCAATAAGATCAGAACCATCTATATAATCGATTCTATTATCGGTATTCTTATAATAGATTTCAGCCTCCATGGAATACGCCTTGTTCTTAAAATTACGGAAGTAGCCCAAGGCATATTGATTGGATAATTGCGGGTCTATGTACTGACCGCTTGGTGTCCAAACATCTAATGGCGTAGCAGAAGAAGTGTTGGATAATAGATGTATGTATTGCGCCACCCTAGAAAAGCCAGCCTTTAAAGAAGAATTGTCATTTATAGTATATGCCAATGACGCCCTAGGCTCCAAATTACCAAAGGTCTTAATGGCGTCTCCCTTTTCGTATACCGTTTCACCAATGGCTTCACCACGTTCATAAATACCTAGGTCCTCATTATAGACTACCGGTTGATTATTGGCATATTCCGTCATGGGCTGCCCCCCAAGTCTAGAAAATGCACTGTATCGCAAACCGTATTGTGCAGTCAGCTTCTCCGTTAATTTATGTTCCGCATTTACATACACTCCAGTTTCCAACGCCCTTTTCTTATCCAATACCAAAGGATTGACAGATGACGTTTCGGTGGTAGGAATAATTTCACCGGGATCAAACTCATAATGTATACCGCTGGCTCCAAAATCTAGCTTAAATGCATCACTGAAGTAATACTTTAAGTCATATTTTAGATTGTAATTGGTAATGGACGACACCCAGTCGAACTCCGCAGAGGTAATACCCAGCTCATAGTCATACTTACTATAAATAGCGGACAGGTTAGAGAAAAGTTTATCGTTAAAAATGTGGTTCCAACGCAGATTAGCAGTTGAATTCCCATAAGAACTACTAAAGTTTTCTCCCAGCTCAAAAGCATCGCGCCCAAAATAACCGGAAAGAAAAAGTCGGTTGTTCGTATTGATCTTATAATTCGTTTTTAAATTTAGATCGTAAAAACTTACGCTATTATCTTCCCCCGCAGCTTTTAATAACAAATCGGCATAAGAACGACGACCAGCAATTAAAAAAGAACCTTTTTCTTTAAACAAAGGCGCTTCTAGTGCCAAACGGCTAGATATGATACCTATGCCGCCCGTTGCAGCAAACCGTTTACTGTTACCGTCTTTCTGCCTAACATCTAACACTGAGGAAACACGCCCACCATACCTTGCCGGTATACCACCTTTGTACAGTTTTACATCTTTAATGGCATCTGCATTGAAGACCGAGAAAAAACCGAACATGTGAGAAGTATTATAAATGATAGCCTCATCCAACAGAACCAGGTTTTGGTCGCCCGCACCACCACGTACGTGAAAACCGCCGGTACCTTCACCGTTATTGGTTACCCCCGGTAGCATTTGTAGCGATTTTAAAATATCCACTTCACCCAGAACCACCGGCATTTGCTTAACCGTTTCAATGTTCATTTTGAGGACGCTCATTTCCGGTTTTCGTAATACGGCAATTTCAGATTCCTCTGCCGTTACCTCTACTTCATCTAACTTGGTAGAAACTTCAGAAATTTCAAAATTGAAGTTTTGGTTTCTGTTCAGGTTTACATCTTGCTTAACATCACCATATCCCATATATGTAATGAGTAAACGATAAGATCCTTCTGGTGCGGTCAACGAATAAAATCCGTATTCATTGGTAACCACCCCAATACTTGTACCCTCCAAAAAAACAGATGCCCCAAAAAGGGTTTCTCCGTTGTCAATGTCGGTAATTTTACCACTAATGGTATAATTGTCTTGGGCATGTAATTGAATGCCCGCAAATAGTAACATAAGCACTGCCATACGTTTTAGCTGCCTTATGCATACTTGTTGTTTTTGTTTTTTAATCATGCTATTTTGTTTAATTGATTGATGAACATTACTAATTGACAACATAATTTGTAAAAGGTTGCACAGCAGATAAAGTTTTATCACAATGGTAACATTCGCCCCTTTGGATCGTACTAACTTACAAGTCTATTAGTTTCAAATAAATTGTAGCAAAATGCAACTATCTAAAAAAATGGTTGTCTTTATCATAGAAACCAATTTTAGAGTACAAATAACCACCTAAATTCATTGGAAACCGAAATTCGTTTTACGCATCGATCCCTTGTTGAGCGCAGCAAGACTGGCGATAGAACCTCGCAGTATCAACTGTACGAGCTCTATGTTGATGCCATGTTCAACGTTAGTATGCGTTTTTTGGGAATTAAGGAAGATGCCGAAGATATTGTGCAAGATAGTTTTGTAGATGCTTTCAAAAACCTGGATAGGTTTAAATATGAGTCTTCTTTTGGTGCTTGGTTAAAACATATTGTCATTAATAAGAGTATTAACCATTTAAAGGTAAAGCGGCTACCGCTTACCTCTATGGATGAGCATGAATACCACCTAACCGATGAAGTGGAAATTGAAAAAGTGGATGCCATAGATATTTTAAAAGTGAAATCTGGTATTGAAAAACTTCCATTAGGGTATAAGCAAATAATAAACCTTTACCTATTGGAAGGATATGATCACAATGAGATTAGTGATGTTTTGGGCATAACCACATCTACCTCTAAATCACAGTATCACAGAGCAAAAAAGAAATTAGTAGAAATTATAAACGGATTGTAATGGATCAATTTGAAAAACATATACGGGATAATAAAGCGATCTTTGATGACCACAAGGCAGACCGTGCAAAAATGTGGGCAAATATTGCAGCGCAATTAAACGAAAATCCACCAAAGGTGGTACCACTCTGGAAATCGCCCATGATACGTATTGCTGCCAGTATAGTAATTCTACTGGGAATTACCGGAATTGTTGGGCTTACCTTCTTTGGCAGCCCCAATACACCAACCCATTATGTCTCTAAGGAACTACAGGATATAGATATGCATTACAAAGGTTTGGTAACCTACCAAGTACAATTAGTGCAAAACAACAATCAATTAACGGCGGCAGATAAAAAAGAGTTTCTGTCATTTATGGTTGAGCTTGATGCCGAATATGAGCAACTAAAACTTGAAATGCAGAACAATCTAGATAATGAACAGGTTTTGGCAGCCATTGTTTCCAATTATAGAAAGCGCATAGAACTCATTGAAAATCTATTGCAGCAGCTAAACGAATCTAAAATTAAAGAAGACGATTATGGATATACTTTGTAAAAAGCTTAAGCTTTTCGCCTTGGCGATGCTGCTTGGTTTTACAGCCTTGGCACAAGAAAAGGTATCTAAGGATATCTCTAAAACCTACCCTTTCACCAATGCAGGAGAACTTCATTTGGAAAATAAATACGGTAATATCAATATCTACGGATGGGTCAAGAATGAAGTCTCCATCACCGTCAATATTACGGTGACCGATAAGAAAAGGGAAAACGCCCAAGAGCTCTTGAATAGAATAAAACCTGTAATAAGACATAGCGATAAATTTATATCCGTTAACTATGAAATAGCGGAAAAGAACTCCGGATTTTTCTCTAACCTTTTTGAAAAAGCCAATCCGTTCGATTTTGACCGAAGCAATGTGCAAATTGATTATAAGGTTTACGTGCCCCAAAAAGTTGAACTAGAGGTCATCAATAAATTTGGTGATGTTTTTATTGAGGATTGGGTAGGTATTTTAATGGCAGATGTACAACATGGAGATATGTGGATAAGTGATAATTTGAACAAAACGGATGTAAGTATCAAATATGGAAAGCTTAGGGCAAAAAATATCAATTATGCCAATATAGATATTACCAATGGCGGTTTGGATATGGACCATGCGAATACCATGAGACTTAATAGTAGCGGTAGCAACATAGAAATACACCAAGTAGAGTCCCTTGAATTTTACTCTAATAAAGATGAAGTTGATATACGGGAGATAGGTACTCTTTACGGCAATCTTAAATTTAGTAAACTACGCTTACATCGCCTTAAAAAGGATATTGATTTGAACTTAAAAATTTCAGATTTATGGGTAAAGAATATCCTTTCTGCAACGTCTAAAATAAGCTTGGAGCAAGAATCATCTGAAATACATATCAATGTTATTAACTTTCCACATGTCTTCTCTGCAACTTTAGAAGAAGGTTTGGTCAGATTGCCAAAATCATTTCATGACGTAGATTCCAAAATGTTGGACAAGGGCAAAAAGTTACGTGAAATAAAGGCGAAATATGGTAAAAAAGGACAAGGATATATTTCTATTTCAGGTAAAAAAGGGGTTGTTCTAATAAAAGAAATTTAATACATGTACCCTTACTACATGAGATTGATGAAATGGTAGAACCGTACTATTACAAACCGTTAATTTGCATATTTGCCTTCTGAATAAGCTGATAAAATACTGCTGTTAGGGGTTTTACAGTTTTGTGGAAAGTCAGAAAAATAAATACATTTTGGCAATCCGTTATCAAATGTAATACGAACAGATCCCCTACTGTTTCCACCAAAACCGGAATAGCTGTAATTAGCGCTAAGTTCTCTAGGTCTGCCTTGACTATCCTTAGCGGAAGAATGCACATTTGTTATACTACCGGCAGTGTATTTATTAAATGCCCAAGTCTTTGCTTGGTCATATACCAAGTCATCTATTAATTTGTTGAAATTTTGTGCACCAGTTGGTCCGCCAGTTTTTTTCATGGTAGTATACTTGCTGGCTTGTTGCATTCTAATGGATGCCTTATTTCTTGCAAACAATTCTAAATTTTCATCGAATCGTTTTAAGGCTTCACCATTGCAAGCGTTCATTTGAAACAGTTTTACCATATCATTATTTAAACCTTTAGTTTTATGAATCATATCAACAGAATTCCCCATACTATTAGGGTTGGTAATCATGTCCATCATGGTATTCAATCCTTTTGAACGTTGTATTTGATCCACTACAGCATAAGCATCATATAATTCTGGTTTGGCATACAAACCACTACCAACCCAAGTATACTCTACGCATACTCTACTAACAACATCTCCCCAGCCATTTTTTGTTACCTCCTCGGTCTTACAGACCTGATTCAAAATTTCAACTTTATCTGCTGGCAAATAACGATCGCAATTACCTCCATAGGCTCTTAAATATTGATCGAAAATGGTTAAAAACATCATGTCATCTCTTTTGATCTCTAAATTCTCAAAATGACCACGATAAATATTATCATAAAACTCAGCAAAATAGAGTCCGTCTGTTTTCAGCTCAGCTTCGTCAAGAGCTGCAGAATCAAAATTTTGGGAGTCGTTACTGGAAAGAGAAACAAATAAAAGCCAGATAATACTAATAAGAAATAAACGGAAGATTTGAACAGATAATTTCATGGTTGTGAGTTATTTTAAAATGAAACAGTCTGAGGGAAAGGTAAATATATACAAAATGCGATTGACAATCAATAGATTACAATCGCATTTATCAACATTTAAGAATTACTATTCTGAATACGCACCAGAAGAATAAGTTAGTTCATAACTGTGCGTGTATACTTCAAAAACAATCCCAAAAGGGTCTTCAACATAACACATTTTATAGGGTTTGTCATTTGGGTAGTATGAACGTATAGGCATACGCTGTTTGCCTCCATGCGACACAATTTTAGCGACCAAATCTTCTATATTTGGGTCTTGAATACAAAAATGAAATAATCCTGTATTAAACGGATTGAATTCCGGTGCTTCTTTAACCCCATGAGGAAAAGAGAACAACTCTACACCTATACCATCTGAGGTAGACATATGTGCAATTTCAAACTCTTCCCAATCATCACCAAACACATCAATACACATTAAACCGATCGCTGTTTCTTTTTCTTTTTTAATTTTTGATGGTTTCATGATAACATACCAACCCATTACTTCTGAGTAAAATTCTACCGCTTTCTTTAAGTCCGGTACTGTAATGCCAATATGCGAAAATGATTTTGGGTATTCTTTATTCTTATCCATAGTTCTAATTTTACTACAAAATAAATCTATATTTGCCTTATGGACAATAACTTACTTAAAAGTGCTATAGTTACCAAAAAGAGTAAAATATTGATTTTCAAATAATTAAATTTTAAATGAATACTAAAAAATATTGCCCGTTAGACCATACGATGAATCTAATTGGTACAAAATGGAAACCTATTGTACTTTTTCATTTATTGGATGGAGCATTACGATCGGGAGTATTACAGAAAAAAGTGCCGGGAATATCCAATAAAATGTTTACACAAACCGTGCGCGAATTGGAAAAAGATGGCTTGGTAGAACGTATAGTGTACCCTGTTGTTCCACCAAAAGTAGAATATGGTTTGACCGAACGAGGAAAATCCCTTAAAACTATTTTACTTAGTCTTGACTCATGGGGAGCCAATGACACCTCTAATAAGCTAGTTTAAAAGCAATTAGAGGTATGTTTATACAACAAAATGTAGAATTTTGGGTTTTATCTAAAAAATAATGGTTTTTGGTGCAACTATTTGTTGCTTAGGTTGTCTATTAGATAATCAATCAAAAATCAAACAGTAATGAAACCACTTCAATTTAGCCTTCTATTGTTTTTATTTCTGTCCGCCATGTGTAGCTACGGACAAGAGGAAACTGATGAATACCTTGAATTTAACGATCGCAACAATGTAGTACATGGCGTCTATGTTGGTATTCATATGGGCTTAGGAGAAGTTGAAAATGAAAGGGCCTATTTGGGGGGATTAAAAATTGCCTATGTTGCCAATCAACAGTTCGAAGTTGGATTTGCTGCCAATTTTTTATATTCCGAACAAGATATCTTTAACAATACACTCTCTAGATATGAAGATTTAATTGCTGTTTATGGCGGGTTACATTTAGAACCCATATTGTTCAGTAAGAAAAGAATTAATTTAAGTTTTCCGTTGTTGCTTGGAGCCGGTGCCGTAGGTTACGTGGATGCAAAATATAGACATGACGACAATTTTGAAGAGGAACTTACCGAAGATGATTTTGACGAAGTATTTGTTGCCGAACCGGGAATAAATGCTCTTTTTAATATCTCTAGATACTTACAACTAGAAGCAGGGGTGAAATATCGTTTTTCTAGCAAAATAGAATTACCACCCACCAGAATTTCTAGAATTAACGGCTTTTCAGCCGGTATAGGCATTAAAGTTGGCATATTTAATATGGGACGTAACCGTTATAAGAAAAACGTGCAATGATCAACAGAAGAAAATCAAAGAAGCGTTACGCTAAAAAAGGTATAGACACGCAACACGTGTTCACTGAAAACAATCAGGTTTTCGTAAAGAACAAAGCTTCATACAAGGCAAATCCAAAAAGTGAATGGTCACCGATAACTTTTAAATGGGTGTCAATTGAAAAAGTTCAAGATTGTTTAGTACTTGAATAAACCAGAACCTAGTTATATTTGAGGTCACGCATACACCATGCCAATGACCACAAAAATAATTGAGATTTCTGCCGCAGACACACTACCTATAAGACATTTGGTTATGTGGCCAAATCAACCATTGGATTACGTAAAGCTTCCAAAAGACCATGAAGGTCTGCATTACGGACTATTTATAGATCACAAACTTATATCGGTTATTTCTTTGTTTATTGATGGCGATGAAGGTCAATTTCGAAAATTTGCTACGTTAGAAAACTACCAAGGTAAAGGCTATGGAAGCTTGTTATTAGAAGAAATAATGCACGTTGCCAACACAAAAAAATTGACAAAGATTTGGTGTAATGCCAGACAGAACAAAAGCGCCTTTTACGCCAAATTCCAAATGCACAAAACCAATAAAACCTATGTGAAAGGAGGAATAGATTTCGTAATCATGGAAAGAACTTTTGAATATGAGTAAAGAGTATGACCAAATAACAGCCTTGCATTACGCAGCTTATAGACCTTCCTTACATGAAGATATTCTAAAAACGTATCTTCCCACTACCCCTAAAAGTAATTATGGATTAGACATTGGTTGCGGTACTGGGCAATCTGCCATAGCCCTATCCAAATTTTGCAATACCGTAGTTGGTGTTGACCCTAGTAAGGAGATGATCAAAAAGTCCATTAAACACACTGGCGTTAGCTATGAGTTAATGGAAACCAAAACCCTGAACTTTGACAGTGATAGGTTTGATATCATTACGTTTGCAGGGTCATTATTTTATGCAAAATCTCAAGAACTACTAGATGAATGCATAAGGGTATCAAAAGTTAATTCCCTCATCATAGCTTATGATTTTGAAATTCTTTTGACAGATATATTAAAACTGCTTGGCGTAGGTACAGAAACAGGTGTGACTTCTGACTATGATCATGAAATCAACTTTTCTGGACTACATACCACGAACGTACATTTAAATAGCCAGTATAAACAGTCAATTCGCTTGGACATCACAGTAGCCGATTTAGCACATGTGTTGTTGTCCTCTAAAAACGACTACATAACAATGGCAAATACTTTTGGAACAGAAAATTTATTTGAAAAGCTACAACAAGAATTAGAAAACAAGTTGAATACAACCCATACTACAATAAAAGTAAACACATTTTTAAGCGCATATACGGTAAAAAAATATGGGTTGTAAAGATTATTTTTTACGTTTCATCAATTCAGCCTCTATATCTTTAAGTGTAAAACCTTTTGCTTGTAAGAGCATTAGATAATGAAACAATAGATCGGCACTTTCGTACAAGAAAAGCTCATCATTATTATCCATGGCCTCAATTACAGTTTCAACGGCCTCCTCTCCCACTTTCTGGGCTACTTTATTAATGCCTTTTGCAAATAAGGAAGCTACATATGATTTTTCTCCATCGGCATTCGTGCGCCTTTGTTCAATAGTTGATTCCAATTCAGAGAAGAACCCAAAGTTTGAATCATTGCTTTCTTTCCAACAAGTATCGGTGCCTGTGTGGCATGTAGGACCTGTAGGATTTACCGAAATTAATAATGAATCTTGATCGCAATCATTTTTAATGGATACCAAATTTAGAAAATTGCCACTTTCCTCACCTTTGGTCCACAATCGGTTTTTAGTTCTGCTAAAGAAAGTAACCTTACCCGTTTCGTTGGTTTTACTTAGGGCTTCAGCATTCATGTAGCCCAACATTAATACGTTTTTAGTACGTGCATCTTGTATGATTGCAGGTATTAATCCGTCATTTGTTTTATTCCAATCCGGTGTTTTAAACTCCATATGTATTGTATTCTATTTTTTTTATTTTTTCTAAGTCTTTAGTTCTGTCTAGGTCACTGAGCGTAGCCGAAGTGAAAATTCGTGTTCCAAAGCCTTCGACTGCGCCCAGGGTGACATTCTATCTAATGTCAGTCACTGTCACCTGTTACTGAAAATTGATACTACCTACTAACCAATTATCGACTACTTATTGAAACTAAACCCTCACAGGAATTCCGTTCCCCTGTAATTCAAGTTTCAATTCCTGAATCCCTATTTCCTTAAAATGAAAAACACTTGCCGCCAAAGCTGCATCTGCTTTTCCTTCTATAAAAGTATCTGAAAAATGCTGCATATTACCTGCACCACCAGAAGCGATAATCGGGATATTTAATTCTGTGGACAATCTAGCCAAAGCTTCATTAGCAAAACCATCTTTAGTACCATCATTATCCATTGATGTAAATAGAATTTCACCAGCACCGCGTTCTTCAACTTCCTTAGCCCATTCAAACAACTTACGCTCTGTAGGTACTTTTCCACCCACTAAATGCACGATCCATTCTCCATCTATCTGTTTGGCATCTATAGCCACCACAATGCATTGTGAACCAAATTTAGCCACCAAATCATTAATCAACTGTGGCTTCTTAACTGCCGATGAGTTTATAGACACTTTATCGGCACCATTTTGCAATAGAATATCTACATCTTCTACAGAGGAAATTCCGCCACCAACGGTAAATGGAATATTCACTTTTTCTGCAACTCTGTATACCAGATCAGCCAATGTTTTGCGTTTTTGTTCCGTTGCAGAAATGTCTAAAAAGACCAATTCATCTGCCCCTTCTTTACTATAAATTTCAGCAAGTTCAACAGGGTCACCGGCATCACGTAAATCAACAAAATTTACGCCTTTAACCGTTCTACCGTCTTTTATATCTAAACAAGGAATTATTCTTTTTGCAAGCATTTTTTTTAAAGTATTAAGTACTAAGTAATTAGTACTAAATTTTTTATAATAAATATTTCATTCTAACATCAAGTTACTTTTTATAGCTATCCAAAACTTATAACTATGTACTACGCACTTTGTACTTGTTACTCTGTACTTTGTACTTGATACTTCATTCTTTGTACTCTGTACTTTTATCTCCTTACTTATTTTTTATATTCAAATCTACACCGTCATAAAAACCAAGGTCCTTATTCTTCAGCTGTTTTACCCAAAAGGCTATTTGCCCAGTATGATATGAGTAGTGTTCTACCACATGGAGAATAATACCTATTCCAGAAAAAGAAAATCCCTGTACCGAACGTTTTTGAACCAATTGAGCTGTTGAAGCATCAAAAATGATTCTTTTTGCCGAGTCTAGCACATCATCCAACTTTTTTAGCAGCTCTTCTTTAGTGTAACCATTGGTAGCAGCAAATTCTACATCACGATTTCTTGTGTCTTCATTTTCTCCTAAAGACGATATGGCGTATTGTGATATATTACCACACAAATGAAGAATTAAATTTGCAATGCTATTTAAAGAAGCGTTCGGTTTTTGCCATAGTTCTTCTTCAGAAACATCAGTAAGGCTTTTCTTGATCATACGTGTACTTTCATCCATACGATACAAAGCATTTTGCTTTAGCTCTTCAATGATTTGAAATTCCTTATCCATTGCTTAAAATATAAGATTCCAACTGTTTTAAACTAATACGGTTCTCGTAAATAGCCTTACCTATAATTGTCCCTTCACAACCCATTTCGGCTAGTTTAGGCAACTCATCAAAAGTAGATATTCCGCCGCTGGCAATCAGTTTAATTCCAGATTCCGTTGAACTGATAATTTTTGAGTATAAATTAAAAGACGGACCTTCTAACATACCATCTTTACTAATATCCGTACAAATTACGTATTGAATTCCCTTTTCTTGGTACGATTGTATAAAAGGAATCAACTCTTCTTTAGATTCTTCTAACCAGCCCGAAACAGCTACTTTTTCATCCATAGCATCGGCTCCCAATATTATTTTATCGGAACCATGCTTTTCTATCCAACCCATAAATGTTTCAGCATCCTTAACTGCAATACTACCACCCGTAATTTGCTTGGCACCACTTTCAAAAGCGATACGTAAATCTTCATCCGTTTTTAATCCGCCACCAAAATCAATCTGTAGTCCGGTTTTGGTTGCAATTTGCTCTAGTACTTTATGGTTCACAATATGCTTAGATTTTGCACCATCTAAATCCACTAAATGCAAGTGTTTTATTCCGTGTGCTTCAAACTCTTTGGCAACTTCTAACGGGTTTTCATTGTATATCTTCTTGGTATCATAATCCCCTTTAGAAAGGCGTACACACTTACCGTCTATGATATCTATGGCTGGTATTATTCTCATTTTTATTCTAAAATTTGTTTATCAACAGACATCCACAATGCTGAATCTCCTATTTTATTAAATCCGTAACGCTCATACATTTTATGGGCATCCTTGGTTTTTAATGCAAGTGTTTTTAGGTTTTTTATGATTGGGTCTTCTAACATAAAGGCTACCAATTTTTTACCGTAACCCTGACCTTGGAATTTATCAAGGATAATGACATCCATAAAATAACCAAAATAGATATAGTCGGTTACTACCCTAGCAAAACCAATTTGTTCATTATCAGTGGTATAAATACCAAAACAATACGAATGTTCAATAGTGGTCTTTACATCTTCAATAGTCCTATTCTTTCCCCAATAAGAATTTGCGATAAACTCCTGTATGGCTTCTACGTTTAATAGACTTTTATCTTTGGAAATAAAGTAATTCGGCTTCATTACATTTTTAAAAAGTTCTCTAAAATTTTCTCACCAACATCACTAGATTTCTCTGGGTGAAACTGCGTACCGTAAAAATTTCCTTTTTGTAATGCAGCGCTATAGTTGAGTCCGTATGAACATTCAGCTATAGTTTCGCTACACAATGGGGCATAAAAGCTATGAACCAAGTAAATATGCTCATCCTCGGCAATAGAGCCAAACAAATTTGATTTTAGGTTCGATATTTGATTCCAACCAATTTGGGGAACCTTTACGCTAGTATCAAATTTTATGACATCAACATCAAAAATGCCCAATCCTTTGGTATTCCCCTCCTCGGATGAATTACACATTAATTGCATGCCTAAACATATACCTAAAACAGGCTGTTTTAAGGTTGGTATTATGCTATCTAGACCGCTATTCAACAGCATTTTCATAGCACTGCTTGCCTCGCCTACTCCTGGAAAAATTACTTTATCGGCATTTTTTATTTCCTCGGCATCGCTACTTAAAACAGCATCAAAACCTAACCTTTTGATGGCAAATTTTATGCTCTGTATGTTTCCGGCGCCGTAATTTATGATAACAATTTTCATTAAAACTAGTATGAAGTACTCAGTATGAAGTACAAAGCAAATCTTAGAACGATTTAATACTTTATACTTAATACTTTGTACTATTATAGAACTCCTTTAGTACTTGGTAACACCATCTTTTCTACATCTCTTTTTACCGCCATTTTAATGCTTTTTGCAAAAGCTTTGAATATAGCTTCTATTTTATGATGTTCGTTGGTACCTTCGGCTTTAATGTTCAAATTGGCTTTTGCTCCGTCTGTGAACGACTTAAAGAAATGGTGAAACATTTCCGTTGGCATATCGCCTACCATTTCACGCTTAAAGTCTGCATCCCATACTAGCCAATTTCTGCCACCAAAATCAATAGCGGATTGCGCCAAACAATCGTCCATTGGTAAACAGAATCCGTAACGTTCTATACCTAATTTATTCCCTAAGGCATTATGAAAAACTTCACCTAAGGCAATACCGGTATCTTCAATAGTATGGTGTTCATCAACTTCTAAATCACCATCAACCTTAATGGTTAAATCCATTTGCCCATGACGAGCCAATTGGTCTAGCATATGGTCAAAAAATGCTAATCCGGTTTTGATATCACTTTTACCGGTACCGTCTAAATTCAATTGTATGGCAATATCGGTTTCATTGGTCTTTCTATGAATTTCAGCCGTTCTATCATTCAGCTTTAAAAACTCATATATCTTTTCCCAATCATTACTTTCAATAGCAATATGGCTATCTAATTCATCACGTTTTACTGTGATTTCACCAGTGCCAAGATTCGTATCATCGTTAATAAAAATTCCTTTAGAACCTAAGTTTTTAGCCAATTCCATATCCGTTAATCGGTCACCGATCACAAAGGAATTCTCCAGATCATAATCCTCGGAAAAATATTCGGTCAATAATCCGGTGCCAGGTTTTCTAGTGTCGGCATTTTCATGGGGAAAAGTACGGTCAAGAAAAACCTTATCAAAAACAACGCCTTCATTCTCGAAAGACTTAAGAATGAAATTATGAACCGGCCAAAAGGTATCCTCTGGAAATACATCTGTACCCAATCCGTCTTGGTTGGTAATCATGACCAATTCATAATCCAATTCTTTCGCTATTTTACCTAAATATGTAAATGCCTTAGGATAGAAAATCATTTTCTCAAATGCATCGATCTGCTCATCTACAGTTTCTTTTATAATTGTACCGTCTCGGTCTATAAATAGTACTCTTTTTTTCATATTAGTTTGATAGTGCTCTTAAAGCGGTAATTACAATAATATTTTCTTCTGATGTACCCACGGTAAATCTAAGCGTATTCTCGCATAAGGGTTGCGTAGTTCGGTTTCGTACAACGATACCTTTTTCCAATAATTGAGTATAACGTAGTGTTGCATCATCAACTTTAGCCAAAATAAAATTAGCATCGGTAGGATAAATGGTAGAAACAAAAGATATGGTTTTCAATGTTTCGATCAGTTTTTCACGTTCTTCAAGAATTGAAGCAACTTCTGTTTGCACGGCTTTTTGATCAGATACTCTTTCAATAGCCTTGTCTTGGGTAAGCTGATTGACATTATATGGCGGTTTGATTTTATTGATTACCGCGATAATCTCTGCAGATGCCAAACATAAACCCAAACGAATACCTGCCATGCCGTAAGCTTTAGACAGCGTCTGAGTAACAATCAAATTTGGATAATCTGCTAATTTCGATGTCCAGCTTTCTTCAGTTGAAAAGTCGATATACGCTTCATCGATAACCACTAGCCCATTAAAAGAATTTAAAAGCTCTTCAATAATTGCAGTAGAGAAACTATTGCCTGTAGGATTATTTGGAGAACATAAAAACAACAATTTTGTATGCTCGTCAATTACCTTTTTAATTTCTGCGATATTCGGCTGAAATTTAGCAGTCAGTAATACTTCTCTATTTTCGACTAAATTGATACCCGAAAGCACCTTGTACATACCGTATGTGGGCGGCAAGGTGATAATATTATCCTGTTTAGGCTCACAGAAAGCCCTGAACAATAGATCCAATACTTCATCACTACCATTGCCTAAAAGGATGTTTTCTTCCTTAATTCCTTTCTGTGCAGCTAGTATTGTCTTTAAACTACGTTGTTGTGGATCAGGATATCTGTTGACACCGTTTTCAAACGGATTTTCATTAGCATCTAAGAAAACCATAGTAGAACCATCGGACACATATTCGTCACGTGCAGAAGAATATGGACTTAAACCCTTAACATTTTCCCTTGTAATATTGTTTAAATTGAAACTCATTAGTTCAACATTGAATTGGTCATTGAGCATAGCCAAAATGACATTATTTTAAACTGTTTAATCTTAAGGTCACAGCATTTTTGTGAGCCTGCAAGCCTTCAGCCTCAGCCATTAGTTCAATTGCTTTGCCTATGGTTTGGATTCCTTTTTCATTAATCTTTTGAAAGGTCATACTTTTCATAAAACTATCTAAGTTTACACCGCTATATTGCTTGGCATAACCATTGGTAGGTAAGGTATGATTGGTACCCGATGCATAATCACCGGCACTTTCAGGCGTATAATTTCCTATGAACACTGAACCTGCATTTTGGGTGTTGTCAATGTAAAAATTTTCATTTTCTACACAAACAATGTAATGTTCCGGTCCGTATTCATTTATTAAATCAATAGCATCTTGATCGTTATCAACATATATTAATTTACTATTTGAAATTGCTTGCTTTGCGATTTCCTTACGTGGCAACTCTTCTAATTGAAGGGCTACTTCCTTCTCAACAGCAGTAATCATACTTTTTGAAGTCGATACCAAAATCACTTGACTATCTACCCCATGTTCAGCCTGACTCAGTAAATCTGAAGCTACAAAGGCGGCGTTTGCAGAATCATCTGCAACCACCAATAATTCTGAAGGACCTGCCGGCATATCTATGGCTACACCATACTTGGTGGCAATCTGTTTGGCGACGGTTACATACTGGTTACCCGGTCCAAATATTTTATACACCTGAGGAATAGTGGCTGTACCAAAGGTCATTCCTGCAATAGCCTGTATACCTCCTACTTTCACTATTTTGGTAACACCGCATAAATTTGCTGTATAAAGAATAGCCGGATTCAGTTTACCATCCTTATCCGGTGGGGAGCACAATACAATTTCTTTACAGCCAGCTATAGTTGCAGGCACGGCCAGCATTAAAATTGTTGAAAACAAAGGAGCTGTTCCTCCTGGAATATATAATCCTACCTTCTGTATAGGTCTTTTCTCCTGCCAGCAAAAAACTCCCGCAGCAGTTTCAACTTCAATACGCTCGGTTTTTTGAGCTTTATGAAATACCTCTATATTAGCTTTTGCGAGCTTTATAGCTTCTTTCAAATCATCTGAAACCAATTTTTGTGCCTCTTCCATTTCGGTCTTTGACACAAGCATATTTTCCAAGACCACCTTATCAAATTGTTCGGTATACTTTTTAATGGTATCGTCACCATTTGATCGTACTTCTTCAAAAATACCATTCACCAAACCTTCAATATCAGCAACGGTTTGCGTAGGTCGTTTTAAAACGTTGTTCCAATCTACTCTCTTTGGATTATATATTTTGTTCATTATTTATTTAGTTGTTCGTTGATGGTTGTTCGTTGATGGTTGTTCGTTGATAGTTGTTCGTTTTTGGTTTACGAAATGCAAATAGAACAATGAACATTTCCATCTAATATCAATTCCAAATAATACTACTTAATACTTAATACTATTTTACAATACCATCTTTTCAATTGGGCAAACCAAGATACCTTCGGCACCGGCTTTTTTTAATTCATCTATCACTTCCCAAAAAGTATCTTTATTGATTACGGTATGCACAGAACTCCATCCAGCATCAGCTAAAGGTAAAACTGTAGGACTCCTCATTCCCGGTAATAATTTTAAAATACCTTCCAATTTTTCATTAGGTGCATTCAACAAGACATACTTTGAAGCTCTTGCACGTAAAACCGATTGAATTCTGAATTGTAGTTTCTCAAGCAATTCTCTTCGCTCGTTAGATATTTTGGGAGAAACCGCCAACACCGCCTCACTGGTAAGCATTACTTCTACTTCTTTCAAGTTATTCTTGAATAAAGTACTACCGCTAGATACAATATCACAAATGGCATCTGCAAGCCCAATATTGGGTGCAATTTCAACAGAACCGTTAATAATATGCAGGTCTGCCTTAACCCCTTTATCCTTCAAATAGTTAAGTACTGTATTTGGGTAAGAAGTAGCAATACGTTTACCCTCAAAATCCTTTACCGAATTATATTTAACGGATTTTGGTACGGCCAAGGAAACTTTACATTTAGAGAAGCCCAATTTTTCTGCAATGGAAATATCTTCTCCTTTTTCGATCAATACATTTTCTCCGATAATAGCAATATCTACTACACCATCTCTTAAGTACTGAGGGATGTCACCATTTCTTAGATAAAAAACCTCCATTGGAAAATTTCTTGAAGATGCTTTTAATTGATCTTTGCCGTTATCAATTGAAATTCCGCAGTCTTTTAAAATTTGAAGGGATTCCTCATTAAGTCTTCCCGATTTCTGAATAGCAATTCTAATTTTAGTCATTGTTTTAATTTAATGCTTGGCAACCAAAAGAGATTTAAATACAAAACCCGTTTGATTGCTCAAACGGGTTTTTAAATATGTTGTTCTACTACAATACATTCCTACCTCGCCTGAGCGTGTGTATGAATATGATGATGTGTAGTTCTGTTTTTCATTCTGTTGTAAAAGTAAAAGGTATTTTTCATTTCGCAAAACAAAAGTTTAAAATGAAACAAAAATAATGTTCTACGTGTTTTAGTTATTACCTAAAATTAAAGGAAGACCAGATTCACCACCACCAACTACAATCACCTTGGTATTGGGAGATTCTGAAAGTTTTAGCGTTGCATCAATACCTTTGTCCTGTAAAATTTTATCTGTCAAGGATGCACTTAAAATTTTATTGGCATCGGCTTTACCTTGTGCCTCAATCGTTACTTTTTCAGCTTCTTTTCTAGCGGTCACTAAACGAAACTCATATTCCAATGACTCCTGTTCTTGACGTAACTTTCTTTCAATAGCCTCTTTAATTGTTGGCGGTAAGGTTACATCACGCACCAAGATTTCGTTTAATTGAATATATTCTCCCTCAACAATTTTTTTGGTCTCATCAAAAATCTCTTGTTGAATAGCATCTCTTTTACTGGAATATAATTGCTCCGGCGTATAACGACCAACTACAGATCTTGCTGCCGATCTAATGGTAGGCAACAAAACACGTTGAATATAGTCTTCTCCTTTTTCTTGATGCAACTTGCCCAAATCATTTCTAATAGGCTCAAACCAAGCGGAAGCTTCTAATTTTATATCCAATCCGTTACTAGAAAGCACATTCATTTTTTCTAAAACTTCTTGCTGTCTAACTTCATAAATAAAAACTTTATTCCATGGAGCAACAATATGAAATCCTTCACCTAAAGGCGGTTCATCTGTAACTACACCATCTCCAAATGTTTTATACAATACGCCAGCTTCACCAGAACCAATGGTGACCGTAGATTTAGAAAACATTATTACTAGTACTATTAAAACAAATATTGCAGGTAATGCAATTTTAGGTAATTTATCCATTAGTGTTCAATTAAATTAATCCGTTATATTTTCTTATAAACCATTCTGAAGCAAAGGCAAATACAATCATTGCCAGCAGTATTTCGAAATCAATCAAAGATACGATATTTTCAGTGCTTTTCTCCGTGGGAACGTAGGTGTCATTTTCTTCCAAATCACTTATTAGTTCATCTATTTGGGAAGGATAATACAATTTGCCGCCAGAGTTAGTTGCCAATTTTTCCAATTTTAAATAATCGCTTGAAACAAATTGATTTTCCAAATTAAATTCATTGATAACAAATGAACCAGTTTCTGATTTTTGGTAGTTTTCAACCGACACCACAAAACTATAATTACCTGCAATTAAGTTGGATAAGTCCGCTTCAAAATACCCGTTCTTTAAAATCATGGGGCTCGTTTGAGTATTTTTGGTTTTTGTATCGGTAACCTTTATACTGATTTTGGCATTTGGGTCAAATAAAAAGGCCTCATCAAAATAAGTTGCTGTAATAATAGTGTTATTACTGCCTTCATAAATTTTTTCATAATCTACATTTAACCTGGTCTTGTTTTTAGAACTGGTTAAATAACGGACTAGATTTGCTATAAACTCATCAAAATTGGAAAACGCTCCGGTATTTCTATATGTCTGAACCCTCCATTTCCAAAGGTTTTCTCCTAGTAAAAGTGCTTTTTTGTTTGAGTTTTGTTCTAATACCGTAAGTAACGGCTGTTGAATATCCTTTCCTTTAATCTGCGTTCCTAACAGCGGTTCAAATGCAGTGGTTATTAAAACCGGTCCTGCATCACTAAGCAAAGGTGGAAAATCCGTTAAATCAAAATTTGCAATATCATATTTTGAGAAGCCATTGTTCAATAACCCAAATACTTCTTGCTCAGGATATCCGTTCTCAATTTCAAAACCTAAATTACTCCTGTTCAAAAAGTTATAATCCGTTTGAATACCTGTAATCACAAATGAATTAGAATTTCTATCCTTAACAAAATCGAACAATTTTTTAAATTTGGCATTGGGCTGATAAAAAATAAACAAGTCAATATCCTCTAAATTATTAGCTGTATTTGGCTTTAAAAAAGATACCTCTCTTTGCTCATTACTTTCAATAGCTTTTTTTAATGCACCTATGTCTGGATGTAAAATATCACTGACCAAGGCTATTTTTGTTTTCTCGTCTATGACTTCAATACTAGTACTGCGTACGTTATTATTGACGTCACGTTCATCTTGCATTTTCGTAACTTCTACACGTATATTTTTTGTGCCAACTGAAATGGCATTAACCTGAATAGCAATTGTTTTTAAGTTAACATCTGCATTGAGTTCAACCTTTTCCCTATGCACCACTTTGTTATCCATTCTAACCAAAACTGTTGCAGAAACAGCTACTTTGCCCTGATAAGAAATATAAGTCTCTAATGGGAATTTATTTTTTAGAAATGCATATTTATTGGTCAATATAGGTCCTACCGAAATATCTTTATACAAAGTAGTATCTCCTAATACCACTGTGTTTATGGCATTACTTTCATTAGATTTGAAAAAGCTATAGTCCTCACCAATAGTCTGGTTACCGTCTGACAACAACAGTGTAATTGTTTGCTCGCGACTATAGATATTTTTTAAGGCTGATAAGGATTTATGAAAATTGCTATACTTTTCATCAAATGAAAGACTATCCAAAACTTCTAACCCTGTCCCAAATTTATAACTAGCCACATTAAAACGATCTGAGATTTTATCAGAAGCTCCAATTGAACTCATTAGCTCATTCAACTCTGCTCCATTTTCAGAAATGGAAGAAGAATTATCAGCAAGAATAACCAGATTAGGTTTTTCTAAGGTATACGTTTTTTGAGAAAACTTCGGATTTACCAATAATAGAAGCAATCCGAAAACCCCTATAAATCGCAAAAAGGCTAAAAGCAAGTTAATTTTGCTTTTAGCCTTCTGTTTATACAAATACTGAAAAACAACGATACCCAGTGCAGCTATTGCCGCAATAATTATATACAGTACCGTTATGCTCTCCATGAATGCTTATAAATTTCAATTAATCAAAGGAACTTAAAAAGTAAGCCTAAGAATAAATATTGTGTTAGGTAAGCATACCACCATCAACATTAAGTACTTGACCTGTTACATAACTAGAAAGGTCAGATGCAAAATACAAACATGCATTTGCAATATCCTCGGTAGAACCTCCTCGTTTTAACGGAATACCGTCTCTCCATCCTTGAACTGTCTTTTCATCCAATTTTTCGGTCATTTCTGTTTCAATGAATCCTGGTGCAATAGCGTTACATCTAATATTTCTAGAGCCTAATTCCAATGCTACAGATTTAGTAAAACCAATCATACCTGCCTTAGATGCAGCGTAATTGGTTTGACCTGCATTACCTTTTACCCCAACCACACTACTCATATTAATGATAGAACCTTTACGTTGTTTCAACAAAGTTCTTTGTACGGCTTTGGTCATATTAAAAACAGATTTCAAGTTGATATCTATGACAGCATCAAAATCTGCTTCTGACATACGCATTAAAAGATTATCTTTAGTGATACCTGCATTGTTGATCAATACATCAATTCTTCCATCAAAATCTTCTAGTACTTTAGCAACCAGCTCTTCAGCTTCTTGAAAACTGGCAGCATTACTTTTATAGGCTTTTGCCTTAACCCCTTTCTCTGTTAATTCCTTCTCTAACGCTAATGCAGGAGCTTCACTAGAACTATATGTAAATGCAACATTTGCTCCATGATCCGCAAAAACTTGGGCTATACCCATACCAATTCCTCTGCTAGCCCCTGTTATAATTACGTTTTTATCTTCTAATAATTTCATAAGTCCGTTGTTTTAAACCGATGTTTATCAAATATACCTTTTGTTTCATTTATAGGCTAAAAAAAATCCCGCTATAAACGGGATTTTATACTATAAAAAGGGAATCTTATCCCATTACTTCTTTAACTTTTAAGCCAATTTCAGCCGGAGAATCTACAACGTGAATACCACATTCTCTCATAATTCTTTTCTTGGCTTGGGCAGTATCATCGCTACCACCAACAATAGCACCAGCATGACCCATTGTTCTACCGGCCGGAGCAGTTTCACCTGCAATAAATCCAACAACTGGTTTTTTACTTCCACTAGCTTTATACCACTGTGCAGCATCAGCCTCTAATTGTCCACCGATCTCACCAATCATTACCACACACTCTGTAGCAGGATCATTGATCAATAACTCAACTGCTTCTTTAGTAGTAGTTCCAATAATTGGATCACCACCAATACCAATAGCAGTAGTAATTCCTAAACCTTGGCGAACCACCTGGTCAGCAGCTTCGTAAGTTAAAGTTCCTGATTTGGAAACAATACCAACATTACCTTCCTTAAATACAAAACCTGGCATAATACCAACTTTTGCCTCACCTGGTGTTATTACACCCGGACAGTTAGGTCCGATCAAGCGACATTCTTTATTTTTAATATAGTTGGCCACCTTTACCATATCGGCAACAGGTATACCTTCTGTAATTGTAATGATAACTTTAATTCCAGCTTCAGCAGCTTCCATTATAGCATCTGCAGCAAATGCTGGCGGAACGAAAATTATAGTAGTATCTGCGCCTACCTTTTCAACAGCTTCGGTAACCGTATTGAAAACGGGTTTTCCCAAATGCTCTTGTCCACCTTTACCTGGTGTAACACCACCTACGATATTAGTACCGTACTCAATCATCTGTCCTGCATGGAAAGTACCTTCACTACCGGTGAAACCTTGTACGATTATTTTGGAATCCTTATTTACTAATACGCTCATACTACTGTAGTTTATTTATTTTTTTAATTATGAACAAAAATATAAGTTGTTAATGAATTTTATAGCATTACTTAGCTATTTCTTATCTATTTTTTTAATTATTTCTGGAATCTGCTTTAAATAGGCCAATTGCTTTAGCTTTTCACGAGATTCCTCTATTGGCGTACCAAAGTAGCTCTTACCTCCTTTTACAGATTTTGTTACTCCTGTTTGCCCCATAATTACAGCTTTGGCACCTATGGTAATTCCACTATTGGTACCAACTTGTCCCCACAAAGTCACTTCATCTTCAATAATAACACAACCGGCAATACCCGTTTGAGAGGCAATTAAGCACTTTTTACCAATAACCGTATCATGGCCAACATGAACTTGATTGTCCAACTTTGTTCCGTAACCAATTGTCGTATCACCCGAAACGCCTCTATCAATGGTACATAGCGCACCAATATCAACATTATCCTCAAGTACTACCCTACCGCCCGAAATTAATTTATCAAAACCTTCTGGGCGCTTTTTATAATAAAAGGCATCAGCACCTAAAACAGTGCCTGCATGTATGGTAACATTATCACCAATTAAGCAATTATCATAAATTGTTACGTTTGAATGAATTATACAATTCTCTCCTATTACAACATTGTTACCAACAAAAGTATTAGGTTGTATAACAGTATCCTTTCCAATTTTTGCAGTTGCAGCAATTGATTGACTGCTTGGCACAAATGGCTGAAAGAACGTGGTAAGCTTATTGAAGTCCCTAAATGGGTCATCTGAAATCAATAATGCTTTTCCGTTAGGACAATCTACTTGCTTATTGATCAAAATGATAGTAGCCTTGGACTCCAAAGCCTTATCATAATACTTTGGGTGGTCTACAAATACAATATCCCCTGGTTCCACAACATGAATCTCGTTCATGCCCAACACAGGAAAATCATCATGCCCAACATATTCACTAGAGATTATCTCTGCAATCTGTTTTAACGAAAAAGTAGTAGGAAATTTCAAATGACTTTTTTAGCTCTAAATAAAGAATCTACCTTTGGCAATTATTCCTTTACACGTTCCATGTAAGAACCTGTAGAAGTATCTATTTTAACCTTATCACCTTCATTAATAAAAAGTGGCACATTCACTTCCGCTCCAGTTTCAACCGTTGCAGGTTTTGTAGCATTGGTAGCTGTATTACCTTTTACTCCAGGTTCAGTATACGTAACCTCAAGAACAACACTTGCCGGCATATCAACAGATAAAGGCATGCTGTCCTCTGTATTGAACATGATCTTTACAATTTCTCCTTCTTTTAAAAGACCAGGAGCATCTAAAGAGCTTTCTTGAAGTGTAATTTGATTGTAATCATCAGTATTCATGAAGTGATACGTTTCACCTTCTGGATATAAATATTGATAAGAACGTGTTTCTACACGAACATCTTCTATTTTATGACCTGCAGAAAATGTATTATCCAATACTTTGCCTGTAGAAACACTTTTTAATTTAGTACGTACAAAAGCAGGACCTTTACCTGGTTTTACATGTAAAAATTCTATTATTTTATAGATATCGTTATTATATCTTATGCATAGTCCTTTTCGTATATCTGATGTAGATGCCATTACTGTTTAATATTAATGTAGTTAACTTAAGTTTAAAATTTATTTAATTGTTACTGAAATAACCTTTCATGATACCACGCTGAGAATCACGAATAAACTGCAATATCTCATCTCTTTCTGGAGTGGCCTCCATTTCAGCTTCTATAATTTGTACCGCTTGGGTATTGTTGTAGTTTTTTTGATAAAGGATACGGTAGATATTCTGTATTTCCCTAATTTTTTCCGAGATGAAACCTCTTCTTCTCAAACCAACAGAATTGATTCCTACATATGAAAGAGGCTCTCTTGCAGCTTTCACATAAGGTGGCACATCTTTTCTAACCAAGGATCCTCCGGTAACAAAGGCATGTTGACCAACCGACACAAATTGATGCACGGCAACCAAACCAGCCAAAATTACATTATCACCAATTGTAACGTGACCCGCTAGTGTGGAATTATTAGAAAAAATACAATTATCACCAACCAAACAGTCATGGGCAACATGGCAATACGCCATGATCAAGCAATTTTTGCCGATTACCGTTTTCATTCTGTCTGAAGTACCCTTATGTATAGTAGCACACTCCCTAATGGTAGTATTATCACCAATAACTACCGTGGTATCTTCCCCTTCGTATTTTAAATCTTGTGGAGAAGCGGAAATAACCGCACCAGGAAAAATATTACAGTTTTTCCCAATACGTGCACCTTCCATGATAGTTACATTAGACCCGATCCAGGTACCATCTCCAATAGTAACATTATTGTGAATTGTTGTAAATGGCTCTACAACTACATTCTTTGCTATTTTAGCTCCCGGATGAATATAGGCTAAAGGTTGATTCATACTATGTTCTTTTTACAATTTGAGCCATCATCTCCGCTTCACTAACCAACTTATCATTAGCGTAAGCATAAGCCTGCATATGGCAGATTCCCCTTCTTATCGGGGTAATTAGACTACAATGGAATATTAATGTATCTCCAGGTAGTACTTGTCTTTTAAATTTAACCTTGTCAATTTTCATGAAAAGTGTTAAGTAGTTTTCCGGATCAGGCACTGTACTTAGAACCAAAATACCACCAGTTTGTGCCATTGCCTCTACTTGCAACACACCAGGCATTACAGGAGCTCCAGGAAAATGACCTACAAAAAACGGCTCGTTCATGGTAACGTTTTTCATACCTACAACATGTTGATCGGAAAGCTCTAAAATACGATCGATCAACAAGAATGGCGGTCTATGCGGTAGCATATCCATTATTTGATGAATATCCATCAATGGAGGTAAACTTAGATCGTACTTAGGTACGTTGTTACGTTTCTCCAATTTTATTATTTGAGCAATTTTTTTAGCAAATTGAGTATTTACATAGTGCCCAGGCTTATTTGCAATAACCTTACCTCTAATTCTAGTAC
Source organism: Maribacter sp. 6B07 (assembly GCF_002700155.1). NCBI lineage: Bacteria > Pseudomonadati > Bacteroidota > Flavobacteriia > Flavobacteriales > Flavobacteriaceae > Maribacter > Maribacter sp. 6B07. The sequence goes on along the minus strand of NZ_PDUT01000004.1, from coordinate 15,476 downwards.
CTGCCAAGGCTAAATCACCAATAACATCCAATAATTTATGGCGAGCTGCCTCGTTTGGCTGATGCAAGGTCAAATTGTCAAGAATACCATTTGCCTTAACGGAAAGTTTCTTTTTATTAAAAGCTTTTTCAAGCTTTTTCATTGTTTCCTCCGAAATCTCCTTATCTACATAAACAATGGCGTTATTTAAATCACCACCTTTTATAAGTCCATTTTCAAGTAAAGCCTCTAATTCATGTAGAAAACTAAAAGTTCTAGCATCGGCAATTTCTTTTTTGAAATCGGAAATATTTTCTAATGTTGCATTTTGGGTACCCAAGACCTTAGTGCCAAAATCCACCATAGTAGTTACTTGGTAGGTGTCACTAGGAATTATGGTAATTTCACTACCCGTTTTTTCGTCTCTATATGAAATAACTTCCTTAACTACGTACTCCTCTCTATAGGCATCTTGCTCAACAATACCAGCTTTTTCCAATGCTTCTACAAAAAACTTGGAAGAACCATCCATAATCGGAGGCTCGGCAGCATTAAGCTCTATAAGAACATTGTCAATTTCCAAACCTACCAAGGCAGCCAAAACGTGCTCTGAAGTCTGAATTTTAACACCGTTCTTTTCTAAGTTAGTACCTCTTTGCGTATTGTTCACCAAATTAGCATCTGCAGGTATTATAGGAGTACCTTCCAAATCGACTCTTTTAAAAGCGTATCCGTGATTTTTATCTGCGGGTACAAATTTAATGGTTACATCACTACCGGTATGTAAACCTACTCCCGTAAGACTTACCTCTTTACCAATTGTTGTTTGTTTAATAGTTGTTGTGCTCATCGTCAATCTTTCTTTTCTAAGGTGTCGATTCTACTTATTATTTTTGATAAATTCTTAAAATGAACATAAGATTTGTTGAAATCACCATAGTTTAGTGCTGGTGAACCTTGCAAAACTTCATTGTCTTTCACATTTCTACCGATACCAGATTGTGCCTGTATTTTTACATTGTCGCCAATGACAATATGACCAACGATACCTACCTGTCCGCCAATCATACAATGTTTGCCAATTTTTGTAGAGCCGGCAATGCCTGTTTGAGCGGCAATTACGGTATGCTCTCCAATTTCAACGTTATGCGCTATTTGTATTTGATTATCTAGCTTAACCCCTTTTCTTAAAATGGTAGAGCCTAATGTAGCTCTATCTATGGTGGTGCCTGCACCAATATCAACGTTATCCTCCAAGATTACATTTCCGGTCTGTGGCACTTTAATAAACTCGCCGTTTTCGTTTGGAGCAAAACCAAATCCGTCTGCACCCAAAACTACGCCACTATTTATTACGCAATTGTTTCCAATTATAGTTTCTGAATACACCTTTACTCCAGCGAAAATGATAACGTTGTTTCCAATCTTTACATTATCACCTATATAAGCATTTGGATAAATTTTCACATTATCACCCAACACCACATTATTTCCTAAATATGCAAATGCACCTATATATACATCTGATCCATAAGTAACATTATCAGATTTAAAAATGGGTTCTTCAATACCCACCTTATTATTTTTAACCTGATTGTAGTATTCCAACAACTTGGAAAATGACTTGTAAGCATCCTCTACTTTAATCAATGTAGTGTTCAAATCTTGTTCAGGAACAAAACTTTTATTCACTATCGTTACCGATGCTTTTGTTTTATAAATGAATGAAGTATACTTAGGATTGGCTAAAAAAGTAAGGGAACCTTCTTCACCTTCCTCTATTTTAGCAAGTTTATGTACGGCTATTTCTGGATTTCCATGTACTTCTCCTTCTAAGATACCTGCAATCTGACCTGCTGTAAATTTCATGAGCGTAAAAGTAAGAAAAATTGTTAAACCCCTTCTTTAGGATAACACATATAATATTTGGTTACCGTTTTTGAAAGTGCATTTAAATTTAGGTGATCAGACAATTTGGCGACATCGGTTATTTTTCCATTTTTCCTTAAAATGTTGATAGTCTGATGTTGCCTATCGTAAGCTTTATTTCTCAACTCGCCCTTAAACACAAAATACGAAGCCTCTTCATCCGTAATATTATACTCGGCTTTTACCTTATTTAATTGCATTAAAAATTTAGTTTCGCTAATAGGCTCCTTTTTCACCTTTATATGAAGTAGTTTTCTATTAATGATCATTGCACACAATGAACTTAAAACAAAGTCATTAGAATATTGCCAATCTTTTAATGCTGCAAGTATGTCTATATCATCTAACTTGGCAAACTTTAATAAGGTATCACCATTAAAGTTATTGATGTCTATATGATGGGTTAAAAAGTAATGTAAGGGAATACTAGAATTCAATGTTTCACCTTTTTCAATCAGAAAACGTGCCCTTTTAAGTATACTGATAAGTAATCGTTCTGCCACCACTGCTGTTTTATGAAGGTAAACTTGCCAGTACATGAACCTACGTGCCATTAAGAATTTTTCAACCGAATAGATACCCTTTTCTTCAATGACCAAGCTACCGTCAACTACATTTAACATGGTAATTAAACGTTCTGCGTTAGTATTACCTTCCGCTACACCAGTATAAAAGCTATCTCTTTTTAAATAATCTAAACGGTCCATATCTAATTGACTAGACACTAGCTGGTTCAAGAATTTTTTTTCATGATTTCCAGTAAAGATAGAAATGGCCTCCGTTAAACTTCCGTTAAATCGTTCGTTGAGTTCTTGCATGAATTGAAGTGAAATAAACTCGTGGCTAACACCTTCAACAATGCTATGTTCCATGGCATGTGAAAAAGGTCCGTGACCAATATCATGTAAAAGAATGGCACACAAAAGTCCGTCTTCTTCACTTGTATAAATCTCAACCCCTTTAAAACGAAGCACTTGTATAGACTTCTGCATTAAATACATACAACCCAATGCATGATGGAATCTAGTATGGTGTGCCCCCGGATAAACTAAATAGGACAACCCCATTTGTGAAATTCTTCTCAACCTTTGAAAATAGGGATCGGCAATAAGGTCGAATATTAGGGCATTGGGAATTCTAATAAATCCGTAAATTGGATCATTAAAGATTTTCAATTTGTTTGATGTCTTCAAGATAACGTTGTCTTTTCTGAAATTAACATTTCAAAGTTATACAAAAGCATTAGCATATAATTTGATTATCGTCAAATAATAATTCAATGAACAAAATAAAAATATTGTGGGTAGATGATGAAATAGATCTACTTAAACCACACATCATCTTTTTAGAATCTAAAAATTATAGTGTAATTACCTGTCAAAGTGGACAAGAAGCATTAGAAGAACTTGCCCAAACTAGAGTAGATATCGTATTTCTTGATGAAAACATGCCAGGCATCTCCGGTTTGGAAACATTATCAGAAATTAAAACAATAAACAACTCTTTACCTGTGGTCATGATCACCAAAAGTGAAGAGGAGTTTATAATGGAAGAAGCCATAGGTTCTAAAATTGCAGATTACCTTATTAAACCTGTAAACCCCAATCAAATTTTATTATCCCTTAAAAAGAATTTAGACCACTCCAGATTGGTTTCTGAAAAAACCACTAGTAACTATCAACAGGAATTTAGAAAAATAGCCATGGATTTATCCATGGTCAGCACTTATCAAGAATGGGCCGATCTTTATAAAAAGCTAATTTACTGGGAACTTCAATTAGAAGAAATTGAAGACAGTGGTATGTTCGAAATCTTAGAATCCCAAAAAACCGAAGCCAATCAACAGTTTGGTAAATTTGTAGACCGCAATTATGAGGATTGGTTTACAGATACGGACGCACCTGTAATGTCTCACACCTTATTCAAGAAATGGATCGCCCCCGAGATAAAAAATCAAAAAACATTACTGATCGTAGTAGATAATTTACGATACGATCAATGGTATGCTTTTGAAGATACGGTCAACTCATTTTATAAAAAGAAAAAAGAAGATTCCTACTATAGCATTCTACCTACTGCAACGCAGTATGCCAGAAATGCGATATTTTCTGGGTTAACACCGTTAGATATGGAAAAGAAATATCCGGAATGGTGGAAAAACGATACCGATGAAGGCGGAAAAAACCTTTTTGAAGACAAATTCTTAGATGCTCAACTAAAGAGACTTGGACTTGAGTTAAAATGGGAGTACCATAAGATTAGTAGTTTAAAACAAGGCAAACATTTAAGTCAGAATTTTAAGGGGCAGAAGGATAATGATTTGACCGTAATTGTGTACAACTTTGTGGATATGCTTTCTCATTCTAAAACAGAAATGGAAGTTATAAAAGAATTGGCTTCCAATGATAAGTCTTACCGTTCATTAACAACCAGTTGGTTTAAGAATTCTCCCATGTTAGAAATTATACAGCAAGCGCAGACCTTGGGAATGAAATTGATTATTACCACGGATCATGGCACCATCAATGTAAAAACTCCTTCCAAAGTTGTTGGCGATAGGGACACAAGCCTGAATTTACGCTATAAAACCGGCAGAAGTCTTACGTATGAAAAAAGTGAGGTTTTAGCAGCCAAAGACCCAAAAACCATTAATTTGCCAAGTATAAATATGAGCAGTTCTTTCATATTTGCTAAAAATGATTATTTCTTTGCCTACCCCAATAATTACAATCACTATGTAAGTTATTATAGAAACACGTATCAACATGGCGGAGTTTCTTTGGAAGAAATGATTATACCTTTTGTAGTTTTGGAACCTAAATAGTTTATTAAAATGGAATTCATTTATAACGAAGGTGAGTTACCTAATGTTGCCAAGCAAATTGTAACACATTCTAAAAGTAAAATATTAGCATTTTATGCCCCAATGGGAGCCGGAAAAACTACTTTAATAAAATCATTGGTCAAAGAATTGGGTAGCGGTGATACTGTAAGTAGCCCTACTTTTGGACTGGTTAATGAGTATGCACTTGAAACTGGTGAACTATTGGGCTTTCATTTTGATTTTTATCGTCTTAATGATGAATCTGAAGCAATGGATATGGGGCTTGATGATTATTTGTCTTCAAATGGCTGGATATTTATGGAGTGGCCAGAAAAAATACCGAACCTTCTTCCTTCGGATATTCAAAATATTACTATTGAAATAATTGACGAAACAACAAGAAAACTAATTCTTTCTAAATAAGGGTTTTAACGCTAATATTCATTTGGTGTAAGAATTGTGGAATTTTGCATCGTTCAAACTAAAGATTTATTGTATTTATTCGATGAAAAACTAGGATTTCGATAAAATGTACAAATAATCGGTTAAAAGTCACAATTTTAACGTTTAACAACATTTTAGTTGTATATTTTTTCTTACGTTTGTAGAAGAACTAAATATTTGTATAACCAAAAACCCCTTGAAAATGAAAAACAAAAGAACATTCTTAGCTTCAATCGCTTTAGGCGTATTCCTTTTAGCAATGGCAGCACCAGTAATCAACATTGATAATCAAGATCTTAATGTTGACAAAAGAAAGTTAACTAAAAGAATATAACTATAATCATTTTGTAGTTAGAAAAGAGAGCATTTTAATGCTCTCTTTTTTGTTTATAATAATTAGCAATTTACTTCGTTAGCATATAGTAATACTATTTTGCAAATGATTAATAAAGTAAAAAAAAAGAAAGCTAAAAAGAAGATTTTTCTAGAAACTCTTCTAGTTTTTTTTATAGCCATTTCTCCTTTTTTATATAAGGTTTATGATTATTTGCCTTATAACCAAAATGGCGATGCTTTAATTTTAGGCTTTACCTTAGGAAATAATGGATTTCCAGATACCTTAACGTACTTATGGTATCTAACTTCTAAAATAGTACCTCTATATTTAATGATATTTTGGTTTCTTACTTCACGAGATTGGTGGTATCATATAATATTAATTCCAATAGCAATGTATGCTTTTCAAATGTTTGAAGTATTCTATGACTCAGATAATATGATCGACACTGATAATATCTGGTGGATAATTCCTATTTGTATGATTACCATTCCCTTTGTTTATTTTATTCGTATTAAATTATACGACAAACATGTTCATGGAATAGATCTAGAAGCAATGGAGGCTGAACTTGAAGACCTAAAAGCTAAAGGCTACACCAGTGACAAAAAAGATGATAGTTCCTTAAATGAAGTACCTTCTTTGTCTGATGATTTAAATTCCAAACTATCTACCGGCAGTATTGAGAACTTTTTAAAAAATTTGCAAGAACGTGTTCAAGGTTGGCTACACCTTAAGTTTTAACCTCACAATATCATTAGTTAAGCACAACCCATTCATTTCTTTAAAAATTGTACATTTGAGTTTCAAGTCAGTGATTTGAACCACGCATTTTTGTAGTTATGAATGAACCCACATCACCGTTTAGCAAACATCAATTAATTCCACAAGAGGAAACCTTAGAGGTTTTACGCCAAAAAGGTGAATTGTTTATAGGCATCCCAAAGGAAAATCAGTACCAAGAAAAAAGAATATGTTTAACGCCCGATGCGGTCAATGCCATTACTTCTAACGGTCATCGTGTTCTAATAGAATCTGGAGCAGGTGAAGGAGCCCATTTTTCTGATGCGGATTATGTAACCGCTGGTGGGGAAATTACCAGGGATACTAAAAAGGTTTTTGCGTGCCCGTTAATTTTAAAAGTAGAACCTCCTACCCTTACCGAAATAGAATATATAAATCCGCAGACTACAATAATATCCGCACTTCAGATAAAGACCCAGTACAAGGAATATTTTGAGGAATTGGCAAGAAAACGAATTACGGCTATAGCTTTTGAATATATCCGTGATGAAGAAGGAAAATACCCGGCTGTGCGTTCTCTCAGTGAAATTGCAGGTATTTCTTCAGTACTAATTGCCGCAGAATTAATGGCAGCAAATAATAATGGTAACGGGTTAATGTTCGGGAACATAAGCGGTGTACCACCTGTAGAAGTGGTCATCATTGGAGCGGGAACCGTTGGTGAATTTGCTGCACGATCCGCAATAGGTATAGGAGCAAATGTAAAGGTCTTTGACAATTCTATTACCAAGCTAAGAAACATACAGACCAATCTTAAACAAACGGTATACACATCTACAATACAACCCAAAAATTTATTGAAAGCCTTAAAACGCTGCGATGTTGCTATTGGCGCCACAAGAGGAAAAGATAGGTCACCGGTAGTAGTTACCAGCACCATGGTAGAACATATGAAAAAGGGAGCCGTAATCATTGATGTAAGTATTGATACAGGCGGATGTTTTGAAACCAGTGAAATTACCGATCACAATAAGCCTACTAGAAAAAAATATGATGTAATACACTACGGTGTGCCGAATATACCCTCTAGATATCCAAAAACAGCCTCAGTTAGTATCAGTAATATATTTACGCCTTATCTACTTAAAATTGGAGAAGATGGCGGTTTAGAAAATTCTCTACGTTTTGACAAAGGACTACGTAATGGTCTATATATGTACCATGGTATTCTTACCAACAAATCGGTTGGCGAGTGGTTCGACCTTCAGTATAGCGATATTAATTTTTTAATATTCTAAAACAAAAAAGCAAAATTTTCTCTATCCATTTAAAAAGACATAATTTCGCGTTCTTAATTATTACAATAAGCAGCTAGAATGGATTTTCTTAAGAGGTTAGGTTATTTTTTGGTGGGGATGTCTATAGGAATCGTTTTTCTAACTTTTTTTCTTAAGAAAAAATCTGAAGAAACCGGTGTATATTTTTGCTACCTACCTAATTGCAGAACATTAAAAGACATTCGCTCAAAATCTATGTACTATAGTGAGGAAGCCCAACAAAAACTCCAAGAGTTACAGCTGGATTCTACTGCAGTGACCTATATTTTAACTGAGGGTGATGTGGATTTCGGAAATAGTGATACAAAATCCGTTCCCTGTAAAACTTATGTTATTGAGTCCGATTACAAGGAACAAGATTATATTTTCACCGTTAAGAATTGCAGAGAAAAAGCTACGATAGAAAACGTGCAACTACAATAAATTTTACATTTTTCTGCGCTTTCTTTCTTTTTTCAAAAGGGTAAGCTCCCTACTGGTTTGTCCCGCTACAGAGGTATTTTCATCCGCTCTTCTAATTAAATAAGGCATTACATCGCGTACTGGTCCAAAGGGTAAATATTTGGCAACGTTATAACCATGAGCAGCCAAATTGTAAGAAATATGATCGCTCATACCATACAACTGACCAAACCAAATATGAGTGTTATTTTTTTCAATACCCTTCTCTTCCATTAGCTCCATCAATTTATAACAACTCTCTTCATTGTGTGTTCCTGCAAAAATGGAAAGCACATCAATATTATCGATCATATATGCTATTGTTGCATTGAAATTATCATCAGTTTCTTGTTTGGTTTTGCAGATCGGTGAAGTGTAGCCCATTTCCTTTGCTCGATCATTCTCTTTCTCCATGTATGCACCCCTAACGACTTTCATTCCAACCAAGAAACCATCTTTTATAGCGCGCTCATGCAACGCTTTTAAATACGGTAAACGATCCCATCTGTACGTTTGCAGGGTATTAAATACTATTCTTTTTTTCCTATTATACTTACGCATCATTTCTTCAGCCAGATCATCAGCAGCATCTTGCATCCAGCTTTCCTCTCCATCGATCAGCAAAGACACTTCAAGATCATGTGCTTTTTTACAGACCTTGTCAAACCTATTGACAACCCTTTGCCATTCTGCTTTTTCTTTAACAGTGAGTTCTTTTTTCTCGCTAATTTTTTGGTACAAGGCAAATCTCCCAAAACCAGTTGGCTTAAAAACAGCATAAGGTATGGCGTCCTTTTCCTTTACAAAATCTAAAATGGTCAAAATAATTTCAGTAGCCGTATCAAAAGGGTCCTCCTCTTCTTTACCTTCTACAGAATAATCCAATACAGAGCATACACCCTTTTGCCACATACGATCCACCACAGGCAAGCAATCCCTTTCATTAACACCACCACAAAAATGGTCAAAAACAGTAGCACGAATTAAACTTTCTACGGGTAAATGAGCTTTAAAAGCAAAATTGGTAATAACAGAACCCATTTTCACCAAAGGTTCATTTGAAATCATTTTAAAGAGAAAATAAGCTCTTTCTAATTCTGAATCGGTTTTAAGAGCAAATGCAGTTGCAGTATTTTCAAAAATTTGGTCCATTCCTTATAATTTCTATAACGATCAAATATAATCACAGAATTTATAATCTTAAGACTAAAAATTACCTTTATTTTGCGTATAAGTTTCAAACAAATTAAGCTATATTTTTAATGGATTCCATTATTTCAGATTCTTACGCAGTACATTTCAATGAACAAGCTTTTTCTGCCCTAAATACTCATTTAGCAGAGAAAAAATATTCTACTATTTTTATAATGGTAGATGAAAATACCCATGAACACTGTCTACCAAATTTCATGGCAGAGCTAAATGGAGACTATGCATTTGAAATAATTGAAATTGAATCTGGGGAAATAAATAAAAACATTGAAACCTGCGTTGGTGTTTGGGAGGCACTTTCAGAACTTGGTGCGGACCGTAAAAGTTTACTAATAAATTTAGGAGGAGGAGTATTGACCGATATGGGCGGTTTTATTGCCTCTACATTTAAAAGAGGTATAGATTTCATAAATGTACCCACTACCCTATTATCTATGGTAGATGCTTCGGTAGGCGGTAAAACAGGTATTGACCTTGGCGCGTTAAAGAATCAAATTGGTGTTATCAACCAACCGGTAATGGTATTGGTGGTACCAGATTTCCTTGATACCTTAGAAGACAGACAGGTCAAAAGCGGGTTTGCCGAAATGCTAAAACATGGTCTTATTCAAGATAAAGATTACTGGCATTCACTTAAAGAAGCTAAAAACCTTGAGGATATGAAAAATCATATTCTTACTTCAATTCAAATTAAAAATGAAGTGGTCTTGCAAGACCCTACCGAACAACATATACGTAAAATATTAAATTATGGACACACGTTGGGTCACGCCATAGAATCGTATTTTCTTGAAAACGAATCTAAAGAAATGTTACTACATGGAGAAGCAATAGCAATTGGTATGATCTTAGAAGGCTATTTATCACAAAAACTATTAGACCTACCCCAAGAAGCCATGGAGGATATAAAGAAAACTTTTTTGGACAGGTATGACAAAGTAGAATTTTCTGATACCGACATTGATAATATTCTAAATTTAATGAAGTATGACAAGAAAAATTCTCATGGTAAAATCAATTTTGTACTCTTAAAATCTATTGGTGAACCTAAGTTTGATGTTGAAATTCCGGTAACATTATTTACTGAAGCTTTCGCTTACTACAAACTTTAAAAACTTCACATACCCAAATCATTACTTTCACAACTCTATAAAGATGTGTGTAATTTTAATGACTAGTTTAGTTATAGTTAAATAATAACCCGCTATAAATAAATTAGTTATGACCAGACGACTTATAGATTATCGTAAATTAGACCACAACTTAGCAGCTCTTTTAATTGAAACTTATCCTTATGGTTATGGTGATGAAGACATTATAACCTTCAAGAATATTAATGGTGATTATGTTGAGGCAGTTGAGCTGAAAACAACAGACACCTTATACTTGGTAAAAATTAGTAAGAGCCTTTCTAATTTTATCGCAAATTTTGAGGAGAATGTAGGCAAGGAGCTAGAATCAAGCACTCCCGAAGAAATAATGTCTTCAGAAGATATGACAAATGCCTTACACCTAAATTTTGAAAACGAACACGAACAAGAGTTAGATTAAACTAAATATCGCTCTTTTATAATATTAAAATGATGCCTTTGATGACCACTAATCACAAGGCCTAGCGCTGCTACAGACCAAGGTAATCCGCTTGCGGTACCGGTTCTTTTTAAGACATCATTAGATAAAAGACAGAAAAAGTTAATAGATGCTTCTCTAACTATTAGGAATTCCCGTAAAATATCCTCTTTAGTTCTTTGATTTGCATAACTCTCTAAAACGTAATCATCTTGCTCAAAACCTGGTAAAGGAGTTTTATCGTTTCTAGAAATTCGAAAAGCCCTGTATTGAAAAACGCGTTCAGAATCTATTAAGTGAACTAAGACTTCAGCTATAGTCCATTTACCCTCCCCGTAGCTATACATCAACTGATCTTTGGTTAAATTTTCAATTAGCTGTTGAAAGTTCTTCTTGCCATTTTCTAAGGCAGACTTTAAATCTTCTTCTTCATTTAAAGCATTTAAGTAGGTTCCGTAAAAATATTGCAATTCGCTATTCTCTAAATCTTTTACCTTCATAAAATATTTTTTGTTTTACAAAAACAACCAAAAAAGCCCAATTAAAAAATTTAACCGGGCTTTTCTTCAAGTTAGTTGACTATATTATTCTTATAACTCGTTAAAAATAGTATGCATTAAACGCTTTTTGTCATTAAAGCTTTCTTCTAACGAAATCATTGTCTCAGTTCTGCTGATACCATCTATATCATCAATTTTAAAGATAATATTTTTAGCATGCGTAGTATCCTTTGCTCTAATCTTACAGAAAATATTGAATTTCCCGGTTGTAATATGTGCAATGGTAACATTAGGTATTTGATTTAAACGTTCCAATACAAATTTGGTCTGGTGCGTTTTTTCAAGAAAAATACCCACATACGCTATAAATGCATAACCTAGTTTTACGTAATCTAAAGTTAGCGAAGAGCCTTTTATTATACCGGCTTCTTCCATTTTCTTAACCCTTACATGAACAGTACCTGCAGAAATAAGAAGTTTTTTTGCAATATCAGTAAAAGGTGTTCTGGTGTTATCAATTAACATATCCAGAATTTGGTGGTCTATTTCGTCTAATTTGACTTTGCCCATAGTTGTAAAATTTCTGCCAAAAATAAAAAATAATCACATTAAATTCATTGAAACTCGATTTTTTTTATTGAAAATGTAAACAATTTTACTATTTCAAAGAAATAAAACAATGAAATCTAAGAAAGTAGTTTTAAAATATCATTTTCTCTCAACCATTTCACATCGTTTTCATCATTGCAATTCAATGATTTATGTGCAAAAACTTCAGGAGGTTCCTTATCAAAAACATGAACCATAGGAACAAAATCCACTTTACCATTTTTTAGCACCTCCTTATACTGAATTGGTGTAAATTCAGCCGAAGTAAGACCATTATTTTCAAAATCTATATTATACACCCCAATATCAACAAACTGTTTACCATTCTCCGGTATTGATAAATATTGGTCAACGGTATAATCTGTTATTTCATTATCCCTTATAGTTAACAAACTCTTTACTAAAGCTTTAAAAATGTATACCCTTGTTACATCTCTATCATAATCATTATAATAATGACCAGCTTCAAATAATATAGTAGGTGTTCCCTTCATTTGAAAAGCATCGCCTACGCAATTTGCATTAAAGCCATCATCATACCTACCTACCTGCCCAGGTATTTCTTCTTGCAATTTGCTGTTCATTGCCGCTATTAATTGCATACTCAGTTTTCTAGACGGTGAGTTATTACGATCTTCATCAAAAGCTGGAGCCAAAAAAGAAACCGTAGCCGGTTTATGAGTAGTACCTACATTAAAAATAGTACGCTGATCATGTAGATTAAAACAGAAATCTGGTGTAAAATCTTCATAGACTTTTTTTAGCACTTTACTCTCTGGTTGCGATAAGTTTTGTGCGTCTCTATTTAAATCGATTTCATTAGCATTTATTCTAGTAAAGTCTCTAGCTCCATCTGGATTTAAAATTGGAATAATCTTAATGGTACAGGCATTCCATATTTTGAAGGCTTCCATGGATTCTTGACTCATAAAATTAAATAAATCTAAAACAGCCTTCGTTGTCGTTGATTCATTTCCATGCATTTGAGACCACATTAAAATTCGCTTAGGTCCGTTACCAAAAACAACACTTTTTATAGCTTCTCCGCGTACCGATCTACCTACTACCTCAGTTTTAAATGTTACCGGTAATGAATTTAAAAACTCATCTATATGGTCATAAGTAATATATCTTCCCGATATACTGGTTACACCATAGTCCTTATAATTTATTTCTTCCATGTATTACTTTTCAAAAAACAAAAATACTACAGGTACAGTTTACAATTGTAAATCAGTTTGTGATAAAAGAACCAAATTAAATGGTATTGAAATTTACAATTCTAATCAAAAAGATAAATAACATTTAATTAAATTGAAAATCAGTAATTTACTGTTATTTAAATAAACATGAACTTCATAAATTTCTAAGCGGATTTGAGAATTTTACACATAATTTAACTACTATTAAATGGAGTATGAATTAATTTTGTAAACATGTTAGACAGCAATTCATTCATATTAAGGTTAAAGTCAATTTTAACCCATTACGAACTTTCCTCCTCTGCATTTGCAGATTTAATTGAGGTGCAAAGATCTAGCATATCACATTTGTTGAATGGCAGAAACAAACCTAGCCTAGAGTTTATCATGAAAATTAATGATGCCTTTGCGGAGGTAGATATTCAATGGTTGCTTTACGGCATTGGCAGCTTTCCTAAACTAAACGAAAAAGAACCAACCAAAACTTACAATAAATCTAAACAGACCACCTTACCACCTAGCGAAAAGAATATTGACCGAATAGTTATTTTCTATAGTGACGGTACATTTAAAACATACCTAGAAAAATAGTTTTAAAATTCTAAATTCAGCATTCCTAACTTTTACTAGAATCATCATCGGGAATTTGTTTATTTTGCAGTATGATGAAAAAGATATTTTTTACTGCTATTACAAGCCTTTTACTTTGTTCTTGTTACCAACCTGAGCGCGATTGCGAAAAGTATAAAACAGGCGCTTTTAAATTCACTTATGAAGTTGGAGACACTGTTAAGGAAGGAAAATTTATAAGAACCAAAGATTACAGCATTGACTATTATGAAAACAAAATAGACAGCGCCACCGTCCGCTGGTTCAATGACTGCGAATTTGTGCTACAAGACATTAATAGCAAAACAGCCATACATTATAAAATTATTAGTACAACGGATTCTTCTTACACCTTTCAATACAAAAGCGCTGTAAAAGACCCTAACAAAAAATTAGTAGTAAAAACCGGAACCGCAATTAAAACCAACTAACCATGTTTGAAATTTTCACCAGTCCAGATGCTTGGATTGCCCTACTTACACTAACATTTCTTGAAATAGTTTTAGGTATAGATAATATAATTTTTATCTCCATTGCCGCAGGAAAACTTGAACCTGCACAAAGAAAAAAAGCTACCAATATTGGACTTGTATTGGCCATGGTAATGAGAATTGTATTGTTATTTGGCATCTCATTGCTTACTTCAATGAAAAAACCGTTTTGGGTGTTTGACAGTGAATGGATTACAGGAGGAATTAGCGGACAGGGAATAATACTCTTTCTAGGAGGTTTATTTCTGCTTTACAAGAGTACTAAGGAAATTCATGAAAAGGTCGAAGATAAAGGGCATGACGAACGCGAAGTAAAGAAAGCGAGATCCACATCCCTGACCAATGCCATTTTGCAAATAACCGTAATAAACATAGTATTTTCATTTGACTCTATTTTAACTGCCATAGGAATGACCAACGGCATCTCTCCTAACCCTAACGATGCTTTAATACTTATGATTGTAGCCGTAGTTATCTCAGTAATCATAATGATGTTATTTGCCAATCCTGTTGGTGAATTCGTAAATAGACACCCTTCCATTCAAATTCTAGGGCTTTCTTTTTTAATCTTAATAGGTTTTATGCTAATTGCAGAAGCAGCTCATTTAAGTCATCTAATTGTATTTGGTAATGAAGTGGGAACTATCCCGAAAGGATACCTTTACTTCTCCATTGCATTTTCATTAATGGTTGAATTCTTTGATCTAAGAATGAAAAAGAATAAGAAGCCCGCTACACCAATTGAAGAGCAATAGGAAAATTAAATAACGTAAAAACCCTAATTAAACACATGTTTAATTAGGGTTTTATATTTTCTTGCAACTGTATTTTAAACCGCCCGAGGTGTTTAATTTGGTCTATCAAAAGCCATTTCAGGGTTTTGTTCTTTTTGCTGCTTAAAAAGCCTTTGTTGCTGCTTAACAGTCATTGTACTACCATCATGGCTCCATCCTGGAGGACCAAAAATATACATTAGTTTGTGTTTAAATTTCTTCACCTTCTTCACATCTGCCCATATATCTTTAAATTCATGGGTAAGAATTACAATAGGGTTATTAGAATTAGGCGCATGTATAACGCCGAATTTCACATCAATTTCTTCATCATACTCTTTCCAGGTACCGAACATTTTATCAAAACAATTAAGAAATCCACCGTGATTCTTATCTAAGTACTCTACATTCTGTGCATGGTGCACTTGGTGCATGGTATGAGTGTTGAAGATTTTTTCTATAAAGCCCATTTTTCT